>NZ_ATAO01000001.1 GCF_000455825.1 Microbacterium maritypicum MF109
ACACCTCTCTATTCGTCGGCAGCGTCAGATGTGTATAAGAGACAGCCCTTTCTCCTTCACTGCGATGGGAACGCCACTGTGAACCTCGAACCGACCACACCGACCGCCAAGAACACTGCAGACCAGTTCGTGGGAGACGTCTGGGTGGACCGAATCGCCGCACCGCACGATGGGGACCAACGGATGACCGTGGCCATCGTCAAGTTCGCACCCGGGGCGCGCTCCGCGTGGCACTCGCACGCCCGAGGTCAGTATCTTCGTGTCACCCAGGGCGTCGCCCGCTTCGGGACGCGCGACGGGCAGATCATCGACGTGCATCCCGGAGAGACGCTGTACACGCCGCCTAGACAGGATCACTGGCACGCCGCTGCGGGAGACTCTTTCATGGAGCACATCGCCATGCTCGAGAACGCGGACGACCCTGCGGAGACCACGGAGTGGAAAGAGCACATCACCGACGACGACTACGCGGGGCGCTTCGACCGGCGGACCGGAGATCCTGCTTCGCGACAGTAGGGCGGGAGTGGCGACGCCCTCCGTCAGATTGCTCTTTCGCCGTCTTGCTGGCGGCCTTCTTCCTCCGTCCGCCCGTCCTCGTCCTCCGGTCGGGTGCGCACCGTGGTCGATCCGAGGGACACGGTGGCGAGCAGGCCGAGGGCGAGGAACCCTGCCGCTGTCCAGGCGGCGTAGCGGGTCCCTTCGGAGAAGGCGGCCTTGGCATCATCGGCCACATCAGCGGTCGCGGCATTCGATTCCAGCCCGCTGATCGCCGCCCCTGCGCTGTCGACCACGGCCGACACGATCTGGTCGCGCTGGGCGGCGGGGACACCGCGCTCGTCGAGCGAAGACGCGAGGATCCCGGCGGTGCTGGTGAAGAGAACAGTGCCAAGAACAGCGACGCCGAGGGCGGCGCCGATCTGCCGAGACGTGGACTGCGTGCCCGAGGCCGCCCCGCTGTCCGCGACCGGCACCTCGGCGAGCACGACCCCGGTCAGCTGCGCCGTGGCGAGGCCGACACCGAGTCCGTAGACGAAGAGGAACGGGATGAGCGGTCCCCAGGACGCGTCAGGGCCGATGACGAAGCCGACTCCCGCGACACCGATGATCTCGGCGATGAGGCCGGCACGCACCACCCAGACCGGGGCGACCTTTCCGCTCGAGGCGCCGGCGACACCGCTGGCGAGGAACGATCCGCCCGCCAGCGCGAGCAGGAGCAGCCCTGTCTGCACGGCTTCGAAACCGAGCACGAACTGCAGCCAGAGCGGAAGCGCGAGGATGATGCCGAACTCCCCCAACGACACCACCGCTGCGGCGATGTTCCCGTTGCGGAACGAGGAGATCGAGAACAGCCGCAGCGCCAGCAGCGTCGACTTCCCCACCCGTTCGCGGTGCCGTCCCCACAGGATGAACGCGATGACGGCGAGGACGGCGACGGCGAAGAACAGCGGGATCGGCGACAGCTCCCACGGCCAGGCCCAGTCACCGATCTGCGGCCGCGTGTCGACGAGCCACCAGCCGTAGGTCCGTCCCTCGATCAGGCCGAACACGAGGCTTCCCATCGCCGCTATCGACAGCAATGCTCCGATGATGTCGACGCGGGAGACGCGGTCGCTGCGCGATTCCGCGACGGTCAGGAGCACGCCGATCACGATGATGACGCCGAGGGGGATGTTGATGCCGAAAGCCCAGCGCCACGAGTAGGCGGTCGTGAGCCACCCGCCGAGGAGCGGACCGACGGCCGCCATGCCGCCGATCGTGGAACCCCATACGGCGAACGCGATTCCGCGCTCCCTGCCTCGGAAGGTCGCGTTGATGATCGAGAGGGTGGTGGGGAGGATCATCGCACCGCCGACGCCCTGCGCCAGTCGGGCCAGGATGAGCATGCCGCCGTCCGGCGACAGCGCGGCGAACACCGACGAGGCTCCGAAGACGACGACGCCGATGATCATCACCCGGCGTCGACCGAAACGGTCGGCGAGGCTGCCGAAGACGAGCAGCAGCGACGCGAAGACGAGCGTGTACGACTCCTGCACCCACTGGACCTCGGTCGAGGTGATGCCGAGGTCCTCCACGATCGCGGGGATCGCCACGTTGACGATCGTCGAATCGACGATGATCAGCGAGACCGCGATGCTGATGAAGACGAGCCCGAGCCAACGCCAGCGCACGTATCTTTCCATGATCGCTAGCCTAGTTAGCGAAATTCGATCGCGGTAGGCGGTGTCCCAGCGGGACGACGATAGGCTCGATACGTGCCCCTCCTCTCGATCGCCGGTTCGACGCGTGCCCCGCACCGTCTCCGTTCGGCGACCCCGATGAGGGAATGGATGCGGGTCATCCTGCACCCGGGCACGAACGGGTGGACCAGTGTCTGGGGCACCCTCTCGCACGGCGAGATCGCCGGCTGCCCGCCGCCACGGAACTAGACCACGCCTCGAACGGGGCGCTGGTCTTCTGCGCCATTCCCCCCTTCTCTCGCGTGAGGTATTTTCCGTGTCCCCGAATTCTTCCCCTGCCCGTTTCTCCCTCGCCCCGCATGCGCTGTGGAACGGCATCCGCTCCAACGCCCGCAGCGACGTCCTCGGCGGGTCGCTCCTGCTCGCGGCGACGTTCGCCGCGCTCGTCCTCGCCAACAGTCCCGCCGCCCCCTGGTACGAGTCCGTGCGCGACTTCACGTTCGGCATCCCGGAACTGCATCTCGAACTCAGCGTCGGCGCCTGGGCGTCCGACGGCCTGCTGGCGATCTTCTTCTTCGTCGTCGGTCTCGAGCTGAAGGAGGAGTTCGTCGCCGGACGCCTGCGCGATCCACGTCGAGCCGCCCTGCCGATCGCGGCCGCGATCGGCGGCGTGGTGGTTCCCGCTCTCATCTTCGTCGTGATCAACGCCGCCGGCGGTTCGGATGCCCTGCGCGGCTGGGCGATCCCCACGGCCACGGACATCGCGTTCGCCGTGGCCGTGATCGCCGTGGTCGGCAAGTTCCTGCCTCCCGCCCTTCGGGTGTTCCTGCTCACGCTGGCGATCATCGACGACCTCATCGCGATCACCATCATCGCGACGTTCTACACCGACACCATCAGCTTTCCGTGGCTGATCCTGGCGCTGCTGCCGCTGGCGGGATTCGCCGCCCTGGTGGCGAAGGGGGTGCGGGCGTGGTGGATCCTGCTCCCCCTCGCCATCGCCGTCTGGGTGTGCATCCACGCATCCGGTGTGCACGCGACCGTCGCCGGCGTTCTTCTCGGCTTCGTCGTGCCCGTCACGGCGACGGAGCGCGCCCGCGTGCGGGTCGGCACGGACGATGCCGGCCGACCGGTCTACGACGGCATGGCCGCACACTTCGCCGACCGTTGGAGCATCGTGGCCACGCTGTTCGCGGTCCCGGTCTTCGCCTTCTTCGCCGCGGGGGTCACCGTCGGCGGGTGGGCAGGCCTCACGTCGGCGTTCACCGACCCGATCACCATCGGAATCGTCGTCGGCCTGGTGATCGGGAAGCCGATCGGCATCCTCGCCACGACCTTCCTGCTGAGTCGCTTCCCTGCGCTGCGCCTGGACGAGTCGCTGCGCTGGCCAGACCTGACCGGAATGGCGTTCCTCGCCGGCATCGGGTTCACGGTGTCCCTCCTGGTGGGCGAACTCGCCTACGGATCGAGCTCGGTTGCGGACGAACACGTGAAGATCGGGGTACTGGTCGGATCGTTCGTCGCCGCCCTCCTCGGCGGGATCATCCTGGCGCGCAGCAATGCACGGGGGCGTCGTGAGTCTCACGACGCCGGTGCGGGCGTACTCTGATCACCAAGATCACGGACGACTCCCCGAGGACGGCCGCCATGAACCAGACCGATGCGCCGCGCGGAAAGCTCCTCTATGTGGAGGACGACGCGGAGATCGCCGCCTTGACGGTGGAGGTGCTGGGCGACGTGTACGACGTGGATCATGCTCCGGACGGCGAGAGCGCCCTGCGACTCGCACTGAGTCGGCGTTACGACGCGATGGTGGTCGACCGGAGGCTCCCGGGCATGGACGGCGTGGCCTTCGTGCATGCGGTGCGCACAGCACACATCACGACGCCCGTCCTGATGCTGACGGCCCTCGGTACCGTTGATGATCGCGTGACAGGTCTCGACGGCGGAGCGAACGACTACCTGGTGAAGCCGTTCGACTACGACGAACTGCTGGCGCGCCTTCGCGCGCTGCGGAGAGCGTTCCGCGCGCAGGGCGCGCGCAGGCCTCTGGGCGAGTGGGTCTTCGCCCCTGATGCCCAGGCGGTCTACGACCCGACGGGGTATCGCGTGGCATTGACGGCGACCGAGAGCGCCCTGCTGGAGCTGCTCACGGCCAGCCCTGAGCATGTGTTCACCCGGGAGGAGATCCTGCACGCGGTGTTCCACGAGGGGGACACGACGAGTTCTGTCGACACCTATGTGCACTATGTGCGACGCAAGACGAGCGCAGAGATGATCGAGACCGTGCGCGCACGGGGGTACCGGGCGGGGGCGCCCTCATGAGCGACGACGCGGCGCGGGTGCGCCGAGCGGCATTGTCGATCGGGCTGTGGGTGGGCGTCGCGTCGGGTGTGATCGTTGCGATGGGCATCGGGATCCTGATCACCGTGATCCTCTCCACCTCCCGCCGGGAAGGGGAGGGACACGGCGGTGGATGGTTCGGCGGCCCCGTCGGTGCACGCGACGACTTCATCGTCGACATCGACGTGGTCGTGCCCGTGGTGATCGTGTTGGGCGTCATCGGCGTCGTGCTGCTGGGGATCGTGGCCGCCGTCGCCGCCCGACGGTCGGTTCGCCCGCTGGGTGAGGCACTGCGCCGACAGCGCAACTTCGTGGCCGATGCCAGCCATGAGCTGCGCACGCCCCTGACGACGGTGACGAGTCGCATCCAAGTGCTTCAGCGACGCCTCGACCGGGGTGAGGACATCGGCCCCGGCCTGGTCGAGCTCCGTCGAGATGCAGACTCCATGGGAGATGTGCTGAACGACCTGTTGATAGCGGCCGAGGGGGCGTCCCATGACGACGGAGAGGCCGAAGTGGCGAGTGCAGCGTCCACGGCGGTCGCCGCGATCTCGACGATCGCGGACGAGCACGAGGTGGCTCTCACGGTGACCGTCGTCGACGACGGGGCCGTAGCCCGGATCCCCACGGTGACACTGGTCCGCGTCCTCGTCGCTCTGCTCGACAACGCGGTACAGCACTCTCCTGCCGGCGGCGCTGTCACCATCCGCATCGGCACGGACGCGCGTGACGTCACCGTTCGTGTGACCGATGAGGGACCGGGTATCGCCGGGATCCCGTCGGATCAGATCTTCGAGCGCTTCGCCCGCCCGCCCGAGAGCGGGCGCCTGCGCGGCTTCGGCCTCGGACTCTCGCTCGTGCGCGATGTCGCGCGCCGGGCCGGCGGTTCCATCGAGGTCGAGAGTTCGACCGCTCGCGGCACGACCTTCCTCCTCACACTTCCCGCGTCCCGCTGACCGCGCACACGTCGATCATCGTCGAACCGAGCCAGCGCGTGACAACCCCCTCGTGGTCCACCACGATGCCGGTGCGCGAGGCGGAAGCCTCGATCCAGGAGCGATCAAGAGCTCCTGCCACGACGGCTGCGGTCGCCCAGACGTCCGCCTGCGCGAGGCCGTCAGAGACGACGGTCGCGGACGCCACGGCGGTCGCCGGCGCGCCCGTTCGCGGATCGAGGATGTGGTGGCCGCGCTCGGCAGTGCCCGATGTGGCGACAGCACCGTTGGCGATATCGAGCGTGGCGAGCACCCGGCCGCAGTCGTGTGGATCAGCGATCCCCACGTGCCACCGCCGATCCGATCCGTCCGCCGTGAACAGCTGCAGGTCTCCGCCCGCGTTGATCCCGACCGCGACCGCCGAGGTCAGCAGCGGTGCGAGGTGGCGACGGCTCGCCTCCTCGACCGCCCACCCCTTGACCCAGCCGGTGGGATCGAACCACCCTTCCCGATACCCAGAGAACAGCCCACCGGTCGCGTGCGCTGCGCGTTCGCACGCAGCAGACGCGAACGCCACCCGCGGGTCGGCGTCAGCCAGAGACAGCTCTCCTCGGCGGATGCGGTTGATGTCGGAGTCCGGTCGATAGGTCGAGAAGATGCCGTCCACGTCGTGCAGCTCATCGAAGCACGCTCTGATCGCCCCCTCGGTCGCCACAGCATCCTGATCTCCCGCGGAGATCAGGTGGATGCTCATCGGGATGCCCATGATCTTCTCGACCCAGACCCGCGTGCTCTCCGGTGCGCCACGCATCAGCTGTGCGCCTGATCGATCGCGCTCTGCAGCGACGAGAGGTAGCCGTCGCTGGTATACGTGGCTCCCGACACCATCTGGATCTGCGCGCTCTGCGACTGCAGAGTCTCCGAAACCAGCCGAGGAATCGCGGTGCCGTTGATCTGACGGTCACGGCCGTTGCCGTCGGGATAATCGATGGCCTGCGCGTCGCTGATCTGTCCGCCGGAAACCGTGATCCTGACTTGCACCGGTCCGTACCGGGTCTGCGACGACGCGCCGGTGTAGGTCCCGTCGGCGAGACCGGTACCCGCCGACGCTCCGGAGTCCGACGCTCCGGAGTTCGACGTCCCGGAGCTGCCGACGGCGCCTGTGGTCGGAGGAGTCGCGTCGTGCGGCATGACCGCATCGAGCGACGTGCGATAGCTGAACAGCAGCACGAGCCCGCTAATCGTCGCGAGCACGGCATACAGGATCTTCTTCATGGCGACCTCCCTGGTCAGACGGTGAACGATTCGGAGTGGATGCGGTGCGGAGGGAACCCGGCGCTCTCGAGGTCGCGCGTGAGCCCTTTCATCCAGGTCTCGGTTCCGCAGACGAAGACGTCGTAGGCCTCGGGGTCGGAAACGAGGTGGCGGAGCAGGTCGGGACCGTTCCAAGCACTGTGGCTGGCCGCGATCCAGCTCGACGGGCCGGAAGACCGGGGACCGATGAAGGGCAGGTACCGCACTCCTCGACGCGAGACGAGGTCGGCGATCGCGTCCTGCCGGAGTGCATCTTCGGCGACGGAGTCACGAGTGAGGAGGGTCGCCTCCCCCGGCGCGTAATCCTCGGCTTCCAACAGGGAGAGAAGAGGGGCCACCCCGGCACCTGCACCGATCATGAGCAGCTTCGTCCCGGTACGACGCTCCCCCGTCATCTCCCCGTACGGTCCTTCGACGATGACGCGCGTGCCCGGTGTGAGCGATGCCAGACGGCGCGTACCGTCCCCCACCACTCGGGCCGTCAGCGTGAGCTCGCTCCCTGGCGCAGCGGAGAGCGAGAACGGGTGACCACGCGTCCACCCCGGCCCGTCGAGAAAGCGCCATACGAAGAACTGTCCGGCACGGGCACCCAGGGTCGAGAGATCACGCCCGACGACGCGGATGGTCACTCCCCGCGCACCGTCGGGTTCGACGCTCGCCACGCGCACGGCACGCCGCGAGGAGCGCAGCACGGGCATACCGAATCGGAACACGAGGATCGACGCCGCCGCGAGCGCCCAGATCGTCCACCAGTACGCGGTCGCGAGCGGCGACGAGAGGAAGTCCGCGCCCGTCCACAGCTGGTGCGGGAGGGCCAGGCCCACGCCGAGGTACGCGTAGAGATGCAGGAGATGCCAGGACTCGTAGCGCAGGCGCCGGCGCGCGCGTCGGATCGAGGTGACCACCACGAGCAGGATCAGCAGGGTCCCCGCGGTGGCGAGGAGCATGCCCGGGTAGTCCCAGACGAATCCCCACAGTTGCACGAAGGGGTTGATGCCGGCGGTGATCGCGTAGCCCAGCACGAGCAGAACGATATGCGCGCCCATCAGCCAGAACGACCAGAACCCGACGAAGCGATGCATACGGGTGATGCCGTCACGGCCGAATCCGCGCTCGAAGAGTGGAACCCGCGCCATGAGGAGCACCTGGTAGAGCAGGAGGTTGGCGGCGACGAGACCCGTCAGTCGTCCCAGCGTGGTGACGGTCTCCCCGCCGGCTCCGAGGACGGCACCGATCCCTCCCCCGGCCACCCAGAGCGCGACGACGAGAAGACTCGTCGCCCAGATGACGATGATCGCTCCCGCCCGCCATGCCTGAGCGCGGCGGTGGGCCGAGCCATGGTGCTCTCCGATCACCGGGGAGAGGGCACCTCGGGGTCTGTTCGTGAGAGTGGTCATGGGGTCATCCTGGAGACCGGGCTCTGAGACGGTTCTAAGAATGACCTCGCCACAGTCCACTCACAGGGATTTCATGGGATCAACCCGAACCCGCCGCCCGTCGGTGGCACTGCGCACCGATTCGCGGGAAGCTGGAGCATGAGGTTTCTCCGCTTGCTGTGGCGCTATCCGGCGATCACGACCACCGTCCTCGTGTTCGTCGGCGTGCTCATCCTGCACGCGGTCGACGCGGCCGTCATCGGGCGGTGGATCGCCACCGGTTACGTGGCCGCGTTCGTCGTCTGGACCCTCGTCGGCATGGTGCGGGATGTGCTTCGCGGCCACGTGGGTCTCGACATCCTCGCGGTGGTCGCGATGGTGGCGACGCTCGCCGTCGGCGAGTACATCGCATCCCTCATCATCGTGCTCATGCTGTCGGGCGGAGAGGCGCTCGAGGACTTCGCCGGCCGTCGCGCGAAGCGCGACCTGTCCGCGTTGCTGGATCGTTCTCCGCGCATCGCCCACGTGCTCGTGCACGCACAGGCCGCGGATTCGGACGAGGTGAGGGATCTCCCCGTCGACGAGGTCGCGATCGGCGATGTGCTCCTCGTGCGCCCGTCGGAGGTGGTGCCCGTCGACGGTGTGCTGCTCACCGAGACCGGAACCTTCGATGAGTCGTCGCTGACCGGCGAGAGCATGCCCGTGGCCCGCGAGTCCGGAGGGGAGGTGCTCTCCGGAGCGATCAACGGCAGTCGCGCTGTGCGGATCCAGGCCGTTCGCTCGAGCGCAGACAGCCAGTACCAGCAGATCGTCGCACTCGTGCACGCCGCGGAGGACTCCCACGCGCCGGTGGTGCGGCTCGCCGACCGCTTCGCGATCCCCTTCACCGCGGTGTCGCTCGTCCTGGCCGGCACAGCCTGGGCCATCTCGGGCGACGCGACGCGCTTCGCCGAGGTCCTCGTGCTCGCGACGCCCTGTCCTCTCCTGATCGCCGCGCCGGTCGCGTTCCTGGGAGGCCTCTCACGCGCGGCGAAGTCAGGCGTGATCATGAAGGGCGGCGCCGTCATCGAACAGATCGCGCGCGTGCGATCGGCGGCCTTCGACAAGACGGGAACGCTCACGCAGGGCCGCCCGGAACTCGTCGATGTCCGGCCAGCGAACGGCTTCGGCGCGGACGAGGTCCTGCAACTCGCCGCCTCGGCGGAACAGTACTCTACGCACGTGCTCGCCGAGGGCATCCGTCGCGCCGCAGACGCGCGCGGACTCGCGCTGCGTGTCGCGACAGAGGCCAGGGAGGAGGCCACGAACGGTGTCGTCGCCGAGATCGATGGTCGAGCTGTCGTCGTCGGCAAGCCCGCCTACGTGGCCGCTCTCGCGCCCGACACCGTGCGGGCGACGCTGGAGCTGAGTCAGGCCGCAGCCTACGTGGCCGTCGACGGCCGTTTCGCCGGGGTGCTCGTACTCGCCGACCACCCGAGGCCCGAAGCAGCGGCCGTCGTCTCGTGGTTGCGGACGCACGAGGTGGATCGCGTGGTCATGCTCACGGGCGACGTCGGGCCGACGGCGGAATCAGTGGCTCATCAGGTGGGCATCTCGGAGATCCACGCCGAGCTGCTTCCGCCCGAGAAGGTCGCTCTCGCCGGCGAACTCCAACCGCGGCCGATCATGATGGTCGGCGACGGCGTGAACGACGCCCCTGTGCTCGCCGCCGCCGATATCGGCGTCGCCATGGGCGCGAAGGGAGCGACCGCTGCCGGCGATGCCGCTGATGTCGTGATCCTCGTCGACTCGCTGGCGAAGCTCGTCGATGCGGTGTCGATCGGTCGCCACACTCTGCGGGTCGCCCTGACCGCGATCTGGATCGGGATCGGCTTGAGCGTCGGGCTCATGATCGTCGCGATGACCGGCCTCATCCCCGCGGTGGTCGGAGCACTCGTCCAGGAGCTCGTCGATCTCGCGACGATCCTGTACGCGCTGCGGGCGCTGAGCGGCCCCTCGACGGTGCTCGCCTCCGCGCCCGCCCGTCCGCAGGTGAAGACCGAGACACCGGCACCGCAGCGCAAGGAGTGAGGAGTCACGACCTGCGCGTACGACGACCGACCCGACGGAGGCGGATCATCCATGTGGACGGTTTCGCTGCGGCAGCGTGAGGGTGAACCGGCAGCCGGCCCCACTCTGCGAACGACCTTCCAGCGTTCCGCCGTTCGCCACCGCGAGTCCGCGCGCGATCGCCAGCCCCAGCCCGGCTCCGCTCGTCGCCAAGGGGGCCATGCTCCGGGTGCGGGCGAGGTCGCCACGCCATCCGGCATCGAACGCCTGCTCGAGAGCCTCAGGGGTCATGCCGGAGCCGTGGTCCTCCACGCTGATCCTGACCGCGTCGGCATCGGCCTCCAGGAAGACCGTCGCCGCGGTCCCCTCAGGGGTGTGCTGCACCGCATTGGCGAGCAGGTTCATCAAGATGCGCTCGATGCTGAGAGGATCGGCGAAGGCCGTGACGTCGCCTGACTCGTCGACTTCCAGGTGCACCGTCGCGCCGAGATTACGGGCTGTTCCCACGGCATCGCCGACCAGATCGGCGACATCGAGGTGCTCCGGGCTCAGCGGCACCCGATCGATCTCGATGAGCGAGAACGCGAAGAAGTCCTCGACCAGCGCCCCGAGACGACTGCTCTGCGCGCGAAGCCTCGTCGTGAACTCGACACGGTCCTCGATGATCCCATCCTCGTGAGCGCGGATGATCGCGTCGATGGCGGCCAACGGTGTCCTCAGATCATGGGAGATCCCGGTGATGAGGTGCCGTCTCGCCTCCTCCTGCCGGAGATTCGTCTCCCGTGCCTCGTGGAGCGCGCGCGCAGCGTTGTGGAGCTCTCGATCGATCTGCCGATACTCCCAGTTCGACACCACCGTGTGGTCGTCGAGGGGACGACCCGATGCCAGTTGCCGGGTGTGCAGGCTTATCCGTCTGCTCTCCTCGACCAGCCGGTTGCCCAGGCGCCACGCCAGCAGCATCGTGCCCGAGCCGGCGAGGATCGTCGCTCCGAGGATGAGCGGCAGATCGTCCTCCTCGATCTGCATCCGAGAGGCCGCGAAGGCGAAGGATGCCGACATCCCCACGACCACCGTCATCACGACGATCATCATCTGACAGCGCATCGAGTACCTGCGGGTCAGCCGAAGCGCGACCGCCCCGAAGACTCCGGTCAGGATCACCGCCGCCACGACGACTCCGAGCGTTTCGAGGAGCATCGCGTTCATCTCGTCCCTTCGCTGTCGAGCAGATAGCCGTGCCCCCACACCGAGCGGATGACGACCGGCCGGGAGGCATCGGGCTCGACCTTCAGGCGGAGGCGACGGATGTTGACGGCCACAGCCGAGGTGTCTCCGGCCTCCCATCCCCACGCTCCGCCGGCGATCTCCTCGCGCGAGTGCACCCGATCGGGGTGGCGGAGGAGGAAAGCGAACAGCTCGAACTCCCGGACGGTCAGCTCCAGGTCGACGCCATCGCTCTGGATCACCCGCATCGCCGGCGTCAAACGGAACCGTCCGAGGGTGATCGGCGACTCGCCGGCGCCCTGGTGCGCGGTCCGCTGCAACAGCCGGATCACGCGGAGCACGATCTCGCGCGGTGCGACGGGCTTGACGACGTAGTCATCCGCGCCGGCTTCCAGGCCGTCGATGCGTTCATGCGGCTGCCCCATCGCCGTGAGCAGGAGGATCGGAGCGTTCGACGTGGTGCGCAGACGACGGCAGATCTCCACGCCGTCGACGCCGGGGATCATGCGGTCGAGGAGCACCACATCCGGAGGACTGAGCGTCGCGGCTTCCAACGCCGCGAAGCCGTCGGCGACCGCTTCGACGGAGAACCCGGCACGACGCAGATAGGCCACGAGGATGCTGCGAAGCTCCTCATCGTCCTCGACGACCAGCACCCGGCCGTTCGCGAGGTCGGCCAACTGCACTTCCACGGTTCTGCGCACCTTCCGAAGATACGTCGTCGTTGCCGACAGAGTCCTGCACTCTCAGCGGAACGACGGGGCGCGCTTCGACAGGAACGCCGCCATGCCCTCCTGGCCATCCGCGTGTGCCAGAGCGTCCCGGAACAGTGTGCGCTCCGCCACCGCACGCAGCGGCGCGGGCAGCGCGAAAGCGGCCTTCACGGCGGCGAGCGCACTCCTCGACGCACGGCTGAACGCGAGCGCCTGGCCGTCCACCGCGGCGGCGAGCCCATCGGCGTCGGGAAGCACGGCGTCGATGAGACCCCACTCCTCCGCCGTCGCGGCCGTCACCCGCTCGCCCGTCAGGGCCATGCGTCGCGCCCGGCCGTCGCCGATCCGGGCGGCAACACGATACGTGCCGCCGAAGCACGGGATCAGGCCCAACCCGACCTCGGGCAGCGCGAAGAGCGAGTTCGCCGTGGCGTACACGAGGTCGCAGGCGGCCGCGAGTTCGCACCCACCTCCGAGCGCGTGACCGTCGACGGCGGCGATGACCGGCACGGGGCAGGCGGCGATGCTGTCCATGGCCGCCTGTCCGGCGCGGCTGATGCGCTCACCGGAGTCGGACGATGCGGCCGCCATCTCGGCGATGTCGGCCCCGGCCACGAACGCGCGTGTTCCGGTCGAACGCACGACCACGGCGCGGTGGCGATCCGCGGGCACCGTCTCGGCGAGCTGTGTGAACACATGCCGGATGGCATCGAGCTCGTCGATGCCCATGGCGTTGAGCTGAGCGGGGCGGTCGAGGGTGACGGTGAGGGTGGTCCCCTCGGAGCTGATGAGCAGTGTGGACACGGTAAGCCCTTTCAGGAGTCCCAGATCGCCCCGTACGCGGGGACCCCGAGGGCTTCCAGCGCGGAGACGACCCGGCGGGTGGTCGATTGGTTGGAGATGCAGATCACCGCTTCGGCGTCGAACGACGTGAACTCTTCGAGCGCCAGTGCCACGAGGTCGGGGCGCCCCTGTTCGCTGGTGTTCCAGATCACGGCATCGGGGTGCGAGGCACGGATGGACTCGACGAGATCGTCGCCGTAGGTGGCTTCCGGTTCTCTGGTCGCCCACACGAGCTTCGAGGGCGTGGTGTCGGCGAAGAGGTGCGGCAGGCACGGGCCGATCCCGCTTCCGGTCGCGACCCACACGACGCGCTCGAAGAGCTGGTCCACGTTTCCCACGCCCGCCGTCGGAATCCCTCGTGTCCACACATGCGAGGGCGCGTCGTCGATGAGTCTTCCGGTCCAGTCCCCCGCCCGCGAGATGGTGAGCCGGAAGCCGGTCTCGTCGCGGGTGACGACATTCGCGAACGAGTGCCACTGGCCGAGCGGATGCCGCGCCAGGGTGGTGGACGAACCGGCGAAGGGACGCACGCCGTGATCGAAGTCCGCGAGTGCGACGTGAGACGACGGCGTCGCGATGCGGACGGGCACTTTCCTGAGCCGCAGCCACGGTGCGACGACGCTGAGCACGATGACCAGCAGCAGCCAGAACGACGGCGACGCGGCGAGGACTCGTCCGATCCCCGCAGCGCCGGCGGAGTCGGCGGCATCGGCGGCGAGCGCCACGGTGAGTACGGCGAAGAGGGTGAGAGCGGACCATCCTCCGAAGCGATGGGTCATCTCGAACAGGTCATGGCGGCGTTGGCGGATCGGAGGCAGCGCCGGTACGAGGATTCCGACCAGGCACGCGACGAGGGCGACGGCCACGCCCTTCGAGAACACGGAGAAGGAATCACTGAAGACGACGGTGGCGGCTCCCCCCAGGAACCAGCCCACGGCCGCGACCGCGGCTCCGACGTGGATCCCACCGAAGTGGTAGACCTTCGCGAGACGTCGACGGACCGCCAGCGGCGCCGATTTCGGCACGCTCGTCGCGAGCCGGAACAGGAGGTTGATCACGTACTGCTGGCGGATCAACACTGCGGCTGTGAGGTTCACGCCGCTCATGGTGATGAGGAGGGTGGCGACGTCGGCCGGCGGCATCGAGGCCAGGGTCGTGGCGATGATCCCGGCGACGACGGCGTTGATCGCGAGAACCAGCACCACCAGCCTGTTGTAGGGCATCAGAGCAGGACGGGTGAGAAGAAGCCGCCACCCGGTGAGCGCCGCGGGGCGCACGTGGGTCCCGGGAGTCACGCTGCTCGCCATGCGTGGCTCCTCAGCACCGTCTGGTCGACCTTGCCGCGCGTCGTCATCGGAAGAGCCGGTACGAGATGGACGATCTCCGGCACGCAGTAGTACGGCAGTGCTTCACGTACATGGGCGAGCGCAGCCTCCACGTCGGCGTCCTCCGGAGTCACGAAAGCGACCAGCGCCGTGCGGTCGTCGGTGGGGAGGACGGCCGCGTGCTGCACGGAGTCCTCCCGCTCGAGCAGTGCGCTCACGGCGTCGGGTTCGACTCTGAAGCCCCGGATCTTGACCTGGTCGTCCGTGCGTCCGAGGTGCTCGAGATCTCCGTCCGCATTCCATCGGGCGAGGTCGCGGGTGCGGAACATGAGACTGCCGTCGTCGGAGAACGGGTCGAGTCGGTAACGGTCGCGGGTCAGACGCGGGTTTCCCAGGTACCCGGCGGTGACCCCCGCTCCCCCGACCCACATCTCCCCGACCTCGCCGTCGGCGACCGGAGCGCCACCCTCATCCAGGATGTAGGCGGTCGTTCCCGGGATCGGCCGCCCGATCGGCGGATCCGCCTCATCGGGGGTGCACAGATGCATCGTGTTCACGATCGTGATCTCGGTAGGACCGCACGAGTTGTAGAAATCCGTCACGGCAGCCCAGCGGTTGGCGAGGGCACGAGGGCACCGTTCCCCCGCGACGGCGACAGCGGTGAACCGGCCCAGCCGTCGCGGGTCGTGCGGGGTGAGGATCGACGGGGTCGCGATCACGACGTCTGCGGCACGCAGAGCCTCGGCGAAGTCCCGTCCGCGGATGTGCAGCGTGGCACCGTGGGTGAGCGCGCCGAGGATCTCCCAGACCGCCATGTCGAAAGCGATGTTGAGGATCTGGGCGACCACGGTCCCGGGCTTCATGCCGAGCGCTCCGGGCCCTCCGAACAGGAAGTTCTCGAGGTTGCGGTGGGTCACCCGCACGCCGTTGGGCGTACCCGTCGTTCCGGACGTGAAGATGATCACGCATTCATCTCCGGCGCGTGGCGCGACGGTCCCCTGCGAAGAGGCATCCGCGTCCGCGGTGCGGGCGCGCTCGATCGGCACGACCAGGATGCCCGTCGCCGACGTCATGCGGTCCGCGAACCGCGCCTGGGTGAGCACGACACGCATGCCCGTCACGGCGACCACATGCGCCATATGGACCTCGGTGGCGATTCGCGGATCCACGGGCACGTACGCCGCCCCGAGCCGCAGTGCGGCCACGATGGCGACCACCATCTCGAATCCGCGCTCCACGAAGATCCCGATCCGATCACCTCTCCCGACGCCTCTCCGTCGGAGATCCGCCGCCAGCATGCCGGACAGCTGATCGAGCTCTCCGTATGTCAGCTCCCGCCCTGCGTGCCGGGCCGCGACGGCCAGCGGTTGTTCGCACATCCACCGGCTGAGCATGTCGAGGATCGTGCGGCGGGCGGACGGAGCGGACGGGGATACGACAGGAGGAGCAGGAGCGGACACGGGGAACACCTTTCGTTTCGGTGTGCCCAGTATTTTTCGACCGACCTCCCACGACGGCGGGCAATCATTACAGAGCGTGATCAGTTCCCTGCGTATCCCCTGTCATCGCCGAAGGTCCCCCGGGTGAATTCGCGATGACGCCCGCGTTTCGCGGGTGCAGCACGGTTAGCCTGGCCTCGAGCGGGAGCCACCGCGGAGTGGCCTCCTGTCGTCAACGGCTGAGGGTGGTCGACTCAGCCCTGAACAAGGGAACTCACCCATGGCCGAACTGATCGTCATCTCCTTCGACTCCGAGCCCCAGGCGGAAGGCGCCTACGACGAGATCCTGTCGTTGCAGAACGACCTGGTCGTCGAGCTCGCGGGCCTCGCGCTCGTGAAGGTCGACGAGAAGGGCAAGACCAAGGTCGAGTATCCGGGCGCTGCCGGCAACGTCGGTGTCGGAGCCGCAGGCGGTGCACTCTTCGGCATGCTCATCGGCCTCCTGTTCTTCGTGCCGATCGCCGGACTGCTCTTCGGCGGCCTCTTCGGCGCGCTGTTCGCCGGCCTCGACAAGACCGGGATCGATGCGGAGTTCCGCGACCGGGTGAAGAGCACGGTCTCCGCCGGCAAGTCCGCCGTCGTCGTATACGCGACGAAGATCACCGAGGACAAGTTCGCCGCCGCGCTCGCGCCGTTCCACGGCACGGTCGTCCAGACCTCCCTCTCCGCCGAGGACGAGAAGGAGCTCATCCACGACCTCGGCGGCGCCCAGTAGTCGATCCACGCGGACACCGAGCACGACGGCCGGCTCCGCCCGACCCGCCGCGCTCGGTGTCCAGCTCGCGATACACCCCCAGGTACTCGCGATACACCCCATGTATGAGAAGAAGGAACTTCCATGACCGCGGAACTGCCCGGATCGATCCTGCCGCTTCCTGACCGTGAGTATCAGGGGCCCGTCGTCTTCGACGCGAAGAAGTCGGAGGCCGACTTCCCTCCCCTCGTCGCCAAGCGCCCGCCCAAGAGCGCACCGAACGTCCTGGTGATCCTCCTCGACGATGTGGGCTTCGGCGCGTCGAGCGCATTCGGCGGCCCGATCCACACGCCCACGGCCGAACGCCTCGGGAACGCCGGGCTGAAGTACACCCGATTCCACACGACCGCGCTGTGCTCCCCCACCCGTGCCGCGCTGCTCTCCGGACGCAACCACCACGCCGTCGGCATGGGCCACATCACCGAGACCGCGACCCCTTCCCCCGGCTACCGTTCCACGCGTCCGAACTCTGCCGTCCCGCTGCCCGAGATCCTGCGCCAGAACGGCTACAACACCGCGCAGTTCGGAAAGTGCCACGAGGTGCCGGTGTGGGAGACAGGCCCCACGGGACCGTTCGACCACTGGCCTGCCTTCTCGGGCTTCGAGAGGTTCTACGGTTTCATCGGCGGTGAGACGAACCAATGGACGCCGGCCCTCGTCGACGGAGTCACCGCGGTCGAGCCGCCGACGGACGAGGGCTACCACCTCATGCCCGATCTGGCCGACAAGACCATCGACTACATCCGGCAGCAGAAGAGCCTGACGCCGGACAAGCCGTTCTTCATCTACTTCGCCCCGGGCGCGACGCACGCCCCGCATCACGTTCCGAAGGACTGGATCGCGAAGTACAAGGGGGCCTTCGACCACGGCTGGGACGCGCAGCGCGAGCAGACCTTCGCGAAGCAGATCGAACTCGGCGTGATCGCGCCGGACTCGAAGCTCACGGAACGCCCGGAGGGACTGCCGGCCTGGGACGACGTCCCGGACGAGCAGAAGCCGATCCTCGCGCACCAGATGGAGGTCTATGCGGCGTTCCTGGAGTACGCCGACTTCCACACCGGTCGCGTCATCGACGCGCTCGAGGAGCAGGACATCCTCGACGAGACTCTCGTCTACTACATCATCGGCGACAACGGGGCGAGCGCGGAGGGCGGCATCAACGGTGCCTACATGCTGACGACCGCCTCCAACGGCGGCGGTCAGTTCGAGACCGTCGAGTTCTGGAACGAGCATCTCGACAAGGTCGGCGGTCCGGAGGCGTACAACCACTACTCCGTGGCGTGGGCGCACGCGATGTGCACGCCCTACCAGTGGACCAAGCAGGTGGCATCGCACTACGGCGGAACGCGCAACGGCACCATCGTCCACTGGCCGAGCGCGATCGAGGGATCCGGCGAGGTCCGGCACCAGTGGCACCACGTGATCGACCTCGCCCCGACCGTCCTGGACGTCGCGGGCCTCGCCGAGCCGCACACGGTGAACGGGGTCACCCAGATTCCGATGCACGGCGTCTCGATGGCCTACAGCTTCAACGCCCCGGACGCCGATGAACGACACGTCACACAGTATTTCGAGCTGATGGGCAACCGCGGCATCTACCACAAGGGCTGGACGGCGCAGACGAAGCACCGCACTCCGTGGGATGTCGTCTCGAAGGCTCCGGACTTCTCGGCCGACGTGTGGGAGCTGTACGACACCTCGGTCGACTGGACGCAGTCGGACAACCTGGCGTCCACACACCCGGAGAAGCTGGCAGAGATGCAGCAGATGTTCCTGATCGAGGCGGCTCGACACAACGTGTTCCCGCTCGACGACCGCGCGGCCGAGCGCATGAATCCCGCGATCGCCGGCAGGCCCACGCTGGTCACCGGCGACCGACTGCGGCTGTACCCGGGGATGATCCGTCTGGGAGAGAACGTCGCCCTGAATGTGAAGAACCGTTCGTACTCGGTGACGGCCCAGCTCACGGTGCCCGAGGACGGCGCAGTCGAAGGTGCCATCGTCGCCCAGGGCGGGCGCACCGGCGGGTGGTCGTTCTTCGCAGAAGACGGCAAGCTCGGGTATCACTACAACTACTGCGGGCTGGTCCGCACGACCGTGCTGTCCGACACGACCATCGGCGGTGGCGATCACCTCGTGCGTGCGGAGTTCGCCTACGACGGCGGGGGGATCGGCAAGGGCGGCGAGGTCACGCTGTTCATCGACGGTGCCGCGGTCGGCTCCGGACGCGTGGAGCACACGCACCCGCTGTACTTCTCCTTCGACGAGGGCCTGGACACCGGCGAGGACACCGGAATGCCCGCCTACGAGGGATACAAGGAGTGGGGCGGCAAGTTCACCGGCACGATCGATTGGGCAGAGGTCGCACTCGGCACCGACGATCACAACCACCTGGTCGACCCAGAGGAGCACTTGAACGCCGCGCTGCGGCATCAGTGAGTCGCGAGAACCGTGCGCGGAAAGACCCCGTCCGGCTGGACGGGGTCTTTCTGCGTACGGGAATCAGCGATCGAGGATGGCGCGGGTCGCGACGTCAGGCCGCAGATCGAGGCGCCGCAGCAGCTGCGCGTTGAGCGCGACGACGATGGTCGACAGCGACATCAGGATCGCCCCCACCGACATCGGCAGCACGAACCCGATCGGCGCGAGCACGCCGGCCGCGAGCGGCACCGAGAGCAGGTTGTACCCGGCGGCCCACCACAGATTCTGCTTCATCTTCCGATACGCGGCCCGCGAGAGTTCGATGACCGAGAGAACAGAGCGCGGGTCATCGCTTGCGAGGATCACGCCGGCAGAGGCGATGGCGACGTCTGTGCCCGCCCCGATGGCGAGCCCCACGTCTGCCTGCGCCAGCGCGGGTGCGTCGTTGACGCCGTCGCCGACCATCGCCACCTTGCGCCCCTCGTGCTGCAGCTCCTGCACCTTCGCGGCTTTGTCCTCGGGGCGCACCCCCGCGAAGAACCGGTCGATCCCCAGGTCGGCGGCGACTGTCTGCGCGACGGCCTCGGCATCACCCGTGATCATGACGACCTGCACACCGAGCGCATGCAGCGCGTCCACGGCTTCGCGGGATTCCGGACGTACCTCGTCGGCGAGCTTCAGCGCTCCGATCACTCGGCCGTCCTGGACGACGTGGAGGATGATTGCGCCGTCCTCCCGCCACTGCTCGGCGACGGCGAGCTCGTCCGCCTGCTCCTCCGTGAGCAGGTGCGGGCCGCCGACGCGCACGGTCGATCCCTCGACGGTAGCCGTGACCCCGACAGCAGGCGACGACGTGAAGTCGCGGCTCTGCGGCACCGAGAGGCTCCTCTCGGTGGCGGCGCGGACGATCGCCTTCGCGAGCGGGTGCTCACTGTCGGCTTCCGCAGCGGCGGCGAGCGCCAGCACGCGATCGGCGTCATGCTCGCCCGCGACCGACACCTCCGACACGACGGGCTCGCCCTTGGTGAGGGTTCCGGTCTTGTCGAACAGCACGGTGTCGACGGTTCGCATACTCTCCAGGGCGAGGCGATCCTTCACGAGGACTCCACCCCGGGCGGCGCGCTCGGTCGCGATCGACACGACGAGCGGGATCGCCAGACCCAGCGCATGCGGGCAGGCGATCACGAGCACGGTGATCGTGCGGATGACGGCCGCGTCGGGGAATCCGACGAGAGTCCACACGATCGCGGTGATCGCCGCGGATCCCAGAGCGAACCAGAACAGCCACCCCGCTGCGGTATCCGCGAGGCGCTGAGCTCGCGAAGACGAGCTCTGCGCCTCGGTCACCAGGCGCTGAATTCCAGCGAGGGTGGTGTCGTCTCCGGTCGCAGTGATCTCCACCCGGAGCCCGGAGTCCGTGGCGACGGTGCCGGCGGTGACCTGGTCTCCCGCACCGCGTGCGACCGTGCGGGACTCCCCCGTCACCATCGACTCGTCCATCGACGCGCGTCCGTCGACGATGCGCCCGTCGGCCGGAACGCTTCCGCCAGGGCGAACGACGACGATGTCGCCGACGGCCAGATCTGCGGGTGAGACGATCACGACCTGACCGTCCTCCACACGCTCGGCCTCGTCCGGCAGGAGAGCGGCGAGCGAGTCGAGCGCAGAGGTGGTCTGCGCGAGCGAGCGCATCTCGATCCAGTGCCCGAGCAACATGATCACGATGAGGAGGGCCAGCTCCCACCAGAAGTCGAGCTCGTGATGGAGGATGCCGAGACTCGCCCCCCACGATGCGAGGAAGGCCACGGTGATCGCCAGGCCGATGAGCAGCATCATGCCGGGCTTGCGCGCGCGGATCTCGCTGACGGCGCCCACGAGGAAGGGCTTGCCTCCCCACACGTACATCACGGTTCCCAGCACGGGCGAGACCCACATCAGCCCGGGGAGGTCGGGAAGGGGGTAGCCGAGGATCATCGCGAACATCCCCGACAACGCGACGGTGGGGACGGCAAGCGCGAGCATGATCCAGAACAGCCGCCGGAACTGGCCGACGTGGTCGGCGTGCCCTCCGTGTCCGCCGTGTCCGCCGTGTCCGCCGTGTCCCCCGTGGGCGCCGTGGGCGTCGTGTCCCCCGTGGGCGTCGTGTCCCCCATGCATATGGTCGGAGTCGTTCGACTCGTGGTGCGGGGCGCCGGGTGCGGTGCTGTCGTGGTGCGGAGCGCTCATTACCCTCTCCTCCTCGGAAAGACGATTCCCGTGCGGGGCCGCGTGGTGCGGCCCCGCACGGGTGAAACGGTCAGGCTGCGGCGACGTACTTCGCCGGGTCGGCGTCGAACGCCGGCCCGCATCCTGCGCAGCAGAAGTAGTAGCGGGTGCCCTCGTAGTCACGGAACAGGCCGGCGGCCTCGGCATCCGCGACGACGACCGCGCTGCCGACCATCACCGGGCACTCTGCCATGGCGCCGGAGGGCGACGCCAGCAGATCCTTTCGACCTTCGGCGGAGACCGCACCGTTGCTGGTGACGCTGCAGCAGGATCCTGCGGGGGAATCGGACATGAGATGCTCCTCTTTCGGTTTCAGTGGGTTCCTGCGGGGGCTGCCGGTGTCGCGCGTTCCCGCGCCGCACGGCTCCCCGCCGGAGAGGGGTCCGCCGTCTGGCTCCGGAAGGAACGCAGGCGGAGGCTGTTGCCGACCACGAAGACGCTGGAGAACGCCATCGCCGCGCCGGCGAGCATGGGGTTGAGCAAGCCGAGCGCAGCGAGCGGGATCGCCGCGACGTTGTAGGCGAAGGCCCAGAACAGGTTGCCCTTGATCGTGCCCAGAGTCCTGCGGGACAGGCGGATGGCGTCCGCGGCACTGCGCAGATCTCCGCGGACCAGTGTGATGTCGCTGGCCTCGATCGCCGCATCGGTCCCTGTGCCCATCGCGAGCCCCAGATCGGCCTGGGCGAGTGCGGCCGCGTCATTCACGCCGTCCCCGACCATCGCGACGACCTTGCCATCGCGCTGCAGCCGTGTGATCACCTCGACCTTCTCCTTCGGGAGCACCTCGGCGATGACATCGGTGATGCCGACCTCTGCCGCGATCTGCTCCGCCACCGCCCGGTTGTCGCCGGTGAGGAGGACGGGCGTGAGACCCAGACTCTTGAGCTGCGAGATGGCCTGCGCACTGGTCGGCTTCACCGTGTCGGCGACGACGAGCACGCCACGCGCCTCGCCGTCCCACCCGACCGCGATGGCGGTCTTGCCCTGACTCTCGGCCTCCGCTTTCGCGGCAGCGAGCGCGGCGGGCAGGTGCAGCGACCACTCGGCCAACAGCGATTCCCGACCCACGAGCACCGCGTGCCCCTCGATCACGCCCTGAACACCCTTGCCTTCGACGTTGACGAAGTCCTCGGGCACCGGGAGTGCGCCGATCTCCTGAGTCGCGGCTTTCGCCACTGCCTGCGCGATGGGGTGCTCCGACGCGTCTTCCACGGCGCCTGCCAGCCGCAGGAGCTCGCGTCGATCGACGCCCTCCGCGGTGTGCACGGCGGTGAGCGTCATCTTGCCGCTCGTCACAGTGCCCGTCTTGTCGAGCACGACCGTGTCGACCTTGCGGGTGGATTCGAGCACCTCGGGTCCTTTGATGAGGATGCCCATCTGCGCTCCGCGTCCCGTCCCCACCAGCAGAGCGGTCGGTGTGGCGAGGCCCAGCGCGCAGGGGCAGGCGATGATGAGCACGGCGACGGCCGCCGTGAAGGCTGCGGAGGCAGGGAACCCGGCTCCCAGCCATGCCCCGAGGGTGGCGAGGGCGATCGCGATGACGATCGGCACGAAGATCCCGGAGACGCGGTCGGCGAGGCGCTGCACCTCGGCCTTCCCCGTCTGCGCGTCCTCGACCAGCTTCGCCATCTGCGCCAGCTGCGTGTCGGAGCCGACACGGGTCGCCCGGATGACCAGGCGGCCACCGGCGTTCACGGTCGCGCCGGTCACGGCGTCCCCTTCACCGACCTCGACCGGCACCGACTCGCCGGTCAGCATCGAGGCGTCGACGGCCGAGGTCCCCGAGACGATGACCCCGTCCGTGGCGATCTTCTCACCGGGGCGTACGACGAACTCATCGCCCGGCTGGAGGTCGGCCGTGGGAATCCGCTTCTCGATACCGTCGCGGATCACGGCGACGTCTTTGGCTCCGAGTTCGAGCAGCGCGCGCAGCGCGGCCCCGGCCTGGCGCTTGGAGCGCTTCTCGAAATAGCGCCCGGCGAGGATGAACATCGTCACCCCCGCCCCTACCTCGAGGTAGATGTTCGCGGCGCCGTCACTCGGAGCCACGGTCAGCTCGAACGGGTGCGTCATCCCGGGGACTCCTGCAGTCCCGAAGAACAGGGCGTAGAGCGACCACAGCAATGCGGCGATGGTCCCCATCGAGATCAGGGTGTCCATGGTCGCTGCGCCGTGGCGCAGGTTCGTCCACGCCGCCTTGTGGAACGGCCACGCCGCCCACACGATGACGGGACCGGCGAGCGCGAGTGAGAGCCACTGCCAGTACATGAACTGGAGCGCCGGGATCATCGCCATCGCGATGACCGGGACCGTCAGGACGATCGAGGCGATGAGCCGGTGCTTGAGACTCGTGAGTTCGGCATCGGGGGCATCGCCCGCATCGTCCTGACGCGTCTCGGCTTCGGGCGCAGGAAGGGCCGCGGTATATCCGGTCTTCTCCACCTCCGCGATGAGCAGAGCAGGATCGAAGCCGGCCGGGGCGATCACCTTGGCCTTCTCCGTGGCATAGTTCACGGTCGCCGTGACGCCGTCGATCCGATTCAGCTTCTTCTCGATCCGCATCGCGCACGATGCGCAGGTCATGCCGCCGATCTCCAGCTCCACGCTGGCCGGTGCGGCCGCGGACTGCGTGTCCGTCATGATGATCTCCTCGATACTTGCGCTCCGCGTCCGAGGACGCGGAAAGAGTGGGGTGGTGCGGTTCAGTGCCCGCCGTGGTCGTCGCCCGTGTCGTTCGACGACAGGTCGGCGGGAACCGCATCGAGGACGAACGGCGCGGTGTGGACCTTCCCGTCGACCTGGAAGTCGAGGTAGAGCAGGTACCTGTCGGCGGTCGGAGCTTGCGCGGTGAAGACCACCTCGGGACCGGCGACCTCACCCGGTGCGGGCTCATCTCCGTGCGCGTGCACGTGCAGGTAGGCCAGGTCTCCGTCACGGAGTGCGACCAGATGCCCGAACGCACCCAAGTAGGGCTCGAGCGTGGTGACGGGCACCCCGTCCCGAGCGATCTCGACCGTCAACTCGCTCCCGGCACCGGCGACGAGGTCACCGCTGATCGACACGTCGAATCCATCGACGGTGGCGGTGGACCGCGTCTCGGCCGCAGGCTGCGGCGTGAACGGCCCGCCCACATCGACGGTCCGTGAGAGCGTCACCCCGGGCCCGTCCGATGCGGTGAAGTCGGCGTACACACGGTACGTACCCGCAGCCTCCCAGGTCCATGGCAGCGACCAGGCCCCCGTCCCGACATCGAGCACGGGATGCACATGCCGATATCGGCTGCCGTCACTGCGCACCACGATCAGGTGAAGCTGCTTGCCGTGGGCCGTCTCGTACGAGGTGACCGGCTCGCCCTCGGGCCCTCGCACCACGAAGGAGAGCTCCCCCGCGGTCCCGGTCTCCCCCGGGGCCGAGATCGCGCCGATGGTGTATCCGGATGCGGCGATCATCACTCCACTCACGTCTGTCCCCTGCTCTTTCCCGTTATCCGTGTTCTGCGTGGCGGGTTCCGCCGACTGCTCATCGTGGCCGTCTCCCCCGCGCTCCGTCCAGGAGGCCACAGCGCTGTCGGGAACGACGGCGCCGGCCACCGCGAACGCGACCCCGAAGACCACCACGAGACCTGCGCCGTAGAGACCGAGACGGCTTGCGGTGTTCATCAGGCAGGTACTGCCTGGTAGCCCGCCTCGTCGACCGCCGCGAGGATCGCCGCGTCTTCGAGGGGTTCTGCGCTCGTCACGACGAGCCTGCCGGTCTGAGCGCTGATGTCGATCGCATCGACACCGGGAATCTGGCTGACTTCGCCGCGGATAGCGACCTCGCAGTGGCCGCAGCTCATTCCGCTCACCTGGTACTCGCTCGTGTTCATGAGGGTTCCTTTCTCGATTCAGCATACCCGGGTGGGGTACTCCTTCGTGTCAACCCTATACCCTCCTGGGGTATTCCGATCACGCGGTGATCTCCGTGTTCGACCGCGCGGACCATCGCCCCGGCGGGGTGATGTCAGCCTGTCGAGAACCGCGGGACGATGCCACGCTGATGCTTCCGCCGGCATTCGAAGAGACGCGAGGATCGCACATGACCGCTCACCCTTCCCTCCCCTCCTGGCGCGACACCCGCACACGCCGAGACATCGAGGCTTTCGTCGCCTCCGTGACATCGGGGCCAGACGCCGTCCCCGTCGAGGAGCGCATCGCGGTGTTCGACAACGACGGGACCCTGTGGTCGGAGAAGCCGATGATCACACAGCTGCACTTCGTCGTGGAGCAGTGGCGTGCGGCTGCGGAGCGGCAACCGGAGCTCGCCGAGAGGCAGCCGTATCTCGCAGCCGTGAGCGGCGACTTCGCGTGGCTGGGAGCGGCGATCGACAAGCACTACGGTGGTGACGACTCCGACCTCGGGATCATCATCCAGGCGCTGGTCGGGCTCACGGATGGGATGAGCGTGGAGGACTACGCGACGTCGGTGGCGGAGTTCTACCGCACCGCGCAGCATCCGACGTTGCAGCGCCCCTACGCCGAGACCGTGTATCAGCCGATGGTCGAGTTGCTCAGGTTTCTGGAGCACCACGGCTTCACCTGCTACATCGTCTCGGGAGGTGAGCGTGACTTCATGCGTCCGATGACGCAGGCCAACTACGGGATCCCCCCGGAGCGCGTGGTGGGGTCGGCCTTCGGTCTCGCGTGGGACGATGCCGAGGCGACCGTGCGGTACTCGTCCTCCTTGGCCTTCTTCGACGACGGCCCCGAGAAGCCGATCCGCATCTGGACCCGCATCGGCCGGCGCCCCCTGTTCGTGGGGGGCAACTCCAACGGCGACACGGCGATGATGGACTTCGCACGCCGAGGACCCCGGCCGGGTTTCGCACTCCTCGTCCACCACGACGACCCGTCACGCGGCGACATCCCCTACGACGCGGGCGCCGAGAAGGCCCTCGCGGACGCTGCGGACAAGGGCTACACCGTCGTGAGCGTCAGAGACGACTGGGAGCAGGTGTTTCCCGACTCCGCGCGCGCCTGAGATGTCGGGGAGAACGCCCGTCGGAGACTCACCGTCGGGCGTTCTCCGCGTCGGCCGGGTCGGTTTCCTCCGGCTCTTCGACCAGTGGCTCTTCCCTCGGGGAAACGATCGCTGCGCCCGGGGGTCGCCTGAGCAGCTCGACCACGATGGCGAAGACGAGCAGTCCGACGGTCACCCCGAACACCGCTCCGAACGAGACCGGTCTCGACGCCATGAGGATGAGGAGCGCGAGCACCAACCCGACCAGAAGGATCGGACCGTGGAAGCGATCGACCGCGAGGCCGAATCGTCCGGTCGACAGGCCTCGTCGTTCCCAGGTGCTCCGGACCGCCGTGAAGCCGCTCTCCAGGATTCCGCGTGTCACCACGGCGCTGCGGCTCGATCCGGCCAGCCACGCCCACACGGCGACGAGCACTCCGACCAGGGCCAGAGCCACGATCGTCGAGCTCAGCAGCGACGTGACTTCGTCGAACAGCGACTGCGCGGCCGCCGCCGTCATGATCGACGGGCTCACGGCGCCGATGAAGAACGTTCTTCCGATGCCCATCCCCGCCGACAGGAGCAGGAACGCGACGGCGAATCCCGCGCTGGTCCAGAAGAGAGCACGCGCGCGGTTCCTCGCGAGGAGGATGCCGACGACGACGAGACCGAGAACGACCCATGGCAGCCAGAATCCGGCGGCCACCGCGATCTGATAGATCGTGCGCACCAGGACGAGGGCATCCGCCTGGGCGATGGGAACCGATCGGTCGATCTCCGGGATGAGGTCGGCGAACCCGACACCGCGCTCCGTCAGCACCGCCTTGACGCGGTCGACGACCTGACCCAGGTCGATCGAGAGAACCCCGTCGTCTGCGAGCTGCAGGGCCGTGTCAGGGCTGTTCTGCAGGATCGCGACGGCACGTTCATGAGTGATGCGCAGCGTCTGCGCCCAGATGTCGGCGAACTGGTCCGATGCCACGACGTCATGGATGACACCGTCGACGAGGGAGGTCAGCCCACTGGCCGCCGGAGCCTCCAGCAACGACAGGGCGGAGGAGGCACGGGGCGGAAGGTCGAGTTCGCGGATCCCGTCGAACACCTCGCCGACGATCGCGTCGAAGTCCACCTGCTCGTGGATCGCCGAGCTGACCTGATCCGCGACGAAGTCCTGTACGTCCGGGTCTTCGGCCAGAGGCGCGAACGTCGCGACGAACCGATCGGCATCGACGAGCTGCAGGCGCGCCCAGGTCCCCATCGCGGCGACCGGCTCCATCAGCACCGCAAGAGCCAGCACGATCCCCGCGACGATGCTTCTGGCCACCGGACGCCGACGGGGCTTCTTGAGCGTCTCGTTCTCCTGTTCGAGAAGCAGGACACGCGCTCGCAGATCGTCCAGTTCGCTCATTCGTCCTTCTCGCTTCGGCCATTCCGCAGACGACGGATCATCGGTGTGTTCAGCTCAGGAGCTTCTGTTTCGCTGCGGCGAACTCGGCCTCGGAGAGGACGCCGGAGTCCTTGAGGGACGCGAGCTGCTGCAGTTTCGCGATCAGGTCATCCCCCTGCGCGGGCGCGGGCGCGGCCGGAGGCGGAGACGAGTACTGCGATGCGGCGTTCTGAGCCGCGGCGTCGATCTGCGCCTGCTGCTGTGCGGCTTCGTACTGCTGCTGCTCGTACTCTCCCTGCGCACGCTCCTGCTGATGCCGCGACATCGCCCCGCCGATGGCGGTCGCGGTCCCGGCCACCACTGCCGTCCGGGCGGCGAGGCCGATCAGTCCGGGGCGACCGAATCTTCTCAAGGGCATGTCATTCACCTTCCTGATCGAGGATGTCCATCATGGCGTTCACCACGGGCGCCGGAACACGCTCGGTGCGCAGCACCTGTCCGCCCGCCGCGGCGAGATTCTGTGCGAGCGTGCGAGCGAACGCGAGTTCCAGGACGACCAGGGCAGCCGACTGTCCCGGGGCGAGCGCGCCCGCCAACGACTCGACGTCCTCTTCGCCCGCAAGACCCGCCGCGATCGGCTCGAAGTCGCCGAGGTCCAGGACTCCGTCGTCGTCGTCGAGCTCGACGATCTCGACCTTCCCGGTCTCCGACTTCGCGAGCACGACGAAGTCCAACAGGCGCACGATCCCACTGTCGACGAGGTCGGTCAACGCGCGGAATGTCGCGGGGTCCGGGCGGGTTCCTTCGAACCCGACGAGATAGAACTCGGCGGGACCGAAACGGAAGTCATTCATGGATGGTCCTCTCTCACGGGGCACACGGCCACGACTGTGCACCATGGTCGCATCGCCGCGCCCGGCGCGGGCCGCTCTCTCACCCCGAGCGGATGAGACCCTCACCCCTGCCCGTCGTGCGGGGTCGCCCGATCAGGGTGAGCGACTCCCCCGCGCGACGATGCGTCCTGTCACGATCGCCGTACGCAGTCACTCGACGAAAGAGGTGCGACATGTCCATCTGGGACAGTTTCTGGGACATCATCTGGTGGTTCTTCTGGGTATTCGTGTTCGTCTCCTACCTGATGGTGCTCTTCAACATCGTCGCCGACCTGTTCCGCGACCACACGCTCAACGGCTGGTGGAAGGCCGTGTGGATCATCTTCCTCATCTTCGTCCCCTTCCTCACGGCGCTCGTCTACCTGATCGCGCGCGGCAGAGGCATGGGCGAGCGGAGTGTCTCCGCCTACAGGGACCAGCAGCAGGCAGCCGACTCCTACATCCGCAGCGTCGCGGGCTCCAGCCCGAGCGACGAGATCGACAAGGCATCGAAGCTGCTCGCCGCGGGGACCATCACCGCCGACGAGTTCGCGGCCATCAAGACCCGCGCTCTGAGCTGAGGCCGTGGTCGAGGTGGTCGATGTGACGACTCTGCAGGCGCTCGGCGACGTCGAGTTCGTCGCCGTGCACCTCGAGGGCGACCGCCTCCGCCCGAACGTCCTCGAGGCCCTGTTGCGACAGGTGGAGGCCGGCGCCATCCGCCTCCTCGACTTCCTGATGATCGAGCGGCTCGACCTCGAGGAGCACCGGATCGTCGAGGTCGACCGTGACGAGTTCGCACTCGCCGGCCTCGCCCTCGAGACTCCCGGTCTCATCGGCGAGGACGACGCTCGTCACTTCGCGGCGACGGTTCCCCTCGGCGCACTCGCGGCGCTCATCCTGGTGGAGCCGATCTGGGTCGAGCGGTTCGCCCGTGACGTCGACCACCGAGAGGACCGCATCCTCGCGACCCAGCCGATACCGGCGTCGATCGCGAACACGATCCTCTCGTCGGCACTGCACGAGGTGTGAGGCCTCCTGCCGGGCAGCCGTCCATGTCAGACGGTGGTCCGCACGGCCTCACGTCGCGACGACACCCCGAGTTTGCGGTAGATCGCTCGCTGGTGGGTCTTCACTGTGTTGATCGACACCGCCAGCTCCCGCGCGATCTCCTGCAGCGTACGCGCCGTCTGGAGCTGCTGGAACACATCACGCTCGCGTTCCGAGAGCGCGTCCACGAGCGACCCGGCCGTATCCGTGGCGAGACACCTGCCGATGAAGTCCTCGAACTGCGTGCCGAAATGCACATGCTCTCCCAACAGCTTGCGCACCGCTGTCTCGCGCGGGCCGAAGGGAAGGCGGATGTTCTCCCCCGCCGCGACGGCGACGGCAGCCTCGCACAGTTCGTGCGCCTGCTCATGGTGCCCGCCATGACGGCGCAGGAGAGCTGCCGTGATGAGCGTCGCCGACTTCACGTACGACACCTCGCTGAATGCCCGCAGGGATCGCAGCATCTCCAACGCCGCCGAGTACTCGCCGGACCGGCGGAACACCCCTGCCAGTGCGACGTTGACGACGGGGAGGTCGGGGCAATGGACATACCTGCGCGCGATCCGCATCGCCCGGTCCTGCCGGCCGACCGCCTCTTCGAGCAGGGCAACCGATGATTCACGGAACGCCGGCCAGGAGATGCCGTGCACCACCTCCAGCGGGATGTCCTGGATGCCGATCGCCGCGCGACGGCAGGCGGCGACGTCTCCGGTCTCCGCCGCTGCATAGGCGATCATCATGCGCGCCACGCTCGTGAAGGAGCGATCGGAGCTGCCGTTGGCGATCACCGTCCCGAACTCGCGGATGGCGTCGACGAGGTCACCCGACCAGTAGGAGACGAATCCCGCGGCCGCCGCGGCGCTGCCGCCGGCGTATGTGCTCCAGGGCAGACCGACGTCCTCCGCTTCGTGCACACGGGTGAGCGACTGCCGGGCCTCGGTGAGGCGACCCGCCCACGTCTGCCCGAAGGCGAGGTGTCCCGATGCCCGTTTCGCGAGTTCCCGATCTCCGGAGCCGCGTGCCTCCCTGGCCGCCGCGGAGAAGTACTCGAGCGGGATCAGGGGATTGCCGCGATGCCGGATCTCGGTCCATCCCAGCAGGTAGTTGAGCGCGGCGCGGTCGCTCAGCTCCGTCGAATCGTCATCGAGCAGCATCTGCCGCACCGTGGCGCTCGCGCTCGCGACCTCCGCGCGCTCATCGGCGATGAACAGTCGGGCGATCTGGAGCACCACAGGCTCATCGGGTTCGGCCGATCGCGCGATCGACGCCTCCGCACGCCGGAACAACTCGCGCGCCACGCGATGGTCACCGAGCACATCGCTCGCGCAGGCGCGCACGAGCAGCACCTGGGCGTCGTCGGGCGTGCGTCGCAGCATCTCGGTCGCGGTGCGCTCGACCTCGTCCGCCCTCGCCCCGACCACGAGCCCGAGCCAGTGCCGAAGAAGGGTCGAGCGCGCAGCGAGGAAGTCGAACGCCTGGAGCGAATGCGCGATCGACGCCGTCGGATCCGTCGGTTCCAGGGCGGCGGCGGCGCGCCTGTGGCATTCTTTCGCGCGCGCTGCATCCTGGCCCAGGATCTCGGCGCATCGTCGTGCGAAGGCGGCATGCCATCGATACACGACGCCCTGTGGACTCTCGAACCGGTCGAGGAACAGACCGAGCCGTACGCAGGTCTCGAGCAGCGTGACGGTGTCGGGGCGCCCGGTGACAGCGGCGGCGAGTTCGGGGGTGAGTTCTCCGCAGACGCTCGCCTCGAGCACGAAGTCCGCGACGTCGGGAGGAAGGCTCCCGAGCACATGCTCCCTCACGTAGCTGCCCAGGAAACTCGAGGCGCTCTGCGCCTGCGCGTCGGGTCTTGCTCCGCCGATCATCATCAGTCTGACGGCGATCGGCCACCCCTGAGTCTCGTCGAGGATCGTCTCGGGTTCGAGGTGGGCCGCGTCCCCGTCGAGCAGCAGTCGAACCTCCTCTCCCGTGAAGCTGAGGGTGTCGACGCCGACGAAGGCCTCCGGGTGCATCAGCCGATGACGGGAGAGCGTCAGCTCGAGCAGGGTCGTCCCTACCAGGACGACGTGCAGACTCTCCGGCGCCTGCTCGGCGAGCATGCCGAGAAGTCCCCTGCGCCATTCCTCGCCCGCGCGCTGCGCATCGTCGACGATCAGGTGCATACGCTCGTCCGAATTTCCCAACGCCCGGCAGATCTCCTGGTACGCCCTGTCCGGATCCTCCAGATCACGGTCGAGATCGAGAGGACGGCCGGAACGCTCGGCGCCGGTGAGCAGCGCGTTCACGACCCCCTGAGTCAACCGGGACGGGTCGGAGTCGAACGTGTGGAGTCCGAGCCACGCGACCCGATCGACACCCGAGGCCCAATCGGCGACCGCGGTCGTCTTCCCGAATCCGCTCGGGGCGCTGATCACCGTCAACTGCGCGTTCACGACGGCCGCCCCTATCGCTGCGCTCACCCGATCACGACGGATCGCGCCGGGCTGGGGAGCCGGTGGCCGGAATCGCACCGTGGGTCCCGGCCTCGTCGAGCGTACGGGGTGCGACATGGCACCAAAGCTAGTGGCGTGCCGGATACCCCTCAAGGGCATCCTCCGGGTGATCTTTAGTCGCCCGTCCTCGCTCCCTCGTCTCGTTTGAGGGCATCAGCGGTGCGGATGAAGAGGATGATCCAGGTGAACACGACGGTCCCGGCCACCAGTTCCACGGCAGTGAGCGTGTAGTAGCCGACGGCGAAGAACACCGCCAGAACCACGATCAGGAGAGTGAAGACGTAACCCAGCAGCAGGAAGGTGCGCGAGACTCCGGGCACCCACCAGCGCATCGCGACGACGAGCACGGCGAACGCGACGACCATTCCCGACGCCACCGCGGTGTGGAGCGCGAAGTGCTCATCGACGGGGAACACGCCGACCATGCCGAGGAAGAGCCCGACGATGATGAGGCAGGTCCGCACCGAGGTCACTCCGCGCGGGTGCGGGGTGGGGATGCCCCTCGTCGCGTAGCGGGCGAGCGTGGTCACGAGGATCCCGGCGACGATCAGAGTGAGGTTGAACGCCCGCGCCGAGAGGTCGTCGGTCATGCCGAGCGCGCTGAGGTTCTCCTTCCACCACTGCGGGTCGCTCGCCGTCAGCATGCTCGCCAGGATCCCGAGGACCAGGAACACCGCGAGGACCGTCGCCAGCAGCTGCAGGTCCAGATGGGTCGCGGAGTAGTAGGTCACGTAGGCGGTGAGCCCGCTCGCGGCGCCGGCGAGCATCAGGACCGGCACGGGGTAGACGACGGCTCCGATCAGACCCGCTTCGATGATCGTCGCAGCGAGCGTCCACCCGAGCAGGGCGATGATGGCGTGCGCGAAGGCGAAGGCCGCGATGTCGATGATGTCGAGCACCCCGAGCCGCCTGTGCCTCTCGGGATCGGCGGCGATGACGCGACCCAGCACGAAGACGACGACCGCAGTGACCGCGGATGCCAGTGCCGCGAACTGCCCGAGCGAGTCGGGGCCGGAGATGGGCGCCGACCGCAGACGGAACACCACGAGGGCCACGAGCGCTGCGACGACGAAGGCGAAGATCGAGATCTGGAGACCGATGGCTTCCCGCGCCCGTTCGCGGGTCGCGCCGTGCGAGCGGGCTGCCGTGAGGAGATCCGGCGATGGGGGCGTCGTCGACATGCCCTCAGTCTCCGGCGCTGCGGAAGCGCGGACGAACATCGTTCATCCTCAACGGGCGATACCGCCCAGCCGTGCTCCGCGCTCACCCGCTCCGGATGAGAGCGATCGTCCGCGGCGAGCGCGCGCGCCGCATCCTGGTCGGATGATGCGCTGGAGCCCCCGATCGAGTGGTCGGCGAACGTGACGCTGGACGCGCTGTTCCCCGATGGACTCTCGCCGTGGCAGATCGTGCTGGCGGTGCTGTCCATCCTCATCGGTTGGCTGCTCTCCCGCTTCGCCCGGAAAGGCGTGCTCAAGCTGACGACACGGACGCCGGGCATCTCCGACTCGGTCGCGCAGTTGGCGGCACGCTTCACCCAGTACGCCCTGCTCCTGGTGGGCATCGGCGTCGGGCTGGCGTTCCTCGGGGCGAACGTGCAGCCGCTCCTGGCCATGACGGCCATCGCCGTGGTCGTCCTGATCCTCGTGCTCCGCGGCGTCGCCGACAATTTCGCGGCCGGGGTGCTCATCCAATCCCGCCAGTCCGTGAAGATCGGGGAGGAGATCGAGATCGACGGCCCCGACGGGCCGATCCGCGGCGTCGTCCAGGAGCTCAACGGACGCGCGGTGCTCCTGGCGACGGTCGACGGCAGGACGGTGCATGTGCCGAACGCCACGCTCCTCACCGGAGTTCTGGTGAACGACTCCCGTCACGGCGCGCGTCGCAGCGCGGTGGACATCCGGGTCGCGAGAGAAGACGGGATCGTCGTGGATGACATCATCGCGATCATCTCCCGTGCCGCCGGCGAGGTCGAGGGCGTTCATGCCCGTGAGCATCCCGGCGTGTCGTTCGCCTCGATCTCTCCGACACGATGGATGCTCACCCTTCGGATCTGGCACCACCCGCTGCACGGATCGGCCGTGATGTCGGCGACGGTCCGCGGTGTGGCCGAGGCGCTGGAATCCGCCGGGGTGAGAGCGGTCGTCACCCCCCGGCAAGGCCCGGCACCGCTGGTCGCACCGGAGCCGTTCTGAGCTCGTCGACTACGCTGTCCGCGTGACCACCTCGCCTGCGCCGGAGCGCGCCCCCGACCGGATGCTCTCCCCCAGTCTGCGGGTGCTGCTCATGCTCGCGGCCAGCGCGGTGGCTCTGGCCGGCGTCTACTTCGCCCGTGACCTCTTCGGGCCCATCGCGCTGGCGATCGTGATCGTGGTCATCTGCGAGCCCCTCCGTCGCCCTCTCGATCGACGCGGTTGGCCGCAGTGGGCGAGCACGACCGCGGTCATCGCAGTCGCGTATCTGATCCTCCTGATCATGGGAGCCTTGCTCTGGCTCGCAGGTACGCAGTTCGCCCGTCTGATCGGCGACCTGGTGTCGGAAGGCGGTCTGGCAACGACCGTCGACGACCTCGTGGCGTGGCTGCAGTCCCTCGGCCTGGACGAGGAGGCCTCGGACGCCGCAGCCTCGGTCCTCGACCCCACCACGCTGCTCGGGCTCGCACGGAGCATAGGGGGAACCGTGGTCAGCGTCGCGACGGCCCTGTTCTTCGTGTGCGCCTACATCATCTTCATGGCGGTGGATGCCGCGCGTTACCGCCAGGCGCCCGCGATCTTCGGCGCGACCAAGGGCGCGGTGATCGCACGGATCTCGCGTCTCAACACCGGCGTGCGCCGTTACTACATCGTCAACGCGAGCTTCGGCGCGATCGTCGCGATCATCGACGGTCTCGCGCTGTGGTGGATGGGCGTTCCGGCTCCGGTCGTCTGGGCGATCCTGGCGTTCGTGACGAACTTCATCCCGAACATCGGCTTCGTCCTCGGCCTCGTCCCTCCGGCGATCCTGGCGTTCGTCGTCGGTGGCTGGCCGCTGCTGCTCGGAGTGGTCGCGGTCTACTGCATCGTCAACGTGGTCCTCCAGGTGCTCGTCCAGCCGAAGTTCGTCAGCGATGCGGTCGATCTCAGTCTGACGCTCAGCTTCTTCTCGGTGATCTTCTGGACCTTCATCATCGGTCCCCTCGGGGCGATCCTGTCGATCCCGCTCACCCTGCTGGCGCGGACGCTCGTCTTCGAGGGCGATCCCGAAGCGACCTGGCTGCGCTGGCTCTCCGGAGACCGCACCGCGGTTCCCGCGGCGCCGGAGCCGGAGCCGGTCGAGCCAGCGCGACGACGTCGCCGACGTCGTGCGCCTCGTCGCCGCTGACGTCTCCGCACCTGCCTCTTCCCCACTGCTGCGCCCGCACGACCTCGCTGTGCCCGCACCTCCCCCGTAAATCACCAGGGGTGAGGTTGCCGTCGAGACGTGGTCCCGAGAACGTTCCCGGTGGGATCGTGGAGGCGGGAGCGCTCGACGGGGGCGCCGGCGGATGGAGGCGATGTGCAACGTCCACTCGCGGGATTGACCAGGCGCAACTTCGTCACGGAGCTCACCGCCGGGGTCACCCTGCTCGCCATCGCGATCCCGTTGAACATCGGCTACGCCCAGATCGCCGGCCTCCCGCCCACCGCCGGCCTCTACGCCCTGATCGTTCCGACCATCGTGTACGCGCTGATCGTCTCCTCCCGACAGCTGGTCGCGTCACCGGACGCGGCAGCCGCCGCGCTCGTCGCGTCCTCGATCGGCGGCCTCGCCGCCGCCGGCAGTGCCGACTACGCCACTCTCGCGCTGGCCCAGGCGATCATCTGCGGCGTCATGTTCGTGCTCCTCGCGATCTTCAAACTGGGCTTCCTCGCGAACTTCCTCTCCAAGCCGATTCTCGTGGGCTTCGTCGGCGGGCTGGCGCTCGACATCATGGTCAGCCAGGTGGCGAAGATGCTCGGCGTCAAGATCGACTCCGGCAAGGACTTCATCGGGAAACTGGTCGACCTCGTCGGAGGGTTCACCACGGTCAACGGCTGGGCCGTCCTGATCTCCGTGTGCGCCGTCGCCGTGCTGCTGCTGGGGCGCAGATTTCTCCGCGCCGTCCCCTGGGCACTGATCGTCCTGGTGGCGACCACGCTCGTCGTCGTCGTAACCGGACTCGATCAGCAGGGCGTCGACGTCCTCGGCGAGGTTCCGGCAGGACCGCCCGTGCTCACGTGGCCGATGATCGACTGGTCGCTCTGGCTCATGCTGATTCCGTCCGCGATCGCCTTGACCCTGGTCACGACGGCCGAGGGCCTGCTGGTGTCGCGGTCATACTCCGAGAAACACGGCTACCCGTTCCACGCGAACCGGGATCTCCTCGCATTCGGCGCGTCGAACATCGTCGCCGGCGCGCAGGGCAGCTTCGCCGTCGGCTCGTCGACCTCCCGCACTGCGGCGATGGATCAAGCGGGTTCGCGTACGCAGTTCCCCGCGTTGATCCTCGCCGCGGGCACCCTGCTGCTGCTCCTGTTCGGCACGGCACTCCTGGCCGACATCCCGTCGCCCGCCATCGGCGCGATCGTCGGCGTCGCGATCATCCCGCTGCTCGGCATCCGCGACTTCATCGACCTGTGGCGCAAGGACCGGTTCGAGTTCCTCATCGGCGCGACCTGCTTCCTCGTCACGCTTCTGATCGGCTCGATCCCGGGCATCATGGTGGCGTTCGTGCTCGCGCTCATCAACATCGCCAAACGCGCGTCGAATCCCGCGATCGACGTGCTCGAATCCAGCGGAGACCCCGGCGAGTCGCTGCTCGAAGACGCTCCGGCCGGAAACGTCACGGCACCGGGAGTGATCGTCATCCGGCTGGCCGCTCCGCTGTTCTTCGCCAACGGTGCCGTGTTCTCGAGCGCCGTGAAAGACGCCATCTCGTCTGCTGGCCACGGCCGTGTCCAACACCTCGTCGTCGATATGGAAGCCGTCACCGATGTGGACGTGACCGGCGCGGAATCGTTCGTCGCCCTCAAGCACTGGCTCGCCGGCCAGTCGGTCTCCCTCGCTTTCAGTCGAGTGCGGCCGAACACACTGCACCGCCTGACCGAGCTCGGACTCCTCGAGGCGGAAGACGTCTACGCCACCAACCGCGAAGCGATCACGAATCTGGCTCCGTCGACGACGGGGTCGACTCCAGAGAAAGGTCACTGATGGGAACCGTCATCGGAGAGATCCTCCCCCTCGCGCTCGGGGTCGCGATCAGCCCGATCCCGATCATCGCGGCGATCCTCATGCTGCTCTCGCCCAAGGCGCGCATCACCAGTGTCGGCTTCCTCCTCGGGTGGGTGATCGGGATCGTCGTCGCCGTCACCGTGTTCACTCTCCTGTCGTCGATCCTGCCGGCGGACGACCCTGATGCCTCACGGCCGATCCGTGGTGTGGTGCAGCTCGTCCTGGGGCTGCTGCTCTTCCTCCTCGCCTTCGGACAATGGCGCAAGCGCCCCAAGCCCGGCGAGGACGCGGCGCTGCCGAAGTGGATGAAGGCCATCGACACGGTCACCTTCCCCGTGGCGTTCGGCCTCGGATTCCTCCTGTCCGCCGTGAACCCCAAGAACCTGATCATGGCCGCCGGCGCGGGCACCGACATCGGGGGCGCGTCCCTTCCGGTCGGGTCCGCCGTCGTGGTCGTCGTCATCTACACGCTCATCGCCTCATCGACGGTGCTGATCCCTGTCGTCGGCTATCTCATCGCAGCCGACCGTCTCCGCGCGCCTTTGGACGCCCTGCGCGGGTGGCTGGCGGCGGAGAACGCCGTCATCATGGCCGTCCTGCTGCTGGTGATCGGCGTGTCGATGATCGGCAAGGGAATCGGCAGTTTCTAGAACCGGGATCGGCCGGGGCGCCCGGCCCGCAGAAGGGACACGCACGTGGGAGAACTGATACTCGCGCTCGTCCCGGTCGCTCTCGGTGTGGTCCTGAGCCCGCTCGCGATCATGGCGCTCGTCGCCGTTCTCCTCTCGCGCAATGCGCGGATGAACGGCATCACGTACCTGGTCGGGTGGTTCCTCGGTCTGGGCGGGCTCATGGCCCTGTGCCTCTGGCTGTTCCCCCTGCTCGCGGTGCACGAGCTCGGTGAGCCTCCGCTGTGGGTCCCGATCGTGCGCGTCCTCCTCGGCTTGTTCCTGATCGGGTCTGCCGTCTGGGTGTACCGAAAGGGGCGCGCACACATCGCACAGATGGCCGCGGCGTCATCACCGCGCGAAGTCGTCGCCGCATCACCGCAGCTCCCGGGCTGGCTGCATTCCGTGGAGTCCTTTCGGCCCGGGCGGACCCTGCTTCTCGGACTCGGGCTCTTCGTGCTGAATCCGGTCGATGCCTCGTGCGCTATCCTCGCCGCGCTCGACATCTCGCTGTCGGACGTCGACCGGAGCTCCGGCCTGTGGGTCGCTGTCGTCTTCGTCGTCATCGGGACGCTCCCCATCGCGCTGCCCGTGCTGTACGTGGTGGTCCGCGGTGCCGACGCCCAGCCGCTCCTCGATCGCGTGCGGACGTGGATAGCCGGGAACACGCACGTCCTGAACGCCGCGCTGCTCCTGGTCATCGGTGCCCTTCAGCTCGAGAAGGGGATCGCTGCCTTGCTCTGAGCGACGCACCGGTTCAGTCGATACCGAGAGCGAGCGCGGCCGCCGTCACTCCTTCGCGGTCGGAGACGCCGAGCTTCCGATAGATGTTCCGGACGTGGGTCTTCACGGTGTTCGGCGAGATGAACTCCTGCTGGGCGATCTCTCGCAGCGTCGCATTGCGGCTCAACGCGGAGAGCACGATGCGCTCGCGCCGCGTGAGTTCTTCGTCGATCAGCATGCCCGCAGCGGCGAGGCGCTCGCGGACGCAGTCGGCGAAACGCCCGCGGGAACCCGGGGTGGCGCGTGCGGCGAGCAGACGCGCCACCACCGGCCCCGCGTCGGCGAAACGCCGGACCAGCTCCTCCGGCTCCGCCAGCGCGAGCGCGAAGGCGAGAGACACCTGCGCCTGGTCCGGGTGCCCGGACTGCACGTCGAGGCAGGCCGCGACCAGCCACGCGTCGACCATCGATGCCGGCAGAAGACACTGCGAGCTTCCCTCCAGGACGGGAGCGAGCGCCTGACGGGCACGCGCGAAGTCCTGGTCGTGCAGTGCCGCGATCGCCCTGAGCAGGAAGACGTCGCCGGTCGAGCCGATCGCCCGCTCGATCTCGACGATGAAGCGGTCACGGAGCGAGCGCTCCCCGAGTCGATCGAACGCCCGCACGGCGAATGCGCTCATCATCGCGTACCAGTGCACCGGAAGCGGCATGTCGGCGCGCGGCGCCAGGTTGTCGAGCAGAGCGGTGGCCGCGGCATGCGCGTCGATCGCGGAGTCGACTCCCAGAAGCGTGATCATTCCGCGGAGACCCCGTGCGATCGAGGGTTCGGCGCCCGATTCGATGATGCCGGCGGCGACCTTCAGCGTCTCGTCGACGTCGCCGACGAGCATCCTCTCGAAGGGAACCCAATAGCGCCACACTCTGGTGACCTCGTAGAACGAATCATCCGGGGTGCCGAGCTCGGCCCAGCGCTGATCGAGGCGCGCACCCGAACGGAGCACCTCGCCCATGCGACCGCGGAAGAACTCAGCGGTGTTCAGGATGGCTGCCGCCTGCAACTCCGCCGCTGCAGCGCCGGAGGCGATTGCGCGGTCACACGCCAACCGCGCGAATCGACCTGCCCGGTCGAGGTCTCCGACATAGAGCTCCGCCATGGCGGCCTGCACGAACACATAGGTGTCCAGTTGCGACTCCCCGGTCACCTCATCGAGCGCGAGCTCCAGCCGGTCGAGAGTTTCGGTGAGGCCCCCGCGCCGGACGGCGATATGCAGTTCCAGCCCCTTCCGCCACTGACGAACGGCCGCAGACCCCTCATCCCCCGGCCATGGCGGCGAGGAGTCCAGCAGGGCAGCTGCCGTGGAAGCGTCTCCTCGCGCGAGTCGCGCCGATGCGATCAACAGCTGCACGGAAGGTTCGGCCAGCACCGAATGCGGAAGCTCCGCTGTCGCGGAGATCACCTCGCAGGCGTGCCCCCTGAGCACGAGCTGCATCCCGCACTGTCGCAGGATCAGGGACATCGACTGCGCGTCGTGACTGCGCGTCGCGTGAGTGAGCGCGAGCCTGTGCTCCTGCTCCGCGGCGAACCACTCCGCCGTCACCTTCTCGAGGGACTCGACCGCCGCATCTCCGCGCTCCTTCAACCGGGCGTAGAGGAACTCCCGCAGCAGGGGGTGATAGTGATACCACCCCGGCTCGTCGCGGTTGCGACTGATGAGAACGTTGAGGCGGATGAGTTGCTCGATCAGACCCGCGGCCGGCGCTCCACCGATGAGCCGCGAGGCCAGTCGGGGAGTGAACGAATCGGGTACCGAGGTGAGCACGAGGAAGTCGCTGAGCTCGTGGTCGAGGTCGGCGAAGACCTCCTCGGCGAAGTAGTCGGTCACCGTGGGAGAATCGCCGCGCAGCGGGAGCACGGTCGCGAACGAATCGTGGAGCGCGGCGAGTTCGAGGAGACGCAGCCCGGTCGCCCATCCTTCGGTCCTGCGCAGCACGGACGTGATCTCCCCCTGTGAGAGGCTCACGTCCCGCGCACGGAAGAACAACCGCACCTCCGCCGGCGTGAAGGCGAGATCTTTCGCATCGAGTTCGAGGGCGATCCCGGCGATGCGTCGGCGCGCGAGCGGAATCCTGCGGGTTCCCCGTCCGGAGAGGACGACGTGCCCGTTGCCGGGAACGGCGTTCACGAAAGAAGTCAGCATCTCGGCGAGCCGATCGTCCTCGACGAGGTGGACGTCGTCGATGATGACGACGATACGCCGCCCCGCGCCGCGGAGGGAGCGCGCCAGCGCGCGTGCGGTCTCCACCGACCAGCTGCCGGCGACCCGCGCCAGGCTCTCGCGGAGCCGTTCGTCATCGACGTCTGCCAGTGCGCTCCGCAACGGTTCGAGATCCATGTCGCCACGCTGCAGAGCCCACCACACCACCGCGGTGTCGCCATGGGCGTCCAGTGCGTGAGCCCAGTGGACGAGCAGTCGCGTCTTCCCGGATCCGGCCGGCGCAGAGAGCACGGTCAACGTCCAGGGTTCATCCATCGCGGCGGTGAGACGCGCCAGCAGTCGAGGCCGCGCGATATCCCCCGCGACCGTCGAGGCTGCGAAAGCCCGCGACGATTGCGGGTCCTCTTCATCTGATGCCATCGGAACCCCCCCGTAACATGTTAGACGATACTCGACCCTCTCCCACTCGAAGTATCCCACCCCAGAGAACACGGGCTCAAGGAACTTTCGTCTAGCGTGGAATCACGCGGAGGAACGACGCCGAACCCTCGCGAGCAGCGAGACGATCGAGGGCACCACGGCTCCGAAGAAGAGAGCGAGTCCGACCCCGATCAGCGTTTCCACGGCGCGCTCGACGAACCGCTCCGCCGGGGGCTCCGGGGACGTCGACATGATGAGCGTCAGAGCGAGGAACGTGGTGAATCCGGGCACGACGTACCAACGGCTCTCCTGAATCGCGCACGCCGACCCGATGACCAGTCCCACCACGATCCCCACGACCACGTCCGCCGGGTCGAGCACCGCCACGACCGCCGCCGCCAGTGCGCCGATCAGAACGGACACCGCACGCCCGATGCTGCGCGCGATGAGCTGCCCCCGCACCGGCCTCATCACCAGGAGCACCGCACCGGTCGCCCAGCCGACATGCTCGAGGTCCCACAGGAAGCCCAGCGCCGCGGCAGTGGCCGCACCCGCGCCGAGAAGGATTCCGTAGACCAGCATGGCGCGACCGCGCGGCACCGGCGGCGGCGGATGGGGCGCTTCGTCGCGTTCCGGCCAGAGCAGCATGAGGATCCACGCATAGATCGAACCGACCACGATGCACGCCGCGAAACCGAGGGTGACCGGCGACCAGGTGAAGCTCAGCCCGATACCGGTCATCGGCAGCGCCAGGACCAGCAGGAGCTGACCCCCGCGTCCGCGCGTCGCGTTGACGCTCGCCAGGACCGCGAGCACGAACACCCCGACGACGGCGATGACGGGCGAAGCCGCCAGCACGGACCCGAGCAGCAGTGCCATGGCACTGAGCACCCCGACGACCGGGATGATCGCTCGACTGCGCCGTTGCGGCGGCATGCCGAAAGCCGCCGCGGGCACGACCCCGATCCCGAAGGCGACCGCCAGCGACAGATCGAACGGGGCGACCACGATGGCGGGCACGGCGAAGAGCATGCCGAGGCCGAACCGAGACCACCGCCAACTCAGCCCTGCGCGGTCGTCCATCCTGTCCACCTCGGCCCCGCAACCGCCCGCTCGTCGCTCGACACGACCGCCCCCTCTCGTGGGGCTGCCCGCCGCTCCCACCTGTGGAGCCAGCCTAGGGAGGAGGCCGTCGGTGCGTCAGGGCGCGTCGTCCACTTCACCCTGGTGAAGGCTCTGCATCCCCGCATCGATCGCCGATTCGGCTGCGGTGATGCCTTCTCGCAACGTCCCGTGGACGCGCCCCGCCGATTCGAGGCCTGCGAACCACGGTGTGCGCTCCGCCACGACCTTGGCCGATGCCGGCACCGCAGCCAGGTGCAGCACGACCCCGAGCTGCGAGAGCTCGCGGTCGAGATCCTCCAGCGCGTCGAGCACGGTGATCGTCATCACCTCCTGCTGCGTCAACCCGAGCACGAGCGCGCGGACCGGAGCCCCCTGGGCCGCCACGGTCTCGAGGAGCATCCGCTCGTTCGCCAGGGCGTTCGCAGTGTAGAGACCGCGGTCCAGGCGGATACCCAGCACCCCGCCGTCAGCACCCACGATCGTCGCCTTCGGGATGTTGACCTCGCGCAGCACCAGGATCAGCGTCACGACGACGCCGACGGCCACGGCGGGGAGCAGCCCCGCGGTGAGACCGAGCACGGCGACGGACGACGCGATCCAGAAGTCGACGCGACTGATGCGTGCCCAGCGCACGAGTTCCGGGATGTTGATGAGCCCCGCCACCGCGACGAACACCATCGCGGCCAACGTCGCCTCCGGCAGCAGACTGAGCACCGGGCCGAGGAAGAGGGCGACGAGGACGGCGAGGACCACCGTCACGAGGGTCGCCACCTGCGAGCGCGCGCCCGCGCTCTGATTGACCGCGCTCTGCGAGAACCCTCCGGCCGCCGGCATCGTTCCGAAGAAGGCCCCGACCGTGTTCGCCGCGCCTGTCGCGAACAGCTCCTGGTCGCTGTCGATCTGAGGCTCGGTGGCGACGCGAAGGCTTCGGGCGACGGCTGCGGATTCGAGGAAAGCCATCACGGCGATCGCGAGCGCGCCGGGAACCAGCGCCACCGTCTGTCCGAAGTCCGGGATTCCTGGAACGGGCAGGCCGCTGGGCACCGGAGCGATCAGGTCGACGCCGAGCCGATCGATTCCGGCCAGCCCGACCAGGAGGATCCCTCCGACCACGACGACCAGCGTGCCCGGAACCTTCGGAGCGAAGCGCTTGAGCACGAGGATCACCGCGATGGAGCCTGCGGAGAGGGCGATCGTGGGCCCGTTCGCACTTCCGAAGGCCTGCGCCACCGCGCCGAGCGATGCGAGGAATCCATGACCGGAGAAGTCGTCGCTCTCGCCCAGCAGCTTCGGCAGCTGTCCGACCGCGACCGTCGCACCGACACCGATCTTCAGGCCGAGGACCGTGGCGCCACTGATGTTCTCCACGAGCGAGCCGAGCCGGCAGAGCCGGGCGATCAGCAGGATCGCGCCGACCAGCAGGGTCAGCATCATCAACGAACCCATCGCGTCCTCGGCCCCGGCCGCCACGCCCGCCGTGACCAGGGTCGTCGCCGTCAGCGTGGCGATGGTCGACGTCGTCGAGACGCTCATCGCCCTGCTCCCCCCGAGGAACGCGTACACGAGCATCGGCAGGATGCAGGTGTAGAGGCCCACCTGCACGGGCAGGTTCGCGATCGTCGCATAGGCCATCGCCTGTGGGATCACGACGGCACCGGCCGAGAGCCCCGCGATCACGTCGCGAAGGATCCAGGATCGTCGGTAGCCCACAACGGTGCCGAGCAGCCACGGGGGTCGTCTCGTCACGGTCATCGGCCTCTCCGTCGTCGGGTCGTCAGAAGCGTACTGCGGCGGACACCGCGAGGAACACGGGGAAGAGAGTCCCACGCGCGGCTCACCCTGGTGAACTCCCGCCGCGGACAGTGCCGCCGGCCCTGCGCACCGGTAACGTCCGACGAGCCGCCGACTTCGCGCGGAACATCTTTTGAAGGAGTAGTCATGAGTTTTTGGGGATCGTTCTGGGACATCATCTGGTGGTTCCTGCTGGCGTTCGTCTTCATCTCCTACCTGTTCGCCCTGTTCGCCATCGTCGCCGATCTGTTCCGTGACCGGAAGCTCAACGGCTGGTGGAAGGCGGTGTGGATCATCTTCCTGATCTTCGTTCCGTTCCTCACGGTGCTCGTGTACCTGATCGCACGGGGATCGGGCATGGCAGAGCGGAGCAATGCGGAGGCCGCGAGCGCCCGCAGCGCGGCAGATGCCTATATCCAGCAGGTCGCCGGCACGAGTCCGAGTGAGGAGATCGCGAAGGCGAAGGCATTGCTGGACTCCGGGACCATCACGGCCGAGGAGTACAACACGATCAAGGCCAAGGTCCTCCGTTAGGACCGACACAGGGCGTGTCCGCGCACCGCGGGCACGCCCTGTTCTCCGTCATTCAAGTTGTGCACAATCGAATTGCATGCAATGATTCATCCATGCCGGTGACCGATGAGATGGTGTGCTTCTCCCTCTACTCCGCGGCTCGCGCCACCACGCAGGCATATCGGGCACTGCTCGCGCCGTGGGGACTGACGTACCCGCAATACCTGGTGCTCGCCGCGCTCTGGCTCGACGGCGAGCAGACGATCGGCTCGCTCGGCGAGGTGATGCGCCTGGATTCCGGCACGCTCTCCCCGCTCGTCCGGCGACTCGAGCAGGCAGGACTCGTGGCGCGATCGCGCAGTCGCGAGGATGAGCGCGTCGTGATCGTGACGCTCACTGAAAAGGGGCGCGAGCTTCGCTCCGAGGTCGCGCCGATCCATTCCAGGATCACCGCGATCTCGGGACTCCACGACGACGACCATCGCAGAGCTCTCATCGCCGAGTTGCACGACATCACCGATCGCCTCCAGCAGGCGACCATCGACCTCGGCAGCGCCCGCCCGGGCGACGCCCGCTGACCTCACCCCCGACAGAACGGAGCCGCCATGCGCGCACTCATCCACCCCACGTTCGGCGAGCCGAAGGAGGTCCTCCGCGTCGAGGACCGGCCCGTTCCGGAGCCCGGCGAGGGACAGGTCCGCCTGCGAGTGGTCCTCTCCCCCATCCACAATCACGATCTCTGGACGGTGCGCGGCACTTACGGCTTCACTCCCGAACTCCCTGCGGCGTCGGGCACAGAGGCGTTGGGCGTGGTGGATGCGCTCGGCGCCGGCGTCGAGAACCTCGCCGTCGGCCAGCGCGTCGCCACTGGAGGGACCTTCGGCGCATGGGCCGAGTACATCGTGACGAACGCCGCGGGGCTCATCCCCATCCCGGACGGGCTTCCCGACGAGACGGCCGCCCAGCTCGTGTCGATGCCGTTCAGCGCGATCACCCTGCTCGATTTCCTCGCGGTGAAGGAGGGCGACTGGATCGTCCAGAACGCCGCGAACGGCGCCGTCGGGCGCATGCTCGCGCAGCTCGCCTCCGCACGTGGTGTGAACGTGGTCGGCCTCGTGCGTCGGACGGCGGGCATCACGGAACTCCACGAGCAGGGCATCGACCGGATCGTCGCCACCGATCAGGCCGATTGGAAGGCACAGGTGGAAGCCCTCACCGGCGGTGCCCCCGTCGTCGCCGGTGTCGACTCGGTCGGCGGCGCTTCTGCGGGCCAGGTGCTCTCGTTGCTCGCCGAGGGAGCAACCCTGGTCGCCTTCGGCGCGATGGACTCGCCCATCATGGAGATCGCGTCCTCCGATGTGATCTTCAAGCAGGCCACGGTGAAGGGCTTCTGGGGCAGCAAGGTGATCCCCCGTCTGGATGCCGATACGCGCACCGCTCTGTTCGGCGAGCTCTTCCAGCGTCTCGCCGACGGCAGCCTCACCCTTCCCGTCGCCGGCATCTTCGACGCTGCCGACATCAGCGCGGCCGTGCAGGCGAGCGACACCGCAGGGCGCGTCGGCAAGGTGCTCCTCCGCTTCTGAGCGCGTGCGCCTCCGAGGAGCTCTCCGATGTCGGTACCCCAAGGCAGAGTGTGCGCATGAACATCACACTCACTCAGCCTGAAGGGCTCGTCGCGAGTCCGGCATTCAGCCACGTGGCGGTCGTTCCGCCTGGAGCGACGACGATCTACATCGGCGGCCAGAACGGCGTCGACACCACGGGGGCCGTCGTCTCCTCCGATGCCGGCGAGCAGTCGCTGCGCGCGGTGGAGAACGCCAGGATCGCTCTCGAGTCGGTCGGTGCCGGACTCGACGACGTGATCAGCTGGACCGTGCTGATCCATCAGGAAGCGGATCTGCGCGCAGCCTATGGAGCGGTCGCCTCGAGGCTCGCCAGGGAAGGCGCCCCGCCCCTCGTCACGGCTGCGCTGGTGGCAGGGCTCGGGGTGCCCGGTGCGCTGATCGAGGTGAGCGCCGTCGCCGCCGTCGTCCGGGACTGATCGAACCCCGCGCTTTTGGGGGCGTGCGGGACGGAGGTCAGATCCTGCCACGCACCGGAGTGCGCTCCGCATCGTCGGCGCCGTCCGGCATGGTCATCTCCGCGCGCACGCCCAGCAGGCGAACCTCGCGCTCGGGATCGAGCGTCGCGCCGAGTGCTGCCGCGGCCGCGACGAATTCCTGGCGATCCGTGGTCGGCCCCGGAAGCTTGCGACCGATCGTTCTGGTCTCGAACGGGGCGTACCGCACCTTGAGGTACACACGCACGACGGGTCGCCCTTCGGCGGCGCAGTCCTGGAAAGCCTGGGCGGCGAGTTCTCTGATCGCCGTCTCGACCTGATCCGGTGTCGTCAGGTTCTGCTGGTAGGTCATCTCGCGACTGTGGCTACGAGCGACCCATGGGGTGTCGTCGACGCTACGCGGACCGATTCCGGATCCCAAGCCGTGATACCAGACGCCCATCCGCGGTCCGAACTCCGCCACCAGAGCCTGCTCGTCCGCATCGGCCAGCTCGCGCACGGTCAGGATGCCGTGAGCGGCCAGTCTCCTCTGCACCTTCGGCCCGACACCCCACAGCTCGCGCGTTGGCCTGTCTCCCATGATCTCGAACCAGTTGTCCGCTGTGAGGCGGAATATGCCGCGGGGCTTGCCGAATCCGGTCGCGATCTTCGCCCGCACCTTGTTGTCGCCGATCCCCACCGAGCAGTGCAGCTCGGTCGCATCGAGCACCGCGGCCTGCGCGGACCTCGCCATCGTCTCCGGATCGTCCGTGGTCACGCCGAGAAAGCACTCGTCCCACCCCACGATCTCGAGCACCACATCCGGCAGCGCCCGGAGCGCGGCCATCACCTCACCGGAAGCCAGAGCATAGGCCTCGTGGTCGACGGGGAGGAAGACCGCGTCATCGGGTGCCTTGCGTGCGGCGATCTTCAGAGGCATGCCCGAACCGATTCCGAAGGCGCGCGCCTCATACGAGGCGGTCGACACGACGGCGCGCTCGGTGGGGTCTCCCCGACCACCGACGATCACCGGGAGGCCGGCGAGCTCGGGCCTGCGCAACACCTCGACCGCGGCGATGAACTGATCCATGTCCACGTGCAGCACCCAGTCGGCCATGCAACGAGTGTGGTCGCTGACGGCGCGGATGTCACCCCTCGAGCATCAGCTGATCGCGACGCCGATCGCCGTGGCGACCACCGCGAGCAGTGGCAGGGCTCCCTGCATCGTGGCCGCGCGCACTTTGGTGCGGTCGGACAGCACGAGCACCAGCGCGGCGGCGAGCATCATCGCGGTACCGGCGAAGACGAGTGTGAGCCCCACCGTCTCGGCTCCCACGATCACGAGACCGATGCCGAGCAGGGTCGTCAGCGCGAGGAAGAGGTTGTAGAACCCCTGGTTGAAGGCCAACTGCTTCATGGTGACCGCATCGGCCTCGCTGGCGACGCCGAAGATCTTCCGCGTCTCGGTATCGGTCCACCTGAGCGACTCGAGCGCGAAGATGAAGACGTGGAACGCAGCGGCGGCTGCGGCGAGGACGAGACCGACGATGAGCATGGGCTGATTCTCCCGTTCCGAAGGGTCGGGAGCAAGCTGACCGCGATCGGGGCTACACGAGGAAGATCGGCAGCAGTCCCGGATTGTGTGCGTGCACCAGCACGGCGAACACCACGGCGTCGAACAGCAGATGCACCGTGACGACATAGGCGAGCGAATGCGTGCGGAGGAAGATGTACCCCTGCAGCAGGGCGAACGGGATGGTCAGCAGCGGTCCCCACTCCCGGTAGCCGAGCTCCCAGAGGAACGAGACGAAGACGATCGCTTGGAGCAGGTTCGCGACCAGGTCCGGGAAGTGGCGTCGCAGCAGCGCGAACACCGCGCAGATGAAGAACAGCTCGTCCCAGATGCCGACGGCGCCGACGCCGACGAAGAGCCTCGCGATGAGGTCCGGGGTGTCGACCACCGGCCAGTTCTGGTAGACCCCGCTGGTGATGAAGTAGAAGGGCAGGATGAGCCAGCCGAGCACCAGCACGGCCACCAGCCAGCCCCACTGGAGCCGACCCCAGCGCTTATGGGTGCGCCAGGGAAAGCTGATCGCACGGTCGCGATAGACGAACCTCGAGATGACGTACGGCACGGCGACCGCCCCGCCGAGTGCAAGAGTGAAGCGCAGCATCGCGAGGTTGTCGAGCTCCGCAGCCAACGGGATGATGCTCACGATCAGAAGACCGATCGCGATCAGGGAGAGATCCCTCGTGAGAGACGGCGGCCTGTGTACTCCGATCACCCTCGCGGTCTCCAACCGAGACCCCACGCGCACGACCTCGTCCTCGGCGCGGCGGCCGCGCTCGATCAGACCC
>NZ_ATAO01000002.1 GCF_000455825.1 Microbacterium maritypicum MF109
GCGCCCTTCGCGCGATTCGAGGACGGGGATCAGACGGCCCCGACATCGACGGCGCCGCCGGTCGCCGCAGGCTCGGCATACGCGACCTCACGCCAGACGTCGCCGACGCGCTCGAACGAGGTGACGCTCGAGAGGGCGCAGCGACGGGTGCGCGGATCGTGCCGGAGCGGAAGCCCCGCGACGCGGAGGTGGGTGATCCAGATCGGCGCCTGGTGCGACACCATCACGACGTCGCCGTCGGGCGCCGCGTCCCAGGCTTCGTCCATGACACCGAGCATCCGCTCCGCGATGGACGAGTAGGGCTCGCCCCAGCTGGGCAGCGAAGGCTGCCGCAGGTGCCACCAGTTCATGGGATTCATCAGCGAGCGACGCATCTGCGTCCCCTCGAACACGTTCGTCGGCTCGATCAGACGGATGTCGATCTCCGGCACGAGGTCGAAGCGCTCGGCGAACGGCTCTGCCGACTCCTGCGCGCGTTCGAGCGGCGACGCATAGAGCGCGGAGACGGGACGGTCGAGCGCCGCCACATGGCCGGCGGCCGCTGCGGCCATCCCCCGGCCCGCGTCGCTCAGGTGGTAGTCGGGAAGACGACCGTAGAGCACGCGGGCCGGATTGTGCACCTCGCCGTGTCGGACGAGGTGCAACCGGGACGCCGTCATCTCACGCCTTGCTGTAGCGCGAATCCCCGAAGCCGAGGATCAGGTACCCGATGTACGGGAAGAGGAACAGCAGGAAGAACGAGAAGACCCCGCCCTTGTTGAAGCGCTCGCCGAGCTTGAACGCGACGATGATCGCAAGGATCAGGTTCGCGATCGGGATGAGGTACAGCAGTGCGAACCAGCCGGACAGGCCGGCGATCTTCACCAGGAAGACGAGGTTCACGATCGGGATGATCGCGAGGATGCCGGGGTATCCGGCCTTCGTGAAGACCTTCCACAGCCCGATGGCGACGAGGATGTAGAAGACGAGCGCGATCAGGCCCGTGGTACCGGAGAAGATCGATGCGTAGAGATCGGAGATGCCGTTGTTGTCCACGTGCACCCTTTCTGTGTAAGAGCTGGGTCGTGGCGATCCTACTGATATGCCGGCCCGGGGGCGGGTGACCGGGCCGAAGACCTCCCGACCGCCCCCGTAGAATGGGCGGGTTCCCCATTTCCCAGATCAGAAGGAATACTCCGTGCTTCGCACCCACTCGGCAGGCTCTCTGCGAGCCGAGCACATCGGTCAGACCGTCACCCTCTCGGGTTGGGTCGATCGCCGTCGTGACCACGGAGGAGTCGCTTTCATCGATCTGCGGGACGCCTCCGGCATCGCCCAGGTCGTCATCCGCGACGAGGAGATCGCCCACCCGCTGCGCAACGAGTTCGTGCTGAAGGTGACCGGCGAGGTCTCGCTGCGCCCCGAGGGCAACGCGAACCCGAACCTGCCCACGGGCGAGATCGAGCTCATCGCGACCGACGTCGAGGTGCTGAACGAGTCCGCGCCTCTGCCCTTCCAGGTCTCCACAGCTCTCGCCGACACCGAGACCGTGGGCGAGGAAGCCCGCCTCAAGTACCGCTACCTCGACCTGCGCCGCCCGGCCCCGGCCGCTGCCCTGCGCCTGCGCTCGAACGTCTACAAGGCGATCCGCGACGTGCTGCACGCCGACGACTTCACCGAGGTCGAGACCCCGACCCTCACCCGCTCGACGCCTGAGGGCGCCCGTGACTTCCTGGTGCCCGCTCGTCTGAGCCCCGGCAGCTGGTACGCCCTGCCGCAGTCCCCCCAGCTGTTCAAGCAGCTGTTGATGGTCGGCGGCGTCGAGAAGTACTTCCAGATCGCGCGCTGCTACCGCGACGAGGACTTCCGCGCCGACCGGCAGCCGGAGTTCACGCAGCTCGACATCGAGATGAGCTTCGTCGACCAGGAAGACGTGATCACCCTCATGGAGTCGCTCATCGTGGCGATGTGGGCGACGATCGGCGTCGAGGTGGCCACGCCCCTGCCGCGCATGACCTACGCCGACGCCATGGCCAAGTACGGCTCCGACAAGCCCGACCTGCGCTTCGGCCTCGAGCTCGTCGACGCGACCGAGTACTTCCAGAACACCCCGTTCCGCGTCTTCCAGGCCGAGTACGTCGGTGCGGTGCGCATGCCCGGCGGCGCCTCGCAGCCGCGCAAGCAGCTCGACGCCTGGCAGGACTGGGCCAAGCAGCGCGGCGCACGCGGCCTCGCCTACGTCCTGTTCAACGAGGACGGCACGCTCGGTGGCCCCGCCGCGAAGAACCTGTCCGAGGCCGAGCAGGCCGGGCTCGCCGAGCTCGTCGGTGCCGAAGCCGGAGACTGCGTCTTCTTCGCCGCCGGTTCGACCAAGGAGAGCCGTGCGCTGCTCGGCGCCGCGCGCGTCGAGATCGGCCGTCGGCTCGGCTACCTGAACCCCGACGAGTTCGCGTTCACCTGGGTCGTCGACGCTCCGATGTTCGAGCCGGCAGCCGACGCCGTGGCCTCCGGCGATGTCGCCGTCGGCGCGGGGGCCTGGACGGCCGTGCACCACGCGTTCACCGGCCCGAAGCCCGAGTTCCAGGACACGTTCGACACCGACCCCGGCTCCGCTCTCGCCTACGCGTATGACATCGTCTGCAACGGCTCGGAGCTCGGTGGCGGCTCGATCCGCATCCACCGCGAAGACGTGCAGAAGCGTGTGTTCGAGGTCATGGGCATCAGCGACGAGCAGGCCGACGAGCAGTTCGGCTTCCTGCTCGACGCGTTCAAGTTCGGCGCACCGCCCCACGGCGGGATCGCACTCGGCATGGACCGCGTGCTGCAGCACCTGACCAAGACCGAGTCGATCCGCGAGGTCATCGCGTTCCCGAAGTCGGGCAACGGCTTCGACCCGCTGACCTCCGCCCCGGCACCGATCACCGACGCGCAGCGCGCCGAGGCCGGTGTCGACTACGAGCCCGAGGACGACGAGGCCTGACGCCCACTGCCTCGCGCGAGCTCAGGCGCACACGCCGGATCAGGCGGTTCTGCGAAGAACCTGCCTGATCCGGCGTTTCTGCCTGATCCCCCAGGCCGCGCGCCGCAGAGCATCTCGAGCCTAGGACGAGAGCGCCGCGAACGCGGGAACGATGTTCTCGTTCCACACGTCGACGCCGAGCTTCGCGATCAGCGCGATGACGACGACGAGGAAGACCACGCGGATGAAGGTGGTCCCGCGCGAGATCGCCATCCGCGAGCCGAGGTAGCTGCCGGCGACGTTCGCGACTGCGAGGATGCCACCGAGCAGCCACAGCACGGCGCCGTGCGGGATGAACAGCATGAGCGCACCCGCGTTCGTCGCGAGGTTGACGATCTTGGCCTTGGCGCTCGCCTGCAGGAAGTCGTAGCCGAGCAGCGCGACCAGGGTGATCACGAGGAAGGTCCCGGTCCCCGGTCCGATCATGCCGTCGTAGAAGCCGATGCCGAGCCCCGCGGCACCCGCCATGATGTGGTGCTTGTGGCCGTGGAACCGCAACTGGGTCGCGGCGCCCATCTGCGGACGGAACGCGGTGAACAGTGCCACCGCGAGCAGCGCGATCACGATGATCGGCTTGAACGCGGCCGGCGGTAGCACCGTCGCGACGGCTGCTCCGCCGAAGGACCCGATCAACGCGATGATCGCCATCGGCACGGCAGTGCGCAGGTCGGGTCTGGCTCGTCGGTAGTAGGTCACACTGCTGGTCGCGGTGCCGAACACCGAGGCGAGCTTGTTGGTGGCGAGCGCCTGCACCGGGGAGATGCCGGGGATCAGCAGCAGCGCCGGCAGCTGCAGCAGCCCTCCCCCGCCGACGACCGCGTCGATCCAGCCGGCGCAGAACGCGGCGATCACCACGAGCAGCAGCACCCCCCACGTGAGCTGCTCGAGTCCGAGCACGGCGCCGATATCCACCTCGCCATGATTCCAGAGAGTCGGCACGCCCCCCGCATCCGCGCTCGCACCGGACGCGGGCGCTGGCAGACTGGAGGCATGCTCGACGCCCTCCCGCTGCCCCAGCCGCTCGAATCGCGTATCGGAACCGCGCTCCTGCGCCGTGCGACGGTCGACGACACGGATGCCGTGATCACACTGCTCGCCGACGACCCGATCAGCGCGGCCCGCGGCGATGTGGCGTCCGACGAGGATCGTCCCGCGTACGAACGCGGGCTCGTCGAGATCCTGGCAGAGCCGTCGAACGATCTGCTCGTGGTCGAGCTCGACGGCGCGATCGTCGGCACGCTGCAGCTCACCTCGATCCCCGGGATGGCGCGCCGCGGCGCGCGGCGGCTGCTCGTCGAGGCCGTGCGCGTGCAGAGCAGTCTGCGCTCGTCGGGCATCGGCTCCGCCGTGATGCGCTGGGTGGGCGAATCCGCGGCTCCCGCGGTCGGCGCGACGATGGTGCAGCTCACCTCCGATGCCGCCCGCACCGACGCGCACCGCTTCTACGAGCGGCTCGGCTACGTCGGCTCGCACCGCGGCTTCAAGTACAGCGTGCCGCAGGGCTGAGCTCCGCGGCCCTGTTCGGCCACCGGCTCGCCACCGTCCGTTCACCAGACCCGCGACGGGCGGCAACCTGCGCCTCATAGTGTCCTCTCGCAACCCGAAACCGGCTCACAGCGCCGGACACCGAGAGGACACTCATGGCTCGCTTCACCCGCCGCGCGCGCATCGGCGCCGGCATCGCCCTGGCCACCACGGCCGCACTCGCACTCACGGCCTGCTCCGGCGCAGCTGACGCGACCGGCGGAGGCAGCTCCGACGTCGACGCCTCCGCCGCGACCTCTGTCACCGACTTCGGCACCTTCGCCGACCTCGAGGCTGCAGCCAAGGCCGAAGGCTCGCTCAACGTCATCGCGCTCCCCCGCGACTGGGCGAACTACGGCGAGATCCTCGACCTGTTCGCCGAGAAGTACCCCGAGATCACCATCAACGAGGCCTCCCCCGACGTCTCGAGCGCCGAGGAGATCCAGGCGGCGAAGACCAACGAGGGCCTCGACACCGCGCCCGACGTGTTCGACATCGGCCTCACGGTCGCCCTGCAGAACACCGACGTCTTCGCGCCCTACAAGGTGCAGACCTGGGACGACATCCCCGAGGAGCTGAAGGAGCCCACCGGCCTCTTCGTCGGCGACTACGGCGGGTACATGTCGATCGGCTACGACTCGTCGAAGTTCGACGCTCCGGCCGAACTCTCCGACCTGCTCTCGGCCGACTACAAGGGCGCCGTCGCGATCAACGGCGACCCGACCCAGGCCGGTGCGGCCTTCGCCGCCGTCGGCCTCGCCACCGTGCAGTCCGACGGCACGCTCGACGACTTCCAGCCGGGCATCGACTTCTTCTCCGAGCTGCAGAAGGCCGGAAACCTGCTCAAGGTCGACGTGACCACCGCGACGATCGCGAGCGGCGAGACCCCCGTCGTGTTCGACTGGGACTACCTGAACGCCTCGCACACGGCCGACAACAAGGACTGGAAGGTCGTCGTGTTCGACGGCACCGGTTACGCCGGGTACTACAACCAGGCCATCAACGCCGACGCCCCGCACCCGGCTGCTGCCCGCCTGTGGCAGGAGTTCCTCTACAGCGACGAAGTGCAGAACCTCTGGCTGAAGGGCGGCGCCCGTCCGGTGCGCATGGAGGCCATGACCGACGCCGGCACGATCGACGCCGACCTCGCTGCGGCACTCCCCGAGGCACCGGAGGAGACGGTCGTCCCGACCGAGGAGCAGTCGACGAACGCCGGCACGCTGCTCGGCGAGAAGTGGGCCTCGGCGGTCCAGTGACCACCCTCACCGCAACGGGGGCGGACGCCGCGGCATCCGCCCCCACCACCTCCGCCGGGTCCTCGCCGCACGCGAGGGCCCGGCGGTCCGCTCCGTCCTTCGCCTGGCTCGGGCTCGTCCCGTTCGCCGCATACGTCGTGCTCTTCCTGGCGGTGCCGACGATCCTGTCGATCGGCTCCGGCTTCTTCACCAAGGACGGCTCCTTCACCTGGTCGAACATGTCGGCCCTCGCCGATCCCGTCGTGCTGAACACCTTCGCGAACTCCGCCGGGCTCTCGCTGCTCACCGCCGTGGTGGGTGCGCTCGTCGGTGCGCTCGTCTGCTACGCCCTGCTCGGCATGGACCCGGAAGGCCGAACGCGCTCGGCTGTGGACGCCGCGGCCGGTGTGCTCGCCCAGTTCGGCGGGGTCATGCTGGCGTTCGCCTTCATCGCGACCATCGGCATCCAGGGTGTCGTCACGGTCTTCTTGAAGGACTCGTTCGGCATCAACATCTTCGAGAACGGCACCTGGCTGTACGAGCTGCCCGGTCTCGTCCTCCCCTACTTCTACTTCCAGATCCCGCTCATGGTCATCACCTTCATGCCCGCCCTCGCCGCGCTCAAGCCGCAGTGGGCCGAGGCCAACCTCACGCTCGGCGGCACCCGCGCGAGCTTCTGGCTGCGCATCGGCATCCCGGTGCTCGCGCCGTCGTTCCTCGCCAGCCTGCTGCTGCTGTTCGCGAACTCGTTCTCGTCGTACGCCACCGCCGCCGCCCTCGCCAGTCAGGGAGCGCAGATCGTGCCGCTGCAGATTCGCACTGCCCTCACGAGCGAGACGGTCCTCGGCCGCGAGAACCTCGCCGGCGCCCTCGCGCTCGGCATGATCGTGATCGTCGGGATCGTCATGGCCCTGTACTCCCTCGTGCAACGACGCGCGGCCAGGTGGCAGTCGTGAACCGGCTCGGTCCCTCCCTCGCGACCCGCGGGGTCATCGGCATCCTCGTCGGTGCGTTCTTCGCCGTTCCCCTGGTGTCGACGTTCCTCTTCACGCTGCGCGACCCCGAGGGCGGGCTGTCGTTCGCCCGCTGGATCGCGCTGTTCGACCCCGCGGCAGCCGCTACCCTGAGGCCGATCTGGGCGGGTCTGGGCAACTCCCTGATCCTGGCCGTCGTCACGGTGGCCATCGTGCTGCTCCTGCTCGCCCCCACCATGATCCTGGTGAACCTGCGCTTCCCCAAGCTCAAGCCCGCCTTCGAGTTCGCGGTGCTGCTGCCCATCTCCATCCCCGCCATCGTGCTCGTGGTCGGCCTCGCTCCCATCTACCTGCAGATCGGTCGCGCCTTCGGCACCGGCACCTGGACGCTCGCCTTCGCCTACGGGATCACCGTGCTGCCGTTCGCGTTCCGCTCGATCCAGGCGTCGATCGATGCCGCCGACCTGCGCACCCTCGCCGAGGCCGCACGGTCGCTCGGCGCCAGCTGGCCGACGGTCGCCCTCCGGGTGCTCGCTCCGAACCTCCGCCAGGGGCTGCTCGCCGCATCGCTCATCTCCATCGCGGTGGTGCTCGGCGAGTTCACGATCGCCTCGCTCCTGAACCGCCAGGTGTTCCAGACCGCCATGGTCGTCGTGAACAAACAGGATCCCTATGCGCCGGCGATCTTCACGCTGCTCGCGCTGGTGTTCGTCTTCCTCCTGCTCCTCGTCATCGGCCGCGTCGCCCGCGGTACCGGAAAGGCCCGCTCATGACCCTCGACCACGCGCTGCCGCGCACCAAGGACAACCTGCTGCTCTCGCAGGCGGGCGAGGGAACGCGCGTCGAGCTGCAGGGCATCGTCAAGAGCTACGGCGGCAACCGGGTGCTGCACGGTGTCGACCTGGACATCGCCCCCGGGGAGTTCGTCTCGCTCCTCGGCCCCTCCGGCTGCGGCAAGACCACGCTGCTGCGTGTGCTCGCCGGTCTCGAGGGTGCGGATGAGGGCGCCGTGCTCCTGGGCGGCGGAGACGTCTCCCGAGTGCCCACGAACAAGCGCGACATCGGGATGGTCTTCCAGTCGTACTCGCTCTTCCCGCACCTGCGGGTCGCCGAGAACACCGCCTTCGGCCTGCGCCGGCGCGGGATCGCGAAGGCGGAGGCCTCGCGCCGCGCCGTCGATGCCCTCGCGCTGGTCGGACTCGCCGACTTCGCCGATCGCTTTCCGCACCAGCTCTCCGGCGGACAGCAGCAGCGGGTGGCGCTCGCCCGTGCGCTGGTGACCGAGCCCAAGGTGCTGCTTCTCGACGAACCGCTCTCCGCGCTCGACGCGAAGGTGCGCGTGCAGCTGCGCGACGAGATCCGCCGCATCCAGCTGCGCCTCGGCATCACGACCGTGTTCGTCACCCACGACCAGGAGGAGGCGCTGGCCGTCTCCGACCGGATCGCCGTGATGAACGACGGTCGCATCGAGCAGATCGGTTCCCCCGAGCAGCTCTACACGATGCCCTCGACCGCCGGAGTCGCGGCTTTCGTCGGCCTGTCCAGCGTCGTATCCGGGGTCGCCGAGGGCGATCATGTGATGGTCTGGGGGCAGCGGCTTCCTCTGCAGTCACGGGCGGACGGGCCGGTCGATGTGTATCTGCGACCGGAAAACGTCTACTTCGCATCCGAGGCCGACGCCGCAGCCGATGCCCTGGTCGAGGAGAGCACCTTCCTCGGCAGCATGCGTCGTACGCTCGTCCGCACCGAATCTGGTGAGCTCGTCCGGGTGCAGCATGCGCCGGGCACCCACCCCGCGTTCGGGGATCGGGTGCGCATCGCGATCGCTCCCGAGCCTGTCGCCGTGCACCCGCGCGGTTGAGGTCGGAATCTTCCGCCTCGGACAGATCGCGTCCCCACTACGCGCAAATTCTGCCCCTTGGGGTAGATTCTAGGAATCCATCTCGATAAAATCTACCCATGAGGGAAGATTCTCCGAACCCTACTTCGTCGACGGTCAGCATCGGCGATGCCGCGCGCGCGCTGAACCTCTCGGAGAAGTCCCTGCGACGCCTTGCTGACCGCGGCGACATCCCCTCGACTCGGACCGCAGGCGGCCACCGTCGGTTCACCCTCCCCGCCGTCCGGGCCGCCCTTGGCACGATCGCTCACACAGGGCTCACCCACCGTGGAGAAGCCGACTGGACCGGCGACGTCGATCTCGTCGATCTCGACGAAGCGATCGTCTGGTCCCGGATCGCCACGGCACTGAGCCTCGACCCGAAATCCGAAGGGACGAGGATCATGAACTACGCATTCACCGAGATGCTGAACAACGCCATCGACCACAGCGGCGGCGGGCAGGCCATGGTCCGCGTGTGGAGCGCCCCTGACCAGCTCGCCTTCGAGATCCAGGATGACGGAGTCGGAGCCTACCTCCGACTCCGAGACGGACTCGGACTCGTATCCGTTCTGGATGCGGCCGCGGAACTCACCAAGGGAAAGCGCACGACCTGGCCCGAGCGGCACACGGGCGAAGGGATCTTCTTCACCTCGAAGGCTGTGACCGAGTTCCGCCTCTCGGCCAATGGCATCCGCCTGACGATCGACAATCAACGCGACGACTACGCCCTGGGCGCCTCAGCGGTCACGGAAGGAACGCGCGTCGAGGCCGCACTCGACCTCCCCCCGACGACGACACTGCGCGAGGTCTTCCAGGAGTTCACAGACGACGATCTCCGATTTTCGCGCAGTCGTCCGCGCATCGAGCTGTTCGGCACAGGGCTCTCTTTCGTCTCGCGGTCCGAAGCGCGGCGTGTGCTCGCGGACATGACCGACTTCGACGACATCGACATCGACTTCACCGGCGTCGACGACGTCGGGCAGGGTTTCGTCGACGAGCTGTTCCGCGTGTGGCCATCGCAGAACACGGGCGTCCAGCTGCATCCCCTCAACATGAACGACGCCGTCGCCTTCATGGTTCGTCGCGGCATCGGGGTCCGGGGGAAGGGCTCTCTTCCCCCGGATGCCGAGTCCGGATAGCGTGAGGCGCGAGGGGCGGGGCTCCCTCCATCCGAGAGAGAAAGGACGCCTCATGGCAGGCAAATTCGAGCTGTACACCGACAAGTCCGGCGAGTACCGGTTCCGCCTGAAGGCCGGCAACGGCGAGGTCATCGCCATAAGCGAGGGCTACTCGTCGAAGTCCGCCGCTCTGAACGGCATCGACTCCGTGCGCCGCAACGCCGCGGACGCCGAGGTCGTCGAAGCCGACTGAGCTCAATACCTACGCTTCACGCCGAGACCCCCTGTCGCAGATGTCTGGGACAGGGGGTCTCGGTGATTTCGATGGGTCTCGGCGACCCGGGATCTCGGATCAGAGGACGCGCGAGAGGAAGTCCTTCGTGCGCTGATGCTGCGGGTTGCCCAGCACCTCGCGCGGGTCGCCTTCCTCGACGATGTGCCCACCGTCCATGAAGATGAGGCGGGATCCGACTTCGCGTGCGAATCCCATCTCGTGCGTGACGACGAGCATCGTCATCCCCTCGTCGGCCAACGATCGCATGACCTGCAGCACCTCGCCGACCAGCTCGGGGTCGAGCGCCGAGGTGGGCTCGTCGAACAGCATCATGTCGGGGTTCATGCACAGTGCACGAGCGATCGCCACGCGCTGCTGCTGCCCTCCCGACAGGTGCCCGGGGTAGGCGTCGGCCTTCTCGGCCAGGCCGACCCGGGTGAGCATGGCGTGCGCGATCAGCTCGGCTTCCTTCTTCGACCGCTTCTTCACGCGCTGCTGGGCGATCGTGAGATTGCCCAGCACATCGAGGTGCGGGAAGAGGTTGAAGCTCTGGAACACCATGCCGATGCGGGTGCGAACGCGGTCGATGTCGACGTCGGGGTCGGTGATGTCGATCCCCTCGATCAGCACCTTGCCGCCGGTCGGCTCCTCGAGCAGGTTCACCGAACGCAGCAGCGTCGACTTGCCCGAGCCCGAGGGTCCGATCACGCACACGACCTCGCCCTTGGTGACGGTGAGGTCGATGCCCTTGAGCACCTCGTTGTCGCCGAACGACTTCACGAGCCCCTGCACGTCGATCGCGGGGGCGTGGACATCAATCAGGTCGGTGATCATCGCTGCCTCGACATCCGTCGCTCCAGCCACGCACTGAAGCGCGTGAGCGGGATCGTCACGATCAGGTACAGGATCGCCGCCATGATCAGCGGCGTTCCGTTCGCGTTCTGCGTGCTCGCATCGCGGGCGAAGGTCGTGAGCTCCTTCGACCAGATGAACGAACCCGCCACGAAGAGCAGCGACGTGTCCTTCAGCAGCAGCACGAACTCGTTGGTCAGAGGCGGGATGATGATCCGGAACCCCTGCGGCACGATGATCCAGAACGTCGTCTTCATGGGCGACATGCCGAGGGAGCGCGCCGCCTCGGTCTGGCCCTTCGGAACGGCCTGGATGCCCGCACGGATCGTCTCGGCCATGTATGCCGAGGCGACGAGGACGAGACCGATGAGACCGAGCACGACCGGTCCGCCCAGCTTCGTGCCGGGCACGCCCAGCGCGATCGGCAGGATGAACGCGATGCCGAAGATCGTGAGGATCGCGGGGAGCCCCCGGAACAACTCGATCCAGCACGTCGCGATCCACCGGAACGGCGCGATGGTCGACAGCTTCATCAGTGCCAGCACGACTCCGAGCAGCAGCCCCCCGGCGAAGGCAACGGCCGTGAACCACAGCGTGTTGACCAACGCGGTCGTGATGATCCCGGGGAACATCTTCGCCGCGACTTCAGGATTGAAGAACAGCGGGCCGATCTTCGCCCAGTCGGTGCTCACGATCGCCCAGACGGCGATCGCGATCAGCACCGCGTAGACCGTGTAGCGATACAGCTTGCTCTTGGTGGTACGCCTCAACGCCATCGTCGAGGACCTCCCGCTCTACCGACCCCGCCGGTCACTTGGCCGCAAGGTACTCGTCGTAGATCTTCTGGTATCCGCCGTCGTCCTGGAGCTCCTTGAGCGCCTTGTTGACCGCGTCGCGCAGCTCGTCCTTCTCGCCCTTGGCGAAGGCGAAGCCGTACGACTCGTCGGTCGGGTACGTCTCGACGATCTTGTAGTCGGGGTCGTCCTGCTCGTGCACGTAGTTGACGGGCTGGTCCTGCAGGATGGCGTCGATCTGACCCGCCTGCATGGCCGGCCACAGCTCACCGTCCGAGGGGTACTGCACCAGCTGCGCACCCGGAGCGTTCTCGCCCGCGTAGGTCTCGCCGGTGGTGCCCTGCTGCACGCCGACGTTCTTGCCGTCGAGGTCGTCGATCGACTTGATGTCCGAGTCGGCGCGCACGAGGAGCGACTGCAGCGAGTCGACGTACGGGTCGGAGAAGTCGATGTTCGCCTTGCGCTCGTCGGTGATGGTCATCGCAGAGGCACCGATGTCGCACGTGCCGGCGGCGAGCGTGGTGCCGGACTGGAGCGCGTCGAAGCCCACGTCCTGCACGGCGAGCTTCAGGTCGATCTTCTCGGCGATCGCACTGAGCAGGTCGATGTCAAAGCCCGAGTAGCCGGTCTCGCTGGAGGGGTCCTCGACCTCGAACGGCGGGTAGGGGACGTCGGAGCACACAGTGAGGGTTCCGGCCTCGACGAGACCGTACTTGTCGTCGGCGGCGGGAGCGTCACTGCTTCCCGCGTCGGATGATCCGGTGGCGCAGCCGGCGAGCGCGAGGGTGGCCGTCGCCACGAGGGCGAGACCGGCGATGAGGTTGCGACGAGGCATGTCGGCTCCTGTGAGTCGAGGGCACGGAGGCCCGCTGACGGGTAGGAGTTCATCTAAACATGCGGCTCGTCGCGTGACCAATGACATCGGCATCCGCGCGCATTACGTTTGTGTTGCAAGTACGCCCCGATCACACGTGGAAACCGAGTTCCTGGGACGGTGCGACGCGGTGTCAGACCTCGAAGTCGACGGCGACGCGCGAGGCGACGACCGATCGGATGTACGCGGCGACCTCGGCGTGCGCGGGGTGCACCTGGTACTCGTCGATCGCCGCGACCGAGGGGAAGTCCGCGACGAGCGTGACGTCCCAGTTCGCCTCCGGATAGGCGACGTTCGCGCCGGCGGAGATAGAGAGGAGTTGCGGGACGACACCGTCGAGAGCGTTCAGCCGGCGAGCGACCTCGGCAGCCTGGGCACCGCGCTCGGCGGCGTCTTCGGCGGCGAGCTTCCAGGTCACGACATGGCGGATCGTCACAGGGCTTCCTTCAGTTCGGTCGGGGATTCACCACGGAGTGCGCCTTCGAGCGCCTCTCGCAGCCGGTCGGGCGAGACGCGCCAATGCGCGTGCAGCTCGCCGTCGATCAGCACGACCGGAATCTTCTCCCACCACAGCTCGTACAGCGCGGGATCGTCCTGGATCGACGCCTCGACGATCTCGATCTGCTCGGCGGCGGCGTCGGGCAGCTCGGCGACGACGGCATCGATGACGTCGGAGGCGACGTCGCACAGATGGCAGTCGGGCTTGCCGATGAGAGTCAGCGTGGTCACGCCGACGGCACCTCGACCGCGCGGCCCTGGGCGATCCACTCGCCGGTGCCGCCCTCGACGTTCGTGGCGTCGTAACCGCGCGACTCCAGAGCCTCGACCACACGAGCCGAGCGCCCGCCTGCCTGGCAGATGACGTCGAACGCCTCGGCAGGCAGCTCTTCCAGCCGGTTGCCGATCTCGGACATCGGGATGTTGACGGCCCCCGGCACATGACCGGCAGCGAACTCGTCCACCTCCCGCACATCGATGAGCGGGGTACCGGTGCGCTCGGCGAGCTCGGTGACGGTGATCGACTTCATGACATCCTCTCGGCGGGACGGAGATGCGGCCGGAGACACAAAGCGCCCGTCCGAAGACAGGCGCTCGTGTCTGGTCGCTTACTTCTTGTTGCGACGCTGGTGGCGAGTCTTACGAAGCAGCTTGCGGTGCTTCTTCTTCGCCATGCGCTTGCGGCGCTTCTTGATGACAGAACCCACGGAAACCTCACTAAGTCAGTGGCTGGGTGTCGCCGAAATCGGACACCCGGGTACGGGCACGGAAAATGCCTCGGGTCAGTCTAGCAAACCCGAAGGCGTCGCCTGTCACACGCATCGACCGCCCGCAGGCGGCGGAGCACGAGAAGGCGATCGACGTCAGCCGACGTCGGCGATCGGGCGCTGCAGCGCATCAGCCACAGCGGACTCGGGTACGCGATAGCTGCGCCCGAAACGGACGGCCGGCAACTCCCCCGCATGGACCAGCCGATACACGGTCATCTTGGACACGCGCATGAGCTCTGCGACCTCAGCAACCGTGAGGAATCGGACGTCAGGAACCTCGGGCATCCCACGTACCCCTTTCTCGATGTGCACACTCTATGTGGTAGCTGGGACGCGTGTAAACCTCTGTGACTCGTGTGATCAGTGAGGTGCGACCGACCGCGAGAGCTCAGGTTCAGCCGGACTTCTTCGCCTTCGCCGACCGCTCCCTGGCCTCCCGCCATGTCTGACGCTCGATCTTGCGGGCCGACCGCAGAGCCTTCTCAGCCTCGCGCACCGCCTTCTGCGCCTCTTTGAGCCGACGATCCCCGGACAACTCGGCCGGGTCGACGTCGATCCACTCCGTCGCCTCGGCGTGCATCTCTCCGCGGTCGAGACCCGTGAGGTACGCCGCGACCCCGTCGAGGGTCCGCTCGACGGCGAACCGGAACGGATCGGCCGTCGAGGTGAACACATCATCTTCGATCGCGCGACGGAGCGCGGGGAACTCCTCGGCCGTGATCACCCGATCGAAGAGAGCGGCTTCGTGCGCGGCCACCTCATCCGGGGTGAGTCCCGTGCCGCGGGACTGCTCGGTGTAGCCGGCCTGCACGATCCCGCACCAGCGGGCATGCCCGGTCACCGCGAGCGCGACGGCCATGCGCTCTTCCGTCGTCAGCGCGGTGCCGTCGAGAGCGGCGAGCCCGGCATCCAGCCAGGCCGAGCTGTTCGGGGTGATCGGCGATCCGGTGATCGGCAGGGACAGCATCCAGGGATGGCGCAGGTAGAGCTTGACCTGCTCTTCATACAGGGCGATCAGTCGTCCGCGCCAGCCGTCCGCCTCGAGGTGGCTCTGCGGCGGCAGCCCTGTCGCCTCTTCCTGCATCAGCAGCAGCAGATCGTCCTTCGCCGTCACGTATCGGTACAGCGACATCGGCGTGAATCCGAGCCGCGCCGCGACCGCGGCCATCGACACGGCGCCGATCCCCTCGGCGTCCGCCAGCTCGACGGCAGCGTCGACGATCTTCTCGACGCTCATCTCGCGCTTGGGACCACGCTGCGGGTTCGCGGCGACACCCCACGCCAGCGCGATCCCGCGTGGCAGCTCCGGCGGCTCCGTCTCAGTCATGCGCTCATCCTACTTCTGTTTATCAGCTAAACAGTGTGTTACGGTCATACACAGTTGCGTTGGTGATACACAGTTTTCTACATACACAGAAAGGAGCGCCTGATGGAGACAGCCATCGAGGTGCAGGGGCTGCGCAAGGCCTTCGGGAACAAGACCGTCGTCGACGGACTGGATTTCGCGGTCGCCCGCGGCGAGGTCTTCGCCCTGCTCGGGCCGAACGGCGCCGGCAAGACCACGACGATCAACATCCTCACCACCCTCACCGCGGCAGACGCCGGCTCGGCGCGGGTCGCCGGCTGGGACATCGGGACGCAGGCGATCGAGGTCCGGCGACGGATCAGCCTCACCGGCCAGGCGGCAGCCGTCGACGATGCACTGAGCGCGACCGAGAACGTCGTCATGTTCGCGCGGCTCGCCGGGCTCGGACGGGCAGCTGCACGACGACGTGCCGCCGACCTGATCGACCAGTTCGACCTCACGGATGCCGCCTCCCGCATGGTGCGCACGTTCTCCGGAGGAATGCGACGTCGCCTCGACCTCGCCCTGAGCTTCGTGGTGACGCCGGAGGTGCTGTTCCTCGACGAGCCCACCACAGGTCTGGACACCCGCAGCCGTCGGGCGTTGTGGGACATCATCCGCATGCTGGCGAAGGCGGGGACGACGGTCTTCCTCACCACCCAGTACCTGGAGGAGGCCGATCAGCTGGCAGACCGCATCGCGGTGCTGCATGACGGCAGGGTCGCCGCCCTCGGCACGCCTGCCGCATTGAAGGCGCGCGTCGGCGGAGACACCGTCGAACTCCACGACAGCCGCGGCGAGCTTCGCCGGCAGATCCCCACCGATGGCACGGTCGCCGATCTCCGGCGAGCGCTCGACGTGCTCGACGAAGACGGAGAGGACGGCACCGTGACCCTGCGCCGCCCCACCCTCGACGACGTGTTCCTCGCCGTCACCGCGCCTTCCCCCATCGACCACCCCGTGAAGGAGCTCGCATGAACATCACCCTCGCCGCCCCTCGCTCCGCGGCACCTGCCCTCCCCGCCCCTTCACCGCGCCCGCGCCTGCGAGGCCTCACCGCCGAGGCGGTGTTCGTCGGTCGCAGCCTGCGCCACTCGCTGAGGGACGGCGAATCGCTGCTCATGGCGATCATGCTGCCCGTCATGCTCATGCTCATGTTCACGTGGGTGTTCGGCGGAGCGATCGATCCGTCCGGCGCCTACGTCGACTACGTGGTGCCCGGCATCATCCTCACCTGCGCGGGGTTCGGAGCCTCCTCCACCGCCGTGTATGTCGCGAACGACATGCGCACCGGCATCATCGACCGGTTCCGCACGATGCCGCTGCGAGCGGGGGCGGTGCTGACCGGGCACGTCGTCGCGAGCGTGCTGCGCAACCTCATCGCCACGGCGATCGTGATCGGCGTAGGAGTGCTCGTCGGCTTCCGTCCAAGCGCGAACGCAGGGGAGTGGGTGGGGCTCGCCGCCCTGATCGCGCTGTACATCCTCGCGATCACGTATCTGTTCGCCGCCATCGGTCTTGCCGCAGGAAGCCCGGAAGGGGCGAACGGCTACGGCTTCGTGCTGCTCTTCCTCCCCTACCTGTCCAGTGCGTTCGTCCCGGTGGCGAGCATGCCGGAGTGGTTGCAGCCGGTTGCCGCGACTCAACCGATCACACCCATCGTGGAGACGATCCGCGGGCTGCTCACTGATGCCCCCGTGCAGGGCGAGGCATGGTGGGCGACCGGCTGGTGCGTCGTCATCCTCGCGATCGCGGTCGCCTGGGGCGCGTGGCTCTTCCGCCGCAAAGCCGGGCGACGCTGAGCGGACCGGCGGCAGCGGGCATCCCCCGCGAAGACATATCCCCGCGGAGCCCACATCCCAGCGGAGACATAGGCGTTCTGCGGCTTTCGCTCATCTGCCGCTGGGACTGTTGACGCAGGGCTCGTGCTGGCACCGCCGAGTCCGCCCCGGGTGTGGGGACCCGCACCTCGCCCCTGACGACAAGCCCCCCTGTCGTCAGGGGCGAGTCGTTGCGGGTCTCCGCCAGCTGACGGGGAGATCGCGCATCACCAGAGCGCTGTCGATCTGCGCGGCGCCCTGCGGAAGCCCGTCGAAGAACGACGACCTGACCTCGTTCACGCGGCCCGCCTCCACGGCCCAGCGCGCCGCGGACAGCTCTACGGCCTCCGCTCCCCTGCCGTCGCGTCGCGGCGACCAGCCGGTGGCGCCGGCCCGGTAGAACCGTGAAGCGTCGCCCACTGTCGGGAAGAGCGAGCTCTCCCATTCCTCCGACACCTCGATGTCTGCGGAGACGCTCGCGTCGGACGCCTGCATCCGGACCTGGATTCGCGAGTCGGTCTCGTCGATGTCGAACCGCGCGCGCCGCTGCACGCCGGGGAAGAACCGACCCCCGCCGATGACGGGCACGATGTCCGAGGAGTGCCGCTCGATCACGTAGACACCCGTGCGCGTGGTCCCGCCCTCGTCCCACTCGACCGCGAACCGGTGCGCGGCGTTCTCCGTGGAGATGCCCCACCGCGGTCGCAGCCAACCGGGACGCAGCTCCGTCAGCGCGATCAGGCACACCCCGCCGACCGCGCTCCCGTCGATGAGCTGCGGGCGGAAGGGGGCGGGGATCATCTCGCCGGCCACCGACGGATCGACCCGATACGTCAGCAGCAGACGGCGCCGCATACGGCCGCGAAGTGTGCGCATGAGGAGGTTCATGCCTAGAATTTAACAGCTTTGCTAAATAGCTACAAGCCTTTGATGCGGTCGTTCGGCGTCGCTCGAACCGTCACGCTCCGAGCCGCTTGAGCGCGTTCGCGACGACGTGCTTCGCGGAGGCGGCCGCCCGTCCGACGACCTCGGCGGCATGCGCCGCGCTTTCGGGAACCGCGTGGTAATCGATGTCGGGTGCGCTGTCGCCGTAGGCGTCGACCAGGAACGGCACCAGCCAGTCGTCCACGACTTCGAGCGGCTCGACCGCGAGGCTGTAGAAACGGCGCTGACCGTCTTCGCGCACGGTGACCAGCTCGGCGTCGCGCAGCACCTTCAGGTGCTTCGACACGGTGGGCTGGCTGATGCCCAGATCGGCGACGATCTGGCTGACGCTGGTGCCGGCCTCCCCTTCGGTCGTGCGCCGCAGCAGGAGCTGGAGGATGTCTCGCCTCGTACCGTCTGCGATCACGTCGAAGATGTCCGTCATGAGTTCAGGGTAGTCGTCCCCGGCACGGAGTACCATGACGAAGGCTCGGCGACAGGCGCCGTGCGGTCGCTCGGCGCGACCGAAGGAGAAACCAGAGGGGGCAGCGATGTCGGGCATCGTTTCGGCGTCGTCCCCGCGGCAGAGCCTGAAGAGTGCGGCCGGATGGGTCAAGCACCTCGTCACCTCGTCGCCGTCGCGCTTCGCGATCGTCGTCTTCGCGCTGCTGATCCTCGTGTTCACGGTTCTCCTCTCCCTGCCGATCGCCTCCGCGAGCGGCACGGTCACGCCGCTGAGCGACGCTCTCTTCACCGCTGTCTCCACCATCTGCGTCACCGGACTCGCAACGGTCGACATGGCCAACTACTGGTCCCCCTTCGGACACGTCGTGGTGTTCCTGGGCGTGAACATCGGCGCCCTGGGTGTCCTCACCCTCGCGTCTCTCATGGGCATGCTGATCTCGAAGCGCCTCGGCCTGCGTGCCAAGCTGATGGCCGCCGGCGACACGAATCCGATGCGCGCGCACGGCGGCGTGGTCAACGAGAGCCAGACCGTGCGGCTCGGCGAAGTCGGCCAGCTGCTGACCACCGTCGCCGTCTCGGCGCTCATCATCGAGGCGTCGCTCGCGATCCTCCTCTACCCCGCGCTCGTGATGGCCGGGGTCGACCCGATCGCGGCGCTCTGGGAGGCGCCCTACTTCGCGGCGATGGCGTTCACGAACACCGGCTTCGCTCCCAACGACGGCGGCGTCGCGGTGTTCGCCGACGACTACCTGGTGCTCTCACTCCTCATGGTGGGCGTCTTCCTCGGCAGCATCGGCTTCCCCGTCATCTACACGCTCGCCAAGCACGTCTGGCACGTGAAGCGCTGGTCTCTGCACACCAAGCTCACCCTCGTCACGACCATCCTCCTGTTCATCCTGGGCGCGGCCGTCTTCGTCATCCTCGAGTTCAACAACCCGAAGACCTTCGGCTCCATGGACGCCACCGACACCACCTTCCAGGCGTTCTTCCTCTCGGCGATGACCAGATCCGGCGGTTTCAACGTGATCGAGATGGACGACCTGAACGGGTCCTCCCTGCTCGCGGCCAGCATGCTGATGTTCGTCGGCGGCGGCTCGGCGTCGACGGCCGGCGGCATCAAGGTGACCACCCTCGCCGTGCTCGCCATCGCCGTGTGGTCCGAGGCCAAGGGCCGTCAGTCCGTCGAGGCGTTCGGCCGCCGCATCCCGAGCGACGTGCAGCGCGTGGCCCTCAGCGTCGTCGCGTGGGGGGCCACGATCGTCGCGCTGTCGACGATCGTCATCGCCCAGATCACCAAGGCCGATATCAGCCACGTGCTGTTCGACGTGATCTCGGCGTTCGGCACGGTCGGCCTGTCGACGGGGCTCACCGCGGAACTTCCCGATTCGGCCTCGTACGTGATGGCCGCGACCATCTTCATGGGCCGCGTTGGTACAGTGACACTCGCCGCGGCGGTCGCCGCGACATCGCGAACGCAGTACTACTCACTGCCCGTGGAAAGGCCGATCGTTGGTTGAAGTCCTGCGGGGCGACGCTCCCGTCCTCGTCATCGGTCTCGGCAGGTTCGGCGCTGCCTGCGCCGGAGAGCTCGATCGCCTCGACCGCGAGGTGCTCGCGATCGACGACAACCTCGAACTCGTGCAGAAGTGGTCCGACCGGGTCACGCACACCGTGCAGGCCGACGCGAAGAACATCGACGCGCTGCGTCAGATCGGCGCCCAGGACTTCCAGGTCGCGGTCGTCGCCGTCGGATCCTCGATCGAGGCGTCGGTGCTGATCACCGCGAACCTCGTCGACCTGAAGGTGCCGCAGATCTGGGCCAAGGCCGTCTCCCAGTCGCACGGCAAGATCCTCGCCCGTGTCGGCGCCAACCACGTCATCTACCCCGAGCGCGAAGCGGGTGAGCGCGTGGCGCACCTCGTGAGCGGACGGATGCTCGACTTCATCCGCTTCGACGACGACTTCGTCCTCGCCAAGATGTACCCGCCGAAGTTCATCCGCGGCGTCGGACTGAACGAGTCCGGCGTGCGATCCAAGTACAAGGTCACCGTCGTCGGGGTGAAGAGTCCGGGCAAGCCGTTCCGCTACGCCGAGGCGAACACGATCGTGACGAACCACGACCTCATCATCGTCTCGGGCACCAACAGCGACATCGAGCGCTTCGCCGGCCTCGACCGCTGACGACGCGTCGTCCGGTCTGCCGACTCCCCCTCGCGGCGGATGTGAGGGTCCCCGTCGTCGTGATGGGATGGGACCCATGACCGACCACACCGCGGCTCCTCCCGTCCTCGCCCTTCGCGGGCTTCGCAAGCAGTTCGGGCAGAAGGTCGCCGTCGACAGTCTCTCCCTCGACGTGCCGGCCGGATCCATGCTGGGGCTGCTCGGCCCGAACGGGGCGGGCAAGACCACCACCCTCGCGATGGCCACGGGCCTGCTGCGTCCCGATGCGGGAACCGCCTGGGTGCTCGGTGCGGACGTGTGGCAGAACCCCGCCGAGGCGAAGGCGCGTATGGGCGTGCTGCCCGACGGCATCCGCATGCTCGACCGACTGACCGGCGCCGAGTTGCTGCGATACACCGGGCTCCTGCGCGGCATGGCCGAGGCGGACGTCGTCTCCCGGACCGTCGACCTGCTCGTGGCCCTCGGGCTCGCCGACGCCCGCGACACGCTCGTCGTCGACTACTCCGCGGGCATGCGCAAGAAGATCGGACTCGCCTGCGCGCTGATCCACGCTCCGCGCCTGCTCATCCTCGACGAGCCGCTCGAGGCCGTGGACCCGGTGTCGGGCGAGACGATCCGGCAGATCCTGCGATCGTTCGTCGACGGCGGCGGCACGGTCGTGCTTTCCAGCCACGTGATGGAACTCGTCGAATCGATGTGCGACAGAGTCGCCATCGTCGCCGAGGGACGCCTGCTCGCGCACGGCCCGCTCGACGAGGTGCGAGCCGGCCTCTCGCTGCAGCAGCGCTTCCTCACGCTCGTGGGCGCGCACGACCTCGGAACGGAGACGCTCGCATGGTTGCGCTCCTCGTAAGTCTGCGCTGGCGGCAGCTCCGCCATCAGTTGTCCCGCAATCCCTGGATGATCGTCACCTTGATCATCACGGGCATGGTCGCGCTCGGGCTCCTCGCCGGACTCACCGCCGGACTCGTCGCGCTGCGCTTCGCCGCGCCCGACGGCGCCGTCACCGCCATCGTGCTCACCGGCTCGGTGATCGTGCTCGGGTGGTGGATCGGGTCGATCCTGGTCAGCGCCGACGACTCGCTCGCTCCCGAGCGCTTCGCTCTGCTGCCCGTGACCGCAACCGCACTGCTGCCGGGTTTCGTCGTCGCCGGCGCCACGACCATCGGTGGCATCGGCACCACGGTCGCCCTGCTGCTGATGCTGCTCGGCTGGTCGGTCAGCATGCCCGCTCTGTTGAGCGCCGTGATCATGATCCCGGTGGCCGTCAGCACCTGTGTGCTCGGTGCCCGCGTGGTGAGCGGCCTCCTCGCCGGCTGGCTGGCGCGCCGCAGCACACGCGACCTGGTGCTGACCCTCGGCGTGCTGCTCGCCGCCTCGTCCGGCCTCATCCTCAACCTGGGGATCGGGGCCTTGACCAGGGTCGGTGACGTCGGAGAGGCGTTCACCACCATCGCCGACATCGCCGCCTGGACACCGGTGGGTGCCGTATTCGGGGTGTCCGCCGCGGCCGCACAGGGTGACATCCTCACCGCCGCGCTCCGACTGCTGATCGCCCTCGCGACGGTGGTCGTGCTGTGGTTCGCGTCGCAGCGGCTGCTGGCCGCGCGACTCGTCTCGCCGATCCAGAGCAGCGGGGGCGGACGGGTGCGTTCCGGCGGTCTGCTCGACCGGGTGCTGCCGGCGAACTCGATGGGGGCGATCGCCGCACGGTCGCTGCGCTACTTCCGTCGTGATCCGCGCCAACTGGTCAACATCGTGATGCTCCTGCTGCTGCCGGCGATCTTCATCGGCATCGCGCTGATGAACGGTCTGCAGGAGGAGGCGATCGGCTTCGCCCCGGCCATCACCCTGATCCCCGCGATCAACGCCCTGCTCGCCGGAACAATCGTGCAGATGGCGATCGCCTACGACAACGATGCCGTCGCCATCCATATCCTCACCGGGGTCAGCGGTGCCGCCGACCGCGCGGGACGCCTGCTCGGCTTCGGGCTGATCGCGGTTCCGGTGACGATCGTGCTGTGCGTGGCGACCTGCCTCCTCGCCGGACGTCCCGACCTGCTGCCGGGCAGTCTCGGCGCCGCTCTCGGCCTGACGGCGATCGCCGGCGGCGCCGGCGCATGGGTGGGGAGCTTCCTCCCCGGACGCGCACCCGCCCCGGGGGCGAATCCCTTCGGACGCGGCTCGTCCGGAGGAGTGCAGTCGTTGCTCGCGATGATCATCATCGGTCCGATCACGCTCGCCCTCGGTGCCCCCGCACTCGGATTCGCGATCGCGGCGATCTGGAACCCCGCCCTCGGCTGGGTCAGCCTCGCATGCGGCATCGCGTTCGGCGGACTGGCGATCTGGGGTGGAACCGTGCTCGGCGGGAGGGTCCTGGATCGTCGCTGGCCCGAGGTGCTCGCCGACGTGTCCAGCGAGAGCTGAGCGAGACCGGAACCCGTCAGGCGTCGATGTCGAGGATGACCTCGATCACGTCATCCACGCCGAGGCCCTCGCGGTCCTGGAGCGCCTTCTTGATCGGCACGATGTATCCGCCGTCCTTCGGCCACAGGGCGGTGGTCACCGTGGTCTCACCGACAGTGACCGATGCGGGGATCATGCCCCACCCGTACGTGACGACGGAAGCGATCTCGTGGATCAGCTCGCTCTCGGCGGCTGGCACCGTGACGAAATGGAACGGCGCGGGACCGCGCCAGTACCAGATCGCGCCCTCGATCCGCAGTCGCATCACTCACGCCCCGGCGGCGAGTTCCCTGGCACGCGCGAGAGCCGCAGCGGCGGCATCGGCGAAGGTGCGCTCGAGATGCGCGTCCTGCAGCACGGCGACCGCACGCTCGGTCGTCCCCTTCGGACTGGTGACCCGACGACGAAGTTCCGTCGGGTCCTCGCCCGAGGCGTCGAGCAGCGCCGTCGCGCCGATGAACGTCTGCTCGACCATCAGGCGGGCATCGGCGTCGTCGAACCCCATGCCGACGGCGGCCTTCGTGAACTCCTCGATCAGCAGGTAGACGTACGCCGGACCGGAACCCGAGATCGTCGACAGCGCATCGATCTGCGACTCGGGCACCTCGACCACGGCTCCGACGGTCTGGAAGAGGCGACGCACCAGAGCCAGGTCGTCGTCCGAGACCGCGGCGCCTGCCGCGATTCCCGTGACCCCCTTGCGGACGGTCGACGGGGTGTTGGGCATCGAGCGGATGACGCGGGCATCCGCACCGAGCACGTCGGCGAAGGTCTGCAGCGTGACGCCGGCGGCGACGCTCACCACGATCGTGTCGGCGGCGAGGTGCGGGGCGATCTCGCGGAGCAGGTCGGGCACCATGGCCGGCTTCACGCCGACCAGCACGATGCGGGCGCCCTCCACCGCCTCGGCATTGCCGTCCGGCCGCTCGGCGAGCGCGATGCTCGTGACGCCGTCGAGTCCGGCGAAGGCCTCCGCCTTCTCCGCGGTGCGGTTCGTCGCGGCGATGCCGCCGTCGATGGGGATACCCGAGGCGACCACCCCACGGAGGATCGCACCACCCATCGAGCCGGCACCGAGGAAAGCGAGCGAAGGAAGCGAGTCAGCCATGTCGTCATCCTACGGCGGGCACTCCGACATCCTCGGGCGGGCGGTTCTAGACTCGTCCCATGAGTGCATCCGGAGGCAACAAGGCCATCGTCGCGGCGTTCCTGGCGAACATGGGCATCGCCCTCGCGAAGTTCATCGCCTGGGCCCTCTCCGGGTCTGCCTCGATGCTCGCGGAGGCGATCCACTCCGTCGCCGACTCCGGAAACCAGCTGCTGCTGATGCTGGGAGGGCGCAAGGCCCGACGCGAGGCCGACCGTGCGCACCCGTTCGGGTACGGGCGAGAGCGCTACGTCTACGCCTTCGTCGTCTCGATCATCCTCTTCTCGGTCGGCGGCCTCTTCGCGATCTACGAAGGCGTCGAGAAGCTCACGAATCCGCACGAGCTCGACAAGACGTGGTGGTGGCTGCCGCTCGTCGTGCTCGTCGTCGCGATCGGGCTCGAATCCTTCTCGCTGCGCACCGCCGTGCGCGAGAGCAACCTCGTGCGGGAGAAGGGCCAGTCGTGGGTGTCGTTCGTGCGTCGTTCGAAGGCACCTGAGCTCCCGGTCGTGCTGCTCGAAGACGTGGGAGCGCTGACCGGCCTCACGTTCGCCCTTCTCGGCGTCGGCCTCACCCTCATCACGGGCAACCCGATGTTCGATGCACTCGGCACCGTGATGATCGGTGTGCTGCTGGTGCTGATCGCGATCGTGCTGGGCGTCGAGACGAAGAGCCTCCTGGTCGGTGAAGGCGCGACGCAGGCGGACCACGACCGTATCGTGGACGCGATCAACGCGGGCGATGAGATCGAGAAGATCATCCACATGAAGACGCTCTACCTCGGCCCGGACGAGCTGATGGTCGCCGCGAAGATCGCGCTGAACGCCGACAAGCCGCTGCGCGAGGCCGCCGACGACATCAACGCGATCGAGGCCCGTATCCGCGAGGCCGTTCCGGTGGCGCGGATCGTCTACATCGAGCCCGACGTGTACCGCCCGGCGATCGACCCCGAGCCCTCGACCGACGTCTTCGTGCTGAAGTCGTCCGACTGAGCGGAGCTCGACTCAGCGACGCTGCTCGAAGAACGAACGCAGCACCGCTGTGGCCGCGTCGGCCTGGACGCCGCCGATGACCTCGGCCCGGTAAGGCAGCCGGCGATCGCGCAGCACGTCGTACATGGACCCGGCCGCGCCGGCCTTGTCGTCCCAGGCTCCGAACACCACACGGCCGACGCGGGACTGCAGGATGGCACCGGCACACATGATGCACGGCTCGAGGGTGACCACGAGCGTGTGCCCGTCGAGGTTCCAGGAACCGACGGACGCCGCCGCGCGCCGCAGCGCCTCGATCTCGGCGTGACCGGTCGGATCGTGGGTCTCCTCGCGGGTGTTGCGCCCTTCGGCGATGATCCGCCCTCCCCCGTCGATCACGACGGCACCGACGGGGATCTCGGATGCCGCGGCCGCCTCGGCGGCGAGCACGAGGGCGCGCTGCATCGCGAGGTCGTCTGCAGCGGTCATGCGTCGAGCCTACGACAGCCGCCGAGCGCGGGCGGAGCTTCGATGTCGTGCCCGACCGCGCGGCGCATTACCCTGTATCCATGCGTGTTCACGTGGCCGACCACCCTCTCATCACTCACAAGCTCTCGGTACTGCGCGATGCGCGCACGCCGTCGCCGGTCTTCCGGCAGCTCACGGAGGAGCTCGTCACGCTGCTCGCGTACGAGGCGACACGCAACGTGAAGGTCAGCCCGATCGAGATCACGACCCCGGTGACCACCACGACGGGCGTGAAGATCTCGGAACCGCGACCGATCGTCGTGCCGATCCTGCGTGCCGGTCTCGGCATGCTCGAAGGCCTCGTGAAGCTGCTCCCGACCGCCGAGGTCGGCTTTCTCGGCATGGTGCGCGACGAGACCACGTTCGAGCCGACGACCTACGCCGAGCGTCTGCCCGATGATCTGAGCGACCGCCAGTGCTTCGCGATCGACCCGATGCTCGCGACCGGGGGTTCGCTGGCCGCCGCGATCCAGTTCCTGTTCGACCGCGGTGCGAAGGACGTCACGGCGATCTGCCTGCTCGGCACCCCGGAGGGCGTCGCCGCGATCGAGGCGATGGCGGGCGACCGCGATGTGACCCTCGTGCTCGGCGCGCTCGACGAGCGCCTCGACGAGAAGGGGTACATCGTGCCCGGACTCGGCGACGCCGGCGATCGGCTCTACGGCACGGTCTGACGCTGACCTGCCCCGACGGAGTCAGGCTTCGAGAGTCAGGCGGTAGGCGCGCTCGTCGCCGAAGTGGGTGAAGCCGGCGCGCGCCAGGATCGGAGCCGACGTCGAGACGCGCCCCTTGACGAGCGCCGTCGTCGCTCCCCAGGCTGCGCTTTCTCGGAGGCGCTCGGCGAGGACCGCGCGGTACGCGCCGCGCCCCCGGTACTCCGGCAGTGTCGAAGCGCCCCAGAGCCGGACGAATCCACCGTCGATCGTGCACCCGCCGGTGCTGACCGCCCGGCCGCCGATCCGCGCGAGAATCCGGAAGCCTTCGCGAGTCTCGAGCGCCGTCGTCACCTCGGCGAGCTCCGCCCGCAGTCCCTGCGGGTCGAGGGGCTCCTGCTGCCACACGGGCACGTTGACCGCGTCGACGTCGCGCACCTGCTCCAGCGTGCGCACGACCTCGACGGTGATGTCGTCCGGCACATCGACTGCTGCGGCGCCATCGACCGGTCGAGCGAACACCGCCACCGTATCGATATGCTCCGCTCCCCGCCGACGAAGCTCCTCCTCGACGTCCGGACGGTCGGAGGGGTTCGTCCAGAAGGTGAATCTCGACGCGCCCCACGCTGTCGTCCGCTCCAGAGCATGGTCGACGATCTCCGTGGACTCGAGGACGGAGCTCACCTGGGAACCGCGGACTCCGCCGCCGAATCTCGACGGATCCCGCACGAGGAGCAACTCACTGCGCTCGTGCTCGCTGTCGCGCGGGAACCACACCCAGGCCGCAGCCGCGCGCAGGATCTCGTCTGTCGAGTGCGCGTGCGTCGGCTCGCTCATTCCGCCGCACCGACCAAGCGGGCGAAGGCGCTGAGCCGAGCCACTCCCTCCGGCGTGTACGGCAGATCGTCGAGCAACGCGGGCGAGTGGATCAGATAGGCGACGGCCTGCGCGCGGGAGATCGCCACGTTGAGCCGATTCTGGAGCAGCAGGAACTCGGGTCCGCGGGGAGCGTCCCGTCCGCTCGAGGCGGCGAGCGACGTGATGGAGACGACAGCCTCCTTGCCTTGGAAGTTATCGACAGTGCCCACCGGAACGTCGGGGAAGCCGGCGTCGGAAAGCGCGTCGAGCACCAGCTGACGCTGCGCGTTGTAAGGCGTGACGACGATGATGTCGGACGGCGTGAGCGGCCTCGTCGAGGCGTCGGGGTCGTTGTCGGTGAACGTTCTCCCGACCAGATCGCGCACGAGTCGTACGACCTCGGCGGCTTCCTCCGGTGACTGCGTCGCGTTGCCGCGGTGGCGCAGCGGCACGACGTGCAGCCCCGGATCGACTCCGTCGAGTGAGCGGCGCTCGGTTCCCGGCGCCGAGGCGAGTTGTCCGGCGTAGGCGAGCTTCGACACCGGCGCAGCCACGAACGGATGCATCCGCCACGACCGTGCGAGGAAGTACCCGTATTCGGGCCGCACCACAGGGTCGCCGTCCATCACCCAGCCGAGGGCCGAGGTGTCGACCGGCTCCGGATGCGCGCCCTGGCTCACCTGCGGGAGCTGTTGCGGATCGCCGAGGAGCAGCAGCCGCTTCGCCCCAGCCGCGACGGCGATCGTCGAGGCGAGCGAGAACTGACCCGCCTCGTCGATCACGAGAAGATCGAGGCCGGCACGATCGACACGCTGGGTGTTGCTGAAATCCCAGGCCGTGCCACCGACGACGGCCCCCTCGCCCGCGTGCTCGGCGAGGAACGATGCCATGCCGTTCTTCGGGATCACGGTGTACGGCGGCTCTGCCTCGGGATCTTTCGGCGCCTTCGCGACCTGCGCCGGCGCGACGCCGTCGGCGACGATGCGCGCGAGAAGGGTCTCGATGATCGCATGCGACTGCGCCACGACGCCGACTTTGAAACCGTGTTCGTTCACCAGGCGCGCGATCACACGCGATCCCGTATAGGTCTTCCCTGTCCCCGGAGGGCCCTGCACCGCCAGGTAGCTGCGGTCGAGGTCGAGCACACCACGCACGATCGCATCGATCGTGTCGTCGCGGGCCGGGGGCAGTGCTTCGCCCGATGTCGTGCGCGGGGGAATTCGACGCAGGATGTCGGTCGCCGCGTCGTGCGGGAAGCCGGGGGCGGCCGCGTGCACGGCATCGGCCCACTCGTCGATCGCTCCCTGCAGTGAGACCACTCGCGGAGGCGCCGCCGGGGTGAGAGCGAGCGGCAGCTCGTCCCAGGTCTGACCCTGCACTGCCGACTCGGAGACGAGGTAGCCGTCGTCGAGCACCTCGACCACCGTGACGGTGTGCGGCACGTGGACGGCGCGTGAAGGCACCTCGGTGTCGAAGGGGGCCGGGACCTCGTAGAGCGCGAACGGCTGCGCACCCGGGCCGAGCGTCGTGCCGGGCGACACCTCGCCGCGGATCTCGATGTCACGCGACATCACACGTCGTCCCTCGCCGATGCTCCACTCGCGGCGCACGACCGACGACGGGCGATCGACCTTCACCACATCACGCGTGCCGTCCCACATCGTCACCGGCTCTCGCAGCCGCTGGAAATGCGACACCCAGAAGCTCTTCGCCTCGCGGGGGAAGTAGTCGATGGCCGCGGCGGCGATACGGTGCACGAGCCCGTCGCCGCCGTCTTCCACGGCGCGTTCCGCATCGGCGAGCAGCGCGACGGAACGGGGGGACGGCTCGTAGATGACCTCGTCGGCATCGTCGGGCGGCGCGGGCGTCACGCCCTTCCGGCGTGCGATGTCGATGAGCCAGTTGCGCAGGCGTCGTGTCGACACGCAGTCATAGCGGTTGTAATCGGCGAGGTCGGCCAGCACTGCGTCGGCCTCGGCTTTCTCCCCCGCCGCCGCGAGCTCACGAGCGGCGACGTACTGCACGATCGAGTCGTCGCCCTTCTGCACGTCGCTGGTGCGCACGTCGTCGCCCATGTAGAGCGGTTCGAGCTTCTTGATCGAGTACGACCGGGAGCCGACCCGGACGGTCCTCAGCACGAGCGGGTAGAGGTCGACGAACACGCCTTCGCGCAGCAGCCGATCGACCTCGCCCTCGCGCACGCCGTGCCGCGCGGCCATCGCCACGAGGTGCGAGGTCTCGTACGGCGCGTAGTGGTAGATGTGCATGCCGGGATGCGCCAGCCTGCGCGCATTGACGAAGTCGAGGAACGTCTCGAGAGCCCGCTTCTCGTCGGCGAAGGTATGAGCCCACAACGCCGAGTACTGGTCAGCGTTGTCGACCCAGCCGAAGAGGTAGTCGATCCCCCACTGCGCCTCGCCGTCGGGAGCGGGTTCGGTGTAGAGCGGGTCGCCCTCGAAGTCGAAGAAGATATCGCCGTGACTGGGCAGCGGGAGTGTGTGGATCGCCTGCGCGTAGTGGACGTCGAATGTCGGTGCTCCCTCGGCGTCAGCACGCAGCTGCAGACGCGCCTGGGCTCGGAGAGTCTCGAACGTGTCGACGTTCATGCCCGCGGGAGCGTCGGGTGCCACGGCCAACTCGTCGATCGTCTCGATGCCGGATGCCCGCAGACGTGCTCGCTGCACCGGACGCATCCGCGCCACCATCAGGAGGTCACGATGCGCGAGCACCTGCTCCTCGCAGGTGGCGCAGCGGCCACAGGCCACGATCTGGAGGTCGCCGCGATCATCGCCCCATGCGAGCGGAGCGCCCGTCGCACCCTCGGCGATGCGTCGATCGGCGATGAGGGCGCGCAGTCGCGCCCGCCGCACCTGGAACAGCGGAAGGAGATCGTCGACGGCGTGCGTACTGAGCGTGCCGTCGCCGAGGATGAGGTCGACCTCGCCGGAGCGCGGGATGCCGAGGCGATCGAGCTGGTCGACATATGCCGCCAGCTGCATGAGCGCCGTGACACGGGCCTTTCGGGCGAGCTTGGAGTCCTGCACCCGCCAGCGGCCGTCGTGATCCTTGCGGAGGAAGTCGGCGAAACCGACGAACTCCTCGGTCGCGAAAGCCGCCTGGAAGACGACCTCCGCATCCGAGCGGAGGGCGGCAATGGTCTCGTCGACCGCATCCGCCAATGCATCGGCATCGACGGAAGAGACCTTCTCGATGCGGTGGACGTTCTCGTCACCGAGGTCGTCGATGTAGCGGGCCAGCACGTTCTGCTCGTGCACATCGCCCAACTCGGCGGCCCGCTTCAGGGTCGAGTCTTCCGGCTCTTCGACCGCCGGCACTCTTCCGAGCTTCGCGTCGATCGCCCGACACCACGCGAACTCGCACTCCGCGGCCGCCTTGAGGTCGCTCGCGCTCCAGATGACGCGCTGCGCCTGAGTGTCGATCCGCACGATGCTCCCGTTCTGTCGGATGCTTCGACACTATCCGCGGCATCCGACACGGGCGAAAGCGTGGACCTCCCGGGAAAGCGGGTCAGCGCCACCAGGTGTCGTCGGGCGTCACCGGAAGATGGCGCTTGTGCTGCGTCGCGAGGTACCTCGCCTCGATGCGGCCGGCGACCTCGGGCTCGACGTCGCGCCCTTCCAGGAAGTCGTCGATCTGCTCGTAGGTGAGACCCAGCTCGTCCTCGTCGGCACGGCCGGGCTGGCCGTCGAGCAGGTCGGCGGTCGGCACCTTGAACGCGAGGCGGTCCGAAGCACCGAGGAACTGCAGCAGCGAACGCCCCTGCCGTTTGCTCAACCCCGACAACGGCAGGACGTCAGCCGCACCGTCGCCGAACTTCGTGTAGAAGCCGGTCACGGCCTCGGCGGCGTGATCGGTGCCGATGACGAGCATCCCGTCGTGGCCGGCGAGTGCGTACTGCGTGACCATGCGGACGCGGGCCTTGATGTTGCCGCGGTTGAAGTCGCTGATGTCGCTCGTGACCGCGAACTCGATGTCCTCCTCGACCCCGTCGACACCGTTCTGGATGTTGACCTCGACCGAGGAGTCGGGTGCGATGAACTCGAGGGCGGCCTCGGCGTCTGCCGCGTCGTGCTGCACGCGGTAGGGCAGACGCACGGCGAGGAACTTCGCCTCGCCTCCCTCGGACCGCACCCGTTCGACCGCGAGCTGTGCGAGGCGTCCGGCCAGCGTGGAGTCCTGCCCACCGGAGATGCCGAGCACGAAGCCCTTCGCGCCGGTCGAGCGAAGGTACTCGACGAGGAACCCGACCCGGCGCTCGACCTCGGCTTCCGGGTCGATCTCCGGCCGGACGCCGAGGTCTTCAGAGATCTGCTGCTGCAACGACATGTCATCCTCCGTCTTGTCCTCGAATCAGTATCGCCCCTCTGTGTTACGCACGGGTGACGCCGCGGCGTTCGCACGTTCCCGCCAGTGAAGTCCTGAGAGAATGGGGCGGTGAAGCTCCTCGTCGCTGCCCTTGATTCCGAACTGTCCGCCTTCCCGGAAGAGCTGGACGGCTTCGACCGACTCGTGACCGGCCCCGGCAAGCTGCCGGCGACGTATGCGCTCACCCGCGCGCTCGATGCCCGGGTCTACGACGAGATCGTGGTCGTGGGCACGGCGGGCGCGATCGACCCCGCTCTCGAGGCGACCGTGCATGAGGTCGGAACCGCATTCCAGCACGACGTGACCGACCTCGACGGCGTCCGTGGCCAGCACGTCTCCCTTCCGGCGCGCGTCAGCACCGGAAGGGAAGGTGTTCTGATCGCCACCGGTGACCACTTCGTGGAGGACGCCGAAGTCACCGCCGTGATCCGTCCGTCGGGGGCTGCCCTGGTCGACATGGAGACGTACGCCTTCATCTGGGTCGCCGCACAGTTCGATGTGCCGATCCGCGTGTTCCGCGCCGTCTCCGATCAGGCCGAGGACGGTGCGCTGACGGATTGGCGCGAGGCCGTCGCACGATGCAGCGTGCAGCTGCGCGACTTCATCCGCAGCGAGTACGGCGTCTGACGAAGGGGGCGCCCTCCCGCGCTCGCGTCAGCCTCGATCTCGGTCTCGGGTCAACGCGCCTCGATGACGCTGGGTCCGTTCGGCAGTGCGCGCACCGTGAGTTGGGCGGGGATCTGCTCCTGCATGGCCTCGACGTGACTGATCACTCCGACGGTGCGGCCCCCCTGCCGCAGTTCGTCGAGAGTGCGCATGGCGACATCGAGCGTGTCGCCGTCGAGGGAACCGAATCCTTCGTCGATGAAGAGCGTGTCGAGACGGATGCCGCCCGCGCGCGCGGTCACGACCTCGGCCAGTCCGAGGGCGAGGGCGAGCGATGTGAGGAACGTCTCGCCCCCTGACAGCGACTGCGGCGGCCTGGTCTGCCCGGTGAAGGCGTCGAAGACCACGATGCCGAGTCCGGATGCCGCCCCGCGGGCAGCGAGCGCATCGGAGTGCTGCAGCTGATACCGACCGGCGGACATGTCGTGCAGTCGACGGTTGGCCGCCTCGACGATCTCCTCGAGCTCCGCGGCCAGCACGAACGTCTCCAGCGTCATCTTGCGGGTGTTGGCACCTCGCCCCGCGATCGTGTCGGCGAGGTTCTGCAGCACCTCGAACTCCGCGGCATCGTCGGCGGTGCGAGCCTGCTCGTCCGAAGCCGAGTCGATCAGCCCTCCGAGCCGCTCTGCGGTTCCCGCGGCTCTGGCGGCTTCGTCGACCGCGCGCGTCCAGACGCTGCGCGCGTCCGCCGATGCCTGCTCGGCCGGCGCGAGGTCTATCGGCTCTTCCGGCAGCGTGCGCAACTCGAGGTCGAACAGGATGGCCCGTTCCTTCTCTCGTTGCACCGCATGCTGCGCGATCCGCGTGTCGAGCGCCTCCTGCTCTGTGGCCGAGCGCAGAGCGTCTTCCGCCGCCGCCTCGTCATCGAACACGGAGTCTGCGAGCGCGGCCTCGCGCTCCGCCTCGGCTTCGGCGAGAGCTTCGACCCTGCGTGCCCGCTCCGAGATCGCATGGATCACGGCGCGGGCCGCGGCGATCTTCGCCTCGGTGTCGGACATCCGCGCGGCAACCGTGTCGAAACCGCCCCGCGCCTCGGCGATCAGCTCGTGTGCCTCCGCGCTGCGCTGGCGGAGGAGCGCATGCCGTTCGCGCAGTTCTGCGAGAGCCCTGGCATCGTCTTCCCGCTCGGCGTCGAGGAGTTCGACACGGGCGACGAGTTCGTCCATGCGACCGTCGAGCGTCTTCAGCGTCTCGGCGGCGGCACGGCTGCTCGAGAGTGCCGCAGCGGCCTCGGCGTACTCGCTCTCGGCCTGTTCGACCTCCCGACCGTCGGCGCGGGCGGTGACGGCGGCGAGTTCGGCGCGCAACGTCGAGGAGCTCGACGCCAGATCACGCTCCTTCTGCGATGCGGCATCTCGCGCGCCCTCTGCGGCGGCGATGTCTTCGGGCGAGACCGGATCCGAATGCGTGGCCGGCGCCGGATGATCGAGCGAGCCGCAGACCGGACAGGGGTGCTCGTCGCGGAGCGTCGAGGCGAGCTCTCCGGCCATGCCGTCGGCTCGTCGCTGACGCAGTCGCGCCAGAGCTGACTGCGTATCCGCGTGCAGCGCGGTGGCCTGCGAGAGCTCGTGCTCGAGGGAGATCTCGGCGATTCGCAGCCGTTCCACCTCGTGCGCCGCCGTGAGGCGTAGCTCTGCCGCCTGCTGCGCGGCCTGCAGGTCTTCCCCCCGATCGGCGAGGCGACGGGTCTCGTCGCGCAGCGTGTGCAACGCGGCGATCTCGTCGGGAAGCGCGGCACGCCTCACGTTCGCAGCTTCGATGCGCGCGGTCGCTGCCACGACCGCCTCCTCCGCTGCGCGGACTTCGGCGTCGAGCGTCGGCGCGCTCTCCTCGAGTTCTCGCGCGCGTTGCCAGGCACCGCTCTCTCTGGTCGCCGCCGCCGTCCAGGCCTCGAGGTCGCCGTCCACGTCGAGACCGAGCGCCTCGCCCGCCGCGTGGGCGTCCTGTTCGTCTCGGGAGGCGACCGCGAGCGCGGAATGCGCGCGCGCCACTGCGGCGATCGTCGACCGCAGCGCCTCCGCGGCTCGGGCCGCAGCGAGCTCTGCGCGGGCATCGTCGATCAGGGGCGCTTCGGCCTCGAGTCGTTCGAGCGCCGACCTCGCGCGGTCGCGCTCGCGCTGCGCCCGCTGCTCGTCCCGCGCCACGGCGAGAGACCCGTCGGCTGCGGCCGACCGCTTCTCCGCGTCGACCTGCTCGGATGCTCGACGCTCTGCGCGGTAGTCAGCGCGGGCCTTCGCACGTCGGAGGGCGTCGAGTCGATCTTCGATCGACGACGGGGCGCGAACCGTCTCGGGCGGGGTCTCATCGCCCTCTCCTGACAGGCCATCGGCGGACACCAGCCGCTCGGCCTCCTCGACGCGGGCCTCGACCGTCGCGAGCCGGGCGCCCAGAGCGTGCTCGGCCACACGACGACGCTCGTCGAACCGCGCCTGCACATCTTCGAACCTCTGGGTGCCGAACAGGCGGCGCAGAAGCGCCTGGCGGTCTCGACTGCCCGCGAGGAGGAACTCCGAGAACCGGTTCTGCGCGAGCAGGATCACCTGCAGGAACTGCTCACGGCTGAGCTGCAGGATCTCGTCGAGCTCTCCGGCGACATCGACGGCCCGTGCCGCACGACCGATCCACCCGACATCCGTCCACTCGTCGAGGGCGACGGCCGAGGCCTGCTTGGTCATCCCTCCCCCGCGCTTGGCCGGGCGCAGGTACTCGGGCGACCGGGTCACCCGGAAGCGGCCGGTCGGCGTGCTGAATTCGACGACGACCTCGGAGGGATCGTCGGGCTCGCAGTGGTCGCTCCGCAGCCGCTTCTCGCCACCGTCGTAGCGCGGCACTCCGCCGTAGAGGCCGAAGCAGACGGCGTCGAGGATGCTGGATTTGCCCGCCCCCGTCCGTCCGGCGATCAGGAAGATGCCGTCGTCGGCGAACGCGTCGAAGTCGACGATCTGACGTAACCGGAAGGGGCCGAACCCTTCGACCTCCAGGCGATGAAGACGCATCTAGACGAGAGCCTCGGCACGAACTCGCTCGTCGAGCACCGCGCGGATCAGCTCGCCCTCCGCCTCCGTCGCTCCGTGCCCCGCCCTGACGTGCTCGAGGAAGGCCTCGATGCGGTCGGCATCGGTGACCGCGGTGCGCAGACGCTGCACATAGGAGCGCTCGTCCGCCTCGGCGGTGACCGAGGGCTGGTGCTGCACCATGGCGCAGTACGGGTAGCTCTCGCGAAGACGCCGCATCGGCTCTGTCTGCGGCACGGCGTCGGTGTAGACGGCGCAGACCCAGTCGCCCGCGTGTTCTGCGACCAGTTCGGTCGACAGGAGATCGTCGAGCGCGCCCGTGAGTGTGACGAGGCGGCGCGGCACCGGCAGCTCCAACCATTCGACTCCGGAGAGCCCGTCGGCATCGATGTCGACGAGCCAGGAACCGCGGGGCTTGTGCTGCTCGCCGAAGCTGTAGTGCAGAGGAGCGCCCGCGTAGCGCACCCGATCGCTGAGCTGCTGACGCCCGTGGATGTGGCCGAGCGCCACGTAGTCAGGACCATCGAAGACGCTCAGCGGCACGACGTCGAGGCCGCCCTGACGCACCTCGCGTTCGAGCCCGGCGGTGGCGTCGACACCGGCGGCGAAGCAGTGCGCGATCGCGACCGAGCGCCCCGGGTGCTGTTCCATGCCGGCGCGGACCAGGTGCATCGCGTGAGCCATGGTCTGCGCTTGCGTGCGCAACGGGCGCCCGGAGCTGTCGCCATCGGGCCAGTGCTGTCGCACGATGGCGGGTTCGAGGTAGGGAATGCCGAAGAAGTGCACGGGCCCGTGCGCATCGTTGACGGTCACAGGCGCTCCCACCGCGAGCGGGTCGGTCAGCACGTGGATGCCCTCGCGGAGCAGCCGCGCCTGAAAGCCGAGGCGCGCGGCCGAATCGTGGTTGCCGCTGGTCACGATCACCCGCGCCCCTGTCTCATGCAGCGCCACCAGCGCATCGCCGAGCAGGGTGTATGCGGTTCCGGAGGGCGTGGCGGAGTCGAAGACGTCTCCCGCGACGACGACGACGTCGACCGCGTTCTCGCGAACCTGCGCGGTGAGCGCCCCGAGCACCTCGGCGAGGGCGTCCATGGTCGAGTTGCCATGGAACGTCCGGCCGATGTGCCAGTCGGAGGTGTGCAGGATGCGCATACTCACACCGTACGAACCCCCTCCGACATTTCATCCGAGGCGTGCCGCAGCACCGCTCTCACGCCCTGCGGAGGAGGAAGCGGAAGGTCCCCTGACCCACCCTCGTCACGATGATCGGCACGCGGTGATGCGAGATGCCGTGTGCACCTTCACCTGTGCGGCGTGCGGGGCTGCGCGATGCGATATCTGGGCTGCCCTCCGCCCGACAGGTGCCGGCTTGCCCCGCCGGCTGAGGGTTGTGCCCGCCTCGTTGTGACTACCGACTTCCGCTCTCCTCCTCGAGGTCGTTCGACCAGTTCGCCTGCTGGATCCGATTGTCGAGCTCGCGCAGCTCCTGAGCCACGGCGTCGGCACGGGAGCGCAGCGGCGCGACGGGCAGCGCGGAGACCTGACGCAGCTCCGACCTCATCTGGCGGAGGAACTGGTCGTTGGCCCCCGAGGCGGCGGTCGCGGCATCGGTCAGCACCGAATGCCGCAGGCGCAGGACATCACGGGCGGCGAGCGCATCGGTCATGGTGCCGTCCGCCCCCAGGTCGAGGCGCGCGTTGGTGGCGTTGATGCGGCGGATGAGATCGCGCAGCTGCGTGAGCGCGGCATCGGCCTCGACGATCAGCGCGGCCGCGTCCTCCGCCGGTTCCTCGCCCTCCTGGTAGCGGGCGTTCGCGACGATACGCGCCCGCAGCTGCTCGATGCGGCGCTGCAGGTCGGCGCGTGCGGTGAGGGCCTCGGCGAGTTTCATGAGCTCATCCTCGCAGGGAGCGACCGTAACAGTTCGTCATATGGCCGGAGAGTCAGCGGGAGCGCAGCAGACCCGAGTGCTCCGGGTGCGCGGTGAACCAGTCGGCCACGTACCAGCACACGGCATCGACCTTGCGATCACCGCGCTCCTCGATGTCGGCCACCGCACCCTCGACGACCTTTCCCGCGTAGCCGTTGCCCCGGAAAGTCGGGATCGTGAAGGCTCGGGTGAGCGCGATGGTGCGCCCGTCGTCCCGGTAGTCCAGAACACTCACGAGCGTCCCGTCGCGCATGAGCGTGTAGCGCGAAGCGTCCTTCTCGTCGGTCAGGATGAAGCCTCCGACGGTGTGCGAGATCGTCATTCGAACCACGTTACGCCCGCCCGGAGCCGCCGGGCGTTTTGACATGGGGCGTCACGATCGGACATAATCCCCCCATGACCACCAACGCACGCCCTTTGTCCGCCCAGGAGGCGAACGGGACTGCCGGGATGATGATGCCCGGTCGCGTTGGCATGTGTTGCCGAATGTGTCGCTGAACGAACAGCCACCCCGCCTGACCTGAACTCCTCGCGATCTGCGAGGTCAGCGTCTCCGAGCATCCACCCTTTGCTCGCTTCCCGGCTCCGCCGGTCATTCATGCAACGCATCAGAGCCCCGCTCGATCCGGGCTCACGTCCTGAGGACTTCATCATCATGTCGAACACCGCACTTCTCGAGCGTCCCGCCACCACCGCCGCGATCCGCACGCAGCACGAAGCCGCCGCGCCCCTGTCCGCCGCAGGAGCCGATCTTCCCGCCGTGCGCTCACCCCGTGGCTTCGCCCTCTACGTCGGGCTGGATGAGATCAAGGCCGCCGAAGCCGGCGTCAGCCTCCCCCTTCTCGTCGACGCGCTGCGCCGCACCCTCGCCGAGCTCGCCCCGGGAGCCGAGACGCACGCCACGGTGGCCCTCGCCCCGCACGGATCGGGCGGCCGCGACCTCGACGTGGTCCGTCTCGCTCTGCAGGAGCCCGGTGCCATCGCGCGCACCAAGGCCGCTGCGGAAGAGGACACCACGGACGAGGAGACGGGCGTCACCGTCGACATCTCCCGCAAGCGCGTGCTGATCGACGGCGAGTCCGCCGCCTTCACATACAAGGAGTTCGAGCTGCTGCAGTACCTCGTGCTCCGCGAGGGGCGCACGATCGAACGCAGCGAGCTGGTCTCCGCGCTCTGGCAGGCCCAGGACGACGAGACGCCCGGTGAGCGCACGATCGACGTGCACGTGCGCCGCCTGCGCGCGAAGCTGGGTCGCTATGAGGACATCGTCCGCACCGTGCGCGGCATCGGCTACCGCTTCGACCGCCACGCCGACGTCGTCATCCGCTACGGCCACGGAACCCCCTCGCCCGACCGCTTCTGAGTCGCCGGGAGCCGGTGTCAGCAGCTGCGCGTAGGGTGGGCGCATGACCCTGACAGCGCGCTCCGCCTCGGCGGACGCCGCCCCCGCGGACACTGCTCAGGAGGCCGTCTACCGCCCGCCGCACGAGCTCGATCTCCACCGAACGGTCGGCATGCTCCGCCGCGGTCGCAACGACCCGACGATGGTCATCGACGGAACCGTCATCTGGCGCGCGTTGCGCACACCCCTCGGACCGACGACCCTCTCTCTGCGCATGCTCGGCGGCGAGGTCCACGCGACCGCGTGGGGCCCCGGATCGGGCATCGCCCTCGATCTGGTGCCCGCGCTCTGCGGTGCCCACGACGACGCCACCGACTTCGATCCTTCCCTGCACCCGCTCATCGCCGACACCGCACGACGCCACCCGGGGCTGCGTCTGACGCGTACCGACGAGGTGTTCGATGCGCTCGCGTGCGCGATCATCGAGCAGAAGGTGACCGGCATGCAGGCTTTCGGCGCGTGGCGCTGGCTGATCTCGCGGTTCGGAGCACCCGCTCCCGGTCCCACCCCGCGGCCGATGTTCGCCGCGCCGTCCCCCGACCAGTGGCATCGCATCCCGTCCTGGGCCTGGCATCGTGCCGGCGTCGAGCCGCCCCAGTCGCGCACCATCGTGCGTGCGGCCGAGCGCGGAGATCGCATCTCCCGAGCCGTCAGAGCCGCCGCCTCGGGAGATGACCGAGACCGCGTGCTCACGAGCCTTCCCGGCGTGGGGGTCTGGACGTCGGCGGAGACGCGCATCCGCGCGCTCGGGGATCCGGACGCGGTCAGTATCGGCGACTACCACCTCGCCCATGAGGTCGGCCACGCGCTGACGGGCGCACGCACCGATGACGCCGGGATGATCGAGCTCCTCGCGCCGTGGGCCGGACAACGACAACGCGTCGTCCGCCTCATCCATGCGAGTGGTGTGCAGGAACCGCGCCGGGGGCCCCGTCTCGCACCCGAAGACCATCGCCGCCGCTGACGTCGGCACCTAAGCTGGTGCCATGTCCCGTTCCATGCTGCGCATCCTCGTCACCGTCGGCCTGCTGATCGTCGGCGTCGTGATCGGGCTGATCTTCCAGAACGTCTGGCTCGGCGTCCTGCTCGCGGCCATCGTGTGGCTCGGCTGGTTCCTCGGATACGAATCGCGCCGAGGGAACAACGCCGGCGTCAACGACGAGGACCACGGCATCGAGCTCTGAGTGGTCGCCCCGACTCAGTAGTAGACGGCGAGCGGGCCCGACGGTCCGTCGACCACGCGCACCGGGGTGTCGAACACCCGCGTGAGCACGTCGTCCGTCATGATCGCCGCCGGCGAGCCGAACTCCACGACCGCACCGTCTTTCATCGCGCAGATGTGGTCCGCGTAGTGCCCGGCGAAGTTGATGTCGTGCAGCACGATCACGATGGTGCGCCCGAGTTCCTCCGCGGCCCGGCGCAGATGCTTCATCATCTGCACGGCGTGCCGCATGTCGAGGTTGTTCAGTGGCTCGTCCAGCAGCACGAACTCGGTGTCCTGGGCGAGGACCATGGCGACATAGGCGCGCTGACGCTGCCCGCCGGAGAGCTCGTCCAGGTAGCGCCCCTCCAGAGCGCCGAGGTCGAGGAAGTCGATCGCCTGACTGATGATCTCCTCGTCGGCCCGGTTCAGCCTGCCCTTCGAGTGCGGGAAGCGCCCGAAACCGACCAGCTGGCGAACGGTGAGGCGGGTGACGAAGTGATTCTCCTGACGGAGGATCGACACCACCTTCGCCAGATCCTTCGATCTCGTCGAGGCCACGTCGAGCCCCGCGATCTCGATGGCACCGGCATCCATCCCGGTCAGACGCCCGATCATCGTGAGCAGCGTCGACTTGCCCGCGCCGTTCGGACCGATCAGGGCGGTGATTCCGCCGGCGGGGATCTCGAGGTCGACGGGGCCGATCGCGACCTCGCTGCTGTATTCGCGGCGGACGCCGTCGAGAGCGATCACAGTCTGCCCTTTCTGAGGATGACGATGAGGAACACGGTGCCCCCGACGAGCTCGATCAGGATCGACACCATCCCCTGCGCGTAGAAGATGTTCTTCATCACGAAGTAGGCCCCGGCCAGGATCGTGAAGGCCGTGAGCACCGCGACGGGGAAGATCAGCCGATGGTCGTGCGTATCGGCGAACTGGTAGGCGAGCGTCGCCACCAGGAAGCCGAGGAACGTCATCGGTCCCACCAGCGCCGTGGAGGTGGCCATCAACACGGCGACGAGGAACAGCACGATGAACAGTTCGCGGCGATGATCGACGCCGAGGGAGCGCGCAGCGTCCGGGCCGAGTGCCATGAGGTTGAGCCGGCGCGAACGGAGCCACAGCAACGCAGACGCCGCGACGACCAGCGGGATCGCCAGCGGGAGGTACGAGGGGTCGGCATTGGACACGTTGCCGAACAGACGCGCGGCGAGCACGTCGAACTCACTGGGTGTGAGCAGGCGCTGCATGAACGTCGCGATCGCCCCGAGGCCGCCTCCGATCACGATGCCCACCAGGAGCATGATCTGCAGATTGCCGTAGCGTCCGGACAACAGCCAACCGTAGAGGGCGACGGCGAGACCGACCATGATCGCGACCTGGATCGCGAACTGCCCGATTCCCTGGATCGCCACGATCCCTGCCACTCCGAACAGGTACACGGTCGAGGTCTGCACGACTCGATAGAGCGATTCGAACCCCATGATCGACGGCGTGATGATGCGGTTGTTGGTGACGGTCTGGAAGCTCACCGTGGCGACGGCCTGAGCGACCGCGACGAGGGCCATCACCGTGACGTCGGTGGCGCGATGCTGCGCGATCCGCCAGAACCCGGTGGAGCCGACCGGCATCGGATTCGCCCAGGCGAGCAGACCGAAGCCCGACCCTGCCGCGAGGACCAGGAGGATCCCGAGCACCACGGCGTAACGCCGGCGCGCACCTGGGGTCGTGAACGAGCCCGCCGACCGGAGCGCACCGGCGGTCGCCACGTCGCCCGTCCCCCCGCTAGCCACGTCGACGCTGCCTGAGCAGGAGAAGGACGAACACCACGGCGCCGACCACCCCGAGGATCAGCGACACCGGCACTTCGAACGGCATGATGATCGTGCGTCCGATGATGTCGCACACGGTGACGATCGCTATGCCGAGCAGGCACACCCACGGAAGATTGCTGCGCAGATCGTCGCCGCGCACCATCGAGACGATGTTCGGCACGATCAGCCCCAGGAAGGGCAGATTGCCGACGACGACGGTGACGACGCCGGTGGTGACCGCGATCAGCACCGTCCCGAGCAGGATGATCCTGTTGTAGTTCACGCCGACGTTGGTGGCCACTTCCTCGCCGAGCCCCGCGATGGTCAGCCGATCGGCGACGATGAAGACGATCACCCCGATGACAGCCACGATCCAGAGCATCTCGTACTGACCTCGCATCACCGAGGTGAAGCTGCCCGCGAACCAGACGCCGATGATCTGCAGCGAGTTGGTGGCCAGCGCGAGGTACGTCGACAATGCGCCGACCACGGCCCCGAGCATGATGCCGACGATCGGGACGATCAGGGACGACTTGAGTGCCACCCGGCGCAGGAACGCGAAGAACACCATCGTGCCGATGAACGCTGCGAGCACCGCGCCGGCCATCCGGAGGGGAAGCGACGGCTGCGGCACGAGGATCATGACCATCAGGAGCCCGAGGCCGGCCCATTCGGTGGTGCCGGTGGTCGTCGGTTCGACGAAGCGGTTCTGGGTGAGCAGCTGCATGACGAGGCCCGCCATGGCCATCGAGGCGCCGGCGAGGACCAGGGCGATCGTGCGGGGCACTCGGGTGATCTGGAACATCTGCGCGCCGTCGTCCGCGCCGGTGACGTCGTACACACCCGTGAAGAGCGAGATCGCGAGCAGGGCGACGACGATGAGCACGCCGATGAGCAGTTTCACGTCGAAGAGCCGCCCGGCGTAACGGGGCGGTGGAGCGATGTCGGTGGAGACCATGATGATGGGGCGACGGCACCCGGATCGTCCGGATGCCGCCGCCGTACCTCAGTTCTTCGCGCTCTTCTCGAGGGCGTCGGCGAGGTCGTCGAGGAACGTCGTGTACGTCTGGATGCTCTCGTTCAGGTACGTGTCGGTGGGCATGTACACGATCTGCTTCTGCTTCACGGCGGTGACGCCGGCGAGCGCCTCGGAGCTCTCCAGGATCTCCGCGGCCTGCACGTAGTCGGGGGTGTCGGCCGCGAAGACGGCGTCACGGTCGAGCACGAGGATCCAGTCGGGGTTCGAGGCGGCGATCGCCTCGACCGAGATGTCATCGCCCTGGTGGTCGTCGGTCGCGTCGTCGACCTCGAGCGCGGGGGTCAGGCCGAGCATGTCGTAGATCGGTCCGAGCGAGCGTCCGACGGTCGGGGCGAGGTAGCCGATCTGTCCGCCGGAGGTGTTCACGGCCATGACGGTGTCGGCATCGTCGTACGCCGCCTTGGCGCGCTCGACAGCGGCGTCGAAGTCGTCCACGAGCTTCTTGGCTTCATCCTGCTTGCCGAAGATCTCGCCGAGGACGGTGACCTGGCGCTTGAGCTCGTCTCCGAAGGGCTCACCTTCGCGCGGCTCGAGGTCGACGATCGTGGCGTCGGGGACCAGATCGGCGATCGCGGCGTTGTGCTGAGTGAACCGCTGGCCGCTGATGATCAGGTCAGGCTCGACGGCGACGACCGCTTCGAGGTCGGGCTCGCTGTGCAGTCCGATGTCGACGATCGCGTCGTCGTTCACGTACGACACGGTCTCCGGCATGAGCGCGACGGCCCCGGCGGAGAGCTCGACGTCCCAGTCGGAAAGCGTCTGGAAGGTGCGGTTGTCGAGCGCGACGACGGATGTGGGAGGCGTCGCGATCTCGTGCGTGCCGGTGTTGTCCTCGATCGTGACGGTCGCTGCTGCGGGTTCGGTCTTCTCCGGTTCCGCCGAGCCGCCGGAGGTGCAGCCGGCGAGGGCGAGGAGGCCGACGAGAGCGGCGCTCGTGGCGGTGAGGGTTCTGGGCACGGACATGGAGAGACTCCTGTTCTGCGGGATCGATGCGCACGCTGCGGCGCCGGAAGCCGAGAGTGGAGGGCGACTCCCCTCGGCACATTTAGGTTAGCCTTACTTTATGAGCGATACGAAATCCGGTTTCTCGATCGAGCGTCGCGGCCTCGAGCTGCGCTTCCGCAACGTCACCTTGAGCGCCCGCGAGTGGCTGGCCCCCGACTTCGTGCGTGTGCGCCTGACGGGCTCCGATCTCGCCGGCTTCGACTCTCCCGGCTCCGACGACCACATGCGCCTGTTCTTCCCCGCGGGCCCCACCGAATCCGTCGAGGAGCTCCGAGCGTCACCCAGCCGCGAATACACACCGCTCGCCTGGGGCGAGGACTGGCTCGACGTCGAGTTCGCCGTGCACGGTGACCAGGGCGTCGCCGCGCCGTGGGCGGCGACGGCACCGCTCGGATCGACGATCGGTGTCGGCGGTCCCCGCGGAGCGGCCGTTCTGTCCGGTGAGCCCGGCTCGTGGCTGCTCGTGGGCGACGAAACCGCTATTCCGGCGATCCGTCGCTTCGCCGCACTGATCCCCGACGGCACGCCCGCACGCATCGTGATCGAGACCGTGAACCCCGGCCGAGAGGTCGACATCGACGCGCCCGTCGACATCGAGTGGCTGCATCGTGGCGAGGCGCCCTCCGGTTCCGCCCTCATCGCCTTCCTCGAGGGGCTGACCGCCGAGCACGCGATCGGTGCCGACCCGTTCGTCTTCATCGCCGCCGAGCAGTCGATCGTGAAGCCCGGCCGAGCGCTGCTCGAGCGCTGGAGCGTCGACACCGCGAAAGCCGTCGTGAAGGGTTACTGGAAGCGCGGCGAAGCCGAATACCACGCCCCGCACTAGTACGACGTCGGCGGTTGCTGGAAGACTCGACCCATGGCTCTTCTGGATCATCTGGGCATCACCGTCGCCGACCTCGAGCGCGGACGGGCGCAGTTCCACCCCGTGCTCACCGCTCTCGGATATCAGAGCGGGGGCGCGAACGATCATTCGATCTCATGGAACAACGGCGACGAGACCGAGATCATCCTCTACACCTGGGATGAGGACTCCGCTCCGCATCAGCATGGCCGCATCGGCTGGCAGCACATCGCCTTCGCGGTACCGACGCGCGAGCAGGTCGACCGCCTGCACGCGGTCGCGGTCGACGCCGGCTGGACAGCCGTCCGCGAGCCCAAGGAGTATCCGCGCTACTCGGAGAGCTACTACGCCGCGTTCGTCGAGGACGCGGACGGCATCCGGGTCGAGTTCATGCACAACCCGCCCCGTGAGACAACTTGACTCCCGGGCGTGTCGCGCCCTAGTGTGGCAAAGCTGTGCCGATCGGCGCAGCACACCAGCCGAGGAGCACGACGGATGACCGCGCAGCGGAACCTTCCCCAGGCAGCGGTGTTGCCGCTTCAGCAGAAGCGCAATGACCGCTACGAGTCGTACCCTCCGGCACGCGCCGTGTGACAGCATCCGCTCTCGCAACGCCCCGTACCGTCAGGTCCGGGGCGTTTTCCGTTGGAGACTCCTCTGACCTGTGGCTGAACATCACCACAAGGAAAGGAATCATGGAGAGGCTCTCCGCACGGCTGCTGTCGTGGGCGTCCCTGATCGACGAGAAGACACTCGCTCAGGCGCACACCACGGCCCGCATGCCGTTCATCCACCCGCACCTGGCACTGATGCCGGACGCGCACCTCGGCAAGGGGGCGACGGTCGGCTCGGTCATCCCGACGCTCGGCGCGATCATCCCCGCCGCCGTCGGCGTCGACATCGGCTGCGGGATGATCGCCGTTCGTACGCCGTTCACGAGGAGCGACGTCGACGGTCGTCGGCTCGCCGACCTCCGGGAGCAGATCGAGCGCGCCATCCCCCTGTCGGCCGGCCGGTACAACCGCAAGGTCGTGGCCACCGCGGAACCGCGCATCACCGAGCTGGAGCAGCTCGCCGAGAAGAACGGCTTCGACCCGGCGCAGTACGCCGGGAACTGGCGTCTGCAGTTGGGCACGCTCGGTTCAGGCAACCACTTCATCGAGGTGTCGGTCGATGAGCTCGATCGGGTCTGGCTGTTCCTGCACTCGGGCTCGCGAGGCGTCGGCAACAAGATCGCCGGGCACCACATCGCCGTCGCCCAGCGGCTGGCGAGGCAGTGGTGGATCGACCTTCCCGACCCCGACCTGGCATACCTGGTCGAGGGCACACCGGAGTTCACCCGCTACATCCGGGAGCTGCGGTGGGCCCAGCACTTCGCGCTGCTGAACCGGGAGGAGATGATGGATCGCGTCATCCGGCAGGTGTCGGAGTTCCTCGGAACCCCGGTCGACGAACAGGAGCGCATCAACTGCCACCACAACTTCACCGAGTCGGAGAAGCACTACGGGAAGCAGGTGTGGGTGTCACGGAAGGGAGCCATCCAGGCGGACGCCGGTCGACCGGGCCTCATCCCCGGGTCGATGGGGACCGCCTCTTACGTGGTGGAAGGGCTCGGCGACCCGCAGTCGCTGAACTCCTCCCCGCACGGTGCCGGACGGGAGTACTCCCGCTCGGCGGCGCGGCGGACCTTCACGCACGACCAGCTGCGAGAGGCGATGACGGGCATCGAGTTCCGTGACACCGATGCCTTCATCGACGAGATCCCGCAGGCGTACAAGCCGATTGACCAGGTGATGGCGGATGCCGCCGGACTCGTATCGATCCGGCACACGCTGCGGCAGATCGTCAACGTGAAGGGCGACTGAGCAGGACCGGGCGGTGGGATCCCACCGCCCGGTCTCCTCTCCACCTCTTCCCCGCGAGTTCCCCGCGAGATCCGCGGGCGGATCGTCTTCTCCTGCTCCGACACGTCAGAGGCCGGGTTATCCCCCTCTCGTGCGCGACCGATATCTTCGGCTCCCGTGCTCTGGCAGGCTTGCCGAATCGATGCGACGATGAGGAAGTGGGATTCATGAATGACGCGCAGATCTGGACGATGATCGGATCGTTCACCGTGCTGATGTTCAGCACGCTCACGGTCGTCTCGACCCTGTTCGTCCGGATCATCCGCAGTGAGATCGGCGGTCTGCGCACCGAGATGAACGGGCAGATCGGCGGTCTGCGCACCGAGATGAACGCACGATTCGATGCCGTGAACAACCGCATCGATGGGCTCGACCGCGACGTGCAGGCGATCGTGAAGCGCACGTTCGGTCTCGACCGCGACGGATGACGACGCTTCGAGACCACGCTTCGGTCGCCCCACCCGACCGGTATGACGCCTATCCGGAAGTACCCAACGGCACCGCGATCCTGCTCCTCGCGGGGTCGAGTGGGCGCGTGGAGGCAGAACGGGCCGACCTGTTCGCACGGCACGGGGCCCGGGTCCGCGCCATCCGCTGGTTCGGGGGTGCGGGTCAGCGCCCCTCACCCCACGAAGTGCCGATCGAGCTGTTCACGGATCAGCTGGACCTCCTGCGGCACGATGCCGACCGCGTCGCGATCTTCGGAACGTCGTTCGGTGCGGAGGCTGCCCTGGTCACCGCGTCCCTTCACCCGGTCGACGCGACGGTCGCGGTCGCACCGTCATCCGTCGTCTGGGCGGGGTTCGCCGACGGGGACTGGTCGTCGCACTGGACCTGGCAGGGGGCTCCGCTCCCGGCTGTCCCGTTCGACTCGTCGTGGTCGCCGTCGACCGAACCGCCCGAGTACCGGTCCCTGTACCAGTCGAGCCTCGATCGCGCTCCTGACGCCACTGCAGCCGCCACGATCCGCTCAGAGAGCATCCGCGGCGTCGTCGTGCTCATCGCGGGAGGCGACGACCGTGTCTGGCCGAGCGACCGGTTCGCCGCCGAGGTCGTCGAGCGCCGCAGAGCGAACGGACGGGAGACGACGCTGATCACGCACTCCCCCGCCGGGCACCGGATGATCCTGCCCGGCGAGTCGATCGCCACCGGTGGAGTGACGATGGCACGAGGAGGCTCACCGTCGGCTGACGCGGAACTCGGTTCCCTCGCGTGGCCGCAGATCGTGCACGCACTCGGGCTGCGCGCCTGAGCGTCAGAGGGCCGAGGCCGCCTCGGTCTCGACAGATCGGTCGGTGAACGCGGTCTTCGGGACGAACACGAGGATCACCGCGGCCACGAGGGCGGTCACCCCGCAGACGATCCACACCGTGAAGTAGCCCGCGAGCGAGCCGGCCGTTCCCTCGGTCGCACCTGCCGTGCTCGCGACCCCATGCAGGAGCGCGATGCCGAACACGCACGAGGCGATCGCGCCGCCGACGGTCTTCACCGAGTTGGTGAGCCCCGTCGCGACACCGGTCTGCGTGGCCGGAGCGGCCGATGCGGCAGCGGCGGGGAGCGCGGCGACCAGCGCTCCCGAGCCGAGTCCGACAACGACCATGTTCGTGATGACCTGCGCGTAGGTGTCGTGGAACGGAAGGAAGAGGAGGAACCCGATGCCGACCAGCACGGACGCACCCATCAGCGTCAGGCGCGGCGTGGCCCGCCGGGCGACGGTCGGGAACAGGAGAGCCCCCGCGATCATGGCGATCAGATACACGCCGATGATCAGCGAGGTCGCGAAGCCGCTCGTGCCGAGACCGTAGCCGTAGACCGTCGGATCGGTACGCGCGAACGTCGACAGCGGAGCCTGCGCGCCGAGCACGCTGACGCCGAAGAGCCCGGCGGTCAGGAAGACGGGGCCGAGCGCCGGCGAACGGAACATCCGCACATCGGTCAGCGGATCGTCGGCGCGGAGCTCCCAGAGGACGAACGGGATCACCAGCAGGACGCCGAGCACCACCACCGCCCAGGACCAGGGGTTGGTCAGGCCGCCCTCCAGCCGAAGCAGACTGAGACCCCCGGTGAAGCAGACGAGGGCGAGGGAGATGAGCACGAGGCCGACCGTGTCGAAGAGACCGCCCGTCGGCTCCGGCGACTCCTTGACCCCGAACAGGATCACGAAGAAGCAGACCACGATCAGCACGGCAGGCACCAGCAGCACCACGGTGAGCGGCAGGACATCGATGAGTGCGCCACCCACGAGCGCGCCGATGATCGCCCCTCCTTCGAGCGCCGCAACGAGGAGGCCCGCTGCCTTCGCCGTGATCGAGGAACGCCCCTCCATGCGCCGCGAGCGCGACCAGATCAGAGCGATCTCCAGCGGAAGCCAGACCACGTAGAACCCCATCAGCGCCCACGCCGCGAGGAACACCGGGAAGGAGTCGGTGAAAGGCAGCACCAGAGCGGCGGCGGCGGTGACAGCGGTCGAGATCAGCAGCATCCGCTTGTGGCCGACCATGTCACCGAGCTTCGCGAACGCCGGGACCACGAGTGCCGACAGCATCAGCTGCGCTCCCTCGAGCCAGTTCACATCGGCGTCGTGGATCCCCAGATGGCGCGCGATGTCGGTGAGCATCGGGGTGTAGTACCCCTGCAGCACACCGCTCGTGAACTCCACGAAGGCGAGGAAGCCCACGACGATGGCGAGGGTGCCCAGGGTGCGGGTGCGCGTCATCGCGTCTCCTGCTTCTGCTTCGGGTTCCCCGGCACACTCCGGGGGAAGGGTGAGATCACCCTAGCCGTTCGAGCAGCGCCCGGTGGAATCGCTCCCCCCGCTCCAGGGCGGCGATCTCGACGCTCTCGTCGACGCCGTGGATCGAGGCACGCTGGGCGTTCGACATGTCCAGCGGTGCGAAGCGGTAGACCGCCGGCGAGAACCGGTGGAAGTGTCGCGAATCGGTGGCGGCCATCATCACATACGGCACCGCGGGCACCCCGGGGAAAGCGACGTCGAGGGCTTCGGCGAGGAGCGCGAACTGGGCGTTGTCCGTCGGTGACTCCGGCGACGGCTCGCTCGCTTCGACGACCTCGACCGTGACGAGCGGGTCACGGATGCGCCGACGTACCCGGAACACCGTCTGCTGCGTCGTCTCGCCGAGCGCGATGCGCAGGTTGACGGTGGCGGATGCCTGAGACGGCAGCACGTTCGCCGCAGTACCGCCCGACTGCATCGTCGGCGCGACCGTGGTGCGCACGAGAGCTGCGGGTTCACCGCCGAGGGCGGCGAAGACCTGCGCGGTGAGCAGCGGAGCAGAACTCAGCAATCGCAGCAGGTGCCGAGCCGGGCCCGGAGTCTGCCTGGCCAGCTGCGACAGCATCCGCAGGATCGCCTTCGACGCCCGCGGGCGGAAGGTGGTGGGTCCGAGTCGGTCCACGGCCGTGGCGATGCGCCGGACGGCGGTCGACGACGGCGGAGCGGAGGCGTGGCCGCCGTCGCCGCGGGCCGTCAGCCGGAGTGTCATCACGCCCTTCTCCCCGACACCGATCATCGCGGCACGGCCGGGAACGAAGGGCAGGGGCGCGTCGACCACGGCACCGCCCTCGTCGACCACGAGCCACGGGACCACCCCGCGTTCGCGCAGCACCCGTGCGATCTCCTCGGCGGCGCGCCCGTACGTCTCCTCGTTGCCCCCGAAGGAGAGGTACACGTCACGGGGCGGCACGAACCCGTCGGCGAGAAGATTCTCGACCGCCTCGAGGACCACGATCAGCGGGCCCTTGTCATCCAGCGCTCCGCGGCCGTACACCGATCCGTCGGCGATCACGCCGGCGAACGGCGGATGGGTCCAGTCGTCGCTCTCGTCGACCGGGACGACGTCGTAGTGGGCCATCAGCACGACGGGCTCGTCGGAAGTCGCGCCGTTCCCCTCCCAGTGGAACAGGAGGCCGAAGTCGGTGTGCCGTTCCAGACCCAGCTTCTCGTGCGTCAGCGGGTAGAGCTCCGCGATCAGCGCGACGAACTCCTCGAAGGGCGCAGGTCCGCGTTCCCCGAGCTCGGCCGAGACCGTCGGTATCCGGATCATCTGCGAAAGTCGCTCGGCGATGCCCGGGCGCACGGTCGGTGTGGTCACAGTCGCCATCGTACCCAGCAGCGGGGCCGCGTTCCGGCGTGATCCGACATCACGCGTTTCGGTCGCCTGCATCGTCGATTCCGGAGAAGATGTACCGAGACGAAGGAGAACACGGATGAGGATCGCCGTCGCAGGAGGAACCGGGACCGTCGGACGGCACACCGTCGAGGCGGTGCGCACAGCGGGACACGACGCGGTCGTCCTCAGCCGGTCGCAGGGAGTCGACCTGGTGACCGGGCAGGGGCTGGACGACGCCCTGGCAGGCGCTGACGCGGTGGTCGACGTCGCGAGCATCGAGACGCTCACGGCGAGCGCGGCCATCGAGTTCTTCACCGCCGCGACCGGAAACCTGGTCTCAGCGGCGTCGAATGCGGGAGTCGGACAGGTCGTGCTGCTGTCGATCGTCGGGATCGACCGCATTCCCTACGACTATTACGCCGGCAAGATCGCCCAGGAGAAGATCGTCGAGGCGTCGCGCGTACCGTGGACGATCCTGCGGGCCACGCAGTTCCATGAGTTCGCGGAGCAGATGTTCGCACGGGCGAAGCTGGGACCCGTGCACATCGCGCCGAACGCGCGCACACAGCCCGTGGCTGCGAGCGAAGTGGGCGCGCGTCTCGCAGCACTCGCCGCTGGCGATCCGCAGGGACGCGTGCGTGACCTCGCCGGCCCTCGGGAAGAGCAGTTGTCTGACATGGTGCGTGCGTTCGCACGGCGGACGGGATTCCGCGGTTGGATACCGAGACTCAACGTGCCGGGGCCGCAGATGGCCGGCATGAGAGCGGGGCATGCTCTCCCCGGTCCTGACGCAGATCTCGGACGTCAGAGCTTCGCCGAATGGCTCGCCGCCCGCTAGCGGTACTCCTGCTCCAGTCCCTCTCCACATATTGCTCCGGAACAGGCTTCTCCCCACTCGCCGCATACAGGTTCGTGGTCTTGGCAGGATGAGATCGTCCGACCAGAATGAGAGCGTGATCACGATGACCGAGCCGCAGATCTGGACCATGATCGGTGCCGTCATCGCGCTGATGTTCGGAATGGTCACGGTGGTCTCGACGCTGTTCATCCGAGTGTTGCGAGCCGAGATCGGCGGCGTGAGGTCAGAGATCGGCGGGCTCCGCACCGAGATGGTCGCGCGGTTCGAGGCCGTCGATGCGCGGTTCGAGGCCGTCGATGCGCGATTCGTCTCGGTGAACACTCGCATCGACGCCGTGGGGAGCCGTATCGAAGGCCTCGACCGTGACGTGCGCGCGCTCGTGAAGCACACCTTCGGCCTCGACCGCGGATGACCTCTCGAGGCTGATCCGACCGAGCGTGCGGCGTTCCGTCGCCTGAGCACCTCCGCCGCCTCTCGGGAACACCACGGAACAGGTGACGGTTGCATCCATGGTGGCGCGCGGCGCCCCCTGGAGGTGCACATGGAACTGACCCTGGTGTCATCGTCGTTCTGCGGCGCCTGTGCGCGGACCCGGGCCGTTCTCGCCGAGGCCGCACGATTCCTCCCCGACGCGACCGTGACCGAGATCGACGTCGCACAGGATCCGGATACTGCCGAGAAGCTGGATATCGGGTTCACACCGACCGTGATCATCCACGATTCCACCGGCACCGAAGTCTTCCGGGCCACCGGTGTGCCGACGGTCCCGCAGGTGCTCACCGCCGCGGTCAAGGCGCTCCCGGCCTAGGGCCGCCGTCGCTCCGGATCCCTCTTGCGGACCCTCTCGATCCGAGCGCAGACTGAGTTCCAGCGGTGCCGGCAATGACACCGTTCACACACTCCTGGAGTCTTCATGCCCGCTCTCAACCCGTATCTCTCGTTCCGCACCGAGGCCCGCACGGCGATGGAGTTCTATCAGAGCGTCCTCGGCGGTGACCTGGTGATCAACACCTTCGGAGAGTTCCCCGACATGGTGCAGGATCCGAGCCAGAAGGACCTCGTCATGCACGCCCAACTCGATGCTCCGGGCGGTCTGGTGCTCATGGCCTCCGACTCCCCCGACGGCATGCCCTACGAGAAGCCGCAGGGGTTCTCGGTGTCACTGAGCGGCAACTCCCAGGACACCACCCGCGCCGTGTGGGAGAAGCTCTCCGACGGCGCGACGATCACGATGCCGCTGGACGTGCCCCCGTGGGGCGGCCTCTTCGGCATGCTCGTCGATCGCTTCGGCATCCCGTGGATGCTGCACGGCGACCCGGAGGAGTGAGACCGCTCCGCGTCAGCGCGGCTGCACCGCCCGACAGGCGAGATGCAGCGCCAAGCGCGCTTCCGGGTCGGTCAGGTCGATGCCGAGGAGTTCCTGCACACGCCGGATCCGCACGGTCACGGTGTTGCGGTGCAGACCGAGCGCCGTCGCGGTCGCAGCGATGCCCGATTCGTGGTCGAGGTACGACGAAAGGGTGGTGAGCAGCTCTCCCCCTCCCTCCCGCAACGGTGCGAGCAGGGATTCCGCAGCGGGGACGAACGTGTCGTTCCCGGTCCAGGCGAGCAGGAGCTGCTCGAGTCCGAGGCTGTCGACGCGCACGAACCACCCTGTCGCCGATCGCGACGCCGCGATGCGCGCCGCATCCCCCGCCTCGTCGAGGGTCGTGGCGAGTCCTTCCGGTCCTCCCTGGAGCGAGCCGATGCCGGTGGCGACGGCGAAATCGCGCAGGGCACTCAGATGGAGCTCTCGCAGAGACGCGACCGCCCGCTCCACCCGATCAGGATCCGGCGACTCCGGAAAGGTCAGCCACCCGCTCAGTCCTCGACCGGCCGTCGTCGCGTGCGCATCGCCGTCGATGGCGCTGAGCCCGGCACTGACCGTCCGCAGCAGCGAGAAGGAATCGAGTCGTCCCCTCGCCACCATCCGGAAGCCGAGGTGATGTCCACCGGTGCGCCAGCCGCGCTCGGCCATGCGCCGCTCGACATCGGCGTCGGCCGTCCCATGCAGATCGACGAAGTCGCGCAGCAGCCCGGAGGACACGGCGACGTCGTTCACCGCCGCCACCTCGTCGATCAAGATGCGTGCGGCGACCGCCGGCATCGCCACCTCGGCGGCGACGGAGAGCGACTGCACCTGTGCCTCCCCGAGTCCTCGACCGAAGAGCACGAGCCGCAACCCGGTGCGACCCGGGCTGTCCACACGCACCGACGCGGCCGCCGCATCGCCGACACCGGCCCGATCGAGCCAGGATTCGAAACCGATCTCGGCGTGCAGTCGCTCGTCGAGATGCGCACCTGCCTCCTGCAGCACTCCCGACGAGTCGATCAGCGCGGCACCGACACCGAGGTTCGCGGCGATATGCCCCAGCAGATCGGCCAGGTCATCGGCGGCATACTCGAACGACTGCGCGACCTTGCGCACCTGGCTGAGCGTCAGCGCATCCCGCGCCTCGATCAGCATCCAGCACGCTTTCGCGAGTTGGATGGGACGTTCGACATCGAGCAGGCACAGACCGATCCGATCCGCGAGGCGGAAAGCACCGGCATCGAACGAGGCCGCTCCCGCGAGCGCCAGGCCCGTGTATCCACGATCACGCAGCCGCCGCAGCAGCGCGTCCTGCTGCCAGGTCGACGTCGGGGCGGTCGCCGTCAGGACCGCGAGCCGATCGGGTCCGCTCGCGCTCAGCTCGGACTCCCCCGCCCCTACCGTCACCGCTTCCCACGCGGTGTCCTCGGGGCCTGCGACTCTCCGAAGCCCGCCGTTCTCGCCGTGGGCGAGCAGCGCGCTCAACCGCAGTCTCTCGTTCACGCCGCGTCCAGATCGTCGAGTCCGTATGCCGAGGGCAGCACTTTCGCCCGCCGATCCGGTCGGGCGTTCCACCATGCCGGCGCGGGGACGGCGAGCACGGCGACGTTCCGCGCGAGTCGGAGCTCGGTGACCTCCAGGATCTCCCGCGAGATCGCATCGATGACCACGATGATCGTCGGCGCGGATGCGACCAGACGGCCGTCGGTCAGCACGGCGAGGGTCTCGGAGCGACTGACCACCCGGTGCACGGCCCCGGCGAGCCCGCTGATCTCCACCGCGTTCACGTGGGGATCGTGCGCAGACGAGGAGACCGAGACGATGCGCCCCTCGGCGAGAAGCTCCGCCCCGAGCGCATCGGCGAGGATCGGGAGCGGAGCGGTCGCGGCGCCGAGATAGGCCCGACCGAGGTCGAGCGCATGGGCGAGGTGGCCGCCGATCGCGTGCTCCCGCAGATCGCCGACCGTGAACCCGCCCAGCACGGCGCAGCCGACCCCGCCGGCCTGGATGATCGCCGATCGGACGACACGCTCGGCATCGATCGCCCGGTGCGCCTCGACGAGCGCGACGCCGTCGAAACCCGTATCGCAGGCGAACACGAGGCCGGGGACGCGATCCACGAACAGCGACATCTGGTCGAGTCCCGGAACGGCCCGGCCGGTGCAGTCCGCATCGACCACGACATGCGACCCGGCCAGCAGCAACGGCGACAGCCCGTTCATGCCGCCGCCTTCGAGGGAACAGACCGCCGGGACCGGATGACCGATCCACCGCTCGACGGCGTCGAGCAGCCGGGTGAACGGCGCCGCACCCGGAAGACGCTCCTCCAGCAGCATGGTCGAGCCGACGAAGGCAACCCCGAGACAGGGCGTGGAGGGGTCGAGCGCCGAGATCGGCGAGACCTCGATCGGCCAGCCCTCGGCACCGGCGAGCATCAGCTCGAGCATGGTCGTCGAGCCGCCGCCGCCGGAGCCGAGCAGCGCATAGCCGCGGGCGAGCGCCGTGAGGTCGTCGCGCTGCAGCATCATGCGCTCCAGCCTAGGGAGAAACGTCCTCAGCCGCGGCCAGCGTCTCGAGCGGAACGAACTCCGCCGTGAGGCCGAACGCGGACGGGCCGAAGGCGGCGAGCGCGTCGGGTGTGCGCATCATCTCCGGTGTGGAGATGCCGAGCACCCGCACGCGCTGCCCGTAGCGGAGGCCCTCCGTCGTGATGGGCTCCGCCGTCTCGTGATCGACCACGCAGATGAGGTCGGGCACGATCGCCACCAGCGTCCCGCTCCGGTGGGCGATGAGGTTCTCGTTCTGGAAGGAGATCTCGAAGGTGTCGCCTTCGTCGGCACCGAGGGGCGCGATGACGGCTCTCCCCTTGGCGAACCCCTCGGTCGTGCGCCGCTCGACGTCGACGACCTTGCCGACGCAGAGTTCGCGCAGGTGCGGGTAGAGCGTGCTCGCCAGGGTCTCGGCGATCGCGTCGAACGGCGAGCGATGCTCCTCACGGGCGATCCGGATGGCGCGGCCCAGCGCGAGGGCCATCGAGATCGTCCGGGGAACGGCCGTCCGGCGCACGTCGGCTCCGGTCATCGCGTACTCGGCGATGTGTCCCACACCGCCGAGTCGGATGGTGATGCCGCGGGCGAGCCACTCCATCTGGCGGTCGTCGTCTCCCGTGTCGATCACGACCTTCTCGCCCCGCTCTCCCGCGAGCGCGAGGGGCGACCCGTGCACGCCGTACACGGCGAAGGTCTCCATCGACAGCTCAGGGAAGGCACGGCCCATGCCGTCGGCGTCGACCACGGGCAGCCCGGTCTCCGCCGCGACGATGAGGGGGATCATCGAGTTGATGCCGCCGCACTCGATCGGCATCGTCGCGTCCGCCTTCCGCCCGAGGTGCTCTTCGAGCGTGCGCAGGGCGAGGGTGGGCTCGGTCCCGGCAGGGATCTTCTCGATCATCACGGTCGGCGCGCCCATCTGGGCCGTCGGGATCACGAACAGGTCGTCGGCGAGCTCGTCCGGGTCGAGGATCGTGATGCTCCCCTCCCCCAGCACGCGCTCGACCAGCATCTTGCCGATGTACGGGTCACCGCCGCCGCCGGTGCCGAGCAGCGTCGCACCGCGGGCGAGATCGGGAAGGTCTGCGGCGGTGAGCTGCCAGCTCATGCCGCGGCTCCCGTCGAGACGAATCCTGCCGAGATGCTGCCGTCGAAGCGGTGCGACGGCATGTCGTACCCGAAGTAGCCGGGGCCGACCATCGCGAGCGCCGCCTCCGAATGCCAGCGCTCGTCGGCGGGGGCCGCGATCACCCGCACCCGCTGCCCGTACCGCAGGGCCTCGGTCGTGATCGGCTCGCCGGATTCCCCGTCGAGCACCATGATCAGATCGGGAGTGGTCGCGAGCACAGTCCCGTCGGCCTCGGCCACGAGATGCTCGTTCTGGAACTGCAGCGTCAGCGTCGCGTCGCCGTCGCCGTCGATGCGTGCACGTCCGCGCGCGAAGCCGGTCGTGGTGGCGCGGTGCACATCGACGACTTTGCCGTCGAACAGCTCGCGCCCGCCGAGAAGCTCGACGACCGCCGCGACGGGATCGGTCTTCTCGTCGCGTGCGGCGGCGATACGCTGCCCGATCTCGATGCAGCGGGACAGCGACCCCGAGACGAGCGACTCCCGCGCAGCAGATCCCGACATCGAGAACCCGGAGATCATGACCGAGCACCCCATCTCGACACAGGCCACGCGGGCGATGCGCTCGGTCCACGAGTTGTCGACCGTCTGCAGCACGCCGGTGTTGCCCTTCTCATCGCTGAACGCGAGCGGCGATGCCGTTACGCCGTACAGCGTCGGGAGCACCATCTGCAGTTCCGGAAATGCTCGCCCCATGCCGTCGGCGTCGAGCAGCGGAAGGCCGAGCGCGGCAGCGGCGGCGATCGGGATGGTCGAGTTGACCCCTCCGACCTCGGCGCACGCGATATGGGTGATCGGACGGCCGAGGTGCACGCTGAGCGCCCTGACCGGTTCGATGACCTCGGCGAGGCTCGGGAGCTTCTCGACCATCACGGTCGGTGCTCCCATCATCGCGACGAACAGCACGAGAGCGTCGTCGGGGACCTCGTCGAGGCCGACGACCGTGACGTCGCCGGAGGTCAGCGCCTGACGAGCGAGCAGCGCTCCGATGTAGGGGTCTCCTCCCCCGCCGGTGCCGAGGACGGCAGCACCGCGGGCGAGACCGTCGATGTGCGCGGGAGTGATCGTCCAGCTCATGTCACGCTCCCATGTCGAGGTCGCCGACGGCCTTCACGCGGATGCGCGTCGCGTTGCCGGGGAGGTACGGGATCGGCACCTCGTCGAAGTCGATGATCGACACGGTCGACGGCTTCGCGCCCGCCGCGATCGCCTTGTCGACGGCTTCGGCGCGCACCTCGGCGATGGTCTCGTCGCGACGCCCCGGTTCGATCGCGTAGACCTTGTCGATCTCGCCGCCGACCTGCGCGATCGACGCGCCGATGGCGTTGGCGACCGCATAGTTCTCCGGGCGGTGCACGGTGCCGAACAGCGGCAGCTCATCGGGGAGCAGGATGGATCCCCCGCCGACAGCGACCACCGCGATGGGCTCGGGCGAGGTGCGCATGCGGTCAACGGCTTCGGACACGCGTTCAGCGATGCGGGCGAGCACCCGCTCGACGAATGCCGGGTCGAGGTGAGCGACCTTGCTCGCATCACCCACCTGTGCGCGACCCGCGGCGACCGCGATGTCGGTGGCGGTCAAGGTGGAACCGCCGAAGACCAGAGCCTCCGTGGTCAGCTTGTATCCGACCGAAGCCGGACCGACCTCGGCGGTCTCCTCGTCGACGATGCTCCCGCCCCCGATGCCGAGCGAGAGCACGTCGGGCATCCGGAAGTTGGTGCGGATGCCCGCGACCTTCACCTCGTTCGCGGTCTCACGCGGGAAGCCGTTGATCAGCAGACCGATGTCGGCCGTGGTGCCGCCCACGTCGATCACGGCGCAGTCGTCGAGTCCGCTCGTGGCAGCAGCCCCGCGCATGGAGTTGGTCGGGCCGGAGGCGAAGGTCGCGACCGGGTAGCGGCGCACGTACTCCTCGTCCATGAGCGTGCCGTCGTTCTGGCTGAGGAAGATCGGCGCCTCGATGCCCTGGGCGCGCACGGCGGAGGTGAGCCCGTCGACGATCTCCGATGCGAGCTCACGCAGCGCCGCATTGATGATGGTCGCGTTCTCGCGCTCCAGCAGCCCGATGCGACCGATCTCGTGGGACAGCGAGATCGCGGCGTCCGTGCCCAGCACCTCCGCGACGATCTCGGCCGCCCGCACCTCGAGGTCGTGGTTGACCGGACTGAACACCGACGAGATCGCGACCGAGCGGATGCCGTGCGCCTTCATGTCCTCCGCGTGCGCCCGGATCTCGTCCGGGTCGAGCGGCGAGATCGGCCGGCCGTCGAACTCGTAACCGCCGTGGGCGAGATAGCTGCGGGCCTGCGTGGCTTCGACCAGAACCTCGGGCCAGTCGATCAGCGGCGGCAGCGCCCGCGTGGCGGGCAGTCCGAGCCGGAGGGCGGCGACCGGTGCCAGGCGGCTGGCCTGCACGAGCGCGTTGATGAAGTGCGTCGTGCCGATCATGACGGCATCGACGTCGGCGCCCTCGAAGGCGTGCCCGGCCCGCAGGTCCTCGATCGCCTGGATGATGCCACCGGTGACATCGGGGGTGGTCGAGTGCTTCACGCCCGCGAGCGTGCGGGTGCCGTCCATGAGGACTGCGTCGGTGTTGGTGCCGCCGACGTCGATGCCGATATGCATGATTCTCGCTTTCCTGTGAGGGGTGTCTGTCTCGGCGGCTCAGGCCGCTGCTGCTGCTTCGACCGAGGTGGCCTGTCGTGTCGTCGCCACACCGACGCCACGGACCCAGCCGAGCTTGCCGGCCACGATGTAGAGCACCATCGAGAGGAAGAGGCTCAGCAGCGACGGGATGCCCCAGGTCACGAAGTAGCCGACCAGCGCGGAGACCAACCACACGACGATCGTCGCGGGGACGATGCGCGGAGCGGTCGTCGGAAGGGTGCCGGCGTCTCGGGTGGCGTCGAGGTCGGGGCGCCAGCGGCGCACGATGTAGTACTCGGCCACCATGATCCCGGCGATGGGCGGGAACGCGACGCTCAGCACGATCAGGAATTCGGTGAACTGTCCGAGGATGCCGACCGCGGCGAGGATCGATCCCACGACGCCCAGCACGATGGTCGTCGTGACGCGGTGCAGGTTCTTGCCGAACGCGGTGGAGATGAAGTTCACCAGGCCCAACGTGGAGGAGTACAGGTTCCAGTCGTTGATCTTCAGGGTGCCGGTGAGCACGATGAACAGGCCGATGAAACCGACCGACGAGGTGACGATCGCGACGATGTCGCCCGTGGCGGCCGCGTGGGCGAGCAGCACGCCGGCGAGACCGATCACGAACTCGCCGAGCGAGACACCGAGGACGGTCTGCTTGATCACGTCGGCGCGCGAGCGGTTGAAGCGGGTCATGTCACCCGTGATGATCGCACCGACGATGAGACCACCGGCGACGATGCCGGTTCCGGCCCAGACGCTCATCGTGGGTCCGGGCGCCGGTCCCGTGAGCAGTTCGCCGATGTCGTGACGGCTCAGCTCGGTGATGACCGACCAGCCGACCAGGATGAGGAACAGCGGAACGGTGATGTTCGCGAGCCACTGCATCCCGACGAAGCCGAAGGCCACGATCGCGGTGACGGCGAGGCCGAAGATGAGGCTCCAGGCCCAGACCGGCAGGGCACCGGGCATGAGAGCGTCGAGTGACTGCGCGGAGATGGCCGACTGGATGCCGAACCAGCCGATGAGGCTGATACCGATCGCGAGGCCGACCAGCGAGGCGCCGATCTCGCCGAAGCCGGTCCAGCGTGCGAGCAGAGCGGTGTTGAGGCCCTCGCGCTGGCCGATGAAGCCGACCACGCACATGATCACCTCGAGGATGAGCGAGCCGAAGAGGAAGGCGAGGACGGCCTCGCCGAAAGTCATGCTGTAACCGAGGGTCGCGCCGAGGAGGAACTGCGAGAGGGCCGAGACCTGCCCGAATCGCTGCACGGCGATTCCGAACCAGGGTCTGCGGGCCTCGGGAGTCACTCGGGAGAGCGCGAAGTCGTCTGCGTGCGCCGTGCGTGCCATGAGGATCCTTCGGGAGGAGGGAACGGGTTGTGCGCCACAGTAGCGACGCTTCCCACACGGCCGACATGTGCATATCGCACGAGAATCACCCATGGATGTGCAGATCGCACACCACTCGCTCCGTCCACGGCCGCCGGTACATCACGACCGACGACGAGACCCACCCCTGCGGACATCGCCAGGGGTGGGTCTCGGCTCGAGGCGTGGTCTCGACCACCTCGCGGGTCGAGGTCGAAGGTCAGTGCAGCGCGTTGGTCTCGATGAAGGCGCGGAGCGCGTGCTCGTCGTCACCCATCTCGGTCACGTGCTGAGGCGCGTCGAGCATCTCCTGCAGCTCCGGCGCGTAGCCGAGCTCCACACCGATGGCCTCATGGATCGTCTCGGCGAACTTCTCCGGCTTGGCCGTCTCGAGCACGAGCATCGGCACACCGGGCTCGACGTACTCGCGTGCGACCTTGACGCCGTCCGCCGTGTGCGGGTCGATGACCTCACCGGTCGTCTCGTACACCGCGCGGATGGTCGCCAGTCGATCCTCGTGCGTCGAGGTACCGCTGACGATGCCGAACTCCTCCAGGAAGCGCTCCTGCTCGGCGGAGAAGTCGAAGTGGCCCTGCGCCTCGAGGTCGTCCCAGGCGCCGACGACGCGGGCCGGGTCGCGACCGACCAGCTCGAAGATGAACCGCTCGAGGTTCGACGCCTTGGAGATGTCCATCGAAGGGCTCGAGGTCGCGAGGGTCTGGGCCGCACTGCGCGGCCGGTAGACGCCGGTGCGGAAGAACTCGTCCAGCACGTTGTTCTCGTTCGCCGCCAGCACGAGGCGCCGGATCGGCAGTCCCATCTGCTTCGCGAAGAACCCAGAGAGGATGTTGCCGAAGTTCCCGGAGGGCACCGTGAACGACAGCTCGGTCCAGCCACCGGCGTCCGTCGCCCGCAGCCACGCCCAGAAGTAGTAGACGGTCTGCGCCGTGATGCGCGCCAGATTGATGGAGTTCACGGCCCCCAAGTGCTGCGAGCGCTTGAAGTCGAGGTCTCCTGCGAGCTTCTTCACGAGGTTCTGGCAGTCGTCGAAGACACCATCGACCGCGATGTTGTGCACATTCGCATCGTCGAGCGAGAACATCTGCGCCCGCTGGAACGCGCTCATGCGTCCCTGCGGCGACAGCATGAACACCGCGACGCGCTCCTTGCCGCGCAGCGCGTGCTCTGCCGCGGATCCGGTGTCTCCCGAAGTGGCGCCGAGGATGTTGAGCACGGAGTCGTTGCGCTCCAGCGTGTACTCGAGCACCTGGCCGAGGAACTGCATGGCCATGTCCTTGAACGCGAGCGTCGGGCCTTCGGAGAGCCCGACCAGGGTGAGCTCGTCATCGATCACCCGCAGCGGCACCACGCCGTCGGGGAAGTCGGCGTAGGCCGCATCCGTCATGCGCGCCAGGTCTGCGCGGGGGATGTCGGTCGCGAACAGACCGAGCACCTCGGTCGCCAGCTGCGGGTACGTCAGCGCGCGCCAGCGCTCGAGCGTCTCGCCGTCGACGGTCGGCATGACCTCGGGCACCGCCAGTCCGCCGTCGGGCGCGAGGCCCTCCAACAGCGTCTCGCTGAACGACTGCGGCTGCATGCCGCCGCGGGTGGAGATGAACTGCACGTTGGCTCCTCGGCTCGGGACTCGGCCCGTCCATTCTCGCAGGGTGTTCCCGTCCGCGATGACGCGATGACACGAGAGGCGGCTTCCGCTCAGAAGAGAGCCGCTCAGAACAGAGCCGCTCAGAACAGAGAGGTCGGCAACGCACCCTCGTGTTCCAGCAGCCAGCGCTTGGTCTCGAGCCCGTGTCCCTCATCGCCGCCCGAGTACCCGCCGAGCCCATCGCCCGCGACGACCCGGTGGCAGGGCACGATCAGCGGGACGGGGTTCGCCCCCATGATCGACCCGATCCCCCGGGCCGGCACATCTGTGCCGCTGCGCGCGGCGAGTCCACCGTAGGTGATCGTCTCACCGTGGCCGACCGTCTCGTGCAGCACCGTGAGGACCGCCCGCGTCGCGACCGTCTGATCCCCGAGATCGACGGGGACGTCGAAGCGATGCAGGGTGCCCGCGAAGTACGCGGCGAGCTGGGCGAGCGCCTCGGCGAGCAGCGGATCGGAGGTGGGGTCCGACGGCGCCAGGCTCCCTTCGGGCGGAGTCGATCGCCACGCGACGCGGGTGATCGCCGCACCGTCGCTGACGACGCCGATGACGCCGACCGAGGTCGCGAGCGTTGCGAAGGCGGGCATGCGTCGAGGGTACCTCTCGACAGCGACAGCGACAGCGATCGTCCGCGGCACTCTGCGGACGGGTATGGCGCCAGGACGCATCGGGGGGCGAACCTGGACCTACCGAAACCGCAGAACACGGGAACGCCACCTCGATGACAAGGAGCACCACATGAGCACCACCACGGCTGCGCTCGACCTGCCCGACGTCCGTCTCCACTACGAACTCCGCGGTGAAGGACCGCTCCTCGTCCTGATCGGCGCCCCCATGGACGCCGATGCCTTCGCCCCGTTCGCCGTCGAACTCGCGACCGATCACACGGTGCTCACATCCGACCCGCGCGGCGCCAAGCGGAGCATCCTCCACGACCGTTCCCGGGGTTCGAGCCCCCAGCAGCGCGCCGACGATCTCGCGGCACTCATCGCCCACGTCGATCGCGGGCCGGCGGTCGTCTTCGGATCGAGCGGCGGCGCGGTGACCAGCCTGGCGCTCGTGCAATCGCATGGAGACCTCGCGTCCACGGTCATCGCCCACGAACCCCCGCTGCTCGAGCTGCTCCCCGACCGCGTCGAGCAGCGTCGTCTCACCGACGAGCTCACCGCGGCAGCCCTCTCGGGCGACCGCGTCGGCGCCTGGCGGCTGTTCTTCGCGCAGGCGAACATCCCGATGCCGGAGGAGATGCTCGTCCAGTGGTTCGGCGGCGAGGTCGATCCGCAGCATCAGGAGGACGAGCAGTTCTGGTTCCAGCACGAGCTGCCGGCCAGCGTGCGCTGGGAGCCCGACGTCGAGACTCTGCGGGCACGGGCGGACGACCTCGTCCTGGGTATCGGCGAGGAGTCGGTCGACCAGCTCTGCGAGCGCACGACGACGGCACTCGGTGCACAGCTCGGCATCGAGCCGACCCGTTTCCCCGGCGACCACACGGGATTCGTCGATCACCCTGCGGAATTCGCGGCCCGCCTGCGCGAGGTCCTCGCGCACTGAGGACGACGTGACGGACGAGGCCGTCGAGCCCCTTCAGCGCTCGACGGCCTCAGCGCGTCATTCCCGCGAGACCTGGCGCCAGAGCGCGGCCCAGTGCTCCGGATGCAGATCACGAGGAAGACTCCGGCCGGTCACCCCGGCAGCCGCCACCACGCGTCGTGCTCGAGACATCGGGATCCGCGCCGCACCCGCGACGACGGCGGGCAGACTGCCTCCCCGCCCCGTGAACATCAACCGAACGAACTCCTCGTACGCTCGCCGATCGGAGACAGGGACGAGCGGAGAACCACGTCGGGTGATCGCGAGGAGGCCGCCGTCCACACTCGGCTGCGGTGCGAAGCCCCACGCCGGCACCCGCCCCTCGAGGGAGAACTCGAACCACGGCGCCGATTGCGCGGTCATCATGGTGCCACCGCCGACGCCTGCCCGCTTGCGCGCCACCTCCCACTGCGTGAGCAGCACCGCCTCGTTCCAGCGGCCTCGGGAGAGCAGCCGTCGCAGGATCGGCGTCGTCACGTGGAAGGGGATGTTGCCGACGACTACCTCGGCATCGAGCGGATGACGTGTGGCGTCGGCGATCTCGATACGGATGCCGGGCAGCGTCGCGCGCAGTCGGTGCACGCGGTGCTCGTCGATGTCGATCGCGGTGAGCGGCCTGCCCAGCTGTGCGAGAGCGCGGGTCAGGGCGCCGTCACCGCAGCCGAGCTCCAGGATCGAACCGGACGTCCGGCGGACGAGGCCGGAGATGCGGGTGAGGGTCGGACGATGGGTGAGGAAGTTCTGGCCGAGTTCGTGACGGCCACCATGGATCGAACGAGGCATGAGTGCGCTCCAGAAGAAGAATCGGAGCACCTCGGAGGAGGGAGGACGCGAAGAGGCGTCGCTGAGGACTGCCCGTCCCGAGGTGCGATGACATCTCGGTGGACGGCGCGCAGATGCGTGCGATGAGCGAGCGCGCCGTCAGGCGCGGCGGTCGCGGAACACGAGGTTGCGCCCCATCACGGGCGCTGCGCATATCGTTCCCATGCGCATCAGCATATCGGCCGTCAGATCCAGCCGCGCTCCTCGGCGACGAGAACTGCCTGCTGACGGGTGCCGACCGCGAGCTTTCCGAGGATGACGGAGATGTGGTTGCGCACCGTCCCCGGGGCGAGAGCGAGCGATCGTGCGATCTGCCCCGTCGTCTCCCCACGCCGACCGGCACGCAGCACGTCGAGTTCACGGTCCGTCAGCGGTGAGCGCTCGTCGCTCAGGGCATCGGCGGCGATCTCGGGATCGACGTAGCGAGCCCCCGCCGCGACCCGGCGGATGACGGCGGCGACCTCGTCGGCCCCACGGGACTTCGGCAGGAAGCCGGAGACACCGGAGGCCAGGGCACGGCGCAGCACGCCTGGACGCGCGTGACGGGTGACGACCACGCACCGCGTCGCGATCGCCCTGTGCAGCTTCTCGGCCACCTGCACGCCGTCGAGCCCGGGCATCTCGAGGTCCAGCAGGCATACATCGGGCTGAAGTCGCAGAGCCTCGACGACCGCCTGCTCGCCGTCCTCGCACTCGGCGATGACCTCGATATCGTCTTCCAGCCGGAGGAGGGCTGCGAGCGCGGAGCGGATCATCGCCTCATCGTCGGCGATCAGCACACGGATCATCGTGTCTCCTCCGACCGCGCCGGGACCGTCACGACCACCACGAACTCGTCCGCGTCCCGACGCACGTCGAGCGTGCCGTCGACCTCTTCGACGCGCCGACGGACGCCGTCCAATCCGGACCCGTCATGCTCGTCGACCGCGCCGGGCACGACGTCGTTGGCGATCTCGTATCGCCACGTGCCCGCGACGCGCGTGAGCACGAGGCGTGCGCGTTCCCCGCCGCCATGGCGCAGCACGTTGGTCGTCGTCTCACGGATGACCGGGCCGAGGGCCGATGCCGGTGCGGAGTCGGCATCCGCACCGATGGCGGCGTCCACCTCGAGCCCGGCCGCGGTCAGCAGGTCGCGGGCGTTGGCGAGTTCATCGCCGAGAGGCACCGAGCGGAAGCGCGTCGCGAGGTCCCTGGTCCCCTGACGCGCCTCGTCGACGCTGACCCGCGCGGCGCGCAGCTGCTCCATGCCGGCATCCGGATCGCTCGGCAGGAGACGCTCGGCGAGTTCGAGCTGCAGCGCGATGACCTGGAGATGGTGACCCTGCAGGTCGTGCACGTCGGTCGCGACCCGCAGCCGCTCCTGGGTCGCGGCGAGCTTCGCCTCCGAGGTGCGGGCGCGGTCGAGGGTGACGAGCACATCCCACCACCACAACGAGCTCACGGTCATCACGGGGAAGAGTGCGGTGTAGATCACGGCCACCCACCACGCGAGCACCGCACCGAAGGCGTGAGCGGAGGAGTCGACGGCGGCCAGCACCAGCAGGAGCAGCGTTCCCGCCACGACGACGCGGATGCGGATGCCTCGCGGCCAGTTCAGGAGCACCACCGACTGGACGATCGGCATCGCCGCGAGCTGCCAGCTCCCGGCAAGCGTCCCGGCGACGGTGCCGTACGCGACGGCGATGAGCAGGGGGACGGCGATGCGCCTCCAGCGGAATCCCGGCACCGCGTCGACACGGTGGCGGTAGTCGAACAGGAGCAACGCCGTCGATGCGCACCACACCAGGCCGCCGACGGCGACCACGAGGATCAGCGGACCGTTCTGACCTTGCGCGGCGAGGATGCCCGTCCACGCGAAGACCAGCATCACCTGGAGGAACATCACGGCGGTCACGGTGTACCACCACGTCGCCGTGATACCGCGAGACAGTTGTCTCGCCCCCGGACTCGGTTCGACGGGGGCGAGGGGCTCGACGCGGCTGCTCACGCTCCCACGATAGGGCCGTGACAGTTGTCACGGATGCGTCGTGCGATCCGCCCGGGAAGCGATGACGGGCCGACACTGCCGCCGAACGGAGCACTCGGCTGGACTGGAGTCATCGCGGCGGAGACTCCGTTCGCACCGACAACCGGGAGCATCCCTTGAACCTCATCGAGACCTTCCAGAACCTGGTCGCCCAGGTCCCCGAGCTCGTGCAGCCGCTCATCGTCGCCCTCGCCGGCGCGATCCCCTTCATCGAGGGCGAAGGGGCGGTGAGCATCGGCATCATCGGCGGCATCTCTCCGGTGATCGCCGCGATCGCCGCGATCGTGGGCAACTTCCTCTGCGTCCTGGTGGTGGTGCTCGTCAGCTCCGGAGCCCGACAGGCCGTCGTGAACCGTTCGCGCGCCAAGACCGCGGCGCTCGCCGGTGCCGGCGGCGGCACGATCGACGAGCCGGCCGCGGATGCGGCCGAGACGGGCCGCGGCACCGCGCGTCGCGAGAAGTTCCAGCGTGCGTTCGAGCGCTACGGCGTTCCCGGGGTCAGCCTGCTCGGACCGCTCCTGCTGCCGACGCAGTTCACCGCGACCATGCTCGCGGCTTCCGGCATCGGCAGGGCGCGCATCCTCTTCTGGCAGGCTCTGGCCATCATCGGCTGGACCACCGTCGTGGCCGTCATCGTCGGAAGCGCGGTGTACGCGATCCGCTGAGACCCTCACAGAAGATCCTGAATTCAGGTGTTCTTGAATTCAGGATTTTCTGTACAGTAGTGGCGTGACCACTGCTCTGGCCTCCCTCACCCACACGGCCGCCGTCGCCCGCCTCGGGCATGCGCTGTCGGACTCCACCCGCGCCGGCGTCCTGCTGGCGCTGCGCGAAGCACCGCGCTACCCCGCCGACCTCGCGGACGTCCTCGGCGTCTCGCGGCAGGCGATGTCGAACCACCTCGCCTGTCTCCGCGGATGCGGGCTCGTCGAGAGCGTTCCGGAGGGACGCCGCAGCAGCTACCGACTCGCGGATCGCCACCTCGCTCCGGCCCTCGACATGCTCATGCGGGTCACCCTCATCGTCGAGCCGGACTGCTGCTCGGGCGAAGGCTGCACCTGCTGATGACCGCCACGGCAACCGCGGCGCGCCGCGACACCCTCCACCGCCGCATCCGCCTGATCGTCGGCATCACGATCGGCTACAACCTGATCGAGGCGGTCATCGCGATCGCCGCCGGCTCCGTCGCCTCATCCGCCGCGCTCATCGGCTTCGGGCTGGACTCGACGATCGAGGTGCTGTCCGCGGCCGCCGTCGCCTGGCAGTTCACCCGCCGCGATCCGGAGCGCTGGGAGAAGCCGACCCTGCGGGTGATCGCCGTCGCCTTCTTCGCGCTCGCGCTCTACGTGACAGCCACCTCCGTGGCCGCGCTCGTCACGACCGAGCGGCCCGAGCACAGCACGATCGGTATCGTCCTGACCGCGGTCAGCGTCGCCGTCATGCCCTTCCTGTCCCTCGCGGAACGACGTGCGGGCAAGGAACTCGGATCGGCCACCGCCGTCGCGGACTCGAAGCAGACGCTCATCTGCACCTATCTCTCCGCCGCCGTGCTGATCGGGCTGATCGCCAACTCGCTGCTCGGATGGTGGTGGGCGGATGCCGTCGCCGGTCTCGTGATCGCCGCCTTCGCGGTGCGCGAGGGCATCGAGGCGTGGAAGGGCGATGCCTGCGCGACCTCGGTGGGGATGCTCCTCGACGACGAGGACGCGCACGACCACGACCACCACCACCACCACCACGACGACTGACCACTGACGCGCACAACGCCTAGGTTGGGGAGATGGATGCCGCTCCCCTCCCGCCCGCAGACCTGCGCGGACGCACAGTGCTGGTCACCGGCGCGAACGCCGGCATCGGATACTGGTGCGCCGAACAGCTCGCCGCCCGGGGCGCACGCGTGCTGTTGGGCTGCCGCTCCCCCGAACGTGCGCAGACCGCGGTCGCCGCGATCCGAAGCCGGGTTCCGGCTGCCGACCTGCGCGTGCGGGGGCTCGACCTCGGCTCCCTCGACAGCATCGCCCTGGCCGCAACGGGGGTGGGCGAGCGACTCGATGCGGTCATCTGCAACGCGGGGGTGAAGGCGGCCGACCGCTCGGCGCGCACGAGCGACGGCCTCGACCTCATGGTGGGCACGAACTTCCTCGGTCATTTCGCACTCGTGGCCCAGCTCGAGCCCCTCCTCGCCCCGGATGCCCGCGTGGTCGCCGTCGGATCGATCGCGCACCGATTCGCACACCTCGATGCCGCCGCCCTCGATGCCGCCAGCCTCGACGCACCGTGGAGCGGCTCCTCGCTTCGACAGTACGGAAGGTCGAAGGCATCGTTGATGGCCTTCGCCTTCGAGCTCGCGCGACGCTGGTCGGGTTCCTCTCGCGCGGCGGTCTGCGCACACCCGGGCTATGCGGTCGATCCCCTCACTCCCCCACGACTGGGCCTCGCCGAGGTCTCCGGCTTCGTCCGTGCCGTGGCCTCCCCGACCCGAGCACTCGTGCAGGGCAAGGACGGCGGGGCCCTCCCGATCGTGCATGCCGCGACCGCCTCGGAGGTCGTCGACGGCGACTACTGGGGTCCGGGCGGACTGCTCGAGTTCCGCGGAACGCCGACACGGGTGACCGCATCGGACGACGTGCGCTCCGCCGCGGTCGGGGCGCAGCTGTGGACCGCGGCAGAGCGCCTCACCGGGGTGCGTTTCCCGACATGATCCGGGCCGCTATGTCCGACCCCCGCGGCAGGATGAGCCCATGATCACACTGCTCTCTGCCCCGTCGAACCTCGGCCTGCGCCCGCCGGAGCGCGGGAGCGTGCCGGGCGCGGCGAAGGCGCCGGAAGCGCTACGCGATGCCGGCCTCTTCGCGCGCTTCGTCGAACGCGGTGCCTCCGACTCCGGCGTCGTCCTCGCCGGCCGCTACGTCGATGACGACGACACCCGGCCGGCCGGCCGCGTGCGCAACGAGAGCGCGATGATCGACCACTCCCAGCGCCTCGCCACGCGCATCGGCGCGGCCATCGACCGCGGCGAGGCTCCCCTTGTGATCGGCGGCGACTGCGCGATCCTCCTCGGAGCGGGTCTCGCGACCGCACGCCGCGGCGGTGTCGGCCTCGTGCACATCGACGGCCATACCGACTTCCGCCACCCGGGCAACAGCGACGAATGCGCGAGCGTGGCCGGGGAGGCCCTCGCCGCCGCGGTCGGCGCACACTGGCCGTCGATCGCCGACATCGACGGGCTCGCGCCCTACTTCCCGTCCGCGCACACCGCGCACATCGGTCACCGCGCCGACGATGAGGATCAGGACGAGGTACGTGGCATCCTCGGCAGCGTCACGCCCGCCGCCGATGTCACCTCTCTCGGAGCCGCTCGCGTGGGTGCAGAGAGCGCCGCCGTCGCCGGTCCCGCGTACTGGCTCCAACTCGACGTCGACGTGCTCGACCCGACCATCATGCCCGCGGTCGACAGCCCCGATGCCGGCGGAATCAGCGCGGCGGAACTCACCGCACTGCTGCGGGAACTCGCGCCTCGCGCGATCGGCGCCTCCATTACGGTCTTCGATCCCGACCTCGACCCGGATGGGCGCTACGCACGCTTGCTCGTCGAGGTGCTCACAGCGGGCCTCGGCGAACTGGGCACTCGGGTGCGGCGCCCCTGACGTCGGCGCCTCTGACATCGGCGCCTCTGACGGCCGGGCTCCTGACGGCCGGACTCCTGACGGCCGGGCTCGTGACGCCCGGACTCGTCAGAGCCACCGCCTGGACTCACGCCTCCGGCTCGACGACGGGTTCGGTCATGACCCGCACGCGGGCGATGCGTCGGCGGTCCACCTCTGCGACCTGGATCGTGGCTCCGGGCACCTCCACGACGTCACCGACGACCGCGAGACGCCCGAGCTGCTCGGTCACGAAACCCGCGATGGTGTCGGATGAACCGCGCGGCATCGCCAGCCCCGTCGCCTCCTCGAAGTCCTGCAGGTTGAGGCGTCCGTCGATGCCGTCGTCCGCAGAGATGAACACCTCGGCGTCGTACTCATCGAAGATCTCGCCGACGACTTCCTCCACGAGGTCTTCCAGGGTGACCAGACCGTCCGTGCCGCCGTACTCGTCGACGACCACCGCGATGTGGTGGCCCTCCGCCCGCATGCGGGTCAGAGTCGGCAGCACGCGCGCAGTCGAGGGGATGTAGGGAATGTCGCGCATCAGCGCGCTCAGCGGACGCTCCGGGTCGTCGGATGCGGCCTCGAACAGATCACGCACGTGCACGAATCCGGTGATGTCGTCGATCGAGGTCTCCGAGACCGGGTAACGCGAGAAGGGAAGGTCGCGCACCTGCGCCATCACCTCGCCGACGCTCGCGGCCTCATCGAGGGCGACGACCTCGGGGCGCGGTCGCATGACCTCGCTGACCTGGCGCCCACGGAGGGAGAGCACATCATCGAGGATGCGCCGTTCGTCATCGGGCAGCCCCTGATGGCTCGCCACGATGTCGCGCACCTCCTCGTCGGTCATCTCGTCGCTCGTCTTGTGCGGATCTCCCCCGAGCACTCGGACGAGGGCGTTCGTCGAGACCGAGAGCAGCCAGATCACCGGCCGCATGACCGTCGCGAACCCGTTGAGGGCAGGCGCGACCGCGTAGGCGAACTGGGCATTTCTCTGGATCGCCAGACGCTTGGGCACGAGTTCGCCGAGCACCAGCGACAGGTAGGCGATCACCAGCGTGAGCACGAGGGTCGCGACGGTGAGGGCGAGAGCGGGGGCGAGACCCCATGACTCGAGCACCGGCGCCAGCGACGGCGCGATCGATGTCGCTCCGTATGCCGCCGAGGCGAACCCGGCCACGGTCACACCGATCTGCACCGCCGAGAGGAACGTGTTGGGGTTGCGGGCGAGGGCGGCGACCTTCGCACCGCGCCGCCCTCGTTGGCCGATCGCATTGATCTGGCTTTCGCGCAGCGTGACCAGCGCCATCTCCGTCGCAGCGAAGACACCGCCGATCAGCACGAACGCGAAGACGAGGGCGATGTTCCAGAGCAGGTCGCCCATCAACGGGCCGCCTCGTCTGTGGTGGGGTGAGCGCCCGGGACGAACCGGGCGCTCGTACTGTCAGAATCCGAAGAGTCAGAACAGCGCTGCGCGCTCAAGAGTGCTCCTTCTTGGTGGTGGTGTCGGCGGATGAGATGTCGTGGGAGGTGTCGCCCGGTGCACGGCGCGTCTTGATGAGGCTCGCCACCGTGGCGACCGCGATGGTCGCGCCGATGAACAGCAGCGAGAACCAGATCGGGATCTCCGGCGCCCACTCGACGCCCTGGCCGCCGTTGATGAACGGCAGCTCGTTGACGTGCAGAGCGTGCAGGACCAGCTTGACGCCGATGAATCCGAGGATGACGGCGAGTCCCTGCGCCAGGTAGACGAGGCGCTCGAGCAGACCGCCGATGAGGAAGTACAGCTGTCGCAGTCCCATGAGCGCGAAGGCGTTCGCCGTGAAGACGATGTAGGCCTGGTCGGTCAGGCCGTAGATGGCGGGGATCGAGTCGACCGCGAACACCAGGTCGATGAAGCCGATCGCGATGATGGTGAGGAGCATCGGCGTGACGAAGCGCTTGCCGTTCTTCACGACCGTGAGCCGGTCGCCGTTGTACTCGTCGCTGACGGGCAGGTGCCGACGGACGAACGTCATGAAGCGCCCGTTCGCGGGGTTGCTCTCGTGGTTGCTGAACGCCTGACGGTAGGCGAGCACCAACAGCAGAGCGCCGAACAGGTAGAAGATCCACGAGAAGTTCTCGATGAGCGTCGCGCCGACGGCGATGAAGATGCCGCGCAGGATCAACGCGATCACGATGCCGATCATCAGCACCTTCTGCTGGTACTTCTTCGGCACGGCGAAACCCGTCATCACGATGAGGAAGACGAACAGGTTGTCGATCGACAGGGCCTTCTCGGTGAGGTATCCGGCGAAGTACTCGCCGCCGAACGTCCACCCGGAGAAGACGCCGATACCCACACCGAACAGCAGCGCGAGGCTGATGTAGAAGATCGACCAGCGCGCCGATTCCGCGATCGTCGGCTCGTGCGGTGTGCGCACGTGAGCGAAGAACTCGTAGACGAAGAAGGCGATCGTGACCGCGATCGTGATGATCCAGATCAGAGGGGTGATATCCAAATGCGGACTCCAGACTCGGGGTACGACAGTACCGCCAAAGTCTTCTCCATTCCATGGAACATGGAACCGGTGGCCCGGGATGCGACGTGCATCCGTAATGACGACCCCACCGTGTCGGAGTACTCCCCTTGGGTGTCTTCAGATTAGGAGAAGACCCTTTGCTCTTCCTGTGGATCTGCCGATAACGTCACGCCCCGAGAGAGAACGGCATATCGGGTTTCGACGCGTGAATCAGTAACATTTCACGTATTACCCGTCTATCCCTTTTCGGTCGCGTCCGATGCTGCGGAGCGTCACCCGACCAGACAGGAGCCGCGATGCCGCACGCCAGCGATGATGCCGCCGAGAAGCCGGGCGCCCGAGACCGGGCCCCTGATCTCGAGAACGACCGCGAGAGGCTCGGCGACGTGTCGACGTCGGTCCAGGACTTCGCACACGAGCAGACCGGGTATCACACCTCTCTCAAGGCGCGGCATCTGCAGATGATCGCCATCGGCGGAGCGATCGGCACCGGCCTCTTCATGGGAGCGGGGGGACGACTGCACACGGCCGGCCCCCTGCTCGCTGTCTCCTACCTGATCTGCGGTGTCTTCGCGTTCTTCATCCTCCGAGCGCTCGGCGAGCTGGTGCTCCACCGGCCGTCATCCGGATCGTTCATCTCCTACGCTCGCGAGTTCTACGGCGAGAAGCTGGCCTTCGCCGCAGGGTGGCTCTACCTGCTGAATTGGGGCATGGTCGCGATCGTCGACTCGACGGCCGTCGCACTGTACGTGCATTACTGGTCGGCGTTCGACGTCGTGCCCCAGTGGCTGCTCGCCCTGGTCGCGCTGGTGGTGGTGGTCGGACTCAACCTCGTCTCGGTCCGCCTGTTCGGCGAGATGGAGTTCTGGTTCTCGATCATCAAGGTCGCCGCTCTCGTCGCCTTCCTCCTCATCGGCATCGTGGTCCTCGCCGCGGGCTGGGAGACAGATCAGGGACCGACGGGATTGCAGATGCTCAGCGAGAACGGAGGCTTCAGTCCCGAAGGCGTGCTTCCCGCGGTCATCGTCATGCAGGGCGTCGTGTTCGCCTACGCCTCGATCGAACTGATCGGTACAGCTGCCGGCGAGACCGAGAATCCGGCCAAGCTCGTACCTCGAGCCGTCAACTCCGTGATCCTGCGGATCGGCGTCTTCTACGTGGGGTCGGTGCTCCTGCTCGCACTCCTGCTCCCGTATACGGTCTACCGAGCCGGGGAGAGTCCTTTCGTGACCTTCTTCACCCACATCAGCGGCCCGGAGATCGGGGCGATCGCCGGGAGCGCCATGAACTTCGTCGTGATCACCGCCGCGATCTCCGGGCTCAACGCAGGCCTGTACTCGACCGGCCGCGTCTTCCATTCCCTCGCCGCCTCCGGTGCGGCCCCGAAGGTCGCCGGGCTGATGAGCAGGCGTGGTGTCCCGGTCGCCGGAATCCTCTTCACCGCAGGGTTCGCCCTGATCGGGGTCCTGCTCAATCTCGCGGTTCCCGACGACGCCTTCGAGATCGTGCTGAACATGTCGGCGCTGGGCATCATCGCCGCGTGGGCGACGATCATCCTGTGCCAACTGCGCCTCCGCTCCTGGGCGTTGCAGGGACGCATCGTGCGGCCGTCGTTCCGACTGTTCGGGGCGCCGTTCACGTCCTACCTCACCCTCGCCTTCCTGGCGTCGGTGATCGTCCTCATGGCGTTCGACTACCCCACCGGAACCTGGACCGTTGGCACGCTGATCGTCATCGTCCCCGCACTGATCGGCGGCTGGTTCCTCGCCCGGCGAAGGATCAGCGAGGTTCAGGCGCTGCGACGGGGTGCGAACTTCACGCCTGAACCGACGGAGACGTCCGACTCGGCCTGAGCGAGCTGCAGTCCGTTAGAAACTGGATGAGTCCGCTGGTCCTGGATGAGCCCGCTAGTCCTGGATATCGGAGCGGATGAGCTCCTGTTCCTGGGCGCGATCGATGATGGCGGGGAGCACCTCGTCGAAGAAGGTGACGAGGACCGCGCGGGTCTTCACCGCATCACGCTCGAGGATCGCCTCCCGAAGGGAGACGACGAAAGCACCGACGACCTCCCAGTCGAATGCATCCCGCGAGTGCTGGCTGAACCTCCGGATCTGAGGCCCGAGACGTTCGATGATCACGGCTCGCGACGCGTTGCCCTCGATGCGCGCGAATCCGGTGGCGGCCGCACGGAGCGCGATACCGAACCCCGCCACATCGCGTGCCTTCACCGCCGCGGACATCTCGTCGGCGAGCTCGGTGAGATAGACGATGTCGTCGTCCTGGATCAGGGGCATCACGTGGCGCACCGAGCCGATCCAGATGTCTCCGAAGAGATCGACGGCGTTGCGGACCTGATCGAGATCGATCGGGGCGACGCGGGTGTAGCGGTTGCGCTGCATCTCGACGAGACCGTGGTCGGCGAGGCGGTCCAGGGCATGCCGGATCGGGGTCTTCGACGTGCCGAGGCGCTCTGCGAGCTCATAGTCTCGCAGACGTTCACCCGGGCGCAGCTCGCCACTGATGATCGCATCCTGCAACCGGTTGTACGCCTCGTCGCTCATCGACCTGCGCTCGAGGGGTCCGCCTGAGAGTGCCACCGCTTTTGTCCTCCACTCGAGCACGGAATCGCTGTAGAGCCTGAAGTTCTACCTACACTGCAATGTATCGCATCCGACGTAACGGGCGAGAGAATACCGGGTCGTGGAGGTGACCGTGCGCGCGTTCACGGCATGGGGAGAACGGCATCAGGTGACGCTGTACCTGGCGTCGATCGCGGTCGGCGCCGTCGTCGGCCTCCTCTCCCCCTCGACGGCACCGGTGTGGGAGTCGGCGGTCACCCCGCTCCTCGGCGTTCTGCTGTTCGCGACGTTCCTGGGCGTGCCGTTCGCGCACATCGGACGGGCATTCGTCGACTGGCGCTTCCTCGGCACGCTTCTGCTCCTGAACTTCGTGGTGGTGCCGGCGCTGGCTTTCGGCGTGAGCAGAGTGGTGGCGGCCGATGAGGCGATCCTGCTGGGGGTGCTTCTCGTGCTGCTCACCCCGTGCGTCGACTACGTGATCGTGTTCACGGGCCTGGCGGGCGGCGACCGCTCCCGGCTTCTGGCCGCGACACCGCTGCTCATGCTGCTGCAGATGCTGCTGCTCCCCGTCTACCTCTCCCTCTTCCTCGGCACCGATGCGATGAGCGTCGTCGACCCGCGCCCGTTCATCGACGCGTTCCTGCTGCTGATCGCACTGCCGCTCGCACTCGCCGCACTGACCCAAGTGCTGACCAGGAGGTTCACCTCGGCCCGCGTGATCGAACGCGGTTCCGCCACGGCGATGGTGCCGCTGATGATGCTCACCCTCGCGGCCGTCGTCGCTTCGCAGGTGTTCGCCGTTGGCGGCGCGTGGGGGCGCCTGTTCCTCACGGTGCCGGTCTTCGCGATCTTCGCCGTGATCGCCGCGCCCCTCGGCGCAGTCCTCGCGCGGGTCGCCGGCCTGGACACGCCGGGCCGCCGCGCGGTCGTCTTCAGCGGTGTCACGCGCAACTCTCTCGTCGTGCTCCCGCTCGCTCTGGCCCTGCCCGACGCGTTCACGCTCACGCCGCTCGTCGTCGTCACCCAGACGATGGTGGAGCTGATCGTCATGGTGGCGATGGTCGCTGTGATCCCACGCCTGATCAGGCAGCGTTGAGCGCCGCGACGATCATCGCCCCGGCGGACCGTCGAGCATTGTCGGGACGTACTCCAACAGCTGCGTACGCTGATCGGGCTTCCGATCATGAGTCGCCGGGCGCCGTCCCGACCCTGAACGCGCACCCAGCTTGGGCGCGTACCGTCAGCACCAGCGAGCACAACTGAAGATCCGAACGCGACGCTCTGAAGGGCCGTTCGCGAAAGAACAACACCTCCGCCGCCCGCTCTGGGCGACGCCGGAGACGAGGTCATCATGGACGTCATCCGTCCGACCGTCCACACCCGTCCGCGCGACAACGCGTCCCGAAGATCGAGCGCCTTCACCGAGTTGGCGCAGCAGGTACGCGAGCGCGGGCTCCTGCACCGGCGCTACGGCTACTACTGGACGAAGCTCATCGCCGCCCCGATCGCTGTGGGCGTGTGCCTGCTCGCGTTCCTCTGGATCGGCGACACCTGGTGGCAGCTGTTCACCGCCGCCGTCCTGGCGATCGTGTTCACCCAGATCGCGTTCCTCGGGCACGATGCGGCGCACCGGCAGATCTTCGTGTCCGGCCGGTGGAACGACTGGATCAGCATCATCCTCGGCGACCTGCTCGTCGGCATGAGCTACGGATGGTGGCAGCACAAGCACACCCGCCACCACGCCAACCCGAACAAGCTGGGCTCCGGTCCCGACATTGAGCTCCCCGTGATCGCCGTCTCCGCCGAGGCTGCGACGAGGCACCAGGGACCGGTCATCACGTGGCTGCGCGGACATCAGGGCGTGCTGTTCTTCCCGATCCTGCTCCTCGAAGGACTCTCGCTGCACGCTTCGAGCGTGCGGCGGATGTTCGCGCGGGGCCGGCTCGAACGCCGGTGGGCCGAGATCACGTTCCTCAGCGTCCGCATGATCGGATACCTGGTACTGGTGTTCATCGTGCTGTCCCCCGGAATCGCCTTCGTCTTCCTGGCGGTGCAACTGGGACTGTTCGGGTTCTACATGGGGATCGCCTTCGCCCCCAACCACAAGGGGATGCCGGTCGTACCTCGGGACATGACCCTGGACTTCCTGCGGCGGCAGGTGCTGATGAGTCGGAACGTGCGCGGCGGCCGCTTCCTCGACGTCGCCATGGGTGGACTGAACTACCAGGTCGAGCATCATCTGTTCCCCTCGATGCCCCGCCCGCATCTGCGTCGCGCCGCCCCGATCATCGCCGCGTACTGCCGGGAGCACGACGTGCAATACACCCAGGTCGGCCTGTTCGCCTCATACGCGATCGTGGTTCGCTACATCAACCGGGTCGGTCTCGGCGAGCGCGACGTGTTCCGTTGCCCGCTCGCGGATCAGCGGCTCGCGATCGGGGTGCCGCTGCGGTCGTGAACCGCCGCCTCTAGCCGCGGACGGTCGCGATCATCCGGTCCAGATCGGCGTCGAGATCGGCGTCGACGACCTGTCGGGCCGGCGTGGCATCGTGATACTCGATGATCTCCTGCGCACCGATCCAGAACGGCACACGGGAGCAGAACTCGGGGACGATACGTCGGATCTTGGCGGTGTCGAACACCATCGGGTGAGCCCTGTCGCCGTGCAGGTCTGCGGCGAACGACGGCCGGATTGCGGCGATCGTGTCGGAGGACACGTGCACCAGCTCGGGACGGACCCCTGCCGCCTCGCCCAGCCAGGTGTAGATCTGATCCCACGTCGGCGCGTGGTCCCCCATGATGTGGAAGACGTCGCCGAGCACGTCACGGCGCCCGAAGAGGCCGACGAAACCCAGCGCGAAATCGTTCGTGTGCGTGATCGTCCACGGTGAGGTACCGTCGCCGTGGACGACGACCGGCCGACCCTCGCGCATCCGAGCGACGTCGTTCCACCCGGCCAGCGTGGGCATGCTGGTGCAGTCGTAGGTGTGCGAAGGGCGGACGATCGTGACCGGGAATCCCTGATCGCGGTACGCGCTCGTCAGGGCATCCTCGCAGGCGATCTTGTCTCGCGCATACCCGGAGAACGGATTGCGGAGCGGGGTCGACTCGGTGATCGGGAAGCGCAACGGCGGCTTCTGGTACGCCGACGCGGAGCTGATGAACACGTACTGCCCGGTCCGGCCGGCGAAACGCGCGATGTCGGCCTGCACGTGGGCGGGGGTGAAGGCGGTGAACTGGGCAACGACGTCGAACTCACGGTCCCCGAGCGCTGCCCGCACCGCGTCCGCGTCACGGATGTCGCCCTGCAGGAGCTCGGCCTCTTCCGGCAGCGCCCTCTCCTCGGAGCGACCGCGATTGAGAACGGTGACTCGATGTCCGAGCTCGACCGCCCGTCGCACCGAAGCCGCGCTGATCACACCGCTGCCGCCGATGAAGAGGATGTCCTGTGTGCCCATGTCCCGATCCTGTCACGCCGGCGTCGCCGGGTCGGCGTCGTTTCGACGAGGTCGGGACGTCGTGAGTGATCGGGATGGACGCGCATGGGTTCCGTGAGACTCCTTCATCGCCACGATCACCCAGGCGTAGGACGGAGTCATGACTCTCACCGACATCCTTCCCACGCTTCGACAGAGCATTCCCACTCCCCTCGACGGATGGAGGTGGCCGGTGCACACGCACCCGACGACCACCGATGTCGTGGCGGGAGGCATCTCGCTCCTGCGGCTGTTCGAGATCAGCGGATCACCCGCGGTCCTCACGGGCGACCTGCCGCTGCCGACCGCGGGAACCGACGTGACCGTGCTGCTGTTCCGGATCACGCTGCGCGTCGACACCCAGGAGGACAAGCGCATCGCGCTCACGGACTGCTCGTTCGACGGTGTGGATGCCGCGTGGGAGGAGTGCCGCCTCATCGGCCGGGCTTCTTCGGCGCGGACGACGAAGATCGAGCTGATCCCCGGCGAGGTGGGCGGCGTGGCCTGGCCGCACCCCATCGCGCCTCTTCCTGCCGACCTCCGGGAAGGCGATCTCGTCGTCGTCCCCTGCGTCGGTGCTGTCACGCTCCGAGACGTGCGTCCGCGCGTCACCGCCGCGCTCTCTGTGGAGGCGTCACGATGACCGTCCTGCACACGGTGCTGCACTCGACCGCATTCGTATGGAACGACCCGCGACGCGATGCACGGCAGCTGTGGCCGAAAGACACCGTGATCGGTGCGCACGACATCGTCGTCGCCGGGCGAGCGCTGTCCGATCTCGCGCGCGAACGACGCACCCCCTGCATACTGATCGCGCCCGTCGCGCCCTCTGCGGCGCACCCCGAAGCGGACCCGCACGTGACGTTGGTGGTGGCACGGATCACCGCCCGCGAAGAGCCTCCGGGGTGGCATCGCGAGGCGTCGGCGACCGTCGACTGCGATCTCCGCGCGATCGTCCCGCTGGTCACCCACGTCGAGCGGCTGCGCACGCCCCGGGCTCGAGACCTGGTGCAGACCGTCCTCCGCACCGACGAAGACGACACGCGGCTGCACGCCCGGCTGCCGAAGGCGCTCTCCCCCGGCGACCTGATCGTGTTCGCGTGCACCGGTGCCCTCGCACTGAGCCAGGTCGCACCGCGCACGCGCACCGCCGCGGCCGCGGTCGTCGACGCCGTCGCGGAAGATGTCGAAGAGACAGGAGGCGTGTGCCGCAAGTATCGGGGTGAGCCGTTCGCCGACTAGCGCGTCGGCGCGCTGCTGCGCCCGTGCGCACGACCGCTCAGCTCGGCGTCGAGCGTCTCCTGCGCGACGCGCATCTGGTCGGCATACTCGGTCTGCTGCAGCCGCTGCCACATCACTTCTTCATCGACGTCTTCCACGCGGCTCACGACCCACCAGATGTTGCCGAACGGATCCTTGATGCGCCGACCGCGCTGGCCGAAGGCGTTGTCGCTGAGGGCGGTCACCACGCTCGCCCCTGCAGCCTCGGCTCTGGTGAAGGCCTCTGCGGCGTCGGGCACCCACACCCGAAGCAGGCTCGGCATCACGGGCCACTCCGGCCGACGATCGAAGGCGAGGACGACGGTGTCGCCGATGCGTATCTCACCGTGTCCGATCAGACCGTCTTCCGTGGCGACCCGCGCCAGTTCCTCCCCGTCGAAGACCTGGGAGATGAAGTCGAGCAGCGCGCCCGTGTCGTCGGTGACGACCCAGGGGGCGACGCTCGTGTAGCCGTTCGGGGCTGCGCTCGTGGCTGCGGTCATGGCTCTTCCCTCTTCCCGGTATGCGGAGTGAGACACACAGTAGAAGGGGCCTCGGACAGTCGCCGAGAAGCCGGGGATTCACCGGGCGGAACCGGTCGCGATGACAGCGGCCTGCGCGTAGGCAGCCGTCCACACCCGGTCGAACCGATCACGACCGATTACTCCCTGACGGCAGGCGAGAGCGGCGTCGCCGAGCGCGTGGGCCAGGGTCTCCAGACGGAGCTGCTGGGCGCGCTCGGCCGCGGTGTCTTCGCTGAGCCCGGACCGACATGCCGATACCGTGACCACGCGCCGACGGATGCTGCGCGAGCGCCGCGACAGGATGATGCCGATCGGAAGCAGAGCAGCGACGAGCAGCATCGCAGCGAGCAACGGAGGAAAACCCGCGGCGCACAGCACCACCCACGCGACGACGCCACCGCCGAGCGACAGCGGAGTGAACCAGCGGTGCGCCTCGGCAATGCGCCGCTCCGCGTCCGTGGAGTCGGGCGGATAGACCGCGAGCACGCACGCGACGGTGCCGTAGTGGCTCACGGTCCTCGACAGATGGCCCCAGCATGGAGGGCACGAAGCGCTCGGCAGTGTCTGCGCGGGGACGTGATGGGGAGGACGGGACACGGACATGCCTCCCACGTTGCTCCGGACGCGTGCCTCTGAGCGCCTGACAGACGGAACCCATACGGCGGCCGGCGTTTTCCATGCGGAATGGCGACGCCTCCGTGGTCGGCATATCGTCCTCATATCGAGAACGGCATACGGCGACGCAACGGCGCGCGCCCTGGACTGGAGGTATGACAGAGACTTCTGCCCGAGCTGCCCTTCCCCGCTATCGCCGTACGGCGAAGCCGCCCCACGGCGACGGCCTCCTCCCGGAGCAGGCAGGGGCCGGGAGGGCCGAGCACGAGGCACCCGAGACGACCGCGATGGCATCGCCTGGCCGCATAGCCTCGCTCGACGTGATCCGCGGCGTCGCCATCATCGGCACTCTCGCCAGCAACGTCTGGCTGTTCCAGGCGTTCTTCGGCGAACGGGTGGTCGACATCTGGTGGCAGGACCTCGTCTCCGCACTTTCGGAAGGGAAGTTCCTGGGCCTGTTGACCATCATGTTCGGCATCGGACTCGAGATCCAGCGCCAGGCAGCGCTCCGGCGCGGCAGCCGGTGGCCCGGCACCTATCTCGTTCGTGCCGGTCTGCTCTTCATCGACGGAATGCTCAACTACATCTTCGTGGTGCAGTTCGACGTACTCCGCGCCTACGCCGTCCTCGGCTTCGTCGTGGCATTCGTCCTGCTGCTCCCGGAGAAACGCCAGTGGGTGTTCATCGGCGTGGCGCTCGTGACGCACGTCACGCTCATCCTTCTCCCCCTCTTCACCGGCAGCGTCATGATGTTCCCAGGCCTCGTGATCCCCGGGGAGTCCCCGACGGTCGGCGGCAGGCCGACATATTGGGAAGAGGTGCAGATGAACACCCTGACCGTGTTCTCCGACCTGACGGTCGGCACCGACACCGGCTCGATCCTCACCCTCGGTCTCGTCGTCTTCACCCTCGGCGCCATGCTCTACCGCCACGGACTGTTCGAGGCCCGCGGCGCGCGACTGCGCAGATGGGTCATGATCGTCGGCTTCGGTGCGGGCATTCCCGGCGAGGTCGTGTTCTTCCTCATGCAAGAGACGTTCGGACTCAACAGGTTCCTCTCCGCGCCGCTGGTCGCGTTCGGCATCCTCGCCCTCATGGCCTCCTTCTATCGAGGACACCGCATCGGATTCGTCGGACGCGGACTCTCCCTTGTCGGCCAGATGGCCCTGAGCTGCTACGTGCTCCAGAACATCCTCGGTCGGGTGGCGCAGTCGATCATCGGTCACTCGCCGCTTGCGGAGACGCTCGACCCGCTGGTCGGAACCCTGGCGATGTTCTTCGTGATCGCCGCTCTGGTGATCCTGTTCGCGAACCCCTGGATGCGCCAATTCCGCAAGGGACCGCTCGAGTACGTCTGGGACGTCAGCTTCCGATTCCTCACCCGGAGCCGCGTGAAGGCGCCGACCGTCTGTCCGATCTCGCGGAAGTTAGCGGTAGGTGAGACGCGCACCCCCGTAATCCCGCGCATCTCATGACCAGGATTGGTCGCACTTTGTCTCACGAAGCCTGTCGGTAACGGATTGATGCGCTGCGATCAGACCTGGCGCAACATCCTCAGTTTCAACCATGAGCGCGAAGCGCGACGACTCGATTCACCCATCCTCGAAGTGGTCGCCAAACGACTTGACCGGCGTGGAGTCAATGTCTCCGGTCAGCATCCAATCGCGCAGTCGTTGGTGTATCTCCGCGACTACGGCGTAATAGGCGACCTCGTACGCCTGAAGTGGCGCGGCAGCCTGCTCATGTTCCCATTCGCTGTCGTAGTCCCGCGGGTCTGGTGGAACATGCTCATCCGACCATGACTGCGCGGCCTGGTACGCCTCACGTTGAGTCTTGGATGTTTCAGCCAGCCAACGAAGCAGAGGCTCCTGCTCAACACCCGTCGCGGCGAAGACGCGCGCGAGCGACTGGAAGGCCGTGAAGTCGCGGAAGTTGTGACGCGTCGCTTCGAGATAGTCGAAGGCCGCGCCGCCCACAGCCGCGCGAGCCTCGTGCGCTTTGCGATGGTCGCTCTCCTCCTTCTCCTGCTTCTGCCGTTTCCGCTCGCGGTTGGCGAGATACCAAGTGAGGCCAACGGCGACGAGAGCAACGATTGTTGACGAAATCGCCGTGAACGTCGGCAGCCCGACCTCGATCCACCAGCCCGGAGGATCGTTGACGATGAGGACCGGGATCGGCGTTGGGTCTACGGCAGGCAACATCTCGCGAGCCTAACGAGAAAACGTGCACGCAGATTCCGACCCACCAGTTCCGGTTGGGTCGCCTCAACCAGATCGAGATCGATCCAACCGGCTACTTGCGTGAGCACGGTTCAATGACCGTGGCGAGATACTGCTTGGGCTGGTCAGGATGCCCTGCCGACTTGCCGCAAGCGCAGGGCGGCGCGAGCGATCACGCACCGCCTGCCGCGTCGCGCTTGTCTGCGGCATCGATGCATCGATGATTAGGTCATTCGTCGGTGCCAGCCGCTACGTGGCCGCGCCAGTAGTCGGCGGCCGTCTGACCGTTTGCGAGAGCCTGCTGAAGGCCGTTGGTCTGGGCGAGCACGGCATGAAAGTCTCCCTGTGAGGTGAAGGCCTCGAGCGCGGTGCCGAGTGCGGTGTTGCCGAGGAACTCGGCGAACTCTCGAACAGAGTCAACGACCGCAAACTGCGTTGGGTTTCCATGCACGAGCGAATTGCGTACACGCGTGCGTCGTTGCCCCAAGTTCTCTCCCTCTTCCTGGAACTCGGCGATGATTTCCTCATAGGTCTGGAGGTCGCGGAGACTCCGCAGCATACGGGTGATCCAGCCCCGCTCATGCTCGACCCGGCACAGGTCGAGAAGTTCCTGTTCGTGGTCGGCGGCGAAGAGCATCCAGGGACGCCGGCTCGTGCTTGCGTAGAACTCGCCAAGTAGCTCGCTGGTGCGTCTACTATTCGGCCCACCACCGAGCAGGCAGCGCAGCACGGCGTTCTGGACGGCGGTGGCCCAGCGAGCATAGGCCCACCTCTCGACGAGCAGGTCGAAGAGAACGCCAGGCTTCATCGCCGCATAGGCCGCGACGTGTTGCACAACACGATCCGCCAGTGGAACCACCGCGCGGCGATCCGCCTCTGAAGGCTTACGCAGGGCAAAGGCGCGGCTGAACGGGAGGTCGGCGGCGGTCTGAGCCTCGATCGCTGCTGAGAGGAACCGTGGCAGGTCGTCCGTCGCGAGCGCGTCGGCGATCTTGGCCGCGTGACGCTCCAGTCCTTCGACGGTGAGCTGCGCTCCATGGCGGTCATCCGGGAAACCGGGTTCGGCCCGTGAAACCATGAAGCTTTGCGTTGTGGGCTCTCCAGACTGCACGACCACGTACTGGGCCAGGTGTGGACGGATGCCGTTGGAATCGTGAACCGCAACAGCGAAGATCGTGTCGATTACTTCGACGGCTCGCTCGAACGCGTTCGCGGCCGTGGTGAGTCCGAGGTCGACGCGGACGAGGAAGTCGACGTCATAGTCTTCGCCTATCCGCTCTTGCCATTTGAAGATGCCGCCGTGCTTCGTGATCTTCGCCAGTTCTGCCTTGTGGGGGAAGTCAGGGCGCCCGGGCGCGGAGTTCGGGATATGCCAGGGTGCGTTGTAGAACTGAACATTGCCCGCGCCGATCTCGGGAACAAATCCACCCTTGAAGCCAAGCCAGACCGCAACTGACTCGATAGTCTCGGGAGCGACGACGAGGTCGCGAGCCTTCGATACGCGAGATCCGACCGCAAGCTCTCGCTCCTCGAACGGGAGATCTTCCGGCTCCCGCCCGTACGCGAGCATGTCGACGGCGTGACGCAGGACGCGCTCCGCTGACTGACCTCGCCGGCCGAGCATATCGAAGAGCAGGTCGGCGACGAGCTGATAGTCAAGAGTCTCTAGAGCACGGTCCTTCGCGATGGCGACCAAATCATCCCAACACGCGCCGACTGCCCTGTCCGTCGCGAGGGCTGCGAGAAGGCTGTCGGCGGCACCTTCCACGTCGGCCCAGCGCTGGTCCGTGCGCAGTCCTGGACCCTGCGACAGCACGGCCTTTCCACTCGCCGCGAGCACTCCAAAGCAGGTCTGCAACGCAGCGACCTCTCGTGCAACTGCGGTGCGCAGCGACGGACCGAGCGAGGCTACCGACTGCGCCAGGTCCGCTTTCAGCGAGTTCTGGTTGTCCTTCCGAACCCAGGCTTCTTCACCACTCGCGAGTTGCACCCAATCTCGGATCTCCTGCGTCGCGACGGTCAGCGGGAGTGCGAACGGAACGTAGCCCTGACGGCTGAGTGACGAAACAAGCGATTTGAGCCAGTCCGGTTCCCCCTCGGGCCAGTCGTCCCTCACGTGATAGTCGATCATCATCCGGCGATCCTCCTTCTCGGGCGTAGCTGAACCTCAGTGTGACGTCCCCTTGGGGTCGTGTCGTTCTCGGCAGGTTGTTCGCGTCGTGCACGTGGGGAAGCCATCGTGCGATGGCCAGTGAGTACCGATCAAAGTCACTCACAAGAAGGACACAAAGCACGATGGGCTCTAGACCAGTCTGCCCTCCTCGAGCTCCTCGGGAAACTGAAACTCACCGATGTCACCGACGGATCCGGGTCGCGACCGACACGCTCTATCAGGAACTGATCGACGCGGAAATGGCCGAGTTCATTGACGTGGGCCGGGTCTGCTGGATGACGAGGTGGCGCCTGATCATTTAGCACGCCCGACTCAACCCGCGTCACACCTTGATAGCTCTGTCGGGGTCGAGCACGAGCAACTGTCGGAGGCCTTCGCCAGACTGTGTGCCAACGGCACGGCCACGATATGGTTCCGATCAACGGCGGAGGGGGACGCGATGACCGAGTTGAGGCCACAGAACTCTCTAGATGCGCTCGAGGTCCTTCACTCGCGTCTCGACGCTCACTTCAGCGAGTTGAAACAGCGGAGGCAGGCGTTCTCCACCGAAGCCCCTGTGTTCGCTCTCGAGCACGGGCTTTCCCTGACCGATATCGATGCGCTGAACGCAAGCGTGCGGTTCGCGGTCACCCACGGATTCAGCGCCCTGTACTGGCGGAAAAACTGGCTGCCCTTCGTTGTCTACGCGGCAGAGTCCGGCTACGACTACGAGGGCAGCGAATTCTGGCCGAGCTTCGAGCAAGCCACACCGGGCTGGGCGGTCCACGGCGATCGGGACCGTATCCGGACGATGTTCCGGAGGTTCGGCACCGATTACGGTGGAGCTATCCCCACCGGCGGCTTCGCACAGAACTTCCCGATCATCGCTTGGCCGATTACGCACGCCGTTCTACCGGTGTATCTGCAGCGTCACCTCGCTCAGCTGCTTTACGAGTTCCGCATGGGCTTGACCACCGAACTGCTCCGGCAGCCGGAAGACCTTGGCAAGCGTTTGTCAGCTCGCGCCTGGGGCTACACCGAGCGGTTCCGCATCTTCTGCTCAAATACGTCACTACTCGGGCATGTCGCGGCGGCGCTGCTCTCCGGTGAGGACGAAGAATCGCCTTACCTGCTGCACTCGACGCTGCTGCGGCTGGTCGAGGGGCTGGAGCAGGAGCGCCAGTCCAAGTTCTGGTTGCAGGGAGCCCGAAACGCTGCGAGTCGAGTCCGCGCCCAAGGATTTCAACCTGGAGCCTCCTGCACCGGAGCAGGCACTCAGCGGGACCGACTACCGAACCCGACAGACCCGCGCCTCGTCCTGCGGGGTAGCGATACGGGCTGGCGGGCATACGCCCAGTTGCCAGATCTCCGCAGTTTGAGCCGCCGACTGACCCACGTCTACGACGAACTGCGTACCCGACGTGCGCGCGTAGCAGGCGCCGAAGACATCGTCTTGGCTCGTGGCCGTCTCGTGACGCCAGGCCAGCAGGTCCGGCTAACTCATTGGCCCGACCCCGAGACATCATTTATCGAGCTTGAGGACGGCAGTAGCGATGTCAACGCCTTGCTTCGCGACCAGGTGGAAATCTCTCGTGGTCCGGTCTGGTTGTTTAAGCGGCGGGCACCTGGCCTGGCTGTCGAGGTCAAGAGCAAAGTGGTCCGCCCCGACAACACCTACTACCTCGTCCACGCTGAGGGCTGGGTAGGTGAGGGCGCTCCTGGACTGGATCCGATCAAGCTTGACGTAGCCGGAGCAGCGGCAAGTCGACTAGTCGTGCCCGAGCAACTCACTGCCGCAGAGTCCAATGCCCTCCTAGCTGCCGGGCTGAGTGTGGTCACCAACGTGGCGATTCGTCCAGTCGGAATCGTGGCAAGTTCGTGGGACGGTGAAGGAGCTGTCGAGTGGATTGCTGGTGAGCCGGGTCTGATCGGCATCCACGCCGAGCAAGTTCCGGCGGGCGGCGCTCTGAGTCTGGACGGCGAGCGATACAACCTTGAGTGGCCCGAGGGCAGCAGCGAACTCTACTTAACCCTGGACGATCTCTCGGTGGGCGACCACGAGTTGCGCGTCACGTTGACCGGCGTCGCCCAGCAAACCTTGGCCGAGGGATCGCTGCTGGTGACGATTCGCGACCCCCAGGTGCGCCGCGACGCTGCCGAGGTCGGCGAGGGAATCCGGTTGCTGGCATCGCCGGCCCGCCCCAATATGAGCGAGATTTGGGCACCTGGAGCGGTCACGATCGCGGGGCCTGATGGCCTGCGAGTCGACCTAGCCATATCGCTCCGAGGTGAGGCCGACCGGGAGCTAACCAAGATCTCGCATCCCATCACCTTGCCGCTTCTCGACTCCGATTGGATCGGCGTCGCCAAGAAAGTCCGCGACGACAGCCGCTTCACCGGGAACTTCGATCAGGCCGAGTCGCTGGAGCTGACGGTGTCTAGCGCAGGGGTCGGCCAAGCCACACTTCGGGCAGATCGCGGCTTCCAGCCCCTGCGGTGGCAGCTACTTCGGGAACGAGAGCAGACCCGTGCCCACCTCATCGATAGGACCGACAGCCCCGGCACACGGGTGCTCTTGTACCGGTTCGAAACACCGGTGGCCCTCGAAGAACTCGACCCGAACTCCGACGTAGTTGCTCCGGCGACTGGCGGTCTCCTGACCGCGAAAGGTGGAGAGGGGATCGACGCTTCCGCCACCATCCTGCTCCCGACACGACCGAACGACCTGCTGGGAATTCGTGTTAGGCCGAACGTCCCGACCGGACCGCGGACTCCGGGGGAACTCCTTCGACTGGTGTTTCACTACCGGCGGTGGGCAGAGGCCGACCTGCCCGGTGACATCTTCGCCCAGCACCATCGGGACGCCGTACTCGAAGCCATCACCCGTGCGCTGGTTTCTCTAGCGTGTGGAAACCGCTGGGCAGCCCTTGAGAATAGACTCGCCAACTCGAACGATCCCCTCGGTCTGATCGACGAGGTGCAGGCTCTCGTTGGAGACAGCGATGATCACACGCGTCTGGCGAAGAAGATCGGACGCAGCCTCTACGCATGGCAAGACCCGGCCTCCCTCTTGACGGGATTTGACGAGGTCATCCAGGGGTCATTGCGAGCCAATGGGGTAATAGGGCATGACTCGGCTCCGCGATTTCTTCTGTCGCTTGCGGGGCGCCCCAGCCAAGTGCTGTCCTGGCAGGAAGTCGAGCGAGGCTATCTGATGCAGCAAGTCATCGCTTCACCAGCGCTGCTGCGTGCCGCCAGATTCGCCGTCGTCGGTACCCGGCTAATGGGTGAAGCCGAGCTAGCGGCTAGGGGGTTCTGATGGGTATCGCCACACGCACCGTAGACGAGGTCGCCATGATCTCGGTCCGAGCCTTAGGCCTGGACGAGGAGTGCTTCGGCCTGGACTACCCGGAGGCGGTTGCCGCTTCGGTGCGACGTGCCGCATCCTTCCTATGCCCGACGACGCCGCGAGCCTTGACGGATGCCGTGCTCGAGGCGTTGACTCCGGTGCTGCCAGAGCCGCCAACCCGCGATGACCTTATGGCCTTGATCGATCAATTAGTCTCAGGAGGCGACCTGCTGGAGATGGCCGATGCCACTTCAGATCGCAAGATTCGCCTGCTGTACCTTGGGCCACCAAGCTTTGTGCCGAAGTCAGCTAACCGCTTTCTCCTGACAGGCATTCGCCCGCACGGAGCAGCGCTGGTTCCGGCCGATGTTGCCGTCAAGGCGGAGGCTCACATTCGGGCGGTTTTGCTCGACGGCGATGACGCGGAAGGCAGACTTCGGGCGGCCGGGCTGCACAAGATCAGTGTTCAACACTGGATCGGCCAGCCCGCAATCGTGGCGGCCCAAGACTTCATCGACCAGTTCCGGCAGCGCCTCGCCAACTCACCGGCAGCTGGGTTCGTCGACGGGCTGACCATCATCAACCCCGGATCTCGGCCGACCTACTACAAGGGACGCTGGCGCGCGCCGGCATCAGGAGACAACGGCGACTACGTCGGGCGGCGCCCGCAGGCGTACGGCGCCGACCGTTGGTGCGTTGTTCGGCTGGTCGACGGGGCACCGGAGAAGTTGCTCGACCTACCACTAGACAACGCTGTGTCTCCTGCGCGTGATGACGCCTGGCGCTTGCAGGCGGCCATCGACGCGGCCCGCCACACGCCGCTTGGCTATCGGGTCCAGCCGATTCCAGGCACGACGCCGATTACCGAGTACATCGTCGACTTCTTCTCGCCGCTGCCCAGTTGGGTAGAGCGGTACCTTGAACTGGCCGGAATCTCCGTGGATAGGTCCCGCGGCGCCTTGTTCTCGTACCGGATTCCGGCATCTGCACTCGCAGAACTCCAGTCAGTGGTGACCGGGACTCTGTGGATGACGACTACCCAGGGGGACAACCAGTGACTGCAGAAGCACCAACCATCGCCGAGACGATCACCAAGATTCAGTCCGCTCTTCGCGATTACATCGAAGCGACCTATCACATCGGCCATCCGACGCTCATCGAGCAGCGCCGCGAGATTCTCGACCAGGAAGGCGTCATCTCTCAAGCGCCGTTTATCGAGAGCACACCTCGCTACCAGACCGGCCGCCGCTTCTCAGACTTGGAGCTCGATCCGTCCGCCCAGAAACTCTTCGCGTCGATAGCCAGCAACGTAGGCGGATCGCGACTGCTCTACGACCCGCCCTATACACATCAGGCCAAAGCACTCGAATGGACTATGCGAGATGGTCTGAGCCTGGCGGTGACCACTGGCACTGGTTCGGGCAAGACCGAGTCCTTCCTTTTGCCAATGCTGGCGAAGCTGGCTCGGGAGGCGGCCAACAGCCCGCAATCCTTTGCACGTCCAGCAGTCAGGGCATTGGTCCTCTATCCGATGAATGCGCTGGTCAACGACCAACTGGGTCGTCTCAGGCTGCTGCTGGGCGACAATCGGGTCACCAACCAGTTCCAGTCGTGGGCAGGACGCCCGGCTCGCTTCGCCCGCTACACCAGCCGCACGCTCTACCCGGGGGTCCGCAAGACGGAGCGCGACCAGACACGCCTCAAGTCAGTCGAGGACTTCTACATCGACCTGCTGGACCGTCAGGACGATCCAAATGCTCGTCACCATGAAGCTGCGTCCAAGCTGGTTGGTCAATTGAGACAGCGCGGCAAGTGGCCTGCCAAGCCCGATCTCCGCACTTGGTACGGGACCAAGGGAAGCCGATGGAAGAACAGCTCTGGTGAATTCGTCCGGGCGATCGTGCAGCCCGACGATTCGGAGCTGCTCACGCGGCATGAGGTTCTCGCGGCCCCGCCGGACGTCCTGATCACCAACTATTCGATGCTCGAATACATGCTGATGCGTCCGCTGGAACGACCGGTGTTTGACGCCACCCGCGCGTGGTTGGCGGACAACCCGAACGAGAAGTTCCTGCTGATCGTCGACGAGGCACACCTCTACCGCGGTGCCGCTGGCGCTGAGGTTGCTCTACTCCTGCGTCGGCTTCGAGCCCGGCTGGGCGTTCCAGCCGACAGACTCCAGGTCATTGCCACAAGCGCGAGCTTCAACGATCAGGCCTACGCCAGTGCCTTCGCCGCGCAGCTTTCTGGCAAAGATCCCGCGGAGTTCCGGACCGTCACCGGAGAACTGAACCTGCGATCGACTGCGGCACCGGGGACGATGAGCGACGCGAGCCTCCTGGCAGGACTACCGCTCGACGACTTCTACGACGGCAATACTGACCCCGAAAGGGTTGCGGCCGTGCAGGAGTTGCTAGACGCCCGCTGCATCTCGGCCAGCCCGGACGACGGGGTCGGTGTTCTGCTGCACCGGGCGTTGTCGGACTACGAGCCGATGGGTCTGCTGGTCAACGAAACTATGCAGGAAGCCCAGCCCGTCGGTGAGCTCGGCGGCAAGATCTTCCCGGATGCCGATCGCGAGACCGCAGATCGAGCCGTCACGGCGCTGGTAGCACTCGGCAGTGTAGCCAGACTTAGCGCCGATGATGCTGGTCTGCTGCCCTGTCGCGTTCACGCCTTTTATCGAGGGTTGCCCGGCCTGTGGGCGTGCGCTGATGCCGACTGCACTGCTGTCGACCGCGACACCGCGGGACCGGTCGGGAAACTCTACGGACAGCCGCGGGAGACGTGTGAGTGCGGGGCGCGGGTGTTCGAGCTCTACACCTGCAGGCACTGTGGGTCGGCCTACCTGCGTGCCTACACAGACGACCCGGCCAGCCCGAAGTCGCTTTGGCATGAACCAGGCAATAGCTTCCAGACCGCCACAGGTCTGGTACCGCAGCTGCAACCGCTCGATCTTTTGGTCGAAGAACCCGACCCCGATCAAGCTGCCGAGATCGCCGATCTGGATCTCATCACTGGGCGGCTCAACCCGGTCAAGCTCGGGTCACGCACTCGAAGCGTCTATCTGCCGGGCAAGCGGAACGGCGAGGTGGTCGATACCGACGATGACGACGAGGACGACGGAGATAGCAAGACCACTGGCAGCGGAGAATTCAAGCCATGCGGAGTTTGTCGCAAGCTGGCTGGATTCGGGCGTTCCTCGGTCCAGGATCACCAGACAAAGGGCGACCAGCCCTTCCAGGCCCTGATCGCCCGGCAGATTGAGGTCCAACCTCCTTCCAGCCCCTACAGCGACTTCGCACCACTTCGCGGACGCAAGGTGCTGGCGTTTTCGGACTCTCGCCAGGTGGCGGCTCGACTTGCTCCGAATTTGCAAAGCTACGCTTTGCGGGACGTTATCCGACCACTGGTCATCCGCGGTTGGGGCGAAATCGCCAGGTTGCCCGGCATGGACAAGCAGATCGGCCTGCACCAGTTGGTGCTGGCGACTCTGGTCGGTGCCAAGAAGCTCAAAGTCCGGCTTAGGCCGGAGCTTCGCCAGGGTGAGTCGATGGCCGTCCTACGGGACGTCGGTCGATTGATCGATGCCGGAGCGCTGTCAGGCGACATTGCGGCACAGATGGAACTGGTGTCGCTGGCGGTATACCCGCCCGAGTCGTTAATGAAGGCGATCTACTCCACGCTGATCGACCGCTACTACGGCATAGCAGCGCTGGGTTTGGCGTCGCTTCGCGAGCGGGAGACCGACAGGGCTGGGCTCTTGGCGGATCTTACGAATCTGCCAGGCGTTGCCGACACCGATGAGAAAAAGCTCGCTCTAGTCCGAGTCTGGCTGGCTCAGTGGGCCACGCCGAGCTACGGCATCTGGTTTCCGAACATGACGATGGACTGGCGGGGGAAGAAAGAAGGCGTCCGACCTCACGCAGGCAAGTTCCGGCCGTTCGAGCGTTGGCTTGACTCGTCGATCCTCGTCAGGCAGTTCAACAAGGAGTGGCTGCCGGTTCTTCAGCAGCGGTTCTGCGAGGTGGCCGGCGGTAACAAACACTACTTGTTGGCCGGCAAAGTCGCGCTGGAGCTCGAAGGCGAGTGGGGCTACTGCGAACGCTGCCGTTTCACCCAGCGGCCGTTCCCAGGATCGTCCAAGTGCGTCAGCTGTGGTGATGACCAGGTGCAAGTCATTGACCCGGACAGCGATCCGGTGTTTAGCGCCCGTAAAGGCTATTACCGAGCCAGCACGGTGCGCGCGCTGCGGGATAACCCCGAAACGCCAATGAGCATCATCGCGGCCGAGCACACCGCACAGCTGAACGCGGCCCAGTCCGAGGCCGTGTTCTCCAAGGCGGAGGAGCACGAGCTGCTGTTCCAGGACATTGACATTGAATTGCCGAATGCCGGCGCCCAGGAGCGGGCAGCCATCGACGTACTGTCCTGCACTACGACGATGGAGGTCGGCATCGACATCGGTGCGTTGTCCGGGGTTGCCCTTCGCAACATGCCACCGTCCCGAGCGAACTACCAACAGCGAGCTGGTCGGGCCGGACGCCGCGGCAATGCCGTCGCAACCGTCGTGGCATTCGGAAGCTCCGATACACATGACGACCACTACTTCCGCGAGCCGGCCGAGATGATCCGGGGCAAGGTCGTCGACCCGGTCCTAACGATGGACAACGACGAAATCGCCAAACGGCATGTCATCGCATACCTATTGCAGCGATACCACCAGGACAAGCTGCCCACCTTCGACCCCGATACTCAGAAGTCGCAGCTCTTCGAAGTGCTTGGCACAGTGCCGGAGTTTGTGGGCACCGCGTCGCTGCTCAACCGAACCGACCTAGAAAAGTGGCTCAACCAGAACGAGGCGTCGCTCCGGGCGGATATCGACGATTGGTTGCCCTCAGAGCTTCCGTCCGCAAGCCGTCAGCAGGTTCTGGATGGCATCGTCTCGAACACGTTGGTTGCGATCGACAGTGCTCTTGATCTGACAGATGCAGGGACGCTGCCCCCTCCAGAGGCCGGCGACTCGATGCCCGAAGCTGAGGAAGCGGAAGCCGAAGGCCCGGCAGAGGACGGAGCCGAGGAGCCCAGTCCGATGCGAAGCCAGACCAATCTGCTAGACCGACTGCTTTACAAGGGCGTGCTGCCGAGATACGCCTTCCCGACCGATGTAGCAACCTTTCACGTTTTCGACGTTGACCGCTCCGAACCCTTCCGAGTTGCCTACCGCTACGCGCCTAGCCAGGGACTTCCCGTCGCCCTCAGCCAGTACGCCCCCGGCAAGGACGTGTGGATTGACAACAAAGAGTGGCACTCCGGGGCGATCTACTCGCCGGTCAAAGCGGAGCGGTACAAGGCATGGCAAGAGCACAAGCTCTACTTCGAATGCCGAGTCTGCCACTACGCCAAGTATTACGACCAGGAGGAAGCGCACCCTGGTGAGATCCGCGAGTGCGAAGCCTGCGGCACCGAAGGTTCGTTTGGAGAGGCGATGGCCTGGATGCGTCCGCCAGGATTCGCGCACCCGGCCGACGAGACCGAGGGAACTAGCCCTGATGACGCCCCGGCCCGTAGCTATGCCACTCGCGCCAAGCTGGTCGCTCCAGGACCAGATGACGAGTCGGCTTGGGATGAGGTGACCGACCGAATCCGACAGACCTATCACCGCGAGACATTGATCGTCACCAACACCGGTCCCGGCAACGAGGGCTACACCTACTGCTTCAAGTGCGGCAAGATCGAGCCGACCGCTCTCCCCACAGGAACGGTAGTGGGGCAGCACAAGAAGCCATTCCCAGACCCGAACGAGCAGGACTGTTCTGGGAACTCGGCGTGGCGGGGTCTGGCACTGGGGACGGACTTCATTACTGATGTTCTACTGGTCCGGCTAAAGGTGGCTTCGCCAGTTCGTTTGGCTCCGCAGTTCTTGTCGACACAGGTGGCGCTTCGCACTATCGCCGAGGCTATGACCATCGCCGCGACTCAACTGCTCGACATCGAGGCGACCGAGCTCCAGGCGGAGTTCCGTCCGGCTCTCACGCCAGGCGGAGCTGCTGGGCTGGAGGCTGAGATCTACCTCTACGACACTTTGGCTGGTGGCGCGGGATTCACCCGTCGCGTCGAGGAACTAGGCATTCAGGTTCTGGAGGAGACCCTCAAGCGCTTGGAGAACTGCCCTGCCGCTTGCGACCAGTCCTGTTATCGATGCATCCGCAGCTTCCGCAACCGCTTCGAGCATGGACTCCTAGACCGCAAGGTTGGGGCAGGTCTGCTGCGGTACCTCCTGTATGGCACCGCCCCGACGCTCGACGAATCGCGACTGGAGTTGTCAATCGGACGGCTCTACGGCGACCTCAAGGGACGCGGCATTTCAGGGGTCGAGTTCGAGCGGGACGTCGAGGTCAGTATCCCCGGCATTGGCACAGTGACCGCGCCGATTCTGGCGACGAAGGGCGACCGGAGGTTCATCTTCGGAGTGCACAGCCCGCTGACGCCGCATTTAGCTTCCGATGACTTGCTAAACGATGCTAAGGAGAACCAGGCGGTTATTCCGGTCCGACTGGTCGATGACATCGAGATCTCACGGAGCTTGCCAAATGCCAGCCTTGCCGTTGAGAAGATTCTGCTTTGACGGAATCGCCGCGCACCTTCGCTACCGGCATCGCTTCCAGCCGAGCGATGTTGGCAGCCCAGCCCGCCCGCTGGAGTTACTCGACGCTGGAAGAAGCAACGGCTTGTCCGCTGCGGTACTGCCTGCAGCGAGCAACCTACCCGGATCTGGGGGACCACAAGGGCTACCCGTCGTTGCCATCGGTTTCGGCGTTGTTCGGCAACGTCGTGCACGGGGTCTTGGAAACTGTAGTCAAGGCGATGGCTGAAGCGGGCGTGGAGTCGCCGCAGGCCGAATCAGCAGCCAACGTAATCCGCGATCTCGGTGGATTCACGTCGGTAGTTGAGAGGGAGGTCGCTAGGCAGCTCGCTCCGCTGAAGGACAATATGCGCCTGTCCAAAGATCGCCAGCGCCGGATTGCAATCGACCTAGAAGCCCAGGTCGCCGATGCTCGGGCACAGGTACAGACGTACCTCAGTCGCACGAGGTTCGTGCCCGGTGCACGGCGTGCTACCTTCAGCTCCGGCAATGTTGAGCCGCGAGCGATTGTGCGCCGCGAACTCGGAGAGGGATCACACGCAGAGGTTGAGCTGGTCGCAGAGCGCCAGCGGCTGTATGGGCGGGTTGATCTGCTGACGCTCTCACGCGATCAGATCAACATCATCGACTACAAGACTGGCGGCGAGTCTGACGGCCACGCGGACCAATTGCGGCTCTATGCCTGGCTTTGGGGAGCAGACGACAAAGTCAATCCGCGAGGACGGGACGTCACCAGTCTCACTGCGGCCTACCGCGACCACGATGTGACTGTCGGCGTTCCGGATCCGGACCAACTGATCGCGCTGTCCCATGAGTTCGCTACCAAGATCGCCGATGCAGACAGGGAGATTGCCTCGGGCGACCCCGTCGCGAAGCCTAGTCAGAAGAACTGCCGCCACTGCGCGGTACGTCACCTTTGCGCCAGCTACTGGATCACTATCGCTCCGAAACTTTCCCACGTCGGGCAAGGGGAGTTTTTCGACTACGAGGGTGTGATTGGCGAGCAGAACGGACAGCGCAGCTGGTGGCTCCTAAACGACGCTGGTCACCCTGACCTGTTACTTCGTACCAGCACATCTACGCCACCGTTCGCGTCGGGAGAACGTTTCCGTTTCCTGGGACTGCGTCGTGATACCGACCCGCAGGTGGCCTGGTCAATCGGGTCTCTGACCGTGGCGACTGAGGCGTTTCGGGTCGAGTCGGCTTAGGAACTGTCGGCGGAGAAGAACATCGATTCCGTGGGAGTGGTGTCGGTCTCATCGGTCGGCAAGGGGACGCGAGCTCCGTGGCTGATCGGGCGAACTAGCCGGTGGCGACGCATGCTCTCAAGCACAGCAGGCTGGACTGCCCGTCGCTGCCCCCACCGTTCGAACCACCAAACGCCAACGGATGTCTCATCCGCTTGCTCCGGATCCAAAAGGTACTCAGGAGCAGGATCAATCCCGAGCGAGTAATCACGGAGGTTCTCAACCAGCTTGATGCCATAGACGATCCGTTCCCGGCCATGCTTCAGCAACTCGCTACTCGGCCACCCAAGGGCAGCCAAGCCGAGACGTACCTTTCGTAGACGCGGGCTGACACCTTCGCCGAACACGCTGTTGACCCGGACGACCGCGCCCTTGACTCGGGACAACCGAACCAACGCATCGACCGTCTCGTCAGTGAAGTGCGACGTTCCGAAGGAGCGGGATCGGCCGAGTTCGGTGAAGCTGATCCATTTATCGTTCGGTCCCCCCATTACGGCGGCCGGCCAACGGAGCCGGTTGTACTGGCTGGAGCCGCTGCCATATAGCGAGGTGGTGCTGATGAAGGAGAGTCGCGACTCGCGTTCGATCGGCCGACCGGCCATCGAAGAAGCGATGTCGCTCGGCCGGGAGTATTTGGCGCGATAGGCAGCGATGACCTTGGGGGATACGGCCAGGGCGCCGACCAACTTGCCTGCGGCCAGAGCGTTGTATGGAGCGACAGCGCCGCAGACGGTTAGGTCGGCAATCACAGTGCCGACTCGTTCGCCACGTGCTCGGCGAATCAAGCGGCGGAGTTGCACTTTCGCTTTGGTGTCACTCAGCGCTTGGCAGAGGCCATCTGCTGCCGGCTTCGGCGAGAAGAATGGCCGGAGGGTACGGGAGGCCTCAAGCGTGTCAGCCAGCATTGCTGCACGCTTACTGCGGAACAGGTGGGAGGTGGCCCGCTGGACCCAGGGATCCTGTTCTATCTGCCGCACTTCACTGAGTGGAGTCCGATGGTGTTTCTGGCGGTGACGCTCGGCATCAGCCCGGAGCATGGCGATCGCCTCGTTGGTCGGGTGATGCAGATCGGTCGGCTGAAGAACGTTGTCGGCTAGAAGATCCTCAAGGTAGATCTCCCCAAGCTGCGCGTCGATTCTGCCAGCGAGCCACGCGGCGATCTCATCAGAAGGAGCCTTACGAACCTCTTCAAGGAACGTGTCGGTGCCCCAGCCGATCCATTCGTCGCGCTCAGCGATTTGAACGACCGGGCTGGAGATCGCTGCCAACCCGATGACCGCATGGTGTGGCGTGGCCGCATCGCGTATCAAGATTGGCATAGAGCGCCCGGGCACCGTGGAGTAGGCGTTCGACCACGTGTGCCGGAAGTACCGCCAGATATCGTGCAGAAGATAGCCGGTGCGCTCACACCTACTTCCATCGACGATCTGGATGTAGGGGCGGATCACCGAACCGGGGTCCGGTGCCGTCGTTAATGAGTCCGCGAGTTCACGACCGTCACGCATCAAGTTGAAGACAGTGACCAGTTTGCCCTTGAACTCGCGGGGCTTCTCCATGCCCTCAACGAAGCGACGGACGCTGGCTTTTCTGAGCTGAGGATCGCGGCGAAGGTGCTCCTGGCGACGAACTCGGGCCTTCTCAACCACCGGATCCGCGTTCGAGGGCGGCGGAGCGAGGAGTGGGCCATGCTTGTACGCGGTTGAGAGAGTCCAGCCTTGCTCTACAAGGTCGATGAGGGTGTTGGCGGCTGCCGCCAAGGTCGGCTTGTTGTACAGGTCTCCCAAACCAGCCTCGGCGAACCACAAGTTGCGGTCAATGGCGTCAGCAGGATCGAGACTCGCGGTCGCCAGTGCTGTACAGAGACGGAGGAAGGCAACACGCTCTGCTTTCGGCGTGCCGGTTGGGAGCGAGATGTTGAGGAACGTCGAATCATCTGCTGCGGTCATGACTTGGCCAGCATTCGCCCATACGTCGCACCCCAGGTCTGGAGTAGTTCCTGGCGCTCCCGCGTAGTGACATCCATGGATGCAATTGATCGGGCGAAGGAAAGCAACATGAGTTCCAGGGCAGTTCGCACGGGGGTACCAGACTCTCCCAGTTCCTGGAGCGGGCGGTAGAGCGCGCTGAATGCGGGATGGTCGGTGTTCAAGGTGACGTCGATGCGGCGCTGCTTCAGCGTCAATTCAAACATCGACTCTCCCGTTAGTTGGTCAGCTCCCAGGCGGTAGCTCAGAGCACCGGTCGCGCGCCCTGCGGTGCGGATCACCGGCAAATCGGCGTCAGCCGCGCCCGCGATGCGACAGGATCCTTGGACGGCCGCCTCGAATTTTACCTCCTCGAATGCCTGACGAACACGAGCGTTGAGGATGCGGGCGATCGATTCAAGCTCGGGTTCTAGTGCCTCTCGCAAGGCGGCTGAGGGGCGAACACCCTGCTTGTTGATCGTGATCCCGAAGTCCTCATCAAGTGCAGGATCGAACTCAATCTCGCATCGCCACCAGTCGTCGTAGTTTTCTTTCCGCTTGCCGCCCATGAGGTACCACCCACTGGCGATCTCTCGCCCCGCTCGCAGGATCGAAACCCCGCCGTGACCGACGACTCCTACCCGCCGCTTCGTAGCGTTGTCGAGGTGATGCCAACGAGCAACTGGGAGCATTGCGAACGTAACAGTGACGCAACTCGTCTCACCGGTGGCGGTGGAGATCTCGTATCGCAGCGGGTCAAACGCGAGGCGAGCGGAGTGACCGCTAACCGTCGTGTTGAGTAGCAATGGGTCAACCGGGTCGACCTCATGTCCGTTGATCCGCATGGTCGTGCCACGATCAAGGAACTTGCGAAACATTCGGCCGAGGTCTCGGTGGAGCGCACGTTCCAGCCACGCCAGACGTCGGTACTCGATCCGGTCGCACTCATTCCACGTGACGCGGCACCCAGATGGCGCGACGCCTCCGTGCCCGTCAACCGCCGACAAGGATGCCTCTTCGCCCTGCGCCACCGCATCAACATCCAGGTGAACCGCGCGCGCCGGGGTGCCCGGTCGCCAGGTTGCCACCTCGATATGTCGAGCCTGGCTTAGCGACGCAGCGGGCAGCCCCATGCCGAACCGCCCGAACGAAGAACGCGAGTCGAAACGAGATGACCCACCAAATCGCAGGCAGGTGATCAGTTCCTCGTCCGACATGCCACGACCGTCGTCCTCAACACTGATCCACGGCAGCGCATCTGGTCCAGATCGACCGATTGCGATGTCGATGACAGCGGCATTCGCTTGGATTGAGTTGTCTACGAGTTCCGCGAGCGCCGTGGAAAGGCTGACGTAGCCCGACTCGCGGATTGCGCGGATGAAGTTGGCTGGCACCAGCAAGTCGACTGTGCTGCCCTGTTTGCGGCCCATTTCGGCTCCCTATGCTGGCGAAAGTCCTAGGTCTAGGGTAGCTCGCCGCACACACCTCGGGCGAGCGCATTCCCACGAGAATCGCAACAACATGGCTCGATCCCAGAGTCGCGTCAGCGGTTGCGACGTGCTCGATCTGTGTCGCGCAGATTTAGCCGCCATTCGGCGCCATCTCGCCGGGGTTCCCATCCGTTCAGCAGACTCGTTCATGAGACCGCCAGCCGAAGCGTTCGCGCGACATCTGCGGGGCCCCTCGGCCTGGAAGTCAAGAGAGGCCAGGATCCGCGTCAATGGCTTCCCAGAGGTGCCTGTCGCAGAGGGTATTCACCCACAGCCGGATCACATACTGCTTCGCGGGCGCCCCGCATACCTCGCAAGTCTCGATGCTTCGCCACTCGGCGGCGCGTATCGCCTCGTGAAACTCCTCGTCGTACTCGTACGGATCCTCGGAGGGTGAAGCGTGGAAACTCAACGATCCGAACTTCGACTTGACCTGGTGCACGATGTAGGCGGGCGCGATCAGCGCGAGGGTTTGATCGAGCCCGACAAGCAACGGATGCCATCCGGCAGCCACTTCCAAGACCGGCGGCCAGCCGGGCGCAAACCGGTCGATGATGCGCTGAAGCTCGGGTGGGAACACCTCAGTCATGGCTAAGCTCGGCCTCCGGTCGCGTGACATCCACATCCCAGCCAACAGCCCCGGGCATCTCGCACCTACTGGCCGTCACTTGCGTGTTCTGTCGCGCCAGGTCTTGCTGGCGCTGACGGGAGCGCCTCCGGAATTCCCTTCCGACGCGCAGACTCCGAGTCATACCCTTGTCGAAGCTCAGCATCCCGCGTCGTCTCCACTCGACGGTTACGTGTCCTCGGAAGCCGGCGATTGCGCGGCGTCGCTCAATGTGCTCAAGCCCCTCGGGGAACCGGGCAGGGAGCCCATCAGTGTCTGGCAGAAGGTGCTTGAACAACTCCGCGAACGTCGGACCGGTTCCGGTCCTCCGCCGTGTCTGCGCGATGAAGATCGCTGCCGCCAATGCCCATTCTCCGGCGGTGTCCTCTCCGGTGAACGCTTCAAACACGTAGGCCCACTCGGCAGGGGGAGGCGTCGCGATTCCACGCCACCAGATCGGGTACGCCTCGGACATTCAGCCATCGCCTTCACGGTCGTACACGCGAGCCGTTTCCGCGACGCGACTGTTCGATGTCGGGATCGGCAGCACACGTGCAGAGGAGAGCGGAGCGATCCGACGGAGTCGATGATTGTTTCGTATGGCCTCCCGAATTATGCCATACGGATTAGGCCATGTGCGGGTGCGACTGTCTCGACTCTTGATAGGTGCGGCAGCGGAACGATGACATCGAAGCAGAATGGGCTTCGTTCGCCCAGCGTTTCGCGACTTCCCTTCGCACCGCTCGCGACAACGCGAATCTGAGCCAGGAAGACGTGGCCTACCGCGCTGGGCTGACCCGATACACCTACCAGAAGTACGAGAAGGGTGAGTCACGCCCGGGCCATCCCGCCAACCCGACGTTGCGGACCCTGCTCGCTCTCACGCAGGTGCTTGGTGTCGCTTTGGTCGACCTGGTCCCCGACGACGCCCCCGATTTCCGAAATCGCTGAGCGCTTACCCGCCAGGTGTTTCATCCACGGGACGTTGTCCGCCCAACCAGGAATAATGCGTTGGGATACGACGCGGGATGCAGGGGCCGCTCGCACGGCTCGCTCCCCGACGTCCACTCGTCGGCCTGAGCGAGTGACATGGCGAAGGAGTACCGCCTTCTCACGGTACGCCGCTTCCGCTATCCCCTTCTCGAAGGGCGCCTTCGATGTCGTCGCCCCACTCGATCTCGGCATCTGGATCGCGGTGCACATTGCGGCGCGATGCACCCTCACCACAGCAATTGCCGTCGTTTCCAACTCTGGTGTCCGGCTTCCTCCGCCAGCGCCGACGACGAGTCCGATCAGTCCTTCGATCTGTCGAGTATCCCTCTCAGCTAGGGCGGTCAGCCCCAGAACAACATCCGCGTCAGTGAGAGTCACCAACAAGTCGACAGCCGGCCCGTACACGCATGCGGCAGTGCGTCGCTCTGCTTCAGGCGGCTCCTGCCAGCTGTCCAGAATCAGGCGAGTCGCGAGATCAAGTTCGCCCGTATGCATCGACACCCCACGACTCCACAGGAGACCCGACAGCGTCTGCTCAGCGCGGCGATATCCCTCTGGAGAGCCGATGAGTTTGTCTTCGCCACGGAAGTGCCATCGACGATGCCGAACGCAGTACCCGCCTCCTCTGCCGAACACCTCGGTGGCGTTTCCCTCGCTGCATACCGAGCATGCGGAGCGGGCTTCGTCAACGACGTCGCATCTCGCACAGCGCCGCAGCTTCCACCCCACGTGGTGGCAGCGCCTGTACATCCGGAAACGAGCACGGTCGTGTGCGAAATGTCCAGGGGGCAGTGCACCAGCACTTTCCGCGGCCGACATCAGAAGGTGGTTCGTTGGGCCTATGGATTTCGTGCCAGCCTCGCGCAGGATGTAGTTCGCGAGAGCCATAGCATCGATGGCGTTGGCAGCCGCAAGTCTGGCGAGAAAACCTGTTGGTGTCTCGCCGGGTAGCGGGATCACCCGGCACGGAAGAGCTCGCACAATTACCTTGGACCCAGTTCGACCCGATGATGCAGCACCCGCGCCCGAATCGTCTTGGCCCTCGGGAGCATGCGCTTGGCAGAGGGCGTAAGCACGCAACCACCCTGCACAGGGACTGCGGATGTTCCGTTCCAGAGCTCACGTCCTTGAATCCTCAACCCGTCGAGGAGGCCCTCGACGGCCCGCCGCCCCGCAGCGTGCGTGGCGACAAGGCGATCGAACAGCATTGCGAGCGCGTACCCTCCGAGGCCATGCGGCATCAGGACGTTTGCGAGACGGGCGTCGGCGAGCACGGCCGTCAGCGAAATCCGCCGCGGAAACAGTTGGATCTCGTTATCCAGCGGGTCCGCTGCGCTCTCAGCCTCAGCGTTGCCCAGTTGCAATAACTCCGTGGCTGCCTCTACTTCAGGTGATCTGTACGGCACGCCGCGAAGGGTGAGAGAGCCGTTGAGTATGCGTTGCGCGACCACCTGTTTAGATCTTCCCGATAGGCCGATGTCACGACCGTTACCGTGCCACCTTCGATGGCGCACGCAGATCGGACCGTGCATGCGCGCCACTGTGATCAACTCGCCTGCTGAGCACCGCCGGCAGAGCGCTACTGCTGCCGGAATCATGCGACAACTCGGACATTCCACTTGGCGCGTTGCTCCTCCGTGATCACAACCGCGACCGCCGGAGTCTCGGAGCAGGGCGCCTTCGGGGAGACGACCCAAGGCCTCAATCTGCCAGAGGGCGCTTCTCGGCGTCACCCGGATAGGAAGTGCGGGGTCATCGTGGCGCAACGCCAACCAGAGGTCCTTCTGGCCGATCGCGTTGGCAGCGCAGAGCCGCGCCCAGTAGCTCACTGGCGTCTCACCCGGGTAGAGGCGAACAGCGATCGGAAGCCCGCGCAGCAAGGTCATGCCGAACCCACGGGTGTTCGCGATCGGCGCGGCTTGGCGTACATCGTCGCGGCCGCTTGACGACGGCGAAGTTCACGCTCGAATCCCGACAGATCAAGCGTCTCCGTTTCGTCCTCCATCGCCCTGAGAGCAGCAAACTGCAGCAGATCCTTGAGCAGACCGATCTCACCGCCGGTCAACGAGTGGAGCGACAATGCCGCGGGAAGGATTGAACCCGGGCGTTGCTCGACCAGACACAGCGAGTTCTCCATCGCGAGAAGGAGGTCGCCCCAGCGAGCCTTCTCATCGGCTGTGTTCAGTGGAAACGGCACAGCTACGTGCACTTCGAATCTCTTCCCGATCTGACCGCCCCGCTCACCATCGAGAAGCCCGGTACCTTCGACGGCGATTCCGGCATAGACGAAGGTGCCTCCGCATCGCTCCGACAGTTGCTTGAGCATGTCCGATGCCTCGATGTTTTGCCGGTACTTGAGGTCAAGGTGATGCACGTCGTCGATCAGAACGAGTTCAGTCGCGCACCGGCGGAGCGCGTTTGCCACAGCGTCCAGCAAATTGCCGTAGGTCACTCGGCCAAGAACGGGAATGCCCAAGAACCGGGCGAACTCGTGCATCAGCGCTTTGGCGGAGCACTGAGCCGGCACCGCGACGTAGACGACCGGAATCTTGCCCGGCCCCGCTGCTGGATGGCCAGTGTCTCGCCGCCGGCGCTCGTGCGCGCGACCGACTTCGACGAGCGAGGTGGTCTTGCCCTGGCCCGGCTCTCCCGAAAGAATCAGGCCTAGCTTGCCAACTCGCCGGTAGGTATTGAGCATGACGCGATCGCGCACGGCATTCTGAAACACCTGGAACTGCGGCGTCCGCACAAACGCGCCGGCCTGGGAGTACCGGGCGCGGGCCTGGTTGTACAACGCGCGGTCTCCGAAGCTCAAGGCCCGAAGATCCTTCAACGTGATCGGCGCCGGCCGTTGGTACACGGTGTCAACGTGCTCGCGCCAACCTTCCTTGGTGGCGATCTCGATCATTCGTCGAGTCTCCCCCGCACCTCATCCAGCATCTCGCCAATGAACGGGAAACCGCCGGTGTTCGGCCACTCGTCGACGGTCGCGCCTTTGACCGTTGACTCGACGACGTCGGTAGACGCGTCCTCGGCCTCGTGACTCTTCACGCTCGTGAGGTTCATCGGGTCGTCAGCGATCGCCGCCATCCGCGCACGCTGTCGCGCACTTCGCTTCTGATTGGTGTTCCGTGGTGCTGGATTCCCTTGCCCGGCGAACGCCTTGATCGCCATGGCAAGCTCCCGACGTTCCTCGTCAAGATCGGCGACACGACTGGAGAACTCGGTGCGGGCGTACCGCCATACATCACCGAGCAGCGGGAGTTCATGGACCTTGTCCGTCCATCGCAGCGGAATGAACTCGCCGTCTCGTTCGAGCCAGACGACGTGCAGGTTGTAGGGGTCCACGCGGATCGGCCATCGACCTTTTTCGCCTTGTCAGGAGACTTGCGCCTCCACAGGCCTTTGAGCCGCTCGGAGTTGTAGATCCGATTGTCGATGCGCACGCCATATCGGTTGAGAACTCGGTGAGCGACAGGTAGCAGCGCGATGTAGTCATCTCGAGTCAGCGGTACATGGAGTTCGGGCACGTACGCACGGAACGCCCGACACATCTCGTTCGGCGACATCTTGATGCGCGGATGCAGCGGGTCGCGCAGTCCGTCATGCGGACGGTTCTGCCACTCCACCGCAATCCAGTCCTCGATGAGCTCCTGGGCCTGAGCGATGGTCAGTAGTTCGGCAGACGCCGTGGCCACGTCACGGCCGCGATGTTCGACGCTACGACCGACGTATCCCTTCACGTGCTGCAGCAGCATTGAGTTGATTGCCCCAAAGGCTCGCTCTACGTACGGCTTGTCCGTCGGCGTGTGCGGCGCCGAGGTGATCAGCGAGATCTTCAACGCTTCGCATGCCGCCCGAAAATGACGCGACAAGTAGTTGCGTCCACGATCCGTCGTGATCGTGTCCGGGAACACGTATGGCTGAGCGAGACGCAGCCGCTCGAAACGTTCCTGACCGATCAGCTGGTCTTCAGACCATGCCGTCGAGATCAGTTGCCTAGTCTCGCGAGCGCCCTCCATGCGGCGGCCGTATGGCACCAGCGCACGTGCAAGAACCGCCACCAGATCGACGCTCTTCGTGCCCTCCGGGCGCAGCATCGCGGCGAGGATCGACCGCGTCGCCACGTCAATGAGAATCGTCAGCTCGGGCCGGCCGACCGTTTCTTCATCGGTCCGCAACATGACATCTATCCGAGTGGAGTCCATCTCGACAAGCTCACCGGGGCGAAGTGCCGTGCGGGTGCCGAACTTCCCGTCGGGCTGCAGAGCCAGCGACTCGCGAGTCTTGGCCGATCCGAAAGTGAATTGCCCACGATCGTCTGCTTCAAGAAGCCGGAAGAACGTCGCACGACTCGGCAGCTTCACCGAATCGCCATGCAGACGTTGGACGCGCCGCGTGATCTGCTCGATCGCGGTCGTTTGGCTCACGGTCGAGGAGCGACTCTTCCCTTCCAGGACGAAGTTGATGGCCTCGATGAGGCGCGGATCCCACTTGCTCTTGCGTGGTGCACGATTACCTGCGTTGGTCGTCCCCCGGGCTCGGAACTCCTTGAGTCGGCGCTCTACGGCGCGCGTGGAGACAGGCTTGCCGAGCCGTGCCTCCAACAATTGACGCTCGGTTTCGACGGCCTTCCCGACCGCGACCTTGTCGCGTGAAGCCTCGATGCGGATGCATGCCTGAAGCCAGGGATCCATATCTGGCACGATGTCCTCCACTCGCAGCGGTAGGTGCCGGAGGCCGGAGGTATCGGTCAGTAGCGGTGTTGCATCACGTCCAAGCTCGTCTAGGGCGACTTGGACCTCGCCGCCGTCATCGTCTCGGAGCGTCGCGGAGTCTCTCTCGATGAAGAGAACCGTGTACTGACGTTGACGCCACATGAGCGACCCGCCGACTGCAATACGCATCACGCTCTCCTTTCCCACACGATCGATTTGGTACTGAGTGCCTCTTCGAGATCCGTCTCGAGGAGCCCCGACCAGAGGTGCGCGTAGCAACGCGCATATCCCTCGGATCCGACGCCGAGCAACGCAGCAGCCTCGGCCAAAGGCAACCCGTCCTCCGGCAGCCCCGGCAGTTCCTCAGTGCTCGCGCTGCCTCGGAACGGCGCGAGGAATCGCAGGTTCGCTTCTCGAATCTGTGATTCGGCGTCATAGACGACATACCGCCATCCGCGCTCAGCGGCGAACTGCCCAGTCATGTCGAACTGCGCCCTGACGTCGTCGTCGATCCGAGCCGCAGGTTTGACGTCCATCAGCACGGCCGTCCCGTCGTCCAGACGCACGAAATAGTCCGGGTAATGCTCGCGCAGGCCGTCGGGAGTGACCCATCGAATCCACATCGGCTGACTCGCGACTGCAACAACACCCGGCGTGCGGTCCAACTCGATGAGACAGCCTCGCTCGGTCAAAGACTCGAAGCCGATCGACGAGCCGAGCGCGCCCATCCAGTGGTAGCCGTCGTGATGCCGTTTGAGTCGCCAACTAGGGAAAGTCCGAGCAGGGTCGCCTCGTTCGAAGGGGACGTCATCGCAATCGACGGCGTCGAGCTCCAGTTGCACGCCATCGAGACGGTACTCGACGCGCGCTCGCGTCACGCCTACTCCGGGAGCGAGAGGGGTCGGCCACTGCAGGGTCAGGTCCATAGGGATCCAATCGACATCGACGGATACGTCCTATTCGGCAGTCAGCCTCTCTCCTGGGGAGCGGTTCTGGCCTATGTCCTGAGCCTTGACAAAGATCACCCGACTGGGGATCTACTCACGAGCAGGGTACGTCTGGTGCCCAACCAGCCTCGTCGACACGCCGCGGCGCCCGACACGTGGGGTGAGATTCCGACACCTTCGTGAGACCCTCCGACAGTTCGCATGAGACTCCGACACTTTTCGTGAGATCGGACACCGTCGCCTGAGATCGAGAACTTTCCGTGATCAAACCGTTGCATTCGTTATCTCGCCGTTATACAGTGATCGCACGGTGAATGTTTGCTGTGGCATCCACCGCATGTGATTGCAGGACACTCTTGGTGCAAGGGACAAGGGCCGGTCGGGAGCCTCTCCGACCGGCCCTTTACTGTTCGCACTATTCTGTGAGGATGACCGATCGCAAGCTCGCCCTGGAGGCCTGGGAGAGCCTGTTCCGCGCGCAGCACGAGCTGTTCACCGAGATGATGAGCGACTTCGAGCACAGCGATATCGCGCAGGCAGAGTACGACGTGCTGCTCACCGTCACCCGCTCCCCCGACATGACCGCGCGGCTGCGCGACATCACCTCGAACATGCTGATCAGCCAGCCCAGCGTCTCGCGCCTGGTCGACCGCATGGTCACACGAGGACTCGTGGCGAAGTGCGCCGACCCCGACGACGGTCGCGGTGCGCTGATCCGGGCGACGGACGAGGGGGCCCGGGCCTTCCGCTCGCTCGCCACCGTGCACGGACGCTCGATCGCCGACCGCATGTCCCGTCTCGACGACGACGAGCTGCGCGCCCTGCGCGACCTCGCGGAGAAGCTCCGCGCTCGCTGATACGCCGCGTCCGCGCAGCTCCACCCCCTCCAGCTCCACCCCCTCGGGAGGAGATCTCCGCGTCGGGCGGATGCGGGGCCACGAGATCTCCTCCCGACGGCGTACTCTCCGCCCATCACGGTGCACCGCGAGAACAGCCTGCTTCCATTTCTGGCAGGGTGGGGGGCGAAGGCGCGCACCACGGCGCGCTCGGGACCGCCCCCTCGGGGGGACCAGGGAGGTCATCCATGGAGATCGCCGGAATCGTCGGCATCCTCGTCATCGTCGGAATCGCGGTCGTCGTCGCCGTCGTTCTGCTGCTCATCCTGCTGCTGTTCGCACGCAGCTGGATCAAGGTCGCTCGAGCCGACGAAGCACTCGTCATCTCGGGCCGCAAGCAGAAGATCCAGCGGGCGGTCATCGCCGCCGACGGCACGACCAGCTCCGAGCTGGCAGAGTCGCCCGTCACGGTCATAGTGAACGGCAAGTCGCTCGTCAATCCGATCACGCAGCGCCACGAGATCATCTCGCTGCGGTCGCGCCAGGTCTCCCTCAACGCCGAGGCCCAGTCGCTCGACAGCGTCACGCTGAACGTCGACGGCGTCGCGATCGTGAAGATCGGCTCCGACCCGCTCTACGTCCGCCGCGCGGCCGAGCGCTTCGCATCGCAAGACAAGGCCATCGAGCAGTTCACCACCGAGCAGCTCGAGGGTGCGCTCCGTGGCATCGTCGCGACGCTCTCGGTCGTGGAGCTGATGCGCGAGCGCAAGAAGTTCTCCGACCAGATCGCCGCCGACGTCTCGCAGGAGCTCGCCGAACAGGGCCTGATCCTCGACTCGTTCCAGATCAAGGGCATCACCGACAAGGTCGGCTACATCCAGTCGCTCGGCGCCCCCGAGATCCAGGCGAAACGTCAGGCCGCCGAGATCTCCCAGACCAACGCCGACCGTGCGATCAACCAGAAGAACATCGCCAACAAGGAAGCCAACCTGATCGAGCAGACCGCGCTCGACACCAACACGGCCAACTCCGACTCCGGGATCGGCCGCGCCCGTGCCGAAGCCGAGCAGGCCGAGGCGCTGGCTCGTGCTCAGGCTGAGCAGGCCGTTCTGCAGCAGCAGGCCGAGAACAAGCAGGCCCAGCTCGACGCCGACGTCAAGCGCGTCGCCGATGCACAGCGGTATGAGGCCGAGACCCGCGCACAGGCCGAGCTCTACACGCGCGAGCGCGCCGCCGAGGCTGCCGCGATCGAGCAGGTCAAGCAGGCCGAGGCCCGCACCCGCATCGCCGAGCAGCAAGCGCAGGCCGACAAGGCTCGTGCCGACGGTGAGGCCGCGGCCGCGATCGCCAAGGCCAGCGGTGAGGCGAACGCGCTGCGTGCTCAGGCCGAAGCCGAGGCCGAAGCCCGCCGTCTGCGCGCCAGCGCCGAGGCCGACGCCATCCGCGCCGAGGGTGATGCCCGCGCCGCCGCTCTCGAGGCGGAGGCGAAGGCCATCGCCTCGAACCAGGACGCGTTCCTCTCGCAGCGTGTGCTCGAGGTGCTGCCGTCGATCATGGCCGAGTTCTCCAAGGGTTATGCGGCGATCGGCAACGTGTCGATCATCGGCAGCTCCGGCGAAGACGGCGCGTCGAACGTCGTCGGCGCCGACAGCGCGAAGGCCCTGCGCTCGGTGTTCGACAGCGTCCACTCGGCAACGGGGCTCGACCTCGCCGGGATCATCCAAGGTCAGGCCGTCGGCCGCGGCTTCGGTGCAGGAGTCGCCGAGGCTACGCCGCCCGCACCCGCACCCCCGCCCCGGGTGTCGACGCCGACCACTCCACCACCGCCCGCTTCCGCAACCCCCGCAGCTCCCGCAGCAGAGTAGGCGGAGCAGCAGAGCACTTCGACCGACCCGGTCGCGGCATCCGCTGTTTCCGGAGCGGGCACCGCCGTCCCCGGTTCACGACTCAGGACACCTGCCCCGTGGACGCGCCGTACTGCCCGCTCCGCCGAATCCCTCGCAGATCTCCTGAGTTCCGAACGGCTCCGGACGTCGCCCGACCGGGCAGACTGGACGGATGACCCCCGCCGCATTCGACCTCGCCGCCATCGGCGCGGGGCTCTCGTTCGCGGCCGCCCTCGACGAGGTCTCGGCCGCGCTCGACACGAGCGGGTCGGTCGTCGTGACCGCGCCCCCGGGCACCGGCAAGACCACACTCGTACCGCCGCTCGTGGCCTCACGGCGCAGCGGTCGGGTGATCGTCACCCAGCCTCGCCGCGTCGCCGCCCGCGCCGCCGCCCGCCGACTCGCCCACCTCGACGGCTCGCCCCTCGGCGCACGCGTCGGCTTCACCGTCCGCGGCGAGCGCGCGGCCGGTCCGGAGACGCGGGTCGAGTTCGTCACCGCCGGCGTGCTGCTTCGACGCATGCTCGACGACCCAGGGCTCGACGGCGTGGATGCCGTGATCATCGACGAGGTGCACGAGCGCGCGCTCGAGACCGATCTGCTGATCGGTCTGCTCTCCGAGGTGCGGGAGCTGCGCGATGACCTCATGGTCATCGCAATGTCCGCCACCCTCGACGCGACACGCCTCGCCTCCGTCATCGCCACGGATGCGACACCGGCGCCAATCGTCGACCACGACGTCCCGGCCTTCCCTCTCGCCGAACGCTGGGCTCCGAGCCCCGTGCCCCGGCTCGACGAGCGCGGTGTCACGTGGGGATTCCTCGACCACGTCGCGGCGGTCACGGTATCGGCGGCACGGGATCTGGTCCGCGAGACGCCCGATGCCGACGTACTGGTCTTCGCCCCTGGTGCCCGCGAGGTGGCGGAGATCGCCCGCCGCGTCCGCGATGCCGGCGACAGGTTCGACGTGCGGGAACTGCACGGCCGCATTCCCCCGGCCGAACAGGACGCCGTGATCCGGGGCCGTACACCGCAAGACCGTCCGCGCATCATCATCACGACGTCGCTCGCCGAATCCTCGCTCACCGTGCCGGGCGTCCGTCTGGTCGTGGACACGTGCCTGTCGCGGTATCCGCAGCGCGACGCCGCCCGCGGCATGACGGGCCTGGTCACCAGCGCTGCGCCTCGCTCGTCGTGCGTGCAGCGGGCCGGACGCGCCACGCGCCAGGGCCCCGGCGCGGTGATCCGCTGCGTCGACGAGCGTTCGTACGCGGCGGCACCCGCCCGTCCGGTGCCGGAGTTGGCCGTGGTCGACCTCGCCGATGCCGCGCTCCTGCTCGCGTGCTGGGGTGCCCCGGGTGGAAACGGCCTGCGGATGATCGACCCGTTGCCCGCCGCCCACCTGGCCGACGCCATCGCTGTTCTGCACGGCCTCGGCGCGATCGAGGACGAGGGCCGCGCCACCGCCGAGGGACGTGCACTGGCGCGCATCCCGACCGATCCCCGGCTGGCCCGTGCTCTGCGCGACGGCAGCCCGACGGTCGGCAGCCGTCTCGCGGCTGAGGTCGTCGCGCTCGTGGGTGGCGATCTGCGAAGCCCCGAGGCCGACATCGCGCGGGCCCTCATCGCCCTCAGAAACGGGCGGACCCCGGACGCCCGCCGATGGCGAGACGACGCGAACCGCCTCGAACGCATGATCGGCCCGGCGCCGGGCGTGCGCGCGGACCTCGACGGGGTCGGCCTCGTGATCGCGCTGGCTTTTCCCGAGCGCATCGCCCACCGCGTCGAGCGCACCGCCACCGGAGCGACGTACCTGCTCGCCTCCGGGACACGCGCAGGGGTGACGGGCCCGCTCGCGGCCGTCGAATGGCTCGCCGTCGCCGACGTGACCCGTGCCTCCGGCCGTGCGGCGGCCGGGTCCGGTGCGATCATCCGCTCCGCTGCGGCGCTCACCGAGCTGCAGATGGAGCAGGCCGCCAGCCACCTGATGACCGACCGCGTCGAGGCAGACTTCGTCGGAGGTCGTGTCCAGGCCCGACGCGAACGCCGGATCGGTGCGATCCTGCGCACATCGGTGCCGGTGCGGGCATCGGCCCAGGAGGGGCGGGATGCCGTGCGTCGTGTGCTCCGGCGCGACGGACTCACGCTGTTCAGCTGGCCCGACGCCGCCGACGGACTGCGCCGCCGTCTGGCGATGCTACGACGCGAGCTCGGCGATCCGTGGCCCGATGTCTCGGACGCCGGACTGATAGAGACCCTCGACACCTGGCTGGCGTCCGAGCTCGACGCCCTGGCATCCGGCACCCCCGTGGATCGCCTGGACCTGACGTCGGCTCTTCGTCGGCTGCTGCCGTGGCCCGAAGCGGTGCGTCTCGACGACCTCGTGCCGGAGCGCCTCGAGGTGCCCAGCGGATCCCGCGTCCGCATCACCTACCCCGAACCCGACGGCGACCCGACGTCACGTCCTGTCGTCGCCGTGAAGCTCCAGGAGTGCTTCGGCTGGGCGGAGACCCCCCGCCTCGTCGACGGACGGGTACCGGTGCTGTTCCACCTGCTGTCCCCCGCAGGGCGTCCGCTCGCGGTCACCGACGACCTCGCCTCGTTCTGGTCCGGCCCCTACGCACAGGTCCGCGCCGAGATGCGGGGGCGCTACCCGAGGCATCCCTGGCCCGAGGATCCGTGGGCCGCCACACCGACCAAGCACACCAAGAACCGCGCCGCGCGCTGAACACCGACCGGGACGGGAGTCAGCGGGTGCGCCGCCGCAGTGTCAGCGAGGCGAGCACGAGAGCGCCGACCGCGAAGGCCACGACGATCAGCAGCGGACCGAAGACATCCCACCCCTCGTCGCCCGCGGCGACCGCGTTGATCGTGTCGATCGCGTAGCTCAGCGGAAGCCAGTCGGAGATCGCGTGCAGCACATCGGGCATCTGATCACGGGGCATGAAGAGCCCGCCGAGGATGATCTGCGGGAACACCAGCAGCGGCATGAACTGCACCGCCTGGAACTCGGTCTGGGCGAACGCGCTCGCGAGCAGACCGAGCGCGGTACCGAGCAGCGCGTCGACCACCGCGACCAGGCCGAGCTGCCAGAGCGGACCTTCGACGTCGAGCCCGCACACCCCGACGGCGAACGACACTGTGATCACCGCCTGCAGCAGAGCCATCAGACCGAACGCGAGCGCGTACCCGAGGATGAAGTCGGCCTTCTCGAGCGGGGTCGTCATCAGGCGTTCGAGGGTGCCCGAACGGCGCTCGCGCAGGGTCGTTATCGAGGTGATGAGGAACATCACGATGAACGGGAACAGCGCCAGGATCGCGCCGCCGAACTGATCGAAGACGCCGTCCTGATCGCTGAACAGCCAGGCGAAGAGGCCCACGAGCAGACTCGGCGCGATGAGCATCAGCGCGATCGACCGCGGGTCGTGCCGCAATTGGGCGAGCACGCGCCCGGCGGTGGCGAACGTCCGGCGGCCGTTCATTCTCCGGCCTCCTCCTGCTGGTCGCGCGCTCCTCGGCGCGATCGCCTCGTGTCGCCGACACCAGCCGCGCGGTCGCGCTCGATCAGCACGAGGAACGCGGCCTCGGCGTCGGTCGTGCCGGTGTCGGCGAGGAGCGAGGTCGGAGTCGTGTCGGCGATGATCCGCCCCTCGCGCATCAGCAGCAGCCGGTCACAGCGCACGGCCTCGTCCATCACATGGCTCGACACGATGAGCGTCACCCCTCGATCCGCGAGACCGCGGAAGAGGGCCCACAGCTCGGCGCGCAGCACGGGATCGAGTCCCACCGTCGGCTCGTCCAACACGACGAGCTCGGGCGCTCCGATCAGGGCCACCGCGAGCGACACCCGCGTGGCCTGGCCGCCGCTCAGGGAGTCCACGAGCTGCCCCGCCTGCGGGCCGAGACCGACCTCGTCGATGACCCGATCGACGTCGCCCCTGGGCGCCTTGAGCAGCGAAGCGAAGTACAAGAGGTTCTGACGCACACTCAGATCGCCGTAGACCGAGGCCCCCTGCGTGCCGTACGCGACCCGGCGCCGCAGCCGTCGCGACCCTCCCGGCTCGCCCAGTACCGTCACCTCGCCCGAGGCGATCCTCTGCACGCCGACGATCGAGCGCATGAGCGTGGTCTTGCCGCATCCGGAAGGGCCCAGCAGGCCCGTGATCTGGCCGCGGGGGATCGCGAGGTCGATCCCGTCGAACACGTGCACCGCCCCGCGACGCACACGCAGCTGCGCGATCTCGACGGCGGAGTTATTCATCATGTGATGAATTATGCGCCCGCCCGTCGTCCGCGTCAACAGGGTCCGCAGACACCCGATGCCGACGTTCGGCGTCAGTCGAAGAGGTAGCGCTGAACGGTCGGGCCGAGACGGGAGACGAGTTCATCGATCGGTGCCGCCGCAAGCGCCGGCAGCCGCAGCACATAGCGTGCGATCAGCAGCCCGGCGATCTGCGAGGCGACGAGCGAGGCGCGCAGATCGGCGTCGTCGACGTCGAGGCGCCGAGCCACCCGGGAGAGAAGTTCGCGCGACAGGAAGCCCGCCAGCAGCGGGGTCGTGAGCCGACTGCCGATCGCAGTGCGCAGCAGCATGACTCCCCGACGGCGCACCTCGGGCTGCTCGAACGCCTCGAGGACGTACCGGATCAGCCGGTCGCCGATCTCGTCACGCGGACCCGCGAGGATCCCCGGCACATCGACATCCGGTCGCAGCGGAATGCCCACGGCTTCTGCGAAGAGATCGGCCTTGGTGCCGAAGTAGTGATGCACGAGGGCAGAATCCACACCGGCCCTGGCGGCGATGGAGCGGATCGTCGCGCCGTCGTATCCCTTTTCACCGAAGTCGTCGACCGCAGCCGCGATGATGCGCGCTCGCGAGTCGGAGACGCCCCGGGGGCGGCCACGCCGCCGCGCGGGCTTCTGCTCGGTCATGTCCGTCAGCCTATGACGCGCGACGAGGGCACGGCGCGTGAGTCAGTCGAGCAGATGGCGGAGGTAGCGGGTCGGATGCTCGAGGAACGAGCGCCAGTGGTTCACGATCTCGAGGTCGTCCCACTCCGCCGGCCGCACACCCCACTCCCCCACTTCGAGGATCTTCGCGCCGGGAAGAGCAGCGAGCACCGGCGAATGCGTCGCGCACAGCACCTGGCCGCCCTCATCGGCGATGCGACGGAGCACGGCGATGAGCGCGAGCGTCGAGTTGAAGGACAGCGCCGCCTCCGGCTCGTCGAGGCAGTAGAAGCCCGGCTCGTCGAATCGGCTCTCCAGCAGGGCGAGGAACGATTCGCCGTGACTCATCTCGTGGAACGGGACGTCGCCGCGGGCCGAGGGGTTCTCCTCCAGGTAGGTGTAGAACGAGTGCATCGTCTCGGCGCGGAGGAAGAAACCCCACCGATTCGCCCCCACGCCCCGCTGCAGCCGCAGCCAGTCCGACAACGGCGACTCGGTCGCGCGCGTGGTGTGTCTGGCCTGGCGGGAACCGCCCTCGGGAGAGAGCCCATAGGCGATCGCGATCCCCTCGACCAGTGTCGACTTGCCGCTGCCGTTCTCGCCGACCAGGAACGTGACGCCGGGGTCGAGGTCGATCCCCTCGCGCAGCACCTGGGCGACGGCGGGGATGCTCGTCGGCCATCCTGCGCCGGGTGCGGGGGCGTCGTCGTTCGGGCGCACCGCCACGACGGGCTGCTGACGTCGACGGCGGGAGGCCGGCTCCCAGAACTCATCCATCGTGATCCTCCGCGTGTCGTCTCGTGGAGGCTACCGGCATCCGGGGACACCCGCGCGACCGAGGACCGTCAGCACTCGATGACGTTGACCGCGAGGCCGCCTTCGCTGGTCTCCTTGTACTTCGTCGACATGTCGGCCCCGGTCTGGCGCATGGTCTCGACGACCGCATCCAGGGAGACGTAATGGCTGCCGTCGCCGCGCAGGGCGAGGCGGGCGGCGGTCACGGCCGTCGACGCGGCGATCGCGTTGCGCTCGATGCACGGAATCTGCACGAGTCCGCCGATGGGGTCGCACGTGAGACCGAGGTGGTGCTCCATCGCGATCTCGGCGGCGTTCTCGATCTGGCGGTTCGTTCCGCCCATCACTGCCGTCAGGCCGCCGGCTGCCATGGCGCAGGCGGAGCCGACCTCGGCCTGGCATCCGCCCTCCGCCCCGGAGATCGACGCGTTGGCCTTGAACAACGACCCGAGGGCCGTCGCGGTCAGCAGGAAGCGGCGGATGCCACGGCGACGGTTCGCCTCGGCGGTCTGCTCTTCGTCGAGGTCGCTCCCGTCGCTCACCGCGCGCACGTCCGACTCGAACCCGAGGAGTGCGCTGCCGACCAGCTCGCCGTAGGGCGTGACCGCGTTGCCCGCCCCGAGTCCGGAGTCGGCGAGGAACCGCCACCAGTACATCGCGACGGCCGGGAGGATTCCGGCGGCACCGTTCGTCGGCGCCGTGACCACGCGGCCACCCGCGGCGTTCTCCTCGTTGACCGCGAGCGCGAAGGCGCCGAGCCACTCACCCGGAAGCTCACGATGGCCGTCGGCCTCGACCTCTTCGAGCTGGCCGCGGATCACTCCGGCCCGCCGCTTGACCTTGAGGATGCCGGGAAGCGTGCCGTCGGCGTGGAGACCCGCATCCACGCACCCCGACATCGCGTCCCAGATCGCGTCGAGGCCGGCCGCGACCTCTTCCTCGCTGCGCAGCGAGGTCTCATTGAGTCGGGCCACCTCGGCGATCGAGAGCCCGTTCTCGTCACAGAGCGCGAGCAGCGACGCGGCATCCGCGTACGAGTACGGGAATCCCGAGGTCGTGAGCTTCGCCTCCTCGCCATCGCGCCGGATGAACCCGCCGCCCACCGAGTAGTAGGTCTCCTCGGCGACGACCTGCTCCGCGGAGTCCCAGGCGGTGATGGTCATGGCGTTCGGGTGACCGGGAAGCCGGGTGCGCGGCGCGAAGACGATGTCGTCCTTCGCGAAGGGCACGTCGTGCGCGCCGTCGATGCGAATCACGGCTTGTGCCGGCAGGTCGGTCCAGGCCGAGCGCACCTCGGCGGGGTCGCAGGTCTCCGGCGCGAGTCCGCGGAGGCCGGCGACGACGGCATCCGGCGTCCCGTGCCCGATTCCCGTCGCGCCGAGCGAGCCGTACAGTGTGCTTCCGATGCGGGTGACCTGCGGCAGGACGCCCGTCGCAGTGAGTCGTCGTGCGAAGTCGAGAGCCGCTCGCATCGGTCCGACCGTATGGGAGCTCGAAGGCCCCACTCCGATGGAGAAGAGGTCGAAGGCCGAGACGTACGCAGTCACCCCTCCAGGCTACGCCGGATCGGCGACTTCGGTTCACCGAGGTTAACTCGCCGTCCCGTCAACCCCCTACAGCCCCATCCGCCGCCGAGGCATCCTGAGCGGACGACATCATCGAAAGGGGTCCCCATGACCGACAGCACTCCCGAGCCCGAGCCCACCGACGAGCTCTCCGCCGAGGCGCAGACTCCGACTCCCACCTCGACCTCCGACACGAGCGACGGCGAGGTCACGACACCGGCACAAGCCGAGTCCCCCGAAGACGCCGACCCGAACGAGGTGCCCCGCACCGAAGACCTCGAAGAGCCGAGCACCGAGAAGGCCCCGGGCGAGGAGCCCAAAGCCCCGAAGCGCGACGAGCCCGAGCCCGATCACGAGGCGGTCGGCATCGGCGTGGTCGACACGGAAGAGCCGCAGGCCGGCTGAGACCCGCGACCGCGCTACCAGGTCAGCGGGTCGAGCCGCAGGTAGAAGTCCTGACGGGCAGAGTCGAGATCGATGCCGTACCGCGCAGCGAAGTCCTCGTCCGCCCGACGGGCGGTGCTCTCGTCGGGCCACGTCTCGCGGGCGTTCGCCAGGAGCAGGGCGATGTCGGCGTAGGGGTCGGCACGCCCGAGCCGGCCGACATCGATGAGTCCGGCGACGTGCGAGCCGTCGGGCGCGATCAGGATGTTCGGCAGGCAGAAGTCGCCGTGGCAGACCACCGCTTCTGCCTGCTCCTGGACGATCCGTCGCGGGAGCTCGCTCTCGAGGTCGGCGAGGATCCGCGACGGCGGCACATCCTGCAGCGCGACGGGCAGGAACTCGGTCTGCACCCGGTCCTCGGCGACCGTCGCTCTGGCTGCCGTCATCATCCCGTCCACTCCCCGGCCGTAGGGGCAGTCGGACACCGGGACGGCGTGGAGACGCCGCAGGATGTCGGCGATCGCCGGCCACGCCGCACGCAGACCGGCCGCATCGAGCCGGTCGGCGGGGACTCCCTCCACCGCCGAGGTCACGAGGGCACCGCCGTGCGCGGTGAGACGCCACTCGATCACCGACGGACCGGGGATGCCGACGCTCGCGAGCCATGCGATCCGGTCGCGCTCGGCCGCCAGTTCGTCCACCTGCGACGAGGGGACCACCTTGACGTATCGCCCACCGGCCTCATCGCGAAGCACGGCCGCGCCCGACTCGCCACTCTCCACGGGCAGCCAGTCCGCACCATCGGGGAGCAGTTCTGCGGGAATGTGCATCTGCTCATCTTCCCGCACCGGACCCGCTCCGGTCGCACCTGATGCTGCCCGATCGTCGACGGGACGACAGCAGGTGCGACCGGAAGCAGCCGCAGTGTGCTCTTACTCGACGAGCTTGCCCGCGGTGTCGACCTCCCGCATGAGCTCCGCGATCTCCGGCGAGATCTCCGGGATCGCCTCGCGGGTCACGCCGTCCTTCGGCGACCACACCAGGTTCACCTGCAACGTGGGATCGGTGTCGGGGAAGTCGCTGCGGTTGTGGCATCCGCGGGTCTCCCGCCGCTCCAGCGCGGCCTCGAGGGTGGCCCGGGCGGCGAGTGCCGATGCCTTGAGGTCGAACGCATGCGCGAGATCCTGGAACCCGGCGATGTCGGGGTGGATGCCGATGTCCTCCATGCGCCCCTCGATCATGTCGAGGTCGGCGAGACCGGCGCGCAGCCCCTCCTCCGAGCGCACCACACCGGCGTACTCGGTCATGAGGTTGCGGATCGCGCGCTGCAATGCACGGACGTTCTCGCGCCCCTCGGCCGCCAGCAGATGGTCGATCTCGGCCCGCGCTTCCGCCACCGCGGTCGCCGACCGGCGCTGCGCGTCGAGCCCCGCCGCATGCTCCATTGCCGCCTGACCGACGATGCGTCCGTAGACGAGGAGTTCGATGAGCGAGTTGCCGCCGAGACGATTCGCGCCGTGCAGACCGCTCGACGCCTCGCCGATCGCATAGAGGCCGTCGACGTCGGTCTGGTGGTCTTCCGGACGCACCCAGACGCCGCCCATCGAGTAGTGCGCGGTCGGCGCGATCTCGATCGGATCGGTCGTGATGTCGAGCATCTGCAGCTCCATCATCGTCTGATAGACGCGCGGCAGACGGGTCATGATCGTCTCGCGCGGCAGGTGCGAGACGTCGAGCCAGACGCCGCCGTTCTCGGTGCCGCGCCCTTCCTGGATCTCGGTGTATGCGGCGAGCGCGACGCGGTCACGGGTCGAGAGCTCCATCCGCTCGGGGTCGTACTTCGCCATGAATCGCTCGCCGAGGGCGTTGCGGAGGATTCCGCCTTCACCGCGTGCAGCCTCGGAGATCAGGGTTCCCGCTGCGCTCTCCGGCTCGATGATGCCCGACGGATGGAACTGCACGAGTTCGGGGTCGCGGAGCCGCGCGCCGGCGTCCACCGCGAGACGGAAGGAGTCGCCGGTGTTCTCGTCGCGGCGGGACGAGGTGCGCCGCCAGATGCGGTTGTGTCCGCCCGCGGCGAGGATCACGGCGTCCGCGTGGATGAGGTAGCGGGTGCCGTCGGCCTGGTCGAAGCCGTAGGCGCCGAACACGACGTTGTCGCGCACGAGCAGGCGCGTGATGTAGACGTGGTCGAGGATCGGGACCTCGAGCTGCTCAGCCTTGCGCACGAGGGTGCGCTGGATCTCGAGGCCCGTGTAGTCGCCGGCGAACGCGGTGCGGCGGAAGGTGTGGGCGCCGAAGAAGCGCTGCGAGATGCGGCCGTCGTCTTCGCGGGCGAAGTCCATGCCCCAGCGCTCGAGGTCGCGGATGCCACGCTCGGCACCCTGCGTCACGATCTCGACGGTGTGCGGGTTGGCGAGCAGGTAGCTCTCCTTGATGGTGTCGGCTGCGTGCTGCTGCCAGCTGTCGTCGGCATCCATCGTGCCGAGCGCCGCGTTGATGCCGCCGGCGGCGAGCGACGTGTGCGCATCCTGCCGCGGTCGTTTCCCCACGGCGAGCACGTCCACGCCGTGTTCGGCGATCTCGATCGCCGCCCGCAGACCCGACCCTCCAGTGCCGATGACGAGGACCGTGGTGGATATCTGTCGTTCGCGCGTAGCCATGCGATCCACGCTAGTTAGGGGATCCTAATAACTCCAATGCATAGTTCGAGTTGAAACGATGCGGGTAGGCTATGGTCATGAACCTCGAGCAACTCCGCGGGTTCGTCGAGGTCGCGCGTCTCGGACACTTCACCCGCGCCTCCGAGCACCTGCATCTGGCGCAGCCGTCGTTGAGCCGGCAGATCTCCACGCTCGAGCGCGAACTGGGCGCGGAACTGTTCCACCGCGCACGCGGCCACATCGCGCTGACAGCCGCCGGCGAGACCCTCCTCCCCCGCGCGCAGCGCATGCTCGCCGAGGCCGACGCCATCCGCGACGAGATGGGCGAGCTGGCCGGACTCCGCCGTGGACGCGTGCGCCTGGGCGCCCCTCCGACGCTCTGCATCAGCCTGGTCGCCGAGGCCATCCGCGCTTTCCATTCCGCGCATCCCGGCATCGATCTGCACCTGACGGAGAGCGGCTCTCGCCGACTCGTCGAGGAGCTCGCGGTCGGCGCCGTCGACATCGCCCTCATCACCGAGTCCGAAGGACCTCCTCCCTCGGGATTCAGCCTGACGCGGACCCCGCTCCTCACCGAGGAGCTGGTCGTCGTCTCGGCCGCGAGCGAGCCACCGGTGTCGAGTTCGGCGTCGATGACGCTTCACCACCTCGCCACCCTCCCCCTGATCGCCCTCGACGAGACCTACGAGCTTCGAGCCACCACCGATGCGGCTTTCCGCGCCGAGGGACTCCGACCCACCCATGTGCTCGAGGGCGCCGAGATGGATGCGGTGCTGCGTTTCGTCGAGCGCGGCGTCGGCGTCGCGGTGGTGCCGGCCATGGTTCTGCTCGATCGCCCCGCTCTTCGTTCGGTGCGGCTGACGCACCCCATGATGACCCGCACGGTGAGCCTCGCCCACCGTGCAGACGTCACTCCGGCCGTTGCCGTCGCCGCGATCCGCCAGGTGATCGTCGCCACCGCCGCGGACGTCGCCGACCGCGACCCGGCGATCACCAGCCTGCTCTGATCGCGCTCCACGAGACCGCACATCCACGGTCCCGCACATCCATCGCCCGGATGCGCGGGATGCCGAGGACGTCGCGAACCACCGCTGGTCATCCGCTCACCCTCCCTGGGTCGACAGCGGAATGGGCGACGAGCTGCGCGCCCGACCGATGGGATTGTCGAGCGTTCCGGCGTACATGAGGGAAGCGGACTGGTCCGCGAGGTCCACCATGCGCAGCGTGTTGCGCAGTTGCAGACGATTCAGGCACGAATGGGCGAATGCATCGGCCCGCAGATCGACGAGTGACTCGAGGTCGGGATGCCCATCGGCATGCTCATCGACCGTCTCTCCGACCAGGCGCCAGAAGTCCCCCTCAGTCAGGGTGCCGTCGATGTGGAGGATGCCCGCCAGGTGCCGGAGCACCCCATCGAAGACGTCGGTGAAGACGGCGAGCGCCTTCTCCTCGTCGCCGACGGGGGCGACGATGCGTCGCACCTCCTCCGGCAGCGTGCGCTCGGACAGGAGCGCCACTTCCTCACCGATGTCCTTCATGAACACACCGGTCGGCACGTTCCCCTCGAGGATGAGGATGAGGTTCTCGCCGTGCGGCATGAACGCGAGATCGTGGGCCAGCAGGCTGTGCACGATCGGCCGGAGATACGCGCGAAGGAACCGGTGGACCCACGCGGTCGCGGGGATACCGGAAGCACGGATGAGCGTGGTGACCACCGAGACGCCCTCGCTGTCGCGATGCAGGAGCGACGCCAGAGTCGCCAGTCGCTCAGCCCCGGCTGCCAACGGCACAGGGCTCTCACGCCAGAGGGCGGCCAGCATCTTGCGGTGGGCGGACGGCTGTGCGGTGCGGTGGTACACGTCGCCCGTGTAGCCGATCGACGCGCGCTCCCGGAGCACTCGGAAGCCGGCATCCGCGAATGTCGGGTCGGCGGCCACGAGCTCGGCCACCCAGTCGTTGATCGCGGGTGTGACGCGCATGTACGCCGGAGAGAGCCCCCGAAGGAACCCCATGTTCTGCACAGCGAGCGCCGTCTTCACGTAGTGCCGATGCGGATGGGAGACGTTGAACATGGTGCGCACCGATTGCTGGGCGCGATAGTCGTCTTCGCTCTCGCCGATGTAGACGAGGTCGCGTCGGGCGAGGTCGGGGGCGAAGGTGATGGTCACGCGGTTCTCCCACTGCCACGGGTGCACCGGCAGCAGGTGGAAGTCGGCCGGCTCCTCGCCGAGGTCGCGAAGACGGGTGGCGAAGCGATCGCGTTCGGTCGGACTCAACTCGCCCGAAAGCAGGGTCTCCTCGGTGAGATCGGCGCCGAGGGCCAGATGCGATGCTGACCGTCGCGCGGCGACCCACACCAGGCGGAACGACCGGGCGGCCTCGGGAGCGAAGGTGGCATGATCCGAGACACCGAAGCCGATGCGCCCGTTGTTCGCGACGAAACCAGGGTGCCCCTCGGTCATCGCCGCCTCGATCGTCTGGAAGTCGGCGCCGGCCAGCTCCCGCGCCGACAGCCCACCCCGCGCGATCTTGAACATCGAGCCGGCGAGCGTGGACGCGATCTCTTCCAGGTACAACGGGAGAAGCTCATCCGACAGGCCGAGGGTCGGCTGCAGCTCGAGGATCAGCTGCTGCGCGTCCAGCACGGCATCTGTACCGTCGATGAGGCGACGGATGCTGCTCTCCTCGATGATCCAGTGCTCCAGCTCGGTACGCATGGCGCGGAACCGGTACTCGACGGCGGTGGAGGGCACACCGACGCGCCAACCATCGCCGGAGGGCTCCGGGGCGATCAGCCGTTCGTGGCTGAACTCCGCGAGAGCCTTGGCCACCAGGTGACGCTGTGCGCGCTCCAGCGAATCGATCGTCAGGTGGGCGGCGGGGGCGATCATGCGCGTCCCTCTCGGTCGAGGCGGATCAGGTCGGACGCCGCGAAGCCGGCGCGGGTGCACACCGAGAGCATCGCGGTCTTGAGGTGCCCGCCCTCGTCGATGACGACGTGGCGCACCTCGTCGAAGCCGGCGCGCACGTTCTTCGCGCGGATGCGCGCGTTGCGCACATCCGGTTCGACGACCACGCGCTCCGCGCCGAGCTCATCGAAGCACCACGACATCACGGCGGCGAACACCGCATCGGTCAGCCCGTGTCGGGGGTCCTCGCCCGGAGGCGACACCAGGACGTGCATGCCGATGTCGCCCGGCACCGCGTCGTGGACCTCTGTCAGCAGCACCTGCGCCGGGTCATAGGTCTCGGCGTAGAACAGCGGGACCTCGTCGACCAGCCCGAGCCACGCCTGCTGGGCGGGATCAGCATCGACAGCGGCGAGATAGGCCGCGACGGCGGGGACATCCAGGTCGGTCATGCCCCAGTACGCCGAATGGGGATCGGCCAGCCAGCGGTGCAGGATAGCCGCGTCCCGAAGGGGGCTGGCGACGGTGAGCGATACTCCGATCCCGGTCGTCGTCGTCATCGCACGACCGCCCCGGGCACGGTGGACTCCCGGAGGGCATCGGCGGGGACACCGAAGTCCTGGAACGCGATGCGGCGCTCGATCGGGTAGACCTCTCGACCGAGGATCGACGAGAGGATCGACGAGTTGCGCCAGGCGCCGAAGCCGAGGTCCGGGGCGGTCAACCCATGGGTGTGCTCTTCACCGTTCTGCACGAAGACCCGCCCGCGTCCGCCGTCGACGCTGTAGTCGCGCGCGACGTCCATCCTGCCCAGAGCATCCCAGTCCAGACGGTCGGCGATGCCCTGCAGGAAAGGCGGCGTCTGGGCAGAGTACCCCGTGGCGAGGATGAGCGAGGCCGTCTCCCTGTCGTGCTGCTCTCCGAGCTGGCCGTGCCGCAACGAGAGCCGGAAGCGCACGCCGTCCCACTCGGCGGCGGTGACCTCGGTATCGGCGAGGAGCGTCGTGGGCACTGGACCTTCGGCGCTGAGCCGATAGAGGGTGTCGTAGATGTCGTCGATGAGGTCGCAGGAGACACCCTTGTAGAGGCTCCGCTGCTCCCGACTCAGGTGCTGCCGCAGTGCGAGGGGAAGGCGATGGAAGTGATCGGTGTACTCCGGTGAGGTCATCTCCAGGGTGAGCTTCGTGTACTCCATGGGGAAGAACCGCGGCGACCGGGTGATCCAGTCGAGACGATAGCCGCCCTCGCGCGCGCCCTCGAGGAGATCGCGGTAGATCTCGGCCGCCGACTGGCCGCTGCCGACCACCGTGATCGAATCCGTCGCGCGAAGCGCATCACGATTCTCCAGGTATGCCGAGCTGTGCACGGCACGGCCGGAGATGTCGCGGAGAGCCGTCGGGATCGTGGGGCTCGTGCCGACCCCGACGACGACGTGTCGGGCGCGCAGTGTGCGCTCCTCGCCGGTGTCGGTGCGCATCGCCTGCACGATGTAGACGTCGTCGACAGGGTCATGCTCGACCCGCACGACCTCGTGATTCCAGTGCAGCTGGTGCAGCTGCTCGGCCGCCCAGCGGCAGTACGCGTCATATTCGGTACGCAGCGCATAGAAGCTCTCACGGATGTAGAACGGGTAGAGCCGCCCCGATTGCTTCAACCAGTTGAGGAAGGAGAAGCGCGAGGTGGGATCGGCCATAGTGACCAGGTCGGCCAGGAACGGCACCTGGATGGTCGAGCCCTCGATCATCATCCCGGGGTGCCATCGGAAGCATTCCGCACGGTCGAGGAACACCGCGTCCACCCCGAGCGGATCCGCGAGACAGGCGAGCCCCAGGTTGAACGGGCCGATGCCGATGCCGACGACGTCGTGCACGTGCGCGGTCATGCCGTCGCCTCCGCGGCGACGAGATCCGGCGATATGCCCGCGAGAGCAGTCGCCGCGTCCTTCACGATGTCCAGGATCGTTCGGACGTCGTCGAGGGTGGCTTCCGGGTTGAGGAGAGTCAGTTTCAGGCAGGGCCGTCCGTCGATCACCGTCTTCGCGACGAGTGCACGGCCGGATTCGAAGAGCACGCGCCGGACCCCCGCGACGAGCTCATCCTGCACTGCGGGCGGCACATCCCCGGGACGCGCGCGGAAGAGCACGGTGCTGAGCTGGGTGCGACCCACCAGCTCGAGTTCGGGATCGGCGTCGACCAGATCGCCGGCGGCCGTGGCGAGATCGATGACCGCGTCGAACAGCTCGCCGACCTGCGCCGTCCCCATCGATCGGAGCGTCGCCCACAGCTTCAGCGCGTCGAAACGGCGCGTGGTCTGCAGCGACTTGTCCACCTGATTGGGTTCGTCGTTCTCCCGCGGGTTGAGGTAATCGGCGTGCCAGGCGCCCGCAACCAGATCCCGGGGGTCGCGCACGAGCAGGGCGCTGGAGGAGACGGGCTGGAAGAAGCTCTTGTGGAAATCGACGGTGACGGACCGTGCCCGTTCGATGCCTGCAAGAAGGTGCCGGCGCCGGGACGAGACCAGGAGTCCTCCTCCGTAGGCAGCGTCGACGTGCAGCCACAGACCGCGGGCGTCGCACACCGCGGCGATGCTCGCGAGCGGGTCGATCACGCCGCGGTCCGTAGTGCCTGCGGTGGCGACGACGGCGATGGGCACCCGTCCCTCCGCCACAGCCGCAGAGACCGCCGCATCGAGGTCAGCCGGAAGCATCCGCCCTGCACTGTCGTCGGCCACCTCGATGACCGCATCGTCGGCGAGGCCGAGCAGCAGCGACGACTTGCCGACGCTGAAATGACTGGATGCCGTGGCGAAGACGACCAAGCGAGACATCGACGTCGTACGCGAGCCGCCGACCGCCGCCAGTGCCGCCTCTCTGGCGAGGAACAGCGCATGGAGGTTCGACTGCGTGCCCCCGGAGGTGAAGATGCCGTCGCCCGAGGCGAACCCCACCCATCCCGTCACGGCCTCGATCAGCCGACGCTCCATCAGCGTGCCCACCGTCGACTGGTCGTAGGTGTCGACCGAGGTGTTGACCGCGGCGAGGATCGTCTCGGCCGCGACGGCGGGGAGCGCCACCGGGCAGTTCAGGTGCGCCGCATACAGGGGGTGGTGAAACCACACGGCGTGGGCGAGGAAGAGATCATCGATCTCACGGATGGCCGACGCGGTGCCGATGCCGGAGCCGGCGAGGTCGACCCGATCGACGAGTTTCTGCAGCTCTGCGAGCGAGGCGCCGGACGTGGGTTGTGTGGTTTCGGTGAACCTTGCGGCCACCCGAGACGCCGTGCGTGCGATCTGGGAGCGGTAGACGTCGACGGTCGAGGAAGTGAGCAGCTCAGTCACGATGGACAACTCCTAAGTTAGGTTTGCCTATCCTACATATGATTTTTGGACTGTATAGAAAAACTCGCGACGTGGGCGGATGCGGACGTGGGCGGATGCGGCAGCATCGAGGACCGATGACAGCGGGCAGAAACGCAGAAACGGCCCCCACCGAAGTGGAAGCCGTTCCTTCACTGTCTCAACACAGTGTGCGCCCGAAGGGACTCGAACCCCTAACCTTCTGATCCGTAGTCAGATGCTCTATCCATTGAGCTACGGGCGCCCAGCCCGCTCAGCGGGCCGTAGAACAGCCTACAACAGTCCCGACGCGAAAGCGAAACGAGGCCTCAGTCCTCCACCGACGCGGCCTTCTGCTGCTTCTTCCGGCGCTTGGCCTTGGCCCTCTGCTCCGACGAGAGCGCCTGCAGATCGACGAGTCGAAGGGCCTGCATCCGCGCTTCGCGCATGCGGTTGTAATCGGGATCCTGATCCGGACGCATGCCCTCGACCCGCAGTCGGCGGTCGAGGTTGTGGCGCACATCCGCCCAGGCGGCGTCACGCGCCTCCTCGACGATCTCGGCGAGCCGATCGCGGTCCTGCATGATCTCTCGCAGGCGCACGGCAACGCCGGTGGACTGCTTGGCACGTCGGCGGAGGTTGCGCACATCGCGGTCGCGGTAGTCGTGCGTCCCCACCGGATCGGAGTGCCGGCCCCTCGCCCTCTTGCGCAACGCGGTGACGGTGGCAGCGGCCTCTTCCGACTCCTCGGCCATGGCACGAAGCGCCTCACGCGCGTCGTCGATGTACTTGTCCATGTCGAAGACGCCGTCTTCGGCGATGGTGCCGATGAGGATGTGGTTCTTCACGGCGAGGCGCGCCGCAGCGGTCGCGATCGCAACGCCCTCGGCGATGGCATCCGCTGTCCGTCCCACCGGTACCTCCTCTCCTTGAGCGTACCGGTATCACTGCAGCCCGGTGTCGGCCAGAATGGTTCGGAATCAGCTTGCCCCACCCATCCGACATCCGCGGGTTCGCACCAGGATCGCGCCGTGCAGGAGAGCAATGAAGCACCTCGAACTCACCGGCAGCACCACCGTGATCACCGGAGCGGCGAACGGGATGGGCGCGGATATCGCACGCCTGCTGGCGGCTCGGGGAGTGCACCTCGCGCTCATCGACCACGACGCCGCGTCACTCGCGACGATCGCGGCCGAACTGCAGGGTGTGCGCGTGACGACGCACGTCGTCGACCTCCGCCACGACGAGGCCGTGTTCGCGACCGCCGCCGACATCACCGAGGCCCACCCGCGCATCAACGCCCTGATCACGTGCGCCGGCTCGTCGATGCTCGGCGACATCGACCAGCTCACCATGGAGGAGATGCGCTGGCTCACCGACGTGAACCTCTGGGGAACGGTCTCGGTCACCAAAGCCCTTCTCCCCGCGCTCCGCGCCGCGCCGGCCGCGCACATCACGCACCTGGCGAGCGTCTACGCACTCGCCGCCCCCGCCGGCCGCATCCCGTACGCGGTCAGCAAGTTCGCGGTGCGCGCGTTCTCCGAGGCTCTGCGGCACGAGCTCGAGGGCACCTCGGTGAGCGTCGGAGCCGTCTACCCTGCGGGGGTGCGCACCGGGATCATCCTGCACGGTCGCTACGCCGCGGCGATCGACCCGGAGGTGGCGGCCCGGGCCGCCGCCGCGCAGGCCGCGATGTACCACACCGAGCCCACCGATGCCGCGGCCCGGATCGTGCGGGCGACCGAACGACGGGCTGCGCGCACGATGGTCGGGCGAGAAGCCCGCCTGATCGACGTGCTCACCCGCATCGCTCCCGCCTCCTACTGGCGAGTGATGCGTCGCCCGCTGCGCGCGGCGATCGACACCACGACGCCGGCGACCTGAGGCGACGCCGGCGACCTGAGGCGACGCCGGCGACAGGCTCCCGCTCAGCGGACGGTGCCCACCCAGATGGCCGAGGCCCACGCCTGCTGGTCGCCGTTGCAGCCGACCGATCCGGGATAGCCCCGCACCACGGCCATGCAGTTCGCGAGGAACTCCGGGTCACCGCCGAACAGCGCCCCGTACGCCCCGGATGAGGTGAGCGCGCCCCATACGCGGAACTGGTAGATGTGCGCGAGCTCATGCGCCATCGCCCAGTTCAACCGACCGGCACTCCAGTTCGCGATGTCGGCGCGGTACTTGATGTATCCGTTGCTGTTCGCGCAGGCCGGGGCGTTCCCGCCCGCACACGACGAGGACTCGTAGAGTCCCACGCCCCCACCACCGACGAGGTCGAGGGCTGCCCGCACCCGCGCGTACCCCTCCGGACCGCTCGACGACCACATCGGCCCTCCGGGACCCGAGCTCTGTGCCGCCTGCCAGGACGCGACCTCTGTGCCCACCTTCTCCGTGAGCGCGTGCAGGGTCGCCGTGGCCGCCGCGACGGTATCGGGGTTCTCCTTCTCGGCGGCGACGGCCTGCTGTGCCGACAGGGCGGCGGCGCGGTGCGCGGCCGTGTCCACCCGACCTTCGGCCCCTTGGAGTGCGGCGGTCAGGGCTTGGACCTCGGCGAGGAAGGCGGGCCGCAGCGCGAGGACGGCGGCGCGATCGGCGGTCTCCTGCTCTGCGCGTTCGACGGCCCCGTCGAGGTAGTCGGTGCGCTGGCCGGCGTCGCGATACTGGCCGTTCAGTGCGACGAGCTGTGCGACAGCGGTCGTTCTCTCGTGCTCGAGGGCGTCAGCTCTGCCGATCATCCCCGAGATGAGTAGCACCGAGGCGGCGAGGGTGACGGCCAGCACCCGGCGGATCACGGCAGGAACCCCGTCGTGTCGGCGATCTGCGCGTCCTGCTCAGCGAGCTTCGACCGCAGGGCGGTGAGCTTCTCGGCGAGTTCCCGGTTCTCGCCGCGCGACGTGTCCAGCGCACCTTCGACGCGTGCGATCTCCGCTTTGACCGCGGCGATCGACGCCATGCGCTCCTGATCCGCGATCGCGACGAGCGTGATCCCGCCGACGAGCAACAGGCATCCGACCGCGACAGCAAGACTCCGCATCTCGCTCCCCAGGACAGCGCAACAGTTCCGGACCGACTCCGATCGCCCCAATATACAACCGGAGCCGACTCTGCGGTCCCCCGACCTGCGTCAGGGCGAACCGGCAGCTCAGGCCGTCAGGTCACTGTTCTCGGCGAGGCGTCGCTCGGCTGCGGACTGACCACTGGCGAGGTGCGCGGGGACGATCCGGCGCAATGCCTCGGTGTCACGCGCAGTCATCGCCTCGAGGATGATGCGATGCTCGTCCGCCATCGCGAGCAGATCGTCGTGCTGACCGAACAACCAGCGCAGACGCGTGAGGAACACGGCGATGAGCTCTCCGAGCATCTCGTTTGCCGCGAGTTCGACGGCGACCTCGTGGAACTCCGCTGCGGCCACCCTCGCAGCCTCGGAATCCTGCGCCTTCGCGGCCGCGAGCTCACGCTCGTAGACCTCGCGGATCCGGGCGATACCGGCCTCGTCGTGCCGCTCGGCGGCGAACACGAAGATCAGCGTCTCGATGGCCTCGCGCACCTCGGCGAAGTCCTGGATGTCCCGATGGGTGAACTCCCGCACGACTGCCCAGGTGCGGGGACGGGCGACGACGATCCCCTCCGCGACGAGCGTGCGGATGGCCTCCCGGACCGGAAGTCGCGACACATTGAGCTCTGCCGCGATGTCGCGCTCCACCAAGCGCGACCCCGGCATCCGCCGCCCGAGGATGATGTCATCGCGAAGGATGCGCGTGACCCTCACCGACTCGAGTTCGCCGCCTCCTGCTATAGCCCCCGCCATCTGGGCATTCTCGCACTCCCGGCGGTGTTCCTCAACTTTTGGTATCCCAAGCCCTCGCAGCGGCGGCGGCCCGGGCGGGGACGAGGGCTCCTCCCTCGCCCCCGACGACGCTCAGGGCAGGCGGTTCGCGATCGCGAGGTTCGCCGTGAGCTCTTCGGCAGTCTGCCGCACCACATACGCCGGGCGGTCGCGCTCGACCCTCCAGGACTCACTGAGCGGACCCACGTTGACGGTGTCGAAGCCGGCCTCGTCGTAGAAGCGCGTCACGAAGGCCACGGCTTCCACGTCATCGCCGGCCGTGGCCAGCGCGCGACGGTCGGGGGTGCCGGCCGGCGTTCCGTCGGACGTGATCTCCGAGGCGAAGATGTGGTTGAACGCCTTCGCGATCTTCGCGCCGGGGAGCGCACGCTGCACCAGCTCCGACGTCGTGGTCTCCCCCTTGTCGAGGGCTTCGATGTGTCCGTCCCGCTCGAAGTAGTAGTTGTTGGTGTCGAGGACGATCTTGCCCGCGAGCTGCTCGGCCGGGAGCTGGTCGATCGCGCCGAGGGGCACAGTGACGACGGCCACGTCTGCGGCAGCGGCCGCGTCCTGCGCCGTCGCGGCCCGAGCCCTGGGCCCGAGCTCGGCGACCAGGTCGGCGAGTGTCTCCGGTCCGCGCGAGTTGGCGATCACCACGTCGTAGCCGTTCGCGATCGCGACGCGTGCGACCTGGCTGCCGATGTGTCCTGCACCGATGATTCCGAGAGTTGTCATGTTGGCCCCAACGCCTCGCGCTCAGGGCTATTCCCGTCGAGTGCTCGCGTGACCGTGGCTCAGACCTCGCGCAGCAGGCTCTCCTCGGTGCGGCGGTAGCCCAGCTGCTCATACAGGTCGACGGCCCCCGTGTTGAAGCCGAAGGCATGCAGCCCGATCGAGTCCGCGCCGAGCCTGCGGGCTTCTCTCTCGGCGGCGTGCATCAACGCGCGTCCGTATCCCTTCCGGCGCTGATCCGCGGCCACCTCGATGTCGAGGATGAACGCCTGCGGACGACCGTCACGCCGCCGCATCCCGAACCACAGGATGCCGACCTCGGTTCCGTCGACAGCAGCGGTGAAGAATTCCTGTCCTTCGGTATCGAGCCCGTCGGGAAGCTCCTCGACCATCTGGCGATGCGACTCGGCGATCGCCTCCTCGGGCGTGTAGCGCCCCGACGCGACGAGGTCGTGCGCGAACCCTTCCTCCGACGCTGCCGCGAAGCGGGGGAAGCGTTCCGCGGTCATCGGCGACACCTCGACGCGGGAAGCGGGGTCGCGCACCGGAAGCGGTTCGAGCACCATCTGGATCGAGGCCACCTCGAATCCGCCCTGTTCGGCGAATACCCGTCCGGCCGTGTCCTGCGGAAAGAGCTGCGCCCCGATCTGGGTGGCGCCCATGTCGCGCGCGATCGGGAGCAGGAGCGCGAGCAGCCCTTCGTTCTGGGCATCGCTCAGTGTCTCGGCACCGCCGAGGCCGACGTCGAGGTCGAGGTCGAGGTCGAGCAGGAGCATCTTCTGTCCGCTCAGGGCCAGCACGAGTGTTCCGAGTTCGCCGTCCGCATCGTCGACGATGCGCATGACCCGCGTCGTCGAGGTCGCACCGTCCTCCGGGAACAGGTCGCCGAACACCTGCTCGACGTGCCCGACAGCGTCCGCGCCGAGGCGTCGCCCCGACTCCCTGTTCCGGTCGATCAGGCGCTGCCGTGCGGTTGTCGCCCACGCCTCGAAGCGGGTGGAGGGGAGGGGCGTCAGGTGCAGGGACATGCGTCCATCCTGCACCTCAGCTGCGCGTGAGCGCGTCTTCCGCGGCGACCCAGGCGAGCATGGCGCACTTGACGCGCGCGACGTACTTCGACACCCCACCGAGGGCAGCGGCATCACCGAGGAGCTCTTCATCCGGTTCGATCGTGCCGCGGGATCGCATCGCCTCGCGGAAGGCCGCGATGCGCACCTCGAGGTCTTCGACGCTGAGTCCTTCCGCGAGCTCCGCCAGCAGAGACGCCGATGCCTGCGAGATCGCGCAGCCGTGCCCCTCCCAGGCGATCGCCTCGACGCTGCCGTCGGCATCGCGGTGCACCTGCAGGGTGATCTCGTCACCGCAGGTCGGGTTCAACTGGTGGGACTGCGCGGGGATCTCGTCGCGGAGTCCATAGCCGTGCGGCGTGCGCGAGTGGTCCAGGATCAGCTCCTGGTACAGGTTCTGCAGGTCGCTCATGCGCCCCTCCGGAAGAAGTCGATCGCTCCGGCGACGCCCTCGATCACGGCGTCCACCTCGGCCTCGGTCGTGTACAGGTAGGTGCTCGCCCTGGTGGAGGAGGTCACACCCAGGCGGCGGTGCAGCGGTTGCGCGCAATGGTGGCCGACGCGAACGGCGATGCCGCGGTCGTCGAGGAACTGACCCACGTCGTGCGAGTGGATGCCCTCGACGTCGAAGCTCGCGAGGCCGACGCGGGGCAGGTCGATACCGGCGCCGAGCACACGCACGCCGTCGATCGCGCTCAGCCCGTCGACGAGACGGCGGCCGAACGCGGCCTCGTGCGCGGCGATGCGCGGCATCCCCACCTCGGTCAGGTATCCCACGGCCGCGGCGAGCGCGATCGCCTGCGAGACGCGCTGCGTTCCCGCTTCGAAGCGCTGGGGCGGCGGCAGATATTCGGCCTCGGTCGTGGTCACCGTGGTGATCATCGAACCGCCCGTCAGGAACGGGGGCATCGCTGCCAGCACCTCGCGCCGACCGTAGAGGGCGCCGATGCCGGTCGGTCCGAGCATCTTGTGACCGGACAGCACGGCGAAGTCGACCCCGAGGGCACGCACGTCGAGCGGGAGGTGGGGTGCCGACTGGCAGGCGTCGAGCAGCGTCAGCGCGCCGACCTCGCGCGCGAGCGAGACGAGCTGATCGACGGGGTTGACGACACCGAGCACATTGGAGACATGGGTGAACGCGACGAGCTTCGTACGGGCGGTGATCAGCTCTGCCGCGACGTCGAGCCGCAGGCCCCCGTGGTCGTCGAGGGGTATGACCTTCAGCGTCGCGCCGGTGCGCGCCGCCAGCTCCTGCCACGGGATGAGGTTCGCGTGGTGCTCCATCTCTGTGGTCACGATCTCGTCGCCTTCGCGGAGACGGAGCCCCTCGGCGGCCGCTCCCCCGCGCCCGAGCGACGCGTTCGACAGCGAGTACGCGACGAGGTTGATCGCCTCGGTCGCGTTCGAGGTCCAGACGATCTCGTCGTCGGCGGCGCCCACGAATCGGGCGACGGCGGCGCGCGCGTCTTCGAAGAGCTCGGTCGCCTCGGCGGCGAGCGTGTGCGCGCCACGGTGCACCGCGGAGTTCATGGAGGTCGCGAAGTCACGCTCGGCGTCGAGCACCGCGGTCGGGCGCTGCGACGTCGCCCCCGAGTCGAGATACACGAGCGGATGCCCGTGCACCTGCGCTCCCAGGATCGGGAAGTCCCCGCGGATGCGCCGCACCTCGGCCTCGTTCAAGGGGGCGATCAGGTCGACACCGGGAGAAACGCTCATCGTTCCAGTTTCCCACCTGTGAGCAGGGGGTGGGCGCAGGCGTCAGCGCCCGTCGAGCGTCTTCGCGTCGGCGGCCTCGTCGTAGCGGTCCTGCGCATCGCGGACATCCTCCACGTGCGACTCCGCCCAGACCTGCAGCGCCTGGAGCGGCTCGTGCAGGGTCCGCCCGAGCGGGGTGAGTCGGTACCGGGGATGACCGTCGTCACCGACCGCCCGCTCGAGCATCCCGTCGCGTTCGAGGGCGCGGAGTGTGTCGACGAGCACCTTCTTCGTGATCCCGTCCATCCGGCTGTGCAGCTCGCCGAAGCGCAGCGGCTGCTCGTGCAGGAGGACGACGATCATCGCGGTCCACTTGTTCGCGATGCGGGCGAGGGACGCGCGCGACGGGCAACTGGCGGAGAACACCGTCCATGTGCGCGACATCCGCCGCTCCTTCCCCGGTGACGTTGAAGTAACCGCGTCCCGGTCGAGACGCTGGATGCTCCACAGTACCGACCCATCCAGGAGGAGCATCATGTCGGCAATCGACGTCGTAGGACAGTATGGTGCGGCCATGGCCGCCGGAGACATGGAGGCGCTGGCCGCGACCTTCCACGCGGACGCCGTCTGGCACCAGCCCGGAGAGAGCCAGGTCTCGGGGGACCATGTCGGTCCCGACGCGATCCTCGCGCACCTCGGCCGGTTCATGCAACTGAGCGGCGGAACCTTCGCCCTCGAGACCGAATCGGCGACCGAGAGCGGCGCACTCGTCTCAGCGACCGTGCGCTTCCGTGCCCAGCGCGAAGGGCGCGACGACCTCGACCAGCACGGCGTCGACGTCTTCCGCGTCGCCGATGACCGCATCGTCGAGGTCTGGTTGATCAGCGAGGACCAGGACGCGGAGGACCGCTTCTGGGGCACGGTCTGATCGAGGGCACCGTCTGATCGAGGGCACCGTCTGATCGAGGGCACGGTCTGATCGAGGGCACCGGATCCGGCAGCACCGTCTCCGGCAGCACCTGATCCGGCAGCGCCGGGTGGCCGGGCCTCGACCGCCCGGCGCCCGCGCCTCTAGGCTCATCCCATGATCGCCCCGGACACGCTGCTCGCCTTCGTCGTCGCCGCGTTCGTCATGGTCGTGATCCCCGGGCCGACGGTGCTGTTCACGATCGGCCGGGCCATGGTGCTGGGGCGCTGGGGCGGGTTCCTCAGCATCCTCGGCACGGCCGTCGGGTCGATCGTCCTCGTCGTGGCCGTCGCGCTCGGCGTCGGCACCGTGATCGCACAGTCGATCGTGCTGTTCACGATCGTCAAGGTGCTCGGCGCCGGTTACCTGATCTTCCTCGGCATCCAGGCGATCAGGCACCGGAAGGATGCGGCGCGGGCCATGATCGCGGCACCGGCACGGCGCTCGGGTTGGCGACTCCTCAGCGAAGGCTTCGTCGTCGGCGTGACCAACCCGAAGTCCATCGCCTTCTTCCTCGCGATCCTGCCCCAGTTCGTCGATCTGCATGCCGGTTCCGTCCCCGCGCAGCTCTTCCTGCTCGGGGCGATCGTCGTCACCATCGGTGTGACGTGCGACGCGGTGTGGGTGCTCCTCGCGAGTGCCGCCCGCGACTGGTTCGGTCGCTCCCCACGACGCATCGAGGCGATGGGCGCGACAGGCGGCGGACTGATGATCGCTCTCGGAGCGTTCCTTCTGGTGTGGAGCGAGAAGCCCGCGACCGCCTGAGTGCGGCCTGAACGCTCACACGTGCCTGGAGGTCACATGCGAGCGAAGCGGGCCCGAGCGATGCAGAAGACGCCGTAGACCGCGAAGCCTGCGCCGACCAGCCCCAGGACGAGTCCTCCCAGGGGCAGCTCGAGCAGGCTGTGCAGAGCAGCGTCGAGCCCTGCGCCCTTCTCCGGGTCCTGTGTCACGGCGGCGACCACGAACAGCACCCCGGTCACGGCCACCGCGATGCCCTTGCCGAAGTAGCCGATCACTCCCAGCGTCACGATGCCCCCGCGAGCGACCCCCGATGGCAGGTCGAGCAGCTTCTCGAAGCCGCGGGTGAAACCGCCGACGACGAACCCGACCCCCACCCCGACGACCGAGAGCCCCACGACGACCAGCAGGGCCACGCCGCCCGGCGCCGAGAGCAGCACCGCGCTCAGGGTCTTCGAGGCCGTCTCCGAGTCGGCGTTGCCACCCACCGCGTAGATCAGGGCCATGCCCCCGACGACGAGGTACGCGGCGGCGATGCCGAAGAGCTTGACGCGCTGACCCCACTTCTTCGTCTCGGCCGGGTCGGCGGCGAGGAAGGCACTGGCGATCTGCCATACGGCAAGCGCGATCAGCCCGGCGGCCACGAGCACGAGCAGCAGGCCTCCGATCGGGCTCTGGCGGATCTGCTCCATCGCTCCGTCCTGGTCGGCGTCGCCGGAGGCGCCCGCCGCGATGGAGATCGCCACCGAGCCGATGATGACGTGGATGAGGCCCAGGACGACGAAACCGGCACGGGCGATCCGTCGGAACGTCGACGACCTCTTGGCGACGCGTGCCGCATTCTTGACCGTGCTCATCGTTGAAGCGTATCCGTCGCACCGGAAGCCGAGGAGGGGCTTGCTTTCCCGGTATCCACCGCTCAGGCGCGCGGCATGACCGGCTGCCGGAGGATCGTGCGCAGCTTCGCCGGATCGACGCGACGCAAATCGCTCAGGTAGATCTCGTGATGGAGTCCTCGCATCTGCAGCCCGTTCTCGGGGATGAAGCGGTGATGCAGATCGTCGAGCACCGGACCTTCGTCGTCGAACGGGCCGACATGCAGCGTCTGCACGCAGGTGGCCTCGTCGAGCGTCTCCAACCGCACGGACTCCAGTGCCGGAATCGACTCCTTCTTCTTCGCTGCCTTCTGCGCGACGGCTTCCACCGCAGCCGCGCACATCGCCCCGGTGATGTGGTCGCCGACCATGATCATCATCGTCCACATCCACGCCGACTTGTCGCGGCGCGAGGTGAACGACTCCATGTCCGGTGCATGCCAGAGTCCTTCGAGCGGCATCACCACCGTGTCGACGCCGAGCTCGTTCCGACTCGCGAACTTCAGCGCATAGGCCACCGGGAACAGGGCGGACACGGCCTCCCGGTACGCGGGTGCGGTGTTCGGGTCGCCTGCCCCGTCGATCATCAGATACTGCAGGGGCGGCACCTCGACGATGCGGAACTCTCCCCTCTTCGCGCGATACGCGTCGAGCGTCTTCTTGGGATCGATCGCCGCCATGACGTGCCCTCCTTGATCGTGCGCCCAGTGTCGCACGGGCGTCGGACACGGTGTGGCGAGGCGAGGGCGGGTGGTGCGCGGACGCCCGCCCGCCCTCGGGCCTGCGTCAGCCGTGCTCGACCGGAAGCCAGAGCTCGCACGACGCGGAGTCACCCCGGAACTCGAGGTAGCGCACGATCGAGGGACCGGGACGCAGCCTCCAGGGGTTCGACGGGAACCACTCGGTCGCTGTGGCGGCCCACAGATCCTGCAGCGTCTCGGGGAACGGGCCCTGGGCCGCGAAGACCGCCCAGGAACCGGCTTCGAGGGGAAGGGAGTCGAGGTCGTCCGGAACGGGAGTGGTGCTCTGCAGGGCGACGCCGTGCAGATACGTGAGCAGCGTGCCCTCCGGTGCGTCCGGTTCGATATCGGCCGTGACGGCCAGGATCCCCGACGGCTCGGCGTCGCCGAGACCCTTGAGGCGCGCGTGTTCCTCGGACGGGATCGCGGCGATGTGCTCCTGGATGTGCGGATTGACGCCCTCGTGGATCAACGGGACCTCGGCGGCATGACCGGCGAGGACGAACGCGGGCCGGGTGGTGATGGTGACGTCCATGGGGATTCTCCCTTCGACGCTCAGGCGGAACCGGAGCGTGGGTTGAGTGCGGAGAGGACCCCCGTCACGGCGCGCATCGGCCGGGCTGATGCCGTGCACAGCCCGGAACGCGCGTCCGAATGCCTCGACCGACCCGTACCCGTGGCGCACGGCCACGTCGAGCAGACTCGCGGCGCCCGCAGCGAGCTCCGCCCCGGCGAGCGTCATCCGACGACGACGCACGTATTCCGACAACGGCATGCCCGCGAGTGCCGAGAACATCCGGCGCAGGTGATACTCGGTGGTGCCGTGCTCATGCGAGAACGAGGCCACGTCGATCTCCTGACCCGGGTCTCCTGCGTCGACCATGTCGATCAAGGCGTTCAGCGTGCCGATCATGAGGTCCTCCTTTCCTCACCATCGTCACCGTCGCCCGCCCCTCGCGACCCGACTTCTGCGGTCCGATGCGATCAGTGCCCGCACTCGATCGGCGCCAGAGTTCGATCGACGTCAGCGCTCGATCGACGTCAGAGTTCGACGGGCGGCGCCGGTTCGGTCTCCGATTCCTCGGGATGACGCGCCAGGTTGACGATCCCGGCGATCAGGCCACCCCACACCGTGACCATGGCGACGATCATCATGACGATCGCGATCGGAGTCATGCGCCGGCTCCCTTCGTCGTGCCGACTGCCGGTATCGCCGAGGTCTCGGTATCCGGTTCGTAGTGCTCCTCGGAGAGGAACTCGTCGTACTCGGGGTCGTCCTTCGCATGCGAGCGCGTGCTCCAGGGCAGCGCCGACAGGATCAGCGCCAGGACGACCAGGGCGATGACCATCCCCCAGCCGAAGATGGCGAGGAACCAGGCGGGATAGCCGCTGTACGGTTCGGAGGTCTTCGCGATGAGCTCGCTGACGAAGAGGTATCCGAGAACGACCGGCGCGAGAACCCCGACGAGCACCTTCCAGACGGTGCCCACCCGGAAACTCGAACGCCGATTGAGGTGCTCGACCAGCACCGGCAGCTTGTGCAGCAGCCAGGCCACGATGATGACCGCCACCAGCGCGACCGCCATGATGCCGAACGAGTTGACGAAGGCGTCGGCCGTGTCGAGCACCGACAGGGCCGTGGTCGTCGAGAAGAGCGCCATCGAGATGATCGCCAACGGGATCGCGACCGTGAGGGTCGTGCGCACGCGCGCCCATCCCAGCTTGTCCTGCAGTGCGGCCACGATCACCTCGAGGATCGAGATGAGGGAGGTGACGCCGGCGAACACCAGGGCTCCGAAGAACAGCACACCGATGATCGACCCTCCCGTGGCCTGCGAGACGATCGTGGGGAAGGCGATGAAGGCGAGGCCGATTCCGGAGGACGCGACACCGGCCACCTCCGTTCCCTGCGCCTGCGCCATGAATCCCAGCGCCGCGAAGACGCCGATGCCGGCGAGGATCTCGAAACCGGAGTTGGCGAAGGCCACCACGAGCCCGGAACCGGTCAGATCGGTCTTCCGCTTCAGGTAGGACGAGTAGGTCACCATGATGCCGAAGGCGACGGAGAGCGAGAAGAAGATGTGTCCGTAGGCGGATGCCCAGACGCCGGGGTCGGCCAGTGCCTCCCAGTTCGGGGTGAAGAAGGCGTTGAGGCCGTCCATGGCTCCCGGGAGGAACAGGGACTGCACCACGAGGATCGCGAACATCACGGTGAGCAGCGGCATCAGGATCATGTTCGCCCGGCCGATGCCGCGCTTGACGCCCAGCGCCATGATGACGATCACGATCAGCCAGACCACGACGAGCGGGATGCCGACCTGTGGGACGAAATCGGTCGATACACCGACCTCGGCGACGTCCGCCGATCGCAGGAAGTCGATGAAGAAGAAGTCGTTCTCGTTGCCCGCGCCCCAGGTGAGCTGGGCCGAGAACCACGTGTACATCGCCGCCCAGGCGATGATCACCGCGTAGTAGACCGCGATCACGACGCAGATGAGCACCTGCCACCAGCCGAGAGGCTCGGCCGCACGGTGCATGCGACGGAACGCCAGCGGCGCCGACCCACGGAATCGGTGACCGATCGCGTAGTCGAAGAACAGCAGCGGGATCCCGGCCGTGAGCAGAGCACACAGGTACGGGATCAGGAAGGCTCCGCCACCGCCCTCGTAGGCGACGTAGGGGAACCGCCAGATGTTCCCGAGGCCGACCGCGGAGCCGATCGCCGAGAGGATGAACACATTGCGCGAGCCGAAGGCTTCACGTTTGTGGGTCTGCGTCGCTGCGGTGGCCATGCGGACGAGGCTACCTGAGGGTCGAGCCGAACGTCGGGTCGGACACAGACACGAGCCGATCCCGCCGCTTCAGTCCAACGCATCCGCCAGCCCGGCCAGGGTGGAGAAGCGACCGTCGAAGGCGTCGGTCTCCGCGGGCGGATCACCCACCGGACGCGGCACGTACGCGGTCCTCATCCCTGCATCTCCGGCGCCTCTGAGGTCCCAGGCGTGAGCGGCGACCATGAGCACTCTCTCCGGGTCGCCCCCTGCCTCCTCCACCGCGAGCCGGTAGACCCGCGGTGAGGGCTTATAGGCCTCGACGGCATCCGCGGAGAGCGCCCCGTGCCATCGCAGTCCGGCGTGCTCCCCCAGCGCGCGCAGCGACTCCGGGTTCGCATTCGACAGCCCGAGAACATGGAAGCGGGCGGCAAGCCGCGCGACGCCCTCGCACGAATCCGGCCAGGCGGGAAGACGCTTCGTCGCGGTGGCGAGGCGATCGATCGTCGCGGCATCCGTGATCCCCGCGGTCTGCGCCACCCGAGTCGCCGCCTCGCGATCAAGGATTCCGGAGTCGACATAGTCGCGCTCACCCCGTGCGATCCGGCGCTGCTCCCCTTCGATATGACGTTGCCAGACGCCGAGGAGTTCATCGGCATCACGGGGAGAGCCGCCCGCCTCCTCGATGGCGATGCGGAGCCCTCCGGGTTCATCGACCAGGGTGCCCAGCACGTCGAAGACGATCGTGGTGATGTCGCGCAGCATGGTTCGAGTCTGCCCCGACGCGGGAGCGCAGGGGCCGGGAACGAGAAAACCCCCGCCTGAGCGGGGGTTCTTCTGCGGAGACGAGGGGATTTGAACCCCTGGTCCCCGTGAGGGGACTCCACCTTAGCAGGGTGGTGCACTCGGCCGGACTATGCGACGTCTCCAGGCATCCGACCCGAAAGCACGGATGCACTTAGCCATCATAACGGGTCGGACGAGCGGTGACGAACCGGCACCCCCGAACTCGCTTCCGACCGACGCGCACGCGGGCTGAGCGGGGATGCGCACTCGCGCTGGGATACTTGCCGCACATCGTGGGCACCCGACGTCCACCGCGCGGAAGAGGACCGATCATGCCCCGCACCGACACCGTGAACGCGGAGAACGCCCACACCCCCTCGCATCGCGAGCGGGACGGCCAGGCGCGCGGTTACGCGATCATCCTCGGTCTGCTCATCGTCTCGTACGGCTTCTGCGCGGCGCAGCCCAGCACCGACCCGAGCCCCTGGGCGTTCCTCGCCATGCTGGCGACAGTGGCGATGGTGTTCTACGTGACCCGTGCACGACATCTCGTGCAGCGTGTGTGGTGGGTGGTGCTCTCGGTCGCCGGTGCCGCCGCCGTCATCGCCGCGCTCTTCGGCGTCGACGGCCCGGTGCTCGCGATCCCGCTGTCGGCCGCATCGATGCTCGCTCTGCTGGTCGCTCCGTGGGCCATCATCGCGCATCAGGTCAACCGGCGGGGCCTCGACCTGGAGGCGCTGCTGGCGGCGATCACGGCCTACATCCTGGTCGGGATGTTCTTCGCCTTCGTCTACAACCTGATCTCGCAGATCTCCCCCACACCGATGTTCGGCGAGGAGAGCCTCGACTCGCTCGGCAACCAGCTGTTCTTCTCGTTCACCGCACTGACCACGACCGGATACGGCAATCTGGTCCCCGTCGGCACCACCGGACAGGGGATCGCCATCGCCGAGGGCATCACCGGGCAGCTGTTCCTGATCACGGCGGTCGCACGGATCATGCGCGGCGCGAGCGCGAAAGGCAGATCGAGCACGCCCGCCTGAGTGCCTTCGGGCGTGCCCGCCGCCCGCCGACCTCATCCGGAAGGGGTGACGCCCGCACGGAGATCACCCCGTCGGATGCCACGATGAACAGGCTCGAAGGAGTCACCATGAAGAGATGGGGCGTCATCGCCGTCCTCGGCTCCGCGCAGTTCGTGATGGTGCTGGACGGCACCGTGATGAACGTGTCGATATCGACGGTGGTGTCCGACCTCGACACCACCGTGGCCGCGATGCAGGGCGCCATCACGTTCTACACCCTCACGATGGCGGCGTTCATGCTGCTCGGGGCGAGGCTGGGTGACGTGTGGGGCCGCCGCAGGGCGTTCGTCATCGGATCGTGCATCTATGCCGTGGGGTCGCTGATCACGGCGGTGAGTCCGAACGTGCAGTTCCTGTTCCTCGGCTGGTCGGTCGTCGAAGGTCTGGGTGCCGTGCTCGTCATCCCGGCGATCGCCGCCCTCGTCGCCGACAACTACCGCGGCCGTGAGCGCATCACGGCGTTCGCTATCATCGGCGCCGTCTCCGGGGCCGCCGTCGCGGCTGGACCACTGATCGGCGGATTCGTCACGACCTACTTCGACTGGCGCTACGTGTTCGCCGCCGAGGTGCTCATCATGATCGGCGTGGTGCTGTGCGCCCGGATCGTCACCGACCCGACGCCACGGCAGAGCGTGCGCATCGACGTCCTCAGCGTCGCGCTCTCGTCGGTCGGGCTGGTCGCCGTGGTGTTCGGGATGCTGCAGAGCAAGACGTGGGGGTGGGTGCTGCCGCTGAACCCGCCCACGATCGGCGGCGTCGTGGTCGCCCCTCTCGGCATCTCTCCCGCCGCCTGGTTCATCGTGCTCGGCGTCGTGCTCCTGGCCCTGTTCTTCTCGCGTCAGCGCCTGCTCGAACGCCTCGGCCGGTCGCCGCTCATCCACGTGGGGATGTTCTCGATCACCTCGCTCCGCAGCGGACTCACCGTCCTCGGGGCGCAGTACACCGTGACCGCCGGGCTCTTCTTCATGGTGCCGGTGTATCTGCAGATGACCCTCGGCCTCGATGCCCTGGAGACCGGGATCCGGATCTTCCCCCTCTCCATCGCTCTCGTGCTGTTCTCGATCGTGGGCACCCGACTCTCGCGCCTCTTGTCTCCGCGGACGATCGTGCGCATCGGACAGCTGACACTCGTCGTCAGCGCCCTCATCCTTCTCGGCTCCGCCACCAGCGACCTGCGCAGCGGCTTCTTCGCGACCGGGATGTTCCTCGCCGGAGCGGCCCTCGGACTCCTCGCCTCGCAGCTCGGGAACGTGAACATGTCGAGCGTGACCGAGAAGGAGACGAGCGAGGTCGGCGGGCTTCAAGGAGTGTTCCAGAACCTCGGCTCGTCGCTCGGAACGGCCCTGATCGGCTCGATCCTCATCGGTGCGCTGTCGACCTCGTTCGCCTCGGGAGTCGCGGCGAGCGACCTGCCCGAGACCACCCAGGCGACCGTGGCGAGCGCCACGCAGCACGGAGTCACCATCGTGCCCGCAGCCGACGTCGCCGCCATCGCGGAGAAGGCCGGGCTGGACGATGCCGACGCCGACACTCTCGCCACGGTCTACCGCGATTCGCAGCTGTCGTCGCTGCGCATCGCGTTCTTCGGGCTCATCCTCATCAGTCTGCTGTCGCTCTTCTTCTCGAAGGGGATACCCCACGCGAACGCCGTCCGCAGACGGCACGGCCAGGAGACGGCCGACCAGGAGGCCGGCTGACCAGCGCGGACCCGGCGGAGACGCCGGTCCGAACGTCGCCATCGCCATCCCCATCGCCATCGCCATCAGGATCGGGATCGGCGAGGATGAGGACCATGACGACCGTCTCCGCACCCCGCATCGAGCACCACCGGGAACCGTTCGGCATCGGCGAGAGCGCACCACGCCTGAGTTGGACCACCACGGATGCACCTGCCGGCTGGCGCCAGGAGCGCTACGCCGTCACGGTGGTGCGCGACGACGCCGAGGAGACCGTCGAGGTCACGTCCGCCGAGCAGGTCCTGGTTCCCTGGCCGACTCGTGCGCTCGACTCCCGCGAGCGGGTCGGTGTGCGTGTGGCGGTGCAGGGCGCCGACGGCCGCTGGTCGAGCGAGAGCCCGCAGACCTGGGTGGAAGCCGGCCTCCTCCACCCCGACGACTGGTCGGCGCGGCCGGTCGGGCTCGACCTCGATGAGGACCCGGAGAGCGACGCCCGCCGCGCCACCCTGGTGCGGCGGAGCTTCCGGCTCGACGGGGAGATCTCCCGCGCCCGGCTCTACGCCACCGCGCACGGCCTGTACGAACCCGAGATCAACGGCGAGCGCGTCGGCTCCGACACGCTGTCGCCGGGATGGACGGTCTATCGCGAACGGCTGCGGTACTACACCTACGACGTGACCGCCCTGCTCGTCGTCGGCGAGAACGCGCTCGGCGCCTGGCTCGGCGACGGCTGGTACCGCGGACGTCTCGGCTGGCGCGGCGGGTACCGCAACGTGTTCGGAAGCGATCTGTCGTTCCTCGGCCAGCTGGAGATCACCTATGTCGACGGACGACGCGAGACGATCGTGACCGACGACTCATGGAAGGGCGCGCTCTCCCCCATCCTCCGCTCCGGCATCTACGACGGCGAGGACTACGACGCACGCGAGGAGCTCCCGGAGTGGACGACCGCCGCCTTCGACGACGCGCAGTGGCTGCCTGTCGCGGTGCGCGATCGCGATCCGCGCACCCTGGTCGCGCCGACGGCGCCACCCGTCCGGGTGATCGAAGAGGTCGCCCCCGTCGCCGTGCTGACGTCACCCGGCGGCGCCCGCATCCTCGACTTCGGGCAGAACCTCGTGGGAAGGGTGCGCATCAGCGTGACCGGTCCGCGCGGCACGACCGTCACGCTGCGCACTGCGGAGGTTCTGCAGGAGGGGGAGATCTACACGCGGCCGCTGCGCAGCGCACGCTCCAGCGACTCCTACACACTCGCCGGACGCACCGGCGGCGAGGAATGGGAGCCGCGGTTCACATTCCACGGCTTCCGATACGCCGAGGTCTCCGGCTGGCCGGGCGACCTCGATGCGGATGTCGCGGCCGGCGCTCTGATCGCCCGTGTGCTGCACACCGACCTCGAGCGCACCGGGTGGTTCACCTGCTCCGATCCCCTGGTCGAGCAGTTGCACCGCAACGTGGTCTGGGGCATGCGCGGCAACTTCGTCGACATCCCCACCGACTGCCCGCAGCGTGATGAGCGCGTGGGGTGGACGGGCGACGTGCAGGTGTTCGGCCCGACCGCATCCACGCTGTTCGACGTCTCGGGGATGCTGTCGGGATGGCTCCGTGACGTGGAGGCCGACCAGCTGCCCGACGGCACGGTCCCGTGGTTCGTGCCCGTGATCCCGTCGCACAAGGTGTGGTCTCCGATCCGCGCCGGCGCCGCCTGGGGAGATGTGGCGACGCTGCTGCCGTGGACCCTGTACCAGCGCTTCGGAGACGAGGGCGTTCTGGCGACGCAGTTCGAGAGCGCACGCCGATGGGTCGACAAGGTGGAATCACTGGCCGGACCCGACCGCCTGTGGAACGAGGGGTTCCAGCTCGGCGACTGGCTCGATCCCGCGGCGCCCCCGCAGGATCCGGGCGATGCCCGCACCGATCGGTATCTCGTCGCCACGGCGTACTTCGCCCGGTCGGCGCGAGCGGTCGCCGATATGGCTCGTGTGCTCGGACGCTCCGCCGACGCGGATCGTTACGGCACGCTCGCCTCCGAGGTCGCTGCCGCTTTCCGGGGTGCGTATGTGAAACCCGACGGCACGATGACCTCCGACGCCCAGACTGCGTACGCCCTGGCCATCGTCTTCGACCTGCTCGCCGACGAGACGCAGCGTGCGATCGCGGGGGCACGCCTCGCCGCGCTCGTGCATGCCGCGGACAACCGCATCGCGACCGGCTTCGTGGGCACGCCGCTCGTCTGCGACGCGCTCACCCTGACCGGCCACGCGGATGCCGCCTACGACCTTCTTCTCGAGCAGGGATGCCCGTCCTGGCTGTACCAGGTCGTGCAGGGCGCGACCACGGTCTGGGAGCGGTGGGATGCGATGCTCCCCGACGGCACCGTGAACCCCGGGACCATGACCTCGTTCAATCACTACGCGCTGGGAGCGGTCGCGGACTGGTTGCACCGCAGCGTCGCCGGGCTCGCACCCGCAGAGCCCGGATACCGCCGCATCCGCTTCGCACCACGTCCCGGTGGCGGGCTCACCCATGCCTCGGCGATGCAGCGCACGCCCTACGGTGACGCCTCGATCGCGTGGCGCGTGGGCGAGGACGAGCTGCATGTCGACCTCGTGGTCCCGGTCGGCGCGACGGCCGAGCTCGACCTGCCCGGCGCGGTCCGTGAGGAGCTCGGGCACGGCGCGCACGCGCGCACCGTGCCCCTGCTTCCGTGACGCGTCAGCCGGCGGCGGGACCGCCTGCGTTCGCCGCGGCGATCAGCTGCTCGATCTGCTCGAAGTCGACCGGGAGCCCGGGGAATCCGGCCAGGCGTCCGATCGGGAAGGAGGCCATCATCTTCTGCATCGCCTCGTCGTTCGGCATCATCGACGCCGCGGCCGCGTCGCCACCGAGCCCGCCCATCAGGCCACCCAGCGCCTGCTGAACGATGGGGCCGGCGATCGGGTGCGAGATCAGGTCGCCGATCGAGGAGTTCATGGTCAGTTCCTGGTGCACCTCGTCACCCGAGACCTCGACCGACGCGGTCGAGCGGATGTCGCGACTGGAGGCGGCCACATCGACGGCATAGGTGCCGCCCTCGACCACCCAGCGGTCGACGCGGATGTCCCAGTAGGCGAGGTCTTCGCGCCGCACGACGAGCTCGACCGTGCGCGTCTCCCCGGCAGCGAGCGCGACCGAGGAGAAGGCCTTGAGCTCACGAGGTGCGCGCTGCACGATCGACGCGGCCGGGGCGACGTAGACCTGCACGACCTCGCGCCCGTCGCGGTCACCGGTGTTGGTGACGTCGACGCGCACGACGATGTCCCCGTCGGCACCGACATCGGCTGTCGCTCGACCGTATTCGAACGTCGTGTACGAGAGTCCGTGGCCGAACGGGAAGGTCACGTCGAGACCCTTCGCGTCGTACCAGCGGTAGCCGACCAGCAGACCCTCGCCGTAGCGCACGTGTCCGAACTCGCCGGGGAAGTTGCCGAATGACGGGTTGTCCTCGAGCCGGGCCGGCACGGTCTCGGTGAGCTTGCCCGAGGGGTTCACGGCACCGTAGAGCACGTCGGCCACCGCGCTGCCGCCGGCCTGACCGAGCAGCCAGCTCTCGACGATGGCCGGCACGCGGTCGGCGAAGGGCAGGGCCACCACGCCGCCGTTGGACAGCACGACCACGACGCGGGGATTGACCTCGAGCACGGCGTCGAGCAGGGCGAGCTGCGGCGCCGGCAGGTCGATGTGATCGCGGTCGAAGCCTTCCGACTCCTCGGCAGCGGGGAGGCCGAGGAAGACCACGGCCACGTCTGCCGCCTCGGCGACGCCGACGGCCTCTGCCCGCAGGTCGTCGGCAGTCCGACCGGATGTCGCGATGGTGCCGCCTTCGACGGCGAAGCCCGCGGCGTAGGAGAAGTTCTCGCCGCCCACGGCACGCAGTTCATCGAGCGCCTTGTCGACGCGGGTGGGGTTGATCAGCGAAGACCCCGCGCCCTGGAACCGCGGCTCGGTCGCGAACGCGCCGATCACGGCGATCTTCTGGTCGACGGCGAGCGGGAGCAGGGCAGCCTCGTTCTTCAGCAGCACGATGGAACGACCGGCCGCCTCGCGGGCGAGTGCGTGGTGGGCATCGACATCGAGCGGGCCTGCCACGGCCGGGCGCTCCCCGGCCTTGCGCACGAGCTCGATGGCGCGGCCCGCGGCGGTGTCGAGCACGCTCTCCTCGAGCGTTCCCGCACGCACGGCGGCGACGAGCTGCGCATCCGTGCGCCCTCCCGACGCCGGCATCTCCAGGTCGAGGCCTGCAGCGACGCCGGCGACGCGGTCATTGACGGCGCCCCAGTCCGACACGACGAGGCCGTCGAAGCCCCAGTCGTCGCGCAGCACGCTGGTGAGCAGCCACGGGTCCTCCGAGGTCCAGACGCCGTTGAGCTTGTTGTACGAGCACATGACGGTCCACGGCGAGGCGTCCTTCACGACGCGTTCGAACCCGCGCAGGTAGATCTCACGCAGCGGGCGGGGGTCGACGTCGGAGCTCGCACGCATGCGGTCGAACTCCTGGTTGTTCGCGGCGAAGTGCTTGAGCGAGGTGCCGACGCCCTTCGACTGGATACCGCGGACCGAGGCGGCGCCGAGGACGCCGGAGACGATCGGGTCCTCCGAGAAGTACTCGAAGTTGCGGCCGCACAGCGGCGAGCGCTTGATGTTGATGCCGGGGCCGAGCACGACGGCGACGTTCTCGATCGCGGCTTCCACGCCGATCGCCGCGCCCACGCGCTCGATGATCTCCGGATCCCATGACGAGCCGATGCCGACGGCGGGTGGGAAGCAGGTGGCGGGGACGCTGCTCGCGAGACCGAGGTGATCGGTGGCACCGGACTGCTTGCGCAGGCCGTGCGGACCGTCGGTCATCATCACCGACGGGATGCCCGCGCGGTCGATGGCCTTCGTGGTCCAGAAGTCCGCACCGCTGGTGAGCGACGCCTTCTCCTCGAGGGTGAGGTCGGAAGCCGAGATCTCGGTCATGGTGTTCCTTTCGCGGGCGACGTCGATGTCCTTGCGAAAACCATATGCCCTTCAGTATTAGATTTCAAACGGCATTCAGGATTAGGGTCGAAGCATGGCACGACGGGGTTCGTATGCGAAAGGCGTGGCGCGACGCGAGGAGATCCTCGAGAGCGCCCTCGACGTGATCGGACGCAAGGGTTACCAGAACGCGTCCCTCAAGGAGATCGCCGAAGTCGTCGGCGTCACCCCCGCTGCTCTCCTGCACTACTTCGGATCGAAGGAAGAGCTCTTCACCGAGGTGCTCCGCAAGCGCGACGAGCACGACGGCCTCGATCCCGCCGGGCTCAGCGACACCGAGGCCAGAGCCGCGTTCATCGGCGTGATCCGCCACAACACCGAGGTCCCGGGTCTCGTCGCCCTGTTCTCACGCCTCTCCGTGGATGCCGCCGACCCGGAACACCCCGCCCACGACTACTTCCTGGACCGCAGCGCGCGCCTGCGCGACTCCATCGCCGACAACTTCGGCGCCGACGACAGACGCTCCACTCTCGACCCGGACACGCTCGCGCGCGTGATCCAGGCGGCATCCGACGGGCTCCAGCTGCAATGGATGATCGACCCGACCGTCGATATGCCCGGCATCATGGGTGCCCTGATCGACGCCCTGCATCCGCCAGTGCCGCCGACCGTCGACTAGCCCTTCACGGCACCCCCGAGTCCGGCCGAGCGCAGGAACACCGACTGGAAGATCAGGAACATCGCGATCGGGATCAGGGTCGCGATCGCCAGCGCCGCCAGGAACACGTCGAGCTCGGTCTGAGACTGCACGGCGGGGAGACGCACCGACAGCGGTTGCACCGCAGGGTCGGGCAGCACGAGCATCGGCCACAGGTAGTCCTTCCACGCGGCGATGATCGCGAACACCGAGACCACGCCGAGGATCGGCTTCGACATCGGCAGCACGATCGACCAGAACAGCCGGAAAGGTCCGGCGCCATCGGTGCGGGCCGCCTCGAACACCTCCCGCGGGAGCGAATCGAAGAACCGCTTCACGAGCAGGATGTTGAACGCGTTCGCGCCCATCGGCAGCCAGACTGCGAGGTAGTTGTTGAGCAGGCTCACGTCCCCGAGCAGCGGCGGATGCACGATCGTCAGGTACAACGGCACAAGCAGCACGATGCCCGGGATGAACAGCGTCGCCAGCACCAGGGCGTTCAGGATCGGCGCGTACTTCGGGCGCAGCACCGACAGCGCGTAGCCCCCGGTCGTCGCGATGAGCAGCTGCACGAACCAGGCGCCGAGGGCGATGATCACCGTGTTGAAGAAGTACTGGTCGATCTGGATGTCGTTCCACGCGGTCGACAGGTTCTCCCAGTCCATGCCGTTCGGCCACAGGGCGAACGGCTGCTGCAGCGTGTCCTGGGTGGGGGTGATCGCCGACTTCGCGAGCCACAGGATCGGCCCGAGCCCGGCGACCACCAGTCCGACGGCGAGGAACACGTGCGTGAGCGACATCCCGATGCGGATGCCGGGCCGCCGACGTTCGGAGTCGGAGATGACGGTGCGGTCCCCGACGCGATCGGCGGCCTTCTCCGCCGCCTTCTCCGCGGCACGGGTCGAGAGGCGGGTGGTGAGGCTCACGTCGTGCTCCAACGGTCGGTCAGCTTGAAGTACAGCCAGGAGAGGAGGGCGAGGACGATCGCGAGCAGCACCGAGACGGCCGTCGCCTCGCCGTAGTCGCCGCCCAGGCTGTTGCGGAAGGCCTTGTCGTAGATGTACAGCAGCACGGTCTTGGTTGCTCCGGCCGGTCCACCGCCGGTGAACAGGAACGGCTCGAGGAAGACCTGCGCGGTGGCGATCACCTGCAGGATCAGCATGATGAAGAGGATGCCGCGCAGCTGGGGCAGCGTGACGTGCCAGATCTTCTTCCAGATGCCGGCGCCGTCGACCTCCGCGGCGTCGTAGAGCTCGGGCGGCACGCCCAGAAGCGCGGCGAGGTAGATGATGATCGACCCACCGGCGCCTGCCCACGTGGCCTCGAGCACGAGCGAGGGCATGGCCTGCACCGCGTCCTGGATCCACGGCTGTGGAGGGATGCCGACGAAGCCGAGCACGGTGTTGAACACCCCGGACGGGTCGGCGCTGTAGAAGAACTTCCACAGCAGCACCGCGACGACCGGCGGGATCACGACGGGCAGGTAGGCGAGCGCCGAGTAGATGCCCTTGCCACGACGCACCTCGCTCATCAGCACGGCCATCAGCAGCGGCAGCGGGAACCCGAAGAGCAGCGCGAGCACGGCGAACCAGAGCGTGTTGATCACGGCGCGGCCGAGCTCGGGGTCGCCGATCACGGCGAGGTAGTTGTCGAATCCGACCCACTCGGAGACGATCAGGTTCGTCTTCTGCAGGCTCATGATCACCGACTGCACGATCGGGGACCACGAGAAGAGCACGAACACGAACAGCATGGGGAGCACGAACAGCAGGTTCGCGAGCCCGCCGCCGCGGAACCAGGTGAGGGGCGAGCGGCGGCGGGAGGGGCGCACAGCGGGCGGCGGAGAGTCCTCCACCGCCGCCCGCTGCTCGGAGAGCGTCATCGTCATGAAGCGTTACTCGTCGAGCTTCGCCTGCGCGTCGGTCTGCACCTGAGCGAGCAGAGCGTCGATGTCGGCGTTCTGGTCGGTCAGGACCTTCTGCACCACGGTGTCGAGGAGGGCATACACCTCCTGCGTCTTCACCTTCGGCTCACCCACCGGCGTCTGGTCCCAGATGCGGTCGCTGAACGGCGCCATCTGCTCGACCGGGACGTTGATGTAGTCGGCGATCCACACCTGCGACTCGTCGTACAGCTCACGGCTGAGCACCGGGAGCAGCGGGGTGCCCACCGCCTGGCCGGACTCGTTCAGGGTCTTCGCATCGAGCACCGCCGCGTCCTCGTCCATCAGCTTCTGCATGTAGTACCAGTCGATCCACGTGACCGCCGCCTCCTTCGTCGCGTCGTCGACCGTGGGGCTGATCACCGCGATGTCACCGCCGCCGAGCGTGCCGGGGTCGTCGCCTTCCATGGGCACGACGGTCATGCCGTAGATGTCCGAGTCCATGCCGAAGTCGCGCACGAGGGCGGTGTAGATGTCGGAACCCGACGTGTACATGCCGATGTTGCCGGCGGCGAACTCCTGGTTGATCGTTCCCCAGTCGAGGTCGACCTTCGACCCGAACGAGCCGTCCTCCCACTTCACATCGTGCAGGAACTGCAGCGAGGCCTTGGTCGCATCGTTGTCGATCGTCGACTCGGCTGTGCCGTCTCCGTTGTCGGTCTGGGTGCGACCGCCGCGGGCGACGGTCTGCGAGGTGAGCTGCCACCCGCCGGTGTTGTTGATCGCCATCTGCGCGTACCCGGCCTTGCCCGTGGCATCCGTGATCTTCTTGGCTGCCTCGCGGATCTCGTCCCACGTCTCCGGCGGGTTGTCGGGGTCGAGCCCGGCCTGCTCGAACAGGTCGCGGTTGTAGTGCAGTGCGGCGGCGTATGCCTGACGCGGGAACCCGTAGATCTTGCCGTCGGCGCCGGTGACACCGTCGAGGATGATCGGGTTGAACTTGTCGGTGTAGCCGAGCTTCTCGATCGCGTCGGTCACGTCCATCAGCTGCCCGTTCTCGAGCAGCGTCTTCGAGTCGGTGAACGGCACGGTGAAGACGTCGGGCAGGCTTCCGCCGGCGAGCTGCACGGCGAAGGTCGGGCCCTCCCACTCGTACTCGACGCCGATGATGTCGATGTCGGGGTGTTCCTTCTCGAACTGCTTCTCCTGCGCGGCGAACGCATCGTAGGCCGCAGCGTCCGCTCCCGGGGGGAACGTCGCGACGCGCAGCTCGAGGCGTCCGTCGCCGCTGTCGCCGTCGCCGCTGGACGTGCAGCCGGCGAGCGCGCCGACTGTCGCGAGCACGGCGATGCCGGCGACCATGGCCTTCGTTGATGACTTCATTGTCTGTCCTTCCATGTGGTGCTGATCGGGTGGTGCAGGGCTACTTCGGCGCCCGGTGCGGGTGCGCGGGGACGGCTCGGAGGGCGAGCCAGGCTGTGGAGTCAGGAGGGAGCGCACCGTCGAGTGGCGCGCTGGCGAGGAGCACCCCGTGGTGCGCCGGCAGCGGCACGGGCGCGGACCCGAGGTTCGTGATGCTGAGCGTGCCGTCCCCTCTGCGGAACGCGAGCACGTCGGCGCCGAGCTCGAGCCACTCGAGGTCGTCTCCGGCGAGGTCGTCGAGTCGACGGCGCAGCGCGATCGTCGCGCGGTACAGGTTGAGGGTCGAGTCGGGGTCCCTGTGCTGCGCGTCGACCGTGAGCGCCTCCCAGTCCTCGGGCTGCGGAAGCCACGGGGCGCCGCCGAAGCCGTACGGCGTGGCCGTTCCGGACCAGGGCAGAGGCACGCGGCATCCGTCGCGCCCCGGGTCGACCCCGCCAGAGCGGAAGTGCATGGGGTCCTCGATCGCGTCGAGGGGCAGTTCCACTTCGGGAAGGCCGAGCTCATCGCCCTGGTAGATGTAGAGACTGCCCGGCAGCGCCGCGACGAGCAGCGCCGCGGCGCGAGCGCGGCTCGCGCCGCGTACGGCATCCGTCGCGGTGCCGAAGCGCTTGCGCTCGAACGCGAAAGAGGAATCGGCCTGTCCGTACCGGGTGACCGGACGCGTGACGTCGTGGTTCGAGAGCACCCAGGTCGCCGGCGCGCCGACCGGCGCGTGTTCGGCGAGCGTGCGGGTGATGGAGTCACGCATCGCCCTGGCGCTCCACGGCTGCGTCATGAATCCGAAGTTGAAAGCCGTGTGCATCTCGCCGGGGCGCAGATAGCGGGCGAAGCGCTCGGCGTCGTCGAGCCACACCTCGCCGACGAGCACCCTTTCGCCGTCGTACTCATCCGCGACGGACCGCCAGTCGCGGTAGATGTCGTGCAGCTCGTCGCGGTCGATGTGCGGGTGGCCGACCGTGGGAGCGGAGCCCGGCGGAAGGTCGGGAAGAGTTGGGTCCTTGACCGGGAGCGCCGCGGAGTCGATGCGGACGCCCGCGACGCCTCGGTCGAACCAGAATCGCAGGACGTCCTCGTGCTCACGCCGCACATCCGGGTGGTTCCAGTTCAGGTCCGGCTGTTCTGGGGTGAACAGGTGCAGATACCACTCGCCGTCGGAGCCGTCGGGGTTCTGCGTGCGCGACCAGGTCTCGCCCTGAAAGCTCGAGACCCAGTTGGTCGGGATGCCGTCACCATGCTCGCCCCGACCGGAGTGGAACCAGAAGCGCTCGCGCTCCGGGCTGCCGGGGCCGGCCGCCAGCGCCTGTCGGAACCACTCGTGCTGATCGGAGATGTGGTTGGGCACGATGTCGACGATCGTGCGGATGCCGAGTTCAAGCGCCTCCGCGATCAGGTGCTCCGCCTCTTCGAGGGTGCCGAAGCGGGGGTCGATGCGGCGGTAGTCCTGTACGTCGTAGCCGCCGTCCGCGAGCGGGCTCAGGTACCAGGGGGTGAACCAGAGCGCGTCGACGCCGAGGCTCTTCAGGTAGGGCAGCCGCGAGCGGACGCCGGCGAGATCTCCGATGCCGTCACCGTTGCCGTCCGCGAAGCTGCGCACGTACACCTGGTAGATGACGGCTGTGCGCCACCACCCCTCGCCCACGGGCATCGTCAAGGTGCGGGCCGGTGCCGCCGTGCGCAGAACGTCAGTGTCCACAGATCTCCTCGTCGTCGATGGCGATGAGTCGAATGTAGCTTTTCCGCGCGTTCCGTGCAAGAACTAAACAGAATGTTGGAAAATTGCGATGGCTTACATGCGCGCACAAGGACGGCTCGGGGCCGTCCGCAGCTCAGATCAGCGCAGCGGGCCCGTCGAGGCTCGCAGCACCAGCTCGGGCTCGAACAGCAGTTCGTCGCTCGGCTGGGCCGTGCCGGCGATCTGCGCGAGCAGCAGGGCGATCACGGCGCGCCCCATGGACTCGATCGGTTGTCGCACCGTCGTCAGCGGAGGTTCGGTGCAACTCATCAGCGCCGAGTCGTCGAACCCGACGATGCTCACGTCCCCCGGCACGGAAAGTCCGGCTCGCCGCGCCGCGCGTACGGCCCCGAGTGCCATCGGGTCGCTCGCGCACACGATCGCGGTCGCGCCGGCAGCGAAGAGGCGCGAGGCCCCTGCCTGCCCGGACTCGAGCGAGTACATGCCGCGCACCACGAGCTCGTCGGACAGCGGTGCCCCGAGCGCATCCAGCAGTCGGCGCGCGGACTCGAGCTTGCGGCGGGAGGGGACGTGGTCCTCCGGCCCCAGGAGCAGTCCGATCCTCCGATGCCCGAGCTGGTGCACATGCAGCACGGCCTGTTCCGCCGCGGCGGCGTCGTCGGTCGACACCGTCGCGAAGTGCAGCTCGGCGACGCGGGCGTTGACGAGCACGGTCGGCAGGTTCACCTGGCGCAGCCGCTCGTAGTGCTCATGTGCGGCGTCCGCCTGCGTGTAATTCCCGCCGAGGAAGATGACGCCCGAGACCTGCTGCGCGAGGAGGAGGTCGACGTAGTCCGACTCGGTCACTCCGCCGGCGTTCTGGGTGCACAGCAGAGGCGTGTAGCCGTTCTGGGTGAGTGCGCCGCCGACGATCTCGGCGAACGCGGGGAAAATCGGGTTCTGCAGTTCGGGGAGCACGAGTCCGACGAGGCGGGCACGCTCGCCCCGGAGCTTGGTCGGCCGCTCGTAGCCGAGCACGTCGAGGGCGGTGAGGACCGCCTGCCGGGTGGCGTCGGAGACCCCCGGCTTCTCGTTGAGCACGCGGCTGACCGTTGCCTCGCTCACACCGACCTTGCGGGCCACCTCTGCCAGTCGCTTCGACATGCAGTCAGTGTACGCAAATCCTTGCAAGAACGCGCAAGCAGTTTGCGCGTTCTCGCGAAGGACTCAGCGGACGTTGCCGTTGGAGCAGGTCTGCTGCGCCGCGGAGTTGCCCTTGATCGAATCGGGCAGCGCCACGACGTTGTCAGGCGTCGCTGCCGGGTCGGGAGTCGCTGCCGGATCCGTTGCCGGCTGCTCGACTGGCGCCGTCGGCTCCTGCACGACCACGCCGTCGTTCTTGTTGTTCTCGTGCGTGATCTGCAGCTGTGCATTCGCATCGAGTGCGTCCCAGAGCGCCGAGGCGGCGGTGTAGTTGGGAACGACCTTGTTGGGGTTGGCCGAGTCCGTCCCGTTCGGGTACTGCACGAAGACGATGTCCTCGAACGGCACCGACTTGACCGCGAGGGCGATCTGCACGAGCGTCATCGGGTTCGTGAGCGACTCACTCGGCTCCAGATTCTGGATCGCGGTGTTCGCGAGCTTCAGCATCACGGGGACGTTGCCGAGCACTTCCCCGCTGATCATCTTGCGTGCCAGGCTCGACATGTACTGCTGCTGGTTGCCGATGCGGCCCAGGTCGCTGCCGTCACCGACACCGTGACGCGTGCGCAGGAACTGCAGCGCCTGCAGACCCTCGACCGTGTGGGTTCCCGCAGCCATGTCCAGTCCGGTGTAGCGGTCCTTGATCGGGTTGGCGAGGCAGACGTCGACGCCGCCGATCGCATTGGTGATCTCGATCACGCCGCCGAAGGTGACGCCGGCCGCGAACTGGATCTCCTGATCGGTGAGCTCGGAGATCGTCTTCACGACGCAGTTCAGGCCGCCGTCGGTGTAGGCGGTGTTGAGCGGCTGCTTGCTCATCGCGGAGGTGGCGTTGCCGTTCTTGTCGGTGCACGAGGGGATCGGCACCATCAGGTCACGAGGGAAACTGACGACCGTGATGCGTCGCGGTTCCTGCGAGACGTGGACGAGCAGGTTCACGTCGTTGAGCGTTCCCTCGGCGTCCGAGCCGGAGCAACGAGCACCGAAGAGGTCCTTGTACTTCTCCTCACAGGTGTCGACGCCTGTGAGGACCATGTTGAAGCCGCCCTCGTACTCGCCGATGTCCGGTGGGATGGGGTCCTGACCCTCGATCTCGACCGCGTTCGCCGAGACCGTGCTCGTGAGATCGTAGAAGACGTAGGCACCGACCCCGAGTCCGCTCACCAGCACCACCGCGAGACCGATCGCGATGAACTTCAACAGCTGGCCGACGGTGCCAGGAGTGCCCAGCTGACCATGGCGCGCGATCGTGTGACGGCGTCGGGTGTTCTGGCTCACTCGGGTCCTTTCGGATCAAGCGCCGGTGCGGGGGGCACCGTGCTCACATGCGGAGGGTGTGGGATTCGAACCCACGAGACATCTCTGCCCACTGGTTTTCAAGACCAGCTCCATCGGCCGCTCGGACAACCCTCCCGACAGATGCTTCTGTCGACCAGGCGTGAGTCTAGCCGAGTTCTATTCTCCTGCGCTGACCTGGGCGGGGGCTGGAAGCGTGTCGAGAGCCCGCGCGAGGCCGCCGTCGACGACATCTGCGGTGACCTCGCCCGCCGCTTCCTTCACCACGTCGGGGGCCTGCCCCATCGCCACCGCTCGTCCGCCGAGCGAGCGGGCCCAGCCGAACATCCCGATGTCGTTGCGTCCGTCGCCGGCGACGAAGATGCGGCCCTCGTCGAGCCCGAGTTCCGTGCGCACCTGTTCCAACGCCGTGCCCTTGTCGACACCCTGCGGTGCGATGTCGAGCCACGCGGTCCACCCGATCGCGTAGGACACCTCGTTGAGACCGGCATCCGCCACCAGACGGTGGAAGTCCTCTTCGTCGTGACCGGGAGAGACGACGACGATACGCGAGACGGGGAGCTCCCCGAGCTCGTCGAAGTCGACCTGCCGGCCGCCGTCGAGAGTCCAGTCGTCGAGCTGCTCGGTGAACAGTCGCTGGCCCGAGGCGAGTTCGACCATGTATCGGGCATCGGGAAGACGCTCGCGCAGCAGACCGAGGACAGGGGTCGGATCGAAGGTCTCGACGTTCCAGCGCTCCCAGTCGTCGCCGGAGCGCCGCATCGTCACCGCGCCGTTGGAGCACACCACGTAGTCGGCGGTCAGGCCGAGCTCCTCGACATAGCGTCGCGTGGCCATCCAACTGCGCCCTGTGGCGATGGTGACGACGTTCCCGCCGTCGCGCACCCTGGCGATGGCTTCCGGAACGCCGGGGCTCATCGTCTCGTCCTGCAGCAGGATCGTCCCGTCGACGTCGAGGCCGACCAGCCAGGGTCCTGTCATCGGGCGGCCCGCCCGGCCGCGAGGGGCTCGATCACTTCGAGGCCGCCGAGATACGGCCGCAGAACCTCCGGCACGCGCACCGAGCCGTCGGCCTGCTGGTGCGTCTCGAGCAGGGCGACGATCCAGCGGGTGGTGGCGAGAGTGCCGTTCAGGGTGGCCACGTGCTGCGTCTTGGCCGTGCCCTGGCCCGCGGGATCGGCCGCGTCGACGGCCGGGCGGTGACGCACGTCGAGCCGTCGCGCCTGATAGGTCGTGCAGTTCGAGGTCGAGGTGAGTTCACGGAACGCGCCCTGCGTGGGGACCCACGCCTCGATGTCGTACTTGCGTGCCGCGCTCGATCCGAGGTCTCCGGCCGCGACGTCGATCACGCGATAGGCGAGGCCGAGCGAGGTCAGCATCTCCTCCTGCAGCGCGACGAGGCGCAGGTGCTCGGCTTCCGCCTCTTCCGCGGTCGTGTAGACGAACATCTCGAGCTTGTTGAACTGGTGCACGCGGATGATGCCGCGGGTGTCCTTGCCATGCGATCCGGCCTCTCGCCGGTAGCAGGTCGACCAGCCGGCATAACGGAGGGCACCATCGGACAGGTCGACGATCTCGTCTTTGTGGTAGCCGGCGAGGGCGACCTCGCTGGTGCCCACCAGGTACAGGTCGTCATCCTTGTCGAGGTGGTAGACCTCGTCGGCGTGCTCGCCGAGGAACCCGGTGCCCTGCATGATCTCCGGACGAACGAGCGTCGGGGTGATCAGCGGCACGAATCCGTTCTGCAGCGCTTTGTCGAGCGCCAGGTTCATCAACGCGATCTCGAGGCGCGCGCCGATGCCGCGCAGGAAGTAGAAACGGGCGCCCGACACTTTGGCGCCGCGTTCCATATCGATCGCACCGAGGAGTTCACCGAGCTCGAGGTGGTCCTTCGGCTCGAAATCGAAAGCCGGCACGTCGCCGACACGACGCAGCTCGACGAAGTCCGCCTCGCCGCCGGCGGGGACACCGTCGATCACCACGTTCTCGATTCGAGCGAGTGCGGCTGCCGCTGCGTCCGCAGCCTCGTTCGCCGCATGCTGAGCCTGCTTGACACGCTCCGCGAGGTCTTTCGCCTGCGCGACCAGCGCCGCCTTCTCCTCCTTGGGGGCCTTCGCGACCTGCTTGCCGAAGGCGTTCTGCTCGGCGCGCAGCTCTTCGAAAGCGGACAGCGCGGACCTGCGCGATCGATCGGCCTCGAGAGCGACGTCGACGGTGCTCTGGTCGTTTCCACGAGCAGTCTGCGAACGGCGGACGATCTCCGGGTTTTCGCGGAGGAGTGCGAGGTCGATCATCCACCAAGTCTACGGTGAACGCCCGGGCGCGCCGGATGCGAGGACCGCCAGGAGTCACCTGCTCCGGATCGACGGGGCGGGTCTTTCCCGGTTTAGAGTAGCGCCATGACATCCAGCGCACCCGTCCAGCGACAGGCGGCGCTCGTCTACAACCCCATCAAGGTCGACGGCAAGCATCTCCGCGCCACAGTGCGCGACCTCTCGCGCGAAGCAGGATGGGCGCATCCGGCGTTCTATCCCACGACGCTCGAGGATGCCGGGCAGCTTGCCACTGCGCAGGCTCTGGAGCGCGGGGTGGACGTCGTGCTGGTCGCCGGAGGCGATGGCACGGTGCGGGCGGTGTCCGAGGCGATCGCGAACAGCGGGGTGCCGTTGGCGATCCTGCCCAGCGGCACCGGAAACCTGCTGGCCCGCAATCTCGGCCTCCCCCTCGGTGACCCGACCGAGATGATCCGCGCCGCGCTCGGCGACTTCCGGCATCCGATCGACATCGGCTGGGCCCGCCTCACACGAGAAGACGGCGAGGAGGCCCAACACGCCTTCGTGGTGCTGGCGGGCATGGGGCTCGACGCCGACATGATCGCGAACACCCGATCCGACCTGAAGAAGTCCGTGGGATGGATCGCGTACGTCGACGGTGCCGCCCGCTCACTGCCGCGCGCGAAGCCGTTCCGGGCCGTCTACCAGGTCGATGACGGACGCCTGCACTCGCACCGCGCGTACAGCCTGCTCTTCGCGAACTGCGGCACTCTCCCCGCCGGCATCTCCCTGATCCCCGACGCATCGATCACCGACGCCGCCCTGGACGTCGCCGTCATCCAGCCGACCGGCATGTTCGGCTGGTTCGGGGTCTGGCGGAAGATCTGGTGGGACAACTCCGTGCTCCGCCGCTTCCGCGCCGGACGCCGGGTACTCGAGCACCGCGGTAAGAACGCCTCGGTGCACTACTTCCACGGTGCCGCCGCCGAAGCCGCAGCACCCGAGCCCATCCCGATCGAACTCGACGGCGACGAGTTCGGTGAAGCGGTGCGCATCACCTGCTGGGCTGATCCTGGGGCTCTGCTCCTGGCACTGCCGTCAGGCCACCCGGTGCACATCCTCTGAGAGCCGCGGCCCCTGACGCTCAGCGGACCTCGACCGTGCCGTCGAGCCCGCCGCCGACGAGGGTCAGAGTGAAGGCCGCCTCGTCGTCGACCGTGTCATCGCCGAAGGAGAGGATGGTCGCACGCGGTCCCATGTCCATCGTGCACACCTGGTTCGCGTCAGTCACGAACGTCGCGGTCCCGGCGTTCCCCGAGCCCTCCAGTGTGTCGACGACCGGCGGGCAGGACGAGGATCCCCAGGTCAGCAGAACGAGGCCGCCGTCGTCGAACCAGCCGGCCGATGGCAGATACTCGGTGGGCGTCCCGGGCGTACCCGTCGCCGCCGGATCGCCGTCGAGGTCCACATCGTCGGTGATGTCACCGTAGGTGACGTTCATGGTGATGTCGGCCTTCGGGTCCACGCCTTCCGGCAGCGTGCCCAGGCTCGCGCGCGGCGCGAGATCCTTCGTGCAGGGCTTCGAAGCCTCGCCCTCCGCGTCGACGAGGGTGACGGTCACGGTCTGTCCTTCCGCGGTGACCTGGTCGACCTGCGGCACGCAGGTGGAGGAGCCCACCGTGATGACGGCGAACATGCGTCCTTCGTCGAGCAGTGCACCCTCGACGTCGTTCTGATCGTCGATGCCGGCGCTCGGGGCTGGAGAGCTGGTCGGCGTCTGCGCGCCCGGACCGGCAGTGCACCCTGCGATGAGGAGCGCAGCGGCGACGACGCCCATGACGGAAACGAGAGGACGAAGTGCGGAGGTCATGGTCACAGGGTAGCCCTCACGAAGTTCGTGCGGATAGCCTGCGTCGCCTACTGCAGCGCGGAGGTGAGGCGGGCGAGGTTGTCGAGCACCGTCGAACGAAGCGGCTGCTGCATCCACTCCTCCAGCGTCAGCTCTCGGCTGAGCGAGCGGTACTTGTCTTCGACCTCGCGCATCTCGGCGACGAACTCCTCGCCTCGCACCAGCATCGAGACCTCGAGGTTCAGACCGAAGGAGCGCATGTCCATGTTGCTCGATCCGATCACGGCGACCTCATCGTCGATGGTCAGCGTCTTGGTGTGCAGGATGTACGGCTTGCGATACATCCAGATGCGGACTCCGGCCTTGAGCAGCACCTCGTAGTAGCTGCGCTGGGCGTGGTACACCATCGCTTGGTCGCCCTCTTCCGACACGAACAGCTCGACGTGCACGCCGCGGTCCACGGCCGCGGTGACCGCGAGCAGCAGCGCCTCGTCCGGGACGAAGTAGGGGCTGACGATCATGATCTTCTTCTTCGCCGCATAGAGCAGGCTGAGGAAGAGCCGGAGGTTGTTCTCGACCTCGAAACCGGGACCGGACGGGACGACCTGGCAGTCGAGGTCACCGGAGCCGATGTTCGCGTGAGCGATGTCGATGCCCTCGAGGACGGTGTCGGTCTCGCTGTACCAGTCCGCGACGAAGATCGCGTTCACGCTCAGCACGACCGGGCCGTCCAGACGCACCATCAGGTCGACCCAGTGCAGACCGCGCTTGATGTTCTTCGGCAGGTTGTAGGTCGAATCGGTGATGTTCTGCGATCCGAGGAACGCGATGTTGCCGTCGACGACGAGGAGCTTGCGGTGGTTGCGCAGATCGGGGCGCTGCATCTTGCCCTTGAGCGGCTGCACCGGGAGCATCAGATGCCAGTCGGCGCCCATCGCATTGAGGCGCGCGATGGTCTGCTTGTAGCGGGGCTTGCCGCGGTTGGCCCAGTGGTCCAGGAGCACGCGGACCTCGACACCACGGGCGCAGACCTCTTCCAGCGCCCGGAAGAAGTTGTCGGTCGACGTGTCGGACTGCAGGATGTAGAACTCGACGTGCACATACTCCTGCGCCGTGCGGATCGCCTGCGCCATCTCATCGAGGGACTCCTGGTAGTCCGAGATGAGGTGGGCGCCGTTGTCGCCCGAGAGCGGGAGGGCGCCGAGCTTCTGATTCATCTGCACGATCGGCCCGAACCACGCGGGTGCGTTCGGGCGGAGCGTGCCGAAATGCAGGTGCTCGCTGGTCTCGGCGATGTACTCGTTGATCTGATCCTGTTTGCGCCGACGCGCGCGGGGAAGGCGCGGGTTGCCGATCACGAGGAACAGGAAGACACCGACGAACGGTATGAAGAACACGGCCAGCAGCCATGCCATCGCCGCCGTGGGACGCCTGTTGCGGGGGATGACGATGATGGCCGTGACACGGATGATGATGTCGAGCACCACGAGGAAGGCGGCGATCCACCATCCCCAGGTCTCCGCAGTCATCGTGCCCCCTCGCCACCGCAGTGACCATCACAGCCGAGGCGCACCCGAACAGGTGCGCTGGCTTCACAGTAGCCGATGGGTCGGACTCAGGCGCGCGGCGGGAGGCCTCGCGCGGCGCGCTCCTCAGCCTCGATCTGCGCGTGCACCTTGCGCTCGGTCCGGTCGAAGCGGAGAATGCCGCGGACCACGAGGAAGAACACGATGCTCACTCCGACGGTCGGCAGAAGCGACCATGCCGCGGCGAGCCAGAAGTTGTCCATCACCCCATGGTACGCGAGCCACTGTTCGTGCACATTTCGGCGTTCACAGGAACTCCGTCCACAGGGTCCTCTTTCGCGCTCGGCGGGCTTCGCCCTCGACGACACTCTCGGGATGACAACAGTTCTCCGAGCCTCCGATTCCGCCGCTTTCCTCGGCATCGTCCCGTCCCTCGCGGGCTTCACGCCCCGTCGGAGCATCGTGCTCCTCCCTTTCCGAGGCAGCCGCACCGACGGAGCCATGCGTCTCGATCTCCCGCAGGAGAAGGCTGACCTCGAGGTCTATGCCGACGCCGCCGTCGGCCTCGTCGCCCGCGTCACAGCGACGGATGCCGTCGCGGTCGTCGTCTACACCGATGAGGAGTCGCACCCGACGCGAGACGGTCTCGTCCTCCCCCACGCGGTCGCCGTCGACGAGCTGTTGGGGTGCGCAGAGGAGGCGGGCCTCCGCATCGTCGACGCTCTCTGCGTGACCCCCTCCGGGTGGTCGAGCTACCTCGACGAGGAGCCCGAGCTGGGGCCGTTGGCGCAGATCCGCACTCCCGCCGATCTACCGCTGTCGACCGACGTGTCCGGAGACCAGAGCGTCGGGGCGGATCTCCCGCACGTCGACCTCGCCGAGAAGGAACGTGTGGGGACCGCGTCGCTCGAGCTCGCGGCGTTCCTCGATCGGAAGGGTCGAGGTCGACTGACGAGTCGGGATGATCCGCGGCTCATCGCCGCGCTCGTCCTGCTCGACGATGTTCCGGCCTTCTACGAGTCGGTGCTGGCGGCACCCGACGCTCTGCCCCCGTTCGCGACGGCCACGCTGCTGTGGTGCCTCGAGCAGCCCCTTTTGCGGGACGTCGCCATCGCTCAGTGGGCGACCGACCTGGCAGGCGGCGTGCGCACCCTCGCTGCACAGACCGCGTTCGAGGCATCCGGGGTGATGATCCCCGACGAGGTGGGTGAGGTGTTCCTCGGGCGCGGCCCCACTCCCGACACCGACCGCCTCCGACGCGCCCTCACCGCCGCACGCGAAGCGGCGGCACGGGCTCCGAGGCTCTCGCGATCCGCACCCCTCACCGTGGCGGCGTGGTTGTCATGGGCTCTGGGACGCGCCAGCCACGCGGGCCGATACCTCGAGATGGTGCGAGAGATCGACCCGCACTATTCACTGGCCGCGCTCCTGGAGACCATGATCGGCGGAGCGATACTCCCGGAGTGGGCGTTCCGTCGCCACTCGGCGCAGTGACCGTCGGTGATCGTGTTACTTGACCAGGGGGAACAGGATGGTCTCACGAATGCCCAGGCCGGTGATCGCCATCAGCAGGCGGTCGATCCCCATGCCCATTCCTCCGGACGGCGGCATGCCGTGCTCGAGGGCCCGCAGGAACTCTTCGTCGACCGGCATCGCCTCGACGTCACCGCGTGCGGCGAGTTTGGCCTGTTCCACGAAGCGCTCGCGTTGGATCACGGGGTCGACCAGTTCGGAGTACCCGGTCGCCAGCTCGAAGCCACGGATGTACAGATCCCACTTCTCCACGACACCCGCGATCGAGCGGTGTTCACGGACCAGGGGCGACGTATCGACGGGGAAATCCATCACGAACGTGGGGCGGACGAGGTCGCCCTTCACGAAATGCTCCCACAGTTCCTCGACGAGCTTGCCGTGAGTGGCCTGCGGAGGCAGATCGACGTCGTTGGCCTCGGCGAACGCGACCAGGTCTTCGACCGAGTCCTGCGGAGTGATGGTGCGCCCGGATGCGGCCGACAGCGACTCGTACATCGAGATGCGATCCCACTCGCCGCCGAGCTCATACTCGGTACCGTCGGCCCAGGTCACGGTCGTGGAGCCGGCGACGGCGATCGCCGCGTTCTGCACGAGCTCCTGTGTGAGGGCGGCCATCTGGTTGTAGTCGCCATACGCCTGGTAGGCCTCGAGCATCGCGAACTCGGGGCTGTGTGTAGAGTCGGCTCCCTCGTTGCGGAAGTTCCGGTTGATCTCGTAGACGCGCTCGATCCCGCCGACGACAGCGCGCTTGAGGTACAGCTCGGGTGCGATGCGCAGGTACAGCTCGGTGTCGAACGCGTTCGAGTGCGTGATGAACGGGCGGGCAGAGGCCCCGCCGTGCTGCACCTGCAGCATCGGGGTCTCCACCTCGAGGTAGTCATGGCTGGTGAACGTCGAACGCAGGCTCGCATTCACGGCGGCGCGCGCGCGGACCGTCGTGCGCGCCTGCTCGCGCACGATCAGGTCGAGGTAGCGGCTGCGTACGCGGCCCTCCTCGCTGAGTTCGGAGTAGGCATTGGGGAGCGGCAGGATCGCCTTCGCCGCGATCGTCCAGTCGTCCGCCATGATCGACAGCTCGCCGCGGCGACTGGAGATGACTTCACCGTGCACGAAGACGTGGTCCCCCAGGTCGACGTACTCCTTCCAGTCGGCCAGCGACTCCTCGCCGACGTTCGCCAGGGAGATCATGGCCTGGATGCGCGAGCCGTCACCCGCCTGCAGAGTGGCGAAGCAGAGCTTGCCGGTGTTGCGACTGAACACCACACGACCCGCGACTCCGACGATGACACCGGTTTCGGCGCCGGCCTCGAGCTCGCCGTACTCGGCGCGCAGCGCGGGAATCGTGTGCGTGACGGGAACGGCGACCGGGAACGCCCCGCCGCCCGCATCCGCCCGCTTCTCGATCAGGCGCTCGCGCTTGGCGAGGCGCACGGCCTTCTGCTCGTGGACGTCCTCTTCGAGGGAAGGGTCGGTCGAGGCCGATTCGGGCGCGGCGGACGCGTCAGTCATGTGGGGGGCTCCTTGGAAGTCCCTCCCAGTTTACCGAGGCGGCATCCCGCTGCTTGGCGCACGCTGGGTAGCCTCGAAGAATGGCCCACACACGGATCCTCCGCGCGTTCGCTGCCCTCTCCCTCGCGATGGTGGCGGTCCTCGCCCCTGCCGCCGCGCAGGCCGCGTCCGACGGGCCCGCGTCGCACCTGGCTGCGCCCCGGCCCGCGGACGTCCCCACCGATGTCGACGATTTCTCCTACAGCTCGTGGGATGCCGTCTACGAGATCGGTCTCGACGACGAGGGCCGCGCCCGCATGCGCGTGACGGAGACCCTCGTTGCCCGCTTCCCCGACGTCGACCAGAATCGCGGCATCGTCCGCGGACTCGCGACTTCATACGAAGGGGCGAGCATCGAGACGACGATCCTGTCCGTGACCGACAGCAACGGGGCGGACGTGCCCTACGAGACGGACGAGGAGGACGGGCTCCTCTACGTGCTGACGGGTAACGACGACGACTTCGTGCGGGGCCTCACCACCTACGTCATCGAGTACGAGATGCGCGACGTGATCCTCGCGACCGATCGGTCCGAGGGTTCGTCCGCTCCCCCGGCAGACGAGTTCTACTGGGACCTGCTCCCCCTCGACAGCACGCAGCCCATCGACCGGTTCCGCGCAGAGATCGTGTTCGATCCTGCGATGAGCAACGCACTCAACGGTGCCACCCGCTGCTACTCCGGCCCTTCCGGCTCGAAGGAGGAGTGCGAGCTGGAGGGTCCGACCACCGACGGCCGCAGCGCGACCTTCCGTGTCGAATCGGGGCCTCGTCCCGCCGGTGACGGGGTGACGGTGGCCATCGGTTTCGAACCGGGCACCGCCACGCAGCCGCTCGCCCGGACACCGGATCCGGTCGCCGACGTCGCACCGATCGTCGCTGCGGTCGGCGCTCTCGGACTCGCCGCCGGCAGCTGGGTGGCGGTGTCGGCCTTCGCGCGCAGACGGCGAGCCGCTACCGGCATCGTGGTCGCCCAGTACGACGTGCCGGACTCGCTGCCCCCGCTGCTCGCCGCTGCCGTCGTTCCCGGGGCCGAAGACGTGATCCCGTCCGAGATCGTGCACCTCGCCGTCCGTGGCATGCTGCGCATCGAAGAGGGGACGGAGGAAGACGAGCCTCGCGTTCGTCGTCTCGGCGAGGCACACAGCCCCGACCAGCTCGACGTCGACGCCCTCGAAGCGCTCTTCCTCGATGCGGACGCCGACGGGGTGGTCGATCTCCCCGCCGCCGACGAAGCCTTCGCCGCTCGGATGACGGCACTCCAGCACCGAGGCACGACCGAGGCGCAGAGCCGCGGACTCACCGAGAAGGCACGCAGTCGAAGTGCTGTGATCCTGCAGTGGTGTGCGATCGGCCTCGCCGTCGTCGGCTTGGCGTTCGGGATCTGGAGCGCCGCCAGCGGACGCCTGTCCGCGATCCCTGCACTCGTCGTGATCTCCATCGGGGCTTTCCTCGTGCTGCTCTCCAGCGTCTATCCGTTCTCGAAGCACACGGTGCTCACCGTCGAAGGCGCACGCACCTACGAGTATCTGCAGGGAGTGAAGGAGTTCATCCGGGTCGCCGACGCCGATCGCCTGCGCATGCTCCAGTCGTACACCGGAGCCGAACGTCGCGCCGACGGCACCGCCGACGTCATCCACGTGTACGAACGGCTTCTCCCCTACGCGATCCTGTTCGGGATGGAACGCGAGTGGGGTGATGTGCTCGAGAAGGCCTACGCGAGCGCGGAGCGCGGCGCATCCTGGATCGGCGACCCGGCATCGTTCGCACTCCGGACGCAGCTCGCCTCGTTCGTGGCATCGTCGCACTCAGCCGCGACGTACTCGGCCCCCTCGGCGGGCTCTTCGTCGAGTGCCGGAGGGGCATTCGGCGGCGGGTTCTCCGGGGGCGGCGGAGGCGGCGGCTTCTCCGGCGGACGGTGAGTCCCACTGGCGCCCGCATCCGGGGTACCGCCGCGGAAGCTTCAGATCAGCGGGGGTGCGTCGGAGGCTTCGCGCAGCGCGCGCTCGACGGTCGACTGCACCAACGCCGAGAGGTAGCCGCCGGGGTTCTCCACGCCGATCTCCCGTAGTCGCGCGGTCGACTGTCCGATGATCGACCGCGAGAACTCGGTGGCTGTCGCGATCGCATCGGCGTAGGCCGGGCGATCCGCCTCCGCGATCACGACGGGCTCGCACCCCATCTCCACGGCGAGGGCCTGGGCGATCGGCAGCACGGCGACCGGAGCGGTCACCGCGGCGAACCCGGCATGCAGCTGCCGAAGGTCGATCGACGTCCCTGTGAAGGTGATCGCGGGATGCACGGCGAGGGGGATCGCCCCGCGTTCGGCTGCCGGGCGCAGCACGTCGATGCCGTAGCCGGGGTCGGTGTGCAGCACGAGCTGGCCGATCTGCCAGCCGCCCACCTCGGCGATGCCCGCGACGAGCGACGGCAGCTGCTCGGTGGGTACCGCGATGATCACGAGCTCGGCGCGACGCACGACCTCCAGGGCATCGAGAACCGGCACGTCCGGCAGCACGGCCGAGGCGCGTTCGTCGTCGGATCCGCTGGTGATCCCGATCACGGCATGTCCTGCACCGCCGAGCGCCGCCCCGACGACCGGCCCTACGCGCCCTGCCCCGATGATGCCGACGCCGAGGCGTCCGTCACGCGCCATCGTCGCGCCTCGTCCGCCGGAGCAGCGGGGGTGCGGGAGGAGCTGCCGGCGGAGCAGCCGGGAAGTTCGGAGGCACCTGCGGACCCTCCGGAGCGTTCTCCGCGGGCGCTGCCGGTACACCCGAAGGCGGTCCCACCGGAGATGCCGGCGGAAGCACCGGAAGCACCGGAGGCGCCGGCGTGTCGACCGGCGGTGCAGGCGGCGATACGGGCGGGGCGGGCGGCCCTGCCTGTCCGGGGACGGGGAAGACCGGCGGCGGGCCGGTGTACGCCGGCGGGGCCGGAGGCGCTGCGACGGGAATCTCCGTCGCGTGCGCACTCCAGCGGTGGGTGGTGTCGCGAGACGCCGCCTCCGCTGCCGCGCGGCTGACCTCGTCGACCAGAGCCAGCGCATCGGCACGTTCGAGACCCGAGAGGTACCCGGTGATCGGGCCGGGGACCGTGTGCACCTGTGCGCCGGAAACCCGCTGGTGCCGGTCGATCGGTCCCTGGCTGAGCGAGACCCCCTGCAGACGTGCCAGCGGGAACACGGCGAGCTTGCGCCAGACGTTTCCGCGGCGCAGCAGCAGACCGAAGTCGGCGACGAGGTAGCCGTGTCGCTTCCAGGAGAACGGACGCCGCCACGCTGCACGCCGTGGCATCGTCCGATACGCGTCGCCATCGGCGGGACCCACGACGCCCTGATCCCAGAGGAACGGGATGCTCTCCCCAGGAACGTCGGGGAGCACCAGCGCGAGCACGCGTTCGACATCGGCGCGTTTGCCGACGGGCAGCACCACGTTGAACTGCTGTCCGCTTCCCGACGACTGCTGGGCTGCGCTCTTGCCGCTCATACGGTTGATCTTGATCGTCCACCACCCGAACGGGCGCCACAGCAGCGACTGCGACACCTCCACCGCGAAGATGCGTCCCGGCGGGAGCGTCTCGGTCACGGTCGTGAGAAGACCGTAGGTGATGCGCACGCCGTCAGGAGTCGGAGCGATCGAGTAGCGCAGCGACTTCGAGATCTGCGCCCAGGTGATACCGACCACGGCGATGACCATGGGGACGCCCATGCCGAGACCCAGCCCGAGGAGGACGAAACCTCCATCCGAGTTGCCATCGGCCAGCATCCCGATCAACGCGCTGCCGATCGCGATCGCGAAGATCGCTCCGAAGAAGACGAACCACAGCAGCCCGGAGATCAGCTGCGAGCCCACAAGCCGGCCGGTCGGGATCTTCACGACGCTCTCGGGGACGACATCGGCGAGGTCGACGCCGGAGATGAGGCCGTTGACACCCGCGTTCATCGAACCGACCAGCTGCGCCCGGGCGGATGTCGGACCGGGCGCGGCCGACGTTGCCGCCGGGTTCAGCGCGGCGTCGCGCGCCGCACGAGCACCCGATGCCAGACGCAGGATGTCGGCACGCACCGACTCTGCGCGGGGCGTCGCGAGGTATTCGAGCTCGACGTTCGCGTCGTTGCCGGCTCCGACCACCTCGAGCTTCGCGAGACCGATGATGCGGGCGGGGAACGGGCGTGTCAGGTTCACGCCCTGCACGCGGTCGAGAGGTGCGCGGCGGTGCGAGCGGAAGATGATTCCCTTGCGGACCTCGACGTGATCGCCGGTGATCCGGAACTGCTGGAAGCGCCAGACGAACCAGAAGATCAGCACCAGCACGACCACGAGCCCGAGCACGCTGAGGAGCGCGACCAGGATCAGGTTGTTCGAGAGCACCCAATCGACAGGATCGGCACCGGCGTAGTCGCCGTAGTGCGCTTCTTCGGGCGTGAAGATGCCCACGGCCCAGGTGATCAGGCGATCCCGCATGTTCGCGATGACGATACCCGCGATGATGATCAGCGCGAGCCCGCCCTTGAAGAGCGGGGTGAGGGGGTGCATGCGGTGCCACTCACCGTTCGCGAGCGTCGTGGAACCCTCCTCGACGGGCAGGGGCGCGCTCGGCATGAAAGGGGGCTGCTGCTCGCTCACAGGCCGGTCCGACGGGTCTCGGCGACCTGGATGAGGGTGTCGCGCAGCGCCTCGGCCGCCCCCTGCGTCAGACCGGGGATCTGCACGCCGGTCGTCGCGGCGGCCGTGACCATCTTGAGTTGGGCGATGCCGAACGCGCGGTCGAGCGGCCCCTGCGTGATGTCGACCAGCTGCATGCGACCGTAGGGGACGGCGATCATGCGCTGCCACAGGATGCCCTTGCGGAAGACGATGTCGTCGGCGCGGAGCATGTAGCCGATCGCCTTCGCCTGGCGCGGGAGGATGATGAGGGCGAACACGGTGATGAGCAGGATGATCCCGGCGGGGATCCACACCCACTGCTGATTCAGCACGACGTTCAGCACGACGGCGGCGATCGCGACGATCGCGATGAAGATCACGTTCTGCACGATCTGCGACACGACATAGCGCGGCGAGATCTGGTGCCACGTGCCGTCGAGTTCGAGGCGGGCCTCGTTGCGTGCCGTGCGCAGCTGGGTGTACGTCCCCCTGTCGAGGGCGTCGAGGTCAGTGCCCTCCGCCGGGTTCAGGGGCGCGGTCTCTGGGTTCTGAGTCATCAGGATCCTTCGGCAGGGTGCAGAACTGCTCGGCGACGAGCGCGGCGATCACGAGGACGATCGCGCTTCCGATCAGGGCCAGCATGGCCACAGTCGACCCTACCTGCGGAATGACGGGACGTGACAGGAGGAACACGAGCAGCCCGGCTCCGAACCCCGCCATGATGGCGCCGAGCAGACTCGAGGCCCGCGCGAGTGTCGCCGCTCTGAGTGCGCGGAAGGGATCGATGCGGATGCCCGACCGCACGCTGCGCCGCACCGGCCAGGCGACCCCGAGGGAGGCTGCGCCGATCAGCAGGAGGAGCACCGGAAGCAGGAGCGAGGGGGTGAACGTGACACGTCCCGATGCCGTCAACAGGTGATCGAGCAGGAACCCGCCCCCGCCGGCGAGCAGTGCGAGGACGACGAGCACGCCCGCAGAGGTGCGTCTCATCCCTCGCTCCGGGCCCGCAGTTCCGCCACGAGGTCGGCGACTCTGCCCCGGCCGAGCATCACCGCGTCCTGGTCGACATCCAGCCACGGTTCGAGCACGAAGAGGCGTTCGGCAGCGCGCGGATGCGGCAGCTGCAGACGCGGTTCGTCGGAGATGATCTCGCCGTACGCGATCAGGTCGAGGTCGAGCGTGCGGTCGCCCCAGCGCTCCCGTCGCTCTCGGCCGTTCTCGTCCTCGATGGCGTGCAGCATCCCGAGAAGGATCTCGGGAGCGAGGCGCGTGGTCACCAGAGCCACGGCGTTGACGTAGCCGGGTGCCTCGGGATCGGGCCCGTCGAGCCGGAGGGCGACGGTCTCGAACAACCGGGAGAGGCGCACCTCGCTGACCAGCGGGAGCCGCGCGATCCTCTCGGCGGCCGCCCTGATCGTGTCGTGGCGGTCGCCGAGGTTCGCGCCGAGGGCGACGACCGCGGTGGTCTCCGGACGTCCGGGACGAGGCGCGGGCATGTCGGGCGGGTTCGCGAGGTTGCGGCTCATACGGTCGTGTCCTCCAGCGCGTCAGGCGTTCGGCGGCGATGCACGGTGACCGCCACATCGGTGAAGTCCAGAGCGATCGGCGCATGCGGCTTGTGCACGGTCACGACGACGTCCTGCACCCGACGGTCTTCGAGACCGACGGCGGCGATCCTCTCGGCGAGCGTCTCGATCAGGTTCACCGGTTCCCCGGCCACGACCGCAGCCACCTTCTCGGCGAGCTCTCCGTAGTGCACGGTGTCCCTCACGTCGTCGGAGACGGCAGCCTGCGCGAGCGACAACCGCAGACGAAGATCGATCGTGAACTCCTGCCCGTCGCGGCGTTCGTGCTCGAAGACACCATGACGACCGAAGACGGTCAGACCGGTGAGGACGATCTCGTCGAGGGACTCCATGCTTCTAGCGTACGGGGCCACCCCGATGCGCCCTCAGCCTTCCCAGGCGTGCGCGATCGCGAGGGCGTCGCGCGTGCTCGCCACATCATGCACACGCACGGCCCAGACTCCGGCCCTGACCGCGAGAGCACTGGTCACAGCGGTAGCGAGGTCGCGTCGAGACTCCGACACGTCACCGTCGCTCTCGGCTTCCCGGCGCAGTGCTTCGGCGAGGAACCGCTTGCGCGATGTGCCGATGAGCACGCGCGGCCCGAGGGCGACGATCTCGTCGAGCCCCCGCAGCACCTCCCAGTTCTGCGCGCCCGCCTTGGCGAACCCGATACCCGGGTCGACGATCAGGCGCGATGGGGCGATTCCGGAGGCCGCCGCCTCGCCGATGCGCTCCTGCAGCTCCCCCGCGACCTCGCGGGCGACGCGACGGTACTCGGCGTTCGCGTACATGTCGGCGGAGAAGCCACGCCAATGACCGATCGCGAAATCGGCCCCGGACTCCGCGACGGCCGCGCGCATCTCGGGATCGGCGAGCCCTCCGGAGACGTCGTTCACGATCCTGGCGCCCGCCCGCACGGCCGCAGCCGCCGTCGATGCGCTGAGCGTGTCGATGCTCACGGGAACACCCGCGGCAGCGAGCTGTTCGATCACGGGGATGACGCGCTGCTGTTCGGCCTCGTCGCCGACGCGGTCGGCGCCCGGCCTGGTCGATTCTCCGCCCACATCGAGCACAGCCGCACCCTCGGCTCGCAGTCGCAGTCCGTGGGCGACCGCGCGATCGACGTCGAGATAGCGTCCGCCATCGCTGAACGAATCGGGCGTCACGTTGACGATGCCCCAGATCCCGGTCATCAGCGCGCCGCACCCCCGAGAGGCACCGACGCGCCGATCAGGGTGATGAGCTCCGCTCGGGCGACGGCGTCCGTGTACTCTCCGCGCGCCGCGATAGTGAGCGTCGATGCCTCGGTCTGCCGCCCGCCGCGCATCGTGACGCACCCGTGTGCCGCATCGAGCACGACCAGCACCCCGCGGGTGTCGAGGTGCTCTGCGATCGTGTCGGCGATCTGCTCCCCGAGGCGCTCCTGCACTTGAGGACGTGCCGCGAGGATCTCGACGACGCGCACCAGCGCTCCGAGCCCCACGACCTGCTCCCCGGGGAGGTAGGCGATATGCGCATGACCGGCGAAGGGCAGCAGATGGTGCTCGCAGACGGAGCGGAAGCGGATGTCGCGCAGCAGCACGGCTCCGGAGGGCAGGGTATCCGGTGCGGGGCCGCGGGAGACGCTGATGGTGCGCGCGAGCGG
>NZ_ATAO01000003.1 GCF_000455825.1 Microbacterium maritypicum MF109
GCCTTGACATCCGCAGGGGCCGCTGCCATCCGGCGAACGCCGCGCTGCTCGGCGACTACAGTGGCGGAGGTGAACCTCCGCCGCATCCTGCTCGTCGCCGCCGGCGGCACGGTGGGGACGGCCGCACGGCTCGGCCTCGCCCTCGCGCTCCCGGATGGGGGCGGTATTCCCGTCGCGGTGCTCATCGCCAACGTCGTCGGGGCCCTGCTGATCGGCGTGCTGGCGGCCCGCCTGCCCGCATCGGCCGACCTGCGGCTGATGCTCGGCACCGGAGTGCTCGGCGGATTCACGACCTACAGCGCGTTCATGACCGGCACTGTCGCCCTGTGGGCTGACGTGCCTGCTCTCGCCGCCGCCTACGCGGTGGGCAGCCTCGTTCTCGGGCTCGGTGCGGCAGCTCTCGGGCTGCGTCTCGGCCGGCCCCGGACGGGACGGGCATCATGAGCCCGCTGCTGTTCCTCGGTGCCGCGCTCGCCGGAGGGGTCGGCGCGGTGCTGCGC
>NZ_ATAO01000004.1 GCF_000455825.1 Microbacterium maritypicum MF109
TGGTGACCAGCCCCTCTTCCTCGAGCTTCGCGAGCCGGGGATAGATGGTCCCGGCGCTCGGCGTGTAGGTGCCGCCGGTGCGATCGGTGAGCGACTGGATGATGCCGTAGCCGTGCTGCGGCGCCTCGGCGAGCAGCGACAGCAGGTACAGGCGCAGGTCGCCGTGGGAGAAGACCGCGGGGCTCATGCTTCCCACTCCGGGTCGTCGGCGATCGATGCCGGGGTGCGGCGGAGGACCGTCACGCCCCCCGAGACGGAGTTCGCGCGCAGGTCGACGAAGCGTCCGGCGAGCTCCCCGGTCGTGCCCGTGTAGTTGCTGGGGCCCGAGGTGCTGCGCTCGACCCCGTCGATCAGCAGGCGTCCGCTCAGTGACCGGATGACGTAGTTCGCGGCGAGCGACTCGTCGAGGCGCACGGTGGTGCCGCCAGAGACCGAGTTGACGTTGATCGTGTTCACGTCGCCCGCGGCGTCGACCAGCGTGGAGCCGGAGACGATGTCGACGGTCGCCCGGCGCACGGCACCGGTGACGGCCACATCGCCCGAGACGCTGTTCGCGCTGATCGAGCCGGTGAGGCCGCGCACCTGCACGTCGCCCGACACGG
>NZ_ATAO01000005.1 GCF_000455825.1 Microbacterium maritypicum MF109
CTGCTGCGAGATGAAGTGGTACTTCACCCAGAAGACCTCGCCTGCGGCGTTGACCCACGAGTAGGTGTGCGAGCCGTAGCCGTTCATGTGCCGCCAGCTGAGGGGCAGGCCGCGGTCTCCCATCAGATACGTGACCTGGTGGGCGCTCTCCGGCGACAGCGTCCAGAAGTCCCACTGCATGTCGGGATCGCGCAGACCCGAGTCGCCGAGGCGCTTCTGCGAGTGGATGAAGTCCGGGAACTTGATCGCGTCGCGAAGGAAGAACGTCGGGGTGTTGTTGCCGACGATGTCGAGGTTGCCCTCGTCGGAGTACATGCGGAGCGAGAACCCGCGCACGTCACGCCAGGTGTCGGGCGAGCCCTGCTCC
>NZ_ATAO01000006.1 GCF_000455825.1 Microbacterium maritypicum MF109
GCAATAGCAGTCCGCCGATCGCCCGTCCCCGGATGGGGGTAATCGTTGCGCCTGCGCGGAGAAGGAGAACACCATGACGAAACCTGCCACCACCACGCAGGCCGGAGCCCCGATCGCGAGCGACACGCATTCGCTCACGGTCGGCGCCGACGGCCCCACCGTCCTGCACGATCACTACCTGGTCGAGAAGATCGCGGCCTTCAACC
>NZ_ATAO01000007.1 GCF_000455825.1 Microbacterium maritypicum MF109
TCACGCTGCGGCACCTGCTCACGAACACCTCCGGATACGGCGTGCAGGTCGTGCCGTCGCCGCTGGCGGAGGCGATGGTCGGGAACCGGACGGCCGCAGGGCAGGAACCGGTCGCGATGGGCGCTCAGGAGTGGCTGGACGCGCTTGCCATGCTCCCACTGGCCTTCGAACCCGGCACCGGATGGCGTTACCACCACTCCTTCG
>NZ_ATAO01000008.1 GCF_000455825.1 Microbacterium maritypicum MF109
GGTGCGCATCAGCGCGAGCAGTTCGGGGTCGATGATGACGTTGCCGTCATGCCGTCCCCCTGCGGCGAGCATCCCCGCGAAAGCCGCATAGTCGGCCGCGGTCGACACGAGCTCCGAATGACTGAGGTCGAACGGAGCGGGCGCGACGGAGAAGCCCCCGGCGGCGGGCTCGATCTCGACCAGGGCGCCGTGCTCGTGGCGATACGCGGCGGGCAGCCGGTACGCCTCGTCGAGGGGCACCGCGTACCCGGTGTCGACCATGCCCAGCGGGGCGAAGAGGTCGCGTCGCAGATGATCTTCCAGCGAACCGTCGACCACCCGCGAGAGCAGGATCCCGAGGATCCCGAAGGAGTGGTGGTAACGCC
>NZ_ATAO01000009.1 GCF_000455825.1 Microbacterium maritypicum MF109
GACACGGAGACCGGCCGCACGGGGGAGAATACGAAGATGCCGCAGTCGCCATCTCCGCAGACGCGGACTGAGCGTTCCGGCCGCGTCGATTCCGCGGCCGGGATCCGCGCGCCGCGCACGTGGGCGAGCCTGGTCGGTTCCATCCGGATCGGTCAGGCCGTCATCACGGTCGTGCTGCTCGTGGTCGGTGCGTGGCGCGCCGCGGCGGACGGTGTGCCGC
>NZ_ATAO01000010.1 GCF_000455825.1 Microbacterium maritypicum MF109
CAGGGCCCTTCCGGCATCGACACGGTCGACGAGCAGCACTCCGCGGCTCGGGAAGCCGGATTGCCGACGCGATTGGCGTCGCCCACCTCACTCCCCGCGACCCCGTTCCCGGTGGCCGCCGCCGTGGCGCTCGACGAGCAGGTCGCGATCGACCCCGTGGCCGTTTCCCTCGCCCTCACCGAGGAGCTTCTCACCGGCGGCGGCACGCTCCACACCGGCGTTCGCGCGACGGGAACCCACGCGTTGGCCGGTCGCGTCGACACCGCGCACGGGC
>NZ_ATAO01000011.1 GCF_000455825.1 Microbacterium maritypicum MF109
GCGTCGACACCGCGCACGGGCCGCTCTTCGCCGACCACATCGTGCTCGCGACGGGCACCCCGATCACCGACCGAGGTCTGTACTTCGCCAAGACGCGGGGGCTCCGGTCGTACTGCGTGTCCTTCCGCGTGCCGGACGGCGTTCCGGAGGGGACGTTCCTCTCGGTCGACGGACCGACGCGCTCCATCCGCCCGGTGACCGTCGCGGACGGCCCCGGTGGCGGCGCCCGACTGATCGTGGGCGGCAACGGGCACCCGGTCGGCCGATCCGGCGGCGAGAGAGCCGCGGTGGAGGACCTCGTCGCCTGGACGCAGCTGCACTTCCCCGGCGCGGAGGAGACGCACCGCTGGTCGGCGCAGGACTACGAGTCGCACGACCTGATCCC
>NZ_ATAO01000012.1 GCF_000455825.1 Microbacterium maritypicum MF109
CGCCGGCACGGTCGGCGAGCTGATCGCCGAGGGGAAGGTGCGCCACTTCGGGCTCTCCGAGGCGTCGGCCGAGACGATCCGCCGCGCGCACGCCGTACATCCCGTCACCGCGTTGCAGAGCGAATACTCCCTGTGGACCCGCGACCCCGAGGCTGAGATCCTGCCGGTGCTCGCCGAACTCGGCATCGGATTCGTGCCGTTCAGCCCGCTCGGCAAAGGTTTCCTGACCGGCACCGTCGACACCGCGTCCGACT
>NZ_ATAO01000013.1 GCF_000455825.1 Microbacterium maritypicum MF109
ATAAGAGACAGGTGTGGAGCACCGTGCGGACGAGGAGTCCGGCGAGGAGGGCCCAGAACGCGGCGCTGACCCCGAGCACGGCGATCCCGGATGCGGCCACCAGGAAGGTCACCACGGCGGGGATCCGTTCGCCCGGCTCGTCGATCGCCTGCTGCACCGATGAGCCGAACGCGGCGAACAGCGCCAGACCGGCGACGGCCGGGATCACGGCCGTCGGCGCGAGCACCACCAGAGCGGCGAAGGCGGCCGAGAAGACCGCGAGGACGAGGTATGAGGCCCCGGTCGAGACCCCGGCGACCCACCGCCTCTTCGGGTCGGGGTCGGCATCCGGCGAGGCGGCGAGTGCCGCGCTGATGGCGGCGAGGTTGATGGCGTGCCCGCCCGCCGTCGCTCCCAGTGCCGTGCCGACCCCGGTGACCAGCATGGCGGGACGCCACGGCACCTCGTATCCGAAGCTGCGCATGATCGCGACGCCCGGCACGTTCTGCGACGCCATCGTCACGATGAACAGCGGCAGTGCGAGGCCGACGAGCGCGCCGACCGTGAACGTGGGTGCAGTGAACTCGAGGCGCGGGAGCAGCAGCGCGGGGTCGAAGGTCGCATGCTCCATCGTCAGCGACACCGCGACCACGACGGCGGCGGCGACGAAGGCCAGTGGCACCGCCCAGCGCGGTGCGAGGCGCGCGAACACCAGCCACGTGAGCACGACCGGCGCCACGCCCCAGGGGTTCGCGACGATCCCGGTGATCGGGGCCAGGCACAGGGGCAGCAGCACGCCGGCGAGCATCGCCTGCGCGATCGACGGAGGGATGCGGGCGATCAGCGCGCCGAGGGCCGGCCACAGCGCGGTGAGCAGGATGAGTGCGGCGGTCACCAGGAAAGCGCCGACCGCTGCCGGCCATCCACCCTCGACGGTGCCCGTGGCGACGAGCAGGGCGGCTCCCGGAGTCGACCAGGCGACCGTGATCGGCATCCGATACCGCCATGCGAGCACCACGCAGGCCAGACCCATCGTGAGGCTGGCCGCGAGAAGCCCGCTCGCCGCCTGCGCCGCGTTCGCCCCGACCGCGTCGAGCCCGGTCAGCACCACCGCGAACGAGCTGGTGAATCCGACGAGTGCCGTCACCACCCCCGCCAGGATCGGGCGGGACAGGGGTGCGGCTTCGGGCATGGCTCCGAGGGTATCGCGGAGACGGAGGGGCGCCGCGGATCAGGGGGTGCCGCGCTAGGCGAGACCCATGCGGTGCGCGAGCACGACCGCCTGCACGCGATCGCGGGCGCCCAGCTTCTGGAGGATGCGCGAGACGTGTGTCTTCACGGTGGCCTCGCCGATGAACAGCGCCTGCGCGATCTCGGCGTTGCTTCGGGCATCGGCGAGCAGCGTCAGCACTTCGGCCTCGCGCTCGGTGAGGGGCTCGGCGAGCGTGACGTTCGACACGCCGCTGTTCGTGGTCGCGGCCGCCGCCGGAGCAGGCGTCGCGGCGAAACGTGCCAGCACGCGGCGGGTCACCTCGGGGGCGAGCATGCCGTCACCGGCGGCGAGCGCCCGGACGGCTGAGATCAGATCCTCCGCGCCGGCGTTCTTGAGCAGGAATCCACCGGCCCCGGCATCCAGAGCACGGTACAGGTAGTCGTCGCGATCGAAGGTCGTCACGATCGCGATGGCCGCGTCGACCTCCGGGTCGGCGACGATACGTCCGGTCGCCTCGATACCGTCCATGTCGGGCATCTGCACGTCCATCATGATGACGTCGGGACGGAGGGCAGATGCCTTGGCGACGGCCTCAGCACCCGATGATGCCTCGCCGACCACGGTGATGTCGGGCTGGGTGTCGAGGATCGTGCGGAAGCCGGCGCGCAGCAGGGCATGGTCGTCGACGAGCAGGACACGGATCGGATCGTTCATCGGTTCCTGCTCGATTCGCTCGCGACGGGAAAGGGCACGCGGGCGCGCACGCGCAGGCCGCCGAACGGCCGGGGGATCACCTCGAGCGTGCCTCCGGAGGCCGCGGCGCGTTCCCGCATCCCGAGCTGGCCGAGCCCGGGCCGAAGCTGGGCGACCGGGCGCCCCGTGTTCACGATCTCGATCTCGACGCCGTCGTCGTCGTAGCGCACGCGCACGTCGGCTGTCGCGTCGGGGCCGGCGTGACGGCGGGCGTTCGTGAGGGACTCCTGCGCTATGCGGTACAGGTTCACGGCGACGAGCGAAGGGACGGGCGCGGGGTCGCCGATGACCGTGTACGCGGTCGGCAGTCCCGCCTCGGTCGAGGCGTCGACGAGTTCGGCGATGTCGTCGAGGACGAGGGTGGAGGCGGCATCGGTGGTCTCCCCGCCGGGGGCCCGCAGAGTCTCGAGCAGTTGCCGCAGCTCGTGGATGGCGTCGCGTGCCGATCCCTCGATCCCGGTGAGGATGCGCGCGGACTCCGCGGGGTCCCGTTCCAGCACCAGGCGGGCGGCTCCCGCCTGCACGCCCATGACCGATACGTGGTGGGCGACGACGTCGTGCAGCTCGCGCGCGATGCGCACCCGGTCGAGGGCGACGGCCTGAGCAGCGGTGACCTCCCGCTCGCGCTCCAGCTCGGCCGTGCGCTGCTCGAGAACCGCCAGTTGGCTGGCCGCAGCCCAGGAGCGCTCGCCGAAGTAGTACGCCCCACCGAAGTAGAGCACGTTCAGCAGCAGCTGGATGAGCATGAAGGCGACGTACGGCGACATGGCCCCGGCGATCACATCCGCCTTGTCGGCTTCGTTGATCGCATCGCGGTACATCGTGATCAGCAGCCACACGAACATGCTCACGATGATCCCGACGCGCACGATGATCGCGCGCCGGCGGTTGTTCATCCAGGCGCCTGCCGTGTAGATGGCGATGAACATCGCGATGTTGCCGACATAGATCTCAGGGATCCGGATCGTCACGGCGGTGAAGTAGGCGGCGACCACGATGACGGCGACCGTGCCGGGCCAGCGGCGGCGGACGGCCAGGGGAGCAGTGACGACCGCCGCGTACACGAGGGCCGTCCACAGCGGCGCCTGCTCATCGCCGTACATCTCGGCGATCGAGGAGAGTGCAGCGCTCAGCACGGCCCCGACGAACATGACGGCGGCGAGCAGGATGTCGCTGCGCCGCTCGCGCTCAGTCGGCGTGCGGAGGAACGGGGCTGCGGGCATCCCTCCACCGTAGGGCGGGGCCCGTTCCGACCGCATCCCCCGCACGGGGGACCGAATTGTTACTTGCTATTGACAAGCTTAGTTGTTTTTTGCAAGCTGGTCACGAAAGGGCTCACCGACCGATGGGCTCGCATCTCCGGAGGAGTCATCATGACCAAGGTGTTCGTCAACCTGCCCACCAGCGACCTCGACCGCGCCAAGGCGTTCTACACCGCGCTCGGCTGCGAGATCAGCCCCCAGTTCACCGATGAGAACGCCGCATGCATCGTGTGGAGCGAGGACATCTACTTCATGGTGCTCAAGCGCGAGTTCTTCGCCACGTTCACCGACAAGCCGATCGCCGACCCGAACGAGGTCGTGCAGGTCTCCGTGGCCTTCAGTCAGGACTCGCGTGACGAGGTCGATGCGATTCTCGAGAAGGGTCTGGCCGCCGGCGGCACCGAGCCGAAGCCCGTGCAGGACTACGGCTTCATGTACTCGCGCGACCTCGACGACCCGGACGGCAACTCGCTCGGCTTCCTGTACATGACCCCCGAGGCCGTCGAGAACGGCCCGGACCACGTGGGCGACACCGCCGCGTCGGTCTGACATGGCGGCGCGCAGCTACGGCCAGTACTGCGGCGTGACGACGGCCGTCGAGCTGATCGGGGAGCGGTGGGCGCTGCTCATCGTCCGCGATCTGCTCGTCGGGCCCCGTCGCTACACCGACCTCAAACAGGGCCTGCCGCGCATCCCGACCAACATCCTGTCCACCCGGTTGAAGGAGTTGCAGGAGGGTGGGGTCGTGCGCCGGGTGCCGCTGCTGAACTGCGGCCTGGTGTACGAGCTCACCCCCTACGGCCGCTCGTTCGAGCCGATCATGCTCGCGCTCGGACGCTGGGGTTTCCAGGCGATGGGCGATCCCGCAGAGGGTGACGTCGTCACGCCCGACTCGCTCACGATGGCCTTGCGCACGGCGTTCCAGGAGGAATCCGCCGTGGATGCCGAGTACGAGCTGCATGTCGGCGACGTCGCCCTCCGTGCATCCGTGCACGACGGCGAGCTCCGCGTCGCGCAGATCACGCCGCCGGCGCCGCCGGTCGGCGGACGTCTTCCCGACGGCGCTCCGGACGCGGTGATCGTCGCCGGGCCCGGCATCCGTCGCCTCATCGGCGGCGAGGTCACCCCGGCGGAGGCCCTCGCGCAGGACATCGTCGCGGTCGTCCGGGGCGACGAATCGCTGCTGGACTCGTTCGCCGACACCTTCCGCATCGCACGACTGACAGTAGGGAGCACGACATGAACAGCCAATATCCCGATGAACAACAGGCATCCGGCCGGATCCTGATCGATCTCTTCACCTCTCTCGACGGCGTCGCCCAGGGCCCCGGCGGCACCGACGAGGACACCTCCGGCGGCTTCCGCTTCAGCGGCTGGCAGGCCGGGTATCCCTCCTCCGGGGTCGGTCCCGAGATCGAGAAGGGCATGCGCGGGCTCGACGCGCTGCTGCTCGGGCGCCGCACCTACGACATCTTCGCCTCGTACTGGCCACAGCACACCGAGGGGGAGTCGGGCGCCATCGGCACGCTCTTCAACCGGGTGCCGAAGTACGTGGCGACGCGGAATGCCGAACTCGCACTCGACTGGGAGGGCAGCACGCGCGTCGGTGCCGATCTGGCTGCCGAGGTGGCCGCGATGCGGGCGGCCCACCGCGAAGTGCACGTGATCGGCAGCATCGATTTCGTGCACACCCTGCTCGCAGAGGGACTCTTCGACGAGCTCAACCTCTGGGTCTATCCGCTGCTGCTGGGCGCGGGCAAGAAGGTGTTCGATGACGACGCGATGCCGAGCGTGCTGCGGTTGCTGGATCCGCCGATCACCGACGAGGCGGGTGTGACCCTGCTCCGGTACGGGCGCACCGATAGGGTGCCGGAGGTCGGGACGTTCGAGTGATCACGAGGGGGGTAACTCCCGTGTATCGACTATTCCCTTCCTATGTGCTGATCCTCTAGGTTCGAGAGGAAAGCTGCCGGCGATCGGCGGATGAATCGAGACTGTACGCGACGGTGGGATCACCGAGCGAACGGACTCCCTCGCAAGGTGAGAAGAATGACGCGACGACGCGGGATGCTGCGGGCTGTGCTGGGCGGAATGGCGGCGATCGCGATCGCCCTGGGAGGTGCGACAGCCGTCGTGGCGGCGGAAGATCCCGCGCCAACGGGTTCGATGTCCGGGACGGTGACGGCCGACGTCGGAGGAGCGGCGCTGGCGGGCATCCAGGTCTCCGCACAGCGAGATGGCGCGCTCGGCCGGTCCGACGCCGTCACCGATGCGACTGGCGGATATACGCTCACCGGCCTGGCCGACGGAACCTACCTGGTCCGCTTCTCTGCGCCGGACCGCAGCTTCGCCACGGAGTACTGGAACAACGCCAGCGACTCACTCGGCGCGCAGCGCGTCACGGTGACGAACGGGTCTGCGGCGACGGGCATCGACGCCGCGCTCGCCCCCGCGCCCTCGGCGTCTATCACCGGAACGGTCACCCGCGAGGACGACGGGACACCGGTTTCGGGCATCGCCGTCTCGGTGACCGGCCCCGGCACGGCCTGGGCATCGGGCTTCACCGATGCGTCCGGCACTTACACTCTCAACGCCCTCCCCGCCGGCTCGTACATCGTGAGGTTCCAGCCGGAGGGAACCGATCTGAAGCGCGAGTATTGGCAGAACGCCTTCGACTACTCCCAGGCGACCCCTGTCGTCCTCGCCGAGGGAGAAGCTGTCTCCGGCATCGATGCCTCCCTCGTGGCCGGGGGCGCGATCGCCGGCGTCGTCACGCGCGCCGATGACGGCGCGCCTCTCGCAAACGTCACGGTGAACGCGCTCGATGCGAACGGAGAGATCGTCGCCTTCGCGCGCACCAACCCTGCCGGCGCGTACGTTGTCGGCGGACTTCCTGCCGGTTCGTATCGCGTGCAGTTCGGCGCGCCCGCTCCCGGACTCGTCACGGAGTACTGGGAGAACGCGTACAGCTTCAACGCTGCGAAGGTCGTCGCCGTCGGTGAACTGCAGACGACCGCCGGGGTGAACGCGGCTCTTGACTCGGTCGGGTACATCAGCGGTTCGGTGACCAAGAGCGCAGACGGCTCTCGTGCACTCACCGCTATCACCGTCGCCGATGTGGAGGACAGCAGTCACGCATACTTCCTCGGCGTCGCGAACGACGGCACCTATCAGGTGGCCGTCGCGCCTGGCACCTATCGCGTGCACTTCGCGCCGTATGAGCCCGGTCTGCGAGCCGAGTACTGGGCCGACGCCTACACGGCGGGGACCGCGAACCCTGTCACGGTGACGTCCGGTGCGAACGTCGTCGGAATCGACGCGGAACTCGACGCGGCTGCCCTCGTGACCGGCACGGTCTCTCTCGACAGCAGTGAGGGGAGAGAGGTCATCGTCGAGGCCTGGTCCGGAAACGAGATCGTCGGCACGACCTTCGCTGATCTTCAGACCGGCGCGTATTCGCTCGCCCTTCCTGAAGGGTCGTTCATCCTGAAGGCCTCGGCCAACTTCTACAACGACAGCACAACGACCGCGCAGCCTCAGTTCTACGACGGCGTCGCCACGGCGGCGCAGGCGACTCCCGTCGTCGTGACCGTGGGCGCTCCCGTGTCGGGGATCGACTTCACCCTCGTCGCGGTCGCGAATCCTGAGCCGCAGCCGGGGCCCGCCCTCGCGCTCGGCGCAGGATCGATCCGCGCCGGGAATGACATCACCATCTCGGGCACGGGGTTCACGCCGGGAGCGACGATCGCATTCGAGCTGCACTCCGACCCGATCGCGCTCGGGACGCTGACTGCCGACGCGGACGGTGCACTTCAGGGCACGTTGCGTATTCCTGCGAACGTACCGGCCGGTGCGCACACCTTGGTGGCGCTGTCAGGCACGACGGTGATCTCCCGCACGGCGCTGACCGTCACCGCGGCAGCGGGGACGGGTGGTCAGGCCGGAGGAGCCGCGGCGGCACCGGGCGCAGGGCTGGCCACCACCGGTCTCGAGGCTCCGATCGCGATCGTGGTGATCGGCGTCGTCCTGGCCATGATGGGTGGGCTGCTCGTGCGGCGTCGCCGCGTCGAGAGCTGAGACTCAGCCGGGAACCGTCTCGATCACCGGTGATCCGAGAGCGGCACCACCGGCACTCGGACAGCGTGGAGGCGCGATGATTCGCGGGACGGGGCATTCCTTGTGAACGAGCAACGTGTGTCTGAATGGGTAGCACAAAGCGTGGCGAGGATCGACCCGGCGACACGTCTGTTCGTGGTCGACCACCTGGACGAGATCCTCGGCGAGACCCCCGATGGTGGGTTCGATATCCAAGCGAGCCTTGAGGTGTTGTCGTCGTGCGACCGGAGGCTGCCGTCGGGAATGGAAGCACGTCTCGCTCTTCCCTGGGGAGACAGCGTCACGCTGGAAACGGAGCTGCCGTCGCTGGACAGGGTTCCGGTTCTGGACCCGTACGAGCCGCCGTCCCTCTATGTTTTCTCCCGTGAATACTGGGCCATGCCGAACGACCGAGAAGAGCATCGGTGCCCGTATGACGGAAACCCGTGGGGAGATGCCTACGCGGTCGAGTATGTGTGCGGTCGTTCGCCTCGAGAGCGAGATCTCGATTGGGAGTTCACGAGAACGGTCTGGGTGCGCCCGAGAGAAACACCCTGAGCCTCGAGATCGAGAAGTGATCCGTCGCCATGGATCTCGGCGGCCAGGCTCAGGCACGGGCCCGAGGCGATGACCAGTCGGGCAACATCGTGTCAGTCGAGCAGCCGCTCGATCACTCGTGCCACACCGTCGTCGTCGTTCGAGGTGGTCGTCTCGTCGGCCGCATCCAACACGAGCGGTTCGGCGTCGGCCATCGCGACCCCGTGACCTGCCCAGCGGAGCATCTCGACGTCGTTGAGCGCATCGCCGAAGGCCACCACGTCGGCGCGGTCGATGCCGAGGTGGTCGCAGAGCCGGGCGAGGCCCGTCGCCTTGGTGACGCCCTCGGCCATGACCTCGACGAACGGGGCTCCGGAGAGCGTGGCCTCGAAGCCGGTGAGTCCGAGTGAGCGCACCACGTCGAACAGCGCGTCGGGCGCGAGCTCGGGGTGTCGGATCACGAACTTCAGGCTGGGAGCGGCGAGCACCTGCTCCAGAGGCACGCCGCCCATCGTCGCGGGATCCCGCTTGTGGTCGGCGAGAGCGGCGATCGCCGCGTAGCCGTCCTGAGCGACGAACGTCTCGCCCGCGTCGCGCACACTTGCGAACAGCAGGCCGGGGATGCTCGCGCGCAGAGCCTCGGCCAGAGTGCGGATCGTCTCGGGCGGAAGCTCTTCAGCGAACAGCATCCGCCCGTCGTCGAGGCGCACCGCGTACGCACCGTTGCTGCACAGCGCCCAGCCGTCGAACCCGGCATCCGCCGCGATGGCCCGCAGCCCGATCGGCTGACGGGCGGTGACCGGCACGACGTGGATGCCACGGGCGCGCGCGGCGTCGAGAGCCGCGCGGGTGCGTGGGGTGACGATCGATGTCGAATCGAGAAGGGTGCCGTCGAGATCGGTGGCGATCAGGCGCACTCTCATGGGGTCGACATTCAGGAGAAGATCATCGGCATGTCGTCGTCGTCATCGGCGCCGCCGGTTCCGAGACGGCGGCTATCGAGGTCGACGACCACGGGAACGTGATCACTGGGCTGCTCGCCCTTGCGCTCGTCGCGGTGGATGGACGCGCCCTGCACGGCCTCGGCCAGCGTGCGCGAGCCGAGCACGAAGTCGATGCGCACGCCCTCGTTGCGCGGGAACTTCAGGCGCTGATAGTCCCAATAGGTGAAGCCTTCGGGTATCAGCGGGCGCACGACGTCGGTCACCCCGGCATCCTGGAACGCGAAGAACGCGTCGCGCTCCTGCGGAGAGACATGGGTGGACCGGCCGATCACGATGTCGGGATCGCCGTTGTCGACGTCGAACGGAATGATGTTGAAGTCGCCGACCAGGGCCAGCGGCAGGTCGGGGTTCGCCGACAGCTCGGCGGCCGTCGACTTCTTCAGCTGCTCCAACCAATGCAGCTTGTAGAGATAGTGCGGGTCTTCGAGGGAGCGGCCGTTCGGCACGTACAGGCTCCACACCCGAACCCCGTCGACCATCACGCCGAGCGCGCGGGCCTCGAGCGGAGCATCCGGCCCCTCATGCCCCTTCGCGAAGCCCGGCATGCCCTCGAACGACGTGCGCACATCGGTGACGGGCAGGCGGCTCGCGATCGCGACGCCGTTCCACTGATTCAGGCCGTGCACCTCGACGTGGTAGCCGGCCTCTTCGAACGGCCCGTAGGGGAACTGCTCGGGCTTGCACTTGATCTCCTGCATCGCCAGCACATCGATGTCTTCTCGGACGGCGAACTCGACGGTGCGGGTGACGCGGGTGCGGATGGAGTTGACGTTCCAGGTGGCCAAGCGCATGCCTCCAGCCTAGTTGCGAGATCCGACACACGAGCCCGCGCTGGGTCCGTCGCCCGCGACCTGTATGGCGGTCACCTGCATGACCGCCGGACGGATGCATGAGCCGCAAGGCCGGGAGTTCATGCATCCGGTCAAACCTCATGCCTCCGCGCAGTGCGTCCCAGGCTTCTACACTGGATGCCGTGACCGCACTCGACGCAGACCGCCAGACACTCCTCGACCTCATCAAGGACGAGGCGGTGTTCCACGGCGACTTCACCCTCTCCAGCGGCAAGAAGGCGACGTACTACGTCGACATGCGCAAGCTCACGCTGGACCACCGTGCCGCTCCCGCGATCGGCCGCATCATGCTCGACCTGATCGGCGACCTCGATGTCGTGGCCGTCGGCGGGCTCACGCTCGGCGCCGACCCGATCGCGAACTCGGTGCTGCACGCCTCGGTCGCCGCCGGCACTCCGCTCGACGCGTTCGTCGTGCGCAAGGAGCCGAAGGACCACGGCCGCGGCCGCCAGATCGAAGGCGCCGATGTCAAGGGCAAGCGCGTCGTCGTGCTCGAAGACACTTCGACCACCGGGCAGTCGGCGCTCAAGGCCGTCGAAGCCCTGCGCAAGGAAGGCGCCGAGATCGTCGCCGTCGCCGTGATCGTCGACCGCAAGACCGGTGCGCAGGCGGCGATCGAAGCCGAGGGCCTCGAGTGGCGCGCGGCCTTCGACCTCGACGATCTCGGACTCGACCCGCAGTGACCCGCTACGCCCTGGCCGTCGACGTCGGCGGCACCAAGATGGAGGCCGCGCTCGTCGCGGAGGACGGCGTGCTCGTCGAGGGCAGCCGGAGCCGGCAGGCGACCGGTCGCGAAGCGACACTCGCGTCGCTCGACGCCTCGGTGGTCGCGATCGTCGAACATGCTCTCGCGGCTCTGCCCGCGGACGCCCTGCTCGTCGGAGCGGGAGTCGGCAGCGCCGGCCCCATCGACCGCACCGCCGGCGCGATCATGCCCGTGAACATGCCTCTGGCGCGTGGTTTCAGGCTCGAGGAGTCGGTCCGTGCGGCGGCATCCACGGTCATGGGGAGCGACGTGCCCACCGTGCTCGGTCACGACGGTGGTGCACTCGCGCTCGCCGAGTCGTGGCTCGGGGCCACGCAGGGGGCCGGTGCCTCGCTGTCGATCGTCGTCTCGACGGGGGTCGGCGGGGGATTCGTTGCGAACGGCGCATATATTCCCGGCGCTACCGGCAATGCCGGCCACCTCGGTCAGGTGCGCCGCGAGGGCGGTCTGACGCTCGAGGAGATCGCCTCGGGGCCGGCGAGCGCAGCCTGGGCGCAGAAGCAGGGATGGACAGGCGCCACGGGTGAAGACCTCGCACGGGATGCGGCTGCCGGTGACCTCGTCGCGCGGGCGGCGATCGAACGTTCGGCGCGCGAGGTGGGAGAGGCTCTCGCGGATGCCGCCACCCTCGTCGACCTCGACGTGGTCGCCATCGGCGGCGGATTCTCGCGGGTGTCGGCGGACTACATCGACCTCGTGCAGCAGGCTCTGACCGGCAGCGCGGCGCATGAGTACTCGCGTCGCACCCGGGTCGTGCGCTCGGGGCTCGGTGACGAGGGGCCGCTCATCGGCGCCGCCGCCCTCGTGCTGCGGTAGGGAGGTCCGTCCGCACGCGCTGATCAGCCGCGCGCCGCGAGCAGATGTCGTGGTGGTCCTTCGAGGCGGGCGACGGAGATCTTGAGGTCGGTGACGTCGGCGGCCACAGCGTCGATGCGGGCACTGAGCTTCTCATCGACGGCGTCGATGCGAGCCGTCAGCTTCTCGTCGACGGCATCGATGCGTGCGCTGAGCTTCTCGTCGACGGCGTCGATGCGGTCGGTCAGCTTCTGCTCCACCGTGTCGAAGCGGTCGTCGACCCGGCGGACCATCCAGGCGCCGGCGGCGAAGAGGCTGGTGCCGAGGGTGAGCACGATGCCGATGGCGCTGAGGACGATCGTGAGGGTCTCGGTGGTCACGGTCTCATCCTCTTCCCGTGGTGAGCAGGTGTCGTTGGGGTCCTTCGAGGCGGGCGACGGAGATCTTGAGGTCGGTGACGTCGGCGGCCACAGCGTCGATGCGGGCACTGAGCTTCTCGTCGACCGCGTCGATCCTGTCGTCGATGCGGCGGACCATCCAGGTGCCGGCGGCGAAGAGGCCCGTGGTGATCGTCAGCGCGACGCCGATCGCGCTGAGGACGATCGTGAGGACCTCGGTGGACACGCGCGCTCTCCTTTACTGCCGATGGGTGTGCTGCGGATAGGTATGTCAGCGAGGTTACGCCGCAGTCGCCCCTGTGTGCGCCGGTATTCCAGCATCTGTGAAGAGGTTGCCGGCGCCGCGAGATGTGGAGAGGAGGTCAGTCCGCAGCAGGTGTCGGCCGGGGCGATCGTGCGGCGACCAGCACGAGCATCGGGACGAGCGCGCACAGGGCGGCGGACACGAGGAACGTCGTGCTCGATGCCGGGTCTCGACCGATCAGGAGGATCAGGGCGGGCACGAAGGTGCCGCCCACGGCTCCGCACGCGACGAGGGCGCCGGTCACCGCGGCGCTGCGAGCGGGGTCGAGGTGGTCGAGCGCGAGGCCCAGGATGAGCCCGTAGCTCGGGGCGAGGAGCACGACCACGGCGGCCAATGCGACGAGTGCCCCCGCGGGTGCGGACGCCACCAGCAGTCCTGCGACCGCCATCAGGATCGCGGCGGCGCCCGTGGCGGTGATGAGGATCGCGATCGGTGACACGGAGAGACGGCGCAGGGCCGCCGCGCCGAAGCGACCGACGGCCATCAGCGTCCAGAACGCCGAGGTCCCCAGCGCGGCGAGGCCGGGGTCGACCCCGAGGATCCGCTCGGGGATCACGGCCGACCAGCCGGAGAGCACGGTCTCGACGCCGACGTAGAGGGGGAGGGCGACGGCGAACGGCAGGAGCACGAGCAGCCCGCGGAGGTCGCGGCGCGCGGGAGCTGCGGTGCGGGCATCCGGCGACACCGACCCCGTGAGCATCGCGATCGTGAGCAGCGGAACGACCGCCAGGATGCCGAGCGTCGCACGCACACCCGAGCCGGCGGCGACGATCAGCGGGGTGACGGCGGCGCAGACGGCCACCGTGCCGAGCAGTGCGCTGAGCAGACCCGTCGCGCTGCCGACCGACAGGGACTTCGCGGCGACCGACCCGGAGGCCTCGACCAATCCGAACCCGAACCCGGCGACGACAGCCGCGGCGATGAACACGGCGGGCGTGCCGGCCAGGGCCACGGCGACGATCGCGGCGGCCTGGAGGGCGCTGCCGAGCATCAGCACGGTGCGCGGAGGCCGGCGCATCAGGAGCGGACTCGACGCCAGCACCCCGACCAGGAGCCCGGCGAACAGCGCGGGCACGGCGGCGCTGAGGTCGGCCGCGATCGTCCGCTCGGCGGAGGGGAGGATGGCGGGAACGAACGCGGCCGTGACCCCGAGACCCGCGAAGGCGGTGAACAGTCCCGTCCGCGCGCGTAGGATCCCGTCGGTCACGCCCCCGCCGTCCGCACGCGGTGCACGGCGGCGAACGTGTCGCGCAGCGCCTCCATCGAGCGGTCGTAGTTCGATTGGGCGACGCCGATGAAGATGCAGTCGACCACCATGAGCTGGGCGATCCGGCTGCCGAGCGCGCCGGAGCGGAAGCCGGTCTCACGGGCGGCCGTCGTCAGCACGATGTCGGCCTGATCGGCCAGCGGTGCGCCGGCGTGGTTCGTGATCGCGATGGTGGTCGCTCCGGCCTGCCGGGCGAGCAGCAGGAACTCGATCGTGTCGGTGGTGGCGCCGGTGTGCGACACCGCGATCGCGACATTGCCGGGGCCGAGCGTCGCCGCCGAGGTCCATGCCGCGTGCGGGTCCGACCACTCCAGCGCCGTGCGTCCGATACGGGTGAGCTTGCGCTGCAGGTCGAGTCCGACGATGGAGCTCGCGCCCACACCGAAGATGTCGACCCTGGTCGACGAGGTGATGGCGTCGACCGAGGCCCGCAGCGAATCGGTGTCGAGCACCTTGGCGGTGTCGGCGAGGGAGAGCGTCTCGGCGAGCGACACCTTCGCGACGATGTCGGTCAGGGTGTCATTGCGGTCGATGTCGCCGGAGACGGCGGGGAGCGCGGCCGTGTCGAAGGTCTCGCGCTCGACGTCGCGCAGCACGTGGTTGCGCAGCTCGCGCACGTGCTCGTATCCGAGGCGTTTGCAGAACCGCACGACCGAGGTGGTCGAGGTGTCGCAGCGCTGGGCGAGCTCGGCGACGGAGAGGCCGGCGGTGCCCGCAGGGTCGGCGAGGAACAGATCGGCGATGCGCTGTTCACTCGGACGCAGTTCGGGGCGGATCGCGCGCATGCGGACGAGGACGGGGTGTGCGCCGGCATCGTCGCGGGCGGCTTCATGAGGCATGGGGTCTCCGATCACTGTTCATAACAGTAGAGGAACTTCTGTTACATCTGTAGTGACCTTCGTGTACTTTTGGTACCAACCACGACCGACGACGTTCACGGGGCGGCAGGCAACAGCGCCTGACCCGACGCCACGGCGGCGCGTCACATTCAGGAGGATCCAGCAATGAGCACAGCACGCTGGGCGTCACTCGGCGCTCTCACGGCGACGGGCCTCGCCTTCGCCCTCGTCATCACCGGGTGTTCCGCACCCGCATCCGACCCGAAGCCCTCCGAGGGCGCGGCGGGCGGCGACCTTGTCATCGGCGTCACCAGCGACCCGGACACCCTGTTCCCCTGGAAGGCCACCCAGTTCCAGGCCGTCAATGTGCTGCAGAACCTGTACGGCACGCTGACCGAGTTCGACGAGGACCTCAACGTGGTCCCCGGCCTCGCCGAGTCGTGGGACGTCTCCGAAGACGGCCTCACCCTGACCTTCCACCTGCGCGAGGGCGTCACGTTCGCCGACGGGAGCACCTTCGGTTCGGAAGACGTCAAGTACTCGCTCGACGCGATCGCGGCTGAGGCGACGGCCGCCGTCGCGCGCAGCTCCCTCGCCTCGGTCACCGCGGTCGAGGCCACCGACGAGAAGACCGTCACCCTCACCCTCAGCGCTCCCGACGCCGCGCTCCCCGCGAACCTCGCCGTGATCAACATGGCGATGCTGTCCTCGGACGACACCGAAGAGGGGCTGAACACCACGCCGAACGGCACCGGTCCCTTCATCCTCGACGACCGCAAGGCGAGCCAGTCGATCACGCTCGCCAAGAACGAGGACTACTGGGGAGACACCGCGCTGCTCGACACCGTCGAGTTCCGTGTGATCCCCGACGAGTCGTCGATCGTCTCGGCGATGCAGTCCGGCAACGTGCAGCTGGCCGTGTTCGACGACCCGCTGGTCGCGCAGACCGCCGAGGGTGCCAATGTGGAGGTCGCCACGACCCCGCAGCTGAGCTACCACGCGCTGCAGCTGAACGCCACGCGCGGCGACCTCACCGACGTCAACGTGCGCCTCGCGATCCAGTGCGCGATCGACCGTCAGGAGGTGCTCGACACCGCTGCGCTCGGCGAGGGCGAGGTCACCGGCCCGATCACTTCGCCCGCGTACAAGTCCGACCCGGATGCCCGTCCGTGCCCCGAGCGCGACCTCGACAAGGCCGCCGAGTACCTGAAGAAGGCGGGCAAGGAAGACGGCGTCACCATCAAGACGATCGTCTCGCAGGGGGAGTACGCCACCTCGGTCAACGAGGCGCAGAACCTCAAGGCCCAGCTGGCGGACGCGAACATCACGCTCGACCTCGAGGTGCTCGAGTCGGGCGCGTTCGTCGACCGCTGGATCGCGGCCGACTTCGACGCGGCGGTCGCGCTCAACGGCGGTCGCCCCGACCCCGACGGCATGTACGGCCGGTACTTCACGAGCACCGGAAACCTGAACAAGGTCGCCGGCTACTCCTCGCCCGAGCTCGACGCACTGTTCGCCGAGGGCCGCCAGACAGCCGACCCGGACAAGCGGAAGGACATCTACGCGCAGGTCTCGGAGAACCTCGAGGACAACGCCGCGTGGATCTGGCTGTTCACGAGCTACACCTACACGGCGACCGCGTCGACCGTCGACGGCTTCGTCCCGATGGTGAACGGCTCGCTGCAGTACCTGCGGACCACCTCCATCAAGTAGCGGATCGAGGGGGCGCGGCCACCCCGCGCCCCCTCCCTCCCCGACGACAGGCACCCACACACGCGCATGTTCAGACAGCTCCTCCGCAACAGCGTGCTGCGACGCATCCTCGCAGCCCTCGGCACGCTCCTCGGCGTCGCCATCTTCGTCTTCCTGATGCTGCGCGCCATCCCCGGCGACCAGATCAGCTCCGGCCTCGGCACCGAGGCGGCCGCTCTCACGCCCTCGCAGCGCGCCGCCCTCGAGTCCTACTACGGCCTCGACCAGCCGCTCGTCGTGCAGTTCTTCTCGTGGCTGGGCAACATCTTCACCGGCAACCTCGGCTTCTCGTCCCGGGCGCAGACGAGCGTCCTCGACCTCACCGCCGCCGCCCTCCCCGTGACGTTCGAGCTGGCGATCTTCTCGATCGTGATCGCGCTGGCCATCGGCATCCCGCTCGGCATGCTCTCCGCCTCGAAGCCCGACTCGTTCCGCGACGGCGTCGGACAGGTCGTCGGCCTCGCCGGTCTCTCCATCCCCGCGTTCCTGCTCGGCACGGCACTCCTGGCGATCCTCGCCTCGTCGTTCGGCTTCAACCCGAACGGCCAGGCCTACGCCACGCTGTTCGAGGATCCGCTGCTGAACCTCCAGCAGATGCTGCTGCCCTCGATCGTGCTCGGCTTCGGCATCGCCGCACCGATCATGCGCACCACCCGCACGGCCGTGCTCGAGATCCGCTCCAACGACTTCATCCGCACCGCCAGGGCGAAGGGCGTCCCTCCGCGTCGCCTGCAGGTGCGCCACGTGCTCGGCAACGCTCTCGTGCCCATCGTCACGATGACCGGCCTGCAGTTCGGCTACCTCCTCGGCGGTGCCGTCGTGGTCGAGCAGATCTTCTCGCTCCCCGGCATCGGACGCCAGGTGCTGCTCGGCATCCAGCAGAAGGAGTACGCGCTCGTGCAGAGCACCGTGCTCGTGATCGCGCTCGCCTTCGTCATCGTCAACCTGCTCACCGACCTGCTGTACCGGGTCATCGATCCTCGGGTACGTGCCGCATGACCGACATCTCTCAGACCCCGGCCCTCGCCCCCGGCGGCGGGCGCACCATGGAGCGCGTGCGTCTCCTGCTGCGCAGCCGCAGCGGACTCACCGGCCTCATCATCGTGGTCCTGCTCGCCGTGCTCAGCCTCGTCTCGGCGTTCGGCCTGCTGCCCTTCGACCCGCTCGCGCAGGACCCGCCGTCCCGCCTGCAGCCGCCGTCGGCCGTGCACTGGTTCGGCACCGATCAGTTCGGGCGCGACGTGTTCTCCCGCGTCGCCGCCGGCGTCGCCAACTCGGCGTTGATCTCGGTCGTCGCCGTGGCCTTTGCGACCGTGGTCGGCACCGTCTGCGGACTCATCGCCGGGTTCTACCGCGGCTTCTCCGACGGGGCGATCACCGCGGTCACGAACGTGCTGTTCGCCTTCCCACCGCTGCTGCTCGCGCTCTCGCTGGCTTCGGTGTTCGAGCGCAACTGGTTCACCATCGCCGTGGCCATCGCGATCGTCTACGTGCCGATCTTCATCCGCGTCACCCGCGGGCCCGTGCTGTCGCTGCGCGAGGTCGAGTACGTCAAGGCCGCCAAGAGCACCGGCCAGAGCCGCATGGCGACCATGTTCCGCCACGTGCTGCCGAACATCACGTCGATCATCATCGTGCAGGTCACGCTCTCGCTCTCGTGGGCTGTGCTCACCGAGGCCTCGCTGAGCTTCCTCGGACTCGGCACGCCGCCGCCCGCACCCTCGCTCGGTTCGATGATCTTCGAGGCGCGCACGCTCGTCACGATCGCCCCGTGGACCATGATCGCGCCCGGCGTGATCGTGGTGCTGCTCGTCGTCGGACTGAACCTGCTCGGCGACGGGCTGCGCGACAGCCTCGATCCCCGGAACAGAGGAAAGCGATGACCATGGAGGATCTCGGCGGACTGGCCACGGAGGCCAGCGATCCCCGCTATGCGGAGCTCGACCTCATGAGCGTCGCCGAACTCGCGCAGACCATGAACGAGGCGGATGCCACGGTGCCCGCCGCGGTGCAGCGCGCCCTCCCGCAGATCGTGCCCGCGATCGAGGCGACGGCCGATCGCATGGCGCAGGGCGGACGCCTGGTCTACGTCGGCGCGGGCACCCCCGGCCGCATCGGCGTGCTCGACGCCTCGGAGTGCCCGCCCACCTTCAGCACTCCGCCCGAGCTGGTGTTCGCGATCATGGCCGGAGGGCCGGGCGCGATCGTGAACCCCGTCGAGGGAGCAGAGGACGACGCGGAAGCGGGCGCAGCGGCCATCGATGCCGCGGGCATCGGTCCGCTCGACACCGTGATCGGGATCGCCTCGAGCGGACGGACGCCCTACGTGATCGCCGCCGTCCGTCGGGCGCGCGAACGCGGTGCCCTCAGCATCGGTCTCTCCTGCAACGTCGGGACCGCCCTGAGCGCGGCGGCGGAGCACGGGATCGAGGTCGAGGTCGGCCCCGAGGTGCTCTCCGGCTCCACGCGGCTCAAGTCGGGTACGGCCCAGAAGCTCGTGCTCAACATGTTCTCGACCATCTCGATGGTGCGGAACGGCAAGGCCTACGGCAACCTGATGGTGGACGTGAAGGCCACCAACCACAAGCTCCGCGAGCGGGCGATCCGAATGGTGCAGACCATCGCGGATGTCGATCGGGGCGCGGCGAAGGCGGCACTGGAGGCGACCTCATACGACGTGAAGCTCGCGTCGATCATGATCCGCCGCGGCGAGGACCTCGCTGCGGCCACCGCACGACTGGACGCGGCCGACGGTCGGCTGCGCACTGCACTGGAGGAGAACTGATGCGCGTCCTCGGACTGATCTCCGGCACCTCGCACGACGGGATCGATGCCGCCGTCGTCGACTTCACGACCAGTGGCGGCTTCACTGCCCACGGCGTGGATCTGCACGGCACGGTGCTCGCGGCGACGAGCGTGCCCTACGCCCCCGAGCTGCGGGCGCGCCTGATCGCTGCGCTGCCACCGGCGCAGACCACGCTCGCCGAGGTGGCGGAGCTCGACACCCTCATCGGGCAGGCGTTCGCCGCGGTCGCGGCCGACATCGCGGCAGCGGTCGGCGGTGTCGATGCCGTGTGCTCGCACGGGCAGACCGTCTACCACTGGGTCGACGGCGCGCACGCGCTGGGCACCCTGCAGATCGGGCAGCCGGCCTGGATCGCCGAGAAGGTCGGCGCCCCCGTGGTCTCCGACATCCGCATCCGCGACATCACGGTCGGCGGCCACGGTGCCCCGCTGGTGTCGTTCCTCGACGAGCTGCTGCTGCGTTCGCGCGCCGGGGTCTCTGCAGCCCTCAACCTGGGCGGCATCTCGAACATGACCGTGGTGCGGCAGGACGGCCTGGTCGCGTACGACATCGGCCCCGCGAACGCACTGGTCGACGCGGTCATCGTCGAGCACGACCTCAACCCGCTCGGCTACGACGACGACGCCGCGATCGCCCGCACGGGTCAGGTCGACGAGGCGCTGCTGGCTGCTCTGCTCGACGACCCGTACTACGCTCTCACCCCGCCCAAGAGCACGGGCAAGGAGCACTTCCACCTCGGCTACGTGCACGAGCACCTCGCCGCGCAGAACCGGGAGATCCCGGTCGCCGATGTGGTGCGCACCCTGACCGAGCTCACGGTCCGCACGGTCGCGCGCGACGTGGAGGCCGCCGGCATCGGGTTCCTTGCCGTGTCGGGCGGCGGATGCCGCAACCCGCTGATCCTCGACGGACTGCGCGCCGCGCTGCCGGACACCGAGGTCGTGCTGGCCGACGAGCTGGGCGCCGCGGCCGACAGCAAGGAGGCGATCCTCCTCGCTCTCATCGGCTGGTCCACGATGCACGGCGTCCCCGCGATCGTCCCCGGCGGCACCGGAGCGCGCGAGCCGCGCATCCTCGGCACCATCACGCCCGGTGTCGGACCGCTGCAGATGCCCGAACCCGTCGCCTCCATCGACTCCCTCGTGCTCACGGAGGCCGCGGCATCGTGAGCCTCCAGGTGCGCCCCGCCACCCCGGACGACCTGTCCGGGGTGCTCGAGGTGTTCCTCGCGTGCTGGCGGGAGAGCTACCGGGGTGTTCTCCCCGACGCGGGGATCGACGCGATGACGGATGAGCGTGCCGAGGCCCTGTGGCGCCGGGTGCTCGCCGAACCGGTCGGCGTCGTGCTCGTGGCCGTGCGCGACGGCGGGATCGTCGGGATCACCCGGTACGCCGCGACCACTGCCGACGACGGGCGGATCGACGGGGCCGTGCACTCCCTGTACGTTTCGCCACGCGCCCATGGCGGTGGGATCGGCGGTGCGCTGCTGGCGCAGGCGACCGCAGACCTGCGGGACGCCGGCGCCGAGGCCGCGACGCTGTGGGTGTTCGCGGCGAACGCGCCGTCGATCGGCTTCTACGAGGCGAAGGGCTGGCACCCCGACGGCGCCACCCGCACGCAGCCGGAGTTCGGTGAGCCCGAACAGCGCATGCGCAAGGAGTGGGCATGAGCGGAGTCCTGAGATGAGCGCCGTGAAGCGCATCCGCGTGCTCCGCGTCCCGTCGCCCCTGGTGCGTCCGTTCGTCACGGCGGTGCGGCAGACGGAGCACCTCGACGTCGTGCTCGTCGAGGTGAGCGACGTCGACGGTCGTCGAGGATACGGCGAAGCCGCCGTGAGCTGGCGCGTGACGGGGGAGAGTCCGCAGAGCGTCGCCGCCGTGGTGGCAGGACCCCTCGCCGAGGTCGTGCTCGGACGGAACGTCGGTGATCCCGGGATCGCCGCCGACATCGCCCGTGCAGTGTGGGGCAATGCCGCGGCCCGCAGCGCGGTCGAGTGCGCCGTCGCCGACCTCGCCGCCCAGCAGCGCGGACTCCCGCTTGCGCAGAGCCTCACGAGCGCACCGGCGCCCGCGCGCATCCGCACCGACATGACCCTGTCCGCGGGCGAGCCGTCCGCGCTGGCAGCCGTTTCCGAGGAGCACGTCGCCGCGGGCTTCGGATGCCTCAAGATCAAGGCGTCCGCTGCGCACGACACGATCGCCGGGCTCCGGGCCGTGCGTGCCGCGGTCGGGCCTGGCATCACGCTGCGGATCGATGCGAACCAGGCCTGGGATGTCGAGACCGCGATCCGGGTGATCCGGTCCGCCGAAGACGAGGGGCTCGGGCTCGAACTCGTCGAGCAGCCGGTCGCCGCGCACGACCTCGACGCGCTCGCCGCGGTCACGGCCGCCGTCGACACCCCGATCATGGCCGACGAGTCGGTGCGCACGGCGCGGGATGTCCGGGTCATCGCCGACCGTGGTGCCGCAGACCTCGTGAACATCAAGCTCGCCAAGACCGACGGCCTGGCCGAGGCGGTCGCCGCTGCCGAGGTCGCTCGCACCGCAGGTCTGGGCGTGGTGATCGGCTGCATGATGGAATCGCACGTCGGCGTGACGGCCGCCGCCCACCTGGCCGCCGCTGTCGCCCCCGACGTCGTGCACGACCTGGATGCCGCGTTGTGGCTGCGGAGCTCGCCCGTGGTGGGTGGCGTGGCGCTGTCCGGAGACATGCTGGAACTCGGATCGGGCACCGGGCTGGGCATCACCGCCCTCGCATCCGATACCCGGCCCGACACCCTCGTCGACCTCGTCGACCGCTCAGAGGTGCGCGCATGACCGCCGCCGTTGCCGTCACCGCTGTCCTGGCGACGGATGCCGCTCCGCGGGGCGCCGTCGCCGGTGTCGTGACCGACGCGGGCCGTGACGTCGCCCCGGGTGGTCTGGCTGACCTGGCCGGAACCCCGATGACCACAGCGACCGCCTTCGACATCGCCTCGGTGTCGAAGGTCGCCGCGACCACGACCGTGATCCTGCGACTGGTGAGTCGTGGAGACCTCGGCTTCGACGATCCGGTCGACCGACTCGTGCCCGGCACCGCCTGCGCCCCGGGCACGACCGTGCGCCATCTGCTCCAGCACCGTGCAGGACTCTGGGAGTGGCAGCCGCTCTACCTCGACCGCGAGCACGCCGGTGATGCCGCTGCGGCCGCCGACGCCCTCCCGCTGCGCTACGGCCTCGACGAAGGCCGTCATTACTCCGACCTCGGGTTCATGCTCCTCGGCCGCATCGTCGCGGCGGTCACCGGACTGCCCCTGGATGCCGCGGTGCGCGAATTGGTGACCGCGCCCCTCGGCCTCGATCACACCGGGTACGGACCCGTCGACCGCCCCGTCGCCTCGTCCGCCGTGGGCGACGCCGCCGAGCGTCGCATGGTCGCGACCGGAGAGCCGTATCCGATCCTCACCGCCGACAAGGGCTTCGCCTGGCGCGACGGGGAGATCGCCGGCGTCGCGAACGACGGCAACTGCTTCCATGCGTTCGGGGGTGTCTCCGGTCACGCCGGGCTGTTCAGCACCGTCGAAGACCTGCTGACCCTGGGGGCGGCGCTCGCCGCTCCGGAGCGGCATCCGGAGCTGTGGGGGCCGGATACGGTCGCCGAACTGTTCCGGGACGGACCGGATGCCGGGCAGGCGCTGGGCTGGCGCAGCGAGACGATCGCCGTCTCCGGGCGGCCGACCCGCATGGTCTGGCACCCGGGATTCACAGGCTGCGCCCTCGGGCTCGTTCCGGGAACGGGAGCAGCCGCCGTGCTGCTGACCAACCGCCTGTTCGCGGTCACACCCGCACCGACCGATCTGCTGTGGCGCGCCGCGCTTCCCGCACTCCTCGACGACCACGAACCTCTCCGCGAAAACGAAGGAACGAGAACACCATGAGCACCACCGAGCCCGTGCTGAGCATCAGCGGCCTCGCCGTCGCCTTCCGGACCGGTTCCGAGCTGGTCACCGCGATCAGCGACGTGAACATCGACATCGCCGCCGGTGAGACGGTCGCGATCGTGGGCGAGTCGGGGTCGGGCAAGTCGACCACCGCGGCCGCGGTCAACCGTCTGCTCCCCGAGAACGGGGTGATCACGGCCGGCAGCATCCGCTTCGACGGGCGCGAGCTGACCGACCTGCCCGAGAACGCGATGATCTCCCTGCGCGGCGCCGGGATCGGCCTCGTGCCGCAGGACCCGATGTCGAACCTCAATCCGCTCATGCGCGTGGGCGAGCAGATCGGCGAGGCGCTCGAGGTGCACGGCCACACACACGGCGATGCCACGAAGGCGCGGGTCGTCGAGCTGCTCGAGATGGTGGGGATCGCGGATGCCGCGCAGCGCGCCCACCAGTACCCGCACGAGTTCTCCGGCGGCATGCGCCAGCGCGTGCTGATCGCGATGGGTCTGGCCTGCAAGCCGCGCCTGCTGATCGCGGACGAGCCCACCTCCGCCCTCGATGTGACCGTGCAGCGACGCATCCTGGACCAGCTCGACACGCTCACCGACGAGCTCGGCACCGCGGTGTTCCTGATCACGCACGACCTGGCCCTCGCCGCCGAGCGCGCCGACCGCATCGTCGTGATGTTCCGCGGCCGCGTCGTCGAGGAGGGCACCTCGGCGCAGGTGCTCGGCGCCCCGCAGCACGAGTACACCCGGCAGCTGCTCGCCGCGGCCCCGAGCCTCGCCTCGCGCCGGGATGCGCTGCCGCAGCGCGAGGCCGCCACGAGCACGCCTTTCGTCGAGATCCGGAACCTCCGCAAGGAGTTCGCCCTCCGCGCGCCCAAGGCCGGGGAGCCGCAGACCTTCACGGCCGTCGACGGCGTCAGCTTCGAGATCCGCCGCGGCACCACGGTGTCGATCGTGGGAGAGTCGGGCTCCGGCAAGTCCACCACCGCGAACATGGTGCTCGGGCTCGAAGACGCCACGTCCGGCTCGATCCTGTTCGACGGGCTCGACCTCACCACGCTCCGCCGCAAAGAGCTGTTCGCCCTGCGTCGTCGTGTGCAGCCGGTGTTCCAGAATCCCTACGCCTCGCTCGACCCGCGTTACACGATCGAGCAGTCGATCGCCGAGCCGCTGCGCGTGCACCGCATCGGCACCACGGCCTCGCGTCACGCGCGCGTGCTCGAGCTGTTGGAGCAGGTCGCGCTGCCGGCCGCCATGGCCGAGCGCCTGCCGCACGAGCTCTCGGGCGGACAGCGTCAGCGTGTGGCGATCGCCCGGGCCCTGGCGCTCGAACCCGAGCTCGTGGTGCTCGACGAGGCGGTGTCGGCGCTCGACGTGCTGGTGCAGGCGCAGATCCTCGACCTGCTCGCCGACCTGCAGAAGCGCCTGGGCCTGAGCTACCTCTTCATCAGCCATGACCTCGCCGTGGTGCGGATGATCTCCGACGAGGTGCACGTCATGCAGCGCGGTGTCGTGGTCGAGAGCGGCACGCCCGAGCGCATCTTCGACGCCCCGCAGCACCCGTACACGCGCGAGCTGCTGGCCGCGATCCCCGGGGCTTCGCTGGCGTCCTGACCGAGTTCCGATCCCGCGAGGTTCTCCGGCGGCCGCGGGCTCAGCGTCTGCGGTCGTCGTCGTCCCAGGGGCCTTCCCACCAGCCGGCGCGCCCGTCGTCCGAGCCGCCGCGTCCTCGGCGCGAGCGCACGAACTGCACGATGAACACCGTCAGCGAGCTGAGCAGGATGAGGAAGACGACGAGGAACAGCAGGTCGTTCTGATTCATGGGCGTTTCCCCTCCGCGGCATCCGCCACGATCTTCGCGATGCGGGCGGACCGGGTCTCCGGCCGCTTGGCCATCGCGATGTGCGTGAGGCCGAACTTCTTGACCGACTTCGGGAACGCGTCCCAGCTCTCGCGTGCGGCGGGGACGGCATCGAGCGCGGCGGAGAGCTCCTCGGGTTCGATCCCGGCCTCCGGTCCGTCGAGAACCGTCCAGGAGCCGTTCGCCTTCGCCACCTCGAGCACACGGATACCGGCGGGAGCCAGTAGCCCCTCGGCCTCGAGCTCCGCGATGCGCGCCTTGTTCGTGGCCGCCCAGCCGCTGCCGGGACGACGAGGAGAGAACCACTGACCGTTGGCGCGGTCGCCCGTGCCGTCGTCGAACACGCGCACCGGGCCGTCGATCCATCCGAAGCAGAGTGCCTGCCGCACGGCGTCCTCGTAGCCGACGCCGTCGGACGATCCGCGCACGCTGAGCAGCCAGACGCCCGCCGTGCGCTCATGGTTCTCCGCGAGCCAGACACGCCAGGCCGCGGCATCCGCCGCTCTGAGCCGTTCGCCGTCGTCGAGCGCGCCCATGGCTACTTCTTGGTCTTCACCGTCGTGATCGTCTCGGTGATCCGCGGCAGCAGGTCGGCCACCGACTGCACGATCTCGTCGGGGCGGAACGGGTACTTCTCGATCTCGGCCTGATCGCTGATGCCGGTGAGTACCAGCACCGTGTGCAGGCCCGCCTCGATGCCGGCGACCACGTCGGTGTCCATGCGGTCGCCGATCATGCCGGTGCGCTTCGAGTGCGCGCCGATCTTGTTCAACGCCGAACGGAACATCATCGGGTTCGGCTTGCCGACGACGTACGGCTCCTTACCGGTGGCCTTGGTGATGAGGGCGGCGATCGCTCCGGTGGCGGGGAGCGGTCCGTCGGTGCTCGGGCCCGTGGCATCGGGGTTCGTGACGATGAAGCGCGCACCGCCGATGATGAGGCGGATGGCCTTGGTGATCGCCTCGAACGAGTAGTTGCGCGTCTCGCCGACGACCACGAAATCGGGGTTCGTCTCGGTCATGATGAAGCCGGCATCGTGCAGGGCGGTGAGGATGCCGGCCTCGCCGATCACGAACGCCGAGCCGCCGGGGAGCTGCTGCTTCAGGAAGTCGGCGGTCGCGAGCGCCGAGGTCCAGATGCGCTCCTCGGGCACGTGCAGCCCGCTGATGCGGAGGCGTGCCGACAGGTCGCGCGCGGTGAAGATCGAGTTGTTGGTGAGCACCAGGTACGGGATGCCTGCGCTCTCCCAGCCGGCGAGCAGTTCGGAGGCTCCGGGGATGGCGTCGTTCTCATGGACGAGCACGCCGTCCATGTCGGTCAGCCAGCATTCGATGTCGTCACGTTGTGCCATGTGCACAGCCTAGAGGCCGGAGGTGACGCGCACCTGACCGTGTTGCGGCGGTGGCTAGGCGCTCAGCCAGACCACCTGGGTCGCGCCATCGGGCAACGCCGCTTCCGTGCCGTCGATCTCGGCCCCGGATGCCGTGACCGTCACGGTCGACGCGACCGCCAGTCCGAGTGCTTCGAGGGCTCGGAGCAGCTCGGGGTCGCGGTCGTCGACCCGCAGCACCTGTCCCGTGTGCCCGACCGGCGCGTCGGCGAGCAGCACGAACGGTACGCGCTCGATGCGACCGTCGGCGTCGGGGATCGCGTCGCCGTGCGGATCGAAGCGGGGGCGTCCCAGGCGCGCGTCGATGCCTTCGAGCAGTCGGTCGCTGATGGTGTGCTCGAGCACCTCGGCCTCGTCGTGCACCTCGTCCCAGCCGTAGTCGAACTCCTGCACCAGCCAGGTCTCGATCAGGCGGTGTCGGCGCACCATCGCGAGGGCGCGCGCCGTGCCCGTGTCCGTCAGCCGCACCGCGCCGTAGGGCACGTGCGAGACGAGGCCGGCGGCGGCGAGCTTCTTCACCATCTCGGTGACGGACGACGGCGCGATGCCGAGCTTCGCGGCGAGCACCGAGGGAGTGATCGGTGCGTCCTGCCACTCGGTGTGCGCGTAGACGGTCTTCAGATAATCGTCAGCTGCCGGGGATGCCACCGGTCCAGCCTACGTGGTGCTGTCGCGCGCCCACGCGGTGAGTCCGTGGATGAGTGCCCGCACCCCGATCTCGAACGTGCGGCGGGCGGGGTCCGTGCTGAGCTGCGCCCTGGCGGCCTCGGCCTCGGCGAACGTCGGGAAATCCGGCGCGAGTGCACCCGGGGCCATGTTGTCTGCGGGCGCGAGGGCATCCAGGGCGGAGCCGATGATGAACGACTCCAGCGCCACGATGGCGTCCACGATGGTGACGGTCGGCCAGCCGTCGTCCGCGAGCAGGCGTGCGATCTGCTCGTAGTCGGCGAACGAGCCCTCGTCGGCATCGATCGGTGAGGTCGCCAGCATCACCATGGCCTCGGGGGCGGCGATCGCGGCGTCGCGGTAGCTGTGGGCCCAGGTGAGCAGTGCCTCCTCGACGGACATCTCGTGCCGCACGGGGGAGATGAGCGCGCGGCTGACCTGCCCGCGCATGGCCCGGATCACGGCGTCGCGGTTCGCGAAGTGGTGGTAGAGCGCCGAGGTGCGAACGCCCAGGGATTCCGCGAGCGCGGTCATCGTGAACTGGCGCGGTGTGCGCTGCGCGCTGAGGGCGAACGCGGCCTTCAGGATGCGCTCCTCGGTGAGCACCCGGGTCGACGGTCGGCCGACGCTGCGCGGAGATTTCGTCATCGTGCTCGATTCTGCTCGGGCGTCTGGTATTTTATTGAAACTCTTTCAATACCGAAGGATCCAATACCGACGAAGGTACAGCCATGACCGGTTTCGACGCCGACACCATTGTCACCGGCGCGCACGTGGTGACGATGGACCCGCGCCGCCCGCATGCCACCGCCTTCGCGGTGCGTGACGGTCGCTTCCTCGCCGTGGGTGACGACGCCCTGGTCCGCGAGCTGCGCGGGCCCCGCACCGTCGTGCGCGACCTCGGCGGCGCGACCGTGACCCCCGGCCTCATCGACGCGCACCTGCATCCGATCCAGGGGATCGAGCTGACGGCCGGGATCGACCTGGGCGGTCTCACCACCGGCGCGGCGCTGCTGACCGCGCTGCGCGCCGAGGCCGATCGTGCGCTCGCCGAAGATGCCGACCCGTGGGTGCGCGGCTGGAACCTCGACTACGACGTGTTCCACGAGCTGCCCATGACGGCGGAGGCGATCCAGGATGCGGTGCGCGGACTCCCCGCGCTGTTGATCGTGTTCGACGGCCACACCGCCCTCGCCAGTCGTGCCGGACTCGAGCGTGCGGGCATCACCCGCGCACGCGAGTTCGAGGACTCGTCCTGCGTCGTCGTCGATGCCGACGGCCGCCCGACCGGGGAACTGCGCGAGCTCGGCGCCTATGAGCCCGTGCGACTGAGCGCCCCGGCACTGACCCGCGATCAGACCCTCGCGGTCGGCCATGATCTGCTGCGCGGCCTGCGCGACTCCGGCCTCACCGGCGGCACGATCATGGATGGCGGCTTCGCCACGCTCGCACTGCTCGACGCCCTGGAGCAGGGGCCGGGGCTGCCGATCCGCATCGTCTCGGCCATCGACCACGAGCCGGGCTTCGACGAGGATCGGACCGCCGCGAACCTCGCGATGCGCGACCGCCGTGGTGACCGGTGGCGCGGGGGCGTGGTCAAGCTCTACGCCGACGGCGTGGTCGAGACCGGCACCGCCTGGCTGCACGAACCCGACAGCGCGGGCGCGGGCCTGGAGCCGTTCTGGAAGGACGTGGCCGCCTATGCCCGCACCGTGCGCAGATACGCCGAGGCCGGATTCCAGGTGGCGACGCACGCGATCGGCGACCGGGCCGTCGGGGAAGTCGTCGACGCCTATCTCGCGGCCGGGGTGCGCGGCGCCGCAGGAGCTCCGCACCGCATCGAGCACCTCGAGACCACGACCGACCGCGACGTGGCCCGTATCGCCGCAGCCGGGATCACCGCCTCGATGCAGCCCCTGCACATGCAGTGGCGCAAGGCCGACGGCTCGGATGACTGGTCGAGCAGGCTCGGGCCCGTGCGTGCGGCTCGCGCCTGGCGTGTGCGCGACTACTGGGAGGCCGGGGCGCCCCTCGCCCTCGGGTCGGACTGGCCCATCGCGCAGAACGATGCCCGCATCGGCCTCGCGTGGTCGATGCTGCGCCGCCGCCCGGGCGACCCCGACGCCCCGGTCTTCGAGCCCGACCAGGTGCTCACCCCGTACCAGGCGCTGCACGGATACACCGTCGGCGCCGCCCGGGCCCAGGGAGATGCCGACCTCGGCTGCATCGCCCCCGGGTTCCGGGCCGACTACGCCGTGTGGGCGGAGAACCCGCTGCACGTCTCCCCGGACGACCTCCCCGACCTCCCCGTGCAGGAGACCGTCGTCGGTGGCACCGAGCCCTGACCCCGGGCTCGACCGCACCCTCCCGCACCTTCCCGCGCTCTCCCTTCGGATTCGTACCCCCCCCTTCACACTGAGGTGACTCCCATGCCTGAATTCGGCGCTCTCGCGCTCCTCCCGATCGTGGTGATCCTGATCGTCGCGGTCGCCACCAGACGCACCCTCTTCGCCCTGTTCTGCGGCACCGTCGCCGGGGCACTGATCCTCGGCGGCTGGGGCGGCTTCGACGTCTGGGTCGAATACACCGGAAAAGCCCTCTCCAACGAGACGGCGCAGTGGCTGCTGCTGATCGTCGCGCTGTTCGGCATCCTGATGATGCTGTTCGAGAAGTCCGGCATCGTGACCGACTTCGCGAACTGGGCCGAGCGGTTCGTCACCTCCCGCCGCAAGTCGATGGTGCTGACGTTCCTGTTGTCGGTCGTGCTGTTCGTCGACGACTACCTGAACGTGCTCACCACGGGCACGTCGATGAAGCAGGTCACCGACCGCTATCGGGTGCCGCGCACGCAGCTCGGCGCGATCATGAAGATGACGGCCGCGCCGATCGCCGTCCTGATCCCGGTCTCGACGTGGGCGCTGTTCTTCTCCGGACTGTTCGAGGCGCAGGGGGTCACGGTCGGAGGCACCGGGTTCGGTGCCTACCTGCAGGCGATCCCCTTCATCTTCTTCGGCTGGGCGGCTCTCGCCGTCGCGCTTCTCATGAGCATCGGCTGGCTACCGAAGCTCGGCGCGATCAAGCGTGACGCGATCCGGGCGGAGCGGGACGGCGACGTCTTCCCGCTCGGCACCACCGACGACGAGCGACGGGCCGAAGGCGCGGCGCTCCTGGCCGAGCTGAAGGCCGACGACCCCGACGGCTCGACCGCGCAGCGTGTCGCGACGGCGCTCGCGACCTCGACCGAGACCGACCGCAAGCCGCAGCCGTGGGGTTTCCTGATCGCCATGGCCGTGCTCGTCGGAGTGACGATCGTGACGAACGCCAACGTCGTCGCCGGCACCGCCGCGTCTCTCGCCGTGACGATCGTGATCGTGCTCGTGCAGCGCCGACTCCGCATCCGTGGGGTGCTGGATGCCGCGCTCGAGGGCATCGAGAGCATGCTGTTCGTGATGATCCTGACGGTCCTCGCGTTCATGGTGCAGGAGATGAACATCACCCTGCAGCTGGCCGAGTTCGTGATCCAGGTCACCGAGCCCGTGCTCACCCCGGCGCTGCTGCCGGCGATCGTGTTCGCGGTGTGCGGCATCTATGCGTACGCGACCGGGTCGTTCTGGGATCTCGCCGCGGTGATCACCCCGGTCGTGCTCCCGCTGGCGCTCGCGCTCGGTGCCGATCCGATCCTCGCGGGCGCCGCGGTGTTCTCCGGGGCGGCGTTGGGCAGCACCACCTGCCTCTACGGCGACGGCATCATCCTCGCGTCGCGATCGATCGGCATCAAGCCGATCAACCTCATGCTCGCGATCCTGCCCTATGCGGGCATCGCCGCGGGGCTGTCGTTCGTGCTCTACCTGGTGACGGGCTTCGTCACGGCGTAGACGGGGCGGCTCGGTTCGCGATGGCGACGAGTCAGTTCGCGACGGCGACGAGGATGCCGAACGCGGCCTGACCGGCGAAGAACAGGATGAGGAATCCGAGGAGGGCGGCGGCCAGCGAGAGCCGGCCGTCGAACCCTTCGATCTCGGTCATCCCGATCTTGCGTGCTCGGAACGCCAGGACGAGGGTGGCGACGCCGAGTGCGAGCTGGACCCACGGGCTGGCGAGGCCGATGACGTTCGGGAACGCGATCAGCACGCCGCCGATCACGCCCGTCGCGAAGCCGATCCAGGTGAGGATGCGGACGTTGCGACGGGCGTTCTCGGCAGACATGCTTCGAGCCTATCCGGGCTCACGCTCCCGTCAGCACCAGCCAGAGCAGGGCGCCGTTGAGCGCGATCAGCAGCACGGAGGCGACGACCCCCGCAGCCGTCGTCCATCGCCGGTTGACCCAGGTCCCGAGCGTGCGCCGCTGCGCGGTGAGCACGACCAGGGGGATCAGCGCGAACGGGATGCCGAACGAGAGCACCACTTGGCTCAGGACCAGGGCGAGCGTGGGGTCGAAGCCGATGCCCAGGATCACGAGCGCGGGGATCAGCGTCACGAGTCGACGAGCAAGCAGAGGGATGCGCACGTGCAGCAGGCCGTGCATGATCTCCGCTCCTGCATAGGCGCCCACCGAGGTCGATGCCAGGCCCGAGGCGAGCAGACCCACGGCGAAGAAGGTCGCCACGACCGGCCCGAGTCCGGCGGCGAGCGCGGCATGCGCGCCCTCCAGTGAGTCGGTCCCCTCGACGCCGGCGAGATTCGCGGCGGCGAGCAGCAGGATGCAGAGGTTCACGGACCCGGCGATCACCATGGCGATCGAGACGTCCCATCGGGTGGCCGTGAGCAGGCGGCGGATGCGCGAGGTCTCGGTGCGCACGGCCTCGTCGCCGGCATGGGAGGTCGTGGCGCCGAAGCGGTCACGGGCCAGCGAGGAGTGCGCGTAGATCGCGTGCGGCATGATCGTCGCGCCGAGGATCGACGCGGCCAGCAGGACCGACCCGGTGCCTTCGAAACGGGGGACCATTCCGCCGAGCACGCCTGCCGGGTCCGGCGGGGCCACGAAGACGCCGGCGACGAATCCGATCGTGATGATCGCCATGAGGCCGATGATCACGAACTCGAACGGGCGGGCGCCGCGCCGGCTCTGCACTGTGAGCAGGATCATCGAGACGGCACCGGTGATCAGGCCGCCGAGCAGCAGCGGCACATCGAACAGCAGGTTCAGTGCCACGGCGCCGCCGATGACCTCGGCCAGGTCGGTGGCCATCGCGACGAGCTCGGCCTGCAGCCAGTACGCGCGGCGTGCCCACCGGTGCTTGAGTCGCGCCCCCAGCACCTCGGGAAGACTCTGCCCGGTGACGACGCCCAGTTTCGCGGAGAGGTACTGGATCAGCCACGCCATCACGTTGCCGGCGAGCACGACCCACACCAGCAGGTAGCCGTACTGGGCCCCCGCGGTCATGTTGCTGGCGACGTTGCCGGGGTCGAGATAGGCGACACCCGCGACGAGCGCGGGGCCGAGTAGCCACAGGCTGCGGGGGGCCCGACCCGGGGGTACGGACGGTGTCGTCATCGAGGCGGCGGAATTTTTAGGCACACCGAAACCGTAGCGTATTTTTCGGCGTACCTAAATATCTTTCGAGTCGCGCGAATTGCCGCATATGTGGCCGGGATGGGGCCAGTTGCGCGATTCGAACGGGGATACGAGGGCGATAGCCTGGCGGGATGGAAGACGCCGCCCCGCACAGCACGAGTCCCGATGCCCCCGTGGGCGCGGTGAGCACGGGTTCGATCGCTCAACCCGGCTACGGCGTCGGGCCCTGGCCCGGGGGCGAGGAGGCCTGGCCCGAAGGTGCGGAGTACGACCAGGAGCTGCTGGCTTCCGGCGACACCCGCAATGTGATCGACCGCTACCGCTACTGGCGCATGGAGGCGATCGTCGCCGACCTCGACACCCAGCGGCATCCGTTCCACGTCGCGATCGAGAACTGGCAGCACGACATGAACATCGGGTCGATCGTGCGCAGCGCCAACGCGTTCCTCGCCGACACCGTGCACATCATCGGCCGCCGCCGCTGGAACAAGCGCGGGGCGATGGTCACCGACCGCTACCAGCACGTCGTGCATCACGAAGACGTCGACACGTTCGCCGCATGGGCCGCGGCCGAAGGGGTTTCGATCATCGCGGTCGACAACGTCGACGGCGCAGTGCCCGTCGACAAGGCCGACCTGCCTCAGCGTTGTGTGCTGCTGTTCGGCCAGGAGGGCCCGGGGCTCTCCGCCGAAGCGCTCGCCGCCGCTTCCGCCCACATCGAGATCACGCAGTACGGCTCGACGCGCTCGATCAACGCCAGTGCCGCGGCGGCCGTCATCATGTACGAGTGGTGCCGGAGATACGCGGCCTGATCCTGCGCCAGAACCCCCTCGACAGGTGGTGACCGCGGGCGTAGCGTGAGTGCCGATCGAGGAGGCCGATATGGCAGGCGTCACACCCATCCGTCCGTATCTCTGGTTCGTCGACAGTGCGCAGGAGGCGATGGACTACTACGTCTCGGTGTTCCCGAACTCGACGATCGACAGCGTCACCTTCTACCCGGACGAGAACCTCAGCGAGCATTTCGAGGGGATGACGGGGAAGGTCATCAACGGCGAGTTCACCCTGAACGGCACGCGGTTCGGCTGCATCGACGGTGGACCGGCCTTCGCCTTCAACGAGGCGATCTCGTTCGTGATCGAATGCGCCGACCAGGACGAGATCGACCACTATTGGCAGGCGCTCTCGGCCGTGCCGGAGTCGGAGGCGTGCGGCTGGTGCAAGGACCGGTTCGGCGTCAGCTGGCAGGTGATCCCCGCCGGCCTCGACCTGTTGCAGCAGCGGCCGGAGCAGATCCAGGCCCTGATGCACATGAAGAAGATCGTGATCGCGGAGCTCGAGATCGCCTGAGTCATCGGCCGTGGAGTCTCTGGACCTTCGGCAATAGCCTGGGGCCAACCACCCGAAGAGGAGCCCCGTTGCGCAGAGTCCTGGTTTTGGTCCCGCTCTCTCTCGTCGCCCTCGTTGTCGGATGCTCGCCCGCCCAGACTTTGCAGGCTTCGCCGCGACCGAGCATCACTCAGTGGAAGCCTGTACCCGAGACGCCCCTGCCAGACCTCAGCGACGTCGAGCACGCTCTCGCCCCGCAGATCCGCGAGGCGGCGATCGATGATCTGAACCTCTACTCGGACCGTACGATCATCAGAATCAGTTGGACGATCTGCGAGGCGCTCGATTCGGGGCTGACCGTCGTTGAACTCGAAGATGGCCTCAAGAAGAGCCGCTTCAACGATGAGATGATCGCCGCCTTCGTCGTGCCCTCAGTCAAGGCTCTGTGTCCTGAGCATGAAAGCAGACTCGAACACCCGTCGATCTGACGCCTGAGCTGGCGTCATGCAATCCGACAGCGCCCGAGGTCACCCGCGGTCGATGCCGAAGAGATGACGGTAGATCGCGTTGACGTCGCGATCGAGGTGGTCCATGCGCTCATGCACCGTCCGGATCTCCGTGCGCACGCCGGCGAACTCGCTGCCGGTCTCCGTGCGTACGCTCGCGAACTCGTTCCGGAACTCGGTCCGCACGCTCGCGAACTCGTTTCCCATCTCTGTCCGCACGCTCGCGAACTCGTTTCGCATCTCGGTCCGCACGCTCGCGAACTCGTTTCGCATCTCCGTGCGCACGCCGTCGAACCCGTTCTGCATCGTGCGCAGGAACATCGTCGAGATCAGTGTGATGGTGCCGAACATCCCCGCGGCGAAGACGCCGATCAGTGTCCAGACCTGTGGTTCGGTCATCCCCAGCATCCCTTCAGTGTCCCCCGATCATCGTCGAGGGCGCCAGGGGCAGGCGACGTAGTATTCCGCGGATTCCAGCGGTTGTGAAGAAGTCGCGATCGTCGATGTCCGTGCAGGAACAGCCGGACGCGGCGGCGGCGTCAGACAGTGGCCGAAAGCCAGCGACCGGACCGCACCCGCCACCCCAGGGTGCCGAGGCGTGCGAGCAGGTAGACGCCGAAGAAGGCGACCGCGAGCCAGACGAGACCGGCGGTGCCATCGACCCCGGTGGCGGCGACGATCCAGAGCGCGGGCAGGAACGGCACCAGGTTCAGACCACCGGCGATCGCCAGGTATCGGGCGTCGTTCGCGCCCATCAGCACGCCGTCGAGCACGAAGACGACGCCGGCGATCGGCTGGGCCACGGCGAGCACGAGCAGTGCCGGCTGCACGAGCGCTGCGATCTCCGCCGATCCGGTGAAGACGATGCCGAGCACGCCCGAGAGCGCGGCGATCAGCCCGCCGACGGCCACGCCGAACCAGGCGCCCCACGCGACGGTGCGGGCCAGCACACGGTGCACCTGCTGCTCGTCCCCGGCTCCGAGCTCCTTGCCGATGAGGGCCTGGGCCGCGATCGCGAGTGCATCGAGGGCGAAGGCGGCCGCGGAGAAGATCGTGAAGACGATCTGCCACCCGGCCAGCTCGTCGGTGCCGATGCCGGTGGCGACGCCGACGGTCGCGAGCAGTGCGACGCGCAGGCTCACGGTGCGCAGGAACAGCCAGCCGCCCGACGTCGCGGTGTTGCGCATGCCTGCGCCCTGTGCGCGCAGCGAGGCGCTGTGCCGGGTGGCGAGGCGGCGCACCACCAGCACGTAGGCGGCGACCATTCCCCACTGCGCGGTCACGGTGCCCGCCGCAGAACCCGCGATGCCCCAGCCGAGTCCGTAGATGAACAGCCAGTTGAGCAGGGCGTTGGCCCCGAATCCGAGCCCCGCGATCCACAGCGGCGTCATCGTGTCCTGCATGCCGCGCAGCAGACCGGTCGCGGCGAACACGATGAGCATCGCCGGCAAGCCCCACATCGAGATCACGAGGTACTCGTTCGCCTGCGCGGAAACGGCTTCGCTCGCCCCGAACAGCGAGACCAACCAGGGGGAGGACACGGCGCCGATCACCGCGAGCACGGCGCCGAGCCCGAGCGCCAGCCACATGCCGTTGACGCCGACGGAGACGGCCTCGCCGGGCTGTCCCGCCCCGAAGCGGCGAGCGACCGCCGGGGTCGTCGAGTAGGCCAGGAACACCATCAGTCCGACGATCGTCTGGAGTACAGCCCCCGCGATGCCGAGCCCGGCGAGCGGAGTGGTCCCGAGATGCCCGACGAGCGCGGCATCCACGATCAGGAAGGCGGGCTCCGCGATCAGTGCGCCGAGCGCGGGGACGGCGAGCCGCAGGATCTCTCGATTGAGGGAGGCGCGCGCGGTCATCCTCCGAGCCTATGACCTGGGGCCGACCTCACCGGCTGCGGGCCCGATCCGGGCGGTGGCGGTCGTCGTAGGGTGGAGGGGAGCTCGGATGCCACGGAGGTGCATCATGACGGATCCCAGAGAAGCGGCCGCACGATATCTCGCGAGCAGACAGCACGGCGAGAGCGTGGACGGCGACGAGGAGTCGGGCACGCCGCCCGGGATCGCCGCGGCGGTCGATCGTGCCGCATTCATCGAGACGGCCATCCAGGTGGCGATCCGCCGGGGGGAGTTCGACGACCTTCCCGGTGCGGGCAAGCCTCTCGAAGGACTCGGCACCCATCACGACCCGGACTGGTGGATCCGTCGCAAGATCGAGACCGAGAACCTCACCGGTCTCGGTCCGCCGGCGATCCTGCTGCGCACCGAGGATCGGGAGCTGGACGATCAGCTCGACCTGCTGGGGCGCGAGTCCGATGTGCGCGACGTCCTCGAGGACTTCAATCGGCGAGTGCGGGAAGCGCGCCGCCAGCTGCAGGGCGGCCCGCCCGTGGTCACCTCGCCGCGTGACGTCGACGCCGAGGTGGCCGCCTGGGCCGAGCGTCGGGCGGCGCGCCCGAAGGCCGCGCCCGCCGAGCAGCCGCGACGCCGCCGCTTCTCCCTGCGACGCCGCGGCTGATACGGATGCGACCGGGCCCCCACCCGGCCGCACCCGCGTCCCCGTTTGAACGGTCGGGCTCTGCCGACGCTTCAGGCCTCCCACAGACCGGAAGTCGCAGCAGTCGCTTCGGTCGCTTCAATCGCTTCGGTCGCTTCGCGCCGACGAGCGCGCAGCCATCCGTCCATCCCGAATCGTCCGGAGACGGTGAGGAGGAGCACGACTGCGGAGAGCACGACCATCGCCGGATACTGGGCGATCAGCTGATCCGCGCTCCAATAGAGCATGAGCGTGCCGATCGACAGGAAAGCCGCGATCCTGGTCAGGAATCCTGCGACCAGCAGCACGCCGAGAGCGACCTCGAGAGCGGGCATCACCACGCCGAACACACCGGGCGCCATGCCCATGAACGACGCGAGCGGCTCGAAGAACCACGGCACCCGAGGGTTCCCCTCCGTGCTCTGCGCCACCAGCTCGATGTCGGCCGCTCCGAATCCGGCCCGGTACTTCAGGATGCCCTCGATCAGCCAGAGCACCCCGACCGCCACCCTGGCCCCGGCGCCGAGCAGCGAGAGGGTGAGGACGCCTGCGGGTCGCGATCCGATCATGAGAGCTCGGCTGCTCCGAACACGGCCTTCGCCTTGTCGCAGTGGATCACGACGTAGGAGTACTCCGAGGTGTCGACGCCGTCGAGCGTGAAGGTCTGGGTGGCGGTGTCGAACGAGACGGCATCCACGAGCGTGCCCGCAGAGACGGCGGCCTCATCGGTGCCGTTCGTGAGGTAGACGTGCAGATCGGGGCCTTCATCTGACGAGAACCCGGACAGGGCGATCTCGTCGTCGGTCACGGTGACGGTGCCCGACACCTTCTTGTCGTTCAGGCCCGCGAAGGTGCCCGTCTTCTCGGCCAGGTCCATCTTCGTGGTCGAGGTGCCGGAGTCGGCGCTCTGCGACGCCGAAGACGAGGGCTTGGCGTTTTCCGTCGCAGCCGGCGAGCTGCACGCCGACAGGGCCAGGGCGAGGGTGAGGGCCGCGGTGGCGGCGAGAGCGATCTTGCGCATGAGATTCTCCAGTTCACTGTGTGTGCGACTCTGTGCCCGGAGCGACGGATGCCGCGGCGGATCGCACTTCGATGAACGCTACGAACGCGCAGACGCCGGTGGAGAAGACCTTTCAAGACTGTAAGGAACCGGCCGGGGGCGTGCATCGCGCGACTAGTGTCGACCCCATGCAGGAGCCAGCCGAGGTCGTCGTGGTCGAAGACGACCCCACGGTCAGGGAGGCGGTGGGCGCCTATCTGCGCGCCCACGGCTACGCGGTCTCCAGCTTCGGCGACGGTGTCTCGGCGCGGACCGCGCTGCGCGGGAGCATCCCGGACGTGGTGATCGTCGACCGGATGCTCCCGGGCATCAGCGGTGATGAGCTGTGCCGTGATCTGCGCTCGTTCTCGGACGTGCCCATCATGCTTCTCACCGCTCTCGGACAGGTGGAGGACCGCATCGAGGGCTTCGAGTTCGGCGTCGACGACTATCTCGCGAAGCCGTTCTCGCTGCGGGAGCTGCTCATGCGCGTCGGTGCGCTGGTACGGCGCTCGCAGGTGACGCAGGCCGCGGTCGGCGAGGTGCGTGCCGGCGTGTTCGCGATCGATCCGCTCCGTCGGCGCGTGTGGGTGCGCGGCGAGGAGATCGCCCTCACCGGTCGTGAGTACGACCTGCTGCACTTCCTGGTGCGCAACGAGGGGCGCCCGCTCGGTCGCGAGGAGATCCTCCGCGAAGCCTGGGGCTGGAGCTTCGGCGAGGCCTCGACGGTCACCGTGCACGTGCGCCGGCTGCGGGAGAAGATCGAGGTGGATCCGCGAGACCCCGTCCACCTGCGCACGGAGTGGGGCGTCGGATACCGTTTCTCGGCAGAGGGGGATCACTCGTGATCATGCTCGCCGGGGCCGATGTGCTGCTGATCGTGATGACGTGCCTGCTCGTGGCGGTCTGCGTCGCGGCGCTCACGCTCGCCGTGCTGCGAGTGCTGCGCCGTCGCTCTGTCCGCGCGCAGTTGATGCTGGTCGCGAGCGCGGGGGTCGTCACGATGGCGGCCTCGGTCGTCGCGATCTCGCTGGAGATGTACATCTCGACGCACGACCTGACCGTGCTCCTCGTGGTGATCGGGGTGTCCCTTGTGCTCGGGATCACGACTGCCTGGGTGGTGGCCAGGGCGATGCGTTCGTCGTTCGATCGTCTGTCGGCATCGCTCGACGAGGTGGGCCGCGGAGGTGTGATCGTCGCCGAGCAGGGAGGATCGCGCGAGCTGGACGATCTGTCGGTACGGCTCGCCGAGGTGTCGGCGAAGGTCGATGCCGCGAATGCCGAGCTGGAGCGGCTGGACTCGGCGCGACGGCGGTTCTTCGCCTGGATCTCGCACGATCTGCGCACGCCCCTGACGGCGGTCCGTGCGCTCGCCGAGTCGATCGAAGACGGCGCGGCCGATGCTCCGGAGCGCTTCGCCGGGCAGGTGCGGGTGCAGGTGGAGACGATGAGCCGCATGGTGGACGACCTGTTCGAGCTGTCGACGCTGACCTCGGGAGCCGTGCAGCTGCAGACCCAGCAGGTCGAGCTGCTCGACGTGGTCTCGGATGCGGTCGCCGACGTCGCGGCCGCCGCAGATCGCCACGGCGTGCGCATCGTCGAGCGCGGCGTGGGCGGTCACGTGCTCTGGGCGGACCCGCATCAGCTCGGACGGATCGTCGTCAACCTGCTGACCAACGCGATCCGACATGCGCCGCGCGGCACGGACATCGTCATCTCGGCCACCGAGGTCGAGCGGAACCGCCTCGTGCTCGGCATCCTCGATCACGGCGCGGGTGTCGCGGTGGAGGATCTCGACCGCATGTTCGACGTCGGCTGGCGCGAGGACGCGGCCCGCACGGCCCCGATCGACCAGGACGGCGTGGCTTCCGGGGCCGGTCTCGGCCTGTCGATCGCGCGCGGCCTGGCGCGTGCGCACGGCGGAGAGGTCTTCGCCGAGCGGACCGACGAGGGGTTCCGCATGAACGTGCTCCTGCCGTTCGGGGGAGGCGGGTCATAGGCTGGAGCGCATGACTGACGTTCTTCCCGTGGGCCTCGCCCTTGATGAGTTCAGCTCCGACATCCGCCCGCAGGACGACCTCTATCGTCACGTGAACGGGGCGTGGCTCGCCCGCACCGAGATCCCGGGCGACAAGGCGCGCTGGGGCTCGTTCCACCTCCTCGCCGAGCAGGCGGAGAAAGACGTGCGCGCGATCATCGAGGAGTCGCAGGACGCCGAGGAGGGTACCCTCGCCCGTAAGATCGGCGATCTGTTCGCGAGCTTCATGGACACCGAGCGCATCGATGCCGCCGGAGTGACGCCGCTGGCCGAGACCCTCGCCGAGATCGACGCGATCGACGGCATCCCCTCGTTCCTGCGCACCGTCGGCGCCTGCGACCGCGACGGCCGTGCATCGGTCATCGGCCTGTACGTCGACGGCGACCCGGGCAACCCCGAGCGCTACCTTCCGGTGCTCGTGCAGGCGGGTCTGTCGCTGCCGGACGAGAGCTACTTCCGCCTCGACACGTTCGCCGCCACCCGGACCGCCTACCGTGCACACCTCGAGCGGCTGCTCGGCCTGGCCGGCGTCGCCGACGCCGCGACGAACGCCGACCGTGCGATCGCGCTCGAGACCGAGCTCGCCGGGCACCACTGGGACAACGTGCGCAGCCGTGACGCGGTGGCCACCTACAACCTCAAGACGTGGGACGAACTGCAGGCGCTCGCCGGGGTGGACCTGACCCCGTGGCGCGAGGCGGTTTCGCCGTCGAACCCGGCGGCCTTCGATGAGGTCGTGGTCTCGCAGCCCAGCTTCTTCGAGGGGCTCGGCTCGCTCCTGACGTCCGAGCGCCTCGACGACTGGAAGGCGTGGCTGCGTGCCAAGGTCGTGCACGCGGCGGCTCCGTACCTGACCGATGATCTCGTGCAGGAGAATTTCTCGTTCTACGGCACCGAGCTCACCGGCGTCCCCACCATGCGCGAGCGCTGGAAGCGCGGCGTCTCGCTCACCGAGGGCGCGCTCGGCGAGGCGATCGGCAAGGTCTACGTCGAGCGGCACTACCCGCCGACGGCGAAGGCCGCGATGGACGAGCTGGTCGCGCACCTGATCGAGGCGTATCGCCAGAGCATCACCGAGCTCGAGTGGATGACGGCCGAGACCCGCGAGCGCGCGCTCGCCAAGCTCGACTCGTTCACCCCGAAGATCGGACACCCCGAGGTGTGGCGCGACTACTCGAGCCTCGAGATCGACCGGGCCGACCTGTTCGGCAACGTGCGTCGCGCATCGATCTTCGAGCACGACCGCAACGTCGACAAGGTCGGCAAGCCCATCGACCGCACCGAGTGGCACATGCCGCCGCAGATGGTCAACGCGTACTACAACCCGTCGATGAACGAGATCGTGTTCCCCGCAGCGATCCTGCAATACCCGTTCTTCGATGCCGGTCGCGACGCCGCCGCGAACTACGGGGGCATCGGGGCGGTCATCGGTCACGAGATCGGCCACGGATTCGACGACCAGGGCAGCCGCTACGACGGCGACGGCCGGTTGCAGGATTGGTGGACGGATGCCGACCGCTCGGCTTTCGAGGAACGCACGAAGGCCCTGATCGCGCAGTACGACGCGCTCGTCCCCGAGGGGCTGGATGCCGAGCACCACGTGAACGGCGCGCTCACGATCGGCGAGAACATCGGCGACCTCGGCGGACTCGGCATCGCGTTGAAGGCCTACGAGCTGTCGTTGGACGGCGCGGAGGCCCCGGTCATCGACGGGTACACGGGCGTGCAGCGCCTGCTGCTGTCGTGGGCGCAGGTGTGGCAGCAGAAGAGCCGGGATGCCGAGACGCTGCGCCTGCTGACGATCGACCCGCACTCGCCGAACGAGTTCCGCTGCAACCAGATCGTGCGCAACATCGACGCCTTCTACGAGGCGTTCGGAGTGAGCGAGACCGACGCCCTCTGGCTGCCCGCGGCATCGCGAGTGACCATCTGGTGACCAATCGTCGCACTCTGTGAAGCATCCCCCGGCGGTGGGGTTACGATAGCCCTGCCGCTGGGGAGCGTCTCCCCTCGGTATCCCGCACATCCACCCCCCTAAGGATCAGCGTGGGCGCTCTCGAGCCTGGTGAAGGCTTCCGCAACTCCTCGGCCCCCGAGTCCCTCGACGGCGCCCCGGAGGCATCCGGCGCGGGTCGCCGCTCCCAGCGCACCAGCCGTCGACTTCCACGACGAGCCGCCGCCGGACGCCGGTCGTTCACGGCCACCCTCCGCTCGCTGGAGGGGCTGGTCGATTCCGGTGCGCAGGTCTCGGTGCACGTCGTCGACCTCGACAACCATGTGCACGTGCTTGCCGGCGACGACCACGTCACGATGCCGATCGCGGGCCTCGGCGTGGTGCCGCTCCTGATCGAGGTCGCTGCGGGCTTCCAGAGCGGTGCTCTCGATCCGTTCGAGATCGTCGAGCGCGAGAGTGTCGAGGCGGTGGAGACCTCGGGACTGTGGCGTCATCTGCATGCGCCGGCGCTGCCCCTCGAAGACCTCGCCGTGATGGCGGCGACCGCGGGAGATCCCATCGCGGTGAACGCGCTGCTGCAGCGGGTCGGACACGATCGGGTGCGCGAGCGCATCGAATCGCTCGGGCTGCGTCGCACCGCGCTGCTCGACCGCTTCCGCGACCGCCGCGGCCCCGACGACGCCCCGCAGGTCGCCGTGGGATCCGCGCGGGAGCTCGCCGGGCTCTTCTCCGCTCTGGTGAACTCGCAGGTGGTCGACGCCGCCGTCAGCGCGCAGGTGTCGGAATGGCTGAGCCTCAACCAGGATCTGAGCCTGGTCGCAGCCTCCACGGGTCTCGACCCGTTCGCGCACGATCACGATGCGCACGGCCTCCTGTTCGTGAACAAGACCGGTCGCGATCGTGGAGTGCGCGCCGAGGCAGGTGTGCTCGCCGGTCCTCGTGCCGGGGTCGCCTACTCGCTCATCGTGTGCTTCGACGACCTCTCGATCACGCATCGCCTGCGTGCGCACGACGCCTTCCGCATGCTCGGCGTCGAGCTCATGGAATACACGCACTGACCCAGGGGTCCCCTCGCTAGCATCGAGGGATGCCGCGATCTGACTGGACCCCGCACCGCCGTGATGACGGCGAGCTGCTCGGATGGATCCACCCCGATGGAGACGAGTGGGTGCCCGTCGACGTGCTCGGGCGACCCGTCTCCGCTCCCGCGGAGTGGCTCGATGCCGAGGCTGCTCTCGAACAGCACGGCATCGCCTGGCTCGCCGATCCGTGGATGCTGGACGGCGAGGACGAGCGCCCGCTGCGGGTGCGCATCCTCGAGGTGACGCCCGACGAGCACGAAGCCCCGGGACGGATCGTGGTGAAGATCGACGACTTCGGCGATATGACCCGTCCAGCGACCACGCAGTTCATCCTGTCGTGGCCGATCCCGGACCGGCTGCGCCCACCGCGCGAGGACGACCCGGATCCGCGCACGATCGCGCGCTGAGGTGGATCGCTGACGGGCTCAGTCGGGCAGTGACGGATGCTGCTCCGCTGCGCGCTGCCTCGGGATGAAGAGCGACAGCACCACGGCGATCGCCCCCGCGGCGATCGCGAGCCAGAAGCACACCTCGAACGCGGCCCTGGTGGGAACGGCGACGCCGTCGATGTCCATGCTCATCGCGGCCAGGACGCCACCCATCACGGCTGAGGCTCCCGACGTTCCGATCGACCGGAACAGCGCGTTCAGCCCGTTCGACGCTCCGGTCTCGTTGGCGGGGACGGAACGCATGATGATCATCGGCATCGCGGCGAACGTGAAGCCGATCCCGACGCCGATCAGCAGGTTCGCGATGAGGACGTGCCACACCTCGCTCGACCACAGCAGCACGAACACGTAGGCGAGCACGATCGCGGTGGCGCCGACCGTGAACAGCGGGCGCGGACCGACCGTGCGCTCGAGCCAGCCCGAGAGCGGCGAGATCACCATCATCACCAGGCCTGCCGGCATGATCACGAGTGATGCGGCGACCATGTCGAGGCCGAAGCCGCCACCGGTGGCCGGCGCTTCGAGCATCTGCGGGAACGTCACGTTCGAGGCGAAGAGCGCGAAACCCATGCCGATCGCGGCGATGTTGGTGAACAGCACCGCCGGCCGCGCGGCGACGCGGAGATCGAGCAGAGGGTCCGTGGTGCGCAGCTGGTACCAGCCCCACACCAGGAGCACCGCGAGTCCGCCGATGATGCACGTGAGCGTCAGTGGTGAGGTCCAGCCCCACTGCGCGCCCCGCGAGACGAAGAGAAGGATGCTGGTGAGGCCGATCGCGAGGCCGATGGCGCCGATCACGTCGAGTCGGCCGGGGGAGCGCAGCACGTCCTCGGGGATCACCGCGATCACCAGCGCGAGGCCGACGGCACCGAGGGCGGCCGCGAGCCAGAAGAGCATGTGCCAGTCGGCGTTCTGGGCGAGGAGGGCGGCCACGGGCATGCCGATCGCCCCACCGACGCCCATCGTCGCGCTCATGAGGGCCACGGCGGTGCCGAGGCGCTCGGGTGGCAGCACGTCGCGCATGATCGCGATGCCGAGCGGCACGACGCCCGTGACTGCGCCTTGCAGAGCCCGGCCGATGATCACGCCGACGATCGAACCGGAGACCGCGGCGATCACGGAACCGAGGATCAGGATCGCGAGGAGCGCGATCACGACCCGGCGCTTGCCGTACATGTCTCCGAGGCGGCCCGAGATGGGGGTGGCGACCGCGGCGACGAGCAGGGTGATCGTGACGACCCACGTCGTGTCTTCGCGCGAGGCGTTCAGCAGTTGCGGCAGCTCGGCCTGCAGCGGCACGACCAGCGTGAACATGAACGACGAGCAGAGACCCGCGAAGGCGAGCACGGCGACGATCGCCCACTTGGGAGGGGTGCGGGAGAGCCGCTTCCTGGCCCTGTCGTCACTCGCACCCACCGGCTCAGGCTATCGGCGATCGAGCGGTGCGGGGCCGGACACCCCGGCTCGATCGACCGGGCGGCACGCGGTCCGTGATTGCATGGGGAGATGAGCGACGACGCCACGATCGACCAGCATCCCGCCGATTCCGCGTTCCACCGCAGGCTCCCGATCGGTGAGGCGCTCGACGCCTCCGCCGTCGCCGAGGGATTGCCGTGGGCCTTCGAGACGATCACGATGCGACCGCTCGAACCGATGCTGGTGCCTGAGAAGCCCCGCGGCGGCGAGCTGGACCCGGCCGAATGCGGACCCTGCGCCCCGAGCGAGTTCACGATCTGGCACGACGAGCACTGGCAGGTGCGCGCGGGGTGGGAGATCGGCGGGTTGCCGTTCATCGGCGCGATCGCCCCGCGTGAGCATTGGCTGCTCGAGAACGCGCCGGTCGAGGTGCTCGCGGCGCTCGGGCCCCTGATGCAGCGTGTCTCGCAGGCGGTCAAGAGCGTCCCCGGCGTCGCGCGGTGCCACTTCGGGCGGTGGAACGACGGCTCGGCGCATCTGCACCTGTGGGCGATGGGACGCCCCGCCGGCATGATGCAAGGGCGAGGTGCGGTGCTGTCGTTCTGGGACGGGATCCTGCCGCCGATTCCGCAGGAGATGGCCGAGGAGCACATCCGCATCGTCGCCGAGGCGCTCGCCGCGGGCGGGGGAGAGGCCTTCCCGATGCGGTGACATCGGGGTTCGGATTCCTCGAACGGGCCGAGGAGGGGCAGACTGGGTGCGTGCGAACCATCCGTGACCTCGACACCGTTGAACTCATCCTCGACGCGCAGGGCCTGCTCGACTCCATCCGGGGTCCGCAGCGCGTGGTGGATGCCGGAACCCTGCGTGCCCTGCAGCAGTCGGGCAACTACGTCGTCGGCTTCTTCGACGGTGAGGGCGACGACGAGCGCATGGTGGGCGCCTCCATCGCGTTCTTCGGCGAGCCCGCGCGCCGTGCGATGCACTCGCACATCACCGCCCTGCTCCCCGAATACCGCGGTCGCGGTTGGGGTCGCGAGCTCAAGGAGCACCAGCGCCAGTGGGCGTTCTCCCGCGACGTCGGCCGCATCACGTGGGTGTTCGATCCGCTCGTTGCACGCAACGCGCACTTCTTCTTCACCGTGCTCGGCGCACGCGCGACCGGCTACTCGGTCAACCGCTACGGCATCTTCGGCGGCGGCGACGCGGGCGATGAGAGCGACCGCCTCGATGTCGAGTGGGCGCTCGCCGACATCGCCAAGCCTCCGGCCGACGACACGGTCGTGGAGACCCTCGAGATCCCGGCCGACATCGAGGCGCTGCGCGTCTCCGATCCTGCGGCCGCTCACGAGTGGCGCCTGCGCCTGCGTGCGCAGATGGAGGGTCTGCTCGGCAGCGGCCTCCGGATCGCCGGGTACGACACCGCGCGCGGCTACCTCTTCACGGCCTGAGAGGATCCGCTTCACCGCGTGATCTGCGGACGCGGAGCGCTCAGCGCACCCCGCGCATGAGCTTCAGCACGGGCTTCACGCTGAGCAGCAGCCCGATGCCGACCACGATGGCGATGCCGCCGAGGATCGAGAAGAAGGGCACCTCGTTCTCCGGGTCGTAGAACTGCACGAGCCAGCCGGAGATCGCCGTGCCCAGCGCGATCGACAGGAAGAACAGCGCGACCATCTGCGTACGGAACACGGTCGGCGCGAGCTTGGTCGCCGCCGACAGGCCGACAGGCGAGATGAGCAACTCGGCCACGGTGAACACGAAGAGGATCCCGACGATCGCGAGCAGCGGCGTGGAGTTCGCTCCTCCGCCGGCGAACGGCAGGAAGAGCAGGAACGCCGATCCCATGATGATCGCGGCCAGCGCGAACTTGACCGGGGTCGAGGGCTGCCGCTTCCCGAGCTTGGTCCAGATCGCCGCGAAGACGCCGGACAGGATGATGATGAACACCGGATTGATGGACTGCACCCACGACACGGGCATCTCCCATCCGAAGAGATTCCGGTCCAGGCGCTGGTCGGAGTAGATCGTCAGCACGGTGAACTGCTGCTGGTACAGCGACCAGAATGCGACGCTCGTGATGAACAGCGGCAGGAACGCCCACACCCGGGAGCGTTCGGTGGCATCGATGCGGCGGCTGCCGAGGATGACCGAGAAGTAGGCGACGGCGGCGACGATCGTGACGCCGATCACGAGGGTGGCGAGGTTGTCGGGCCGGATCACGCCGGTCAGCACCAGGACGGCGATGAGTACGACCGCGCCACCGGCGATGAGCCCGACCAGGAGGTAGCGGGACTTCGGGAGCGGGTTCGGCACCTCCCGCGCCGAGGCGGGCAGCGACGTGCGGCCGAACGCGTACTGGATGAGTCCCAGCGTCATCCCGACGGCCGCGAGCCCGAAGCCGTAGTGGAAGCCGAGCGAGGACTGCAGGATGCCGGTGAGGATCGGACCCAGGAAGGCGCCGAGGTTGATGCCGAGGTAGAACAGCGAGAACCCGGCATCCCGTCGTGGATCGTCGGCGCTGTAGAGACTGCCCACGACCGACGTCGCATTGGCCTTGAGTCCACCGGAGCCGAGTGCGACGAGCACCAGGCCGACGCCGACACCCACCGCTCCGGGGAGCAGGGCGAGGGCGAGGTGTCCCGCCACGATCACCATCGCGCTGACGAACAGCACCCGCTCCGCGCCGAACAGGCGATCCGCGAGCCACGCGCCCAGGATCGTCGAGAGGTAGACCGATCCTCCGTACGCGCCCACGATGCCGCCCGCGATCGCCTTGGGGATGCCGAGGCCGCCTTCGGTCAGCGAGAAGTACAGGTAGATGAGCAGGATGCCCTGCATGCCGTAGAAGCTGAAGCGCTCCCACATCTCCACGCCGAAGATGTGCACCAGGGCCCACGGTTGCCCGAAGAACCGGGTGTCGTCGTCGCGGGTCCGCGGTGTTCGCGCTGCAGTGCTCATCCCCAGGACGCTACTCCGGCGCAGCCGCCGGGGCCAGGGAGCGCGCGGGAACCACGGATAGAATGAGGTGCCCGTGTTCACGGGTTTCCTCCCGCATCCGACCATTGGAGCCACCATGGCCGAACAGTCCCGCCTCGACAAGGTCATCGCCCTCGCCCGCCACCGCGGGTTCGTGTTCCAAGCGGGTGAGATCTACGGCGGTTCCCGGTCGGCCTGGGACTACGGCCCCCTCGGTACGGAGCTCAAGGAGAACATCCGCCGGCAGTGGTGGCAGACGTTCGTGCGCGGTCGTGGCGACATGGTCGGCCTCGACTCCAGCATCATCCTGCCCAAGCGCGTGTGGGAGGCGTCGGGTCACGTCGCGACCTTCACCGACCCGCTGGTCGAGTGCCTGCAGTGCCACAAGCGCTTCCGCGCCGATAACCTCATCGAGGACTTCGAGGCGCGCAAGGGTCGGAAGGCCGAGAACGGTCTCGCCGACATCCCCTGCCCGAACTGCGGCACCAAGGGGCAGTACACCGAGCCCAAGGCATTCTCCGGTCTGGTCAAGACCTACCTCGGCGTCGTCGACGACGAGTCGGGTCTCTACTACCTGCGCCCCGAGACTGCGCAGGGCATCTTCGTGAACTTCTCGAACGTGCTCACCGCGAGCCGCAAGAAGCCGCCGTTCGGCATCGGCCAGGTCGGCAAGGCGTTCCGCAACGAGATCACGCCCGGAAACTTCATCTTCCGCACTCGCGAGTTCGAGCAGATGGAGATCGAATTCTTCACGCCGCCGGCCGAGGCGCAGGAGTGGTTCGAGCACTGGGTCGAGGCCTGCTGGAACTGGTTCATCGATCTCGGCATCGACCCCGAGAACATGCGTCAGTTCGACGTTCCGGAGGACGATCGCGCGCACTACTCCGCCGGCACGATCGACGTCGAGTACAAGTTCGGCTTCACCGGCAAGGAGTGGGGCGAGCTCATGGGCGTCGCCAACCGCACCGACTACGACCTCTCCAGCCACAGCGAGGCGTCCGGCCAGAGCCTGACGTACTTCGACCAGGCAACGGGCGAGCGTTACACCCCGTACGTGATCGAGCCGTCTTTCGGTCTCACCCGCGCGATGATGGCGTTCCTCGTCGACGCCTACCGTGAGGAGCAGGTGCCCAACGCCAAGGGTGGCACCGATGTGCGCACGGTGCTCAAGCTTGACCCGCGCCTGGCTCCGGTCAAGGCCGCCGTGCTGCCGCTGAGCCGCAACGAGAACCTGTCGCCGCTCGCGCGCGAGGTCGCCGACACGCTCCGCAGCTCGTGGGCTGTCGACTTCGACGACGCCGGTGCGATCGGTCGCCGCTACCGTCGTCAGGATGAGATCGGCACCCCGTTCTGCGTCACGGTCGACTTCGACTCCCTCGACGACCGTGCCGTCACCGTGCGCGACCGCGACACCATGGCGCAGGAACGCGTCTCGATCGACGAGCTGCACGCGTACCTGGCCGAGCGCCTGCGCGGCGCCTGAGCACGCGGCATCCGGACCCCGTCGGCCTCATGCAGGCCGGCGGGGTCTTTCATGTGCTCCCGGCCACCGCGCGTGCGTAGCGCTCGGAGAGCAGCTGCAGGCGCGGGATCAGCTCGGGCGGACTCTCGACCGTGAAGTCCATCATGAGCATCCCGATGTAGGCGGCGACGGTGTCGAGGCTGTCGGCGCCGGTGACGAGGATGCAGTGCTCGTCGTCGACCGGTTCGACCACCCCGACCGCGGCGTGGATCCGTGCGAGCACCGCCGCGGCCGGCGCATCGATGCGCAGCCGGGCGTGCACGATCCACCCGCTCACGGCGATGGTCCGCATCGCGAACGCCGTGTAGTCGCCGCCGGGCAGCGGCTGGGGATCGAAGCGGCGATGGGTCGGCATCCGCAGCTCCATCCAGTCGACACGGTACGTCCCCCACTCGTCGGTCGCGGGGTTGCGGGCGACCAGATACCAGCGCCGCACCCAGGTGAGCAGCCGATACGGCTCGACCAGCACGGGCGCGCCCTCGTAGTCGAAGCGCAGCCATTCCTCGTTGCGGATCGCGCTCGCGATGGCCTGCAGCGACGCGGCGTCGACCTCCGGGTCCGGCGCGTCGGTGTCGTTGTTCTCCGGGGCGCGGTCGACGCTCGAGCGGAGCGCATCCACCGTGGGGCGCAGGTGCGAGGGCAGCACCTGTTCGAGCTTGGCGAGAGCCCTGGCCCCCGACTCCGCCACCCCGGCGATGCCCGCTGCAGCGCGGAGTCCGACCGTGACCGCCACCGCTTCCTCGTCGTCGAGGAGCAGCGGGGGGAGCTTGCCGCCCGCGCCGAGACGGTATCCGCCTACGGATCCGCGCGTGGCGTCGACCGGGTATCCGAGGTCGCGCAGCCGCTCGATGTCGTGCCGCACGGTGCGGGAGGAGACACCGAGCCGGGCGGCGAGCTCGGTTCCGGAGCGCTCGGGTCCGGTCTGCAGCAGGGCCAGCAGGGCTAGCAGCCGCGCGGTGGGATCAGCCATGAGAGCTCCTCGAAAGTTCTTCATCCATTAGGAACGGATCCAACCTAATGCCCTCGTACCTTCGAGATATGGAAAACACGACGCTCACGTTCCGCCCCTTCACCGTCTCGGTCCCCGCCGCCGAGGTCGCCGATCTCCAGGATCGCCTCGCCCGCACCCGTCTTCCGCAGCCGTCGCCGACGGATGACTGGGATGCCGGCACCCCCAACTCCTACCTGCGCGAGGCCATCGCCGCCTGGCGCGACTTCGACTGGGCTGCTGCTCAGGAGCAGATCAACGCCGTTCCGCACTTCGCCACCGAGATCGACGGCCAGACGATCCACTTCATCCACGTGCGGTCGGCTCACGAGAGCGCGACGCCGCTGCTGCTCGCGCACACCTACCCCGGTTCGGCGGTCGACTACCTCGACGTGATCGACCGTCTCGTCGACCCGGTGGCGCACGGCGGCCGCGCGGAAGACGCGTTCGACGTCGTCATCCCGGATGCGCCGGGGTACGGCTTCTCGCAGCCGCTCGCCTCTGCGGGGTGGACGACCGCCCGGGTCGCCCAGGCCTACGACCGGCTGATGCGCGGGCTCGGCTACGACAGCTACGGCATCCACGGCTCGGACAACGGCGCCATGGTGGCGCGCGAGCTGGGACTGCTGAACCCGGAGGGTTTCCTCGGACTGCACGTGCTGCAGCTGTTCTCGTTCCCCTCCGGTGACCCGGCGGAGTTCGAGAGGCTGGAGCCCGCGGACTACGCCGGCCTCGAGCACATGCAGTGGTTCCAGTCGGTCGGCGGGTACAACGCGATGAACTCCTCGCGCCCGCAGACCGTGTCGGTGGGGATCAGCGACTCCCCGGTCGGGCTGCTGGCTTACAGCGAGCTGTTCAACTCGTTCGGCAACGGCACCTCCCTCGTACCGCTGGAGAAGATCCTGCTCGAGGTCAGCGTGAACTGGTTCGCGAACGCGGCATCCGGCATGAGCCGCAGCTACCTGGAGAACGCCAGGGCCGACGCCGCGGCCGAAGGCGCCGAGCCGCGCATCAACGCCGCGCGCACCGGAGTCGCGGTCTTCGCCGACGACTTCCAGACGATCCGGGTCTTCGCCGAACGCGACAACTCCAACATCGTGCACTGGAGCCGCTTCGACGAGGGCGGGCACTTCGCCGCTCTGGAGCGCCCCGACCTGCTCGCCGGCGACATCCGCACCTTCTTCGCCGCTCAGGCCTGACTCCTGTCACGTCGGGCCAGACCCACGCTCCTCGCCGAGACCCATCCGCGCAGACGCTGCTGCGGATGGGTCTCGGCGCGCAGCATGGGTCTCGAACCTCGAACCCTGCGAGCATGCTCGCGACGCGACTCAGCCCGTGACGGTGAGCTGCACCTCGGGGGTGCCACCCGCCTCGACCCAGGCCAGTGAGCGCTCCAGGATGCCGCGCAGCACGTCGAGGTCGATCTGCTCCAGGTCCTTGATGTAGAGGCAGCCGACGCCGGTGGTGTGCGGGCCGAGCTTCGCGAGGGCCTCGCTGTGCGCGGCGACGCCGTCGAACAGGTAGATCGTGGTGGCAGCCTTGCGCGGGGCGAAGCCGAGCAGTCCGCTGTCGCCCTCGGTGCCGGTGGGGTAGCGGTAGTGGCAGGATCCGAACCCGATGATCGTGCCCCAGGTCTGCGGTTCGCGTCCGGTGATCTCCTGCATGAGCGCGGTCAGGGTCTCGGCGTCCCGGCGGCGGACCGCGGGGGAGGAGCGGGCGATGAGCCCTGCGACGTCGTCCCCCGTGGGTTTCACTTCGAGGCCTTCGCCGCAGCCTTCATGGCCTTCTTGTGCTCGCGCACCTTCGCGAGCGAGTCCGGCGAGACGATGTCGGCGACGCTGCGGTACGACCCGTCCTCACCATAGGGAGCGGAGGCCTCACGCCACCCCTCGCCCGTGAAGCCGTACTGCTTGCCGAGGAGGGCGAGGAAGATCTTGGCCTTCTGCTCTCCGAAGCCGGGAAGGGCTTTCAGTCGCTTCAGCACCTCGGGCCCCGACGGGTCCCCTTCGGTCCACAGCGTGGCGGCGTCGCCGTCCCAGTCGTCGACGAGGGTCTGGCACAGTGTCTGCACGCGTGTCGCCATGGACCCGGGGAAACGGTGCACGGCCGGAGTCTGCTTGAACGCCTCGAGGAACTCGTCCGGTGCCATGCCGGCGATCGTCGCGGCGTCGGCTGCTCCGGTGCGCTGCTCGATCTTGAGCGGACCGGCGAACGCGGTCTCCATCGGAACCTGCTGGTCGAGCAGCATCCCCACGAGGAGGGCGAGCGGATTGTCGGTCAGCAGCTCGTCGGCGGCGGTGTCTCCGGTGATGTGAAGGGCCATGCCTCCAGTGTCCCACCCACGCGTGCGCGTGTCAGGCGGTGGCGGCGTCCTCCGACGACTCAGCCTCGGGTGCGATGCCGTAGAGCGCGGCCAGTGCCGCGGTGAACTCGTCGGCACGACCCGCCGCGGCGAGCTCGTGAGCGCGCACGGTCGGAGTGTGCAGCAGCACGCCGGAGAGGTGACGCAGGGCCTGTTCGACCTTTCCGTCCTCGTCGCCGCGGGCACGGGCGCGATCGATCTCGCGCTCGAGCAGCTCGAAGATGTGCGAGCGGAAGGCCACGACCGACGGGGTCACGCTCTGACGCGCGCCCACGACATGGAAGGTCTCTGCGGCTTCGCGGACGACGCTGCGAGCGGCATCCGTCGCCTGCAGTTCTTCGAGCGGTGCGTGCAGGCGGATGGTCTCGAGGTCGAGCAGTGCGACGCCCTCGAGGGAGGCGACGGCGGGGTCGACGTTGCGCGGCATGCCCAGATCGACCACCAGCTGGCTGTGCGCGCCCACGGGGCAGCCGGCTGCGGCGGGACCTGTCGGCAGCTGCAGATGCTCGGGGCCGAGCACGGGCTCCGTGGCCGTGGTACAGGTGATGAGCAGGCTCGAGTGTGCGGCGGTACGGGCGTACTCGTCGGCGGTGATCGGACGGATGCCGTGCTTCGCGGCGAAGACCTCGGCGCGGCCGGAGGGCGAGTACACCGAGATGTTCACGGCGCCGCGCTCGCGGAGCGTGGCGAGAGTGACCGCGGCGTAGGCGCCGGTGCCGACCAGAAGCACGCGCTCGGCGGACCAGTCCGCGATGCGGCTGTCGGCGAGTTCGAGCGCGAGGCGCACGAGCGAGCGGCCGGCACGACCGAGGGCGGTGACGTTCTTGACCTTGCGCTGTGCCTGGCTGGCGCGCTGGAACAGGCGCTCGAGCTCGGGCGAGGTGGTGCCGTCCTTGCGGGCCGACTTGAGGGCGCGGCGCACCTGGCCGGCGATCTCGCCCTCGCCGGAGACGACGGATTCGAGGCCGGAGGCGACGGAGAAGAGGTGCTCGGCAACGCGTCGACCCGAGTGCACGGTGTAGGCGCCGTCGAGGTCGGCGGCGGAGATGCCGGTCGCGGACTCGACCGCCTCGATCACGGCCTCGACGCCGATGGCGCCGGCGGCGGTGACCGGTTCGTCCATTTCCACGTACGCCTCGAACCGGTTGCACGTCGCCAGGACGACCGCACCCTGCACGCACGGCGTCATGCCCACGATGGTGGGAGCGACGTCGTCGGGGGTGCGGCTCAGGCGTTCGAGCAATTCGAAGGAGGCGGTCTTGTGACTCGCCGTCACACACAGCAGCACAGATCGATTGTACCGGAGCGTCTGCGGGCGAGGGTCTGACCCTTCGAACTCGGCGGCTCCATAAGGCGCGGATGGGAGGATGGACGCATGGCCCTCTCCGACGCCCCGCTCCTGCGCGCCCTCGCCGGCGACCGTCCTGCCCACCCTCCGGTGTGGTTCATGCGACAGGCCGGCCGGTCGTTGCCCGAGTACCGCGAGCTGCGCGTCGGAACCAGGATGCTCGATGCCTGCCTCACCCCTGACCTCGCCGCCGAGATCACTCTGCAGCCGGTGCGTCGCCACGGGGTCGATGCGGCCGTGTTCTTCAGCGACATCGTGATCCCGCTGCGCGTCGCCGGCGTCGATGTCGAGATCGAGCCCGGTCGCGGCCCGGTGTTCGCGAACCCGGTGCGTACGGCAGCCGACGTCGAGCGCATCACCGCGATCGACCCGGACGACCTGGACGGCACGGCCATCGCCGAAGCGGTCCGTCTCGTCACGGCGGAACTGGGCGACACCCCGCTGATCGGGTTCGCGGGCGCGCCCTTCACGCTCGCGGCCTATCTCGTCGAGGGCGGTCCCTCCAAGGAGCACCTGCGGGCCAGGGCCATGATGCACTCCGACCCGGACTCGTGGAACCGTCTGGCTGGCTGGCTCGCCAAGGTCTCGCGCCGCTTCCTCGAGACGCAGCGCGACGCCGGAGCCTCGGTCGTCCAGCTCTTCGACAGCTGGGCAGGATCCCTCAGCACCGCCGACTACCGCGCCTTCGTCGCCCCGCATTCGCACGCGGCGCTTGCAGGCATCGGTCTGCCGACGATCCACTTCGGCGTCGGCACCGGCCCGTTCCTCGCCGATATGCGCCTCGACGGTGCGGCCGACGGGGTGGGAGTCGACTGGCGCCAGCCGCTCGACGAAGCGGCCGCGATCCTCGGACCGGATGTCACGGTGCAGGGCAACATCGACCCGGCGCTCCTCGCAGCCCCGTGGCCGGTGCTCGAGGCCCACGTGCGCGACGTCGTCGAGCGCGGCCGTGCGGCGCGAGCCCACATCCTCAACCTCGGCCACGGCGTTCCTCCGGAGACCGATCCCGACCAGCTCACCCGCATCGTCGAGCTGGCGCACACGATCTGACCTCAGGCCCTCCGTGCCGGCTGCAGGCGGTGCGTGATCCGCAGGTCGTCGAGGGTGAAGCGTCCCTGCGGAAGTGCTTCGCGGATGCGCGCATCGTCGAACGGGCGTGACGGCCGGATCCCGAGGGGTGCTTCCGGAGCGAACGGCGCGGGTTCGCTCACGCCTTCGGCGAGCATCCGCGCCTGGGCCTTCGCGACGAGCGGCACGACCATGGTCCACTCCGTCACCTGCGCCAGCGCGCGCACCATCCATGTCGGCACGGGGACGAAGGCGGGTCGGCGTCCGGCGACGCGGGCGATGCGGCGGATGGCCTCGCCGAGCGTGATCTCGTCGGCCCCCATGACGGCGATCGTCGGTTCCTCGATGCGGCCCTCGAGAGCGGCGACGAGTACATCGACCGCATCCTCGACCGGTACCGGCCGTGCCGTGCGCTCGCGATATCCGACGGTCCAGAAGAACGGCAGGGTCCGCACCGCCTTGGTCACGTGGTCGATCATGTGGTCGCCGGGGCCGTAGATCATGCCGGACTTGAGGATCGTGTGCGGGATGCCGGAGGCGCGCACGATCTGCTCCGCCTCCCACTTCGACTCGTGATAGCCGGACCCGCAGTCGGGGCGTGCCCGGAGGAAGCTGACGAGGACGATGCGCTGCACCCCCGCGCGGCGAGCGGCCTCCACGACGGCTCTCGTGCCGTCGACGTGCACGCGACGGAAGGTCTGCTCTCCGATCTCGCGGTTGATCCCGGCGCAGTGCGCGACGGCGTCGCACCCCTCGAACGCGGAGGCCAGCGCGTCGACGTCGGTGATGTCGACGCCGTTTCGACGGGAGACGACGACCGCATCGTCGAGACGTTCGGCGAGGTTCCTGCCGACGAAACCGGTACCGCCCGTGATGGCAACTCGCATGATGCCTCTCCTTCGCTCATTAGCTACGCGGCTAAACACTATCTAGCAAAGGTGCTATATTGCAACCATGGCAGACAGCGCGACCGACATCTTCGCAGCGCTGGCGCACCCTACGCGGCGCCAGATCCTGCAGGACCTGAAGGACGGTGAGCTCGCGGCCGGCGAGATCGCGTCGCGCTTCTCCGCGAGCGGCCCGACCATCTCCCGTCATCTGAGCGTGCTCCGCCAGGCCGGACTCATCAGCGAGCGCCGCGACGCCAATCGCATCCTCTACTCCCTCGTCGGCGAGCGCCTGGCTCTCTCGGTCGGCGACTTCCTCTCCACGGTGTGCCCTGAGCAGATCGTGCTGCGCGAGGTGCGCAAGCGCGGGCGCGGTGCGTCGGAGCCCGTCGAGGCGTGAACCGTCCGTCGCCGGGGCCCGACCGGCCCGGTGCGAGAATTGACGCATGAGCCCTGAGCCCTCCGCTGCCGAGCCGTCCGACCTCGCCGCCCGTGCGGCGGACAAGCATGTCATCGTGGTCGGAGGCGGCATCGGGGGCCTCGTCGCTGCGCGGGAGTGCGCCAAGGTCGGGATGCGCGTCACCGTGCTCGAAGCTGCCGACGATCTGGGTGGCGCGATCCGTCGAGTCGATCTGGATGGCGTGATCGTCGATGCCGGCGCCGAGAGCTACGCGACCAGGGGTGGCCTCGTGCGAGCGCTCGTCGAGGAGCTGGGACTGGCCGACCGCATCGTGGTCCCGCAGGCCGGCGGCGCATGGCTCGCCGGCATTCCCGGAGTGGGCGCGGCACCTCTCCCGGCCGGCGGCATCCTCGGCATCCCCGCCAACCCTTTCCAGCCCGACGTCCGCCGCATCATCGGGTGGTCCGGCGTCTGGCGCGCCTATCTGGATCGCGTGCGGCCGCCACTCACGATCGGCCACCAGCTCAGCCTCGGCAAGCTCGTCGCCTCGCGCATGGGGGCGAAGGTGCGGGATCGCCTCGTCGCTCCCGTGACGACCGGTGTCTACTCCGCCTCTCCCGACGACGTCGACATCGATGTCGCGGCGCCCGGACTCAATGCCGCCCTGACCCGGGTCGGCTCCCTCTCGGGGGCTGTGCAGACGCTCCGTGACGAGGCTGCGGCGAAAGCCTCTCACGCCGCGTCGGGGGCGAAGTCGCCAGCAGCGAAGGCCCCCTCTACGACACCGGGAGCCGCCGTGGAGGGACTCTCCGGAGGTATGAGCACCCTCGTCGACGCGCTCGCCGCCGACCTGGTGCGGCTCGACGCCGACGTGCGCACGGGCGTGCGCGTGCGCCGTGTGCGCAAGGTGGGGGCGGCCTGGACTGTCGACGTCGAGGTCGCGCCTACCCGTGAGGTTCCCTCGAGCGTCGACGACGCAGACCCGCTCGTGGTCGAGCTGCAGGCGGCCGTCGAGGATTCCGCGCCGCCCGTGATCGAGGAGCTCGCCGCCGACGCCGTCATCATCGCGACCCCCGAATCCGCAGCGCGGGAACTCCTCGCCTCGGTGGTGCCCGACCTTCTGAAGACAGAGGCCGCAGCCTCTCCCGAGATCGAGATCGTCACCCTCCTCCTCGACGCGCCGGAACTCGCCACCCCGCCCCGCGGTACCGGCGTGCTCACCGTCCCGGGCAGCCACACCGCCAAGGCGCTCACCCACTCGACGGCGAAGTGGGGCTGGGTGCGCGAGGCCGCAGGTGCTCGGCAGATCGTTCGGGTGTCGTTCGGCGCGCAGGGCGAGCCGGCGGCCACCGCGGGCCTGAGCGACGACGCGGCCGCAGACCTGGCGCGGCGAGAAGCCGCCGCCCTGCTCGGCGTCGCCATCGGCCCTGCGGCCGTCGTCGCCTCGCATCGTGGGCGCTTCGTGCAGTCGCAGCCGGCGTCGATCATCGGGTCCGGAGAAAGGCGCACAGCGGCGCGCGCAGCTGTCCAGGCGGTGCCCGGTGTGGCCGCGGTGGGGGCCTGGCTGGCGGGAACGGGGCTCGCTCAGGTGGTCCCGGATGCGCGGGACGAGGCCGACCGTCTGCGACGCGCCCTGTTGTGGGACTGATCGTCGGAGTGGGAGTGCCCTCCGTGTCAACCCTCTGACCCATAGATGCCGAAATCGGCATACGGGGTTACGCTGGGTACCTGGCCGCGGGGTGCGAAAGCCTGCGGCCGGTCCCAACCGGGCGAATCTGGCCGGACTACCGGAACAAGGTGAGGAGACCCCATGAAGGGGAAGATCGGACTCGTCGTCGGGCTCGGCGTGGGCTACGTCCTCGGCACCCGTGCCGGACGTGAGCGCTACGAGCAGATCAAGACGCAGTGGCTCAAGGTGTGGAACCTCGATCCCGTGCAGGAGCAGGTCACCAAGGTCAAGGGCTTCGTCGGCGACAAGGCCGCGGCCGTCCCCGGCGCTCTCTGGACCGGGGTCGTGAAGGTCGCGAAGTCGGTCAGCGGCAACGGCACGCCCGGTCAGCGGCTCGACTCCGCCATCGCCACAGGACGCGAGGCGGCGGAAGACCTCGCCGAGGCGACGGAAGAGGCGGTCGAAGCCGCGAAGGCCACCGCGTCGTCGAATGCCTCGTCGAGCAAGACGTCGACCAAGACCGCAGCCAAGCCCGCCGCGAAGAAGCCCGCGGCCAAGAAGCCGGCTGCGAAGTCCGCCCCCAAGAAGTCCGGCGCCTGACATGCCCCGCGGATACCGCGATCGCGCCGACGACAGCCTGCTGACTCTCCTCGGAGACCTGCCGGAACTCGTCACGAATCTGGTCAAGGCCGAGATCGACGCCGCGAAGGCGTGGATCTCGCGCACCTCGAAGGACGCCGGCATCGGTTCCGTGTGGTTCCTCGTCGCGCTGTTCTTCCTGTTCTGGGCCGTGCCGGTGATCCTCGTGTTCGCGATCGCCGGGCTGTCCTCCTGGTGGCCCGTGTGGCTCTCCGCGATCGCGGTGTTCGGCATCCTGATCCTCGCCGTGCTGCTGTTCGCGCTACTCGGGATCCTCAAGTTCCGCAAGGTGCTCGCGCGCCAGAACCCGGCGCAGGCCGTCGCCGAGGACATCCGACTCGTGAAGGAGGCCGGCGATGACGAATTCTGAGTCGCTGCCGCGTACCGCCGTTCCCGGCGGGATCGTCGACCCCGTCGCCTCGGCCCGCGCCGAGCTGAAGGCCGCCCTCGCGGCGATCGAGGTCAAGGGGAACATCCCACGCCGGGTCGAGAAGGCATCGACGCGTGCGGCGGCGAAGGCCCGCGTGTTCGCGGACCGCAACCCGATCGGGGCGATCGCCGCCGCGGTCGGCATCGCCGCGGCGGTGGGGGGCGCGGTCTGGGCGATCGCGCGCTTCCTCTCGCGCTGAGGTGCGGCATTCCAGGATGCCGTGAGCAGCCCTCGCGGGTGATTAGCGGCTCCTGCGCAAACGAGGCAGACTGGGGAGCATGATGTCCGAAGAGCGCGATGAGAACCCGTCCGGCTTCACCCTCTGGGCTGTCTGGCGACGAAACCCCGACGTCCCTGTGACGGAGACCGACTCGACCGAGCTCGAGACGATCGTCTCCTACATCGAGGACTCCGGAGTCACCGTCCGCGGCTTCTACGACGTCTCCGGCCTCAAGGCCGATGCCGACCTCATGGTGTGGCTGCACGGCGACACCGCCGAGGAACTGCAGAAGGCGCTCCGCCGCCTTCGTCGCACCGAACTCCTGCGTGCGCTGCTCCCGGTGTGGAACGTGATGGGCGTGCACCGCGACGCCGAGTTCAACCGCTCGCACGTTCCGGGCTTCCTCCGCGGGGTCGACCCCAAGGAATGGCTGTGCCTGTACCCGTTCGTGCGCACGCCCGAGTGGTACCTCGCGCCGGAGGAGGAGCGTCGCAAGATGCTCGCCGACCACGGCCGCAAGGGTGCCGCCTTCAAGGGTGTGCTCGCGAACACCGTCGCGTCGTTCGCGCTCGGCGACTACGAGTGGCTGCTTCCGCTCGAGGCCGATGAGCTCACCGACCTCGTCGACATGATGCGCGACCTCCGCTACACCGATGCCCGCATGTATGTGAAGGAGGAGGTGCCCTTCTACACGGGGCGCAGGCTCCGGTTCGACGAGATCGCGGACGTCCTCCAGTAAGCCCATGAGCACCCCCATCCGTCTGGGTACCCGTCGCAGTGCGCTCGCGCAGGCGCAGTCGGGCCATGTCGCCACGGCCCTCGAGAAGCTCTCGGGGCGTCGGGTCGAACTCGTCCCGATCACCAGCGAGGGCGACACGAATCGTGCATCCCTCTCCGAGATCGGCGGCCAGGGCATCTTCGCCACGCGCCTTCGCGAGGCGCTGTTCGCGGGGGAGTGCGATTTTCTCGTGCACTCGTTGAAGGATCTGCCGACGGCGATCCCCGATGGCCTCGTGATCGCCGCGACGCCGAAGCGTGAGGATCCGCGCGATGTGGTCCTCACCCGCGACGGCACCGCACTGCACGAACTGCGCTCCGGCAGCACGGTCGGAACCGGTTCGCCGCGGCGTATCGCGCAGGTGCGTCGTCGGGCGCCGGGCGCCGAGGTGGTCGACATCCGCGGCAACGTCGACTCCCGTCTCGCCCGGGTCGCGTCCGGGGAGCTGGATGCGGTGATCCTCGCGGCGGCGGGCCTCTCGAGACTCGGAGCGAAGTCTCCGCTGCGACGGGAAGAGCTCGGTCTCGCCGAATGGCCGACCGCGCCCGGGCAGGGATCGCTCGCCGTCGAGACCCGTGCCGATGCACCGGAAGAGCTGCTCGCGGCTCTCGCCGGTCTCGACGACGCCGACACCCGTCTGGCCATCACCGTCGAGCGCGCGATCCTGCAGGGACTGGATGCCGGATGCCAGGCGCCGATGGCCGCGCACGCCGTGGTGGACGGCTCCTCGATCCGGGTCAGGACGGTCGTCTATGCCGCTGACGGAGGGCGCCGGATCGGCCTCGACGTCACCGAAGACCTGAACGGGGAGTATATTCGTCGGAACGGCAGTGGCAATGGAGCGGATGCTGCCGATGGTGCAGACCCGATGCACGCAGCGCGCGAGCTCGGGTTCACTGTTGCCCGTCGGCTGCTCGATCAAGGGGCGGCCGGCCTCGTATCCCGAGAGCAATCCTCATGACCACTTCCGAAATCAAGCAGGACCGACCGCTGGACGGCTGGCGCATCCTCGTGCCCCGTGGCGGGCCGTGGGGCGACAGCGTCGCCGCGAGTCTGCGCGCGCTGGGCGCCGTGCCCGTCGTCGCGCCGCTCATCAACTTCGCGCCGACGACCGATCAGGCGACGCTCGACTCCGCGCTCGCGCAACTGGCCGCGGGGGAGTTCGACTGGCTGACCGTCACCAGCGCCACCACCGTCGACGTGCTCTTCGCGCACCGGGCCGTCGTGCCGCGTGCGACCAAGATCGCCGCCGTCGGTGAGACGACCGCCGCGGCTCTGCAGGCGGTCGGCTACGAGGTGACGCTGGTTCCCGAGCAGGACAACTCCGCCGAGGGGATGGCGCAGCAGCTCATCGCCCTCGAGAAGGAGCCGCGCCGTATCCTCGCCCTGCGCAGCGAGATCGCGAAGCCGGTGCTGAGCCGGTTGCTCTCCGAGGCTGGTCACGACGTGCACGGCGTCGTCGCCTATCGCACGGTGGGAGTGCCGGTGACGGAGCGCATCCGCCGCGACGTCGAGAACGGACGGATCAACGCAATCCTGATCACCAGTGGGTCGGTCGCCGAGCAGGTGCGCGAGCAGTTCCCGGAGATCCCGGACGAGACGCTGCTCGCCGCGATCGGACCGCGGACCGCGAAGGACGCGCAGCGTGCGGGCCTGCCCGTGTCGGTCGTCGCCGACCGCCAGACCGTCGACGCGCTCATCGATGCGGTCTCGCACTTCACTCTTCCGCACGCGGCCGACGAGTTCGCGCCGTGAGCTTTCCCGACGTTCGACTGAGGCGTCTGCGGCAGTCGCGGGCGGTGCGAGATCTCGTGCGTGAGACCTCGCTGCAGCCTCGACAGCTCGTGCTTCCGCTCTTCGTGCGCGAAGGCATCTCCGAGCCCGTGCAGATCGGCTCGATGCCCGGCGTCGCTCAGCACTCCCTGGATTCACTGCGCGCGGCGGCGGTCCAGGCGGCGGAGGCCGGTGTCGGCGGAGTGATGCTGTTCGGCGTGCCCGCCGTCCGCGACGCCGTCGGGTCGGGAGCCGACGATCCGCACGGCATCCTGAACGTCGCGACCGAGGCGCTGGCCGCCGAGGTCGGCGACGCGCTCGTCGTGCAGACCGACCTGTGCCTGGACGAGTTCACCGATCACGGCCACTGCGGCGTTCTGGCCGCCGATGGCTCCGTCGACAACGACGCGACTCTCGAGCGGTACACCTCGATGGCGCTCGCACAGGCGCGCGCAGGTTCTCAGCTGCTGGGGCTTTCCGGGATGATGGACGGCCAGGTCGCGGTGATCCGCCGGGCGCTCGACGACGAGGGGTTCACCGACACCCTCCTGCTCGCGTATGCCGCGAAGTACGCCAGCGCCTTCTACGGACCCTTCCGCGAGGCTGTCGACTCTCAGCTCACCGGCGATCGTCGCACGTACCAGCTCGACCCGGGCAACCGGCGCGAGGGTGTGCGCGAGGCCGTCGTCGATGAGGCCGAGGGAGCCGACATCGTCATGGTGAAGCCGGCGATGGCCTTCCTCGACGTGCTGCGCGAGGTGCGCGACACCGTGAGTATTCCAGTGTGGGCATATCAGGTCTCCGGCGAGTACGCCATGATCGAGGCCGCCGGTGCGAACGGGTGGATCGACCGTCGCGCGGCCATCCTCGAGTCCCTTCTCTCCATCCGCCGCGCCGGTGCGGATGCGGTGCTCACCTACTGGGCCACCGAAGCGGCCGGCTGGCTGCGCGACTGACTTCTGCGAGGAGCTCTCCTTCATGACCGACCGCAACGACGACCTGTTCTCCGCTGCCCGCGCGGTGATTCCCGGTGGGGTCAACTCGCCGGTGCGCGCCTACGGATCGGTCGGCGGCACGCCGCGGTTCCTCGCCTCGGCGAAGGGCGCGAGGGTCACCGATGCCGCCGGTCGCGAGTACGTCGATCTCGTCGCCTCGTGGGGTCCTGCGCTTCTCGGGCATGCGCACCCGGAGATCGTCGCCGCGGTGCAGGAAGCCGCGTCCCGTGGGCTCTCGTTCGGCGCTCCGACCGAGGGCGAGGTCGAACTCGCCGCGCTGATCGCCGACCGTGTGCGGTTCGGCGAGACCCGACCCGTCGAGCGCGTGCGCCTGGTCTCCACGGGCACCGAGGCGACCATGACGGCCATCCGCCTCGCGCGCGGTGCCACCGGTCGCGACCTGCTCGTGAAGTTCGCCGGTCACTACCACGGCCACTCCGACGGCCTTCTCGCGGAAGCCGGTTCCGGCGTCGCGACGCTCGCGCTGCCGGGCTCCGCCGGGGTGCCCGCGCCGATCGCCGCCCAGACCCTCGTGATCGGCTACAACGACCCGGAGGCTCTGGCCGCCGTGTTCGCCGAGCACGGTCAGCGCATCGCCGCCGTCATCGTCGAGGCCTCGGCTGCGAACATGGGCGTGGTCGCTCCGCTGCCCGGATTCAACCGTCTGATCGCCGAGACCGCGCATGCTCATGGCGCACTGATGATCCTCGACGAGGTGCTCACCGGATTCCGGGTGCACCCGGCCGGATTCTGGGGGCTGCAGGCCGCCGCCGGCGAGGACTACCTGCCCGACATCTTCACGTTCGGCAAGGTCGTCGGCGGGGGCATGCCGCTGGCCGCGCTCGGTGGACGTGCCGAGGTCATGGACCTGCTGGCCCCGCTCGGGCCGGTCTACCAGGCGGGCACACTGTCCGGAAACCCGCTCTCGGTCGCTGCGGGTCTCGCGACGCTGCGGCTCGCGACCCCCGAGGTCTATGCGACCGTCGACGCCGCATCCGCTCGGGTGTCCACCGCGCTCGACGCCGCGCTCACGTCGGCCGGTGTCACGCACGCGGTGGCCACCGCCGGCAACCTGTTCAACGCTTCTTTCCGGGCCTCGGCGCCGCGCAACTATGCCGAAGCGCAGGCGCAGGAGTCGTTCCGCTACGCGCCGTTCTTCCACTCGCTGCGCGAGCAGGGCGTCGCTCTTCCGCCGAGCGTGTTCGAGGCCTGGTTCCTCACGGCGGCACACGGCGAGGAGGAACTGCAGCAGATCGAGACCGCTCTTCCCGCCGCTGCGGCTGCCGCGGCGGCCGCACGTCCGTAGGCGCGAGTCCGGTCAGACGAACATGACGCGGCGCGGTGACGCGTCTGTGTAGACGCGGCCGAGTGGGCTGGTCCACTCGATGTCGCCTCCGGGGAGCTGTCTCGCACGCCAACGGTGCTTCTCGGCGATGTCGGGGTGCTTCAGCGAGTGGTGTCCCACGCAGAAGTGGCTGAGGTTGTCGATCGACGTGCTTCCGCCCTTGGCATGGTCGTGATTGTGATCGACCTGACACCTGTGGACCGGTGTGCGGCACCCGGGGAATCGACAATGCTGATCGCGGGCCTGAAGGTGCCGCCGCATCGCCGTCGTCGGGGCGTAGGAGGCTGTGGCTGTCACGGTGCCCGCGCCGTCGAGGAAGAGGCGGGACCAGCCTCCGTTGCGACCGGCGAGATCGCGGGCGACGTCGGGATGCAGCGCGCCGATCCCATCGAGCTCGGCCGGCCGTTCGTCTCCTCCTGCCAGCGTCTCGGCAGCGATCGTGACCTGAATGCGCGCCCGGATGCTCTCCAGCGCGGTGCCCTCGGCCGTAGAGGGGTCGGTGGTCAGGAGTAGGTCGCTGAGCAGGTCGGCGCGCATCGCATCGATGCCGCGCTCGTCGGTCAGGAGGGGCGGGCCGCCGAGGGATGGATCGGTCGTGAAGGTGTCGCCCTCACCGAAGATGACGTGGGCATCGAATCGGGTGTCGTCGACGGGATACCTGTTGAGCACAGGGTCGTCTCGGCGGGAGTCGTCGGCGGCGAGATCCTGCAGGAAGACCTGGTCGGTGCCCGAGTCGAGCTCGTCCGGAGACAGCATCGGCACCTCGTCGGCGCGAGCGGCGCGATCACCGCGGGTGGCGATGACGTGCTGTGCGAGCCGCGTCAGGCGGTCGAGAATCGCGTGGGCGAGGTACTCCGGAAGCACGACCTGGAGCAGTGCGAGGCCGTCGTCGAGCGCCCTCAACGTGACCGATCGCTCGCCGTGGGCCCGTCGGTGACGCTCGACCACGGTCTCGCCGGCGAGGGAGGAGGCGATCTGGCGCACCATCGTGCGGGTGCGCGCGGGAGAGTCCTGTTCGGCCACGACGAGCGCCGCCGTGTCATAGACGGTGAGGGTCTCGGCGTCTACTCGACCCTCGCGGACCCCCTGCCGCACGATGATTCCCTCCCGCACGATCTCTCGGACATGGGCCGCACTGAGCGCACCGCGGCGGAACGCGTCTCGCACGATGGGGTGCTCGGCCTCGAGGAAGTGGGCGTCGCTGAAGGCGTACTCGATGCTGCCCTTCGACATGCGACCGGCCGCAGAGTACTCCGCGATCATCGACCGATGGATCGAATCGCGATGCTGCGGCTGCTCGCGGACATCGTCGTCGAGCAGCCGAAGTCGATCGGCGAGGAGGGCGGAGGCTTCAGCTTCGAGCGCCGCGATGCCTCGCCGCTTCTCCACCCAGGCATCGAGCAGGGCCTCGCGCTGATCGATGCTGTTCGCAGATGCCTTCATTCTTCGAGTATAGTACATATGTTCGAACGACGGAAGGGGAATCATGATGACTGGTGCTGATCGACAAGGGATCGTTGCGTTCCTGTGAGCAACTTCCAGACAACTGGCAGGGCCGCGCTGGCAGACTGGGGGACATGGTGACGTTGCTGCTGGACCAGACGCAACTGGAGGTCGTGCTCTCGCCGATCGAACGTGCCGCCACCTTCCACCGTGACAACCTCCGTATCGCGCGCGACACCATCACCAAGGTGCAGCTGACGGAAGACGCCTGGACCTGGCTCCGCGGCGTCCCGAACCCGGGGACGCACATTCCCGGTGTTCTCGCCGCAGGCAGCTGGAAGGCCGCGGGCAGCCTCGACTTCGTGCTGATCCGCCGGCGTCGCCCGAGCGTCGTGATCGATCTCGAAGGCGACCCGCAGTACCGCCGACTGATCCTCACCACCAGCCACGGGCTCGCGCTCACTCAGGCACTCCGGCTCGATGTCTCGACCGAACCGGCGAACGTCGAGGAGATCGTGGCCACGGCACCGGTCCCGGTCTCGAAGGGACGACGACGCCCCGTCATCCGCCCCCGGCCCGCCTGACGCCGACGTCGGTAAGCCGTGCCTCGCGATGCACGGCCTCCCCTCAACGCAGAACGCCCTCCAGACCCGCAGGTCCGGAGGGCGTTCTCGTCAGCCGAGTCGCTCAGCCGTGCTGGTGATCCCCGTGCTGGTTCTCGCCGTCGTGGTTCTCGCCGTCGTGGTTCTCGCCGTCGTGGTTCTCGCGAGTGCTCTCGTCAGAGTCATCGGGAGTCGTCTCGTCGCCTCCCGCGGAACCCTCGGCCAGGGGCACGGTGTCGATGACGCCCGTGGAGGCGACGCTCCAGTGTGCGTTCTCCGCGGGGGCCTCCGGCGTATCGACGTCCGCAACCTCGCCGTCCGCAACCTCGCCGTCCGCAGCCTCGCCGTCCGCAGCCTCGCTGTCCGCAGCCTCGCTGTCCGACGCCGCGCCCTGGGCGGGCTCGTCCTCTGCGCCCAGCGGGTAGTCCTTGGGTTCGTCCTCGTAGTACGCGCGGGCGGCGGCCGCGAGCATGGAACTCACCGCTGCCGAGCGCGGGTCCTCCTCGTCATCCTCGGAAGAGCTGGTGTCCTCGGTGTCGGCGGATGAGGGGCCATCGCTGTGGGAGGACGGCGCGTCCGATTCCGTGGTGCCCGATGCGTCGTCGAGATCCGCGAAGATCTCGACCCCGCTGTGGTCCTCGTCACCGGAGGTCAGGTCGGACGGCGTCGTGTCTGCGGTGTCCGCCGGCACGGCGGCGCCGAACAGGATCTCATCGAAGGATCGAGCCGGAGCCTGTTCGTCGGTGGACTGTTCGCCGAGGGCTGGGGCGTCGCCCACCTCGAACGGACCCGGGGCGACGCCGCCGGACTCATCGACCGGCGCTCCTTCGTCCGGTGCTTCGTCGACAGAATCTTCTTCGTCCGGAGCCTCTTCGGCGGGAGTCTCCTCCTCGGGCGTCGACTCACCGGTCGCGATCGCATCGGTGGAACCAGTGTCGGCAGGCGATTCGTCCGCAGCGCTCTCTGCGCCCTCTGCCTCGGATGCGTCAGAGCCGACGGAGGCTGCCAGATTCGAGGCCACGGCCTCGCCTGCGGGAGTAGACGCAGCCTCGGCCGCCCAGGCGGCTGCTGCGGCCACCGGGATGGCGACCACGGAGTCGGCGGGTGCCGGAGATGCTTCTTCGGGAGCGGCCTCTGCGGGAGTCGACTCCTCGGGCGCAATCTCGGGGGTGTTCGGCGCGACGAGCGGGGTCGCCGTTGCGGGAGCGCTCGGCGCGAACCGGCCACCCCGCATCAGGTCGATGAAGACGTCTTCGAGAGTCGGCCCGCGCTGCACCAGAGTGCTCAGGGCGATGCCGGCGTCGGCCGCGACGGCTCCCACGGTCTCGGCGTCTCCGCCGCGCACGGTCAGACCCGAGCGCAGCACTTCGATGTCGAACCCGGCCGCAGCGAGCGCGGACGTCAGCCCGGCGCGATCCGCGGCGTCCACGATCACGGAGCCGCCCTTGGGGTCGGCGAGCGTCTCGATTCCGCTGGCCAGCACGAGCGTGCCCTTCGAGAGCACGAGCACGTTGTCGGCGACCTGTTCGACCTCGCTGAGGACGTGCGACGACACGAGGACCGTGCGTCCCTCGTCGGCGAGGCGACGCATCAGGAGTCGCATCCAGCGGATCCCCTCGGGGTCGAGTCCGTTGGCCGGCTCGTCGAAGACGAGGGCCCCGGGGTCGCCGAGGAGCGCGTTCGCGACGCTGAGCCGCTGACGCATGCCGAGCGAGAAGCCGCCGATGCGCGAGTCGCCCTCGCCCTCGAGGCCGACCAGGGAGAGCACTTCGCCGACGCGTGCCAGCGGGATGCCGTTCGCCTTGGCGGCGATGGTCAGCTGGCGCTCGGCGGTGCGACGGGGACGGTAGACGGTCTCTTCGAGCACCGCGCCGATCGTGCGCAGCGGCTGGCGGAGCTCGGCATACGTCGTGCCGCCGATCGTCGCCGTGCCGGATGTGGCGCGCACCTGGCCGAGCAGGATGCGCAACGTGGTGGTTTTGCCGGCTCCGTTCGGGCCGAGGAAGGCGGTGACGGCTCCGGGCTCGACGCGCGCGGAGAAGTCCGAGACGGCGGTCACCTCATTGAAGCGCTTCGTCACGTGCGTGAACTCGAGCACCTGTCCTTCAGGCATCCGTGACCTCTCGTCGCATTTGAACAGTTCCTCCCTATCCTGCCGGAAAACCCTGTCGGATCCCGCATTTCGCGCGGAATGACGCCCTTGCCGAAAGGGGTAGCCTGGCCAGCGTGACCGATTCTCACGCTGCATCCCGCGTCCTCGTCCGCACCGAAGGGGCGCTCGGGCGGCTCACGCTCAACCGCCCCGAGGCCATCAACGCCCTCGACGTCGGCATGATCGAGAGCCTCACCGCAGCGCTGAACGCCTGGCGCGACGACACCGACGTGCAGATCGTGCTGCTCGACGGAGCGGGGGATCGCGGCATGTGCGCCGGCGGCGACGTGCGGGCTCTGCACGGGCAGATCGTGGCGGGGCAGGCTGATCAGACCGCGGAGTTCTTCCGTGCCGAGTACGCGCTGAACGCGATGATCGCCGAATACCCCAAGCCGGTCGTGTCCTTCGCCGACGGCATCACGATGGGGGGAGGCATCGGCCTGGCCGGGCACGCGGCGATCCGCATCGTCACGGAGCGCTCGAAGCTCGCGATGCCGGAGACGCGCATCGGATTCACGCCCGACGTCGGCGGCACCTGGCTTCTCGGCCGTGCCCCCGGGCGCTTCGGCGAGTACTTCGGCCTCACCGGAGCGACGATGAGCGGCGCGGATGCCGTGTACCTCGGCTTCGCCGATCACTTCGTGCCGTCGGACCGCCTCGACGCCTTGAGCGAGGCTCTCGCCTTCCGGGCCGATCCGACGGGCCCGAGTGAGATCGTCCTGCTGTTCGACGAGACCCCGGAGCCCTCGCAGCTCCCGGCGTGGCGGGAGTGGATCGACGACGCCTTCTCCGCTCCCACCGTGAGGGAAATCATCGATCGCCTGCAGGCCCAGGGCACGACGGAGGCCGCCGCGACCGCGGACCTTCTCGAGGACCTCGCGCCGACCGGCCTCACTGTCACGCTCGATGCCGTGCGCGAGGCACGCGAGCTGTCGGGGCTTCGTGCCGCACTCGAGGGCGAGTACCGCCGCGTGCTGTGGTTCGTGAACGAGCACCCCGACCTCGTCGAGGGCATCCGCGCGCAGATCGTCGACAAGGACCGGGATCCGAAGTGGGACCCGCCCACGCTGGCCGAGCTCGCCCCGGACGCCGGCGCCCCTGCACGCGCATACGTCCCGCAGCCCGCCCTGTTCTGAGAAGGGGTTCGGCGACTTCCTTCGCCGTTGTTCGCCCGTGTGCAGAAACCGCTGATCGGGACGGGAAGCGGTTCGCTGTGAGCGAAGGTCCCCCATGAGGGGGATACGAATGTCCGCGGATCGTGGCACTCTGTCTTGTGGCCGATTGTCGGTCGGCATCCGTCTGCCGAGAAATCCGCCGCTTCATCCTTCCTAGAAAGTCCGCCTGTGCTGGGAAAAATCCTCCTCCGCTATCTCTCCCGATACCGATGGTTGCTGCTCGCGGTGCTGGTCTTCCAGCTCGCCAGCGTCGCAGCGACCCTCTACCTCCCGCGTCTGAACGCCGACATCATCGACAAGGGCGTCGCCCGCGGTGACACCGGCTACATCTGGAGCACCGGTCTGTTCATGCTCGCGGTCTCGCTGGGGCAGATCATCGCCTCGGTCACCGCGACGTACTTCGCCGCGCGCGCAGCGATGGGCGCCGGCCGTGACATCCGCGCCGACGTCTTCGGCAAGGTCAGCGGCTTCTCCGAGCGCGAGGTCTCGCAGTTCGGCGCCGGCTCGCTCATCACCCGCAACACGAACGACGTGCAGCAGGTGCAGATGCTGGCGATGATGGGCGCGACCATGCTCGTCACGGCGCCGCTCCTCGCGATCGGCGGCATCATCTTCGCCGTGCAGACGAACGTCGGCCTCAGCTGGCTCATCGCCGTGTCTGTGCCGCTGCTGCTGATCCTGGCCGCCCTCGTGATCGGGCGCATGGTCCCGTTGTTCCGCAGCTACCAGGGCAAGCTCGACAACGTCAACCGCATCATGCGCGAACAGCTCACCGGCGTGCGCGTCGTGCGGGCATTCGTGCGCGAGCGCATCGAGGAAGACCGCTTCCGCGGCGCCAACACCGACATCATGGTCGTCGGCCGCAAGGTGGGCTCGCTCTTCGTGCTGCTGTTCCCGCTGTTCATGCTCATCCTGAACGTCACGGTCGTCTCGGTCATCTGGTTCGGCGGCATCGAGGTCAACAACGGCACGGTGCAGGTGGGCACACTGTTCGCCTTCATGCAGTACATCGGCCAGATTATGGGCGGCGTCATCATGGCGAGCTTCATGGCGATGATGATCCCGCGCGCCGCGGTGTCGGCCGAGCGCATCGGCGAGGTTCTCGACTCCGAATCCACGCTGGTCCGCCCCGAGAACGGCGTCACCGAGTTCCCGGTCCCCGGATCCGTGGCGCTCGACGACGTCGAGTTCACCTACCCCGGTGCCGATTCCCCTGTGCTCACCGGCATCAGCTTCGCCGCGCAGCCGGGTGAGACCGTCGCGATCGTCGGCTCCACCGGCTCCGGAAAGACGACCCTCGTGTCGCTCATCCCGCGCCTGTTCGACGTCTCGGGCGGCTCCGTGCACGTCGGGGGCACCGATGTGCGCGAGGCCGACGTCGAGTCGCTGTGGGACAGCATCGGCCTGGTGCCGCAGCGTCCGTTCCTCTTCACCGGCACCGTCGCGTCGAACCTGCGCTACGGCCGGGAAGAGGCCACCGACGAAGAGCTGTGGCACGCGCTCGACATCGCACAGGGTCGCGACTTCGTCGAGGAGATGCCCGATGGTCTCGACTCCCGCATCGCCCAGGGCGGCACGAACGTCTCGGGTGGTCAGCGTCAGCGACTCGCGATCGCCCGCGCGATCGTGCACCAGCCGCAGATCCTGGTCTTCGACGACTCGTTCTCGGCCCTCGACCTCACGACGGACGCGCGATTGCGGCAGGCGTTGTGGCGGGAGCTCCCGCACGTGACGAAGATCGTGGTCGCCCAGCGCATCTCCACCATCACGGACGCGGACCGCATCGTCGTCCTCGACGGCGGAACCATGGTCGGCGTCGGCACGCACGAGGAACTGCTCGAGACGAGCGACACCTACCGAGAGATCGTCGAGTCGCAGCTGGGGGTGGACGCATGAGCGCGCAGGACAACAACGAGAAGCGCACGGCCAGACGCGGCCGCGGCAAGGCGGCAGCGCTCGTCGCCGAGGTCGAGCTGAGCGCCGAGGAGAAGTACGAGGCCGAGCTCGCCGAGCAGGCACGTCAGAACTCCGGCGACTGGGACAGCGTCGCGCCGGGCAAGGCCGACAACTTCGGTCCGAGTTTCGCGCGCATGATCGGGCTGCTGAAGCCCTCGGCCATCTGGTTCGTCTTCGTGTCGATCCTGGGTGCGATCGGCGTGGTCCTGACGGTCGCGGCGCCCAAGGTGCTCGCCGAGGCCACCAACCTCGTCTACAAGGGCTTCATCTCCATCCAGCTCGGACAGCCGACCGACGGGTTCCCCGGCTTCCCGGCCGGGACCTCGCAGGACGTCGTCGTCGAGGCGCTGCGGGCCGGTGGGCAGGACGACTTCGCGAACCAGGTCGGCGCGCTGGGCGACTTCACGGTCGGCCAGGGCATCGACTTCGACGCACTGCGTCTCGTCATCGCCGCGGTGCTCGGCATCTACGTGGCCGCGGCCTTCCTCACCTGGATCCAGGGCTACGTCATCAACGTGATCATGGTCCGCACCATGTGGCGGCTGCGCGAGTCGGTCGAGGCGAAGATCAACCGGCTGCCGCTGGCGTACTTCGACAAGGTGCAGCGCGGCGAGCTGATCTCACGCGTCACGAACGACATCGACAACATCACGCAGACGATGCAGCAGTCGCTCTCGGGAGCACTCACTTCGGTGCTCACCGTGATCGGCGTGCTCGTGATGATGTTCTCGATCTCGTGGCAGCTCGCGCTCGTCGCCCTCATCACGCTGCCGCTCATGGGCGTCATCTTCGGCATCATCGGACCGCGCTCGCAGAAGGCCTTCGGCACCCAGTGGCGCAAGGTCGGTCGCCTGAACGCCCGCGTCGAGGAGGCATTCTCCGGCCACGCGCTCGTGAAGGTCTTCGGCCGGGAGAAGGATGCGCTGGACAAGTTCCAGGTCGAGAACGAAGAGCTGTTCCAGGCGAGCTTCAAGGCACAGTTCCTCTCCGGCATCATCATGCCGGCGATGATGTTCGTCGGAAACCTCAGCTACGTGGGCATCGCGGTGCTCGGCGGTCTGATGGTCGCGAACGGCCAGCTCCGTCTCGGCGACGTGCAGGCATTCATCCAGTACTCGCAGCAGTTCACACAGCCCCTGTCCGAACTGGGTGGCATGGCCGCGGTCGTGCAGTCCGGCACGGCCTCCGCCGAGCGGGTCTTCGAACTGCTCGACGCCGAGGAGCAGGAGGCGGACGACGCCGATGCCCCCGAGCTGGTGGAGGGCAAGGGCGTCATAGAGTTCGAGAACGTCGCGTTCTCGTACACACCCGAGCGTCCGCTCATCCGCGACCTGTCATTCCGGGTGGAGCCGGGGCAGACCGTCGCCATCGTCGGTCCGACCGGTGCGGGAAAGACGACCTTGGTCAACCTGATCATGCGCTTCTACGAGCTCAGCGGCGGGCGCATCATGCTCGACGGCCAGGACATCGCCGAGGTGACCCGCGACGAACTGCGGTCGCGCACCGGCATGGTGCTCCAGGATCCGTGGCTGTTCGCCGGCAGCATCCGCGAGAACATCCGCTACGGTCGCTCCACCGCGACCGACGACGAGGTTCTCGCCGCCGCCAAGGCGACCTATGTCGATCGCTTCGTGCACGCCCTCCCCGAGGGCTACGACACGGTGCTCGACGAGGATGCCGCGAACGTGTCGGCGGGCGAGCGTCAGCTCATCACCATCGCGCGGGCATTCGTCGCGCAGCCGTCGATCCTCATCCTCGATGAGGCCACGTCGGCCGTCGACACCCGCACCGAACTGCTGCTGCAGCACGCGATGGCCGCGCTTCGTGAAGGACGCACGTCGTTCGTGATCGCGCACCGACTGTCGACCATCCGCGACGCCGACCTCATCCTGGTGATGGAGCACGGTGACATCGTGGAGAAGGGCACGCACGACGAGCTCATCGCCGCGCAGGGCGCCTACTGGCGTCTGTACCAGTCGCAGTTCGAGCAGGCGGCGACCGACATCGACGCCGAAGACGCCCTCACCGGCACGACGCCCGTCGTCGTCTCGGGCGATGCGAGCGATGCCGAAGGTGCAGGGGAGGAGGCTGCGGCCGCCGTTGCCGGAGCCTCGATCGGTGCTCAGCTGCCCGCTGCCGAGACGGCGGCAGCCCAGGCCCTGCTGGAAGACGGGGCCGACGGTTCGAGCCACCGTTCCTGAGCGTTCCCGCCCTCCGGCATCCGCACGACGACGCCCCACTCCGCTCACGCGGGGTGGGGCGTCGTCGTAGGCGGATCGCGTCGTCGCGGGCGCCGGCACAGCGCGCGTGACGAGGTGTCAGGAGCGGTCGGCCCTGATCCCGAGCAGCTCGAGCGGGTGGGTCAGACGCCACCACGGGCTCGGCCCCTCCACATCCTCGGCCAGCACCAGAGGCGTGGTGACGGTGTTGAGCGGACCGGTCGTCGTCAGCGTGCCCACGGCGTCGTCCTGTTCACGGTCTTCGCCGAGATCGAAGGCCGTCGCCGCGGTGGCGGTCGCCCCGTTCCACAGCACCACATCGGCATCGGTCTCGGTGATGACGTCGACCTCCTCCCCCCAGGGGGTCGTGACCTGACCGACCACGGTGTCCTTCGCGACGGCGGGCGGCTGCGCCTCCAGCGCCGCTTCCGCCTCCGCGAACAGGGAGCGGGTGAGAGCGAGTCGCTCATCGTTGCCGGCCTGGTTCAGCGCCGCGGCGAAGAGGTGCACGGTCGTGTCGCCGATGACGACGTCCTTCGCGGTGAGCAGGTTCCAGCCGACGAGCGTGCCGGTCTTGACGCCGACGACACCGGGATCGTCGAGCATCCCGTTCGTGTTGACGACGGTGCCGGCGCCCGGGAGGTCCACCGACTTGGTGCCGACGATCTCGGCGAACACCGGGTTCTGCATGGCACGCTCGCCGAGGGCGACCAGCGCCTCGGGGGTGGCCACATTACGCTCGTCGAAGCCGGACGGCGTCACCACGGTGATGCCGGTGAGGCCTCGTTCGCGCAGCCACACCTCGGCGGCCCGGGCGAATTCGCGATCGGACCCCCAGATCTCGCTCGCGAGCCGGTCGATGTAGTTGTTCGCCGATCCCATCAGCGTGCCCTGCAGGAGTTGATATTCGGTCAGCACCCCGCCGATCGGCACATCGAGTGCGGACTGGTCGCTGCGCCGGTAGTCCCAGTACTTCACGCTGTCGGCCCGGGTGAACGAGAACTCGGGCCCCTGTTCGCCCACCGCCAGCGGCATACGGTCGAGCACCATCAGGCTGCTCACGACCTTGGTGATGCTCGCGATGCTCACCGCATCGGGGATCGAGGCCGCAGTGGTCATGCCGGAGATGCCGACGGCGCCCGCGCCCTCGGTGGGCCAGGTGACGGTGGCTGCGGCAGCGGGCGTCGTCGCGAACTCGACGGACTGCACTGTCGGAGGTACCTCGTGCAGCGGCCAGAGCAGCGTGGTGCCGGCATACGCGGCGACGAGGCCCACGAGCGTGGCCAGCGGAACGAGGATGCCGGGACGGGCGATGGCCGGGCGCAGGCGTGCCCCGCGGAGCAGGCCGTTCGTCCGCTCGGCTTCCGACGTCTCGTCGAGAGTCGCGGTGGCGGTGTGGTCGGCCACCGTCGCGGGGTCCACCCAGGTCAGAGCGGTGGCGGTGGTGGTCTCGTCCGCCCACTGGGGGGTGGTCGCGTCGAGCGCGGCGAGGGGATCGTCGGCGTCTCCCGCGGCAGTCTCACGCGGAACGAATGGCGGTTTCGTCAGAGCGGGCGTGGCCGGTTCCGGGGCGACCACCGATTCCGGTGCGAGCGCGCGCGTCGACGTCTGCTCGGCCGTGAGCACCGAACCGCCCGACGCGGCATCGACGGAGCCGGAGGGGGCGGTGGTCGCGGGGCCGTCGTCACGGACGACGCCCGTCGCCTCGTCGGCGGGATCTGTTGCGGTCACTCGTTCACGGTACCCAATCCCGGGCGGGTTCCGCGGCGCACAGCCTTGTCGCCACGCGGGTGTCGCCAGCGGGTAGGATCTTCAGCACAACCACGGGAGTCCGGCGAGCCGGGCTGAGAGGGAGCGAATCGCGCTTCGACCGTCGAACCTGATCTGGGTCATGCCAGCGCAGGGAGGAGTTCAGATGAGTACGCCTACGTCCACATCCGCACAGCAGGCATCCGCCGATGCGAACGGGCTGCACCGCCCATCGATCTGGCGCTGGCGCGTCGTCGACATCGTCGTCGCCGCTGTCCTCGGCGTCGCGATCGGTCTCGTGTTCTGGGGATGGAACACCATCGGATACGCGTGGTTCGGCGCGGCCGACGCCCTGACACCGGGCCTCGGTGGCATCGCCGTCGGCATCTGGCTGCTCGGCGGTGTCGTCGGCGGTCTCGTGATCCGCAAGCCGGGGGCCGCGCTCGTGGTCGAACTGGTCGCCGCGATCGTGTCGATGCTGATCGGCAACGTGTGGGGTGTCTCGACCGTGTTGTCGGGCATCGTGCAGGGCCTCGGTGCAGAGATCATCTTCGCCCTGTTCTTCTACCGTCGTTTCGGGATCGCAGTCGCTGCGCTCGCCGGCGTCGGAGCCGCCGTGGCCGCCTGGGTGTTCGAGCTGTTCTACGGCAGCTCGCCGAACATCCTGAAGTCGGTCGAGTTCAACACGATCTATCTGATCAGCGTGGTCGTCTCCGGGGCGATCCTGGCCGGCGTGGTCGGTTGGCTGCTCGTACGCGCCCTCGCCGTCACCGGCGCCCTCAACCGCTTCGCCGTCGGGCGAGAGCACGTGCGCGAGGTCTGAGCGTGACCTTCGCCTCCCCGGCCCGCGTGCAGGCTACGGGCTGGGGCTGGCGGTACGCCGGTCGAAAGCGTCCCGCCGTCGCGGACGTCTCCTTCACGATCGAACCGGGCGAGCGGGTGCTCCTGCTCGGCGCCTCGGGTGCAGGGAAGTCGACGCTGCTCGCCGGCCTCGCCGGGGTCCTCGGCGATGACGACGAGGGGGAACGGACGGGGTCGTTGCGCATCGACGGTGCGGCCCCCGAGTCACGGCACGGTCAGGTCGGACTCGTCCTGCAGGACCCGGACGCCGGCATCGTGCTGTCGAAGGTCGGCGACGACGTCGCGTTCGGCTGCGAGAACCTGGGCGTCGCGGCGTCCGAGATCCCGGGTCGCGTCGCCGAGGCGCTCGACGCCGTCGGCCTCGATGTTCCGCTGCGACGCCCCACGAAGGCGCTCTCCGGCGGGCAGAAGCAGCGGCTGGTGCTGGCCGGTGTGCTCGCGATGCGACCGGGGCTGCTGCTGCTCGACGAGCCCACCGCGAACCTCGACCCGGAGGGGGTGCGGGAGGTGCGGGCGAGTGTCGAGCGCGCCGTCGAGACGACCGGCGCGACGCTCGTGGTCGTCGAGCACCGCACCCCGATCTGGGTCGATCTGATGACGCGCGTGATCGTGCTGGCGGCCGACGGAGGACTCCTCGCCGACGGTGCGCCCGCGCAGGTGTTCGCGGCCCACGGCGACGTGCTCGCCGATGCGGGGGTGTGGGTGCCCGACCGCGGCATCGACCTTCCGATGCTCGAACAGGTTCCTGCCTCCGATGCCCTCACGGCCTCCGCGCTCTCGATCGCGAGAGAGGCGGGCGTCGTCGTGCAGTCGGGGCTCGACCTGCGCGTGCCGCGTGCGAACGCGACCGTGATCACCGGGCCGAACGGCGCGGGCAAGTCGACGCTCGCACTCACCCTCGCCGGCCTCATCCCGGAGCAGGCCGGCGAAGTGCGTTCGGCGCCCGAGCTGGCGGGGCGCAAGGGCCCCCGCCCGATCCGCTGGTCCTCGCGTGAGCTGCTCACCCGCATCGGCATGGTCTTCCAGGAGCCGGAGCATCAGTTCCTCACGCAGACGCTGCGCGACGAGCTCGCCGTCGGCCCGCGAGCCCTCGGGTGGGACCGCGCGAAGACGGACGGCGTCGTCGAGGAACTGCTCGAGCGCCTCGGACTCGCGTCTCTCGCGCTCGCCAACCCGTTCACGCTCTCCGGCGGGCAGAAGCGTCGACTGTCCGTCGCGACCGTGCTGGCGGGAGCACCCGAGGTGATCGTGCTCGACGAGCCGACCTTCGGGCAGGACCGGCGTGGGTGGATCTCGCTCGTCGCGCTCCTGCAGGAGGAGATCGCGCGTGGTCGGTCGATCGTCGCGGTCACGCACGACGACGCCGTGATCCGACACCTGGGCGGGCATCGCATCGAACTGGGACGCGAAGGGGAGGCGACATCGTGACGGCGGTCGAGACCGCACGGACGGTATGGCTCGACGGTGTGAACCCGGTGACGAAGCTGGTGCTCGCCGTGCTGCTGTCGGTGCCGCTGTTCGCGTCCATCGACGTCACGAGTGCGCTGGCCGCGATCGTCCTGCAGCTGCTCTGCCTGCCGTTGACCCGACTGCGGCTGTCGACGGTGCTGAAGCGCCTGCTGCCGATCGCGATCTTCGCACCGATCGCCGGCGTGAGCATGCTGCTCTACGCCGAACCCGCAGGGCGGATCTACTGGACCTTCGGATTCGCCACGATCAGCGAGGATTCCATCACGCTCGCGATCGCGGTGAGCCTGCGCGTGATCGCGCTCGGACTGCCGACGATCCTGCTCTTCGGCGGCACCGACCCCACAGAGCTCGCCGATGCGCTGGCCCAGGTCGCGAAGCTCCCCAGTCGCTTCGTGCTCGGCATCCTCGCCGGCACCCGGATGCTGGGCCTGTTCCTCGACGACTGGCGCACCATGAGCCTGGCCCGTCGTGCACGGGGCGTGGGGGATCGGGGTGTGCTGCGACGATTCTTCTCGATGGCCTTCGTGCTGCTCGTGTTCGCGGTGCGGCGCGGGTCCACGCTGGCACTCGCGATGGAGGCGCGCGGCTTCGGCTCCGGCATCCCCCGCACCTGGTCGCGACCGTCCCGGTTGCACCCGCGCGATGCGGTGGCGCTGATCGGCGGCATCGCGATCATGGCCCTCGCCCTTGCCGCCGCCGTCCTCGTCGGGACCTTCCGATTCGTGTGGAGCTAGGGTCGGCTAGCTCCAACTCGGCTGGAAGTAGTGCTCCCGGTGCAGAGCACAGCGCTCGTTGAACGGGGCGGTGCAGCGAGGGCAGCCCGTCACCGCGAAGTACTCGGTGATCGTGAGCTCGTGTCCGCATGCGCCGCAGAGGATCGCCGCGGTGTCGTGCTGCTCGGGCGCCCACTGCTGCGCCGGATGCCCCGCAGACTCCTCGTGACAGCGGTGGCACGGGTAGTAGTCGCCGCAGCAGGCGAAGCGGATCGCGATGATGTCTGTCGGGCCCCGGTAGTGCACGCACCGGGTCATGTCGTCGACGACCGGGCCGAACACCGGCGGTCGACCGGCGGGCGGGGGCGCCACGCTCATGTCTCGTTCCAGAGCCGCCGGTAGTAGTCGAGGCGCTCGTAGTCGGGCTCGACCCCGTAGGCCTCGATGAGCGTGTCCTCCCAGCCGGAACCGAAGTTCCACATCGTGCTCATCGACGCCACGGCGATGTCGGCCCAGCGGTCGGCGACTCCGAGAGCTGCGAGATCGACGAACGCGGCGGGACGGCCGGCGGCGTCGAGAAGCGTGTTCGGCATGCAGGCATCGCCGTGGCACACCACCAAGCGGTCGATCGGTGGCGCCTGGTGCAGCTCGTCGGGCACGATCGTGCCGCGGTCGGCGGCGTTGGCGATCCGCCACTGCGTGCTCCACTCCCAGGGGCATTCGGCCACGGGCAGGGCGTCGTGCAGCGCCCGCAGGCCCGCGCCGACCGACCGTACCGCGGTCTCGGGCTGGTCGGCCCAGCGCGGGTCGACGGCACTGCTCGCGTCGAGTGCGACGGTGACGAGCCACTCGTGTGTCTGGTCCTGCCCCTGTTCGAGCACCTCGGGCACCGCGATCCAGGTGCGCGCCCACCTCATGCGCTCGGCTTCGTCGCGCATGTTCGCCTCGTCGTCGAGCGGCCCCCATTTGATGTAGCGGCCGTCGTCGGTGCGGAAGGTCAGCCCGCCGATCCCGTTGAGCCAGACCGGCACGAGCGCCGCACCGCGGGCGAGCTCGCGCACCCGCGTCGGCACGTCGAGGGAGGCGGAGGGGATGCTCATCCGTCCATCCTGCCCGACGGCGACGGGTGACGGCGGCGGTGGCGGGTGACGGCGACCGGTGCGGTTCATCGGCTCTCGTCGCGCAGGCCTTCGAGGTAGGCGTTGTAGGCGTCGAGCTCGGTCGTGCCGTGCGCATCGGCGTAGCGGTCATCGGCGGCGGCGCGGGCCGTGTCATCACGGAACCACCGATGCATCACGTACACGAGCATCAGCAGCGTCGGCGCCTCGCCGTAGGACCAGGCCAGACCGCCCGCCAGACGCTGGTCCTCGAGCGGATCCATCCCGAGGGCGAGGGTCGGGGCGACGAAGTGGTCGACGAGCATCGTCGTCGCCATCATCAGGAAGACCCCGAAGAACGCGTGCAGGGCGGCCTCGGCGAAGACGTCGAGTGCCCGCCCGCCGTGCCCGAGACGCACGGGGAGGGGATCGGAGCTCAGCACCGGGATCGCGAACAGGATGCCCACGATGAGGAACCCGACCTCCAGGGCGATGTGACCGCCGGAAGCAGCGAGGACGCGATCGGCGAGACCGGCCAGATACAGACCGTAGAACGCGATCAGGTACACCGGCAGGGCGATCCACGGGCTCAGGATCCATCGGGCGACGCGGCTGCGGAGTCCGCCGTGCGCGGCACGCAGCGCGGCGGCACCCAGCCCGTGGTGGGGCGTGGCACGCAGGAGCAGGGTGCCCGGTGATCCGAGCACCAGCAGGGGCGGGATCGCGATCATCAGCGTGAGCTGCTGGAACATGAACACCGACATCAGCGCGTAGCCGTATGCCTCGACCCCGAGACCGGTGACGGCCGCGAGCGCGAGGCAGCCCAGGAGGAACACGACCGTGCGCCAGACGGGCCACCGGCGGTGCTGCCGCCAGAGGCGGATCGCGCCGACGAGGTACGCCATGGCCAGCACGGCGGCGACCAGGGGCAGGAGGGGGAACGGGCCCGGTGCGGGCAGCACGAGGTCGGCGAAGGTCGGCGGCGCGTTCGGCATCCAGTTGTTCATCCGTTCGCGCCCTCTCGTTCGTCGTCCGGCCGGTCGCCGAAGGCCGCGTTCCGTGTCTGCGCACGGTGACGGACCCCGGCCCCGATGACGAGGACGACGCCTCCGATCGCGAGCGCGACGTCGGCGAGGTTCCCGATGAACCAGTTCCCGTACGCGAGGAAGTCGGTGACATGGCCGATGCCGAACCCGGGGGGAGCGAGCAGACGGTCCAGCACGTTCCCGATGGCGCCCCCGAGGATGAAACCCAACCCCCAGGCCCGCCACGTCGTGCGTGCGCGGACCGCGGCGACGAACAGGGCGGCGACGGCGCCCACGCCGACCACGGTCAGCACCCAGGTCGCCCCGGAGCCCAGCGACAGCACCGCCCCGGGGTTGTAGGCGAGCTGCAGGCCGAGCGCATCACCCAGAACGGGTATCCGTTCCGTCTGGCTGAGCCCGGCGATCGCGGCCGCTTTGGTGCTCTGGTCGATCAGGACGACGAGGCCGGCGATCACGAAGGCGACGGCGTACTTCGGGACGCTCTCACGCTTCATCGGACGGTCCCGTCTCCGCTGCCCGATCGCGTCTCCGCCGCGCGCGCCCCGCCAAGACCACCCCGGTCGCTCCGAGGGCGAGGAGGAAGCCGATCCCGACGAGGAAGACGGTCCCCAGGAATCCGAGGTCGTCGCGCTGCACCCTCCGCTCGCCGTTCTGCTGCTCGTGCGTCGTGCTGCTGGTCGGTGTCGGTGTGGGTGTGGGTGTGGGTGTGGGTGCGGGGGTCTGAGTCGTCGCGGGCGTATCCGCCTCTGAGGCGCCGACGATGCTGTGGGGCACGTGCGCGGCTGCCGACTCCCCGCCGACGAGCAGGATCAGGACGCTGAGCACCGCCCCCATGACGGTCGTGCCCACCGTGCGCCGCATCGTCCAGCCGATCGGGTTCGTCTGCGGACTCGGGCGTTGGGGAGCGCGCCGATCGGCGTTGTCCACGGGGCTTTTCATGGGTCTCCTTCGAGGGGTGAGAGCAGATTGTTCGAGAGGACGGAGCCTCGGATGGTGCCGCGCACGCAACGCACGGCTTCAGGAGTCGGGGGTCGCGCGGAGTCGACGCGAGAGGTCGACGCGAGATGTCTACTCAGGAGGTCGACAGGGATATCGAGGGGATGCCGCGGGGGAGGCCGGGTTGCGAGCGGCGGATGCGGTCGCGCGGGTGCGGCCGGCGGATCAGGTTCGGGAGAGGCCGAGCTGGAGGAGGGAGAGCGTTGTCGCGCGTGGGCGCGGGGGAGATGCAGACGATCGACGCAGAGCCTCGGATCCGGCTCGGAGTCGCGTGACCAGTGCCCGGCGGTGCGCTGCGCGTGTTCGCAGGAGCATCACGGCGAGCCCGCACAGCACGCCCAGAGCGCAGAGCGCAGCTCCGACGAGAGCGCTCGTCCCGCTGTCGGGTGCGGCGGTGACCTGCTCCTGGGCGGCTGCGGCCGCATGGTCGAATGCGTCGACGACTGCGGCGGTGAGGGAGGGGGCAGCGCCGTTCTCGTCCTGCGCCCCGTGGGTGGTCACGGCGAAGGCGAAGAGCAGCAGGAGCGCCAGGCTCGCCGTGGTAATGAGCCGCATTATCACCGGCGGGGCGACGATGCCCGCGGAACGGAGGATCCCGGGCGAGCGGCGCATTCTCGGGATCCTACCCGCATCGGTTATCGGGTTCCTTCGCGCGCGAGGCGGTGTCGTAGGCTCGCTCTCGACGCCGTACCTCGGCTCGTGGTGAAACCAAGAACCACGTAGGCTGGGACTGCGTTCCATCAATGCATGTCGCACGACGACGTTCGAAGGAGAACATCAGATGCAGATCAGCGGACAGGGTGCACTCGTCACCGGCGGAGCCTCGGGTCTCGGACTCGCCACGGCGCGCCGGCTCGTCGCCGCGGGAGCGCACGTCACGATCATCGACCTCGCCTCGTCGAAGGGTGCCGAGATCGCGGACGAACTCGGTGGGCTGTTCGTCGCGGCCGACGTCACGAACGCGGATGAGGTGCAGGCGGCCGTCGCAGCCGCGCAGTCCGCCGCTCCGCTGCGGGTGGTCGTGAACTGCGCCGGCATCGCGCCGCCCGCCAAGGTGCTCGACCGCGAAGGCAACCCGGCTGTGCTCGCCGACTTCGAGCGCGTGATCCGCATCAACCTCGTCGGCACGTTCAACGTCATCTCGCAGGCATCCGCCGTGATCGCGAAGAACGAGCTGCACGACGAGGAGCGCGGCGTCATCGTGAACACCGCGAGCGTCGCCGCGTTCGACGGTCAGATCGGCCAACCCGCCTACTCCGCATCCAAGGGCGGTGTGCACGCCATGACCCTCCCGGTGGCGCGCGAGCTCGCCCGCTACGGCATCAGGGTGTGCACGATCGCTCCGGGCATCATGGAGACCCCGATGCTGATGGGTCTTCCGCAGGCGGCACAGGACTCGCTCGGCCAGCAGGTGCCTTTCCCTTCGCGCCTCGGACGCCCCGACGAGTACGCCGCTCTCGTGCAGCAGATCGTCGAGAACGGCTACCTCAACGGCGAGACCATCCGCCTCGACGGTGCCATCCGCATGGCGCCGCGCTGACCCGCGGCACCCCTCAGAACCCGCGATCGAGAACCCAGGAGAACCCATGTCCCTTGCAGGCAAGACCATCTTGATGTCGGGCGGCAGCCGCGGCATCGGCCTCGCGATCGCGCTGAGGGCGGCTGCCGACGGTGCGAACATCGCGATGCTCGCGAAGACCGACACCCCGCATCCGAAGCTCGAAGGCACGATCCACACCGCGGCCGAGCAGATCCGCGCGGCCGGCGGCCAGGCTCTGCCGATCGTCGGCGACGTGCGCGACGACGACGACATCACCGAAGCGGTCATGAAGACGCAGGGCGAGTTCGGCGGCATCGACATCGTGATCAACAACGCCAGCGTCATCGACCTCTCGCGCTCGCTCGACCTGAACGCCAAGAAGTACGACCTGATGCAGGACGTCAACGTACGCGGCACGTTCATGCTCTCGCGCGCCGCCGTGCCGATCCTGAAGGATGCCGAGAACCCGCACATCCTCTCGCTGTCGCCGCCCCTCAACCCGACCCCGAAGTGGTTGGGCGCGCACACCGGATACACGCTCGCGAAGTTCGGCATGACCATGGCGACCCTCGGCCTCGCCGCCGAGTTCGCACGCGACGGGATCGCGGCCAACACCCTGTGGCCGCGCACCACGATCGCGACGGCGGCCGTGCAGAACCTCCTCGGTGGCGACAAGGTCATGGCTGCGAGTCGCACGCCCGACATCTATGCGGACGCCGCGTATGCCGTGCTGCTCAAGCCCGCGGCGTCGTACACCGGTCAGACGCTCATCGTCGAGGACGTGCTCGAGGCCGACGGTGTGACCGACTTCTCCGGCTATGCCGCGATCCCCGGCACTCCCGACAGCGCGCTCTTCCCCGACATCTTCCTCGACTGAGGTTCCCGCGGCCCCGGAGTCAGAGCGGGAGCAGATAGATGGGGTCAGATCAGCAGGTAGACCGCACCGACGATCGTGAGTGCGATCACGATGCGGTCGAACACACGCTGATTCATGCGACGGGCGACCCGCAACCCGAGGAGCGCGCCGACCACCACGAGCGGCGCGAGCACGGCATCCATCAGCAGTACCGGTGGCTCGAACAGCCCGAGGCCCGCGAGGAACGGCACCTTGATCACGTTGATGATGGCGAAGAACCACGCGGAGGTACCGAGGAACACCTGCACCGGGGTGCGGGTGGCCAGGAAGTACATCGACATGACGGGCCCGCCGGCGTTCGCGACCATGGTCGTGAAGCCGCCGAGCGTGCCGTAGGCGCCTGCGAGCAGGATGCCGCTGGAGGGCGGTGACACGGTATCCGCTCTGCTCTGCCGCCACCGGCGCCACAGCGTCACGGCGATCATGAGCAGCAGGATCACTCCGATCGCACGGCGCACCACACCATCGCCGGCGAGCGCGAGGAACGCGAATCCGACCAGCAGTCCCGCGATGACCGCGGGAGCGAGCCGCAGCAGCGTGGGCCAGTGCGCGTGCCGGCGGTAGGCGAACAGGGCGAACAGGTCGCCGACCATCAGGAGCAGCAGGGTCGCCGCGGTCGAGGTGCGGGCGGGCAGGACGGCCGCGAACAGCGCGATCGCCAGGATGCTCCCGCCCGGCAGTGCGGTCTTCGAGAGGCCGATGACCGCCGCCGCCACCGCGAGCGCCGCCCAGGCCCACGGGTCGAGGGCGATCACCGTTCGAGCTCGGCGACGATCGCGTCGTAGCCCCTGGCCTTCGCGAGGTCGACCGGGAGCACGCCGTCGCCGTCCGGGATGCCGCTGTCGGCCCCGCCGTCGAGGAGGGCACGAACCACGTCGACGTAGGTCGAGGATCCGTCGCCGAGCACGATCGCCTCGTGCAGCGCCGTCCAGTTCAGGTCGTTGATGTGGTTCGGGTCGACGCCGGCCTCGAGCAGGATCTCGATCGTCGCGAGCAGTCCGCGCTCGGACGCCGGGATCAGGGCCGTGCCGCCGAAGCGGTTGGTGCTCGCGAGGTCGGCGCCGTTGTCGAGGGTCAGACGGAGGATCTCGTCATGTCCGCGCGCGCCCGCGTACAGGTAGGCGGAGTCCTGGATGTCGTCTTTGGCGTTCACGTCTGCCCCCGCCTCGATCAGGGCCCGGGCCGCGTCGACGTGGTTCGCCTTGGTCGCCGCCACCAGGGCTGTCATCCCGCCGGATCCGCGCGCCTCGATGTCCGCGCCCTCGTCGATCGCCGTCTGCACGGCGATCGCGTCTCCGTCCTCAGCGGCGGCGAGCAGATCGCGAGTGGCTTCGGTCATGGCAGCCTCCTGGGTCGACGGGGAAGGATGCGGCGCTGCTGTGCAGGCCGTCACGGTCAGCAGGGCAACTGTGACGGCGCCGACGGCCAACATCCTTCGCGCACGCATGCATCCGGTATACCAAAAGATGCCGGACATCGGGTGATCAACCTCGCGCGGTGATCAGTCCCGTGTGGCGGTCAGCTCCGCGCGGCGGTGAGTGCCGTGGCGAATCGCGCGGCGCGCTGCTCGATGTCGGCCCAGTCGCCGTTCGCGATCGAGGTTCCGTTCGCCAGGTCTCCGCCCGCACCGACCGCGACCGCGCCGGCGGTGAACCAGGCGGCCAGGTTGTCGGGGTTCACGCCGCCGGTGGGCATGAGCGGGGCGTCGGGGAACGGTCCCCGCAGGGCGCCGAGGTAGGACGGGCCGCCGAGCGACGCCGGGAAGATCTTCACGACGTCGACGCCGAGCTCGAGCGCGCCCATGACCTCGGTCGGCGTCATCGCGCCGGTCATCACGACGCGGCCCGTGTCGAGCATGCTGCGCGTGAGGTGCGGCAGTGTGCCGGGGCTGACCAGGAACTCGGCTCCGGCATCCGCTGCGTGCTCGGCCTGTGCAGCGGTGGTCACAGTGCCCGCGCCGACGTAGGCGGCGTCGCCGTGGCGGGCGATGAGTTCGCGGATGACCGCCGGAGCGTCCGGGGTGGAGAAGGTCACCTCGATGCCGGTGACACCGCCGCGGATGATCGCCTCCGAGGCCTCGATGGCCAGTTCAGGGGAGGGGGCGCGGAGGACGGCGAGGATGCCGGTCGTGCGGGCGCGGTCGAGACGGTCGGACATGGGGCTCCTTCATCGGGCGGGCACGTCCATTCTCCCGGGCGCAGCCTGTAATGACAAGTTGGTCAGGACGCGTGGGTGTGCGGCCAGGCCTCAATCAGGTCCTTCGATTCCTTGAGTCCGAGTCCCGTGTGCTCGCGGAGCGCCTTGATCGCGGCGATGGCGGAACCCCCAGCGACCATCCGGTCGATCTCGGAGGCCACCGAAGCCGGCAGCGACGCACGCACGGACGAAGGGGTCGCGACCATCGGGGTGATCGACGAGCGCGTGGCCGTGGCGTTCGACACGGCGGCGAGGTGCGGCGCCGTGGTGCTGACCGACCAGTGGTCGATGCGGTCCTTCGCTTCCTTGAGGCCGACGCCCGAGTGGTCGCGGTACAGCTTGATGGCGTGGATCTTCTGCCCGGCCCCGACGAGCCGGTCGATCTCGGCGATCACGCTCGGCGTCAAACCGGAGACGGCCGTCGACGCCGACGAAGCGGGAGCCGTGCGCGCGGTCGTCGGCGACGGGGTGAACACCTGCGGCTCTGGCAGCTTGGGGCGCATGCCGCGGACCGCGACGGCGAGGATCGCCACGACGACGATCAGGCCGACGACGATCGCGATGATCCACAGCACGGCATCCATGGGCTCAGTCTAGAGAGGTCACCGCCCGCGCCCCAGGGCCTTCCCATCCGCCACCGCGTACCCTGGAGGGTATGACCGAGACTCCCCGCACGCGCGAGACGCGCCCCGCAGCATCCGCGTCCGCCCCGCAGGGACGCCCCGCCCAGGGGAAGGTGCGCGAGACCAGGAAGCCACAGGTGCGCCCTGCCACCGAGGGATGGACCCAGCAGAAGGACGCCGAGGGGCGTCCACTGCTGCAGTTCGCGAGCCCCAAGCGCGGCAAGCCGCCGGTGCACCTGGCTGACCTCACGCCGGCCGAGCGCGTCGAGAAGGTGAAAGAGCTCGGCCTGCCCGGCTTCCGTGCCAAGCAGCTGTCGACGCACTACTTCCGTCACTACACGTCGGACCCCGAGCAGATGACCGACCTCCCGGCCGACACCCGCGAGCAGCTCGTCGCCGGGATGCTCCCGCCGCTGCTCACCGAGGTCCGCCGCCTCGAGACCGACCGCGGCGACACGATCAAGTTCCTGTGGCGCCTGCACGACGGCGCCCTGGTCGAGTCGGTTCTCATGCGCTACCCCGGCCGCATCACGCTGTGCGTGTCGAGCCAGGCCGGCTGCGGCATGAACTGCCCGTTCTGCGCGACCGGCCAGGCGGGCCTGACCCGCAACATGTCGACCGCCGAGATCATCGAACAGATCGTGCGCGCCAACCGGCTCATCGCCGAGGGCGGTCTGGGCGGCAAGAAGTCCGACGACCACAGCATGGAGCGCGTCTCGAACATCGTCTTCATGGGGATGGGCGAGCCGCTCGCCAACTACAAGCGCGTGATGGATGCGGTGCGCTCGATGGTCGCTCCGCAGCCGGACGGGCTCGGGATGAGCGCCCGCGGCATCACGGTCTCGACGGTGGGCCTGGTGCCCGCGATCAAGAAGCTCGCCGACGAGAACATCCCGGTGACCTTCGCGCTGTCGCTGCACGCCCCCGACGACCGCCTGCGTGACGAGCTCATCCCGGTGAATTCGCGCTGGAAGGTCGACGAGGCCCTCGACGCCGCCTACGACTATTACGCCAAGACCGGTCGCCGCGTCTCGATCGAGTACGCCCTGATCAAGGACATGAACGATCACGCCTGGCGTGCCGATCTGCTGGCGGAGAAGCTCAACCAGCGTGGACGCGGCTGGGTGCACGTGAACCCGATCCCGCTGAATCCCACGCCGGGCTCGATCTGGACGGCGTCGGAGAAAGACGTCACAAACGAGTTCGTGCGCAGGCTCAACGACGCCGGCATCCCGACGACTCTCCGCGACACCCGCGGCAAGGAGATCGACGGCGCCTGCGGTCAGCTGGTCGCCACGACCGAGGATGAGGCCGCCTCCGCCGCGATGGCCTGAGGCCGGCCGGCACGGCGGGCGTCGACGGCGCCGAGGTGCTCGGCGCGGTCGAGCCACCGGGAGATCGTGGTCTCGCTCGCATCCTTCACGCCGAGCATGCAATGGGTGCGCACCGAGCGGATCCCGCAGAAGCGCATCGTGCCTCGGGCGACGTGGGTCTGGGCGGGCAGCCCCGTGAAGGGTGTGAAGTACCAGGGCGTGTCCGCGAGCAGCAGCAGCCTGCCCCGTCGCGCGGGCAGCAGTCCCTCGACGAGCCCGAGCTTCGTGTAGCGGTACTCCTGCTGCGGCAGCAGGGCGCGGTCGAAGAAGCCCTTGAGCAGCGCGGGCACCGACCCCCACCACAGCGGCGTCGCGATGACGATCGTGTCGGCGTCCTGCAGCGCGCGCTTCGCCTCGACGAGGTCGGGCTCGAGCGTCATGCGCTCGCGGTAGCCGAAGCGCAGGTTCGGGTCGAAGCCGAGGTCGCGGAGGGCGAGCACACGGGCGTCGCCGTGCCCTGCGGCGTAGCGCTGGGCGAGAGCGGCGGTCAGGGAGCGGGCGTCGGGGTGGCCGTCGATCACGAGAGCGGGCATTTCCGGTTCCTATCTGGACAGTGTCAAGCTGGTGGACACTGTCAAGATAGGAGAGGATGTTGCTCATGTCAAGTTCCAAGGACGGGTACCACCACGGCGATCTCGCCCGTGCTCTGGAAGACGCCGCCATGCAGCTGCTGGAGCGGATGCCCGCGGCGGAGATCAGCCTGCGCGAGGTCGCCAGGGCCGCGAACGTCAGCCACAACGCCCCGTACCATCACTTCTCCGACCGCCTGGGACTGCTCAAGGCGATCGCCGAGCGCAGCATGGCCGATCTCCTGGGCCAGGTGAGCACCGCTGCCGTGAAGGCCTCGACCCCGCGGGCCGCGCTCGCCGACGGGGGCTCGGCGTACATCCGCTTCGCCGTCGAGCACCCGCACGCGTTCGACGCCGTCTACGATCCGACGGTCTGCGTGCCCGGATCCCCGACTCCCACCATGGCGCCGTTGATCGACGGGCTCGAGGCGGTGCTCGCCGAGGGGGCGGCGGCAGTCGGCCTCGATCGACCGACAGATGTCGTCGCGCTGTGGGGACTGATCCACGGGCTCGGCACGCTCGCTGCGGCAGGCCACTTCACGCTCGAGGACGGACTGTCGGCCTACGCCGCGGCCCTCGATCGGCTGCTTCCCGCGGAGTGATCCGTCACGGTTGCGTCGTCCAACCTGTGAGTCGCTCAAAGCACTCTTCCACGCGATGCACAGGCGAGGTTTCGTAGATTGTTCGAATGCCCTATTCCGCCCATCGACCGGGTCGCTACGACTCGCAGGGTCGGATCATCCTCGACAGCGAACCCGACGCCGTCACGGATGACCTCGACTTCCTGCGTGAGTTCGAGCCCACCGGCACCGACCACGCCACCCGTGAGGTGCCCGAGTCCGTGCCCGCAGAGACGACTCCGATCGCCGACGCGATCGCCGCGGACGATTCCGCCGCCGAAGAACCCGCTCCGGTGAAGCCGCCGCGGGAGCCGCGCATCCGCCGTCCCCGCGCGAAGCGCGCACCGCGCACTCCCGGTTCGCGCGCGCGAACCCTCGCGATCCTCGGCGGTGCGGAGGGCGAGATCCTCGACCGTGTTCCCGGCGAGACCCCGCGCTTCGTGCAGATGTTCTTCGTGCTCGCCGGCACCGCGCTCGTCTCGGCGATCTCGATGCTCTTCGCGCTCACCACCGGGGTGCAGGCGGCCGTCTGGTTGGCCGTGCCCCTGGCGCTCGTCTGGGCGCTCATCATCTTCAACCTCGACCGATTCCTCACATCGACCATGAGCTCGACCAGGAACGTCTGGCGCCTCATCGGCCTTGCGATCCCGCGCGTGATCATGGCCGCGATCATCGGCTTCGTCGTGGCCGAGCCACTCGTGCTGCAGATCTTCCACAACGACATCGCCCGCGAGGTCGCCTCCACCAACATCACCCAGTCGCAGTCCGACCAGGAGGCGCTCGAGAACGGCCCGGAGAAGATCGCGCTCGACGCGGCATCCGCCAAGGTCGCCGAACTCGAGAACCAGGCGGCGACCGGCATCGTCGCCGGCACCGACTCCTCGTCGGCGACCGAGTCCGCGGCTCAGGCCACGGTCGACGACGTGACCGCGAAGATGACCGCCCAGCAGGCCGTGATCGACCAGGCGCGCGTGCTGTACCAGTGCGAGCTCACGGGTGAGGGTGCCGGCACCGTCCCCGGCTGCACCGGCGTCAACGGCCAGGGCGCCAGTTCGGACGCCGCCAAGGCGCAGCTCGCCGAGGCTCAGCAGACCTACGACGCCCTCGCCGCCCAGCTGCGCACCGCCAACGAGGAGCTCGCCGCGGCCGGCACTGCGGCGAAGGAGAACACCTCGTCGTCCGAGGCGCAGAACCGCGAGCAGGCGAAGTCGCAGCTGCCGACAGCTCGCGACTCCTACGATCAGGCGCTCGCCGCGTACAACGCCCGCGCCGATGCGGTCGCGCAGGGCAACGCCGGAGCGGTCGGCCTGCTCAGTCAGATCAGCGGATTGAACCGGCTGAGCGAGAAGGAGCCCTCGATCCTGTGGGCGCACATCCTCATCGCCGCGCTGTTCTTCATGATCGAGCTGCTGCCGGTGCTGGTGAAGGTGCTCACGAGCTACGGTGATCCGAGCCTCTACGAGAAAGCCGCCGCGATCCGCAAGCAGGTCGCCCTCGACAAGGTGACGGCCGAGGGCTTCCGAGACCGTGCGCAGATCGTGACGGATCAGACCCAGGGGATACAGGCGGAGGCCGGCTCCGGTGAGCCGCAGACGCGTGCGGAACGCCGAGAGGCGGCCGAGGCGCAGGAGCGGGAACGGGCGGAGAAGCGCGCGCAGGCGCAGACGCTCGAGGAGCAGGAGCAGCTCGTTCGCCCGACGATCGGCTGAACCGGGCATCGCGGTGCGGCGAGGCTGCGCCAGGCTCCGGTCAGGCGGGTTGGGGAATCCGCTCCGGCATCCGTGGCGCCTGCTGCAGGGAGAGCTCGCCGACCCGGATGCTTCCCCGCACCGGTTCGTCGCGGACGGCGGCGGCGATCGAGCGGATCAACGCCACGGTCGACGGGGTGCGTGCCCAGCGCGCCCCGGTCAGCGACGCCTCGATGCGGGCGAGCGGATGCTGAAGCGTCACCTCGTGCTGGCGGACATCATCGCTGAGCCACTCCAGGAGCTGCGCGATGGTCCAATCGGGATTGATCGGTCCAGTCTCTGCAGGACGGCTGGCGAGATGCGTGTTCATTGGTCCAGAATCGGTTCTCATGAGCGTGATGGACAGGGCCAATAGCGGGCCAATGGATCAGGCATCGGCCATTCCTGCGGTACGAGCGGCATCTCTCGTCCACGCAGGTGACGTGTCCTCGGAGGCGCTCTCGGCGCGGCTCGGCCGCTGGACACAGGGAGACGGCACTCTCGCCGCCCGGCTCGCGCGAGGCATCGAGGGTCTGATCGCAAGTGGTGAGCTGCGCCCGGGGGACCGGCTGCCCGCGGAGCGCGCACTGGCAGCGGCAGGGTCCGTCTCGCGCGGCACGGTCGTCGCCGCGTACGGCGACCTCGCAGACCGCGGTCTCGTCGACCGGCGGCAGGGGAGCGGCACCCGCATCGCCGGGACAGCCGCAACCGCCGTGCCTGCCTCACGACCAGGACGCGGAGAGGCCCTCTTCTCGGCGCTGCCGAACGCGATCGATCTCCTGCGCACCGTGCCGCAGATCTCCGACCTCGGGGTGCAGCTCATTCGCGATCACAAGCCGCGGCTCGACCTCGCCCTGCTGCCGGAGACCGACCCTGCGGGCCTGCCTGCGCTGCGCACCCTCATCGCCGACATGTACGCCGCCGAGGGAACACCGACCACACCGGAGCAGATCCTCGTCACGCACGGCGCGCAGCAGGCCATCAGTCTCGTCGTCAACGCGCTCGTGGGCCCAGGCGACATCGTGCTCGCCGAGGAGATCACCTGGCCGGGCGTCACTGATTCGGTCGGCCTGCGCGGCGGTGCGGTGCACGGCGTCCCGATGGGCGACGACGGTCTCGACGTCGACGCGCTGGAGCAGGCCCTCGCTCGTCTGCGTCCGGTACTCGTCGCCCTCAACCCGCATCACCAGAACCCGACCGGGTCGCGCCTGCCTGCAGCTGCTCGGCATCGGGTGGCTGCGCTCGCCGCGCAGTACGGCGTTCCGGTCATCGAGGATCGCGTGCTCGCCGGTATCTCCTTCGACGGGGTGGTGCCGCCCACGCTCGCCGCCGAGCGCGCCGACGCGCCCGTCATCGTGGTCGAGTCGGTGTCGAAGTGGGTGTGGGCGGGCCTGCGGATCGGCTGGTTGCGGGCGGACCCCGTGCTCGTACGACGGCTGCGTGGCGCGCGTCAGCTCGCCGACCAGTCCACCAGCGTGCCGGGTCAGCTGCTCGCTCTCGATCTGATCGCCCGCGCCGACGACCTGCGCCGCGCGAACAGCCGCATCCATCAGGAGCGGCTCCGGCTGCTGCAGCGACTGATGGCAGAGCACCTGCCCGACTGGACGGTCGAGCCGCCCCGTGGCGGGCTGTCGCTATGGGTGCGGGTGCCCGTGGGGTCAGCAGCAGCGCTCGCCCGAACGGCGGCCGCACACGGAGTCTCGATCGCCGGAAGTGCGGCGTTCGCCGTTTCCGCGTCGCCGGACGATCACATCCGCATCCCCTTCACCGCCCCCGACGACGTGCTCGCCGAGGGCATCCGCCGCCTCGGAGCGGCCTGGCGCGAGTATCGGGAGACTCTCGGGATGTCTTCCTAGGCTGACCCGCATGACTCGGATGCAACGTCGGACCATGCGGATGCAGACGCTGTGGATCTCGATCGCCGGTGTGCTCGCCGTCACGATCTATGCTGCGCTCGCCGCGGTGCAGATCTTGGTGTGGACGCCTCTCGCGGCCGCTCCCGGGTTCACTCTCGACCAGATCCGAGCTGAGCTGAGCGGAGCGGGTGAGTCGCTCAACGCGCCGACGACCATCATGATTCTCGGGGTGGGAGTCGTGCTCGCCCTCGCCCTCGGTGTGATCGCGATGACGTCGAGGGCCACTCCGATGATCGCGGCTGCCGGCTTCCTGAGTCTGCTCATGCTCGGAGCCCCGGGCTTCTTCTTCGCCTCATTCGCCCCGGGCATGGCGCTGGCCGATACCTTCATGATCTCGGCGGGCGTCTCCCTCCCCGGAGTGCGAGCGTTCTACATCATCAGCGCCTTCGCGGCAGCCCTGCTGATGCTCGGCGGGGTGGTCGCCGTGCTCCGGGCACGCGCCGCTCCTGCGTCGGCCTGACCTCTTCCTCGCGTCCGGCCCCGCTGACGGTGTCAGCCAGTAGCGTTGATCCATGGTCAACTATCGCTATCTCGGCAACAGCGGTCTCAAGGTCTCGGAGATCACCTACGGCAACTGGGTCACCCACGCCTCGCAGGTCGGCGACGACGCCGCCGTCAAGACCGTCCACGCCGCCCTCGACGCCGGAATCACCACCTTCGACACCGCCGACACGTACGCCAACACGGCGGCGGAGGTCGTGCTCGGCAAGGCCCTGGAGGGGCAGCGCCGCGAAGGCCTGGAGATCTTCACGAAGGTCTACTTCCCGACCGGTCCGAAGGGGCCGAACGACACCGGCCTGAGCCGCAAGCACATCTTCGAATCGATCAACGGTTCGCTCGCGCGCCTCGGCACCGACTACGTCGATCTGTACCAGGCACACCGCTTCGACTACGAGACCCCGCTGGAGGAGACGTTCCAGGCCTTCGCCGACGTCGTCCGCCAGGGCAAGGCGCTCTACATCGGCGTCTCGGAGTGGACCGCCGAGCAGCTGCGCGAAGGGCACGCCCTCGCGAAGCAGCTCGGCATCCAGCTCATCTCGAACCAGCCCCAGTACTCGATGCTGTGGCGTGTGATCGAGGGCAAGGTCGTCCCGGCGTCCGAAGAGCTCGGCATCTCGCAGATCGTCTGGTCGCCGATGGCGCAGGGCGTGCTCAGTGGCAAGTACCTGCCGGGTCAGCCGGTGCCGGAGGGCTCGCGCGCCACCGACCCGCACAGCGGCGCCGACTTCATCAAGAGCTTCCTGCAGGACGACATCCTCACCGCCGTCCAGCGCCTGAAGCCGATCGCCGAGCAGGCCGGCCTGTCGATGCCGCAGCTCGCGATCGCGTGGGTGCTGCAGAACCCGAACGTGGCGGCCGCACTGGTCGGCGCGTCCCGTCCGGAGCAGCTCGCCGAGACCGTCAAGGCCTCGGGCGTCAAGCTCGACGCCGACACGATGGCGGCGATCGACGAGGCCCTCGGCGACACGGTCAACCGCGACGCCGAGAACACCTACTCGGTGTCGCCGAAGTCGCGCCTGGTCTGAGTGCCCTGATCTGACGCCGAGACCCATCGGTAACGTCGAGACCCACCCCCGCTGACGTACGCGCGGGTGAGTCTCGACGTTGGGCGTGGGTCTCGGCGACGGTCATTCCTTGACGGCGCCGGCGGTCAGGCCCTGCACGATCCAGCGGCTCGCGAGAGCGAACATCGCCATGGTCGGCAGGATCGTCAGCACCGCGGCGGCGCTCATCGAGCCCCAGTCGATGTTGAAGGTGGAGATGAAGCCGTTCAGCGCCGACGGCACGGTGCGGTTCGCGTCGGTGTTCATGAGCACGACCGACAGGAACAGCTCGTTCCAGCAATTGACGAAGTTGAAGATGAACGCCGCGATGATGCCGGGGGTCATCACCGGAACGAGCACCCGGAACAGAGCGCCGAGGCGTGAGCATCCGTCGATCATCGCCGCCTCTTCGAGCGCGTCCGGCACGTTCTCGAAGAAGCCGCGGAGCATGACGGTCGAGAACGGGATGCAGATCGCGATGTAGACGAGGATCAGGCCGGGTTTGGTGTCGACCAGTCCCAGGTCGGTCATCATCGAATACAGCGGACCGAGCGCGATGAACGCCGGAATCATCTGCGTGAGCAGGAACGCGATCAGGATCGTCCCCTTGCCGCGGAACTCGAACCGGGCCAGCACGTAGGCGCTCAACAGGGCGATGAGGGTGGCCACGGCACCGCCGACGACCGCGACCAGGGCGGAGTTGCCGAGGAAGACGCCGAACGAGCTCTTCTGGAAGAGGCTGATGTAGTTCTCGAGCGACGGCTCGCTCGGCCAGTACTCGATCGGGAACCGGTTGATCGTCCCCGGCGACTTGATCGACGTCAGCGCGATCCAGTAGAGGGGGAACAGCGTGATCACGAGCCAGAGTCCGAGACCCACGACGCGGATGACACCGCCGACCGTGACACGCGGCTTCGGACGCGGGGCGGATGCCGGATCGGGGACGGTGATGCGCCGGGTCTCCGTGATCGAGGAACCTGTCCGCGAGGCGTCTGTCATGGTCATCGCTGCACTCTCCGCATCGCCATCAAGTAGAACGCGCAGAACACGAACAGCACCGCCATCACGATGAGGCCGATCGCGCTCGCGAAGCCGTAGTTGCCCTGCTGGGTGTAGTTGATCATCCAGGTCGTGATGATGTGCGTCTGGTTGGCGGGTCCGCCGTTGGTCATCGCGTAGATGATGTCGGGGAAGTTGAAGATCCAGATCACCCGCAGCAGGATCGTCAGCAGCAGCGTCATCGAGATGTACGGGATGATGATCGAGAACAGCTGCCGGAACTTGCCCGCGCCGTCGAGGCTCGCCGCCTCCAGCATCTCGTCGGGCACCGACTGCAGCGCCGCGAGGATCATGATCGCGAAGAACGTCACGCCGTACCAGACGTTGGCGACGATCACCGCGAACATCGCGAGCTTCGGATCAGCCAACCAGGGGAGCGGGGCGTCGATCAGCCCCGCCTTCATGAGCAGGTCGTTGACCACGCCGAACTCCGCGTTGAACATCCAGCGGAACAGCATGCCGATCAGGAAGCCCGACACCGCCCACGGGAAGAACACGAGCGCCTGGTAGAGGCCGCGGAAGCGGAACCTCTTGCGCAGTGCCAGGGCGATCAGGAATCCGATCACGAGCTGCGGCACGAGCGAGCCGACGACCCAGAGCACGGAGTTCCACGCCACGGTCGGGAAGGCAGGATCCCGGAACACCGCGAGGAAGTTGTCGAAGCCGACGAACGGCGTCGAGGTGAGGTCCCACAGGTTCCAGTCGTGGAAGGCCATGCGCGCGCCCTGCAGCATCGGCCAGTAGGTGAACCAGCAGACGAACACGATCGCCGGCGCGAGGAAGGCCAGCAGCGTCCATGCTTGGCGGCCGCGGAACGGGCGTCGGCGGGATGCCGGGGAGGCCCCGGCGGCGGTCTGCTGCGAAGCAGTGCCGACGGAGCCTCCCTTCTGAGCGGTGCGGGCCACAGGTCAGCCCTTTTCCGCGGCGTACTTCTCGGTCCAGAACGCATCCCACGAGGCCAGCAGGTCGCTGGTCGACATGTTGCCCAGCAGCACGTTCTGCACGTCCTGGTCGGACTTCTGGATCCACTCGGTCCACCAGCTGACCCCGCGCGGCTGGCGCACGTTGACGTAGGTCTCCGGGTCTTCGGTCATGGTGACGTAGCTGGTCCACGGGCCGGACGAGTAGAACTCGTCGTCGGCGGCGGCCGTGATGATCGGCACCAGGCTGTTGGCCTGTGCGAACTCGGTGGCGGGCTCGGCGGACGACAGGAACTCGACGAGCTTGACGGCCGCCTCCTTGTTCTCGCTGTTCTCGGCGACGCCCCAGCCCGCGACGGCGAGTGGCTGCGCGGCCTTGCCCGAGGGGCCGACGAGCAGGGGAGCGGTGTCCCACTGGTCCTCGGTCAGCGAGGAGTCCTGCACGGTCGCGATGACCTCGGGGTCCTGCAGCAGGAACGCCGTGGTGCCGTTCGTGAAGCCGGCGACCATCTCGGGGTAGCCCCACGAGACCGCGGAGGGCGGGGAGGCTTCCTTGAACAGATCGAAGTAGTCGTCGACGGCGTCCTGTGCCTCGGGTGCGGCGAAGATCGTCGAGCCGTCCTCCATCAGGAACGCGTCGTCGACGTCGAGTCCGTCGATCGTGTACGCCTCGATCGCCGCGACCACGTTGCTGTTGGCGTTCTGACCGCCGCGGAAGGCGTAGCCGTAGATGTTGTTCGACGGGTCCTGGATCGTGCTCGCCTGCTCCAGAAGGTCCTTCCAGCTGTGCGGCGGACCGTCGAAGCCCGCGTCCTTCACCAGGTCGGTGCGGTAGAACAGCGACAGCCCGTAGAAGCCGTAGGGCACGAAATAGCTCTTGCCGTCGGCGGCGACCGAAGCGGACTGGGCGTTGTCGGTCAGCGCGTCCCAGCCGTCCCACTTCTCGAGGTCGGGGCCCAGGTCGTAGAGCCAGCCGTTGTTCGCGAACGGCCCGACCGTGATGTCACGCACCTCCAGCACGTCGACGCCCTTGCCGGACTGCAGCATCTGCTGGATCTTCGCGTCGGCCTGCTCGGTGGGAGGCGAGACGAGGTTGACCGTGATCTTCGGGTTCGCCTTCTCGAAGTCGTCGAGCAGCCCGCGCAGGAGCTCGGTGCGGGCGGGGTTGGTCAGGCTCTCGACCATCTGCAGGGTGACGGTGCCGTCGGTGGACGGGCCGGAGCTTGCGGAACAGCCGGTGAGAGCGAGGACGGCGACGGTGCCGAATCCCGCTGCGGTCGTCAAGATCTTGTTCTTCACGATGTGCCTCTCGGTGGGGTGGGGGTGGGTGTTGCGGTCGGGTGGGTGTTGCGGTCAGGGGACGATGAGGGAGTCGGCGGGACGGATGCCGGCCCGGCTCAGGATCTGCGGCACGCAGCGCTCGACGAAGGTCTCGTAGTCGGCGGCCTCGTTGTAGAGGTGGGCCGAGAGCCGGAAGTAGCCGACCCCGCGGAAGCTCGTGAACGCCGTCTCGACGCCGACCTCGTCGAGCAGGTCCATCCGCAGGGCGTCGGCCTCTTCGCGGGTCGCGCCGAGCCCGAGCGGAAGACGCACCAGTCGCATCGACGGCACCGGAGAGGGGAGTGGCGTGAGCGGATCCTCGTCACCGTACGGGCGCAGGGCTTCGGCGATCAGCTCGGCCCCGGCATCCGCGATCTCGGCCATGGCCGTGCGTGCCGAGGCCCAGCCGAACTCGCTCTCGATGAAGTCGATCGCGGTCGGGGTGGCCAGGTACGTGGTGGCGTCGATCGTTCCCTGCGTGTCGAAACGGGAGGGGTACGCCTCCCGCGCGGCCCACGAGTCGATGAGCGGCCAGAGCTCGTCGCGGTCGGCGGCGGAGGTCACCAGCAGGGCGGAGCCGCGCGGGGCGCACGGCCATTTGTGCATGTTCCCGAACCACCAGTCGCCACCCGCGACGGTGGCCGCATCCGGGATGAGGCCGGGGGCGTGGGCGCCGTCGACGAGCGTGCGCACGCCGCGCTCGGCTGCCGCATCGGCGATGCGTCGGGTGGGCAGCACGCGGGCGGTCGGGGAGGTGATCTGGTCGACCACGATCAGACGTGTGCGGGGGGTGAGCTCATCGGCGAAGAGCTGAACGATCTCGTCGTCGGAGGAGAGCAGCGGCAGGGCGACGGTGCGCACGCGCGCCCCGAACCGGCGGGCGAGGCGCTCGGCTCCCATGGTGATGGCGCCGTAGCCCTGGTCGGTCACCAGGATCTCGTCGCCGGCTTCGAGCTGCAGGGCGTTGTAGACGACGGTCGCGGCGGCCGAGGCGTTGGGCACGAAGGCGCTGTCCTCGGCGCGCGCGCCCACGAACGGGGCGGTGCGCTCGCGGGCCGCCCGCACGCGCTCGGCGATGCGCGGGAACCACTCGACGGGGCTGAGGTCCGCGCGGCGGCGCAGGGCGTCCTGGTGCTCGACGACGACGGACGGGACCGCGCCGAAGGATCCGTGATTGAGGTGGATCACCGCCGGGTCGAGGGGCCAGGCGTCGCGCGCTCGCATGCCGGAGTTCAGCGTGAGCGGTGCGGGGAACAGCGGTGTGGGCATCAGTCCTCATCGATGAGTCGGGCGAGTTGTTGCACAACTTTGCCACATGCCGTGGAAAACTGCCATGAAAAGGTCAAGATGAAACATAGTTGTCATACGAGTTTCCTGCGAAGGGGAGTTCCGACAGACTTCACGAGGGGTGGGGGAGTGTCAGAGAGGATGACGATGAGCGCACTCGACACGGCGTTGCACGGGCTGCGGGCGCTGATCGCCGACGGTGCGCTGCGGCCCGGAGACCGACTGCCGAGCGAAGGCGAGCTCTGCGAACGTCTCGGCGTCTCCCGCGGGTCCCTCCGCGAAGCGATCCGGATGCTGGCCGCCCTCGGCGTGCTCGACACCCGTCACGGCTCGGGCAGCTACGTCAGCGAGCTGCGCGCGGCCGACCTGATCGGCAGTCTGTCGCTCACGGTCGGGCTGCTGCCGATGGCGGGCGTGCTCGAACTGACCGAACTCCGCCGCGTGCTCGAACCGCATGCGGCCGCGCTCGCCGCCGCCCGCATCGACGACGAGACCGTGGAGGCCCTGGACCGCGTGCTCGACGAGATCGAGGCGACCACCGACTTCGAGGCGCAGTCGCGGCTCGACCACGAGTTCCACATGGCGATCTCCGGCGTCGCGGGGAACGAAGCGCTGACCAGCCTGATCGACGTGCTGCGATCGCGGTCGCGGGCGTATCGCATCTCCGACCCCGAGGATGCGGCCGAGCTCAAGGTGCATTCCGATGCCGGGCACCGCGCGATCCTGCGCGGCCTGGCGGCGGCGGACCCGGTCGCCGCGAGTGCCGCGGCCTCCGCCCACGTCGCGTACACCGAGTACTGGGTGCGGCGGTACTCGGGGCTCGAGGACTGACGCGCGTCCTGCGGGCCGGTCAGCCGAGGGTGATGTCGACCTGGATCTCGGCGGCGATGCGTTCGAGGTCGGTGCGCAGCGCGTCGAGGTCGACGGAGGCGGGGACCTTCGCGGTGACCGATGCTTCGAACAGACGCCCTCCGGCCATCGCGGCATCTCGACTCTCGGTGGCGAGCTCCTCGATGCTCAGGGCGTGCGCACTCAGCACGCCGGAGACCTCGCGCACGATGCCGGGGCGGTCGTTGCCGAGCACCTGGATCTCGAGCAGCTGATCGTCGTCGGCAGCCGCATCCGGAGTGCCGGTGAGCACGGCGAGCGTGAGGAGTCCCTGACCCTGCAGGCCGCGCAGCGCGGACGACAGCTCGGCCTCCCGGTCATCGGCGACCGAGACCTCGATCACGCCGGCGAACGTGCCGGCGAGCTCGGCCAGCGAGCTGTTCTCCCAGTTGCCGCCGTGCGCATCCACGACATCGGCGACGGCGGCCACGAGGCCAGGACGGTCTGCACCCGCGACGGTGAGGATCAGAGTAGTCATGCGGCCAGCGTAGCCCGTAGCGCTCAAGCCCTCAGATGGAGGTCATGTGAGCGGCACTGGCGGCTGTTGCGCGTTCCCTGAGCCTCTTTGCATTCTTTCGTGATCTGCGTAAGGACCGAATCGTTGCCGAGTCCTCTGCGTCACGGATCCAGGGAACACGTCGTCGGATGGGTGTGAGGATCAGGAAGGTCACCTGCGCGAGGACCAGCACGATTGCTCCAACACCCACACCAAACCAAGGAGCAGTGGATTCGTGCGCCAAGAACACGATGAGGGTGAGAAGTCCCCCGCAGGTGAGTGCAATCGCAACGAGCGGTGACGCGAGCAGCAAAGTTGTGTTTGCGGCGATGGACATGTCGCGTGTCAGCCACCACATGATCGAGATCGTGGCAATTGTGATTGTCGGGAGTGTCCAGTAGAGAGGCAGCGCGAACTCGCGCCAGGCGTCGGTGCTCTCTGCCGTCAGCACCGCGACGAAGGCTATGACGACGAGCCAAAGAACAGAAGGAGCGACGAGTACGAGGATCGCGCCTCGGTAAGGATGAGCGGGGGGATCGTCAGTGCGGCGGATGCCATAACTTTGAGCGCGTCGTCTCTGGCGTCGCCAGCGCTCAGTCTCTTGATCGGCTGCTGTTTGTGGTGATGTGCGACCTATCGCGAGACGCGCCGCCAGCGAGAGTATCCAGGTCAACACAAGAACGACGACTGTCTCCGGCCATCGTGTGCTGTCACCAGCGGCGATGCGCACACTGCAGGCCGCCATGAAGAGGAGCAGCAAGAACGTGACAAAGAGCACGGTGGTGAGAATCTGGTGGAGCTTCGGGTGAAGGGTTTCCGCGTCGAGCCCAAAGCGTGTCATCACGGCAATCGACACGATGATTGTGCCGACGACACCGAGGGCGGCGAGGGACTGATCCAGGACTGGAGTGAGATATGTGCCGATGGCGGCGTACTGGTCTCCATAGTCTCCGGGGAGGTTCGGAGGCGGAGCGAGGGCGAACACGCCTGCAGCGATGAGGCCGAACATCGCGGGCTCGAACCAGAGGGAGGCCTTCCACGGTTGCTGGCCGGTCGTATTTTCCAGGGCGGAGCGGTGCATCTTGGTCATCAAGCTGAGGTTAGCGACCTCTGTCAACCGGGCATGACTGGCACGCGACTCCGCCCTGGGTTCGACTGCCCTCAGTCCCCCCAGACCCCGGACTCCAGGAACGTATCGAGGCGCGCGCGGTGCGGGGCGAGGTCCCAGCCTTGGGCGGCGACCCACTCGTCGGAGTAGTAGGTGCCGGCGTAGCGGACGCCGCTGTCGCAGATCAGGGTCACGACACTGCCGGTCTCGCCCTCGGCCCGCATCCGGGCGATGAGCTGGAACGCACCGTAGAGGTTGGTGCCGGTCGAGCCGCCGGCCCAGTGCAGGGTGCGCTCGCGCAGCAGGCGGATCGCGGCGATCGACCCGGCATCCGGCACCTGGATCATCTCGTCGATCACGGTCGGCACGAACGAGGCCTCGACCCGGGGGCGGCCGATGCCCTCGATGCGGCTCGGGCGCCCGGCCGGCGGATCCACGGTCCCTGCCCAGCCGTCGTAGAAGGCCGAGCCCTCGGGGTCGACGACCGCGACCTTCGTGTCATGTCGGCGATACTTCACGTACCGGCCGAACGTCGCGCTCGTGCCGCCGGTTCCGGCACCCGTGACGATCCAGGTGGGGATCGGATGCCGCTCCTGAGCGAGCTGGCTGAACACGCTCTCGGCGATGTTGTTGTTGCCGCGCCAGTCGGTCGCGCGCTCGGCGAACGTGAACTGGTCGAGGTAGTGGCCGGTGCAGTCGGAGGCCAGACGTTGGGCCTCGGGCGACATGTCCTCCGCACGGTCGACGAAGTGGCACGTGCCGCCGTAGAACTCGATGAGGTCGATCTTCTCCTGCACGGTCGAACGGGGCACGACCGTGATGAACGGCAACCCGAGCATGCGGGCGAAGTACGCCTCGGACACGGCGGTCGATCCGCTCGACGACTCGACGAGCGTGGTGTCTTCGCGGATGCGTCCGTTGACCAGGCCGTAGAGGATCAGCGAACGCGCGAGGCGGTGTTTGAGGGAGCCCGTCGGGTGCACGGACTCGTCCTTGAGGTACAGGTCGATGCCCCACTCGGGCGGCAGCGGGAAGAGGTGCAGGTGCGTGTCGGCGCTGCGGTTGGCATCGGCTTCCAGCAGGGCGATCGCGGTGCTGGTCCAGTCGCTCATGCCCTCGACACTACCTGCCACTCGGCCGGGCGCCCTGGTCGATCACGCGGCGGCGGGACGCTCGGGGCCGAGGTGGGTGGAGGTCGGCTCGCCTGCCGCATCGCCCTTGAGCTCGATGAGGATGGTGTGCGTCAGCGTCGTTCCGGTGTTCTCGCCGGAATGACGCTGCGCGGGCAACCACACGGCCTGTCCCGCGGCGAGGACGGTGTCGAAGGAGCGGTCGCCCAGGCTGAGGCGGCGGGAGAAGCCGCTGAGGGTGACCAGAACGCTGTTCGGATGATCGTGCGGCGTCGTCTTGTCGCCGGGCTCATCGGTGTAGTCGAGCACGCGGACGTGCTCGTTCTCCCAGAGCGTGCGGTAGTGGTCGGGGTCGGTGAGGGTGGGATCGTCGGTGATCATGCGGTGACGGTACACCCGGCGCGGTACCGCCGACAGGGTCTCCTCAGCCGACCGTTCCGGCCGGGGAGGCCCCGCCGTCGCCGTCGACGTGCAGGAGCGATGCCTGAGACTGCTCCTGCTGCAACTGGAACTCGAAACGCGAACGGTCGCCGCGGTGATACGCGATGAAGTACTCGATGGGCGTGCCGTCGGCGCTGCGGCTGACGCTGCGTAGACGCAGCAGTGCCGAACCGGCGCTCACGCCCAGGTGCTGAGCCTGCTCGTGCGTGGCCACGGTCGCCTCCGCCGAGCGCACACCGTGCGTCGCGACGATGTCGTTGTCGGCGAGGAGTCTGTACAGCGAGCCCTCTGTGAGGTCGGCGCCGAGGGTGACGGATCCGACGGCCTCCGGCATCCAGGTCGTCGAGAGCGACCACGGTTCGCCGTCGACGTGGCGCAGACGCTCGAGCACGACGACCGGGGATCCGACCGGCACCTCCAGGGCGAGTGCGACCTCCTCGTCAGCCGTCGTCTGCTCGTGCCGCAGTACGTCGCTGTGCACATGTCCGCCGCGGCGCTCGACGTCGTCGTACAGACCGACGAGCGTGTGCACCAGGCTCTCACTGGTGCGGGGGCGGGAGACGAACGTGCCCTTGCCCTTCACCCGTTCGACGAGCCCCTCGTGCTCCAGCTGGGCGAGCGCCTGGCGCACGACGGTGCGCGAGATGCCGTAGCGCTCGCACAGGCGGTGCTCGCCGGGCAGCGGGTCGCCCGGCTGCAGGCCGTCGCGGGCGATGCCGTCGATGATCAGCTGGCGCAGCTGGTCGTACATGGGCGCGGCGGAGTGCCGGTCGATCGCGTCGTCGACGATGGCCATCAGTACGCCACCCCCGCGTGCAGGATCACGTTCGCGTAGGGGGTGAACTCGCCGGACCGCACGAACGCCCGTGCGCCGTGACTGAGCTTCTTGAACTCCACATGCGGCACGAGGTCGATCTCGAACCCCATGCCGGCGAACCGCTCGCGCAGTGCGGCCAGCACCTCCGGGCTCTTCTCGGCGACCTCGGCCGAGACCGTCGCCCCCTCGACCACCAGCTCGGCGAGCACGGTGTCGAGCACGTCGAGGAAGGCCGGAGCCCCCGGGCGATACGCCAGGTCGATGCGCTCGGATCCCGGGGGGATGGGCAGGCCTGCGTCGGTGACGACGATCAGATCGGTGTGCCCGGTCTCGCTGATCACGCGGGACAGCGCGGGATTGATCGTGGTGGCCGTCTTGCGCATGTGTCTCCTCGGTTCTCCGGATGCTCGGTTCGCAGGTTCAGCTCGCGACGGGTGCGGGGGCGTGCGCTGAGCTGCGCTCCGCCAGGAACGCGTCGACGTCGGCGCGGTGCGGAAGGCTCGGCGATGCCCCCTGCTTCGTGACCGCCAGCGCGCCGGCCGCGGTGGCCAGGCGCACGGCATCCGCCAGGGTGCTGCCGCTCGCGAGCGCCGCGCCGAGATAGCCGGCGTAGGCGTCGCCCGCGGCGGTCGTGTCGACCGCATCCACGGGGAACGGCGGGATCACGGATGCGCCCTCGGCCGTCACGACGCACGAGCCCTGGCCCGCGAGGGTGATCACGGCGGCGCCGACCCCCTGGGCGAGGAACCAGCGTCCGGCCTGCTCGGCCGACGCGGCATCCGTCACCTCGATACCGCTGATCAGCGTCGCCTCGGTCTCGTTGGGGGTGACGATGTCGATGCTCCGCCAGATCTCGGCGTCGAGCTCGGCGGCCGGGGCGGGATCGAGGATCACGGTCATGCCGTGCTCGCGACCGCGCGCGGTGATGTGGGCGGTGAGCGCGGAGGGCGTCTCGAGCTGGGTGAGCAGCACCGAGGTCGTGGGGGCGAGGGCTGCGAGCGCCTCGTCGATCTGTGCGGCGCTGAGGGCGGCATTGGCGAGCGGAACCATGACGATGTCGTTCTGCGCCGACGAGTCGACGCGGATGTGCGCCACGCCTGTCGGGCCGGGGACCGTGCGCAGGTGCGCGAGGTCGACGCCGGCCGCGGTCAGCCCGTCGACGACCAGGTCGTGGAACAGGTCGTCTCCGACGCAGCCGACGAAGCTCGTGCGCGCACCGGAGCGCCCGGCGGCGACAGCCTGGTTCGCGCCCTTGCCGCCCAGCATGAGCGTGAACTCGTCCCCGAGAATCGTCTCGCCCCTGGCGGGCAGACGCCCGGAGAAGGTGGTCACATCGGCTGTGACGCTGCCGACGATGACGACGCCGGTACGGTCCTCGGGGTGTGCGGGGGTCATCTCGCTCCTGATCTTCCTCGACGGCAGGCGTAGCCGACGCTTTGACAGACCGCGGTGGCTGTCATTACATTAGCCGAAACCGCACCTGTAACGACAGGTTGTCCGCGAGGAGACCCCGATGAACCCGATCGCGCCACGCCTGTACGTCGACAGCGCCGACGTCGACCGTGTCTCCCGACTGCTCGCCGCTGGTGTGGTGCACGGTGTCACCACCAACCCGACCATCCTCGAACGGGGAGGCCGCACCGCCGCCGAGATCCCCGAGCTCTACGCCCGGTGGGAGTCGGAGGGGGCGCGCGAGATCTTCTTCCAGACCTGGGGCGGCGACACCGCGTCCTTCCTCCGCAATGCCGAGGGCATCCGCGCACTGGGCGACCGCGTGGCCGTGAAGGTCCCGGCCACGGCGGCGGGCTTCGCCGCCGCATCCGCTCTCGTGCGCGACGGCGCCACCGTGCTCGTCACCGCCGTGTACTCGGTCGCGCAGGCCCTCGCGTGCGCCTCGATCGGTGCGCAGTACATCGCTCCGTACCTCGGACGGATGCGCGACGCGGGCCTCGACGGCGACGCGACGATCGCCCGCATGCAGGAGGTGTGCGCGGGGAGCGACTCGAACGTGCTCGCCGCATCGCTGCGCTCGCCGGACGACATCACCGGTCTGCGCCTTGCGGGAGTGCCGTACTTCACCGCTGCGCCGGATGTGCTCGACGGGGTGCTCTTCCATGAGGTGAGCGACAGCTCGGCCGCCGAGTTCGACGCCGCGATGGTGCGCCTGGGCGCGTGAGCGCGGTCTGCTGAAGTCCGCAGGCGGGGTCAGCTCGCCGCGGCCTGGCGCAGCCAGCGCTCCACGCCCGCGATATGCGCGGTGGCGAGCGAGGTCGCGAGGGCGGAGTCGTGCTGGGCGATCGCATCGGCGATGGCCCGGTGCTCGGACAGGGTGCGCTCGACCGCGCCGCCCTCGGTGAGGCCGCGCCACACGCGGGCGCGCACGGTCTGGCTGCTCAGATGCTCGATCAGACTCGCGAGGTACGCGTTGCCGGACATCGCGACGATCTCGCGATGGAACCGGATGTCGTGGTCGACCAGAGACTCGATGGTCACGGCCGCGTCGACCGAATCGACCTCGTCCTGCAGCTCGGCGATCTGCTCCTCCGTGCCGAGGGTGGCCGCCAGCCCTGTCGCCTGCGACTCCAGCATGCGGCGCACCGCGAAGATCTCGAGCATCGAGTCGTCGTCGTGCATGTCGACGACGAACGCGATCGCCTCCAGCAGCAGATGCGGTTCGAGGCTCGTCACGTAGGTGCCGTCGCCGCGTCGCACGTCGAGGACCCGGATGACCTCCAGCGCCTTGACCGCCTCGCGCATCGAGCTGCGGGAGAGGCCGAGCCGCTCGGACAGCTCCTTCTCGGGGGGAAGGCGATCGCCGGGGGCGAGCTCGCCCGCCACGATCATCGCCTTGATCTTCTCGATCGCCTCGTCGGTGACTGCCATGGCGTCATCCTAGCGATTGATCGGATGTCTCCGGCAGGATGGAGCCATGCGCGTTCTCGATTCACACCTGCACCTCTGGGATCCGGGGGTGCTGACCTACACCTGGCTCGAGGGGCCGCTGGCGTACCGGTTCGCCGACCGGGAGCTGGGGCTCGCCCGCCTGTCCGCCGCGCACCCGGAGAAGTCGGTGTTCGTGCAGGCGGAGACCATCGAAGACGACTTCCTCGACGAGGTGCAGTGGGTCGCGGGGCTGGCGCCTGCGCTCGGCATCGTCGGGATCGTCGCCGGCATCCGTCTCGACCGGGGAACCGACACGGTCGCGCACCTGGAGGGGCTCATGGCCGAGCCCCTCGTCGTCGGAGTGCGGCACAACCTGCAGGGCGAGCCGGACGGACTGGCCGTCTCGGCCGCGTTCGTGACCGGCGCGCGTGAGGTCGCCGCGCGCGATCTGACCTTCGACGCGTGCGTGCGCGCCGATCAGCTCCCGGAGATCGCCCGTTTCGCCGGTGCGATCCCGGAGCTGCGGATCGTGCTCGACCATCTCGGCAAGCCTGCCGTCGGCACGGCGGCCTCGCCGCTCCCGCCGTCGGCGGAGTGGGCTCGCGATCTCGCCGAACTCGCCCGTCATCCGCACACCTTCTGCAAGCTCTCCGGCCTGCCGGGAGAGGCAGGCGGAGACTGGAACGCCGAGCAGCTGGAGCCGTTCCTCGACGTGGCGGCGGATGCCTTCGGGATCGAGCGCCTGATGTGGGGGAGTGACTGGCCGGTCTCGGCCATCGGCCCCGCCGAGCCCGGCGACCCGCACGCGCCGGAGGACGGCTCCGCGACGTACCAGCCCACCGCGCGGTCGCGCTGGGCCGACACCGTCGTGGCGTGGGCGGAGTCGCGGAGCCACGACCTCGACGCCCTCCTGTGGGGGAACGCCGAGCGGTTCTATCGCACCGCTCAGCCGCGGCAGATCCCGTCTGATGCTGCTCCGCGCTCCGGCCTCCGGGGCTGGATCCGCGGTCACCGCGGCTAGCCCGGCTTTCCTGCGGCTCCGGTCTCGGTTGCTGCCGTGGGGTCGGTCTCGGTGGTTCCGGTCGCGGTTGCTGCCGTGGGGCGTCGGTCTCTGCGCTTCCGGTCGCAATTGTTGCCGCCCTCGCGCGATGGAGGCGGCGTCAACTGCGACCGGAACGCAGGCGGATGCTACTCCGCGCGCAGGCGCAGCTGGGCCATACCGCCGTCGACCTCGATGAAGGTGCCGGTGGTCGATCCCGCTGCGGGGCTCACGAGGTAGGCGACCGCAGCGGCGACCTCGTCGGGGCTGACCAGGCGTCCGTGCGGCTGGCGTGCTTCGAGGGCGGCGCGCTCGGCGGCGGGGTCGGCTGCCGAATCGAGCAGTCGGCCCACCCACGGGGTGTCGGCCGTGCCGGGGTTGACCGCGTTCACACGGATGCCCTCGCGCAGGTGGTCGGCGGCCATCGCGCGCGTGAGGGCTGCGACGGCACCCTTCGACGCGCTGTAGAGCGCCCGTTGCGGCAACCCTGTCGTCGAGGCGATGGATGCCGTGTTGCAGACCGCGGCGGACGGAGACTTCCGCAGCCAGGGGAGGGCTGCCGAGGTGACGCGGGCGATGCCCGTGACGTTGACCGAGAGCACGCGCGCCCACTCGTCGTCGTCGTTCGCGGTGATGTCGCCCTGGGCGCCGATGCCGGCGTTGTTGACGACGATGTCGATGCGCCCGAACCGCTCGGCCACGGCGCTCACCGCCGCGTCGACACTCTTGCGGTCGGAGACATCGGCTGTGAAGGCGGCGAAGGCGGGGTCGGCCGCCGTGGTGTCCCGGTCGAGGACCGCGATGCTCGCTCCGTCGGCGTGCAGACGCTGGGCGATCGCCGCGCCGATCCCTGATGCTCCACCGGTGACGATCGCCACCAGTCCGTTCAATGCGCTCACTTCCGGGCCTCCCATGCCACGAACTCCTGCCGTTGACGGCCGAGGCCGTCGATCTCGATCTCGACCACGTCGCCCGCGGCGAGATAGGGGTACTTGCCCGACAGGGCGACGCCCTGCGGCGTGCCGGTGAGGATGAGGTCACCGGGCTCCAGCGTCACGTACTGCGAGAGGTGGTGCACGATGTGCTCGACGGTGAAGATCATGTCGCTCGTGTTCGAGTCCTGCCGCGGCTCGCCGTTCACGAAGCTGCGAAGACCGAGCGCGTGGTGATCCACCTCGTCGGGGGTGACGAGCCAGGGCCCGGTGGGGTTGAAGCCGGCCGCGATCTTGCCTTTCGACCACTGCCCGCCCGAGACGGCCATCTGGAAGTCGCGCTCGGAGACGTCGTTCGCGGCGACGAAGCCGGCCACGTGCGCCATCGACTCGTCGGGGGAGTCGAGGTAGGCGGTGCGGGTGCCGATCACGATGCCGAGCTCGACCTCCCAGTCGGTCTTCTCGCTGCCGCGCGGGATCGTGACCGCATCGTTCGGGCCCACGACCGTGTTCGGCGTCTTGAGGAAGAGGATCGGGATGGTGGGCGGCTCCGATCCCGACTCGGCGGCGTGAGCGGCGTAGTTCATGCCGATGCAGATCACGGCACTCGGGCGGGCGATCGGGGCGCCGACGCGCAGCGATGCGGCGTCCGCGAGTTCGGGGAGGTCTCCGGCATCGCGGGCGGCAACGACGCGGTCGACGAAGTCACCCTCGAGGAAATCGCCGTTCACATCGGATGTTACGGGGCGGAGGTCGAGGTATCGGTCGCCCTCCACGAGGACGGGGATCTCATTCCCGGGGGTGCCGAGCCGCGCGAACTTCATGTTTCTCCTGATCGGTCGGGAGGCCGCGATGAGGCGGCCGGTCTCGTTGACAGTATAGACATCCGATGTTTACACTCCAAGAGATCCGCGCGGAAGAAATCAGCCGCGCATCGAGAGGAATCCCGTGAGCCGTATCGTCGCCCTCGACACCACCGACATCCGCTTCCCCACGTCCCTGAGCCTGGACGGGTCGGACGCGATGAACCCCGACCCCGACTACTCGGCCGCGTACGTCATCGTGCGCACCGACGCCGACGACGACATCGAGGGCCACGCGTTCGTCTTCACGATCGGCCGCGGCAACGACGTGCAGGTCGCGGCCATCGACGCGCTGGCAGGTCACCTGGTGGGTCGCGAGATCGAGCCCCTCCTCGACGACATGGGCGGCACGTTCCGCGACATCATCGGCGACTCGCAACTGCGCTGGCTCGGGCCGGAGAAGGGCGTCATGCACATGGCCATCGGTGCGGTCATCAACGCGCTGTGGGACATCAAGGCCAAGCGCGCCGGCCTTCCGCTCTGGCAGCTGCTCGCCCGTATGACGCCGGAGGAGCTCGTCGACCTCGTCGACTTCCGGTACCTCACCAACGCCCTCACCCGCGACGACGCCCTCGAGATCCTGCGCGCCGCCGAGCCCAGTCGGGCCGAGAGGGAACAGCAACTGCTCGCCTCCGGATATCCCGGCTACACCACGAGCCCCGGATGGCTCGGCTACTCCGACGAGAAGCTCGAGCGCCTCGCCCGCGAAGCGATGGCCGACGGCTTCACCCAGATCAAGCTCAAAGTCGGCGCCGACCTCGACGACGACATCCGCCGCTTCCGCAAGGCACGTGAGGTGTGCGGGCCCGACTTCCCGATCGCGATCGACGCGAACCAGCGCTGGGAGGTGTCGGAGGCTATCGAGTGGGTCAACGCGCTCGCCGAGTTCCACCCCGCCTGGATCGAGGAGCCCACCAGCCCCGACGACGTGCTCGGCCACGCCGAGATCGCTCGCGGCGTCGCACCGATCCGCGTCGCGACGGGCGAGCACGCCCAGAACCGCGTCATCTTCAAGCAGCTGCTGCAGGCCGAGGCGATCTCCGTCATGCAGATCGACGCCGTGCGCGTCGCCGGCGTGAACGAGAACATCGCCAACCTGCTGCTCGCCGCGAAGTTCGACGTGCCGGTCTGCCCGCACGCCGGCGGTGTGGGCCTGTGCGAGGCTGTGCAGCACCTGTCCATGTTCGACTTCGTCGCCGTCACCGGCACGCGCGAGGGCCGCATGATCGAGTTCGTCGACCACCTGCACGAGCACTTCGTCGTGCCCACCGACATCCAGGGCGGTTCGTACATGGCACCCACCGCGCCGGGAACGGGCATGGAGATGAAGGCCGACAGCATCGCGACCTACGCCTGGAAGGGTGCACATGTCGGTGCCTGATCGCGCGGGAGTGCCTGACCGCCTGACCGTCCCGACGCTCGGCTACGGTGCCGCGAACGTGGGCAACCTGTTTCGGCCGCTGACCGATGACGAGGCCTGGGCCGTGCTGGATGCCGCGTGGGAGAGCGGCATCCGCTTCTACGACACGGCGCCGCATTACGGGCTCGGACTCTCCGAGCGTCGGCTCGGGGCCTTCCTGCAGACCAAGCCGCGTGACGAGTACGTGCTCTCGACCAAGGCCGGGCGCCTGCTGCGGCCGAACCCCGACCACGTCGGCGGCGGTCTCGACACCGCGAACGACTTCCACGTTCCCGATGACCTGCAGCGCGTGTGGGACTTCTCGGAAGCGGGTATCCGCACGAGCGTCGACGAGTCGCGCGAGCGCCTCGGCATCGAGCGCATCGACCTTCTCTACCTGCATGACCCTGAGCGGCACGACCTCGACCTCGCGCTCGCCGAGGCTCTGCCCGCGATGGAGGGGTTGCGCGCCGATGGCGAGGTGACCGCGATCGGCATCGGCTCGATGGTGTCGGATGCGCTCGCGGCGGCCGTGCGCGCGGCCGACCTCGACCTCGTCATGGTGGCCGGTCGCTACACGCTCCTCGAACAGCCGGCTGCGGTCGATGTGCTGCCCGCATGCCGCGAGACCGGGACCGGGATCGTGGCGGCATCCGTCTTCAACTCGGGTCTGCTCGCGTCGAGCGAGCCGCGTCGCGACGGACGCTACGAGTACGGGCAGCTGCCGGACGAGCTGTGGGACCGGCTCGTGCGCATCGCCGCCGTGTGCGCCGACCACGACGTGCCGCTGCCCGCGGCGGCGATCCAGTTCCCGCTGCAGTCCGACGTCGTGCGATCGGTCGTGGTGGGCGGCAGCCGCCCGGCGCAGCTGCGGCAGAATGCGGAGTACGCAGCGATCGAGATCCCGACGGCCCTGTGGGAGAACCTGGCGGCGGAAGGGCTCATCCCCGCCTGATCGACCTGTCCCCGGAATCACCCGACGTCTCACCGAGAGGAGCACTCGTGCTCGAAGGAATCCATCCCCTGCTCACCGGAGAGCTGCTGCTGCACCTCGATCGCATGGGACACTCCGATGCCGTGGTCGTCGCCGACGCGCATTTCCCGGCATGGGGTCTGGGCGCACGGGTGATCGACCTCCCCGGCACGACGACGCCCGAGGTCGTGGCGGCCATCCGCACGGTGCTCCCTCTGGATGATGCGCCCGGTATCGACCTGATGACCTCGGCTGACGGCGAGGTGCTCGACGTGCAGAACGAGCTGATGGCCGCGGCGGGGACGGCCGTGGATACGACGGCTTTCGTCGAGCGGTTCGCCTACTACGAGGTCGCGAAGGCCGCGTACCTGCTCGTGCGCACGGGCGAGACCCGCAAGTACGGCAACGCGCTGCTGCGCAAGGGTGTCGTCGGGCACGCGTCGGCGTGACGCCGTTCACCACCCGGGAACGGCGTCGGCGGAGGCGGCCGGATCGGCCGTTTCGACTCTGAGCTGCTCTCTTCTCCGGAGTTGCGAACACCGGGAGTTGTGAACGCCGAGTTCAGCGACCGACGGTCGATTCCCGCACGATGAGCTCGGCAGGGAACGGCGTCGTCGCAGGCGGGGGAGCCGAGGGATCGGCGAGCTGCTGCAGCAGGGCGGCCCCGGCGGCACGGCCGATCTCGTAGCCGGGCTGCCGCACGCTCGTGAGCGGTACGACGCTCTGATGGGCCTGCGCCACGTCGTCGAAGCCGACCAGCGCGATCTCCTCGGGCACGCGGATGCCGTGGCGCAGCAGCGTGGTGAGCACACCGAGCGCCACCATGTCGTTCGCCGCGAACACGGCGTCGGGTCGTTCGGAGGCGGGCATCGCGATGATCTGCGCGCCGGCCTGCAGGCCGTCCTCTGTCGCCAGGTGCGGTACCTCGCTCGTGGATACCGTCACGTCGGTGCCGGCCACCGCTTCGCGTAGCCCGGCCAGGCGGTCGTTCGACTGACTCACGGCCGGATTGCCGAGGAACAGGATGTGCTCTCGCCCGAGTCCGACGAGATGCTCGCCGGCGAGCCGCCCCCCGGCGCGGTCGTCGAACAGCACGGAGGCGACCTTCGACGAGTCGGGGATCGGGCCCACGACGACCGAACGGATGCCGCGATCGGCGAGCCCCTCCAGGCGCGGCACCACGTCGCCGAGCGGATAGATGACGATGCCCTGCACCCGGTGCGCCTCGAACATGTCGAGGTTGCGCCGCTCCTGCGCGTCGTCGCGATTGCTGTTGCTGAAGAACAGCGACCAGCCGCCCTCTCGCGCCACGTCTTCGACCCCACGCGAGAGGTCGTGGAAATAGGGCAGCCAGGCGTCGAGCAGGATGAGCGCGAGAGCCTTGCTCGATCCTGCACGCAGCTGCCGGGCGGATTCGTTCGGCACGAAGCCGAGTTGTTCGACAGCCGCGCGCACCCGCTCCCGCGTCGCGGCTCCGAGCACGTGCGGATGGTTGAGGTAGTTGGAGACGGTGGAAGAGGAGACTCCGGCGAGGGCGGCGACGTCCTTGACGCTCGCGGGCATGGGGCTCCTTCGTCCGGCCGCGCGGTCGGGGCTCCTGACCACGTCGGCGGCCTCAGGATATCGGAGGAGTTGCAACGTGCCAAGAAAGTTCTTGACAGGCCTCGTCCGCCCGACGTAGCGTGACTCGCACACCGGGGTTGGCACGTGCCAACCCCGGACGGCGACGGTGCCGCACACCCGCTGGGAGAGGTCTCATGAACATCGGCTGCCACGGGCTCGTCTGGACGGGGAACTTCGATGCCGAGGGCATCCGTCTGGCGGTGCGCAAGACCAAGGAGGCGGGTTTCGACCTCATCGAGTTCCCGCTGATGGACCCGTTCTCGTTCGACGTCTCGGTCGCGAAGGATGCGTTGGAGGAATACGACCTCGCCGTCAGCGCCTCGCTCGGACTCTCCGAGGCGACCGACGTCACCAGCTCCGACCCCGCGATCGTCGCGGCCGGCGAAGCCCTGCTCCTGAAAGCCGTCGACGTGCTCGCGGATCTGGGGGGTCAGCACTTCTGCGGGGTGATCTACAGCGCCATGAAGAAGTACATGGCGCCGGTGACGGCCGAGGGGCTCGCGAGCAGCAAGGCCGCGATCGCGCGGGTCGCCGACCATGCCGCCGAACGGGGGGTCTCCGTCGCGCTCGAGGTCGTGAACCGCTACGAGACCAACGTGCTGAACACGGCGAGGCAGGCTCTGGAGTACGTCGCCGAGGTCGATCGGCCGAACCTCGGGATCCACATCGACACGTACCACATGAACATCGAGGAGTCGGATATGTTCGCGCCGGTCCTCGATGCCGCCCCTGCCCTGCGCTACGTGCACATCGGTGAGAGCCACCGTGGCTATCTCGGGACCGGGACGGTCGACTTCGACACGTTCTTCAAGGCGCTCAGCCGCATCGGCTACGACGGTCCGATCGTCTTCGAGTCGTTCTCGTCGGCGGTCGTCGCCCCCGACCTCAGCCGCATGCTCGGCATCTGGCGCAACCTCTGGAACGACAACGTCGAACTCGGCGCCCACGCGAACGCGTACATCCGCGACAAGCTCGTCGCGGTCGAGTCGATCCGCCTCCACTGAGTGGAATCCGGCCGGGGGAGCATCGGAAGATCAAGATGTCATTACAGGTCTTCCCCATCCGGCCGTCATTAGATACATTTAGATACAACTTGCGCTGCCCGTAGCGTAGGACGCAGAATTGATCCGATGTTTGCGACGGAATGATCCGTCGACGTCGAAGCAGAACCTTCAAGGAAGCAGGTGAGCGCATGAGTGGACCCATCCTCCGGGTCGAGGGGATCAGCAAAGGATTCCCCGGCGTGCAGGCGCTGAAAGACGTGCACCTCGAGGTGCACGCCGGCGAGGTGCTCGTGCTCGTGGGCGAGAACGGCGCGGGAAAGTCGACCCTGATGAAGATCCTCTCCGGGATCTACACCAAGGACGAGGGCACGATCACGTTCGAGGGTCAGGAGGTCGAGCTCACGAGCCCCCTCCAGGCGCAGGAGCTCGGCATCACGATCATCCATCAGGAGCTCAACCTGATGCCCGATCTGACCGTCGCGCAGAACATCTACGTGGGGCGAGAGCCCACCACGGGGCCGTTCCTGTCGGAGCGCAAGCTCAACGCGCAGACCGCCGACCTGCTGCAGCGCCTCGACATCCACCTGAACCCCCGTCAGCTCGTCGGCGAGCTCACGGTGGCCGAGCAGCAGATGGTCGAGATCGCCAAGGCGCTGTCCTTCAACGCCAAGGTCCTCATCATGGACGAGCCCACCTCGGCCCTCACCGACACCGAGGTCGAGACGCTCTTCGTGCTGATCGAGCAGCTCAAGGCGCGCGGCACCGGGATCGTCTACATCTCGCACCGCATGGACGAGCTGCGCCGTCTGGCCGACCGCGTGACCGTCCTGCGTGACGGCACATACATCGGATCACTCGACAAGTCCGAGATCACCATCCCGACGATCATCGAGATGATGGTCGGGCGTGTGATCGACGAGGGGACCCGCCCCCAGGCCCGCGAGCACGCGAACGACCCCGTGGTCCTCGAAGTGCAGGGTCTGTCGACCAAGAGCCTCTTGAAAGACGTCTCGTTCCAGTTGCACAAGGGCGAGATCCTCGGCTTCGCCGGGCTCATGGGCGCCGGTCGCACCGAGACCGCCCGTGCGGTCATCGGTGCCGACCACCGCGACAGCGGCACGATCGCCATCGACGGTCGCGCGGTGCGCATCGCCCAGCCGGCGGATGCCGTGCACCACGGTGTCGGATACCTCTCGGAGGACCGCAAGCTCCTCGGACTCATGCTCGAGCAGGACGTGACGTTCAACACCGTGCTCGCCTCGCTCGGCTCCTACGCCAATGCGATCGGCTGGATGGGCGACAGCAAGGCGAAGAACCGTACCAAGGAGTACGTGCAGCAACTGCGCGTGAAGACGCCATCGGTCAACCAGGTCGTCAAGCTCCTCTCCGGAGGGAACCAGCAGAAGGTCGTCATCGCCCGGTGGCTGATGCGCGACTGCGACATCCTCATCTTCGACGAGCCGACCAGAGGGATCGACGTCGGCGCGAAGGAGGAGATCTACCGCCTCATGCAGCAGCTCGCTGACGCAGGCAAATCCATCATCGTCATCTCATCCGAGCTCCCGGAGATCCTCCGTGTGGCGAACCGCATCGCGGTCTTCGCCAACGGTCGCATCACCGGGACGCTCCGCAACGAGGAAGCAAGCCAGGAGAAGATCATGCAACTCGCAGCCCACGGGGAGGAAGACTGATGAGCGCTCCGCAGCAGCCCGGATCGTCGACGACGACGATCATCCAGACCGCCGTGAACGAGAACACGGACAAGAGGGACGTCAGGGCGTTCCTGAAGCGTCAGTTCCAGCAGTCGCTGGCGTTCGGCACGCTCATCGTGCTGATCATCTTCTTCTCGATCGCCAGCCCCAACTTCTTCACCTTCAGCAACATCGCCACCGTGCTGCTGTCGACGGCCGTCATCGGCATCCTCGCCCTCGGCACCACCTTCGTCATCATCACCGGCGGCATCGACCTGTCGATCGGCACCGGGATGGCGCTCTGCGCCGTGATGACGGGTGTGTTCGTGACGAACATGGGGCTCCCGGTGTGGGTCGGCGTCATCGGCGGCATCCTGACCGGTGTGCTGATGGGACTCGTCAACGGCGTGAACATCACGTTCCTCCGGCTTCCTCCGTTCATCGCCACCCTCGCGATGATGATGATCGCCGGCGGCCTCGCCCTCGTGATCTCGGGGGTCGCACCGATCTACTTCTCCACCTCGGCCCCCGACTTCAAGAAGATCGCCCTCGGCGTGATCATCCCCGGCATCCCGAACGCCGTGCTCGTCACCGCCGTTCTCGCGATCATCGCCTACCTGGTGCTGTCGAAGACGCTGCTCGGCCGCTACACGTTCGCGATCGGATCGAACGAAGAGGCCACGCGCCTCTCGGGTGTCAACACGCGTCGCTGGACGATCCTGATCTACATGTTCGCCGGGGCGTTCACCGGCGTCGCGGGCATCGTCATCGCCTCCCGCCTCGACTCGGCCCAGCCGCAGATCGGCACCGGATACGAACTGCAGGCGATCGCCGCAGTCATCATCGGCGGCACCTCGCTGCTGGGCGGACGCGGATCGATCCTCGGCACCGTGATCGGCGCGCTCATCATGAGCGTGCTCGTGAACGGCCTGCGCATCATGTCGATCCAGCCCGAGTGGCAGAACATCGTCGTCGGCGTGGTCGTGCTGCTCGCGGTGTTCCTCGACTCGCTCCGCAACCGACAGCGCACCTGAGACCTGGGCGGCGGCGAAACCCGTGCCCGTCGTCGTTCTCCGGCTCCGGCCGGCTCCGCGGAGACATCCGCACAGGCACCTGGAATGTCCACAGCGCCGGCCCGTCCGGCATCCACACAGAACAAACCGAGCCGTACCCAAACAATGGAGTTTTCATGAAATTCGGGAAGAAGACCGCACTCGTGGCCCTCGTGGCCGCATCCGCACTGGTGTTCGCCGGCTGTGCCGGCGGTGGCGGCGACGTGATCGAGGAAGGCTCGAGCAGCGGCGGCAGCAACGACGGCGAGATGTACATCGCCATGGTCTCGAAGGGCTTCCAGCACCAGTTCTGGCAGGCCGTGAAGAAGGGTGCAGAGGACAAGGCGAAGGAGCTCGGCGTGAAGATCACGTTCGAGGGCCCCGCAGCCGAGACCGAGATCGCCGGCCAGCTCGAGATGCTGACCGCTGCGATCGACAAGAACCCGGACGCCATCGCCTACGCCGCCCTCGACCCCGAGGCGTGCGTCGCTCCGCTCGAGCAGGCCAAGGCGAAGGACATCCCCGTCGTCTACTTCGACGCCCCCTGCAACGGTGACGTCGGGCTCAGCCTGTCGGCCACCGACAGCAAGGTCGCCGGTGCGCTCGCTGCCGAGCACATGGCCGACCTGATCGGCGGCGAAGGACAGGTCGCGATCGTCGGCCACTCGCAGATCAACTCGACCGGTGTCGAGCGTCGCGACGGCTTCGTCGACAAGATCAAGGCGGACTACCCCGACATCGAGATCGTCGACATCCAGTACGGCGACGGCGACCACCTCAAGTCGGCTGACATCGCCAAGACCCTGATCGCGGCACACCCCGACCTCAAGGGCATCTACGGCACCAACGAGGGCTCGGCCATCGGCGTCGTGAACGCCGTGAACGAGCTGGGCCTCGAGAAGGGCAAGATCACCATCGTCGGCTTCGACTCCGGTGCCGCACAGATCAACGCCATCAAGGACGGCACCATGGCCGGTGCCATCACGCAGGACCCGATCGGCATCGGCGCCCAGGTCGTGCAGGCGGCCTACGACGCCGCCAACGGCAAGGACGTCGAGAAGTTCTACGACACCGGTTCGTACTGGTACGACAAGAGCAACATCGACGACCCGAAGATCGCCGCTGTGCTCTACGAGTGACACCGCATGCATGAAGAAGCCCCTCACCTTCGGGTGGGGGGCTTCTTCGTGTCCGGGGTGTGTGCGTGTGCTGTGCGCGTGTGCCGGATGTCGGAAGGTCTCCCGGATGCAGGAGCGGACGCCGGCGATTCCTCCGACATGCGTGCATTCCTCCGACAGGTGAACAGGGCGGAGAGGCCGGGAGCGCGCGCGGCGGTCCCACCCACACGGAGGTCTCACCCCGCATGGTCACGGACGGCGTGCCACGGCGATACGGCGCCGCGTGACGGCGTGGGGCCGTCAGAGGCGGCGGAGGAAGGTGAGCTGCGACGACGGCTCGACGATGAGCTCCTGCAACGCCGCGTTGAAGGGGACTCCGGCGGGGGCGGCGATGTGCGCCTGGAAGGCCGCCTCGTCGCAGTAGACCTCGTAGACGAAGAAGCGGTCGGGGTCGTCGACGAGCCGGGTCGCATCGAAGACGATGTTGCCCTCCTCGGCGCGCACGACCTCGGCGAAGTCACGCACCAGGGCGGCCACGCGATCGCCGGCTCCGGGCTGGGCGGTGAACGTGGCGTGCAGGATGGTCGGCTCGGACACGGTGTCTCCTCGGGGGTGTCGGGGGTGGAAGCGGATGCTCATGGCCATGCTCGTGCTCAGGGCGCGGATCAGGGCGGCAGGGTCAGGGCGAGAGGGTCAGCAACCGCGCCGGGGTGGACACGAGCATTCGATGCACGGCCTCGTCTCCCACGGCCGCGCGGAGGCGCGGGAGGTAGCGGTCGCCGAGGTAGGCGAGTCCGGGCATGCCACCGTAGGCGATGTACCTCGTGCGCCGGGCGACGTCGCCGCCGAGCACGATCCGGTCGCCGGCACCACGCTCGACCACCGCGACGGTCAGGGCGAGCAGTTCGGCGTCGGAGCGGGTGCGCGGACGCGCGAAGCCGTCGTACCCGAGGTGGGCACCGCGTTCGGCGAGCGACGCGTGCAGCCCGGGGTCGGGGTCGCGGTCGGCGTGCGCCAGCACGACACGGTCGGCGGACACGCCCTCGGCCCCGAGCAGGTCGAGCACCTCGTGGGCTGCCGTGCCGAACTCCAGATGCACCATGACCGGGGCGCCCGTCGCGCGGTGCGCCTCGGCCACGGCGATCAGGGTGGTGCGCTCGAACGGGCTGATGCGCCAGTAGTCGGCGCCGCCCTTGAGGAGACCTGCGCGCACGGGGCTGCCATCGGGTGCCGCGGCGAGGGGCGCCTCGGGTGTCTCGAAGATCTCCCCGTCGTCGGCGGGCATGCCGCGCATGATGTCGGCGATGAAGAGGGCGGCCAGACGGTCGGCGGTCCACACCTGCATCGGATGGTCCGCGCCGTAGTGGGCCTCCCGGTGTCGTCCGGTCGTCGCGACGATGTGCAGTCTGGTCGAGGCGCTGATCCGGGCGAGGGGTGCGGGGTCGCGCGCGAGACCGAACGGCGTGGCATCCACCATCGTCTCGAACCCGCTCGCCTGCAGCAGGGCGGCTTCTTCGCCCGAGGCCTTCTCGTCGTCGAGTTCGTCGCCCGGCAGCAGCGGAGTCACCTGGAACAGGTGCTCGTGATAGTCCACCCGCCCGAGGAGCGCAGGGGCGATGTCGCCGAGCACGGTTCGGACGACGGTGGGCATCAGCGCACCGACTCCGCGGCCTCGGCGAGCCGTTCGACGACGTCGGGCGTGAGGTCGAGCTCGAACACGTCGGCCACCACCTGCGACCAGCCATGGATGAAGTAGCGCCACCCGTCGACCACGTGCAGCCCGCGGGCGGATGCCTGAGCCTCGGCCTGGTGCAGGAACTCGAGCGAGCCGCGGTAGTTGAACTCCCATGCGTACGCCCCCTCGGGGAACACCACGGCGTCGGTCAGGGGCGAGCCGGGGCGGTCCTTGCCGAGACCGGTCGCGTTCGCGATCACCGATCCTGCGGGGGCCGCAGCCACCAGGGCATCGGCGTCTGCGGGGGTCGCCGTCACGACGTACTCGATCAGGCCCTCGCGGGTGCCGTGCTGACGGTGCACCTCGCGCAGGTGGTCGAGCTTGTCCTGTGTGCGGGCGGTGACCGTGATCTTCGACGGGGCGTCGGCCCGCTCGGCCAGTGCCCAGCTCAGCGCGGTGCCCGATCCACCGGCCCCGAGGATCACGACCGCACCGCCCGTGCGAGCGAAGTGATCGGCGGGAAGGAAGTCGTTCAGGGCCAGGTCGACGGTGATCGGATCCTTCGCCCGCCCTGACAGGACCGTGCCGCGCTTCGCGATGCTGGAGATCTCGGAGCACGACACCGCGAACGGGTCGAGCTCGTCGAACAGGTCGGATGCCGCGGCGTACACGTTCATCTTGTGCGTGGTCACGAGGGCTCCCCGGTGATGCGGGTCGTCGCGGATCTGCTCGACCATCGCGCGGTACTGCGCGGGATCGGCATCCATCGGCAGGTCGTGGCCGACCAGGGTGCGCGTCGGCAGCTCCAGGATGTCGGCCCACAGGGGGAAGACCTTCATGATCGACGACGACGCGGTGGTCACGCCTACGAAGCCCATGTAGTCGGCGGATGCCGGAGCGGGGGCAGGGGCGACGACGTCGGCGGTGGTGGTCATCGGGTCTCCTCGGTGACGG
>NZ_ATAO01000014.1 GCF_000455825.1 Microbacterium maritypicum MF109
CCGATTCAGTGCGCGTAATCCGGCGCGGCAGGAAGGCCGAAGAACTCCTCGAGCGTGTGGAATCCGCCCTCGTGATAGGCCGCGGCGAGGTCGACTCCGACGTAGCGGAGATGCCACGGCTCCGGCGCATACCCCGTCACGGGGGTGCCGACCTGCTCGTAACGCACGATGAAGCCGTACTCCCAGGCATGAGCGGCGACCCAGTCGCTCTGCGCGGTCGCTCCGAAGCCGTCGAGGCCCCCGCACCCCGTGCCGCAGGCGACCACGTCGAGTGCGAGACCCGTCTGGTGCTCGCTGTGGCCGGGGCGCGCCGAGCCCGCATCCGCCTCGGCCTGTCCCTGTGATCGCACGTGGGATCCATACGTCGTCACCTGCAGTCCGTAGGAGCGGTAGCCGTTGTTCGCGCCGAGGCGTCCCACGCCCGCGGCTGCGGCGGCATCCGCCATCCGCCCGACCGCCGCGGCCACGTCGGAGCGCACGCGCCCCGAGGGTGTCGTCATCTGCAGCGGCACGGAGTCGAGATTCGCCGGCTCGTACTCGGGCGGGTTCAGCGGCAGCGACTTGTTCACCACGACCCAGAGGCGCGCAGGATCGGTGAGCGAGACGCACGGAGCGTTCCCCGCGACGACCGCCTCGCGGAAGGCGGCACCGCCGCCGAAGCCCGCGATCGCCGCCGCATCGTCGCCGCTCGCGATCGCCTGCTGCACCGAAGGCTCGGCACAGGGGTCGGCTGCGGTCGTCGCGGCCACCCTGACC
>NZ_ATAO01000015.1 GCF_000455825.1 Microbacterium maritypicum MF109
CTGGTCGGCTTCTCGATGGGCACCGGAGAGCTCGCACGCTACGTCGCCCGCCACGGCCACGACCGCGTCGCCAAACTCGCCTTCCTCGCCTCGCTCGAGCCCTTCCTCGTGCAGCGCGACGACAACCCCGAGGGCGTGCCGCAGGAGGTCTTCGACGGCATCGAGGCTGCCGCCAAGGGCGATCGCTTCGCGTGGTTCACCGACTTCTACAAAAACTTCTACAACCTCGACGAGAACCTGGGCTCGCGCATCAGCGAGCAGGCGGTGACCGGCAGCTGGAACGTCGCGGTCGGCAGCGCCCCCGTGGCCGCCTACGCGGTCGTGCCGGCGTGGATCGAGGACTTCCGCACCGACGTCGAGGCCGTGCGCTCCGCCGGAAAGCCCACCCTGATCCTGCACGGGACGAAGGACAACATCCTGCCGATCGATGCCACCGCCCGTCGATTCCGCCAGGCAGTGCCCGACGCCGACTACGTCGAGGTCGAGGGCGCTCCGCACGGCCTGCTGTGGACCCACGCCGACGA
>NZ_ATAO01000016.1 GCF_000455825.1 Microbacterium maritypicum MF109
GATCGGCAGGAAGACCGCCACTGTCGTGATGGTGGACGCCGTGATCGCCATCGCGACCTCGCGCACCGCGAGGCGGATCGCATCGCCCTTGTCGGCATCGCCCACGTAGTGACGTTTGATGTTCTCGATCACGACGATGGAGTCGTCGACCACTCGACCGATCGCGATAGTGAGCGCACCGAGGGTGAGCACGTTCAGCGAGTAGCCGAACGCCTGCAGCCCGATGAAGGTGATGAGCACGCTGGTGGGGATCGAGATCG
>NZ_ATAO01000017.1 GCF_000455825.1 Microbacterium maritypicum MF109
GGTGCTCACCGGCGTGCAGACGGAGAACCGCACGGCCGACTCTCCGTCCAACGCCAACTCGATCCTCGTGCGTTTCAGCATCCAGTGCTCCACGATCACCGTGAGCAACGCCGGGACCGTCACGGGAACCGTGAACCCCGCGTGGATCACCGGTCCCGTCTACAACGAGAGCCGTGGCAACGTGCAGACCGGCGTGTGCCCCGCCAACACCTTCGTGCACCGCATCACCGGGACCACCTTCGTCGGCGACGGCACGAACCGCTGGCCCTCATCGGTGCAGATCACCTGCCGGCCGATGACCTTCAGCGCGGCGGGCGAGCTGCGGATCGATCTCGCCGCCACGCCCACCGTCCTCACCATCGGTGAGAACTTCAACACGACCGGCGGCTTGGATACCCCGACGCCCCGTTGCGGGCCTGCGGCCACCTCCGGGACCAGCGAC
>NZ_ATAO01000018.1 GCF_000455825.1 Microbacterium maritypicum MF109
TCGTACGGCACGCCCGTCAGCAGCGCCTCGAGCGTGCCGAGCTGCACGACCGGGTCGATGCCGCCGAGCGTTCCGGCATCGAAGCCCGACTCCTCCGCGGTCGGTCCGCCCTCCACCTGGAGGACGGTGACGGCCCGCTCGTCGTTCGGCGCGGAGAAGTAGTCGTAGAGAACGCTCATGACCGACATCCTGTCAGGCCCGGCGCACTTCCTCTTCCGGCCCGCTCCCCCCTTCCGGTCGCATCTCGTGCCGCCTCCGCGCCTCGGGGGCGGCAGGAGGTGCGACCGGAACGGAGCACTAGCCCGAGACGAGCCAGAGCACGAGCACGGCGGCGAGCACGGTCGGCACCGCAGCCACCACACCCCACAGCATGAAGCGACTCCACCGGATCGTGACCCCCAGGGCGACGATCCGGTGATGCCACAGGAGGGTCGCGAGCGACGCCCACGGCGTGATGAGCGGGCCGATGTTCACGCCGATCAGCAGCGCCATCAGCGCGACCGGATCCCCGGCGGCGGGCTCGAGCACCAGGTATGCCGGGAGGTTGTTGATCCCGTTCGCGCTCACGGCCCCGAGCGCGGCCAGCCGGAACAGGTCGCCGGGAGCGTCGCCGTTCGCGGTCGGCGAGGTCAGGAAGTCGAGCAGGCCCTGCGCGT
>NZ_ATAO01000019.1 GCF_000455825.1 Microbacterium maritypicum MF109
GATAGCCGCCGGAACCGTCGGTGTCGGCGTAGGTCCAGGGCGCACGGACCGCTGGTTTCGTCTCGATCCCGAACGTCGTGTGGGTCGCGCTCGCGACGACGGGAACATCGGCGAGGAGGAATCGCAGGTGGGCGAGGTTCGTCAGCCGTGGCCGGCGCGCGGTCTCGAGCGGCGGCGTCGCCGTGCCGGTCGCAGTGTTCGTCGTGCCCATGGCGGCGTCGACGGGGAGGAGGGCGAGCGCGGAGGCTGCTGCCGTGAACGTCAGGAACGTGCGTCGGGAGGCGTCCACGTCATCACGCCTCTCCGCCGTCGCGCAGTGCGCGACCCCACGGCTCGGCCGGATCGTGGATCGCGACCGCCAGCGTCGTGTCGGACTGCCCGTAGTACGCGAACCACTTCCCGTGGAACTTCACGAGCCCCTCCACGAAGGTCACGTTAGAGACGAGTCCGTGCATGTCCTCGAAGGTCTGCGGGCGCAGCCACGGCTCCTGCAGGCGGGCGATGACCTTCGTCGGCTCGTCCGGGTCGATCGCGATCTGCCCGCAGCGGTAGTCGACGTCGACGGTGCCGTCGTCGTGCACGGTGCGGGTGGCGCCGTTCGTGAGGAACAGGAGCAATCCGTTGTCGGTGACCACAGGGGAGGCGCCGATCTCGACGAGCGCCTCGTCCCAGGTGCCGGGGGTCGGAGAGTACATCGGCTCGGTGTCGGGCGTGCCCGGCCTCCAGTGGATGAGGTCGTCGC
>NZ_ATAO01000020.1 GCF_000455825.1 Microbacterium maritypicum MF109
GGTGAACAGAGAGACCGCCCGAGGCCGGAGTCAGTCCGCCTCGACCGAGTCGTCGCGGAGGTGCGCGATGTGCGCCGCGTGCCGGGCCAGGTGGTTCGGTGAGCGGCGCACGAACAGCCAGGCCACGAGCAGCACGACGAACCAGATCGGCGTCACGAGCAGCGCGGTCAGCGTGTCGGGCTGGGTCGTGAGCGCCCACAGGATGAACACGAAGAACGCCAGCACCACGTAGACCATGAACACACCGCCGGGCAGCCGGAAGGTCGACGCGGCGACCTTGTCCTTGCGGGTGCGGCGGTACACGAGGTAGCTGCACAGGAAGATCGTCCAGAC
>NZ_ATAO01000021.1 GCF_000455825.1 Microbacterium maritypicum MF109
TTCTTCGAGATGGTCTTGGTGAGGTCGAACGGGTTGAACCGGTACGCCTTGGCCTCGTCGTAGGGCATGATCTGCACGTACAGGTCCCACTTCGGGAACTCACCGTCGGCGATCGACCGGAAGAGGTCGCGCCGGTAGTGGTCGGCGTCCGACCCGGCGAGCTGCTCGGCCTCTTCGTTGCTCATCGCCTCGACGCCCTGCTGCGAGATGAAGTGGTA
>NZ_ATAO01000022.1 GCF_000455825.1 Microbacterium maritypicum MF109
GAGGGTCGTCCTCGCAGGAGCATCCGCCACGACGACCACTGCGAGACACGATGACCTACCCCCGTTCCTCCTTCGGCCCCGCCGCCGACTCCGTCGCGCCCAGCCCCCGCTTCCCGCAGATCGAGGAGGAGGTGCTCGCGTTCTGGAAGACGGACGACACCTTCCGCGCCTCGATCGCGCAGCGTGAGGGCGCGCCCGAGTG
>NZ_ATAO01000023.1 GCF_000455825.1 Microbacterium maritypicum MF109
GCCCAGAGGACGCTCTCCATGTAGCCGAGGTCGAGCGTCTTGTAGCCGCGGTCGAAGTCGACCCAGCGCGCCTGACGGGTGACGTAGTCCTGCCACTCGTGCGTGTAGGCGAGCACCGAGCTCTTCGCCTTCGCGTTGAAGACGTCGATGCCCATCTCCTCGATCTCGGCCTTCTCGGTGATGCCGAGCTGCTTCATCGCCTCGAGCTCTGCGGGCAGGCCGTGCGTGTCCCAGCCGAAGACACGGTCGACCTTATGACCCGTCATGGTCT
>NZ_ATAO01000024.1 GCF_000455825.1 Microbacterium maritypicum MF109
TCGCGCAGATGGTCCCCTTCCTCGACGGAAGGGGACCATCTGCGCGATTCGAGGCGGGAGCTACGCGTCGCGCGAGCGCCAGAGCAGCCAGACGAAGTACGGGGCACCGATCAGCGCGACCACGAGTCCGGCCGGCAGTTGCGCGGGGGCGATGACGGTACGACCGATCGTGTCGGCCACCCCCACCAGGAGTCCGCCCAGCAGCACCGCGACCGGAATCATCCTCGAGTGCCTCGCGCCGACGAGCGCCCGCGCCGCGTGCGGAGCGACGAGACCGACGAAGCCGATCACGCCGATCGCCGTCACGCTCAGAGCCGCGAGCACGGCCGCCACGACCAGCAACGTGAGCCGCACCGGCTCGAGACGGATGCCGACGAGCCGCGGGGTGTCCTCGTCGAGCGACAGCACATCGAGCTCGCGGCGGCTCATCACCACGAGCGGCAGGGCGATGGCCAGCACGATCGCCAGGGGCAGCACCTGCTCCCAGACACGGCCGTAGGTGGTGCCCGAGAGCCAGGTGTAGATCTTCGGAGTGTCCCAGGGGCTCGACCTCAGGAGGAAGAAGGTCGTGAGCGAGACGGTGAAGTACGAGACGCCGATGCCGATCAGCAGGAACCTGTCGGCGTTCAGACCACCGCGCCACGACAGCAGGTAGACGAGGACGAAGGCCAGCAGCGCTCCGGCGATGGCACCCGCGATCATGCCCGCGGTCGACGAGACGGCGCTCGTGATCACGAGCACCGCGCCGAGTCCGCCCCCGCCCGTGACACCGAGGATGCTCGGGTCGGCGAGGGGGTTCCGACTCACCCCCTGGATGATGGCGCCGGAGAGCGCGAGCGCTCCACCGGCGACGACCGCGGCCACGATGCGCGGCGCCCGCTCGTCCAGCGCGAAGGCGATCGCCGCCGGCGCCTCGCCCTGCAGCCACAGCGCGATATCTCCGGTCAACAGCCACGTGTGCCCGGCGAGCAGGCCGAGGAGCAGCACGCCGGTCACCCCGAGCACCACGACCGCCAGGGTGATGCGGAACCGCGCCCCGCTGCGCACGCCGAAGCGCACCCGCGGAGGCTCCCGCGTCGGGCCGGCGTCGCGCAGGCGTCGAGCCATGAGCACGAGCACGATCGCCCCCAGCAGCGTCGTCGCAACTCCGGTCGGGATGAGGATCGCCGCCTCGGCCCCGATGATCGCCCGCAGCAGAGCATCCGAGAGGATCACGACGATCGCGCCGAGCAACCCGGCGGCCGGGATCAGGAGCAGATGGCGGTTCAGGCTCGGCACCACCCGCGTCAGCAGGCGGGCGAGCACGGGCGCGCACAGCCCGACGAAGCCCATCGGCCCCGCCAGCGTCACCGATACCGCGGTGAGCGTGACGGCGAGCAGGATGCCGACGGCCCGCGTCGATCGGATCGGCACGCCCAGGGAGGATGCCGTGTCGTCGCCGAGCGCCAGGATGTCGAACCGACGCGCGAGCACCAGAGCAGCCGCCGTCACCACGACCACGACCGGGGCGGCTTGCAGGAATGCGGTCAGGCCCAGCTGGGACAGGCTTCCGCTCCCCCACGCGAGCAGCCCCTTGGTCTCTTCGTCGAACAAGATGAGCAGCGTCGAGGTGCCGGCCTGGAACGCGAGCGCGAGGGCCGTGCCCGCCAGGATCAGCCGCGTGGTGGACGAACCCGCACCGCCGGCGAGACCGAGCACGATCCCCGCCGCGACGATGCCCCCGGCGAATGCGACAGCGCCCGAAGCCCACACTGGCACGGCGATGCCGAACGCAGCGAGTGCCGTGACAGCCAGGTAGGCGCCGGCCGTCACCCCCAGCGTGTCCGGCGAGGCCAGAGCGTTACGGGCGAGCGACTGGAGGAGGATGCCGGCCACGCCGAGCGCCACACCCACGGCGACGCCGGCGGCGAGACGCGGCACCCGCGACCCCCACAGCACCTCGGTCTCCGCGAACACCGCACCGCTGGTGCCCTGCGTGAGATGCCAGCACGCGACGGCGACGAGCACCACGGCCAGGGCCACGAGGACGCCTATGCCCGTGAGGAGAGCCCCGGCCCGGCGTCCCTCCGCCTCGTCGGGTGCGACCGCAGGAGCCGGACGCGCCGACTCCGTCGCGGCCGTCTCGTCGAGGCGAAGGGCACCCGTCACTTCGAGAGCACCTCGAGGTAGCCGTCGATGATCTGCTGGGTGGAGCGCGGGCCGCCGAACGTCCAGATCCCGGCGGGGAAGGCGGTCAGGCGCCCCTCGGCCACAGCGGGAAGCGAGGTCCACGCCGGGTTGTCCTGCAGCGCGTCGATGAAGCTCTCCGACTCGGGATCTTCGGTGCCGGTGTAGAACAGACTGGCGTCGCCGACCGTGGTCATGCCCTCCACATCGGTCTGCCCGAGGCCGTAAGCGGGGTCGACCTCGCCGGTCCACGCGTTCGTGAGTCCGAGCTTCTCGCCGATCTCACCGACCAGCGACCCCTGACCGAACGGACGCAGCGCGACATTGCCGCCGTCGACCCAGCCGTCGAAGAACACGAACTCCTTCGTGGGCAGGTCAAGATCGGCGAGCTCGGCAGAGGCAGCGTCGAGGTGCTCCTGGAACTCGTCGGCGACGACCTCGGCGCGCTCCTCCCGCCCTGTCACCTGGGCGATGAGGTCGAGCGTGCCGAGCATCTTCGCGATGGGGTCGGCGGCATCCGCGCCGACGGTCGCGAGCACGGGCACGTCGTAGGCCTCGAGCTGGGAGACGATGGGGTCGTCCGCCGCACTGACCTCGACGATCACGAGGTCGGGCTCGGTGCCGAACAGCGTCTCCAGGTTCGGCTCCTGGCGGGTGCCCACATCGGTCACGCCCTCCGGGAGCTCCTCCGCGGTGACCCACGTGCTGTAGCCCTCGGCGTCGGCGACCGCGACCGGCGTGACGCACAGCGACAGCGCATCCTCGATCTGCTGCCACTCCAGCACCGCGATCCGCTCGGCCGGCTTGTCGAGCTCGACCGTGCGACCGAGGTCGTCGGTGACCGAGACGGCGCCCGTCGAGGTCGCGGTGGTGTCGTCGTCGCACCCCGCGCTCGTCGACGCCGACGCATCGGAGGCGGTGGGGGCCTGAGTGGTGCCGCAGCCGGCCAGGGCCATCACGAGCGCGCCGCCGAGGGCGACCAGGGCGAGGGATTTCTTCTTCATCGTGTTCTTCCTCCGGGAGGGTGGGGGTCAGGATGTCGCAGCGGCGCGATGGCGTCCGTGGTGTCGACCGCGCGGGAGCACCCGGACGAGGCCGGTCTCCTCATCGATCTCGGTGTCGATGCGCAGGCCGTAGACGTGCGAGAGATTCGCGCCGGTGAGCACCTCGGCGGGAGTGCCGACCGCGTGCACTCGACCGGAGTGCAGCAGCACCACGTCGTCCGCCACCGATGCCGCGTGGTCGAGGTCGTGCAGCACGACGCCGAGGGCGGTGCCGTGGTCGTCGGCGAGCTCGCGGATCAGATCGAGAGTCTCCACCTGGTAGCGCAGGTCGAGATGGTTGGTCGGTTCGTCGAGCAGAAGCACGCCGGTCTCCTGCGCCAGCGCGGTCGCCAGCCACACGCGTTGGAGTTCGCCTCCCGAGAGCTGGTCGACGGGACGGGAGGCCATGGCGCCGAGTCCGGTCAGGGCGAGCGCACGGGCGACAGCGGCACGGTCCGCATCGCTGACGCCGGAGAATCGGCCCCGGTGGGGGTGGCGACCGTACGCCACCACGTCGGAGACCTCGATGCCGGACGGATGCGGCCGCGACTGCGAGAGCATCGCGACGGCCTTCGCGAACTCCTTCGCAGAAAGGGCGGCGGCGTCGCGGGTCTCGTCTCCGGCGATGCGCACGCTCCCCGCCTCGATGCGGTGCAGACGCGCGAGGGCGCGCAGGACGGTCGATTTGCCGCTGCCGTTCGGGCCGATGAGCGCGGTGACCCGGCCGGGAGCGAGCTGTAGCGACACGTCGTGCACCACCCGGGCACGGCCGTATCCGAGCACGAGGGATCGGCCGTGCAGGGAGGGGGATCCGGTCGTCATCTCAGCCTCGCATGGCGACGCCGCGACGCCAGTAGCCCATGAACGCCACCTGCCCGCGATCGATGCCGAGGTCCTTGACCAGGTGGCGACGCAGCGTGGTGACCACGCCGCTCTCCCCCGCGATCCAGAAGTAGCGTTCGGCCGCAGCATCCCCCGTGGCGATGTCCTCGCCGAGACCGGAGTAGTCCGGCGTCTCCCACAGCAGGTCCTCACCATCGATGTCCTTCACCCGGATCTCGTCCGTGGCGTCGGCGTCGCCGAGGTGGGCGAGCACGGCGGGGATGAGCCGCAAGCCGTGCGGCTCACCGATGTCCCGTGGCAGCCAGTGCACCTCGACCCCCGAAGGTGCGTCGATGCGGAGGACGTCGGCGGGCGAGGGCACTTCGATGAAGGCGACGCCGCGCAGCTCCTGCGGTGCGTCCTCGAGGATGCGGGCGATCGCCGGAGCGGCGGTCTCGTCGCCGGCGAGCACGACCGATGCCGCGGTCCCCGGCGCGAACTCGGCCCCTCCGTGCGCGTCGACATCCACCCCGCGGCGGGGGCCGACCAGGTAGAGCTCCTGCCCGACCGCGGCCTGGCTCGCCCACAGGGACGCGGGTCCGGTCAGTCCGGGTTCGAGGTGCAGCACGAAGTCGACGTCCACCTCGGTGCCGGTCTCGTCATCGACCCGCAGCTCGCGCACGGAGTAGGTGCGCATGGACCCGCGCTCCTCCTCGGGCACCGCGAGGAACGCCTGCCACCAGTTGTCGGATGCCCTGTCGAGCTCAGGCAGGACTCCGGACGCGGGCGGGAACACCAGCTTGATGCGGCTGTCGAACACCTCACCCGGCGTGCCGAACTCGCTCAGCTCGTCGCCGCCGAACGTCACCCGCACGAACGAGGGCGAGACGCGCGCGACCCCCCGTACCTCGGCGCGGGTCAGGATGTAGGTCGGACGGTCGGTCGTGGTCGTCTCAGCGGACATGGTGCCTCCCGATGGGTGTGACCATCGGCTTGCCGGAGACCGGATCGATGGTGATCTGATTGGCGAGGCCGAAGACCTCTTCGACGAGTTCGGCGGTGACGATGTCCTGCGGCGCACCGGTGGCGTGCACCCGCCCGTCCTTCATCGCCACCAGCTCGTCGGCGTAGCGGGCCGCGAGATTGAGGTCGTGCAGCACCATGACGATCGTGGTGCCGCGCGAGACGCTCAGGTCGGTGAGCAGGTCGAGGACCTCGACCTGGTGGGCGACGTCGAGGAAGGTGGTCGGCTCGTCGAGCAGCAGGATGTCGGTCTCCTGTGCGAGCGCCATGGCGATCCACACGCGCTGGCGCTGACCGCCCGAGAGCTCGTCGACGCTGCGGTCGGCCAGGTCGGAGATGCCGGTGGCGTCGAGGGCATCCGCCACGACCTCGTAATCGTGGGCGCTCCATCGGGCGAGCATCTTCTGATGCGGGTGCCGTCCACGGCCGACCAGATCGGCGACCGCGATGCCCTCGGGCGCGACCGGCGACTGCGGCAGCAACCCGAGGATGCGCGCGACCTCCTTGGTGGGGCGGGCGTGCACCGATCTGCCGTCGAGCACGATCTGGCCGTCGCTCGGAGACAGCAGGCGCGCCAGCGAGCGCAGCAGCGTGGACTTGCCGCATCCGTTCGCCCCCACGATGGTGGTGATGCGACCGGGGGCGATCTGCAGGTCGAGGCCGTCGATGATGGTGCGGTCACCGTAGGCGAGCGTCACCCCCTCGGCGGACAGGCTGTGCGAGACGGTCATAGCGAACCCCCGGAGCGGTTGGTGCGGATGAGCAGGTAGATCAGGTACGGCGCGCCGACGACGCCGGTGATGACGCCGACGGGATAGCGGGTGCCGAAGGCGAACTGGCCGATCAGGTCGCCGCCGAGCACGAGCACGGCTCCGACGAACGCCGACGGCAGGAGCAGGTTCGCGCCGGGGCCGGTGATGCGCGCGGCGATCGGGCCGGCCATGAAGGCGACGAAGGCGATGGGGCCGGTGGCCGCGGTCGCGAACGCGAGCAGCGCGACCGCACCGAGGATGAGGAGCAGGCGGGTGGCGTTGACCCGGATGCCGAGACCGGCCGCCGAGTCGTCGCCGAGCTGAAGCGCCCCGAGCGCGCGCCCCTGCGACAGCATCAGCGGCACGATGATCAGGGCGGCGATCGCCATCGGCAGCACCCGCTCCCACGAGGCGTTGTTGAGGCTCCCGGTCAACCACTGCATCGCGGTCTGGATGTCCCAGTTCGCGGCGCGCGACAGCATGTACGAGATGACGCTCTGCAGCATCGCCGCGACGCCGATCCCGATCAGGATGAGTCGGGTTCCGGCGAAGCCGCCCTTGATCGAGAGCAGGTAGATCACGAGGGCGGTGACGACGGCGCCGCCGAGAGCGAGCAGCGACACGACCGGCCCGTTCACGGACAGCACGATGATGCCGAACACGGCCGCCGCACCGGCACCGTTGGAGATGCCGATGATGTCGGGCGAGGCGAGCGGATTGCGCAGCATCGTCTGGAAGCACACACCCGCCATTCCGAATGCGATGCCGGTGAGGACGGCGAGCACCGCACGAGGAAGTCGGAGGTCTCCGACGGTGAACGAGGCTCCGGGCACCGTCTCGCCGAGGATCACGCGGATCACCTCATCCGGCGTGTAGAACGTGTTGCCGACCATGAGCGCCACCGCGAAGAGGGCGAAGACCAGGACGCCGAGGACGATCGTGGCCACCGCATGCCGGCGGTGGCGCGAGCGACGCCCCGCGACGATACGCGCGATCCGGGCGGATGCCGGCTCGTCGACCCGGTCGAGGGTGTGCTCGGTGTGCTCTGTCATGCTCACAGCTCACGCACCTTCTGCCGGCGGACGATCCAGATGAAGAACGGGGCGCCGATGATGGCGGTGATGATGCCCACCTGGATCTCCTCCGACGATGGCGCGATCACGCGCCCGACGATGTCGCTCGCGGTCAGGAGGGCGGCGCCGGCGATGGCCGAGAACGGGAGCAGCCAGCGGTGATCGGTGCCCACGAGCATGCGGCATACGTGCGGGATGATGAGCCCGACGAAGCCGATGGGGCCGGCGATCGCGGTCGCGGCCCCGGCGAGGATCACCGCGCCCAGCGCCGAGATCATGCGCGTGCGGAACACGTTCTCCCCGAGCCCCTTGGCCATCTCGTCTCCGAGGGCGAGGGAGTTCATGCCCCGGGAGCACAGGAAGCAGATCAGGGCGCCGATGGCCAGAACCGGTGCGGTGAGCGCGATGCGCGGCCACTCCGCGCCACCGACGCCGCCGATCTGCCACGACTGGAACGTCTGCAGCAGGTCGACGCGGGGCAGCATGACGGCGCTGATGAGCGAGGCGAAGGCGGCCGAGGTGGCGGCACCCGCGAGCGCGAGCTTGAGGGGTGTCGCTCCCCCGCGTCCGAGGGATCCGACCGTGTAGACGAAGACGGCGGCGAGCCCTGCTCCGGCGATCGCGAACGCCATCTGGCCGTAGGGGTCGGCGAGACCGAAGAAGGCGATGCCGCACACCACGGCCAGCGAGGCGCCGTTCGAGACGCCGAGGATGCCGGGGTCGGCGATGGGGTTGCGCGTCACGGCCTGCATGGTCGCGCCGGAGAGGGCGAGTGCCGCACCGACGAGGAGGGCCAGGACCGTGCGGGGGATGCGCTTGACGATCGCCGCCTGCGCGATCGTGTCGGTGTGACCGGTGAGGGCTGCGGCGATGTCGTCGAATGAGACGGCGCGCACGCCGAACGAGATCGACAGGATGGTGAGGACGACGAGCACCACGAGCCCGATGAGGAGCCAGAGGGTTCGCACCAGCACCGGGCGCCGCAGGTCTGCGGCCCCCGGTGCGGGCGCGATGACGGTTGCTGAGGTCACTGGGTATTCACTCCGCGGAGGCGGATCGAACGATTACGGAGCGAGCGGTGCAGCCAGGAGCGCGAGGTAGTCGCCGAGACCCCACGGAATCGACAGCGGCGACGGGTTCGCGGAGGCCGCGATGGGGGTGGCGTCGGGAAGGACCGCGATGCGGCCCTCGGCGATCGCCGGGATCTTCGACAGCAGCGGGTCGGCCTGCAGGAGCGGGATGATCGACTCGTCACCGTAGGTGATGAACAGGTCGACGTCGTCGAACTTCTGCGCCTCTTCCGCGCTGACCGTCAGGTAGAACTGGTCGCTGTCCTTGTTCTCCTCGACGATCGAGGGGAACGGCAGACCGAGATCGTGGAGATAGCCCGGGCGGGTGTCGATCGCCGTGTAGTACCCGATCTGGCTCAGGTCGGTCGGGTCGATGTAGGAGAACAGGACCTTCTTGTCCTTCAGCACACTGTTCGCCTCGAGCGCCTTCTGCGCGTCGGCGTCCAGCTGCTCGATCAGGGCGTCGCCCTCCTTCTCGAGGCCGAGGGCCCTGGAGTCCATCTCGATCATCTCGTCGACCGAAGTGCCCCAGGCGACCTTCGGGTAGGCGATGACCGGAGCGATCTTGGAGAGGGTGTCGTACTCCTCCTGCGTGAGGCCGGAGTAGGCGGCGAGGATCACGTCGGGCTCGGTGTCGGCGACGGCCTCGTAGTCGATGCCGTCGGTCTCGTCGAACAGCACCGGCGTCTCGGCCCCCATCTCGTCGAGCTTCTCCTCGACCCAGGGCAGCACGCCGTTGTCGTCATCGTCGCCCCACGACGCCTTGCTCATGCCGACCGGAACGATGCCCAGCGCCAGCGGCACCTCGTGGTTCGCCCATGCGACGGTCGCGACGCGCTCGGGCTTCTCGGTGATCGTGGTCTCGCCGTAGACGTGCTCGACGGTGACGGGGAAGGCGTCGTCGGATGCGGGGTTGCCGCCGGCGGTCGAGGTCGACTCCGGGGCGGAGGATGCGCAGGCGGAGAGACCGATGGCGAGCGCGGCGGCCGCGCCGATGGCGAGGATTCGAGAGGTGCGCACAGGCGTTCCTTCGGGTTCGGGGTGAGGGGGCGGCGCGTCACTTGCGCCCGGGCCTTTGGTAAGCCTCGCCTAATCTAACACGGAGGTTAGGGGAACCTCACCCCGGATTCCCGGCCGCGTGCTGCCTCTCGAATCGCGCGATTCGCCGCGAATCGCCGCCGGTTGGGGCCATTCACGCGATTCGAAAGCTGCGGGTGGCACGAAAAAACCGGCCGGATCCGTGAGGATCCGACCGGCTTCAGGAAGTCAGCGCGCGCTCAGAGAGCGCGGATGTTCGCCGCCTGCATGCCCTTGGGGCCACGCTCAGCGTCGAATTCGACCTTCTGGTTCTCGCGGAGCTCCTTGAAACCGGAGCCGGCGATAGCCGAGTAGTGGGCGAAGAGGTCGTCCGAGCCGTCATCGGGAGCGATGAAGCCGAAGCCCTTTTCCGCGTTGAACCATTTCACAGTGCCAGTGGCCATGTGTTTCTACTTTCTGTTGACTTAGCCGTTTACACGGCCTACGCCGAATCGGAACATCCGAGACGCGCGCACAGTCACGCTACCACGGCAGGCTGGGCAGGGACACGGAACTGTCGATTCTTCTGCACGAGAGCAGCTTCGGTGCGTGTGCTCACGCCGAGTTTGCGCAGCACGGCCGAGACGTGCACGCTCACGGTCTTGACGCTGATGAACAGCCGCTCGCCGATCTGCCGGTTGCTCAGCCCTTCGGCGATCAGCTCGAGCACCTGCCGCTCGCGAGCCGTGAGCAGGTCGTCGCCCGACGGCGGATCGGCGGGGGCACGCAGTCCGGCATCGGTGGCGAACCGGGCGACCGCAGCCCGCACCTGGGCGTTGCCGAGTGCCTCCGCGAGGCCTGCCGCCTCGGCGAGCACCGACGCCGCGGTGACGCGCTCCCCCTCGTGGACGAGCAGACGCGCGCGCTCGAGCCGGAGCACGGCGCGGAAGACGACCGGTACGTCTTCTCCCTCGGCATGGTGGAGGGCCGCATCCAGGGCGTCATGGCGCGGGTCGAGCAGCGCATCGAGGATCGTCGACCACGCGTCGTCCTGCAACTGCGCGGGTTGCGCGCACCACGCCGCACGGACGGCATCGGATGCCGTCGTGGTGTCGGCGCCCTCGGCGCGCAGCTCGGCGATGATCGCCCCGCCCTCCAGCAGCAGCCGGCGCTGGTGCAGCAGCGCCGGATGTTCGTCGCGCAGCATCTCGAGAATGGTGTCGAGCGCCCTCCGGAGATTCCCCTCACTCTCGGCCACAGCCACCGTCATCATGATCCGGTCGTACCAGATCTGCCGCTCCGAGCCGCCCGTCTCCTCGAACGCCGGCAACCACTCCTGCAACAGCTCTGCTGCCTCGGCCGACCGCCCGCGCCAGGCCAGCACCCGCACGCGGGTCATGCTCATGTACATGCGGAACACACGCAGGGTTCCCTGCACGAAGTCGCGCGACAGCATCTCCTCGACCCGCTCGATCTCGCCGAGTTCGAGCAGGGGCACCACCATGTTCTGGGCCATGATCGACCCCGAGGTGCGTTCGACGCGGAGCTCGCGGGCACGCCGCAGTCCCTCTTCGGCGACCTCGACCGCCTCGCGGTAGCGGCCCAGCAGCGTGAGCAGGTCGGAGTAGTTGACGCGATAGCGCATCTCGGCCGTCGTTCCGGCCGCGAGCTCACGCGCCCGCTCGTACTCGCGCACCCCTTCGTCGACCCGGCCGAGGTGGGCCAGGGAGCCGCCGCGCACGTTCGCGGCGATCGACAGCTGGTCGGTGGAGTCGGCTCCGGCCGCCCCCAGCTCAGCCTCATCCGCGAGGCGGATCGCCTCTTCTCTGTCGCCCGCGATCATGCGCCGGCTCGCGAGCTGGTTGAGCAGCTCGGCCCGGAACACCTCGTCGCCGATGCGCTCCTCCGCGATGGCCAGGGCCTGCTGCAGCAGCGGGATCGCACCGAGGCGTCCGAGGTTGACGAGGTACAGCGCCTTGTTGCGCAGGAGTCGGGCATGCAGACGCGGGTCCACTGTGGCGGGGTCGATCTCGGCGAGCGCGACGTTCGCGACCGCGAGCGCCCGCTCGCCGTCGCCCGCATTGCGCAGGATCGATCCCAGCACGAGGAGCAGGTCGAGTCTCTCGACGCGTGCCGCCGCGGCGGCGTCGGGCACGAGCGGCCACAGTTCCAGTGCCAGTTCGCCGAAGCGGGCCGCGCTCGCGAACGCGTACTGCCCCTTCGCGTGGCGCATGGCGTCGGCGGCGGCGACGAGCGCCTTCCGATCGTCTTGCGCGAGCTGCCAGTGATAGGCGAGGGCCGCGGCGTCGCTGGTATCCGACCCCGCGCACTGCGCCTCGAGCGCCTCGGCATAGGCGCGATGCAGGCGTGCCCGCTCGCCGGGGAGCAGGTCGTCGTGCACGGCCTCGCGCAGCAGGGCATGCCGGAACCGGTAGTCGTCGTCGCCCACGACGAGGATGCCGCTGCGCGTCGCCTCGCGGATCGCCTCGTCGAGGCGTTGCTCCGGCAGATCGACGAGGCCCGTGATCAGCGGATGGGAGAGCGGACGCTCGGCGCCGGAGACGACCTGCACCACACGCCGCGCATCGTCGCCGAGCCGGTCGAAGCGGGCGAGCAGCAGGTCGCGCAGACCGTCGGGGAGCGGGCCGTTCGCGCACCCCGCGATCTCCTCGATGAAGAAGGGCACGCCCTCGGCCCGCTCCTGCATGCGATCGAGGGCGCTCTCGGTCAGCGCCCGGCCGGTGATCTGCTCGGCCAGCTCACGAACCGCGGCCTCGTCGAGCCGGCCGAGGGTGAGGCGCTCGAGCAACCGCGCGCGCGTCGCCTCGCCGATGAAGCGGCTCACCGCATCCCCGCGGCGCACATCGTCAGTACGACAGGTGAGGAGCAGCAGGATGCGGCCGCGGCTCAGCGCCCGCAGCAGGAAGGAGAGGATGGCGAGCGTCGACTCGTCGGCCCAGTGCAGGTCTTCGACCACGAGCACCTGCGGGGCGCGTTCGGCCGCCGCCTCGATGAGGGAGGCGATCGCATCGCGCAGGCGCTCGGGGCTGGTGCGGTCGCGATCGGTCGGGGAGTCGACGAGTTCGGGGAGCAGCATGCCGAGTGCCTCGACCCCCACCCCCACCGACTCGCGCACCCGGTCGACGCCCATGCGTGTGACGATCGAGCGGAGGATGCCGGTGAGTGGCCCGTAGGGCGTGCGCGAGGCGCCCAGATCGAGGCACCAGCCCACATGCACGTCGGCGGTCGGCGCGATCTCGGCGGCGAACTCGCGCAGCATGCGGGACTTGCCGATGCCGGCCTCGCCCTCGACGAGCAGCGCGGCCGGGACGCCGTCGCGCACCCCGGCGAACGATCGGCGCACCTCGGCGAGCTCGGCCTCGCGGCCGACCATCGCAGCGCTCGACGCGGAAGGGGGCATGGATTCATCGTCCCACCCCCGACCGACATTCGGGACGGTCTGCGGTTCGCGCTGTGCGACGCCGCTCACTGCGCGTGTGCCGCCGCCGCTTCGCATCCGCCCGCGACACGAGCCGTCGTCGGGGCGGTCGCAGACGTGGCGACCGCCGTGCGACCGAACGCGCGGCGCAGCATCCGCCGGACCACCCCTTCCGGACGCGGCACGATCTGGTCGGCGTGCTCGATCAGACGCAGCCTCTCCGCGGCGGCGCGCTCCATCTGCTCCTGGTCGTGCCGGGTGAGCTGCTGGCTGAGATACGGGTGTTCGTACATGGGGTTCTCCTCGACGGTTCGCTGTATCCCTACAGTCCGCTCTGAGGCACCCACGGGGCATCGGGCAGTTGCCCTATCTTTCGTGCATGCCGCTCTAGGGATGCCGGGCGCGCATCAGCGACAGGCGCGCGGAGGGGCGAGACCGGGCCGGCACCAGGATCGCGAGAACCCGAACGAGCGTCGCCATCCACAGGAGTCCGAGTCCGACGACGACGGCCTCGACAGCGGTGGCCGAGAAGAGACCGAACGGCACCCACAGCACGATCGCCGCCGCCAGGAGCAGACCGACGCCGATCGAGGTGATCAGGAGCGCTCGGGGGTGCCCGGGAACAGCGGCGACCGTGGTCGCGGCCGCCACGACGAACAGGACGAGCGTGGAGACCGCGGCGATGTCGTGCGGGATGGGCACACGATGCAGCGGCAGCAGCCCGACCGCAGCCAGTGCGATTCCGGTGGCCGCCCACGACGCCACGACGACGGCGATGCGGAAGAGTGCGGAATCCCCGAGCAGCCGGTGCAGGTCACGACCGATGTACGAGCCGACGGTCGCGATGAGAAGCCCCGCGACCAGGAGGGTGCCGTTGAAGGCCCACGAACCGGAGCCCAACTGGGAGAAGTTCTGCTCCCACCAGCGCGGATCAGCGGCCGTGATCATGGCGAACAGGGTGCCGATCACGAGGAAACCGAACAGGAGCGCGGCGAGGTCTGCCGTGCGCAGGTCGACGCCGGCGCCGAAGGCGAAGCGCCCGCCGATCGCCGCCGCCAGACCGGTGAGCAGTCCGCCGCCGATCGCCGCGAGCTGCAGTCCCTGGAGCCCGGCCGCGAGCACCTCGGCGGCGAGCAGCACTCCCATCGTCGTGACGGCTCCGAACGCGACGGTGAGGGCACCAGCCGAGAGATCGGAGACCACCGCCTGCCAGCGCGGCATCGGCCTCGTCTCGCCCCCTCGGTGCATCAGTGTGCTCGTGAGGAAGGCGCCCGCCGCGATCGCTCCGGCGATGAGCGCGGCGGGCATCGCGAGCGCCCCTTCGCCCGTGAGCGGGCGGCCGGCACCGCCCAGGACGAGCATCCCGATGAGCGTGCCGATCACGAAGCAGATCGCGGTCGCCCAGACCGCTCTCGTCTCGCCACGCAGCTTCGCGTCCCGCTCCATGCGCCCATGCAAGCACGCACCTCGGACGGGCGGAAGCCCGCCCGCCCGAAGCGATGCCGTCCGCGGAGAGTCAGGCCGCCAGGCGACCCACCGCTCTGGCGCGGATGAGCACGGCCGTGCCGTCGGAGTAGGCCACCGGCAGCTCTTCCACCGCGACGACCTCGATCGTCGTGGGATCGGCGCCGGCGAGCCGGGCACGCTCGGTCGCCTCGGCGGCGGCGTCCGCCCGGGATGCCCGCTGGTCGGTGGGATCGACGCGGTAGATCTTCTCGATCTGGCCGGCGACCTCGCCGAGGGCCGCCCCCACCGCGTTGGCGGCGCCGAAGTGATCGGGGCGGATCAGCTCCGCGACACCGTCGAGCACGGTCGGGGCGATGATGCCGCCCCCGCCGACCAGGATCACCGGCACCGGCGCGGCGTTGGGCTTCATCCGATCGATCGAATCTTCGAGGATCTCGCGCATCGCGGTCCAGGCCGCCGCACCGACCGCCGAGGGAAGGGCCGGAGCGTCGAGCCCGTCGATCTCGGCACCACCGACCGCGAGCGCGACGTCGGTGGCCGTGAGGGTGCTGCCGCCGAACGCGAGACCCTCCTGCGGAAGGCGATAGCCCACGCTGTCCGGGCCGACGGTCGCGCCCGCAGGCGTCTCCCGGATGATCGTGCCGCCGCCGAGGCCGACCGACAGCACGTCGGGCATACGGAAGTTCGTGCGGATGCCGCCGATCTCGACCGCGTGCGCCGACTGCCGCGGGAACCCTTCGACGAGCACGCCGATGTCGGTCGTGGTGCCGCCGATGTCGACCACCAGGGCGTCGGTCGCGCCCGAGAGGTGCGCGGCGCCGCGGATCGAGTTCGTCGGACCGCAGCCGATCGTCAGCACCGGGAACTCGAGCGCGTACTCGAGCTGCATGAGGGTGCCGTCGTTCTGGCCGAAGTACGGGGTGGCCGGGATGCCCCGCTCCCGCAGAGCGGCGACGAAGCCCGCGGCCATCTGCCGCAGCGTCTGCATCAGCGCCGCATTCAGCACCGTCGCGTTCTCGCGCTCGAGCAGTCCGAGCGAGCCGATCCGGGCCGACCGCGACACGGGAACACCCAGCTCTTCCGTGACGATGGCCGCGACCCGCTCCTCCTGGCTCTCGTCGATCGGCGCGAACACCCCCACGACGGCGACCGCGTCGACCTCGCCGCGCATCCGTGCACAGGCCTCGCGCACGGCATCCTCATCGATCGGGGAGAGCACCCGGCCGTCGACCTCGAAGCCGCCGTCCAGCAGGTGTGCCTGCTCGCCGATCGCCGCACGTAGGTCGTCGGGCCAGCCCTCCAACGGCGGGACGGCCGTGGTGGCCGGTGCACCGAGGCGGAGGATGCCGACGCGACCGAGACCGCGCCGCTCGACGATCGCGTTGGTGCAGTGAGTGGTGCCGAGCATCGCGTGCCCGATCAGGGCGGCGTCGACGCCGGAGGCCGCGAGCACGGCGTCGATCGCCGCGGCCACGCCGTCGCCCGTGTCGGCCGTGGTCGGACGCTTCACCGAGGCGACCACGTCGAGCCGCTCGTCGAGGATCACGGCATCGGTGTTGGTTCCGCCGACATCGATGCCGATGCGATAGGTGCCGGCCATCACGCGGCCTCCTCGTCCGTCGGGCGCGCACCGGAGCGCTGCGCGATGTCTTCGACGGGAACCCACTCCACGTCATAGCCGAAGTGGGTGGGACCTGCCGTCTCCAGCCCGATCGGCGTGCGCCACTTGTCGTTGCAGGGGATCGCGATGACCGCGACCCGCGCGCCGTAGCGGAGGGACTCCGTCGTGATGGGCATGCCGGTCGCCAGATCGAGCACCGCGATCAGGTCGGGGGTCACCGCCGCCAGCACGCCGTCACGGCGCCCGAGCAGCATCTCGTTCTGGAAGTCGAGGCGGAACGCACTTCCCCGGTCGGCACCGACGCCGACGAGTTCGGCTGCTCCCCGCGTGAAACCGCCGTCGACGGAGCGCTGCAGGTCGGCCACCTTGCCGTCGAACAGCCGCACCGCGGCGAGGTCGGCGCACAGAGCGTCGATGCGCTCGTCGTCGCGCAGTTCGCGTCCGCCGCCATCGCGCCCCCGGAGGATGCGTCCGATGCGCTGGGCGAGCCCCAGAGTGCCCGGGATCGCGCACTCGCGCACGACGTCGCCGCCGTAGGCGTAGTCGATCATGGTCGCCCCTCCGCCCATCTCGACGGTGACGGCCCGCGCGATGCGCTCCGACCAGCCGCCGTCGACCGGGCGGCTGACCACCTCGTTGCCGTGGTGGTCGACGAGCACGGTCGTACCGGGCCCATAGCCGGCGAGATGGAACGTGACCATCTGCGCCTCCGGGAAGGCGCGTCCCATCGCGTCACCGTCGACCACCGGGAGTCCGGCGAGCGCGGCGGCCGCGATCGGGATCATGGAATTGCCTCCACCGACCTCGATCGGCATCACGGCCGTGGCCTTGCGACCCACCGCGCGTTCGATCGCCTGCAGGGCCGCGAGCAGCTCGGATTCGGCCTGGATGCGCTCCACGCTCACGGAAGGCGCTCCGATCCCGCCGATCGGGATCACGAAGTCGTCGTCGGTCAGGTCGTCGACAGCCACCAGCGGCACCGGTCCGTGCAGGCGGATGAGGCGCTTGGCGATGAGCGAGCCGACGTGCGGGTCTCCTCCGCCGCCGGTACCGAGCACCGCGGCGCCCAGGGCGATCTCGTCGATGTCGGCTTCTGTGAGGAAGGGAGCGGTGGTCATGCGCTCACCTCGTCCGTGACGGGGGCGGCCGGGTCCGGTGCCACGCGGCGGCGGAGCGGAAGCAGCAGGAGGTAGGCGACGAAGCCGACGAGGAGACCGTCGAGAGCGGAGATCGAGGTGATCGTGAACCAGCCGAAGCCGGGACCGTCCGCCGGGTTCGTCGTCGCGACGGCCACGACGATGCCGACCACCCAGGCCGTGATCGACCACCCGTCGACCAGCGGCACGGTGGCGCCGTGCGCCCAGCGCGCGGTCTTTCGACCGGTGAAGAACGACGCCAGGTACACGCCGCCGTAGGGGGCGATGATCGTGCCGATCACGAGGATGAACTGCACGAAGTAGTCGGCCGCGCCGATCACTCCGACGACGATGCCGATGGCGCCGAGCACGATGGTCACGGTGCGGCGGCTCAGGCGCTCGCTGATCGACGCGAACGAGAGGCCGGCCGAGTAGAGGTTGGTCGTGTTCGTGGTCCACTGCGCCAGGATCAGCACGACCACGGCGACGCCGCCGAGACCGAGGGCGAAGAAGATCGCCATCAACTCGGTGCCGTCCATGATGCGGGCGAGAAGGATCGCGACGACCAGGATGATCGAGTTGCCGAAGAAGAAGCCGACGAACCCGGCGATCATGGCCTGCTTCGGCGTCTTCGCCCACCGCGCCATGTCGGGGGCCAGCACGACACCGAGGATGAAGATGCCCATCACGAGCGACACCGCACCGCCGAACGTGAACGTCGCCTCGACCGGGGCCTCGAGCCCTGCCGCCCCGTTCACCGTGAACGCCACGACCACGCCGACGATCAGCAGGAGGAGGAGCAGCGGCACGGCGAGGGTGCTGAGGCGGTTGATCGAGCGGTAGCCCCAGAACGCGGTGATCGCCATGAGCACGCCACCGATCGCGGTGAACACCTGCACGGGTACATCGATGCCGGTGAACTCGGCGAACGCGATCTGCGCGTTCGCTCCGAAGAAGCCCGCCTGCACGGCGTACCAGCCGACCAGGCTGATCGCGATCGCGAGGGCGAGGATCGCGCCGCCGATGCGCCCGAACACCGCGCGGGAGATCATCGCGGTGGAGAGCCCGGTGGCGGCGCCGACGTAGGCGCAGGCCATCGCGAGCAGTCCGAGCAGCAGCGAACCGAGCATCGTCGCGCCGATCGCCGGCCAGAAGGCCATGCCGGAGGCGAGCGAGACACCGAGGAACGCCCCAGAGAGGTCGATGCCGATCGCGATCCACACGGTGGCGATCGACAGCCAGCTCTTGCGCTGATCCTGCGGCACGACACCGTGCTCGTAGTCGGTGGTGGTCATCATCTTGTCCTTGAGAAGTGGCCCTGCGAGTGCGTCGGCGGGGATTCGGGTTCCCGGAGTGCGGACGACTCGCAGGGCGGGTCGGGGGGCGGCCTGTCATTGCGGCCGTGTCGTGCGATGCCGGGTCGGAGTTCGTGGCTCGGTGCCGGCGGGTCAGGCATGTGCCGCGTCGATGCGGCGGTGGTTCATCGGGAGAGCGTGGTGTTCATCGGGAGAGGATCGTGGAGAGGTGCCGCCAGGCCTGGTCGAACCGTTCGCGGTAGACCTCGGGCGTGTAGTGGGTGAGCTGCAGGAAGAGGCCGTCCATGACGACGAAGACCAGTGCCGTGAAACCGTCTGCATCACCGGCGACGAACGTCCCCGTCGCGACCCCGTCTTCATATGTCTGGCGCACCGCGGCGGCGAGGGTCGACTCCGAGTCGAGGAAGATCTGCCGCAGCTGCTCGCCACCGGGACCGTATTCGGTGACCGCGGCCCGCAGGCTGAACTCCGCGAGGTCGGGCCGGTCGCGGTAGTAGGCCTCGATGCCGCCGAGGAGGTGCTGCAGACGCGCGAGCGGCTCCATATCGGAGCTGCTCCGCACGAGCTCGTCGAAGAACGCGGTGTGATCGATCGACACCGCGGCATACACCTCGGCGTAGAGCGCCTCCTTGCTCGAGAAGTGCGCGTAGAGCGAGGGCGTCTTGATCCCGACGGCTTCGGCGATCTCGCGCAGGCTCGTCTCGGCGTAGCCCTGGCGCGCGAAGATCGTGCGGGCCTCCGCGAGGATCGTTGCTCTGGTCATCTTCCGCCTCAGACTCGTTACCTAACGACTGTTAGTTAGGCAGAGCGTAACCCCGCATCTCCCCGCGACGCAAGAGCCGCGCTCGGGGCATCCGCACGACTAGCGTTGAGGTCATGCGCATCCCCGCCGCGATCCGCGCCTCCCAGCGCTCCCCGCTGCTGCAGGTCGTGAAGTCGGCCGCGGCGACCATCGCGGCGTGGCTGATCGCCGGATGGGTGTTCCCCGCACAGCTGCCCGTCTTCGCCGCCATCGCCGCGCTGCTGGTGGTGCAGCCCAGCGTGAACCAGTCGCTGTCGAAGGCGCTCGAGCGCAGCATCGGCGTGATCGCCGGTGTCGTGATCGCCGTCGCACTCGGCCTGCTGCTCGGTTCGCCGAGCTGGATCGTGCTGCTCGCGATCGTCGTCGCGATGCTGGTGGCGTGGATCTTCCGCGCCTCGCCCGGCACCGGCAATCAGGTCGCGATCTCGGCGATGCTGGTGCTGGCTCTGGGCTCGTCGAGCCCCGAGTATGCGTTCGCCCGCATCGTGGAGACGCTGATCGGCGTCGTGATCGGCATCGTCGTGAACGCCCTGATCGTGCCTCCGGTGCTCGTCGCGCCGGCCCGTCGGGACGTGGGGCTCCTCGGCCTCGAGCTCGCCGCGAGCCTGGATCGCCTGGCCGACGCACTGCCCGAACCCCAGACGCCCGCACGGCTGCAGGAGCTGATGTTGGAGGTACGGCTGCTGCGGCCGATGAAGGAGGCCGCCGAGGCCTCGATCGCCGCCGGAGAGGAATCGCTCACTCTGAACCCGCGGCGCTCGACCCATCGTGCCGATCTGCGTGAGATGCGGGCGCTGCTCGACCGGCTCTCCCCGATCGTCACGCAGACGATCGGCATGACCCGGGCCTACTTCGACCACTACGACGACCGGATCGGCGAGGAGCCCGCCGTCGCCGCGATCGCCGAGCAGCTGCGACGGGCAGGGCACGACGTACGGCTCGCCGTGCAGGTCGCCGATGCCTCGCCGGAGCCGGACACCATGACCTCGGCGATCCCCGCGCTCACCGCTCCCCTCGTGATCCGGCCGCCGTCGTCACAGCACTGGATCCTGATCGGTTCCCTCATGGAAGACCTGCGCCGCATCAGGGGCGAGCTGCTCGACGAGGACTGAGCCCGCCTACTCTGGAGGCATGTCCGACATGACCGTCGCCGAAGCCCTCGGCGAACTCGCCGCACTGGAAGACCCGAAGATGCGCGCCGCCAACGAGAAGCGGGGCGACGACCACGGCATCAACCTCAGCCGGATGCGGGCACTGGCCAAGAAGATCAAGACCGACCAGCCCCTCGCGCAGGAGCTGTGGGCGACCGGCGAGACGCCCGCACGGCTGCTGGCCCTGCTGATCTGCCGCCCGCGCGACTTCACCGCCGACGAGCTCGACGCCATGCTGCGCGAGACCCGCCCACCCAAGGTCAACGACTGGTTCGTCAACTACGTCGCCAAGAAGACCCCGCTCGCCGAAGAGCTGCGGCTGCGGTGGTTCGACGACGCCGACCCCACGGTGGCTGCTGCAGCCTGGTCGCTCACGACCGTGCGCGTCATGAAGGACGCCGACGGCCTGGACCTTGCGCACCTGCTCGACCTGATCGAGCGGGACATGAAGGATGCGCCGTCGCGCCTGCAGTGGTCCATGAACGAGACCCTCGCGAACATCGGCATCTTCCACCCCGAGTACCGCGCCAGGGCGCTGGCGATCGGCGAACGCCTGCAGGTGCTCGCCGACTACCCGACCGCACCCGGCTGCACCTCGCCCTTCGCCCCGCTCTGGATCGGCGAGATCGTGCGGCGACGCGAGGGGTGATCGGCGCGGTATCGCCCCCGGGGACACGGGTGCGCGGGCGCGGCGGGATGAGGCTGGCTACGCTGAGGCCATGAGCACCCACATCGCCGCAGAGCCCGGTCAGATCGCCCCCATCGTCCTGTTCCCCGGCGACCCGCTGCGGGCGAAGTGGATCGCCGACACCTTCCTCGACGATGCCGAGCTGTACTCCGAGACGCGCGGCATGCTCGGCTTCACCGGCACCTGGGAGGGGCATCGCGTGTCGGTGCAGGGCTCGGGCATGGGGCAGCCGTCGATGGCGATCTACGCGAACGAACTGTTCGACGCGTACGACGTGCAGACGATCGTGCGGGTCGGCTCGTGCGGAGCCCTGACCGAGCGCGTCAAGATCCGCGACATCATCATCGCCAACGCCGCCAGCACCGACTCGGGCATCAACCGGGTGCGCTTCCACGGACTCGACTTCGCGCCCGTCGCCGACTTCTCGCTGTTGCGCGCCGCGGTCGAAGCGAGCGAGGCCGAACCCCTGGAGTCGACCGTGCACGTGGGTCAGCTGTTCTCGAGCGACCAGTTCTACAGCACCCGCCCCGAGCTCATGGAGCCGTTCGTGCAGCACGGCATCCTCGGCGTCGAGATGGAGGCCGCCGGTCTCTACACTCTCGCGGCGTACTACGGTCGGCGCACCCTCGCGATCTGCACGGTCAGCGACCACATCGTCACGGGCGAGGAGACCTCGGCGCAGGAGCGCGAGCAGACCTTCGGCGACATGATCCGCATCGCTCTGCGCGCCGCCACCGCGGTCTGAGCGTCCCCGGCGCGCTCGGCCACTACGGCGTGTCGCCGACCGCGTGCGGACGGGGCAGAGCCAGCATGGCGCCGGTGTCGGTGAACTCCTGCTGGATCTCGTCGTCGTGCCGGTACGTGACGAGACTCACCACGACGGCCGCGATCAGAGCGAGAACGAAGGCGGGAAGCAGTTCGTAGAGCCCGGTGTCGAGAGCCTTCCAGATGAACACGGTCGCGGCGCCGACGAACATCCCCGCCAGGGCACCCCAGTTGGTGAGCTTGCGCCAGTAGAGACTGAGCAGGATGACCGGGCCGAATGCGGCGCCGAATCCGGCCCAGGCGAAGGAGACGAGTCCGAGGATCGTGTCGTTCGGGGTGATCGCCAGCACCGCGGCGACGATCGCGACGCCGAGCACACCGAGCCGCCCCATCAGCATGAGCGTCTTCTGCGAGGGCGGCGTGCGCCGGAACACGCCGTACAGGTCTTCCACGAGGGCCGAGGAGCACACGATCAGCTGGCTGGAGATCGTGCTCATGATCGCGGCGAGCACGGCCGCCAGGACGAGGCCGGCGACGAACGGATGCAGCAGCGTCTGCGACATGAGCAGCACCACGGTCTCGGGGTTGGCGAGGTCGACGCCCGTCTTGGCGATGTAGGCGATGCCGACCAGGCCCGACAGCACGGCGCCGCCGAGCGAGACGATCATCCAGGAGATGCCGATGCGTCGAGCGCTCTTCGCCTCCTGCGGCGAGCGCAGAGCCATGAACCTCACGATGATGTGCGGCTGTCCGAAGTATCCGAGGCCCCAGGCGAGCGACGAGACGATGGCGAGGATGGTGCCGCCCGTGAGCGCCGTTCCGGAGAGCATGGAGAGGTGGTCCGGCGCCACCTCGTTGATCAGCTCGCCCGTCTCGGCGAGTCCCCCGATCGCGACGATCGCCGCCACCGGGATCACGACCAGCGCGATCACCATCATCAGTCCCTGCACCACATCGGTCAGTGACGCACCGAGGAACCCACCGAAGAGCGTGTACGCGAGCGTGACGCCCGTGACAAGCAGCATGCCGGTGAGGTAGTCGCCGTCGAACGAGCTCTCGAAGAAGACCCCACCGGCGACCATGCCGGAGGAGATGTAGAGGGTGAAGAAGACGAGGATGACGACACCGGAGACGACCCGCAGCAGTCGCGTCGTATCGCGGAGTCGATTCTCGAAGAAGCTCGGCACCGTGATGGAGTTGCGCGACACCTGCGTGTAGGCGCGCAGCCGAGGAGCCACGAGCAGCCAGTTCAGGTAGGCGCCGATGGTGAGGCCGATCGCGATCCACGCCTCGATGAGACCGGAGACGTAGATCGCACCGGGCAGCCCCATCACGAGCCAGCCGGACATGTCGGAGGCCCCGGCGCTGAGGGCGGCCACCCACGGCGGCAGATTCCGTCCGCCGAGCATGTAGTCCTCGTGATCGCCGGTGCGCCGGAAGGCTATCCATCCGATGAGCAGCATCGCCGCGAAGTACACACCCAGCGCGGCGAAAGTGAAGATCTGGTCGGGCATCGTCGTCCCCCCCTCGCGGTGGAGTCACCGCATCCGGTCGTCGTTCGATGATGTCAACCGCCGGCGGTGCCGCCCAGACGTCGCCCGGCGCGGCGGCATGTCGGTCCCGCAGAGCAGGTGCCCCCGCGCATGAGGGATGATCGAATCACCATGACTTCCTCTCCGCGGCTCGACCCCGCCCTCCTCCCGGACGCCGCGGATCCGGATGCCGTCTACCTCGCGTTCGTCGAATGGGCGGAATCGACGGGCATCAGCCTGTACCCCGCGCAGGACGAGGCGGTCATCGAGATCGTCTCCGGCAACAACCTGATCCTCTCCACCCCCACCGGCACCGGGAAGTCGCTCGTCGCGATCGGCGCCCACTTCAGTGCCCTGGTCGCCGGACGGCGCAGTTACTACACGGCACCGATCAAGGCGCTCGTGAGCGAGAAGTTCTTCGCCCTGGTCGATGTGTTCGGCGCCGAGAACGTCGGCATGGTCACGGGCGATTCCTCCGTGAACGCCGATGCTCCGATCATCTGCTGCACGGCCGAGATCCTCGCGAACCTCTCGCTGCGCCAGGGAACCGATGCCGACGTCGGCCAGGTCGTGATGGACGAGTTCCACTTCTACGCCGACCCCGACCGCGGGTGGGCGTGGCAGGTGCCGCTGCTCGAGCTGCCTCAGGCGCAGTTCATCCTCATGTCGGCGACACTCGGCGATGTGACCGAGCTCGCCGCCGACCTCACGCGTCGCACCGGCCGCGAGACGGCCACGGTCACCGGTGTCGAGCGTCCGGTCCCCTTGCACTTCTTCTACGAGACGACGCCGATCCACGAGACCATCGACGATCTGCTGAACACGGGACAGGCGCCGATCTACGTCGTGCACTTCTCTCAGGCCGCGGCGATGGAGCGCGCGCAGGCGCTCTCCAGCACCAAGGTCGCCACCCGCGAGCAGCGCGACGAGATCGCCGCCCTGATCGCCGAGTTCCGCTTCACGACCGCGTTCGGCAAGACGCTCTCACGGTTCCTGCGCGCAGGGATCGGCGTGCACCACGCGGGCATGCTGCCGAAGTACCGGCGTCTGGTCGAGCAGCTCGCCCAGCGCGGACTGCTGCGCGTGATCTGCGGCACTGACACCCTCGGCGTGGGCATCAACGTGCCGATCCGCACGGTGCTGCTCACGGCGCTCACGAAGTTCGACGGCACCCGGATGCGGCAGCTGAACGCCCGTGAGTTCCACCAGATCGCGGGCCGCGCGGGCCGCGCGGGCTACGACACCGCTGGCACGGTCGTCGCGCAGGCGCCCGAACACGAGAGCGAGAACGTCGCTGCGGTGAAGAAGGCCGGCGACGACCCGAAGAAGAAGCGCAAGATCGTCCGGAAGAAGGCACCGGACGGTTTCGTGTCGTGGGGCGAGCCGTCGTTCCGCAAGCTCATCGACGCCGTGCCGGAGACGCTGACCTCGCACATGCAGATCACGAGCGCGATGATGCTCAACGTGATCGCCCGCGGCGGCGACGTGTTCGGCAATATGCGCGCACTGGTATACGACAACCACGAGCCGCGGAGGCGCCAGCGGGAGCTCGCGCTACGGGCCATCGGCATCTACCGCACGCTCCGCGAATCGGGCATCGTCGAGAAGACCCCCGAAGGAAATATCCGCCTCACGGTCGACCTTCAGCCGAACTTCGCGCTCAACCAGCCGCTGTCGCCGTTCGCCCTCGCCGCCTTCGAGCTGCTCGACCCCGATCCCGCCGCCGGCACGGGGACCGGCTCTTACGCACTCGACATGATCTCGATCGTGGAGTCGACCCTCGACGATCCCCGCGCCGTGCTCAGTCAGCAGGAGTTCCTGGCCCGGGGCGAGGCGGTCGCCGCGATGAAGTCCGAGGGCATCGAGTACGACGAGCGGATGGAGCTGCTCGAGCAGATCACCTACCCGAAGCCGCTGGACGAGCTGCTGACCGCGGCCTTCGAGACCTTCAGCGCGGCCCAGCCGTGGATCCGCGACTTCGAGCTGCACCCCAAGTCGGTGGTGCGTGACATGTACGAACGGGCCATGTCGTTCGGGGAATATGTCGCGTACTACAAGATCGCGCGCTCCGAAGGTGTGGTGCTGCGCTACCTCTCCGACGCGTACCGCGCGGCTTCGCAGACCATCCCGGAAGAGCTCAAGGACGAGGATCTGCGCGATCTCATCGAGTGGCTCGGCGAGCTCGTCCGCCAGGTCGACTCCAGCCTGCTCGACGAGTGGGAGGAGCTGATCGCCGGCGTCGACAACGGACGCTTCGATCCACACGCGCCCGATGAGCCGATCGTCCCGCCCGCACCCAAGCGCCTCACGAGCAACATCCGCGCCTTCCGCATCCTGGTGCGCAACGAACTCTTCCGCCGGGTGCAGCTGGCGGCCAGGGAAGACGTGAACGCGCTGGCCGAGCTCGATCCCGGTTTCGGCGCCGACGCCTGGTCGGACGCGCTGGACGGGTACTTCGCCGACCACGACGAGATCCTCACCGGCGCTGATGCCCGCAGCTCGAAGCTGCTGATCCTCACCGAGGGGCCCGCCGCCTGGACCGCACGGCAGATCCTCGACGATCCCGCCGGCGACCACGACTGGGGCATCACCGCGACTATCGACCTCGCAGCCTCGGACGAAGCCGGTCAGGCCGTCGTGACGGTCACCGGGGTCGACCGGCTGTAGCCGCCGCCGTCGTTCGCCTGGCCTCCGCGCTCCACGCCGACCACCCGCCCGAACCGCCCCAGAGTCTCGCGCCGGTGCGAGGCGGCGATGACCGTGCCGTCGAACCCTTCGAGCACGTCGGAGATGATGCGCTCCGACTCGGTATCCAGGCTCGCTGTGATCTCGTCGACGATGAGCACCCGGGGCTCGCGGCACAGCGCCCGCGCCAGGGCCAACCGTGCCCGTTGACCACCGGAGAGCCTCACCCCGTGCTCGCCGAGCTCGTCGTCGAGGGTGATCCAGTCGTCGGCGCCGACCCGTGTGAGCGCCTCGCGCAACTGCTCGTCGGTGCGGGCGCCGACACCCCGCACGAGGTTGTCGCGCACGGTGCCGTGGAAGAGGCGCGCATCCTGCTCCACCACGGCCACGGTCCGGCGAAGATCTTCATCGCGGATGCGACCCAGCGGGTACGCGACCCCCGCCGCATCGACGAGAGCGATGGTGCCCGCTGCAGGGTCCCACAGCCGCGCGGCGAGCGCGATCACGGTGCTCTTGCCGGCGCCGGACGGCCCCGCGAGGGCGATGTGCTCACCGGGGTCGACGTCGATCGACCAGCCGCGCAGAACCTCCGAGCGGTCGTCGTAGGAGAACGCGACCCTCTCGAAGCGCACACCGAGCGGCCCCGGCGGCAGCGGGAGCGGACGATCGACCGGCGCCACGACCGGGGGGCGGTGCAGCCCTGCACCCACGCGATCGGCACTGGTGATCAGTGGATGCAGCTCCGACACCGTGTGCGCGGCGTCCGCCACCGCGGCGACGCCGGCGACGGCGAGGGCGATCACCGCGGGCAGCAGTGCCGCTCGCCCGGCGTCGACCGCCCCGTCGACCGATCCGTCGAGAAGGGAGACGGCGATCACCCCGATCACGACCGCGGTGAGGATCAGCTCGCGCGTGCCGTCGACGAGCTGGGCGATCACCTCCCGGCGGCGGGTGACGCGCGCCGACCGCCGGGTACCGTCGACGGCCTCGCGAACGACCCGGCTCTGCAGCCCGAAGGCGAGGATCTCGCGCAGTGCACCGAGGGCGTCGACCAGTCGTTCGGACTGCTCCTCGCGCTCCTGCTGCTCACGCGCACCGATACGCCGCGACGGACCCGCCCCGGCCCAGACGGTGAGCGCGACCGCGACCGCTCCGGCGAGCATCACGACCGCCGCCACCGGCATCACCAGGAACGCGCAGACCAGGGCTCCGACGAAGAGCGTGAACGCGGCACCGATCTGTGCGACCGTGTGGGCGTAGAAGAACTCCAGCTTCTCGATGTCTGTCATCGCAACGGATGCGGCCCGACCGGAGTGCTCGCGACGGCGACCGGGAACGCTGCGCGAGTACGCGTCGAAGAGCGCCATCCGCAGCCGGGCGAGCACGCGGTAGGCGAGGGCGTGCGACACGTCCATCTCGCGCCACGTGAGGAAGGTGCGCAGCAGCACGAGGCCTCCGAGGGCGAACCACCAGACCGCCGGCGGCCAGGTGCCGTGCACGACGGCCCCGCCGACGCCGAGCGCGGTGAGCACCGCGATGGCGGCGAGCGCGCACAGGCTCGTGGTGGCGATCAGGTAGCTGCCGACGATGCGCCGCCATTCGGGTCGCAGCGGCGGAAGCAGCCGAGCGAGGATGCCCGCGGACGAGGTCATGAGGCCTCCTCCACGAGCATTCCGTCACGGAGCACCCGCACATCGGCGACCCTGGACAGGGCCTCCGGACGGTGGCTGATCATGAGCACGATCCTCTCTGCGGCGACACGTTCGAGCGTCTCGGCGACGGTCAGGGCGCTGCGGTCGTCGAGGGCGCTGGTCGGCTCGTCGACGAGAAGCACGGGGCGCCGGGCGAGCAATGCTCTGGCGAGGGCGAGACGCTGCCGCTGCCCGCCCGACAGGCTCGTCCCCGCTTCCGCCACCCTCGCGTCGAAGCCTCCGGGGATCGCCCGGATCTCGTCGAGCACACCGGCCGCGGCGCACGCATCCTCCAGCGCCTCCTGCCCGGCGTCGAACAGATCGACGTTGTCCCTGATGGTCCCGGTGAACAGGACGGGGTGCTGGGAGACCACGGCGACATCGCTCGGGCGGAGCGGGCGCCCGTCGAGCTCGACCGTTCCCGCTGCGGGCGGGAGGAAGCCGAGGACGAGGTCGAAGAGCGTGGACTTGCCCGCACCGGAGGGGCCGGCGATCGCGTGCACCTCGCCACACCCGGCACGGAGGTCGACCCCGCGCAGGACGTCGTGATCGGTGCCGGGGTATCGGTACGACAGGCCGGAGATGCGGAGCACGTCTCCCCGGCCGGTCACCGCCCCGGTCTCGGGTTCCTCGATGCGCTCGATCTCCGTCGCGACCCGTGCGGACCGACGGAACGCACCGAGGGCCGCCAGCCCGGGAACCGCCGTGAGCCCGAGGAATCCGGCATGCCAGTGGCGCGAGAGCTCACGTACCGGTCGGAACGCCTCCGAGGAGAGCAGGAGCAGGGCGTACACCTCGATGGCCGGTGGCTGTCCGGTCATCACGGACACGACGGCCAGCCCGGCGGCGACCACCACTCCGGCCTGCACCGCGAAGTCGGTGATCGCCGTCTCGGCGAGCGACGATCGCATGACGCGTTCCGTGGCCACGCGCAACGACTCCGACCTCGCCTGCAAGCGCTCACGGGTCGCGGGGACATCGCCCAGCGCCCGCAGCGTCGACATCCCCCGGAGTGCCTCGAGCATGTCGCCGCTGAGAGCCTCGTAGCTGTCCCAGTGGTCGAAACCGCGCCGGGCGAGCATCCGCTTCCAGGCCAAAGGGCCCAGCACCGCGAGCAGGATCCCCGCGGCGACGCACAGCGCGATCACGGGCGACAGCACCGCGACGAGGCACACCGCGATCAGGCTGCAGACCACGAGCTGCGCCACCGCAGGGATGTACTTCGACACATAGGCGTCGGTGCCGTCAATGCCGTCGCCGAGCGCGAGCTGGGTCGAGCCGTCGCGGAGGCGGGCATCGTGCAGTCGTTCCGGCACCAGCGCCGCGGCGACGGCCGCACCTCGGAGATCTTCCCTGACCCGCCCTCCGAGGCGGGCGGCGGCATCGCCCTGCGCGAGCGTCAGCAGCATCCGCGCCACCCCGATCGCGAGGATCCCGCCGATGCCCGCCACCGCGCCGGCCGTGTCACCGCGCACGAAGGCGGCGAGAGACCACGCGAGGGCGAGCGCCTGCGCGAGGTGCGTCGCGAACACGAGGAGGAGGAGCAGGATGCTCATGGACAGGAGCCAGGGGTGCCGTCGCGCTTCGCGCCACAGCTCGGGGACGATCATCATCGTGCACCTCCGCGGGAGTCGAGGACGGCGACCGCGTGGAGGATCCACCGGTCGCCCGTCGAGGAGAGGCCGGAGACCGGGCGCGTGCGCCTGTCTCCGGTGAGAGCGGCCTCGTAGCAGAGGCGTGCGGCGGCGAGATGGGCGCTCCAGAGGGTGGCGCCGACGATCGTCGAGGGTGCGCTGCTCGGCACGGACCAGGAGCGCACTTCGGTCGCACCGCGCACCCAGCCCTGTCCGGAGGCGCGGGCGACGCGCTCGACCTCGGTGGTCGGTGAGCCCCCGATCCGATCGGCGAACTCCGCGATGGCGGGCGAGCGTCGCGTGCCGAGAGCCTGCACAGCAGCGGCGTGCGGGGTCGGCACGTGCGGGATCCCGACGGCGGCGAGCGGGATCTCCGGCGCGAGTCCTCGGCGCACCCAGGCGTCGGCATCCGCAGCCCGGGGGACGCCGAGCATCTCCCGCAGCCGCTTCGAGGGACCGACCTGCACGGGCCCGGCGCGCTCCCCCAGCAGGAATCGCACGGCGGCGACCGCGTAGGCCGCATCCGCGATCCACAGGGGCCACGCCCGGTGCCGGTAGCGGCCGAACGACCGCCCCGGCAGCACGGTGAACACCAGGCGTGCGGTGCCGTCGTCCGATGCCGGCGACGGCCATCCGTCCGCACGGTCGGATGCGAGGACGCGACGATGGAAGACCCCTTCCTGGTCGACCGTCCAGCGCACACCGGTGGGGTCGATCAGGTGGGTCTGCACCGGATAGCACGCTCCGGCCGAGGGGACGGGGCGCCGACGGATGCGGGTGGCCGAGCCGTCGGCATCCCGGTGGTACTCCCCCGGGTGCCACAGGGCGTCGACGAGCTCTGACACCCCGCGGTGAGGTTCGTCCGCGACGGCGCCGACCCGATCCCAGGCGTTCGCGCGCGGCCCCGGCGGCAGGGGACCTGCGGGCATGCGCGAGGTCAGCGCCTCGTCGAGCGGGGCAGGAAGGCCGCGGCTCTCGCGGCGTGTGCGATCCATGACGGCCCTCACATGTGCGGAGCCGGGAGGAGCGTGAAGTCCTCCGGGCCGCCGGTCCAGGTGGTGCGCCAGCCGCGCTCCTCGGCCGCCTCGCGGAACCGTGGCATTCCGAGGTACGAGAACGCCGCCGGGGCGTTGGGCACCAGTCCGGTCACGATCGAACGCACCACGCGCAGGTCGGTGCGTCGCACGTCGGAGGTCGTGAGGTCGCGGGTCAGGACGCGGTGACCGCGATCGCGCAGACGCCCGTACACCTCGTCGATCGTGACCGGGTCCACCGCACTCAGCGGACGCACGCCCTGCGCGGGCGACTGGAACCGCCGGGCCTCGTCGTGCACGCTCGGGTCGAGCCACACCTGCACGTGCGCGCCGAGGTCGATCACGTTCTCGAACTGCGGCCCGGCCGCGGCGAGGTAGTCGGCGTGCGGACGGAAGTCGAGGGTGAGGCCCTTCGCCATCAGTCCCGCAGCGACCGCGCGGAACACCCATCCGTCGTCCGTCGTGCATCCCTGCGTGTAGATCCAGGTGTGCACCGCTTCGAGCACGGCCTTCCGCGCGGCCCGCGCCGGGTCGAGCGAGGCCGAGAAGCCTGCAGCGTAGAGCCCGCGCTCCTCGTCGTGCACGAGCGCGCCGATCGCGGGAGCGAACTCCGAGGGCATCGCCACCAGCCACACCCGCAGGCTGCTCCCCTGAAGATCGTCGAGCAGACCGGGGACCGTGGCCGGATCGATGCCGAACGTCGGTCCGTCCAGGTGCCACCACACCTCGAGCGCATCCCGCTCGATGACCTCGATCACCCCGCGGTCGCGGGCGTCGTCGAAGCCTGCGCCGGTCGCGATGCCGGCGTAGTTCAGATGGTGTGTCCGCGGCAGCGCGCGGAACCGGGACTGCCGCCAGTTCAGGTGCACGAGAGAATCCGGCACCCACACCGAGTCACCGTCGATCTCGTCGCAGCGTGCCCAGAGCGTCGGCGTGGAGGGGAGCAGACGCTGATACGCGAACCCGGGCCGTGCGAGCTGCCAGTCGGCGAAGCGCGGCAGATCGGACTCGTCGATGACGCTCTCCCCGTCGGCGCGCAGCTCGTCGGCGGTGCTGACACGGAGCTCGCCGCGAGGCAGCTCATCGGGCAGCCAGTTGCCGCAATACCGCTCCACGCCCTCGCCGATCGCGGCGATGCGCGCCTGAGCAGGGTCGCCGAACGATGTGCCGAGCGACACCCGATCGGCGGGCCACTCCCCGAGGATCCGGGCGTCGGCCACGGATGCCGTCAAGGCCAGGTACCGGTCTGGGGCGCCGATCGGATGCGGCACCTCCCGCACCGAGCGGATGATGCCGGCTTCGGCGTCGACCAGCGCCTCGGCCGACAGCGTCGCCCGCGCTGTGCGGCGGTGAAGGTTGTCGTGCACGCTCATGCTGTCCTCTCGTACCGCCAGCGGCCGGTCTCGGGTTCGAAGGCGGATCTGGTGCGGCGGCTTCGCGCCGACGCCGGTGCGGGGAGCGCGGATGCCGTGGTCGGCAGGCCGGTCTCGGCGAGCCAGGAGTCGAGCACACCCCCGATGCCGCCTGCGCTGCGCAGCCGGGAGCGCACCTCGGCATCGTCGATGTCGGCAGCGAGCCGATGCCCCCACGGACCGTCGACCAGGTGGACGGGGCCCTGCCAGGCAGCCGCGAGCCGACCGGCATGCGTGAAGAAGAAGTCGTGATCGCCGCGGATGAGCAGCAGCGGTGCCAGGAGCGCCCCGTAGGCACGGTCCAGGTCGACGGCCGGAGCAGACCAGAGGCGTCGCCATCCGGACAGGACCTCGGAAGACCACCCCCACTCGTCGGCGGCCCGATGCACGCCCACGTCGGATGCCCGCCGGACACGGGCCGAGAGCTGCTCGTCCGACAGCGGCGCCAGGGAACGCGGGCCGCGGCCGTGCTGGTGCCACCACCCGATCCGGTCGCGCAGCTGGGGACGCCCGTTCTCGTCCCACGCGGTCTCGGCGAGCCCGAGCGCCGGCACCTGGAGCACCAGGGCCTCGACGACGACGGCCCTGGCCGCTTCGAGTGCGGTGTGCGCGGCATACGAGCCGCCGGACAGCACGAGCGGGAGCCCGGGGCTCTCGGCCCTGACCTGCTCGACCACCGCGCGCCCGTCGCTGCGTTCCGCGAGGTAGGGGCGCCATTCACCGTCGGAGGAGTGGCGTCCGCGCACGTCATGGATCACGCAGCGGTAGCCCCGCCCGACCCAGGCGCGTGCGGTGTCGCCGTGTCGCCAGGCGCCGTATGGCGTACGGATGAGCACGACGCCGCGAGGTTCCGCGGGTTCCCAGACCCAGCCGCGCAGCAGGGCGCCGTCTTCCGCGAGCACGGCATGAGGGCGGGCATCGCGCGGCGGCGTCATCGGATCACCCGGCGCGGGGCCGCGGGGAAGGGCAGCACCGTGTGCGCGCTCACGGAACCGGTTGCGGGAACGACCTTCCAGAGCGTCGTCCGCAGCCGGTCGAGTTCTGCGTCCTCCTGCGCCCACGCGAGGATGGTGTGCAGCAGTCGGGCGAGCACGAGCGCTCGGGTCGCGTCGTCGAGCGCGCCAGGGGTGAGCGGACGCGCCAGCTGCCAGGCCTCGGTCGACGCGGGCGCGCTGCTCGCGGCCACCCTTCGCGCGGCCACCTGCACGGAGGTGGGGTCGCCGGGGTCGACGGCGAGCGGATCGATCAGCACGACCTCGCCCTCCCGGTGCACGCGGAGCCACGCGGTGCCCCGCTCGGGAAGCCGATCGAGCTCTGCCCAGCGGCGGCGGCCGGAGGCGTCCTCGGCATAGGCGACCACGAGCGCGGCGTGCTCGGACGGTGCCGCCTCCGGATCCAGGACGGCGACCCGGGCGCCCCAGGCGGCGAGCACGCGCTCGAGGTCGTGCACGAGCGGGCCCGTTCCGAGGAGGCAGACGTCGCGGTGCTCCTGCGGCCAGCGGTGAAGGGCATCGGCGGACTCGCGTTCCTGCACCTCGAGCGTCAGCCGGTCGAGTGCGGTCGAGCGCTCTCCGTGGGCCCCGCTCTCGAGGGCCTCGACCAGAGCGGCGGCCGGTGCGTCGACCAGGACGAGTCGTCCGGTGCGCAGACGGATCCGGGGGCGGCCGTCGGCACCGACGACGAGATGCGCCCCGGTGTCGGGGAGCGGCAGGATGCGGGGTTCGGAAGTCATGGTGTCTCTCGGTGATGGGTCCGGCCGGGCGCGAACGCCCGGCCGGACGGGAGTGCGCTCGAAAGCGCGACGGAAGGATCCGCGATCAGTCGAACGGGTTCTCGACCAGGGCGTTCGAGTGCGATGCCGACAGGTGCGCCAGCTGCTCGGACTCTTCGATCTCGGCGAGGATCTGCTTTTCCATTTCGTGCTCCTTCTGTGAGGTGTCCGCCTCGCGGGGTGCGGGGCGGTGTCCACGGTGAGTGAACACTGACGACCCTAAATGATAATGATTCTCAATATCTACTAGGATCGCTGACATGTCCTCCTCCACCCCCCTCCTCGCCGCTGATCACCGGGCCGGAGTCGTCTACGAGATCCATGACGGTTCCCGGCGTGTCGCCGTCGCCGACAGCTGGCTCGCCGAGCATGCGGGCTTCCTCCGCCTGCCCGCCGGATCATCCGGCCGCTGGGCGTTCGCGGACGACCGCGGCGGTGCGCTGGTCATCGCAGACGCGGACTCCGTACGACGCGTCCCGATCGCCATCCCGGCGGAGCATCTGGCCTGCGATCCGAGCGGACGCCACGTGGTCGTCACCTCCGGTCTGGGCATGAACGAGGAAGCCTGGACCGACCTGGTGTCCGTCGTCGATCTCGCGACCGACTCCTCCGTGCGCTTCCGCGTGCGCACCGGTGAGCCGGGCGTCGTGGTCGCTCCGGATCAGGCCACGGGAGAGCCGATGATCGTGCTCCGCCATCGCGAACCCGGAGCCGTCGAGGCACTGCCCCTCGCGGCGGCGCTCGAGGTCGGAGCGCACGCACCGGTCCTGCGCGGGCACGTCATCGACGACCTCGCCGCAGACGGACACGGCGACGTGATGGACCCCGCTTCCGGCCTCATCGGCATCGCGACGAGCCGCGGTCTGGAGCGCTTCATCGTCGACGGCGGAGTTCCCCGCGCCATCGGCATCGTCCCGTGGCCCGTCGCAGGGCGCGCGTACTACCTGCGCCTCGCGGGCGACACCGGGCGCGCCACCGGCATCGTCCGCGGAGGACCGGCCTCTCCCGGATCGTGGCCGGAGTGGACCAACACCTTCGTCGATATCGACCTCGCGTCGGGAGCCTCCCGCACCGTGCCGCTGCCGCCGGGGCTCGCCTTCCGATTCGCCCTCGCCACGGGCGTCGCAGCCGTCTCCGTCATCCATCCCGACGGGGATGTCGTGATCGTGATCGATCGGGAGGACGCGCGCATCGCGCGGATCACCCCGATCCCGGCGATGACGCACCCGCCCCGCGCAGGACGATTGCCGTGGGACGGCGTCGACGGCCGCCCCGCACAGCGCCGGTCCATCGCGATCGACCCCGGCACCGGAACGATCGCCGTCACCAGCGGCGGAGATGGCACGATCCACCTCGTCGACGACAGCGGCATCTCGACCATCGAGCTCCCCACCCCACTCGACGAGGGCGGGCACCTGCTGTGGGCCGGTGCCGACCACCGCGTCGACGATCTGGTCGGCCGATGAGCGCTCGCCGATCCGCGCTCGACGACGCCCTCGCACGTGCGGAACGTCACGGTCGACCGGGTCTTCCCGTCGGGGGCTTCATCCTCGGTCGTGCCGACGGTCGCTCTCGTCGCGGTATCCACCGCCTCGACGGCACGACCGTGATCGAGCCCGACGGGCACCTCCATCGGATCTTCCCGTCGCCCGACCGTCGGCGCATCGCCGTCGAGTGGGCGCCCACCGCCGACGAGAACGCCGTCCTCGGCATCGTCGATGCCCACGGAGGCACCCTGCAGCTGCACCCCGACATCCGTCTGCGCTACGACACCGTGCTCTGGGCACCCGACTCGCGCAGCCTCGACGTCGTCGCGAGCCGCGACCGGATGCTCGTGACCCTGGACCTGCAGACCGGCGAGCAGCGGGCGGCCGCTCTCGAGGCCGATGCACGACTGCGACTGTTCCCCGGCGGGGAAAGAGGCCTGCGCGCCCTCAGCTCGGGTTCGCGAGGCACGACGCTGACCGACCGGGGCACCGGAGCATCGCTGGGTCGCTGGCCGGCGCTCCTGCGGGCCTCCCCTCTCGGCACCGGCGTGCTGGTGTGGCACGACCGCGGGCTCGATGCCGTGCCGAACGTCGGTGCCGGAACAGACGGCGCCGGAAAAGACGATGCCGGAAAAGACGCCGCCGGAAAAGACGATGCACTCTGGCGCTGGCACGATCCCGACGCGCTGATCGTCGATGTCGCGGTGCATGATGACCGCGTCGTCGTCCTCGCCGTCGCCGACGGGCGCAGCGTGCTCATCGACCTGGTCGACGGTGTCGAGGTCGCGCGCATCGAGGCCGCGTCGAGCCCCTCCGATGCGCTCACCACCACGATGATCGGCGTCGACGACGGCGTGCTGCGTCTCGGCGTCGAGGGCCCGCTCACTCCCCCTCGCCTCCTGCAGCGCGAGCGCCGGGGGACCGTGGTGGTGCCGGCCGCTGCCGTGCGGCCCCTCGGCACGACCGTCCGCCACGACATCCGCGCCGACGACGGCGTGATCCTGACCGTCCACGTGACCTCTCCCCCGGGAACGGAGGGTCCGCTGCCGCTGATCCTGACCTGCTACGGCGGGTTCGGCGTGCCGCACCTTCCGCTCTTCGAGCCGACCGTGCCCGCCTGGGTCGAATGCGGTGGAGCGTACGCCGTCGCGCAGCTCCGCGGTGGTGGCGAGCGCGGAGCTGCGTGGCGCGAGGCGGGCCGCGGCAGGAGCAAGCACCGCACGATCGCCGACCTCGTCGACATCGCACGCGGACTCATCGAGGCCGGGATCACGCGACCCGACCTCCTCGTCCTCGCCGGGGCCTCTCTGGGCGGGGTCGTCGCAGCCGGGTGTGCGATCGCGCACCCGGATCTGTGCGCGGGATTCGTCACCACCGCCGCTCCCCTCGATCTGCTCCACCTGGACGATCATCCGCTCGGTGCACGCTGGCGAGCGGAGTTCGGCGATGACGGCACCCGCGAATCGCGCGCTCACCTCCGGGCCCTGTCTCCGCTGGCGCAGGCCGAAGCCCTTCCGGCCGGTGCCCGGATCCCCTCCTATCTCGGCGTCGTACTCGGTGAGGACACCCGAGTGCGCGCTCGCGACACGCACCGGATGGTCGAGGCGCTACGACGAGCGGGCGGCTCCGCCCGGCTCTGGACGGCTTCGGGGGCAGGACACGGTGCGAACGAGTCCGCCGCGCTGCACGAGCTGGGACTCACCGTGCTGGACTTCGCGGCCGAACTCACGACCGAATCCACGACCGAATCCACGATGGGACGTGCCCGATGAGCGAATCCACCGGAACCCTCACCGGGACGGACACACGGCGCACCCCCGTTCGGCGCATCCCGCGCCTTCGTCGGCGCACCGGCGGCCGCGTCGGCTTCCGGCGGATGCTGCCCGTCGGCCCGACCGTGACGACGATCACGGTGCTCGCTGTGCTCGTCCTCATGCTCTCGGCCGCCACCGGACCCGTCACGGTCTCGCCCCTCGATGCCGCGAAGATCGTGATCGGCCATCTGGCCCCCGGCATGCCCTGGATGTCCGACGGCACCCTCACGCCGTTGCAGGATCAGGCCGTGTGGCAGTTCCGGGTGCCGCGGTCGCTCCTCGCCGCGCTCTCGGGCGCAGGTCTCGCCCTCGCCGGGGCGATGATGCAGGCGGTCGTGCGCAACCCACTCGCCGAGCCCTACATCCTCGGCGTCTCCTCCGGCGCGAGTGTCGGCGCCGTGCTGGTGATCGTGTCGGGCGGCGCCACGTTCCTCGGGCTCACGATGAGCGGGGCGGCGTTCGCGGGCGCGATGGTCGCCTGCATCCTCGTGGCCATGCTCGCGCGCATCCGCGGAGAGCTGTCTCCGACCCGCATGATCCTCGCCGGCGTCGCACTGGGCGCTCTGTTGAGCGCGGTGACCAGCTACCTCACGCTCACCACCGATGCCCAGAACGTCGTCAGCGTGATGTTCTTCCTGCTCGGCAGCGTGTCGGCCGCCGACATGTCGTCGCTGCTGATCCCCGCGGTCGCACTCGCCATCGCCTGCATCGCGGTCTTCGGGCTCTCGCGGTCGATGAACGCGCTGCTCGCCGGTGACGAGTCCGCGATGGCGGTCGGCGTACGAACGACCCGGCTGCGTGGGCTGCTGCTCGTGCTCGCCTCGCTCCTGACCGGTGCGATCGTGGCCGTGAGCGGCGGCATCGGCTTCGTCGGCCTCGTCGTGCCGCACATGGCGAGACTCCTGGTCGGGTCGGATCATCGTCGGATGCTGCCGATCACGGTCCTCGGCGGCGCGCTGTTCCTCATGGTCGCCGACCTGCTGGCCCGTACGGTCGCGATGCCGACCGAGATCCCCCTCGGAATCCTCACCGCGTTCGTCGGTGCTCCCTTCTTCCTGTGGTTGATGCGCAGTGGCGGCGAGCGCGCGGGGTTCGACCGATGAGCGTGCTGTTCGACGGCGTGAGCGTCGCACGCGGCGGTCGCACCGTGCTGCACGGTGCCGACCTCGAGGTCGGCACCGGGCGCATCGTGGGACTGCTCGGCCCCAATGGCAGCGGCAAATCCACGCTCCTGCGCGCGCTCTTCACGGGTCAGCGTCCGCACACCGGGCGCGTCCTGATCGACGGCGCCGACGTGTCGCAGCTGGCCCCGCGCGCCCTCGCCCGCACGGTGTCGGTCATGCTGCAGGACTCCCCTTCCGAGTTCGACCTGACCGTGCGGGAGACCGTGCTCGTGGGCCGTTCGCCGCATCGTCCGCCCTTCAGCCGGGACACCGCGGAGGATCAGCGCATCGTGGACGAGGCTCTGCGCACCGCCGACGTGCACGACCTCGGCGACCGCCTGGTCCGTTCGCTCTCGGGCGGTCAGCGCCAGCGGGTGATGCTCGCCCGCGCTCTCGCGCAGAGCGGCGAGATCCTCGTGCTGGACGAACCGACCAACCACCTCGACATCGCGCACCAGCTCGACCTGATGCGCGTCGTGAGCGGACTCGGCACGACCGTGATCGCGGCCCTGCACGACCTCAACATCGCCGCGGCGTTCTGCGACGAGGTCGCCGTGCTCGACGAGGGCCGACTCGTGGCCTTCGGTCCGCCCGACACGGTGCTCACCCCGGCGCTCGTCGACGAGGTCTTCCACGTCACCGCCCGCATCGCCGTCGAGGTCGACACCGGGGCACGCGCGATGACCTTCCATCCCCGAGAGCCCGTCGGCCGCTGATCCCCCGGCATCCGAACTCATACCCCCCACCCCCCGCACCAACGAAGGAGAACACGAATGACACCCCGTACCCGAACCACCCGTCTGCTGGCCGCCGTCACCGTCGGCCTGGGCGCGATCGCCCTCACCGCATGCGGCGGTGGGGTCTCGAACGGAACGGCACCCGCCGCCTCCGGTGAGGCGGTGACGATCGAGAACTGCGGCCGCACGGTCGAGATCCCGTCCATGCCCGCCGCCGTCGTCGGGCTGCACCCGTCGCAGACCGAGCTGCTGCTGCGTCTCGGCCTCGCCGATGCGCTCGTCGGCCAGGCCCAGGCCACGACCCAGAAGCTGCCGTCCGACGTCGCGGACCTCGCCGCCGAGGTGCCGGTCATCGGCGGAGACGCCCCGCCCAGCCGCGAGGAACTCCTCGCCGTCGAGCCCGACTTCGTGTACTCGCCGACGACGTACGAGTTCACCGCCGAGCAGGGCTTCGCCAGCATCGAGCAGCTTGCCGACGCCGGTGTCGCCGCGTACACCGCGACCGGCGGATGCTTCGACCGTCGCATGGAGGGCACGGTAGACGACCTCTTCACCGACCTCGAGAACCTCGGCGCGATCTTCCACGTGGAAGACGAGGCGGACGACCTGATCGCGTCGTCGCAGGCCGAGCTCGCCACCGTGGGCACCGCGATCGAGGGACAGGATCGCCCCCGCGTCGCGCAGGTCTTCATCGAGGGGACCACCCTCACCGCCATCGGCGCCGGCATCGAGTACGACATCCTGCAGCGCGCCGGTGCCGACAACGTCTTCACGCCGGAAGACCCCGCGTTCGCCGACTTCTTCGCCGCCGAGATCACCCCGGAATCCCTCGCCGCCGAAGCACCCGACGCGCTCGTCTTCGCGGTGTCCGACCCCGCTCACGAGGCCGCCGTCCGCTCCTACCTCGCGACGACCTTCCCCGACATGCCCGCCGTGCGCGACGGCCGCCTGATCGCGGTGCCCTCGACCGATCTGTTCCCCGGCACGCTCGGCAACGTCTCGGCGGTCCGGCTCATCGCCGAGGGGCTCTACCCCGACGCCGTCTTCGGCTGAGCCGCGTCGGTAGGCACTGCGCCCCGGGGACCTCGGTCTCCGGGGCGCAGACCCTCCGGGCTCGCTGTCAGGCCTGCATCACCGCGAGCACGTTGCCCGCGGGATCGCGGAACCACGCGATGTCCGGACCCCGACCGTTGCCGCGCACGATGCCGCGTTCGTCGGACGGGAATTCCTCATCGCTGTAGATCTTGGTCTGCACGCCCCGGGCGATGAGCTCATCCACGGCGGCGTCGACATCGGCCACCGGGAAGTTCAGGATCGTGAAGCTCGCCGGGGTGTGGTTCGGCTTCGAGTAGACGAGGATCGATCCGCCGCTCGGCAACCGCAGATTGAGGAAACCCATCCCATTGACCTCGACGTCGAGCCCGAGGGCCGTGCCGTAGAACTCTTTCGCCGCGTCGATGTCGTCGACGCTGAATCCGCTGAATGCGTTGTCCGCTGTGAAGGCCGCCATGATCCCAGCATCCGCCGTCCTCCGCCGATTGTCGAGGCCTTCCCCGAACGCCTTCATCGTGCCCCTTCATCGGCGTCATCCCTCTCCCCCGCGAGGCACCAGCCGTGCCGTGAAGCGGTCGGTCACCCGCAGCGGATCGAACAGCGCCCCGAGCCCGAAGCGCACGAGCAGCGCATGCACACCCAGGCAGATCCCGATCACGATCGCGGTGAGAAGGATGGGTGCGACGGCCTCGACCACGTCCGTCGTCCGCCCGCGCGTCGAGCGCAGGACCGCATCGATGAGGGCGAGGGGCATCATGTGCAGCACGTAGATCGGCAGGGTGCGCTGTCCGATCCAGCGCAGGGGCCGCGCGACCACGTCGACGTGGCGGTCCAGGAGCACGCTGAGCGACACCCCGAACGCCACCGCGATCAGGGCGAGCGCGGGCCACACGCCCGGCAGCAGGCGGATGGCCAGGCCCGCCACGACGGCCAGCGCCGCGACGTACACGGCGGCGAGCGCGACGGTGCTCCACACCCTGATGCTCTTCGCGAACCGTTCGACGACCGCGCGCAGCCGCAGCCCCATGAGGAAGAAGAACAGATTCTGCACCAGCTGCCACAGGTTGCCGAGGTCGGGGATGACCCCGGCCCCGGCGACCGCCGCGATCACGAAGGCGACCGGCAGCACCACGACCGCCGGGATGCGGCGACTCAGTCGACCGATCGCCAGGTACACCGCGAGCGCGAGCAGATACCAGAGGTTCGTCGGGCTGATGGTCAGCTGCGCGAGCAGCTCCCACCCGCTGGTCGCCCGAGCCGTGTCGAAGTCGGGAGCCAGAGCGAGCACGAACGTCTGGATGACGACCCAGACGATGTAGAGCATCGTCAGCCGTGCCGCGCGCCGCCGCCAGGAACTGCCGTCGTCGACGAGCACCGCGCGTGCGGCGAACATCCCGGAGACCAGGAAGAACAGCGGTATCCGCAACGGCAGCAGCTGGGCGTTCAGCGTCGCCCAGGCGTCGGTGACCGGCCCCGCACCCGGGGCCTCGATCGCGTGCTTGGTCACGACGTGCCAGAGCACCACCAGGATGATGCAGATGCCCTTCGCGACATCGGGCCATCCGACGCGTGGCGCGGGAGCCGCCGTCACGACGCCGCGCGCACGAGCCGTGCCACCAGGTCGACGTAGGTCACCCCCGCCGCGGCGAACATCCGCGGCACCTGCGATGCCGCGGTCAGCCCCGGCATCGTGTTGACCTCGTTCAGCACCGGACCGCGGTCGGTCAGGAAGAAGTCCATCCTCGCCACGCCCTCGCATCCGAGGGCATCGAACACGGCGATCGCCGCCCGCTTGAGTGCCGACACCTCACCGGCGTCGAGCTGCGCCGGAACCGTGAACCGCGCGCTGCCGTCGTACTTGGTGGCCGTGTCGAACAATCCCGTCGCGTGGATCTCGAGGGGCGGAGCGGCCCAGCGGATGCCGCCCTTCTCACGCAGCACCGCCACGTCGATCTCACGCCCCCGCACGACCTCTTCGACCAGGATCCGGCGGTCGAAGCGCGCGGCCTCGTGCAGCGCGGCGAGCAGATCCTCCTCCCGCGTCACGAGACCCACACCGTGGCTGGATCCGGACGACACCGGCTTCACCACGACCTCGCCCTCGAACTCCACGTCTCCGATGTCGTCGGCCGAGACCAGGCGACCGCGTGCGGTGCCCAGCCCGACGGCATCAGCCACCAGCTTCGTCGTCCACTTGTCCATGCCGATGGCTCCGGCGCGCAGGCCCGAGCCGACCACACGTACGCCGGCGAGGGCGCACAGCGCCGCGAGGGCACCATCCTCGCCCGGGGCACCGTGCACCGCGGGGAAGACCACGTCGGTCCGCGTGAACAGCGGAAGGGCGAGGGCGAGCGACTCGGCGGCCGAGCCCCCGTGCGGGCGGCCCTCGACGCGCCAGATCCCGTCACGGTCGATCGTCACGCACGTGACCTCGTGATCGCCCATCCGCAAGGCCGCTGCGACCGCGGCTGCCGATGCCAGCGACACCTCGTGCTCGGCGTTCTGTCCCCCGCCGATGACCAGCACCTTCGTCGTCATGCGACACTCCTCTGCACTCGCGGCCCGATTCCGGTGACGATCGTGTGCGGGATGGTTCCCGCCCACCGCGCCCACTCCTGCACCGACGGCACGGCTCCCCCTTCGGGTCCGAACACGGTTGCGATCGTGCCCCGGGGGAACCGCACGGCGCCGGTGTCGATCACGATCTGATCCATGGACACCCTCCCGACGAGCGGATACCTCACCCCGTCGATCTCCACGCCGGCGCCCGCTTCCCGTTCCCGCGGGATGCCGTCGGCGTACCCGACGCCGACGACGGCCAGGTGCGTCTCCCGATCGGTCACCGCCCCGCCTCCGTAACCGACCGCGGTTCCTTCCGGCACGCGCACGCTGTGCACGACCGGTGCCGTCCAGCGCGCGGCCCCCACCAGCGCGGTCGTCTCCGACGGGTCGATCCCAACGAGTCCCGCCCCGATCCGCACCATGCCGAAATGGGTCGCCGGGTCGGTCAGCGCTCCGGACGTCGCGGCGAGATGCACGAGCACGGGGCCGAGTCCTGCGCGCAGCACGGCGTCGCGCCCCTGTCGCATCCGGAGCATCGCTGCCGCGTTCGCCGCCGGGTCGGCCTCATCGGCGCGCGGCAGATGCCCCATGACCCCCGTGATCTCGACCCTGCCCCGCCCGGTACGCGCCAGCCGGAACAGCTCGGACCAGTCGTCGAGAGGGCATCCTCCCCGCGCCATGCCGGTGTCGAGATGCAGGTGCACGCGTACCGGATCCTCGGCATCGGCGATCAGTTGGCGCAGCTCTTCGACCGAACCGACGGCGATGTCGATGCGGTGCTCCGCGGCGACGTCCGCGTCGACACCTGACGGGTTCAACCAGGAGAGGATCGGCACATCGAGCCCGGCATCGCGGAGCGCGACCGCCTCGGCGACATCGGTCACCCCCAGCCATCCGGCTCCGGCGGCGACCGCGGCCCTGGCCACGACGACGGCCCCGTGCCCATAGCCGTCGGCCTTCACCACGGCCATGATCGGCACGGCGGTCACGGCCTGCACACGGCGCAGGTTCTCGGCGACGGCACCGGGAAGGGTGTGGAGCGTCGGCGCGTGCAGACGCGAGTACGTGGTGCGCTCGGTGGCGAGAAGGGTGGTCATCGCTTCGTCCTCGGGTCGGCGGTCGGGTCGGCGAGCATCTCGGGGCATCCGTCGTCGACGGCGTCGGGGCGCAGCTCGTAGTGCCACGACTCGTTCGCGTAGATCTGGCAGAGGCCGTAGCGCGAGCCGCGCTGGGCGAGCCAGTCGAGCGCCGACCACGGTCCGAGGTCGACCGCATCGCCCGTCACGTGCTCCGAGGTCTCGGGGGTGGCCACCCAGCGGCGCGCCTCTTCTTCTGATCCGTACTGGACGATGGCATCCTGCAGCATCCACTCCTGCAACGCGGGAGAACGCCATCCGCTGTTCACACGGATGGTCACCCCGTCGGCCTCGGCGTCGGACGCGGCGCGCTGCAGCGCCGCGAGCAGAGCGGGGTCGAGGTTGCCGACGGCGACCCTGTCGACCTCGAAGACCGTGGGCTTGTCATCGTCGAGGATCACACCGTCGGCCTCGGTCGGGGCGACCACCGAGCCGGCGGATCCCCCGGTCGGAACGGGCGTCGGGGCGGGCGAGGGGATCGTGTGCGCCGCATCGGCGAATGCCGCGGACAGCGACTGCTGCACCGCGAACGCGAGGATCACGGCCGCAGCGATCGCGATCAGCGTGACGACGACACGGCGACGGCGACGCACTCGCGGTGGATGGGGGATGGTGCGGGTGTTCATGCTCCCAGTGAAGAAGGGGGCCGGTTGCCGGGGCGTATGCGCTTTTGCATATGCTCGCGATATACCGCAGTGCGTAGGATCGCAGCCATGCGTGTACTGATCGTCGAGGACGAGCCCTACCTCGCCGAGGCGGTACGTGACGGACTGCGACTGGAGGCGATCGCCGCCGATATCGCGGGCGACGGCGACACCGCGCTCGAACTGCTGAGCATCAACTCCTACGACCTCGCCGTGCTCGACCGCGACGTTCCCGGCCCTTCCGGCGACGACATCGCCCGGTGGATCGTGGCCTCCGGCAGCGGCATCCCGATCCTGATGCTGACCGCCGCCGACCGCCTCGATGACAAGGCGACCGGCTTCGAGATCGGCGCGGACGACTACCTCACCAAGCCGTTCGAGCTGCGCGAACTCGTCCTGCGACTGCGCGCCCTCGACCGTCGCCGTCAGCGCAGCCGGCCGCCCGTGCTCGAGGTCGCAGGGCTGCGCCTCGACCCCTTCCGTCGCGAGGTGTACCGCGACGACCGCTACGTCGCACTGACGCGCAAGCAGTTCGCGGTGCTGGAGGTGCTGGTCGATGCCGATGGCGGAGTGGTCAGCGCCGAGGAGCTGCTGGAGCGCGCCTGGGACGAGAATGCCGACCCGTTCACCAACGCGGTGCGCATCACGGTGTCGTCGCTGCGCAAGCGCCTGGGCGAGCCGTGGCTGATTTTGACGGTGCCCGGCGTCGGGTACCGGATCGGGACGGACGCCGATGCGTAGACGCCGCGGGATGAGCGCCCGCCTCAAGCTCACCCTCAGCTATGCGGGGATCGTGCTGGTGTCGGGACTCCTGCTTCTCGCCGCCGTGGCTCTGTATCTGCTGCGGTACGTGCCGGACGTGCAGATCCCGTACTTCGAGGTCCGCGTGCCGAACCGCTCCGACCTGATCCGGGCTTTCGTGCCGGTCGCCTCCACCGTCATGGTCGTGCTGCTCGCCCTGGGCCTGGGGGGCGGATGGCTGCTCGCCGGACGGATGCTGGCGCCGCTGGAGCGCATCGGCGACGCGGCGCGGCTGGCCGCGCAGGGATCGCTCTCCCATCGGATCGCTCTCCCCGGCCCCCGCGACGAGTTCCGCGACCTCGCCGACGTCTTCGACTCGATGCTCGAACAGCTCGAGGCGCACGTCGCGGAACAGCAGCGATTCGCCGCCAACGCCTCGCACGAACTGCGCACACCTCTCGCGATCTCGCAGACGCTGCTCGAGGTCGCGCACGACGACCCGGAGCGCGACGTCGACGAGCTGATCTCACGCCTGCAACAGGTCAACACCCGCGCGATCGACCTCACCGAGGCACTGCTGCTGCTCAGCCGGGCGGACCGACGAACGTTCACCCGCGAGATCGTCGATCTGTCGCTCCTCGCGGAGGGAGCAGTCGAGGCGCTGGTGCCCCTCGCGGATCGTCGCGGTGTCGCCGTGGAGGTGGGCGGCGTACCGGCACCGGTGCTCGGCTCCGCCGCCCTCCTGCCGCAGCTGGTGACGAACCTCGTGCTCAACGCGATCGTGCACAACCTGCCGTCCGGCGGAGCCGTCGCCGTGCGCACCCACTCGATGCCCCATGCGGTCGCGCTGGTCGTCGAGAACACCGGCGAGGTGCTCCCCGCCCACCGTGTGGCGACGCTCGTCGAGCCATTCCAGCGCGGAGCCGAGCGCACCCGCAGCGACGATCACGCCGGAGCGGGGCTCGGCCTCGCGATCGTCGACCGCATCACCCAGGCGCACGGCGGGACACTGGTGCTCACCCCGCGCATGGACGGCGGCCTGATCGTGACGGTGTGGCTCCCGCATCCCTACCCGGTGGAGCCTCCCGCCTGACCGCACGCCGGTCGGTCGTGGTTCACGCCCTCCCGTTCACGTCCCGGGTTCGGTGCCCCTCGGGTCCACCCCGGTTCACGTCCCCTCGGCCGAGGCCCTCACGTCCGCCCGGTTCAGATGTCGGAGGATTTCACGGATGTCGGGCCGGTAGGCGGTCTCCCGCCCTACATCCGTGCATCCTTCCGACGGGTGAACCGAACGCCCGACCAAATACCCGAACCCGATACCCGACGCGACGCCGAAGACGAACCGGATGCCGCTCGACTCAGGCCACGCGGGGGTCGCGCGTCGCGGCGAGCTCGCGACCGTAGGTGCGAGCGTCGGCCTCGGCGTTCTCCTTGAGCTCGCGCGCCGTGTCGGCGAAGGCGTCGAGGGCCGGGTTCACGCCGACCAGGGTGAACGGACGCTGCACGACGCGCAGGTCGAGGCCCCAGACGTCTTCGAGCACGCGGCGCAGCCAACCGGTCGAGTGGTCCCAGCCCTCCTTGGGCGAGCCGGCCGCGTAGTTGCCGCCGAGCACGGTGACCAGCGTGGCGGGCTTGCCGTTCAGCGCAGTGCCGGTCGGGTCGATGCGCGCGTCGGTGTAGGCCAGGTCGAACCAGGTCTTGAAGTGCTGCGAGACGCCGTAGTTGTACAGCGGCACCGCGAACAGGAGCGCGTCGGCGCCTATCAGCTCATCGGCGAACTGCGAGGCGAGAGCGCGGGCATCGTTCTGCGCGGGAGTGCGCTGGGCCTCGTCGACGAAGCCGCCGGTCACGGCATCCGTCCAGGCGGTCGCGGGCACCGGGTCGCTCGCCAGGTCGCGGCGGGTGACCGTGGAGTCGGGGTGGGACGCGGTCCACTCGGCCTCGACGAGGTCGGCGAGCGCTCGGCTGGCGGACGACGCGGGAAGGATGCTGGCATCCAGGCGGAACAGGGACATGGGCCTACCTCTCGTTTTCGTAGTCGCTAGGTTTTTCTTAGCGGCAGTGATTAACGTAGCACGATAGGATGAAGGCATGGCCGAGGTCGACGAAGAGCGTCAGGTGTGCGATGTTGCCGTCACACTCGCCTTCAGCGTGCTCGGAAAGCGGTGGAACGGCATGATCGTGTCGTCGCTCGGCGGGGGTCCATCGACCTTCGTCGCTCTGCGTCGGGCCGTCGCCGGAATCAGCGACACCGTGCTCTCCGACCGCCTCGCTGAACTCGCCGAGGCCGGACTCGTGGCCCGCACGGTCGACGCCGGCCCGCCTGTGACCGTGTCGTACGCACTCACGCCCGCAGGGGAAGGACTCCTGCCGATCCTGAACCAACTCGGGCAGTGGGCCTCGGCGAATCTCGCCGCGCGCGCCCACTAAGACGTTTCATCCGTCTGCCACCCGCATGACCGATCAACGGATGCATGCGAACACACCGAGTAACCCTCATGCATCCGGGGCCTTCTCATGCAGGTGGAAGCCCCACACCCGTCACCAGGGGCTGGGCTCGTAGTCCTTCAGGAACACGCCGTGGATGTCTTCGCCGGCCTCGCCGCGCACGATCGGGTCGTACACGCGGGCGGCGCCGTCGACCAGATCGAGCGGGGCATGGAAGCCCTCCTCGGCGAGGCGCACCTTCGTGTAGTGCGGACGCTCGTCGGTGATCCAGCCGGTGTCGACGGCGGTCATCAGGATGCCGTCCTTCTCGAGCATCTCGCCCGCGCTCGTGCGTGTGAGCATGTTGAGAGCGGCCTTGGCCATGTTCGTGTGCGGGTGGCCCGGTCCCTTGTACCGGCGGGAGAACTGGCCCTCCATGGCCGAGACGTTCACGACGTACTTGCGGTGGGAGTCGGATGCGGCCATCGACGCGCGCAGGCGGCTGATCAACAGGAACGGCGCCGTCGTATTGGCGAGCTGCACCTCGAGCATCTCGAGCGGGTCGACCTGCTCGATCGACTGCACCCAGCTGTTCACGCGGTTCACGTCGGGCACGAGCCCGCCGGCGTCGATCGCGGTGCCATCGGCGTGCTTCTCGAGCGACGACGATCCGGGGGCCATCGCGAGTCGTGCGAGGTCTTCCGCGGTGAGCGCCTGGCCACCCTGCTCGGCGACCGTGCCACCGAGCGCGGCCACAGACAGCAGCGGATGCGCGTCGACCGAAGCCTGCAGCGCCTGCGGGTGCGGGTCGGCCGTGTGCCCGAAGGTCTCCATCTCGGGCAGGGGTCCGTCGGGGAGGGGCTGTAGCTCGGCATCCGCCAGCAGCGAGTACGCCCCCGGCGAGCGGCGCACTGTCTGCGCGGCGTTGTTGATGAGGATGTCGAGCGGCCCCTGCGCGGCGACGGAGTCGGCGAGGCCGATCACCTGGGCGGGATCGCGCAGGTCGATGCCGACCACCCGCAGGCGGTGCAGCCAGTCCGCCGAGTCGGGCAGCGCCGAGAAGCGTCGCACGGCATCGCGCGGGAAGCGGGTCGTGATCGTGGTGTGCGCGCCGTCACGCAACAGCCGCAGCGCGATGTGCATGCCGATCTTGGCGCGGCCGCCCGTGAGCAGGGCGCGCTTGCCGGTGAGGTCGGTGCGGGCGTTGCGCTTGCCGTGGCTGAAGCGGGCGCAGTCCGGGCAGAGCTGGTGGTAGAACGCGTCGACCACGGTGTACGGCTGCTTGCAGATGTAGCAGTTGCGCGGCTTCAGCAGTTCGCCAGCGATCGGGGCGTCGACCACGCTCGTGGCGAGGTCATGGCCGCGGGTCTCGTCGTCGATGCGGTCGGGCGCCCCGGTGGCGGTGCGGGCGACCACGGCCTTGTCGGCCTCGGCGATAGCGTCGCGGATCTGCTTGCGGCGCACGCGCTTGACGTCTTTGAACATCGCCGCGGTGGCCTGGCGTACCGCGATGAAATCGGGGTGCTCGTTGTCGATCCGGTGCAGCTCGCGCAGCACGCGCAGCGTGGTGGCGAGATCTTCGGAGTCGACGCCCGGTCCGAGGTCGGGTGCAGCGTCGGAGGGGGCGTCGGTCATTGTCCCGATTTTACGCGAGTGTCCTGGGCATCCGCCCCGCCGCCCTCGCCCTCGCCCCCGGTGCCGAGTGCACGGCGTGTCGCCGAGCGCACGGCGTATCAACGCCGAAGAGCCGTGCGCTCGGCGAGATCCCGTGCTCTCGACGCACACACGTCCCCCGTGGCGACACCTCGCTAGGCGATGCCCCCGCCGTCGACGACGAGCGCCGAGCCCGTGACGTACGAGGAGTCGTCGCTCGCGAGCCACACCACGGCCTGTGCGACCTCGCTCGGCTCGCCCATGCGGCGCAGCGGGCGATCGGCGGCTTCGGCGAGGAACGCGTTGGTGTCCTGCGCCAGCTGACGCGCTTCCTCCCGCAGCATCCCGGTGTTCACGTCGCCGGGGTTGACCGAGTTCACCCGGATGCCGGCGGGACCGTGGTCGATCGCGAGCGCGCGCGTCATGTTCACGACCGCGCCCTTCGAGGCGCAGTAGGAGATGGCCTGGCCACCGCCCTTGAGGCCCCAGCCCGATCCGGTGTTGATGATCGAGCCTCCACCCGCCGCCTCCATGACCGGAACGATGTGCTTGCACATCAGGAAGATCGAGCGCACGTTCACGCCGAACACACGGTCCCACTCTTCGACGGTCGTCTCGACGGCGGTGGTGCGACGGATGATCCCGGCGTTGTTGAAGACGACGTTCACTCCGCCGAGCTCGGCCACGGAGGTCGCGATCACCCGCTCGATGTCGGGCTCGCTCGCGACGTCGGCGGCGATCGCGACGGCCGTGCCGCCGGTCGCGCGGATCTCCTCCGCGACGGCTTCGGCCGCATCCGCGTTCAGGTCGACGACGGCGACCGCCGCGCCCTCGGCGGCGAGCGCGAGCGACGTCGCGCGACCGATGCCGCCGGCACCGCCGGTGACGATGGCCTTCTTGTTCTCGAGACGCATGGGGTGTCCTTTCAGGTTCGTTCAGACGGGTCTGTCGGGGGTCGGGATATGTCAGGCGAGAGTGAGTTCGGGCGCATTCACGGCATACAGGCTGCGGGTGCCGACGCCGGTGATGATGCGGACGTGCCCGGCGAATCTCGCATCGAGTTCCGGGTCGCCGGTGTCGACGAGGAGCGGGCGTCCGTGCAGGTCGATGAGCTTCTGCTCGGGGGCGACGACGAGGAGCGGGTCGTCGCCGAGCGCACGCAGCACAGGTGCCGAGAGCTGTTGGTTGCCGCGCCCGAGCAGGAATCCCTGCCCGCCGATCACGGTGACGACGGCCTGCGCGGGGCCCTGGGCGATCTGGTCGAGCAGCTCCTGCTCACTCGCCCCGCGGACGAGGATGGCACCGTCGAGAACGACGTCGACGCCCAGCGGGGAACCTTCGACGCCGAGCTGCCGGGTGATCTCGGCGATCGTGCCGCCGGGGCCGAGGAGATAACGCACGCCCGGCCGCATGCGGGAGACGGCCCCGCGGGCCGCGGCCTCGACCGCGGCCGCTTCGGTGACCGGCGTCGGCGCCTTGCGCGCCTGCGTGCGGCCCGAACGATGGGGCACCCGGAGCATTCCATACAGCGTGGGGTCGACGCGGGCGCGCCGCATCGACGCCTCGTCGATGTCTAGTACCTCGCGCTCCTCGGTCGGCAGCCCGTCGTGGTCGACCCAGTCCGCGGCGATCGATCCCGCCGCCCGCGGACTGACCGCGAACACGGACGAGTACATCTTCACTCCTGCCGGAACTCCGAGGACCGCCGGCAGACCGAGCCGCGGCGTACGCGTGCCCGATCCGCCCTGACCGTGCACCTGTCGGGAGTTTTCGGCCTCGAGTGCAGGTCCGTCGTCGCCTCTCCCGCCATCCACCCTTTCACCCCACGGATGCCCCACGGCACCGAGCCCCGAGACCGCGTCGCGCAGGGTGCCGTCCCCGCCCACGACGAGGATCAGATCGGCCCCTGCCGCGGCCAACGCTGCGACCGCACGCGAGGTATCCGCCGCCTCCGTCACCCCCGCCGCCTCAGGCAATCCCGCCGAGCCCGCATCGCGCGCGCCCACCCCGACGACGCGCGACACGAGTCCCGCTGCACGCACCGCGTCGGCCCCCATCGCACCGGCGACGGTCGCGACCACGAGTCCCGGATGCCGTTCGGCGAGCGTCGTCAGGGCGAGGACCGCCCGCTCCTGGGCGCGCGAGCGGGCACCACGCGCAAGGGCGCTGCGCTGCACGTCCGCACCGTCGGAGCCGGCGAGGCCCGCGGGCCCGCCGACACCGGCGACAGGATTGACGACGACTCCGATCATGACGCGACAGACTCCGCGGGGAAGTACTTCCGCTGATACGCGCGCCACGTGATCGCCCACCGCTCCGGGTCGTCCAGGTCGTCATGGTGCGTGTGGTGCACGGTCTGGTTGTGCGGGGCGGTGCGCACCACCTCGGGGTTCTCGCGTGCTTCGCGTGCCACTTCGGCCAGGGTCGCCGCATATTCATCGAGCTCTGCCATCGAGTACGACTCGGTCGGCTCGAGTGTGAACGGCTGCGGCACCACGTAGGGGTGGTGACTCGTCCAGTAGTGCATCCCGAAGTCGGACATGCGCACGCCGATCTCCTCCGACGAGATGCCGGTCTCCTGGTACAGCCCCTCCCACGAGTAACGCACCTGCTCGATGCGACGGCGGCCGGTCGCGTACGGCGCCGAGGCTCCGGGGATCCCGAGAACGCGAGCCATCAGGTAGTTGTTGTTCAGCACGGCGGTCTCTGCCGCGGCGAGCAGCCCCGGAGCCCCCAGTGCCATGATCCACGAGTAGGCCTTCACGAGCGCGGGGATGACGCCGAAGAACGGGCCGACCGCGCCGATCGACAGCTCCCCCGCCTCGGTCACGGCGAAGGTCCCGTCGTCGTCACGCACCACACGTGGCCCCGGCAGGAACGGGGCGAGGGCCGCGCTCACGGCGTTGGCGCCCGAGCCGGGTCCGCCGCTGCCATGCGGGGTGCCGAAGGTCTTGTGCAGGTTGAAGTGGCACACGTCGAAGCCGGCATCGCGGGCGCGCGTGACCCCGAGGATGCCGTTCGCGTTGGCCTGGTCGTAGGAGGCGAGGGCTCCGACCGCGTGCGCAGCGTCGACCCACTCCCGGATCGCCGGATTGTAGATGCCGGTGTCCTCCGGGTTCGTGACCATGATCGCCGCGGTGCGGGGCGACAGGGCGGCCTTCAACGCGTCGAGCGACGGATAGCCCTCGGCGTCGGGGTAGACCGTGATGACCTCATAGCCTGCCGCCTTCGCAGCGGCCGCGTTCGAGGGGTGGCTGAAGATCGTGGTGATGACCTCGCGACGCTGCTCGCCTTCGCCGTTCGCCTCATGGAAGGCCCGGATCATGGCGATGTTCGACCAGATCGCCGCCGAGCCGCCCTGCGTGTGCAGCGACACCTCGTCCATGCCGGAGATCTCGGCGAGCACCCGCTCCAGCTGCCAGACGATCTCGAGCACGCCCTGCGCATCGGCCGGATCCTGGTGCGGGTGCATCGCGGTGAGCTGCGGCGTGTTCGCGAGCTGGTCGTTGATCTTCGGGGCGTATTTCATGGTGCAGGTGCCCTGGCCGATGTCGACGTTGAAGTCGGCGCCGAGATTCTCCTGCGACAGGCGCAGGTAGTGCTTGAGCACGCGCATCTGCCCCATCTCGGGCAGGTTCGGCTTCGCGGCACGGCGCAGGGAGGCGGGCAGCGCGGCCACCACGTCGCCCACGGCCTCGCGAACGCCGGGCTCGACCTGCGACACCAGCACGCCGCGTTCACCGGGGGTGCTCAGCTCGAAGATGATCGGCTCATCCCAGCGAGCCTGTTGGAAGCGGCGCAGCGTCGGCTTCGGGGCGACGGGAAGACTCATCGGTTCTGCTCCTTCGCAGCCTGGTGTGATGCATGGGATGAAGACGCGTCGGATGTCGTGACCTCGGCGAGCGCGCCCGCCAGGGTGTCGATGTCGGCCTGGGTGGTGAGCTCGGTGACGCAGACGAGCAGCTGGTGCTCCCCCACGACCACGCCGGGCTCGATGCCCTTGGTGCGGAGCGCCGTGACGACCGCTTCGGCCGTGACGTCGGCGAAGGTCACCGTGAACTCGCGCAGGTGCACGGCGTCGTCGTCGAGGGAGACACCCGCCACTGCGGAGAGTGCCTGCTGCGCGTACCGGGTGCGGGCGAGCAGCACCTCGCCGAGCTCGGCCATCCCGGCCGGTCCCATCAGCGCGAGGTACACCCCGGCGGCGATGCCCCAGAGGGCCGCGGCCGTGCCGACCCACTCCTTCCCCTCCTCGCGGTGTGCGAACGAGGTGCGGTCGTAGGCCACATCGCCGAAGCCGTACTCGCCGGGCACGTCGGTGGTGGCGAGCCCGAACAGGCGCGACGGCATCTCCATCACGAAGGTCGGGTCGTCATGCACGGCGATGAACCCGCCGTGGGCGCCGCCGAACCACTGGTGCAGGCCGAGGGACTGGATGTCGCCGGTGACGATGTCCGCTCCCGAGACCGAGGGCGGGGCGAGGACGCCGTAGCCGATGGGGTCGGTGCCGACGACGACCACGGCGCCGGCCGCGTGGGCGGCATCCGAGATCTCCTGCAGGGACGCCTCCACGGCGCCGGTGGCGCTCGGCGTCTCGATCCAGACCGCGGCCACGTCATCGCCCAGCGCCGCGCGAACGGCGGCGACGTCGGCCGTACCGCCGACGGTGGGTACGAGCTCGAGCGTCAGGTGCGCGCGGACGTAGTCGTGCACCTTCGCGAGCTTCGCCGGCAGCACGTCGCTGACGACCAGCACCCGCCCGCGGCCCGTGAGTCGCCCCGACATCGTGAGGCCGGTCGCCGTCGCCTGGTAGCCGTCGTAGGTCGGCACGTTCACGACGTCCATCTCGAGCAGCTCGGCCATCAGCGATTGGTACTGGAACAGGGCCTGGAAGCGACCGTGGTCCTCGTAGGGCTCACCGGCGTACGCGGTCAGGAACTCGCTGCGGCCGATGACCTCGTCCACCACGGCGGGCACGTAGTGGTTGTAGGTGCCCGCGCCGAGGAAGCTCAGCCGCTCCTGGGTCGAACGGTTCTTGGCGAGCAGCCCCCGCACGTGGCGGGCGAGGTCCTGCTCGGCCGCGAACGGGGTCGGAAGGTCGAGCGGACGTCCGAGTCGCAGCGACTCCGGGATGTCGGCGTAGAACTCGTCGACCGAGGCGGCGCCGACGGCCGCGAGCATCGCCGCTCGGGAGGCCGGGGCGGTGTTGGGGATGTACGGATGCACGAACGGGGCGGTCATGCGTCCTCCTTCTCGGGGATCAGGGTGGCAAAAGGGATGGAGGCAGCGCGGGGTGCGGCGAGAACGGCGACGCCGTAACGGTCGAGCTGGAGCCGGTCCGCGTGACGGATGCCGGTGAGCAGGTCGACGCCCGGGGTCGGGATCTCGAACGCGACGGGGGAGCGCCCGTGGTTCAGATAGAAGGTGTAGTCGGTGGTGTCGTCGGCACGGGTGACGACCTCGACCTCGACGTCGGTGCGCTCGCGGGCGGGAACGCCGGCGGTGCGCAGCACATCACGGAAGACCGGGAGCAGGCCCTCAGGGTCGAACATCGCACTGACGTACCAGGCCGACCCCGCCCCCGTCGTGCGACGGGTCACCGCGGGCAACCCTTCGAGCTCGCCGCTCGCGTACGCCCCGCGTACCTCGACATCATCATCCGCTTCGAGCCACTCGCTCCACGAGGGCACGCTCAGGCGCTCGCCCGCAAAGTCGATGCTCTCGGTCAGACCGTCGGCGATCGGCCACTGCTCGTCGACCTCGATGCCGAGCAGGTCTCGCAGCAACCCGGGGGCTCCGCCGTCGTGCACCTTCTCCGTGGCGTCCACCACTCCCGAGAACGGTCCGACCACGAGGTGCCCGCCGCGCTCCACGAAGGCGGCGAGCGCCTCGGCCTGCGGCTGCTCGACGATGTAGAGGTTCGGCACGACGACCACGTCGTAGGCGTCGAAGGGGCCGGTGGCGCGAACGGCATCCACCGGCTGACCGAGCGTGTATAGCGCTCGGTGCCACGCGCGCGCCTGCTGTACCCACTGCAGCCGCTGCGAGGGCAGCGACTCGACCGCGCTGGTCCCCCACCAGGAGTCCCAGTCGACGACCAGCGCCACGCGCGAGCGCACCCGGGTTCCCCGCACCTGCTCGAGCTTCTTGAGTTCGAGCCCCAGCGCCTTGGTCTCCCGGAAGCTGCGTGAGCGCTCCCCGCGGTGGCCGAGCATCGACGAGTGGAACTTCTCCTGGCCGTACTTGGCCTGGCGCCACTGGAAGAACATCACCGCGTCGGAGCCGTGGGCGACGGCCTGCAGGCTCTCGATGCGGATCTTGCCCGGCGCCTTCGGCACGTTCACGTCGCGCCAGCTGGTCGCGCTGGCAGATGACTCCAGCAGCAGCCAGGGCTGTCCGCCCTTGAGCGAGCGCATCAGGCCGTAGTTGAGAGCCGCGCCGACGTGCGATGTCGGGTCGGCGGGCTCGGGGTAGGCGTCATCGGTCACCACGTCTTCGACGGCGGCGAAGTCCCAGTAGTCCAGGTCGCGGAACATGCTCATGAAGTTCGTGGTCACCGCGATGTCGGGGGTGACCTCGCGCAGCACATCGATCTCGACCTGGAACAGCTCCAGAAGGGCGTCAGACGAGAAGCGCTCGAAGTCAAGCAGCTTGGTCGGGTTGACAGGGCCGGGCGCCTTCTTCGGCGTCTCGATGTGCTCCCACGAGGTGTAGCGCTGACCCCACACGTTCACACCCCAGGCCTCGTTCAGACCGTCCAGATCGCCGTAGCGGTCCTGCAGCCAGCGCCGGAAGTGCCGGGCCGACTCGGGGCACCAGCACCGCGAGGTGTGGTCGCCGTACTCGTTCGAGATGTGCCACATCGCGAGGCCGGGGTGCTCACCGTAGCGCTCGGCCATGGCCCTGGTCATGCGGGCGACGTTCTCGCGCCAGACCGGCGATGACGGGCAGTACGTCTGGCGCGATCCGAACTCGAGCCGGTGCCCGTCGGCATCCCACGGCGCCATCTCGGGGTGGGCGCGCAGCAGCCACGACGGCGGGGTCGCGGTGGCGGTGGCGAGGTCGATCGCGATGCCCGCCTCCCACAGCAGATCGATGATGCGGTCGAGCCATGCCCAGTCGTAGACACCGGGCTCCGGCTCCAGCTGCGGCCAGCTGAAGATCGGCAGGCTCACCATGTTCACGCCGGCTTCGCGCATCAGGCGGATGTCTTCGTGCCAGATCTCTTCCGACCACTGGTCGGGGTTGTAGTCGCCGCCGTAGGCGAGGGCGTCGAGGCGGACGCGTCGGGTGGGCTGGTCGCCACCGGGTGCGGGCACGAAGTCTCCTCTCTGAGTCATCACCGGCTGATCCGGCGGTGCACTGGTGCGAATCCGGAATCGGCTGTATTCTGTATACAACACACTAGGACGTCGTCCCAGGCCCGTCAACCCATAGGCTGACGGGCAGGCGGCAGAAGAGGGGACGCATGGCGATCGAACGCAAGAACCTGCGCTCGCAGGTCCGGCAGGAGCTGCTGAACCGCATGCGCGCCGGACTCGTGCAGCCCGGCGAGGGCATCAACGAGGTCCAGCTCGCCACCGAGCTCGGCGTCAGCCGCACTCCCCTGCGCGAGGCGCTCATCGCTCTGGAGTCCGAAGGGCAGATCGAGAGCGAGAACGGCAAGGGCTTCCGGTTCGTCCCGCTCAGCGCCTCCGAGTTCCGCGATCTCGCTCCCGTCCTAGCGGCGCTCGAGAGCCTCGCGATCGAGCTCAGCCCGCCCGACGAGCTGCGTCGCATCGGCGCGCAGCTCAAAGAGATGGCCGACGCGTTCGCCGACGAGCTCGTGGAGCACCAGCTCGTCATCACCAAGGACGACGAGTGGCACAGCGTGATGCTGTCGGCCTGCCCGAACGCCCGTCTCCTGGCCGTGATCGACAACGTGCGCAGCTCGTTCCACCGCTACGAGTCGCTCCTCGTGCCCGAAGACGTCAAGGTGGAACGCGTCGCCGCCGAGCACGCCGAGATCGCCCGCCACCTCGCCGTCGGCGACATCCCCGGCGCCGTCGAGGCCCTCAAGCTCAACTGGATGCACGGCATGCAGCGCATCCTCGACAACGCCACGAGCTCGTACTTCACGGCCTGAGGCCGCCCCGGCGACCCCGTTCCGGTCGCACTTCCTGCCGTCCGGTGGGCCCGGAGGCGGCGGCACCTGCGACCGGAACGACCCCCCTGCCCACCCGTCGCAGATTGCGGACCGGATGTGTCCTGGTTGCCCGCAAGAGTGAGTCCCACCACGAAGAAGGGACTCCTCATGACAATCCTGGTCAGCGGCGCGACGGGCACGGTCGGACGCCACATCGTCAGCCAACTGCGCGAACGCGGCGAGAGCGTGCGCGCCCTCACGCGCGATCCGCAGCGCGCGAACCTCCCCGAGGGTGTCGAGGTCGTCCGCGGTGACCTCACCGACGTCGAGGCGTTCCGCCACGCGGTCGAAGGCTGCGACGCCGTGCACTTCATCACGTTCAACGGCGAGTTCGGTGAGACGCTGACCAACGGCCCCGAGCTGGTGGCGGCCGCGGAGGACGCAGGGGTGCGACGTGTGAGCGTGCTCGGCGGATGGGACGAGAGCACCCTCGAGCCGGCTCTGCGCGAGAGCGAGCTCGCCTGGGCGCTGCTGGCGCCCGTGGAGTTCATGTCGAACGCGCGGGAGTGGGCGCCGGAGGTCGTGTCCGACAGACGGGTGCGCACTCTGGCTGACTGGCCGAGCGCCATGGTTCACGAGGCCGACATCGCCGCCGTCGCGGTCGCGGTGCTGCAGGGCGCCCCCGCCGAGGGGCAGACGTACTACCTGACCGGGCCGGAGGCGCTGACTCCGGCCGAGCGCACGGCGCGCATCGCCGAGGCGATCGGCGAGGAGGTCGCCTGGATCCGGCTCACCGAGGACGAGGAACGGGAACGACTGCGCTCGTTCGGGTACGACGAGGGCTACGTCGAGTTCGGCGTCGAGCTGGCACTGAACCCGCCGGAGATCGGACAGGTGGTGCAGAACACCGTGACGCGACTCACCGGACGCCCCGGGCGCACGTTCGCGCAGTGGGCGCACGAGAACGCCGACCTGTTCCGCGCCTGACGATCCGATGCAGCGGTGTCGGGCCCCCTCTCCGAGGAGGCCCGACACCGGGAGATCGGGAGACGCCGCTAGTCGCGCATGCTCCCCGTCGATGCCCGGAGCTCTTCCACGGTGGCGACGCGGAGGCTGCGTCCGCGGGTCTCCGGTCCGAGGAACGTGGCCACGGCCCCGATGATGCAGGCACCGATGATGAAGATCGCGACGAGCCACGACGACCCGCCGGCGGCCGCCACCAGCGCCACGGCGATGAGCGGCGTGAATCCACCGGAGATCGCACCGGCCACCTCGCGGCTGAACGCGAGGCCGGTGAAGCGTGCGCGACTGGTGAACAGCTCGGAGAAGTACGCACCCTGAGGGCCGAACATCGCGCCGACTCCGAGGCTCAGACTCGCCGTCACCGCAACGGCGACCGCGAAGGGCGTCTGCAGGCCGTCGATGATGAGGAAGTACGGGTAGGCGAACACCGCGGAGAAGATGATGCCGGCGAGCACGACGGGCTTGCGTCCAATGCGGTCCGACAGCGCCCCGAACAGGGGCAGCGTCACCATCGTGACCGCTGTGCCGACGGTCACCGCGATCGGCCCCACACTGTTGGCCAGCATCAGCGTGCTCGTGAGGTAGGCGGCGATGAAGGTCAGGTTGATGTAGGCGATGACGTTCTGCGGCGTCTGGGTGCCGATGAGCACGAGCATGCCGCGCCATTCCTTGCTGAACACCTCGCGCAGCGGCGCGACCGGCGCCTCGTCCTGCTCGACGGCCTGCTGGAACGCGGGGGTCTCGGACAGCCGCAGCCGGATGATCAGCGCGACGACGACGACGAGGATGCTGCCGGCGAACGGGATGCGCCAACCCCAGGCCAGGAAGTCCTCTTCGGGGAGCGAGGAGACGAGCGCGAACGCGCCGGAGGCGAGCAGGAGACCGAGATAGACGCCGACCGCCGGCCACGCCCCCTGCAGGCCGCGACGACGCGGGTCGGCATGCTCGACGGAGAAGATCGCCGCACCGCCGAACTCGGCGCCGGCGCCGATGCCCTGCACCAGGCGCAGGAGGATCAAGAGGACTGGCGCCCACAACCCGATCTGCGCGTAGGTGGGGATGAACGCCATCAGCACGGTCGAGATCCCCATGATCATCAGCGTCAGCACGAGCACGTACTTGCGCCCGAAGTGGTCGCCGAGGCGCCCGAAGATGAGCCCGCCGAGTGGGCGGATGATGTATCCGAGCCCGAACGCGGCGAACGCGACCATGGTCCCCACCAGCGGGTCGTCGTTCACGAAGATGATGCGGTTGAACACCAGCGCCGCGGCCGTGCCGTACAGGTAGAAGTCGTACCACTCGAGGGCGGAGCCGACGAGCGCTGCGGCGGCGACGCCGCGGGATCCGGTCTTCTTCTCGCCCGTCGGCGGCTGCGCGGGAGTGCGTGTGGGTGATGACATCATCGTCCTTTCGTGATGGCGGGCGCCATCTGCTCATCGATGAGCGCGGGGGTGGGGGGATGTGGGGGCCGTCAGGCGACGGTGCGGTTCACGCGACGGTGCGGTTCACGCGACGGTGCGGTTCAGGCGACGGTGCGGTCGTCGAGCGCGTCGAGGTTCCAGTCGATGCCGAGACCGGGGGCATCCGGGGCGAAGGCGTGTCCGCCGTCGATGCGGATCTCGCTGTTCGTCACGGCGCGCAGCTGCGGGATGTGCTCGACGAAGCGTCCGTTGGGGATGGCGGCGACGAGGCTCACGTGCAGCTCCATCAGGAAGTGCGGGCTCACCTGCACGTTGAACGCCTCCGCGAGGTGCGCCACCTTGAGCCACGGGGTGATGCCCCCGATGCGGGCGACGTCGACCTGCACGATGCCGGCCGCTCCGCGCTCCAGGTACTCACGGAAGTGACCGAGCGAGTACATCGACTCGCCGACCGCGATCGGGATGCTGGTCGACTGGGCGAGGCGCACATGGCCGGTCACGTCGTCGGCCGGAAGCGGCTCCTCGAACCAGCTGAGGTCGAACGGCTCGAACGCGTGCGCGCGGCGCACGGCCTCGGCGGAGGTCATGCTCTGGTTGGCGTCGACCATGATCTCGACGTCCGGACCGACGGCGTCGCGCACGGCGGCGATGCGGCTCGCGTCCTCGGCGATGCTCGGCTTGCCGACCTTGATCTTCACGCCCTTCCATCCCCTGCTCGCCGAGGCGCGGGCCTCTTCCACGAGCTCGTCGACGGACACGTGCAGCCATCCGCCCTCGGTGTCGTACAGCGGCACGTCGCGACGGTTCCCCCCGGCGATCATCCACAGCGGCTGCGCCGCCCGCTGCGCCCGGATGTCCCAGAGCGCGGTGTCGACCGCCGCCAGGGCGAGCGCGGTGATGACGCCGACCGAGGTCGCACGCGTGGAGTCGTAGAGCCGCCGCCACAGGTGCTCGACCAGACGCGAATCCTCGCCGATCAGCTCGGCCAGGAGGTGCTCGTTGAGCATCGAGAGCGTCGCGCGACCCCCGGTGCCGATCGTGTAGGAGTAGCCGCGTCCGGTGAGCCCGTCGGCGGTCTGGATCGTGACAACGATGGTCTCCTGCTTGAGGAAGGACTGCATGGCGTCGGTGCGCACCTTCTCCACCTCGATGTCGACCAGGCGGGCGGTTGCAGCGGTGATGAGGGTCACGGTGTCTCTTCCTCGAGAGTGTCACAATCAAATTCAATTTGATTCTGCGAACGTACGCGTTCGCCGTTCCCGTGTCAAATGCCCGCCCGGCGCGCCCGATCGACACACAGCCGCCGCACTAGGATTGCGGGCATGGCGCGAGTGGATGACAGGCGGGATCCCGACGATCCCTCGCTCGCCGAGAACGTCTACGAAGGACTCGTCTCCCTCATCCTCAGCAACGAGCTGCCCGCAGATGCGCGGGTCAACATCAATGCGATCGGCAAGCGCCTCGACGTGTCGCCGACGCCGATCCGCGAAGCGCTCACACGACTCGAGGACGCCGGGCTGGTGCGCAAGACGCACCTCAAGGGCTACCGGACGACACCGGTGCTCACGTCGCGAGAGCTCGCCGACCTCTACGACCTGCGGTTGCTGCTCGAGCCGGTGTCCGCCCGCCGTGCCGCGGAGCGCGCGACCCCGCAGGAGCGCGACGCGCTCGCGACCGAACTGCATCGATACGCGAACGCACCCGGGTCGGCGGAGTTGACCGACTACGCCAGATTCAGCGAACACGACGCCCTGCTGCACCAGCTGATCGCCAGGGCCTCGGGCAACCTCGCGGTGGCCAGGGCGCTGGAGCGCACCCACTTCCACCTCCACGCCTTCCGGCTCGCCTACGACGTCGAGACCGGCGAGGCGACTCTCGAGGAGCACGTGCGCATCGTGGAGACGATCATCGCGGGTGACGCGGACGGCGCCGAGGCAGCCATGACGGAGCATCTGCGGGCGGCTCAGGACCGACTGTCGACCCGCACCCCCGAGTAGACGCCGCCTGCTCCCCTCACCCCTTCACCGCGCCGCCGAGGAGACCTGCGACGAACTGCTTCTGGAAGATCAGGAACAGCAGCAGCAGGGGCAGTGTCGCCAGCAGCGACCCCAGCATCAGGCCGGAGTAGTCGACGCGGCTCATGCCGATCATCGTGTTCAGCGCGACCGGAACCGTGTAGTTCGCCTCGGTGTTGAGCATGAGCAGCGGCCAGATGAACGCGTTCCACTGGCTGATGAACGTATAGATCACGAGCGCCGCGATCTGCGGCTTCGCGACCGGAAGCACGATCCGATAGAACGTGCGCAGCTCGCTCGCGCCGTCGATCCTGGCCGCCTCGATCAGGCTCGGCGGGAAGTCGAGGAACCCCTGGCGCATCAGGAAGATCCCGAACGCGTTCGCCAGGAACGGCAGGATCACGGCCTGATAGGTGTCGATCCACCCCATGCCGGCCATGATCTGGAACAGCGGGACCAGCAGCACCTGCATCGGGATCATCATCGTCACGAGCACGAGCGCGAGCAGCACGCCGCGTCCACGGAATCGATAGGTGGCGAGCCCGTAGCCGCACATGATGCTGACGATCGAGCTGAAGACCGTGTAGATCACCGCGATCAGCAGGCTGTTGAGCATCACGCGGCTGAAGCCGATGCTCTCCTCCAAGCGGGCGAGGTTCTCCCACAGCGCGTCGCCGGGGAGCACCGGGAGCGGCGTGCCGAACAGCTCCGAACTCGGATGGGTGGAGGCGATGACCATCCACAGGAACGGGATGATCGACACCAGCGAGGCCACGACCAGCAGCAGGTAGAGCGGCAGCCGCAGCATGCGCGAACGGGCGCCGCGCTCCCCCGCTCCGAGGCTGCGGGTGTCGCGGCCGGAGGTGACCAGGGTGCGGGTGGCGAGGTCTGTCATGGCTTCTCCCTCATGACCCGGAACTGCACGACGGCGATGATCGCGGTGATCAGCACCAGCATCCAGGCGATGGCTGATGCGTAGCCGAAGTCGAACTGTCGGAACCCGACCTTGTACAGGTAGAGCACCGGGGTGAGCGTGGCGTCGTTGGGGCCGCCGCCCGTGAGGATGAAGTTCTCGTCGAACAGCTGCAGTGCGCCGATCGTCGAGGTGATCCCCGTGAAGATCAGCACCGGCCGCAGCTGCGGAAGCACCACACTCCAGAACGTCTGCCAGCGTCCGGCGCCGTCGACCTTCGCCGCCTCGTAGAGCTCCGGGGGGATCGACTGCAGGCCGGCGAGGATGATGACCATGTTGTAGCCGGTCCATCGCCAGGTGACGGCGGCGATCACGGAGACACGCGCCCACCACTCGTTGTTCAGCCAGTCGATCGGGGCGACGCCGATCACACCGAGCATCTGGTTCACGGCGCCGCCGTCGGTGGCGAGCAGCACGCGGAACACGACGGCGTAGGCGACCAGCGTGGTCACCGCGGGCAGGAACGTGAGCAGGCGGAATCCCGAACGCCACCGCAGCCATGACTGGTTGAGCAGGTAGGCGAGCCCGACCGCGAGCACCATCATCAGCGGCACCTGGACGATGAGGATCAGTCCCGCGTTGAACAGGCTCTTCGCGATCAGCGGGTCGGAGAACAGCCGCTCGTACTGGCCGAGTCCGACGAAGCTCGTCACGCCGCCCTCGGTGCGGAACAGGCTCTGCCAGAGCGAGGCGCCCAGCGGATAGGCGAAGAAGAACAGGAGCAGGGCGGCAGCCGGCAGCACGAACCAGCGTCCGGCCCTGCCCGGGTCCAGCCGTCGGCGGCCGGACCCGGGCGAGGTCGCGGAGGTCATGGTTACTTCGCGACCTCTCGACCGGTGGAGGTAGCGAGCTGCGCGGCCGCATCGGCGAGCACGGTGGCGGGGTCGGCGCCGTTCAGCACGGCGGCGGCGACGGCGTTGGCGACGATGTCCGAGGCCTCTGCGCTGTCCGAGGTGTAGACGATCGGCGGGATCTGGGCCGTGAGCTCTGCGAAGGTCTCGTAGACCGGCTGACCGCCGAAGTACTCGACCGGCTTCGAGAAGTAGTCCGACTGCAGGGCCGGCAGGTACGAGGGGAAGAGTCCCTCGTTCGTCATCATCGACACCTGGTTGTCGGCATCCGCGAGCACGAAGTCGACGAACGCCGCGGCGAGCTGCGGGTTCTTCGCCTGTGCGGGCACCGCGAGCCCCGATCCGCCGTTGTTCGAGGTGCGGGCGCCGCCCTCGTCGAACACCGGCAACGGGAGCACGGCGTACTTTCCGCTCAGCTCGGGGGCATCGCCCTGCAGCGTGCCGATCCACCAGACGGCGTCGGCGGTCACTGCGGAGTCGCCGTCTTTCGCGGAGGTCACCCTGCCGTCCCATCCGGTGACGTTCTTGATGAGTCCGGCCTGGTTCATCTCCTGCAGCATCGTGAGCACGCGCACGGCTTCGGGAGAGTCGAGCGTGATCTCGCCCGCCTCGTCGAACAGCCCCTGGCCGAGCTGCTGCAGCAGCATCTGGAAGCCGCCACCGGCGGAGAGGTCGGTCGAGAGCAGCGTGTGGCCGGTCTTCTCCTTGATGACCTTGCCCGCCGCGATCAGATCGTCCCACGTCGTGGCGGCCTCGATGTCGACGCCCGCCTGCTCCACGATGTCGGTGCGGTAGTACAGCGCGACGGTGCCGGAGTCCCACGGCGCGATGCGCAAGGACCCGTCGGCATCGGAACCCGCGGACCACTTGAACGGGTCGAAGTCGACTTCATCACCGCCCAGGATCGGGTTCAGGTCGAGCATCCCCTTCGGGAACTGCGTGATGTAGCCGGGGGCGGCATCCGTCTCGATCGTGACCACGTCGGGCAGGCCGGTGCCCGCTTGGAAGCCGACCGACATCTTGTCATAGGCGTTGTCGTAGCCCACGTCGACGACCTTCACGGTCGTGCCCTCGTGGGCCTTCTCGAAGTCGGCCGCGAGCCGCTCCAGGGCGACGGCTCCGACATCCCACGACCACACGGTGATCTCTCCGTCGAGCTTCGCGTCGGGGTCCAGCGCGACCGCGTCGGACCCTCCGGTCGGCACTCCTCCGGTGGCGCATCCGGCGAGCGCGATCCCGACCGCCGCGAGCGCGGCGATCCCTGTGAGCTTCTTCTTCATGTCTGACTCCTTCGTCGTTGAAATGAATATTGAATACAATCGAGTTCCGCAGTGTTCCGGTCGCCGTTCCTGTCGGTTGCCGCCCCGGTAAGCGACAGGAATCGCGACCGGAACGGATGCCGTCAGCTGAGCTGCACGGCGAGGTCGATGAACAGCGCAGCCGACCAGCCGAACGCGGTGGTCGCCGTACGCGCCTTCCGACCTGTGTGCGGGTTGAAGTACTCGTGCGGACCGCCGCCGTGGATCACGAGGGCCACGGTCTGCTCTCGCAGCTCCCGTGCCCGCTCGGGGTACCCCGACGCCTCCAGCCCCTCGGCGACCAGCATGCTCGTGTTGACCCACACCGGTCCGCGCCACATCCGCTCGTCCGAGAAGTCGGGATCCGATGCTGCGACCGTCGGCAGCCCCCAGGGCAGGGCGAAGCGCTCGGGGTCGTCGACGGCCTGGCGCAGCGCATCGGCGATCGGCGCCGGCAACGTGCCCGTGAGCAGCGGCATCAACCCGACGACCGTGTCGCTGAGCTGCGGCTCCCCGCCGCCATACGCGAGGAATCGCCCGAGGTCCGGATCCCACATGCGCAGCAGCCGCTCCTGCGTGCTCTCGGCCCGTTCCCTCAACCGCGAGACGTCGGCATCCGGTTCATAGCGGGTCAGCAGGTCCGCGAGCTCCACGTCCTGTCGCACGAGGTACGCACCCAGGTCGGGAGCAGCTGTCGGCAGTGGACCGTCGAAGATCGGGCTGTCGTCGAGCCCGGAGGAGTACGGGTGCCCGTACTCCGGCATCCCGTCGTGGTCGAGGTCGCTGCCGTCGAACCACCAGTCCTGCGAGCGGACGATGCGGGTCAACTGCCGGCGCGCGTAGTCGGGGGCGTCCTCGGCCTCGAGCACCTTGCGCAGCGCCCACGCGGCGAGCGGTGGTTTGGTGAGCGGCACGGGGGCGCTCGGGTCGGCGATCTGCGATCCGGCTCTGCGCAGGTTCGCACGGTCGCTCTCGGGCAGGTCGTCGCTGGTCGCGAGCACTCCGAGCTCGTGCACCACGTCGGGCAGCTGGCCGTCGGGCTGTGGGAAACGGAACGCGATGTCGAGCTGCTCGCGCGCGAGCTCCGGGTCGCCGTGTCGCAGTCCCACGGCGATGAAGTACGCATCCCACTGCCACAGGCCGACGTAGCCGATCTTCGACGGCACGATCGCCCTGGCATCGCCCAGCGACGGCAGCTCGACGATGTTCGCGCCGAGCACCCACCAGCAGAACGCCGTCATCTCCTGCAGGTCGCCGCGCACACTCGGGCACTTCGCGAACCAGTCGTCCCAGATCGCCTCGGTCGCGGCGAGCGCCGCAGCGTGGTCGCCGGGCTCGACCGTGACGGTGCGGTCGGCGTCGATGCGGAGGCGAAGACCGTCCCCGAGCGGATGCTCCTCGACACTCCCGTCCGGTCGCCGCAGCCGCACCCGCGACCCGGGTTCTCCGCCGAGGCTCAGCGTCGACGGATCGGCGAAGGTCAGCGTCGCCGCAGCAGCGCCGAACGTCACTCGCGCCGGATGCACGTCGGTCACCGCACGCGCCTCGCCTGAGGCGTCCACCACGATCAGCGCATCGAGCACGCGGCACTCCGACAGGCGCCGCTCATACTCCGAGGTGTGCACGCGCACGCCGTTCCCGTCCTCCGCGCGGAAGACGAGCACGCGCGAACGCGGCAACGTGAACGGCGCCGAGGCCAGGTCGAGGTGACGGCCGGCGAGGGCGGCGGCATCCGTCATCATCGCCCTCCCAGCCCCGATGCGGCCATGCTGTTGAGGATCTTCCGCTGACCGATGACGAACACGATCAGCATGGGCACGGTCGCGATCGCCGAGGCCGCCATCACGAGTCCGTAGTTGATCGAGCCCTGCTGTCCCTCGAAGGCGTTCAGCAGCAGGGGAACCGTGAACAGGTCGGGCGAGTTCAACAGCACGAGCGGGAACAGGAAGGCGTTCCACACATCGAGCGCCACGATGATGCTGAGGGCAGCGAGGCCGGGCTTCAGGTTGGGGAGCACGACGCTCCAGAAGATGCGCCAGCGACCGGCACCGTCGACGATCGCCGCTTCTTCCAGCTCACGCGGCAGAGCCAGCACGAACTGCCGCATCAGGAACACCGCGAACGGGTTCGCCATGATGCCCGGGACGATCAGCGCGAGGTGCGAATCCACCCAGCCGAGGTTCGACATCAGCAGATAGAAGGGGATCAGCGTCACCTGCTTCGGGATCATCTGCGTCGCGAGGAAGACGATGAAGAGCACCTTGCTGCCGCGGAACCGGATGCGCGCGAACGCATATCCCGCCATCGACGCCGTGAGCAGCGTGCCGACCACCACGAGGATCGCGATGTACGCGCTGTTCAGGTACGCCTGGCCGAACGGGACCGCGTTCCAGGCCTGGGTGTAGTTGTCGAACGTCCAGGGATCCGGGAGGAACTGCAGCGGGTTCTTCAGCAGCTGCGGCAGGGTCTTGAACGAGGTCAGCAGCATCCAGATGAACGGGAACACCATGCCGATCCCTGCCACCACGAGCACCACGTGCAGCAGGGTCGAACCGAGCCGGCGGCGTGCGCGGTCGACGGCGGGGCCGCCACGGCCACGGGACCGGTAGCCGGGCGCAGTGATCGCGATGGTGGAGTCCGTGGCCGGAGCAGGGCCGGTCAGCGGGGGCGTCTGAATGCTCATGCGGGGTCATCCTCGTAGTGGACGAATTTCTTCTGCGCGCCGAACTGCACCGCGGTGATGACGAGCGTGAGCAGGAGCAGGATGATGCTCGCGGCGCTGGACGGACCGAACTCGAACCGCCCGAAGCCCAGATCGAAGATGTGGTAGACGATCGTGCGGGTCGCGTTGTCGGGGCCGGCGTCCTGCACCAGCACATAGACCGTGTCGAACGTCTGCAGCGACGAGATGAACGCGACCACCGACGAGAAGAAGACGATCGGGGAGAGCAGCGGCAGGCGGATGCTGGTGAACAGCCGCCACGGGCCGGCACCGTCGATGCGCGCCGCCTCGATCACCGAGGGTGAGATGTTCTGCAATCCGGCGAGGAAGATCACGACGTTGAGGCCCATCGACGACCAGATGGTGACGATGCAGACGGCGAGGAGGGCCAGCTTCGGGTCCTGCAGCCAGTCGGGCGGGGTGACCCCGAAGACCTTCGCGATCGTGGTGGACAGCAGCCCGTCGGAGCGGAACATCTGCTGCCAGATCATCGCCACCGCGACCGTCGAGGTCACGACCGGGGCGAAGAACAGGATCAGGTAGAGCGTGCGCGTCTTGAGCTTCTCGAGTGCGACGGCGACGATCACCGAGAGGCCGAGGCCGATGGGGACCGTGACGATCGCGATGATGAGCGTGTTGAGGATCGCCCGACCGAGGAGCGGGTCGGTCAGCTGATCGGCGAAGTTGGCGAAACCCACCCAGGTGAGATCGGTCAGCCCGTCCCAGTCCGCGAAAGCGAGCACCAGGCTGGCGGCGAACGGCAGCACGACGAACAGCCCCATGCCGATCATCTGGGGGCCGACGAAGACGTACCCCCACAGCCGGTCGCGGCGACGCCAGAGCGCCTCCTTGCGCAGGGGCGGGGCGGATGCCGCAGGGGTGACCTGCGGCATCCGCCCGTTCTCGGTGAGAGTGCTCACTCCTACTTCTCCGACCGTTCCTTGACCACGTCGGCGATGGTGTCGAGCGTCTCCTGCGCGTCGGCCTTGCCCTGGTACAGCTTCAGGAACTCGTCGGCGATGGCGGTCGGCAGACCGGGAACGCGCGCCTCGGCGGGGTAGTCCTCGAACCCGATGTCGCGCATGTCGAGGAAGGTCTGGGCGTGTGCGGGATAGTCGTCCTCGAGCACGACCTCGTCAGCGCCCTTGATCGAGGGGACCGCATTGCCGCCGCCCTGTAGACGGAAGGTCTGCCCCTCGGCGGAGAGGAACTCGGTCCAGAACGTGAACGCCGCGTCCTTCACCTTGGTCTTGCCGTTGATCGCGAGGAAGCTGGTCGCCACGCCGGTGGGAGCAGCTTCGCCGTCAGGGGTCGGCCACTGCACGATGTCGTAGCTGTCCTGCTCGCCCGTCGCATCGACCGTGCCGATCGTGTAGCGGCCCTGCACGAAGAAGCCGGCCTTGTGCGTGACGAACACGCTGTCGGCGCCCGCACCGTCAGGAAGGGTGTCGGCGACGACGAAGGTGCCGTCCTCGAACAGGTCGCCGAGCTGCTGCACCGACTCGACGGTCGCGGCGTCCTTATTCGCGACGAAGGCACCGGAATCGTCATAGGGAGCATCGAGGCCCTGCGACGAGAGCCAGCTCCAGTGCGTCGCCCAGTAGTTCCAGTACATGGTGCCGGTGAGGCCCGCGTCGTGGAGCTTCTCGTTCATCTCCAGGAACTTGTCGGTGGTCCACTCGCCGTTCTCGGCGAGGGTCGCCGGGTCCTCCGTGATCCCTGCGGCCGCCAGCGCCTGCTTGTCGTACCAGAACACGTCGGGGTTCGAGTCGTTCGGGGCGGCGTACACCTCGCCGTCGTTCTCGGCAGCACCGAAGAGCCCGGGGAAGAAGTCATCCTTCTTCGTCTTGCTGTCCTTCGAGTCCATCAGGTCACTCAGCGGCATGAGCCGGTTCGAGTCGACGAACTGGCCGATCTTGTCGTCGCCCACGTAGAACACGTCGGGCGCGGTGTTGCTGGTGAGCTGAGCGAGCAGCTTGGAGTGGTAGTCGCCATAGTCCGCCACGGGCTGCAGCTTGACCTTGATGTCGGGGTGGCGCTCCATGAAGTCCTTATTGAACTCCTCGTAGCGGGTGAGCTCGTCGGCCGTGCCCCAGGTCGACCAGACGACGGTGGCGTTGCCGTCGGCGTCGACGCCTCCACCGCCTCCTCCACCCCCACCGCTGCACGCGGCGAGTCCGAGTGCCAGAGCGCCGGCGGCACCCAGTGCCAGATACCGCGTCACGTTCGCACGTGCCATCTCGCTACCTCTTTCATCATTGGAAGATCAGGTCGGGATCGCCCCTTCGGGCGTACTGGTATTCTGTATACAGAACGCAATCCTGTCAAGGAAGGGGCGACGGACCTGCCCATCGAGACCATCCCGTGACGTGCGGCCCGGACCATGGCGCAGACTGTCTTCATGACCGATCCCGATCCGCACCTGCTCGGCCCCGGACTCCTCCCGACACCATTCACCGCCGCCGAGATCCGCGACGCCACCGGCACGGGGATGGTGATCCACCTGCTGCTCGAAGGCCCCGACGGACCGATGGGCGAGCACGTCAACCGCTTCCACGACACCGATGACGAGGGAGCGACGCTCGACCGCTGGGCAGCGGAGGACCCCAAGGCCGTCGTCTCGAATCGGGTGACCTGGGCGGAACTGCAGGGCCATGCCGCCTTCGACGCCGGCACGACGAGCGTGTCGACCGTGAGCCTGACGACCCCGCTCGGTGCGCTCACCTGCCGCCGGTACGACACCGATGACGGCATCTTCTGGTTCTCGATCGACCACCCGGGCATGCCGGTGCAGTACGAGTCCGACGGCCTGCGCACGACCGTGCTGAGCATCGAGAACGACTGAGGGCGCGCGCCGGGAGGACGCACCGTGTGCGGCGGAGAACTCCGCGTCGGGCGGACAGCCACGCGGCACGGCTCCTCCCGACACAGAGAACTCCGCCCCACGCCGGGTCCACCCGACGCGGTTCTCGCCGCAACCCGCCCGCACCACACGAACGTCGGCGTCCCGGCGTAGGGTCGCACCATGAGCAGCACAGCATCCGGAGAACGTCATGGAGTGGTCCCCTCTTACCTGCTCGCGCGTCTGGCCGAATCAGGCCGATTCCCCAAGGCCGCCGCAGCTGCGAGACAGACGCTGACCGCCGGTCGACCGCCCTTCCGCGCGCGCATCGACCTGTCGATCGACGAGAACGGCGACCTCGTGGCGCAGCTGTCCGATGCCCCCAACCGCACGATCAGCGACGCCGGCAACACGCAGCAGCTGCCCGGCGCGGTCGTGCGAGGCGAAGACGATGCCCCGGTCGATGACACCGCGGTGAATGAGGCCTTCGACGGCCTCGGCGCCACGTTCGAGATGCTGCTGGCCGCGTTCGAGCGCAACTCTCTCGACGACGCGGGCGCCCCGCTGGATGCGACCGTGCACTACGGCGTCGACTACGACAACGCGTTCTGGGACGGCGAGCGCATGGTCTTCGGCGATGGAGACGGCGAGGTGTTCCAGCACTTCACCGGCTCGCTCACCGTCATCGGCCACGAGCTCGCACACGGCGTGGTGCAGCACACCGCCAACCTCGAATACCAGGGGCAGCCGGGTGCCCTGAACGAGTCGATCGCCGACGTGTTCGGCGCCCTGACCGAGCAGTACGCCCTGAGCCAGACGGCCGACCAGGCGACGTGGCTCATCGGTGCCGAGATCTTCACCGACGCCGTCGAGGGCGCGGCGCTGCGCTCGATGATCGCACCCGGCACCGCGTATGACGACGATGAGCTCGGCCGGGATCCGCAGCCCGACCACATGAGCGGCTTCGTCCGCACCACCGAAGACAACGGCGGGGTGCACATCAACTCAGGCATCCCCAACCGTGCATTCGCCCTCTTCGCGATCGACCTCGGCGGCAATGCCTGGGAGCGGGCGGGAACAGTCTGGTACCGCGCTCTCACCGGCGGCCTGTCGAGCACCGCGACCTTCACGCAGTTCGCCGACGCGACAGTCGCCGCGGCCACGGACATCGATGCCGCCACAGCCGCAGCAGCTCGACGGGCGTGGACGACCGTGGGAGTCTATGAGGATGAGCGAGTCCCCTCCACCGACTGACGCGCAGGTCGTGATCGCGGTGGTGCGCACCGGCGGCATCGCCGGCATCCGCCGTCAGTGGCATGTGGAAGCCGGCACTGACGACGCGGCGGAGTGGATCGATCTGATCGACCGCTGCCCGTGGGATCAGGAGCGGGACGGCGGACCCGGCGCCGATCGGTTCATGTGGAGCATCCAGGCGCGCACACCATCCGAGCGGCGCGAGCGCGAACTGCCCGACTCCGCGCTCGAAGGCCCTTGGCGGGCACTCGTCGAGGCCGTGCGCGCGGCCTCGGTCTGACGCCGTCAGTCGACGTACGCTCTCAGGTGAGCCGTCTGCCGACGGCGACACGAAGAGGGGGCTCGTGCTGACGATAGAAGAAGCTGAACGACTGCTCGGTGCGGCACGCGAAGCACACACCCGCGGCGATCCTCTCCTGCACCTGCACGTCGAGGTCAGCCGCCTCACCGGTGCCCCGTCGTCCTGGGGTTCGGCGGCGAACGACTACCTCCAGAACGAGAGCGTCGGCTACTTCCTCAGCGAGGTCGAGAGGGTCGGTTGGCGCCTCGAGCACACGGGATACGCCTTCGTCGGATCGGGCGCCACCACATCCGATCGGGTGATGAGCACCGGAACGGGCGTCGTGAATCACGGCGCCGTCTCGGGATACTTCACCTTCCGGCGCGCGGCCTCGGCCTGACAGCCACGACGTCGGCGACGACCACCGGAGCCGCATCCGATCAATCCCGTGTGAATCCGGCCTCCTCACGGCGGCTCGGGGTCACAATGGAACTCATGGGACTGTTCCAGCAGAAGCCTGAAGAACAAGAGAACCAGTGGGTGCTGCCCTCGGAGCCGCTCGAACGCTCCGAGTCCGAGGTGCTCGACACCGCGCCCGTCGTCGATCCACTGTCGATCGGGCTCGGCGCGGAGACCAGCGGCGACCTGAGCTCGGTCCTGTTCCCGGTCGCGCCCCCGGTCCCCGAGGCCGCCTCGACCGGTGACGCCGAGCCGCTGGACGCCGAGCCGCTGGACGCCGAGCCGCTGGACGACGACCCGCTGGACGACGACCCGCTGGACGACGACCCCGAAGACGACTGACCGACTGCTCGCCCTTCACGCGACAGGCGACGTCGCGCTCACCGTTACGGTTGAGGGATGACGATCACCGCCGCCGCAGACGGCTCCGCCCTGGGCAACCCCGGCCCCAACGGCTGGGCCTGGTACATCGACGACGACAACTGGGCGGCCGGCGGATCGCCGCACGGCACCAATAACCAGGGGGAACTGCGAGCGGTGCTCGAACTGCTGCTCGCGACGGCGGGCACCGACGAGAAACTGCTGATCGAATGCGACAGCCGCTACGTGATCGACTCCGTGACGAAGTGGATGCCGGGCTGGAAGCGCAAGGGCTGGCGCAAGTCCGACGGCGGCCCCGTGCTCAACCGCGACCTGCTGGAGGGCATCGACGAGGCCATCCGCGGCCGTGACGTCGAGTTCTCCTGGGTCAAGGGGCACGCGGGGCACCCGCTGAACGAGGCCGCCGACGAACGTGCGAACGCCGCGGCCAAGGCATACCAGGCGAAGCAGGAACCACGTCGAGGACCGGGCTTCACCCGCGGCACGGATGCCGGAGCCGCGGTCGCCGCGTCGGCGCCGGTCGCCGCTTCCGCCCCCGCTCGGGCGGCCTCGCCGACGATGGCCTCCGCCGCCTCCCCGACCGCTGCGTCCGCCGTCGCCGAGCCGTTGTGGGCCGAGGCATCCGATCTCCTCGACGGCCTGGATGCGCCCGACGACGACCCGATCGAACTGCGCATCCCGCTCTCGTCCGACGAGCACGCGCGGCTGCGCGACCGCGCCGAAGCTCAGGGCGTCTCGCTCGAAGAGGCGCTCCGCCGCCTGATCTGAGCCCAGCGACCGAGGCGTACACTCGCACCATGTCGACTCCCGCCCGCACCATCGGCCGCATCTTCCTCGGCGCCTCCCTCGTCTTCGCGGGGGTCTCGCACCTCACGATCGCCCGCGAGGAGTTCCAGGCGCAGGTGCCGGAGTCGCTGCCGCTGGACCCCGACACCACGGTGCTCGCCTCGGGCGTGGCCGAGGTCGCGCTCGGCTCCGCGCTGCTGCTGGCACGGCGCCGTCGACGTGCGGTCGGCACGTTCGCCGCCCTGTTCTTCGTCGCTGTGTTTCCCGGCAACGTGGCGCAGTGGATGCACCACCGTGACGGATTCGGGCTCGACACGGACATGAAGCGCTTCGTGCGGCTGTTCTTCCAGCCCGTGCTCGTCGCGCTGGCCCTGTGGTCGACCCGCGAACCCCGACGCTGACTCACGCCACGTCCTCTCCACCACCAGAACGCTGACCCTCCGCGCATGACGGGTCCTCCGAGCTGCGGTCCGTAGACTCGGCTGATGACGGAATGGGTGGTGACGCAGCGGTGAAGGCCCGCACCGTCTTCGGCCTGCTCCGCCTCGGCGCTGCCGCCGTCTGCCTGGTCGCACTCATCCATCGACTCGCCTGGGGACTGGCGTCGAACACCATCGCGAGCCAGAACTTCTTCGCGTATCTGACCAACCAGTCGAACATCGCGTTCGTGGTGCTGCTGAGCATCGCGGGGGTCATCGCCCTGCGCACGGCTCGCGATCCGCGCTGGCTCACGGTCGCCCTGGCGCTCGTGCTGACCTGGACGATCACCGCCGGACTCGTGTTCGCCATCCTGGTCTGGCAGGCCGGCATCCGCGGCATCCGCATCGATGTGCCCTGGTCGGATCAGGTGCTGCACTTCTGGCTCCCCGCCGTGACGGTGGCAGCGTGGGCGCTGGCCCCCGGACACCGCTCCGTCCCCTGGCGGGTGATTCCGGTGACGCTCGCCTACCCGGTGATCTGGGGTGTCGCCACCATGATCCGCGGGCCGCTCATCGGCTGGTATCCGTACTACTTCCTCGACCCGCGACAGGTGAGCGGCCCGATGGAGTTCATCCTCTCGTCGGCGATCGCTCTCGGCACCTTCGCCGCGGTCGCCACCGTCCTCGTGCTCGTCAGCCGCATGCCGCTGCCGAGACGACTGCGCGTGGACGTCGACGCGAGCTCCGAGACCCCGACACCCGAGCAGGCGCCGATCGGTGAACGTATCGGTCAGACGTAGAGGGCCAGCGAGGCGAGGGCCGCTTCGATGGCCTCGTCCTCGTCGAGCTTCGCGAACTCGGCGGCCGCGGCACCTCCCACGATGCCCACGAGCACGTTCTCGCCGGTCGCGGGTCGCAGGTTGATCCAGGTCGGGATCACCACATCGGCGCCGACCGCGTGCCAGATCGCCTCTTCGTTCTCCCAGAACGGCTCGTCCCACCGCAGCCACACGGTCTCGATCGCGCCCATGCCGAGCGCCGACACCGCACCGCGGTTGGAGAACGGCAGGGGTGGGTCGAACTCGATGCTGCGGTCCTGGAGCACACCCAGCGGCACGGTCACGAGCACGCGGTCGAACGACAGCGCCTCTCCGGTGCCGAGGCGCACGCTCACTCCGGAGTCGTCGTACGCGAGGCGAGCGACCGGGGAGTTGAGCCCCACCTTGACGCCGTCCAGGGCCTGCTCGATGAATGGCGTGACGTCGCCGGTCGCCGCCTTCGGGTCTCCTGTCGGCAGTGGCGGCGCGAACCAGCTGGACAGTTCGTCGGCTCCGGCACCGGTGCGGGCGGCGAGGATCGCGAGCAGCGCAGTCGTCGCGGGGTCGGCGGTATCGATTCCGGCGGCGGTCAGAGCATCAGCCACCGAGGAGTCTTCGGGCGCGGCCTGTGCCGTCGTGATCGCCGCGTCGAAGGGCTGAGGGTCGACCGGGTCGACAGCTCCGTCGGGTCCGCGCCAGATCTCGCCGGCCAGTTCGACGACGCCGACCTCTCCCTCGCTCATCCGGTCGAGCACGTCGGCGTCGTCTGCGCCGAAGAGCCAGGCGCCGAGCTGCACCGGCACGGGCCACGATTCGTCGACGCGGGAGTAGACCCGCCCACCGACGCGATCCCTGGCCTCGAAGACCGTCACCTCCAGCCCTCCCTCGGCGAGCAGAGCGGCAGCGGTGGCTCCGGCGAGCCCTGCGCCGACGACGGCGACACGCTCTCCCGAGGTCGCCGGGATCAGGAGTTCCTCGGCCGCGCGCGCACCGGAGCCGATCGCGCCGCGCACCGTTCCGGGAGCATCCTCATCCGTCGCCTCCCCCGCGAAGAACAGGCGCCCGTCGACGGGCTTCCCCAGCGCGAGACGCGTGCCGGCCAGCACGCCCACTGGCGTGAAGCTGGCGGCGCCGAGCGCGAACGGATCGGTGGTCCAGGTGCTGCGGATGCTGCCGGCTGCCGCCGGGACACCGGGCGGAGGCTCGGGCTCGCGCGTGCGAGTGGGCGTCGGCGTGGGTGCCGGTTCCGGAGTGCAGGAGGCGAGAAGCACCGAAGCGACACCGGCTCCGGCGCCGAGGAGCAGAGTGCGGCGCGTGATCCTCATCGTGTCGCCACCTTATCCCGAACACCTGCGTGGAGGTGTGGCGCCTCGATGCTCGGCCTCGCCGGGTCAGACCGAAACGCCGGGTCAGGCCGTCTCGGGGGGAGATCGGCCTGCCCCGGCGTGAACGCCTGAAACGGCGACTGCTTGCGCGCAGATGCAGCGTCAGACGGAGAGCAGCTCCCGCTCCAGGCGGGCGAACGACGACTCCATGCCGTCGGCCATGCCGGTGGCGAGGATCATGTCGCGCGTCTCCTTGTCGGGATACTCGATGAGCAGCGTGACGAGAGTCGCGCCGTCCTCCTCATACAGGTTCAGATCGTTGAGCGTCTCGGTGGGCATGCCCTGCATCCGCTCGGTGCTGACCGCCCGGCGCGGGGCGTCGATCAGCAGCGCCTCACCTTCGAACCCGAACGGCTGCCCCTCGGTGTCGCCGACCGGCGCCCAGGAGTTCCGGTACGACTGGCCCACCTCGGTGGCGGCCACGCACTCCGTCATCTCCCAGCCGTCGGGTCCGAGCATCCACTTGCGGATGAGCTCGGGCTCGAAGTGCGCGCGCCAGACCAGCTCCCGCGGCCCCTCGACCAGGCGGGTGATGCGCACGTGGGTGTCGTCGAGCAGCTCCACCCGTGTGCCCTTGCCCTGCGCGTACTCGCGGAGATCCTGCAGCACGGTGTCGAGCTGCGCCATCGCCATCTTGATGCCTTCGACCTGGCCCATCTCGACGACCTGCTCGAGCGCGTCGACGGAGTCGAAGTGGCTCGTGGTCACCATACGGGTGCCCTCGGCGGTGGGCTCGAACGAGAACGACATCCGCTGTGCGGGGAATCCGTCGAGCGGCTTTCCCTCCTCGTCGACGAACGAGTCGATGACCTCGAAGCCGTGCGGCGCGTCGATCGATACGAATTCCCACGCACCCGACGACTTCTCGCCGCGCGGACCGTTCATCGAGTAGACGGCACGCCCGCCGACGGTGTGGTCCCAGGCGGTGAAGGTGGCCGGCCATCCGGGAGGACCCCAGAAGCGCTCGAGCTGACGCGGGTCGGAGTACGCGCTCCAGACGCGGTCGATGGGGGCCGCGAAGTCGGCGACCACGGTCATGGTCAGGTTCTCGGCATCGGTGGTGACGTCGGTGACAGGCATGTTCAGTCTCCTTGTTCGTTCTTCGTGGTGTCGCTCGTGTCGGATGAGCTGGGCCGAGGCGTCTCGGCCAGCAGGTCGTCGAGTCGGGCGATGCGCGACCGCCACAGCTCTTCGTATCGGGCGAGGAGCGCCCTGGCGCGGGCGATCATCTCGGGGTTCGCGCGGACGAGCCGCTCGCGTCCCTCGGCGCGCTTGACGATGAGGTTCGCGGCCTCGAGCACGGCGACGTGCTTCTGCACCGCGGCGAACGACATCTCGTATTCGGAGGCGAGGGTCGAGACCGACTGCTCACGCTCGATCGTCCGGCGCAGGATGTCGCGCCGGGTCGACGTCGCCAGTGCGTGGAAGACACGGTCGACCTCCGCTTCGCTCAGTTCTCTTTGTGCAACCATTTGGTTGTACGTTATGCCCGCGGAGCGGGTGTGTCAAGAGGGAAAGTGTCGAGATCGCACTCTCGCGCCATAGACGGGGTGGGTATACTCCCCGATCAACAGAATGGAACACTTAACATGTTACGTAATATTGATCCCGGGCCGACGCAGGGTTCCACGACGGCGGTGCGGGTCTCCGCCGCGGTCGCTCTGACGCTGGCTCTCGTCGCCACCTCGACCACGCCGGTCTTCGCCCAATCCCCGATGGGTCGCGGTGGAGCAGATGCCGCCCATCGCGCACTCGACGATCTCGAGGAGTCGCTGGTGTGGCGATCCGACGCGAAGACCACCTATGGCGCCGTCGTTCCCGCGGTGAACGAAGCGATCCTCGCTCTGGACGAAGATCGCTCGAGGATCCCGCAGTACGAGAGCTTCAAGACGGCGTTGGAGCGGCTTCAGGTGGAATCCACCTATCTGCTCGATCTCGCCACGCAGCCCGGATACCAACCGGGCGTGCTCGATTCCGTGATGTTCCTTCAGGGTTCGGTGGCGGAATGGCAGTACCGCGTGGCATCGATGGACGACTCTCTGAAGAAACGCGACAAGACCCGCCCGGCGCGAGTGGAAGGATCGCGTGCCGATGTCAGCGCTCAGACGCAACCGGGCACGGTGTTCCGTGATCTTCCCGGCCTCCCGGAGATGGTCGTGGTGCCGAAGGGCGACTACGTTGCGGGGGCGACAGCGGAGGAACAGCAGATCTGGAACGTCCCGGAGAACCGTCGTGATTTCGAGACGCCCCAGCGCGACGTCACGATCAGTGAGGCACTCGCCTTCGGCACGACCGAGGTGACGGTCGGTCAGTTCAGTGCGTTCGTCAAAGAGACGAAGTATCGTCCTCGCGGTGGAGCTCGATGGTGGAACCCGCGGGATCCTTCCGCCATGCAGTTCAACGCTGCGCTGGACTACCTGAATCCTGGATTCCCCCAGACGACCGATTCTCCCGTCGTCGCGATCACGCGCGAAGATGCGAACGCGTACGCGTCATGGCTCAGTGCGAAGACGGGGGAAACCTATCGACTCCCCAGCGAAGATGAATGGGAGTGGGCGGCGCGTGGCGGTGCGACCACGACGTTCTACTGGGGTGACGACCTCTCTCGCGTGAACGAGTACGCGAACAGCTTCGACCTCTCGTCGAAGGAGACCAACGGATTCGGCTGGGACAGCACCGGCGTCGACGACGGCTACCCGTACACCGCGCCGGTGGCAAGCTTCGCGCCCAACGGGTATGGGCTGTACGACGTGACCGGGAACGCGCGTGAATTCGTCGCGGACGACTGGGTACAGGATCTCTCCGCCGCAGCGAACGACGGGAGCCCGCATGACGGCGGAGTACCGTTCCCCGTCGTGCGTGGGGGCGCGTGGAACTATCAGCCCCAGAATCTGCGACTGGACTATCGCAGCGCCTACTATTCGTCGGAGACCGCGACCAACATGTTCGGATTCCGCCTCGTGCGCGTGCTCTGAACGGCGACGAAGACCGTCCACCACATGCCGCGGAGCGTCCTCGCCGATCGGTCGAGGACGCTCCGTCGCGACGGGCGCGACCAACGACCGCCCCGGCCGGGCTCGTCGGGCTCCCTGCTCCGGCAGAGTCCACTGGTGCCGGCGGCATCGCGTCACCGACATCCATTCACGTGAATCCACCCCACATTTTCAGGCGTAGGCTGGAGTGAAGGACGGACCGTCCGAGAAGATCTCCCGGCACCGCGCCCGCCCGGAAGTGGAGTCACTCGTGGCTCAGTACGACGTCTCGAACCGCTCGGCGATCGTGACGGGAGCAGGCAGCGGAATCGGACGCTCGACCGCTCTCCTGCTGGCGAAGAACGGCGCATCCGTCGTCGTGAACGACCTGAACGCGGAGCACGCGAACGCGGTCGTCGAAGAGATCCGCGCGGCCGGCGGCACGGCAGAGGCTTCAGTCGGCGATGCGACGGATGCGGCCTGGATCGCTTCTTCCATCGAACTCGCCAACTCGCTCGCCCCGTTGCGCATCGGCGTCAACAACGCGGGCATCGGCGGCGCCAGCGCTCCGACGGCCGAGTACGAGGACGAGGCGTGGGACAAGGTCATCGCGATCAACCTCAACGCGGTCTTCCGCAACATGAAGGCACAGATCCCCTCGATCCTCGCGAACGGCGGCGGCTCGGTCGTGAACATCGCCTCGATCCTCGGCAGCGTCGGCTTCGCCGGCTCCCCCGCCTACGTCACCGCCAAGCACGGCGTGGTCGGCATGACCAAGTCGGCGGCGCTCGAGTACTCCGCCAAGGGCGTGCGCGTGAACTCCGTGGGTCCCGGTTTCATCGACACCCCGCTGCTCGCGAACATGGGCGACGAGGCGAAGGACTTCCTCGTGAGCAAGCACCCGATCGGACGCCTGGGCCAGGCCGACGAGGTCGCGAACCTCATCGCCTTCCTCGCCAGCGATGCGGCGAGCTTCATCACCGGCAGCTACCACCTCGTCGACGGCGGATACACCGCCCTCTGACACCACCCTTTTCTGCCTCGGTGCCCTGCCCGCCCGCGCAGATGCATGAACAGAAACCAGATGCAGGACGAAACGCCGGACAGCACTCATGCATCCGGCGTTTCGTCCTGCGGGTGACAGCGGGCAGCGGGCTACTGGAGGGCGGCGAGCCGCAGGGTCGCAGTCGCGCTGTGAGCCGCCATGCCCTCCGAGTCGGAGATGACCTGCACGGCGTTCGCCAGCGCCGGGGTCGCCTCGCGCGTGATGCGCTGGTAGGTCAAGGGCTTGAGGAACCGCGAGACCGACAGCCCGGCGCTGTGCTTGGCTCCCCCGGCGGTCGGCAGCACGTGGTTGGTGCCGGCCATCCCCTTGTCGGAGTATGCGACCGTGCTCCACGGACCGAGGAAGATCGAACCGTAGTTGCGCAGATTGTCGTGGTACCAGTCGTCGTCGGCGGTCAGCAGTTCCAGGTGCTCGGGGGCGAGGTCGTCCATGAGCGCGGCGGCTGTCTCGCGGTCTTTCGCGACGGTCACGACTCCGTAGTCACGCCACGCGGCCCCCGCGATCTCCGCGGTCGCCAACGTCTCCAGCTGCCGGTCGATCGCGGCGATCACTGCGCGCCCGTGGTCCTCCGACGTCGTCACCAGCGCGGCAGGGGAGTTCGGGCCGTGCTCGGCCTGACCGAGCAGATCAGCAGCGACGAGCTCGGGATCGGCTGTGTCGTCCGAGATGACGGCGACCTCACTGGGACCGGCGAGCAAGTCGATCGCGACGGTGCCGAACAGCTGGCGCTTGGCCTCGGCGACGAACGCGTTACCCGCGCCGACGAGCATGTCGACGGGCAGTTCCCCGAGCAGACCGTAGGCCATCGCGGCGAGCGCCTGAACACCGCCGATGACGAACACCCGGTCGACGCCTGAGAGATAGGCGGCGTAGACGACCGCATCGTTCGCTCCTCCATCGGGCTGCGGTGGAGTGCAGGCGATCACGGTGGGCACGCCTGCGGCCTTGGCGACACCGACGGTCATGAACGCGCTCGCGGTGAGGGGGAACCGTCCCGCCGGCAGGTACGCCCCGACACGGGCAACCGGGATGTACTTGGCTCCGGTGACGATGCCGGGCACGAACTCGGTCTCGAAGTCGGTCAGGTGCTCCCGCGAGGCTCGCGCGAACGCCTGCGTGCGCTCAGCGCCCAGTTCGATCGCGGCTCGGAGAGCGGGGTCGAGACGGTCACCGCTGCTCGCGATCTGCTCGGCGGTGAGCTCGATGTCCGTGCCCTGGTAGTTGTCGAGCTTCCGGGCGTAGTCGAGCACCGCATCCATGCCGCGCTCGCGGATGTCGGCGAGCATCGCGGTGACGGTTTCGATGACAGCCGGGTCGCGCTGTGCAGCCGGCGCGTCGATGAGCGGAGTCTTGAGGTGGTGGAACGCGCCGTCGAGGCGGGCGAGCACTGTCGAGGAGGAACGCATGCAGGAAGGCTAGATCCGCTGCAATCATCCGACAACCCTGTTGATACGTGCCTTTCCATCGGGTTTACCATTGGCTGTGACCATCACCCAGCTGACGGCGTTCCTGGCATCGCTCGAACACGGCTCCTTCACCGCCGCGGCCGCCCACCTCGACATGACGCAGGCCTCTGTGTCCGAGCTCGTCGCGCGCCTCGAACGCGAACTCGGCGTCACCCTGTTCACGCGCGGCAGCCGCCGCCTGTTGCCGACCACGGCAGCGCTCGAACTGCGGCCGCACGCGACGCAGACTGTGAGCGCGGTCCAGAACGGGATCGACACCATCCGGGCTTTGACGTCCCTTGAGCGCGGCACGTGCACCTTCGGGGTGCTGCGCAACGCGGCGTACTATGCGCTGGCCGACCTCGCCGAGACGTTCCACCACCGGCACCCGAACGTGCGGCTGCGGCTGATCGGCATCAACTCGGCACACGTCGCCCGCTCGATCGCGAAAGGCGAGTTGGAAGCGGGACTGCTCGTGCTGCCGGTCGACGAGGACGGACTGGAGGTGCGCCCGCTGTTCCGCGACGAGGTGCTCTACGCCTCTGCCACCCGAGACCCGGACGATGGCCCCGTCACGATCGAGGAGGTCGCCGCCGCGAAGCTCGTGCTCTACGACGCCTTCGCCGGCTGGGATGACCCGACCCGACGACAGCTCCTCGAACGCGCCCGCCTGCAGGCACTCTCGATCGACCCGGCCGTCGAGGTCGAGCACGTCGAGACCGCTCTCGACCTGGTGGCCGCCGGCACCGCCGACACGATCGTGTCGCGGTCGATCGCCGAGGCGGACGGCTTCCCGAGCGGTGTCCGCACATTCGCCTTCTCGGAGCCGATGCACGACACGATCGCGCTCGTGCAGCGCGAGGGGGTGCTCCTGTCGCCGGCGACACAGCGACTGGCCGAGCTGGCGGAGAAGATGCTGCGCGAGCGGCTTCCGGAGCACCGGGGTCGCACCCCCCTCGACGCAGACCCGCTCGACTGAACTTCGCCCCCGATGCGGAGGATCACCCCGTGAGGAGGACTTCACCCCGTGGGGAGGAACCCGGCTGCCAAGTTCTCCGCCCGACGCCGAGTTCTCCGCCCGACACCGCACTCGACGCGTGCACCCGACACGGCGCATCCTCGATACGCCACCCGGACCCGACTCACACCCCACCCGGGGCCGCGCCAGACCTTCAGTACAGCTCGGCCCGACGGTCGCCGAAGAGGTGGTTGTGCGGCGCCAGCGTCTTGTCCCGAGCTGCAGCGAGAGACAACCGCGCGGTGGCCCCCATCACGGCCCGGAAGGCGACGATCCATCCCTGCTCATCGATGATGGCGGTGCCGTCCGTCCAGTCGACGCCCCGCTCCGACCCCCAGCGGTCGGCGACAACCACCGGGAGCCGCGAGGAGCGGGCGGCCGCCATCGCCTGGATAAGCTCCGGAGCGTGCTCACCCGCGGGACGCGGCACGAGCGGCCAGTTCACGGGCAGCGCCAGCACATCGGCCCCGGCAAGCGCGAGCCTTCGGGGCACCTCAGGAAACTCGTTGTCGTAGCAGAGCGCCACGCCCAGGCGTCCGAAAGGCACATCGACCACAAGACCGGCCTCCGATCCGCGGTCGAAGACGTGGATCTCCGCGCCCCAGAGGTGCGACTTGCGGTAGTCGGCCACGTGCCCGGTGCGGGTGAGTACCGCGGCGGAGTTGAAGAGCTGTTCGCCCGCCCGCTCCGCGGAGCCGACCACGACGACGGCGTCCTCCGGGATGGCCTCTTGCACGATGCCCCAGCGAGGATCATCCGCGGCGATCGACGCACCCCAGGCTTCCTCCCGATCGGCGAACACATACCCGCTCGTCGCGAGCTCCGGCAGCACGATCAGGTGCGCACCCGTGCGGGCAGCCGCAGAGATGGCGTCGCGGATACGGGCGAGATTCCCGTCCACGTCGCCGAGCACGATCTCCGGCGAGAGGGCGACGGCCCTGATCTCGTCGTCCGGCGTCGACGCGGTAGCCGAGACGCCGGAGCGCGAGGGGCGGTCCGCGCCTCGCGCTCCTTCGCCCTCAGTCATCCTCTGTGGCGGTGACCATCACCCCGAGAGGCGCGAGGTAGCCGTTGGGGTCGATCGTCCAGTCGGCCGCGGCTGCGGCTTCGACGACCTCCGGTGCCCACTCGAGGTAGACACGGTCATCGCCGCCGTTGATCACGAGCACCGTGCCGGTTCCGTTCTCGTCACCCTCGATGCAGGTGTATGAGCGCCAGGCCCCCTCGGGAACCGAGAAGGCGTCGCCGGGGCCGAGGTTCACGGTGGTCGTGGAGTCGTCGTTGAGCGTGACCTCCCAACGACCGGTCGTGAACAGCAGGGCCTGAGTCTTGTCGTGGCGGTGGCGGAGCACTCCCTGGCCGGGCTCGGCCTTCACCCACGCGAGGTTGAAGGAATGGGGTTCGTGCACGTTCGGCACCTGACGGCGGTTCTCCGACATTCCGTAGCCGATCGCGGTGGCGAGCTCGACGCGTCCACCCTCGACCGCTGCGCACAGCAGCGCGGCTGCGGAGTACTTGCGGTCACCCGGCTGGATCACGCGCGAGCGCATGTCCTCGACCGTATACGTCGTGAGCTCGTCGATGTAGTGCTGCTTCATCGGTGTGATCAGCGCCACGTCGTCCGGCAGCACGTCGCCGGCGACGGTGTCGATCAGCCGGTTGTCGGCGGTGAGGTGCAGGCCATACGACTCCGCCTCGCGCAGAACCGACGGGCCCCAGATGATGCCGCCGTTGTCGTCGCGACCGAGCACCGTGTACAGGATGCCGTCGTCCGGACCCTCGTTCGTGAACCCGCGGAAGATCCAGGTCGGGATCGTCACGATGTCGCCGTCGTGGCTGACGTATTCACCCTGCGTGCCGTCCACGCCCCAGCGGAGGCGGAACTCGCCGCCGAGGTTGATGAACACCTCGGCTGTGAAGTGCAGATGCAGATTGTTCGAGATGCCGTTCGGCATGCCGGCTGCGCCCGTGTTGAACCCGTGGTTCTCCTCGAGGTTCACATACTGGTTCGCGTTCTGCGAGACCCCGGCGCCGATGAAGGCGTAGTTCTCCTTGCGGTCGGACCCCGGGGTGCGGCAGTCGATGAACGCCGAGTTGCAGGGCACCCAATCGGTACGCCGGATGGTCCGACGCTCGATCTCCGCGGTGTCGACGATGATCGTCTTCGTGTCGTCGATGACGTCACTCATGTTCTTCTCTCCTTCAGGAATCAGTAGATGTTGCTGGGGCCGACCGGCTCGTCGCCGCGCATACCGGCGATCTGGGCCCGCAGCGCGATGTCGTCCCAGAGACGCACCTCTTTGACGAGCGCCCCCTGGTGGAAGGTGAACTGCGAGATGCCGAGCACGTCGACCGGCTGGCCGGTGAGGGGACCGTAGTTGGCCTTGCCGTTGTAGGCCCCGGTGAACTTCCACGTGACGGCCACGCGTAGACCCGCATAGCGCACGTCGTAGTTGGTCTGGATGTCGCGGATCTCGAAATGACCGCCGGGAAAGGACTCGAGGAACTTCAGCAGCGCGCGGCGGTATCCCTCCGGCCGGATGACGACCCTGTTGCCGACGGTCTGGAGCACGAGGTCGCGGTGGAAGAACTTCTCCACCTTCTGCAGGTCGCGGTCGTTCCATACCGTCTGGATCATGTCGATCACGGTCTCGACCTCGGACCGGTAGTCGTCGGGCCGAGCCCCCGAGTCACCCTTCGCGATCGGGTCGGACGGCGCCGGCTCGGTCCACGAGCCGGTGTAGCCGCGGAAGGCCTGCGCGCGAGCCAGCTCGTCGAGATCGGCGCCCTGCGCCAGGGCTCCCGCCAAGGAATCGCGGACCACCCACTCCTCGACCATGCGCCCCTTGCGGTAGAGACAGTTGGCGATCGTGTAGCTGTGCTCGGAGGTCTGCAGCTGGCCGGAGAGCACGAGGTGCGAGCTGAGGAAGGCGTCATCGCCGCGCGCTTCCCAGATCACATCGGCCGCCTGGCCGGTGCGATCAGGCGTCGCAGAGATGCGCATGAGGGTGCCCTCGATCACCTCGTCGCGCGTGTTCGAAGTCCCGTAGGCCCCGTGAACGATCGAGTCGGGCTCGTAGTTCTCGCGAATGTAGTGGATCGACCGATCGACCCAGATCAGATCGGTGACTTCGCGGATGAAGTCGTCGGGGTCCTTGTACGGCAGATAGGCAACCGGGTCGAGAGACACGCTTTTCGCTCCTTCGAGATCAGAGTCTGCGGTTCATCCGTGATCGCAGGCCTCGTTCCCGTCAGTGTATGCGTATGCACAAGGGCGCGCAAGAGCGAAGTCAGCGCACACGTGATCATGTGCGGCTCGGGGCTCGCCTCGCGCCGGTGCGCCGCCTCAGAGCGAGGGGGCGGCCGCCAGAGTCCGCCGCGGAACGAATGCGGATCCGAAGCGCTCGCTCTCCCGCTCCGCCGCCGGATCCTCGATTCGCCGGACGATGAGACCGGCCGCAGCACGCGCCATGCCGGCGATGTCGTAGCCGACGGTCGCGAGGTCGATCAGCGGCCACGCGGCCTCCGGCAGATCGTCGAAGCCGATGATCGACAGGTCGTCCGGCACTCGCAGACCCGCGCGGTGGGCCGCATTGAGCGCACCGTACGCGACCACGTCGTTGCCGCAGAACATCAGCGTCGCGCGGGGGTCCGCCGCGAGCAGCTCGGCGGCCGCCGCCTCACCCTCGGTGGTGTCGTAGGGCACACGGCGGGTATCGCTCTCGCTCAGCGCGAGACCGTTCGCGTGAAGCGCGTCGCGCAGAGCGGCCTCCCGGCTCTGGGCCGTGCTGGTGTTGCTCGGGCCGAGGACCGCCGCGACACGTCGGTGTCCCAGCCGTGCCGCCCGACCCACCGCCTCCAGATACCCCGGGACCGGGTCGACGACAGTGGCATCGGCGTCGACCATCGCGCCCGTGCGGTTGAAGTACACGAACGGCAGGCCGCGATCCTGCAGGCGCAGCGGCACCACCGAGTCGACCGTGGTGGTGGCGAGGATGACACCGTCGAGTCCGTTCGCGACCAGACGCTCGACCACCGTGTCATTGTCGGCACTCTCGGTCTGCAGCATCAACTGATACCCCTGCGCCTCGAGCTCACGATGCACCGGCGCGATGATGTGCGAATAGAACTGGTTGTCGAGGTCGGTGAGCAGGAGGCCGATGCGCCGCGTACGACCGGAGGAGAGCGCTCGACCCGCCTCGCTCGGCACGTAGCCGAGCAGCTGGGCGGCCTCCCGGACGCGGAGCTTCGTGGCGTCGGAGACGCGCGCATCGTCGCGCAGCGCCCGCGACACCGTCGGCTGTGAGACGCCTGCCAACCGGGCCACATCACGACTCGTGACAACCATTCGACGCCTCCCCCTCGATTCCAGGGGATTCTACTGCCCTTGACGCCGGAATGCATACGCGGTCATAATCAGCACATACGTATGCAATGAAAGGACGGGCTATGCCCCTGCATCTGAAGACCGCGCCGACGAAGACGTTCGCGGACACCGCTCAGCAGGACGTCGCCGAACGTGTGCGGGCGATCATCGGCGACATCCGAGCGGACGGCGACGTCGCCGTCCGGCGGTACGCCGAGCAGTTCGACGGCTGGAGCCGCGACTCTTACCGACTCTCCGACGACGAGATCACGGAGATCATCGGCACCCTCCCCGACCAGGTGATCGCCGACATCGAGTTCGTGCAGTCGCAGGTCCGGCGCTTCGCCCAGGCACAGCGGGACTCGCTGGTCGACATCGAGGTCGAGACGCTCCCCGGCGTCTTCCTCGGCCAGAAGCACGTGCCCGTGCAGGCCGCCGGTGCGTACATCCCGGGCGGCAAGTATCCGCTCACGGCCTCCGCTCACATGACGATCATCACCGCCAAGGTCGCCGGCGTCCCTCGCGTCGTCGCGTGCACTCCGCCGATCCGCGGCGAGATCCCCGCCGCCACCATCGCCGCCATGAAGATGGCCGGCGCCGATGAGATCTACCTCCTCGGCGGCGTACAGGCGGTCGCGGCGATGGCCGTGGGCACAGACTCGATCGATCCGGTGAACATGATCGCCGGCCCTGGCAACGCCTATGTCGCCGAGGCCAAGCGTCAGCTGTTCGGCGAGGTGGGCATCGACCTGTTCGCCGGCCCGACCGAGATCCTGATCGTCGCGGACGAGCACGCCGATTCCTTCCTCACGGCGGTCGACCTGCTCTCGCAGGCCGAGCACGGGCCCGACTCCCCCGCGGTGCTCGTCACCACCTCGCAGCGGCTCGCCGAGGACGTCATGGACTGGATCGAGAAGATCCTCCCCGGGATGCCGACTCGCGACTACGCAGGTCCTGCCTGGCGCGACTGGGGCCAGGTGATCGTGGCCGACGACCTCGACGAGGCGTACCGGATCGCCGACGGCTTCGCATCCGAGCACGTGCAGATCTTCACCCAGAACCCGCGCGAGGCGCTGACGAAGATGCACGACTACGGTGCGCTGTTCCTCGGCGAGAACACCTGCGTCTCCTACGGCGACAAGGTCATCGGGACCAACCACGTGCTGCCGACGCTCGGCGCCGCCCGCTACACGGGAGGACTCTGGGTCGGCAAGTACCTGCGCACCGTGACCTACCAGGAGGTGCAGAACACCCAGTCGTCCGCCGAGCTCGGCGCCGTCTGCGGCCGTGCGGCGCGCGTCGAGCTGTTCGAGGGGCACGCTCGCTCCGGCGATGCGCGCGCCTGGCGTCACGCCGGCACCGAGTTCGCCTGGATCGAGGAGAGCCACGCGGTCGGAGCGCAGTCGCGATGACCGAGCTCACCGGTCGCACGGCCGTGATCACCGGCGGCGGCAGCGGGCTCGGGTCAGCCATCGCCCGGGCTCTGCACGCCGCCGGCGCGGACGTCGTCCTGGTCGGCCGCGACGAGCACAAGCTCGCCGCGGTCGCGGCGGAGCTCGGACCGAGGGCGCGCGGGTTGTCGTGCGACGTGTCGGAAGCGGCATCCGTCGACGCCCTGCGCGAGGCGCTCGGCGGCACGGAGGTGTCGATCCTCGTGAACAACGCCGGCATCCCCGGCCCGGTCGCGGCCCTCACCGACATCGCCGTGGACGATTGGGACGACGTGTTCGACGTGAACGTGCGCGGCACCTTCCTCCTCTGCAGGGCGCTGCTCCCCGGCATGATCGCGCGCGGCGACGGGGACGTGATCAACGTCGCCTCGGTCTCCGGCAAGCGGCCTCTCGCGCACCGCACACCGTACTGCGCGTCGAAGATGGCGGTGATCGGACTCACCTCGACCCTGGCTTTCGAGGTCGGGCCGGCCGGCGTCCGGGTGAACTCTCTCTCGCCGGGTCCGGTCGCCGGCCCCAGGATGGAGCGGAACTTCCGGCTGGAAGCCGAGCGGTCGGGCTCAAGCGTCGACGAGGCCGAGCAGGCCTTCGTCTCCCGCGCTGCGCTGGGACGCATGGTCACAGAGACCGAGGTCGGGCAGGCCGTCGTGGCGATGCTCGCCATGCCGGGCATGTGCGGTGCAGACGTCGACCTCTCCGCCGGGATGGTGGCGTGATGGCCCCGCGCGATCACACCTCCCTACGAGAGCGCGCGAACGCGGGCGACCAGCTGATCGGCGCGCTGCTGCGGATGCCGTCGGAGGAGCTCGTCGAGATGCTCGCCGTCTCGGGGTTCGACTTCGTGCTGATCGACTGCGAGCACGGGCCGGCCGATCTCGCCGCTCTGCGTCAGCACATCGCCGTCGCCGCCGTGCACGGGGTCCCGACGATCGTCCGGGTCGGAGAGCACGATCGCGGGCTGATCCTGCGGGCGCTCGACCAGGGCGCCGAGGGCATCCTCGCCCCGCACCTCGACACCGCCGCCGATGCGGTGGCTCTCATCGACGCCGCGTTGTATCCACCGATCGGCAGTCGCGGGTTCGCGACCTACAGCCGCGCGGGACGGTTCGGCCAGGTCGAACCTTCCGAGCATCGCGACTGGTGGCTCGAGAACACGCTGGTGCTGGGCATGATCGAATCACCCCGAGGAGTCGCCAACGTCGAGACGATCGTCGGGATACCGCGGCTCGACGGCATCATGGTCGGTCCGGCGGATCTCGCCGCGAGTTCGGTCCAGGGCGATCCGCCCATTGCGGAAGCAATAGCCGCAGTGCACGCGGCCGTGGCGGAGGCGGGTTCGCTGCGCATGGACATCGTCGGCACGCGCGCTGCAGCGGATGCGGCCTTCGCCGCAGGGGCGGACCTCGTGGTCTACAACCTGGCCGCGTCGCTTCTCACGCACCTCACCGACTTGGCCTCCCCCCTGCGCTGACTCAGCGCGCCCCGGCCCCCGTGAGCTGCAGGCGCCACGAACGCAGCAGCGCTCCGAAGGCCTCCGGGCGCTCGAGGGGCAGCAGGTGTCCGGCGTCGAGGGTGACGAGTCGGGCATCGGGCATTCGCTGCACGATCTCGGTATGGAAATGCGGCGGGCAGATCAGGTCGTCGAGGCCGGAGACGACCAGCGTCGGCGTCGAGACGGCGGGCAGCGCGTCGAGCAGGTCGCGACGACTGAGCTGCAGATGCAGCTGGGCGCGCAGCCGGGCCACCCCGGTGTTCTCTCCCATCGCGAGCGCGCGCTCGACGAGGTCGGGGCGCTCGCGTGCCACGGCATCGCCCAGCAGCGCCGGCAGGATGCTCGCCTGCAACTCTCTCGCACCATCGCCACGATCGAGCCGCGCGAGCCAGTCCCGCCACCCCTCGCGCTGGGCGCTGGTCGGCGCCTTGGCGTTGGTCGACGCCAGGCACATACCGGCCACCTGCTCCGGGGCAGCGACGGCCAGCGCCATCGCCACGATCGCGCCGAGGGAATGCCCGACCAGCACGAACCGCTCGGGAAGATCTGCTCGCAGCACCCGCACCTGCTCGTCGATGTCGTCGCGATCGAGCACTGGGCGGACGACGGATTCGAGTGCGACATCCGCCCACAGATCGTGCGTGCAGTTCATGCCGGCGAGCAGCACCAGCGGCAACATCGTCACCCCTTCACAGCGCCGTCGCTGAGGCCGGCGACGAGGTACTTCTGCGCGATGAACGCGATGACGAACACCGGGATCGTGAGCAGCATCGATGCAGCTCCAGCCTGTTGCAGCATCGGCAGCGTCTGCCCGAGCTGTGTGGCGATGAACACCGGGACCGTCTTCGACGAGGTGTCGGTGAGGACGAGCGCGGTGAGGTACTCCTGGAACGCGAACAGGAACACGAAGATACCCGCGGTGAGGATCCCGGGCCCCATCAGCGGGATCATGACGCGGCGCAGCATCCCGATCCTCGTGCAGCCGTCGATCATCGCCGCCTCATCGAGCTCCTTGGGGATCTCGGCGAAGAAGTTGCGCAGCAGCCAGATCGTGAACGGCTGATTGATCGCGACCAGCGCGATGGCCAGCGCGAACGTGGTGTCGTAGATGCCGAGAGCGCGGCTGATGTCGTACATCGGCAGCACGACCGCGAAGCGTGGCAGCGCGCGGAAGATCAGCGCGACCACCAGCAGCAGGGCGGAGATGTAGCTCGGAAAGCGCGAGAGCGCATAGGCCGCCGGGATGCCGATGATGAGGGCGATCACGGTGGAGACGACGGCCACCACGATCGTGTTCACCAGGTAGTCCGCGAAGTACGTGGTCTCCCAGAGATCGACGAATGCCTGCAGCGTCGGCTGGTAGTCCCAGAGCACGGGCGGGTTGGCGAACGCCACGTCTGTCGGCTTCGTCACCGAGAGCGTCATCCAGATGAAAGGACTCAGCATCACGATGCAGAGCACACCGAGCAGGAGGCCCGTGATGACGGGAGGACGCGCGGGGCCACGGCGTCGGCGCTTCGAGGCGCCTCCGGTCGTGATGGCCCTGGTCGAGAGGTCGGGCGCCATGAGACTCATCGTTCTGCCTTCGCTTCCTTGAAGATGCCCCGGATGAACGGGATCAGCATGACGAGGATCAGGAGGATCGTGAGCACGTTGATCGCGCTGCCGAGTCCCAGCTTCTCGGCGCCGTCGGCGAACGCCACGGAGTACACGTAGAGCATGATCGACTCGTTCCCGATCGACTGCGCCTGGGGCGACAAGGGGATGAGGTTGTCGAACATCCGCAGCACATCCATGATCGTGATCAGCGTCACGAACCCGAGTACGCCGCGGATCGTCGGGATGATGACGTGCAGGTGGGTCTGGAATGCGCTCGCGCCGTCGATCTTCGCGGCTTCCTTCAACTCGGCCGGCACACCCTGCAGTCCCGCGAGGATGATGAGCATCGCGAACGGAAGCATGTGCCAGACGGTGTTGGCGATCACGAGGATCGCGTTGGGCACCTGATCGGTGAACCACAGCACTTGTGTGCCCCCGAAGAACCCGATCAGGCGATTGACGACGCCACCGAAGTTGTCGTCGAACAACCACGAGAACGCGACGGCACCGACGAGGTTCGGCAGCACGTACGAGACGAGCATGATGCCGAGCACGAGTGGGCGGGACGTGGTGATGCGATTGATCCCGGTGGCGATGATGTAACCGGCGACGAGGAGGATGATGGTGGTGATCACCGTGACCGCCACCGTGAACAGAACAGCCTTGTGGAAGCGCGTGTCGGTGAGCGCATCGGTGAAGTTGGCCAACCCGACGAACGTGCCGGGAGTACCGTAGCGGACCTGCTCGAAGCTCCACTGCACGGTGCGGACCAGAGGTAGCACCAGCAGCGCAGACATCACCAGCAGGCTCGGGGCGAAGAGCAACCAGAACTCACGGGCCTTCATGTGCGTCCTTCCTGGACGGACTGTGGCCTGAACATCGCTCAGGCCACAGTCATCGACGGGCGGGCGTGGATCAGCCGGCGATCTTCTCGCCCGCTGCCTGCATCTGCGCGAGCCCGGCATCGACGGACACGTTGCCGTTGAGGATCTCGACCAGGATCGGCCGGATCTCGTTGGTGATGTCGGCGAGCGCCGGCGACACGATGGGCGGCTTGGCCGACGCGAGCGAGTCGTTCGCGGCCGCACCGTAGGGCGAGTTCTTCTCGGTGACCATGCCCTCGCGCGCCGGATAGGCAGCGGGGACGGAGGCCTTCGACGCGTCCTCGCTCACGGCCGAAGCCATCATGACGAACAACATGTCGTGATCGAGCTTGGTGTTGAACGGGATCGACCAGCCGTCGATCGACAGGCGGTTGTAGGAGTACTCCGCGTCATCCGTGACCTTCGGCGCCCCGGCGAACCCGAAGGAGTCGGCGAGCTTGGAATTGGCGGGCAGGGTCAGGTCGATCATGCGACCCGAGAACATGATCGACATCGCCGCGGTGCCGTTGAACATCTGCTGCTGCACCTTCGGCTGATCAAAGGTGGTCACCTGCGGATCCATGTAGGGCTTGAGCGCGAGCATCGCATCGACGGCCTGCTTCGCCTCAGGGGTGTCGAGAGTCACATCTCCGCTCTCGTCGACGAAGTCGCTGCCGAGGGAGTTCATCGCGGCCTGGAAGCTCGTCGTGACGTCGCTCGTGGCGAGCCAGGGCAGGGCGATCGGATAGTCCATGAGTCCGGCCGTCTTGATGGCGTCGGCCGCGGAGATCATCTCGTCGAATGTCGTCGGCACCTCGAGACCCAGATCGTCGAAGATGTCCGTCCGATAGGCCATCACGAACATCTGCGCCTGCATGGGCAGGGCGTAGAGCTCGCCGTCGAACGACATGCCCTCACGCATCGACTCGCTGATCGCGTCGAGGCCGTAATCATCCGCGTACTTGTCGAAGAGATCGTTCAGAGGAACGAGTTTCTCCTCCTGCGCGAGGCTGGGGATCACGAAACCGTAGGTCTCGACGATGTCGTACGTGCCCGTTTCGCCGGAGAGGGTGGCGGTGGTCTTGGTCACCTGCCCGCCGAAGTCGATCGGGTCGTGCTTCAGTTGCACGTCGTCGGTCGTGCAGCTCGACACCATGGTGTCGGTGAAGGGGTCGATGGCGGAGGAATTGTAGGCGAGGACGTTGACCGTGGTCGAGCCCTCAGGAGCGGTGTAGTCGCACGACACCGTTGTCGCGTTCTGGTTGTCGGTGCGGGTCCCGGCGCCGCAGCTGGAGAGGGCGACCATGCCCACGGCTGCGAGGGCGAGTACCGGCAATGTCCGATGCTTCATGTGTCCCATGACGCCGATGGTATACGTATGCAGTCAACTTAGGGAAGCCTATGTTTTCAGAAAGAGAGCGTATTGAATACGTATACTGCTCGCGCCCTTCCCCCTGGGGCGGATACACCGCCCTCTGACAGAATCGACGCTCGGCCATCGGGACCCGATTCTCGATGGCCGAGCGTCAGAAGCGGCGACGCGAACCCCCCGGTTGCGTGGCCGCGCACCTCCCCGCCCGCGAGCTGCACTGCTTTGCCCAGGAGTGCATCGGCGAGGGAGGCGAGCCTGTCGTCAGGCGACGGCGTGCATCACCCTCGCGGAGGAGCTCAGCGGCGTGAAGTCGATGTCGGTGAGGTCGAGGCCCCCGGCGCCGCTCGCCGCCGCCATCATCTTGACCAGCACCGGCCGCTGCAACTCCACGTCGGCGTCGATCGTGAAGCGGACCGGGATCGAGGCGTGCATCCACAGCGTCTCGGTGCGCGAGTCCGACACACGCAGCGTGAGCGGGAACGACTCGCCGCGGCGAAGCTTGGTGACCGCCACGAGACGGAGGTGAGAGAGCACCTCGTCGTCGACCTCGAACGTCTGCGACTCTCCGGCATAGCTGAGCTGACCCATTACTCCTCCTCCGATTTATCTCTCGGAAAATAGATTACTAGTTTAGCTAGCTAATTGGAAGTCGGCTCAGGTCAGGTCCGAGATCTCCTCGGTGAGACGTCGCAGGAACCGTGAGATCACCGCGAGCTGGTCGGGTGTGAACTCGCTCTCGATCCCCTCGACCCGCCGCGAGATCTCGTCGGCGGGAGAATGCAGGTCACGCAACGACGGGCGCACGATCTTCGAACGCGCGTCCTGGGGATGGGTGGAGACGACCACCTGGCCCCTTTCCGCGAGTCGACGGAGCACCGATGTGACCGCGGCGGTGCTCACTCCCAGATGCCCGGCCAGATCCCGCGGGGTCACCGGACGATCGGCGGGCGCTTCCGCGATCAGACGCATGGCGGCACGATCGGTCTCGTTCGGCTGGCGCCCCGCAGCGAGCCGACGCCCGAGCCGCGCATCGGCACGGCGAAGCGCATCCACCTCCCGCGCGAGTTCCGGTGTCGCGATCTCCAGCTTCTGCCCCATGTCACCACTCCCCATCTCCGCCGCCCCATGTTACCTCGACGAGCTGATTACTGGACTGTCTAGCAAAATGGGCGATCATCAGGCGCTTCCGACGGTGAGAGGATGGAATCACGACGAGAAGGGACGTCATGGTCGATCCAATAGACCTCAAGGATGAGAGATACGTCCGCTACGCCGACCTGCTCGACCAGCTGCACCAGCAGTTCCCCACAGCCGGTCGCGAGCGGATCGCGCGCATCATCACCGCGGAGAACGATGCGATCACGGGCGGGTTCCTGCTCGTCGTCCCCGCCGAGGTCGCAACAGGGGCTGTCGAGATGCTCGAACGCGAGACGGCGCTCAGCGCAGACGGCGGAGAGGTGGTCGCCTGATGAACGACTCCCAGGAGTACGCACGTTCGGGCTACTGGTACCCGGACGGAGAGAGCGCCAGCACCGTCGACGTGCTCAACATGCTGCGACGCTACCGCGCAGCCGAGACCGCCATGCGCGCACGCACGCGCTCCTCGATGGGCATGAACGAGACCGACCTCATGGCGCTGCGATTCCTGCTCAGGGAACAGCGCGCCGGGCGGATCGTCCGACCGATCGACATCGCCAGGATGCTCAACATCTCGACCGCATCGACGACCACGCTCATCGACCGCCTGGAGAAGGGCGGCCACGTCCGCCGAGAGGCGCACCCCACCGATCGCCGCGCGGGCGTCGTGGTCCCGACGGTGAGCAGCGACGAAGAGGTGCGCGCCACTCTCGGCGCGATGCATCGCCGCATGCTGACCCTCGTCGACGAGCTCTCCGATCAGGAACGTGCCGTGGTCACCCGGTTCCTCGCCGGGATGACGGCCGCGATCGAGGAGGCGTCCGACCTCGACCAGGAGCTTCGCGACGTGATCCGCGACCAGGAAGGGTCCGAAGCCGCGGAATGACGCCCTACAGCCCCTCTGCGATCTGCTTGATCGCGGCGAGGCGGCGGTCCCACTCGCGCCCGATCACATCGAGCCTCGCGGCCGTGGCGGAGAGCTCGGCGCCGACCACACGGAAACGCACCTCGCGCCCCACCGGCACCGGCTCGACGAGACCCACCTCCTGCAGGACGGCGAGGTGCTTCGCGATCGCCTGCCGAGACACCGGAAGGCGCCCGGCGAGGGCGGATGCCGACGCATCGCCCTCGCCGAGAGCCGTCAGGATGCTCCAGCGCGTCTCGTCCGCGAGCGCCGCGAACATGGGCAGCAGAGTCTCCGTGGTCACGCTTCGCCTTCCACCAGTGCGACCATCTTGTCGAGCTCCAGATCCCAGCCGGTGCGGTGGGACTCGAGGTTCGAGAGCGGATCCGACGTGCGCTCGAATCCGCTCTCCACGACCGTGAGCCTGGTGCCGCCGTCGGCCTCTTCGAGGGTGAAGGTGAATACGGTCGAGGTCGACTCGTCGATGCTCTCCGGCAGCTTCCCGAGCGCATCGTCGTTGTTCCAGCGGTAGGTGATGCGTCGCGGTTCGTCGTACTCCTCGACGCGCAACGGGATCACGTCGTAGTCGGGGAAGGTCATCGTGCCGGTGGCTCCGACGCCCGCACCCTCCAGCACCGTGCGCCCGAACCAGCGGGAGATGTGCTCGGGCTCGGCCACCGCTCGCCACACCTTGTCGACGGGGGCTGCGATCTGGATGCTCCGCCGAACGGAGAAGGTCTCCTCATCGACGACGGATGCCTCGTTGTGGGTCATGTTCACCATGATGGGTCCTTTCGTGGTCACCTGCATGCTTCGCCGGCCGATCGGCCAGCTGCAACTCTAGAGTTGCACATGCGATCCTCTTGCGCAACCCCCGGGTTGCACGCAAGATCCCCAGCCGCACCAGGCGGCGGGAGTGTTCCCGAATGCAGGACGAATCGCTGCGAGAACACCCTGCACCCGCCCTCCCGACATCCAAACGACACCCGCATCTCAGAGACGGAGGTCAGCTGCGCGGTCGACGCTTCTCCAGGAACCCCGCCAGCAACACGGCGACGAGAGCGGCGACCGGGGCGACGAGGAGCCCGGCGCGCAGGCTCTCGTTCTCGGCGATGTATCCCACGAACGGCGGGGACAGCAGGAAACCGAGGCGCAGCAGCCACGAGACGACCGTGAGCCCCACGCCGGGCCGCAGCCCCGGCAGCTCGTCCGCGGCATGCATGGCCGCGGGGATCAGAGTGGCGATGCCGAATCCGACGGCAGCGAAACCCAGGATCGTACCGGGCACGGTGGGGAACGCGAGCGCAAGCGTCATGCCGGCCGCGGCGATGAGACCGCCGACCCTGGCGACCCACCGCTGCCCGAAGCGATCCGTGAGCGGATCGCCGATGATCCGGCCGACGAACTGCGCGCCGACCAGGGCGATGAAGCCGAGCGGCGCGATCGCCGCGGCAGCCCCGAGCGAATCGGCGAGGTACAGCGTCGCCCACGAGTTCCCCGCATCCTCGGCGACGGCACCCGCCATCGCGATGAGGGTCAGCGCGATGATCGCGATCACGGTGCGCGGGGTCACGCCGCGGCGCACCGCACCAGCGAGGTCGACGGGCTCCACTACCGCCTCATCGGCGACCTCGTCGTCACGGCCAGGGAGGCAGAACCGCAGGGCGACGAGAGCGACCGTGGCGAAGACGGCCGTGGAGATGCCCAGGTGCACACCGAGCGGCAGTTGCAACGCGATCGCGACTGCGGCCATCGCGCCGCCCAGGACCGCACCGATCGACCAGATCGCGTGGAAGCCGTTGATGATCGAACGCCCGTAGCGCCGCTGCACCCGCAGGCCATGGGCGTTCTGTGCGACGTCGGTGATGGCGTCGGATGCTCCACCGAGGAACAGCGCGACGGCGAACAGCACCCCGGACGGCGCGAGAGCCGCCGACAGCAACCCGAGGCTCGTGAGCACGGTGCCGATGACGGCGATGCGCGCCGACCCGAAACGCCGGATCAGCACCGCCGCGAAGAGCCCGGCAGCGATGGCGCCGGCAGGGAAGGCGGCGATCGCGAAGCCGTAGCCGAGGTTGTCCAGCCCGAGCGCGGACTTGATCTCCGGGTAACGCGGCAGGATGTTCGCGAACAGGGCCCCGTTCGTGAGGAACAGCGCGGAGACGGCGATGCGGGCGCGCCGGGACGCCTGATCCGGCACGGATCGTCGAATCGATTCGATTGAAGCCATGTCTACGATCGTACGGGGCGACGAGGGGCTCTGCCCACACGGAATCCGCGCCCGGCTCCACGGACGCCGACGGCCGCCTGCGCACCGCCCTCCTACAGACCGCCGCCGCACCCCGCAACCCCGTTCCGCGCGTCGGACGCCCGGCCTACGCTCAGGACATGCCCGAACTCACCCAGCCCACCGGTCGCGAAGAGACGCTGCGCGCCATCCCCCGCGACGACGGCTCCGCGCCGCGCGCCCTCGTCCTCGGTGCGACCGGATACATCGGAGGGCGGCTGACCCCGCGCCTGCTGAACGCCGGATACCGCGTGCGCGCGCTGGCACGGGATGCGGCGCGGGCGGCATCCTTCCCCTGGGGTCCGGACTGCGAGATCGTCGAGGGGTCGGCGGATGACGCGGACGCCGTCGCCGCGGCCATGGACGACGTCGACGTCGTGTACTACCTGATCCACTCGATGTCTGCGGGCAAGGGCTTCGAGGAGAGCGACGAGCGAGCCGCGACGACAGTCGCCGAGGCGGCGGCCCGCGCGGGCGTGCGTCGGATCGTCTACCTCGGCGGCCTGCATCCGGACGACGCGAAGCTCTCACCGCACCTGCGCTCGCGCGTGCACGTGGGCGAGATCTTCCTGCGATCCGGCGTGCCGACGCTCGTGCTGCAAGCGGGCGTCGTGATCGGATCGGGCTCGGCGTCCTTCGAGATGATCCGTCATCTCACCGACGTGCTGCCGTATATGCCCGCGCCGAAGTGGGTGCGCAACCGCATCCAGCCGATCGCTGTGCGCGACGTGCTGCACTACCTGCTCGGAGCGGCGCGGGTCGACCCCGACGTGAATCGTGCGGTCGACATCGGTGGCCCCGACGTGCTGCGCTACGGACAGATGATGAACGGCTATGCGGTCGAGGCCGGGCTCCGGCAGCGTGCGATCGCAGCCCTCCCGGTGCTGACCCCCGGCCTCGCATCGCACTGGGTGAATCTGGTGACCCCGGTGCCGCGGTCGATCGCCCGCCCGCTCGTCGCGTCACTGCAGAACGAGTGCATCATGAAGGACCACGAGGTCGACGAGCTCATCCCCCGCCCGGAAGGCGGGCTGACTCCCTACCGCCGCGCGGTCGATCTGGCGCTCGGTCGAGTCCGGGGCGACACGATCGAGACGAGCTGGCAGGACTCCGAGGTCTCCGGCGCGCCCAGCGACCCCCTGCCGAGCGATCCGGAATGGGCCGGACGCACGGTCTTCACCGACTCCCGCTCGGTCACCACGAGCGCCTCCCCGGCGGAGCTGTGGCGCGTGATCCTCGGCATCGGCGGCGAGAACGGCTGGTACTCCTCACCGCTGCTGTGGGCGGTGCGGGGGTGGATGGACCGCATCGTCGGCGGCGTGGGCCTCAGCCGCGGACGCCGGAGCCGCACCGCCGCCCGCGTGGGTGACGCGATCGACTTCTGGCGCGTCGAGGCCGTCGAGACGACGGATGCCGGATCGCTCCTGCGCCTGCGCGCCGAGATGAAGGTGCCGGGCGAGGCGTGGCTGGAGTTGCGTGCCGTGCCCGACGACGAAGGCGCCCGCTACGAGCAGCGCGCGATCTTCTTCCCCCGCGGCCTGACGGGTCGGCTGTACTGGCTCGCCGTCCTGCCGTTCCACGGCGCCATCTTCGCCGGCATGGCCGCACGCATCACGGCCGCTGCCGAAGAGGCGAAAGAGGCGCAGGCATCCGTCGCGGCGACCGGCGACCCCGCCGATTCCGGCCGACCCTCGGAGAAGGTGCCTGGTCCGGCGTGATCGCCTGATCTCCGCGCCGCTCCGCTTCAGTCCGCGCGACGCTGCTCCGGATCGACCGCGGCATCCGGAGAGACGGGGCCGTCCTCCAGCGCCGCGTCGACGACCGCATCCACCTCGGCCGGCGGGATGATGTCGATCGCCTCGGTCGCGGCCTCGTACACCTCGGCGAGCGAATCGTCGACGGTCGACTCGTCGATCCAGTCGAGATCGTCCTCGGAGTGGTCGTACGCGACGGGCACCAGCGCGAAGTCGTCGCCGTACTCCTCGAGTCCCGCCATGACGCTGTGCCGCACCGCGGCCTTGGCGTAGCGCTCGCGCAGGATCAGCGGATCACGCCGCAGGTCCTTCATGAACGCGACCATCATGAAGGCCATGATGATCGCGAACGGCAGCGCGGCGATGATGGTCACGTTCTGCAGAGACTTCAGACCGCTCCCCTCCTCGCCGGTCACGAGCAGCACGGCGGCGATCACACCCACCAGCACACCCCAGACCACTGCGACCCAACGCGCCGGCTCCGGCCTCCCCTGCTGCGAAAGGGTGCCCATCACGAGCGACGCGGAGTCCGCTCCGGTGACGAAGAAGATCGCGATCAGCAGGATGAGCACGACGCTGGTGATCATCGAGAACGGGAGGTTCTCGAGCACGCCGAACAGCACCTCTTCCGGCGGATCGACCGTGAGGTTCGCTCCGCCCATCTGCTGCTGGATCGCCGTGGTTCCGAAGATCGCGAACCAGACGAGCGAGATGGCGGACGGGACCACGATGACGACCGACACGAACTGGCGCAGTGTGCGTCCGCGCGAGATCTTGGCGATGAACATGCCCACGAAGGGCGACCACGAGATCCACCAGGCCCAGTAGAAGATCGTCCAGCTCGACAGGAACGTCTGAGCAGCCTCGCCCTGCGAGGCCGAGCGACCGATCATCTGCGGAAGGTCGCCGATGAACTGCACGGCCACCGAGGGGATCACATTCAGGATGAGGAGGGTCGGTCCGACGAAGAAGACGAAGAACGCCAGCAGGAGCGCCACGACGGCGTTGATGTTCGACAGCGCACGGATGCCCTTCGAGACGCCCGACACGGCGGAGGCGATGAAGCAGGCGGTGAGCACGGCGATCGCCGCGATCAGCACGCCGTTGCCGAGCGGCCCCGCGCCGCTGACGATCTCGACACCGTGTCCGATCTGCAGGGCGCCGAGTCCGAGCGATGCGGCGGTGCCGAACAGCGTCACGATGATCGAGAAGATATCGATCGTGCGTCCGAGGGGCCCGGTCGTGCGTCCTTCGCCGAGCAGCGGGGCGAAGATCGAGGAGATGAGCGGGGTGCGACCGCGACGGAAGGCCCCGTACGCGATGGCGCCGCCGACGAGCGCGTAGAACGCCCATGCCTGCGGGCCCCAGTGGTAGAGCACCTGGGTCTGGGCCGTGTGCATCGCGTCGAGGGTGTTCGCCTCGACGGTGCCGGGCGGCGGGTTCTCGAAGAAGTTCAGCGGCTCTGCGGCGCCCCAGAAGACGAGACCGATCCCCATGCCCGCGGCGAACAGCATCGAGATCCACGAGAACATCGAGAACTCGGGCTCTTCGTCGTCACGACCGAGCGGGATGCGTCCGTAGCGGCTGAAGCCGACGAACAGCATGAAGACCAGGATGACCGTGGCGATGGTCGTGAAGAAGAAGCCGAAGTACTCCACCACCCAGTCGAGCACGGTGCGGGTCGTGCCGGCGAGGTTGTCGCCCGCGAAGACTCCCCACGCGATGAAGGCGAGGGTGAGGGCGACCGCGACGCCGAACACGAGCGGGTCGGTGCGATAGGTGCGCCCGGTCTCCTCGACCGAGACACCGGGCACGAGCGCCGGGTGCACGCTGCGGGGAGGGACGGCGGCGATGTCGCGGACGATCTTCCGTGCCGTCTCGGTGGCCTTGGCGGGGAGGCGGTTCGCTCCCGTACCGACGGCATCCGTGCGGGGGCGCGGAGGATTGTGTCCTGCGGAGCGTTCGTCGGGCTTCTCGTCAGGGGTCTCCATGGCATCCCATCCTGTCACGTGAGGTGGCCACGCACGGAGGCGAAAACCCAGACGACCCTCGCGATCCGCGGCGTGTCGGCGCACGGCACGCCGGACGGATGCCGGATGACCTGGGTTTCTCGGGCGTGCCGTTTCTACCGCGAGCGGCGCCCGCCGAACACGGAGTGCAGCAGCGGAAGCGCCGAGACGCAGATCAGGGTGATGCCCAACGGCGCGATCGAGGGGACGAGCAGCGCGCCACCGATGAGCATCGCGGCGAAGAGCACTCCCGACGCGATACGGCGGGCGATGCCTTCGAGCCGATCGAGTCGGCGTTCCAGACGGGAGGTGTCGAACGACACATTGCCGTCGTCGATGCGCGTGATGATCTTGTCGATGCGGCCGGGCAGATTCCACGTGGTGGCCATCGTGCCCATCGCCTGGTTCGCGAAGGCCTGCACGATGTTCCCGCTCTCGTCGCGCAGCAGACGACCGGCATAGGGTTCGGCGGCATCCCAGACGTTGAAGGCGGGATCGAGGCCGCTGCACATGCCTGACGTCAGCGAGACGGCACGGATCAACAGCAGCATGTTCTCGGGCAGCTGCAGCGGGAGCGAGCGCACCATGTCGCCGAACTCCTCCGCGAAATCGCGGAACTCGCGCGGATCGACCTTGCTCAGCTCGGCGAATCCCATGCCGCCGAAGCGGGCGAACAGCGTGCTCAGAGCCCGTTCGAGTTCGGCGGTGTCGGCGGAGGGCAGCAGCACGCCGATCTCCTGAGCCGCGGCGACGAGGCCGCGACTGTCACGCGCGGCGACCGCGATCAGTAGTGTGCGCAGCCCGTCGCGGAGACTCGCCGGGATCTCGGCCATCATGCCGAAGTCGATGAACGTGAGGCGGAATCCCGGCCCCGGCTCTCCGTCGATCGACGGCGCCGGAGTGACGAAGATGTTGCCCGGGTGGGGATCGGCGTGCACGAAGCTGTGCGTGAACACCTGGTCGAACATGACCTCGGCGAACACCGCGGCGACCTGCGCCGGATCGATGCCGGCCGCGCGGAGGGCGTCGGTGTCGTTGATCTTGATGGCCGTGACATCCGACAGCGTGAGCACCCGACGGGTCGACCGCTCCCACACGATCTCCGGGGTATCGACGCGAGGGTCGTCGGCGAAGTTCTCGCGGAAGCGTTCGGCACTCGCCGCCTCGTGCAGGTAGTCGATCTCCTCGAGGCTGGTCTCGGCGAACTCCTCGACGAGCGCGGGGGCGTCCACCCGGTCGGCGACGATGCGCACGCGGGTCAACCAGCGAGCGACGCGCCGCAGCGCCGCGAGGTCGACGGCGACGATCTCGTCGATACCCGGCCGCTGCACCTTGACCACGACCGCTCCGAGACCGGTGTCGGCGGCGTCGAGGGCCGAGAGCCTGGCGCGGTGCACCTGCCCGAGCGAGGCGGCGGCGAGCGGCGTGTCATCGAACCAGGCATACGCGCGCTCGAGAGGGATGCCCAGTTCGGCTTCGGCGAGAGCGCGGATCGCCGGCGTGGGCACGGGTGGGACCTCGTCCTGCAGCCCTTCGAGTTCCTTCGTGATCTCGGGCGGCAGCACATCGAGGCGCGACGACATGAACTGGCCGACCTTGATCATGAGCCCGCCGAGCTCGACCGCGAGCACATGGAAGCGCCGTGCGAAGGTCTGCATCCGCTGGCCACGGGTGCGCTCCGCGATCCTGCTCATCCCGAAACGCGGGAGGACGAGCTCGAACCACCAGATCTTGAGGAATTCCCGGCCCGCGAACGCCAGGATGCGACGGTACCTGGCGCGGTGAACGCCCTGTGCCGCAGCATCCGTCATCGCGTGGCTCCTTCGCAGGTCCCCGCTCGATGCCGCACTGCGCGGTCAGTCCTGCGCGAGGATCGAGTACAGCCTACGGCGGGCCTCGTCGAGGACCTCGATCGTCTGCTGCACCTGCTCGGGCGAACCGCTCCGGCCGACCTGGGCTGCGGCGGCGGCGAGGTCGACGCCCGCCTTCGGCAGCGCGTTGAAACGGGCGCTGTCGCGGTGCCCGTCCTTGCCGGACGACGACTCCCACGGAGCAGGGGTCTCGGAGTTCTCCTCGGACACGGCACGGCCGGCCTCGGTGAGGGAGTATGTCTTGCGACCGTTCTGCTCTTCGGCCTCGATGAGTCCTTCATCGGCGAGCAGCTGCAACGTGGGGTACACGGAACCGGCGCTCGGCTTCCAGGTGCCGCCGCTGCGCTCGGCGATCTCGTTGATGATCTGGTAACCGTGCATCGGCTTCTCGCCGAGCAGGGAGAGCACCGCCGCGCGGACATCGCCGCGGGCCATGCGCGAGCCGCCGGAGGGGCGGGACTCGAACGACTTGCGGAGCTGGTCCATGGCTTCGAAGATCGCGGATGCCGGGCCGCCGGGGCCCGTGCCGAAGCCGGATCCGCCGAAGAGTCCGCCGGGTCCGCCGTTGCTCCCGGGGCCGCTGTTGCCGCCGAACGGGTTGGAGGGGAATGCGTTGTTCATGATGACCTCCTGCTGTGGTGAACGATACTCAACGATATATCGTTCACCCTGAGGGTGGGGTGGGAGTTTCCGATGCGTCGACCCCGTGGATGACAGCCCATGTCTTCGTCTTCGCATCGATGAGAACGGGCAGCTCGGCGTTCGGCGCTGCACGCCCGGCGGCGATGCATCGGCGGTCGCCGCACGCGTGCACCAGGTATTCGCGGCCCTGCTCGGGCTCCGGAAGACGCAGCTGCAGCTGGTACCGCACAGCTTCGTCGGTCGTCTCGAACGCCCCGACGACCGGCAGCTCGACACGGACCCCCGACTCCTTCAGCGTGACGGTCTCGTCCGCGTTCACTCTCGCGTTGATCCAGAGCCCGATGCCCAGCAGCACCATGAGCAGGCACCCGAAGCCGAGGAGGGCCAGCTCCCACCACCACGCAGACAGTGAGGGGAAGCTCAGAGCGAAGCCGATCACTCCCGACGCGACCAGCAGGCCGGCCGTGATGCGCTGACCCCAGGCGCCGCGACGGCTCGTGAGATCCACCTGAGTCCAGTCGAGAGACGCCGCGTCGCGCATGGCACCCACTGTAGGGGCCGGGCCCCCGTCAGCGCGACGGCCGGTCAGCGCGAGGGGAGGGTGAGGATCTCCGCGCCGTGCTCGGTGATCGCGATCGTGTGCTCGCTGTGGGCCGTGCGGCATCCGGTCGCACTGCGCAGAGTCCACCCGTCCGCATCCGTGCGGAGTTCATCAGTGTCGGCCATGACCCAGGGCTCGAGGGCGAGCAGGAGCCCCGGGCGGAGCGTGTGGCCGCGGCCCGGACGCCCATCGTTCGCGACGTGCGGATCCTGATGCATGGTGGAGCCGATGCCGTGACCTCCGAACTCGAGGTTGATCGGGTAGCCCTCGGCCCTCAGGACCGAGCCGATGGCGTACGAGAGATCGCCGATGCGCGCCCCCGGGCGTGCGGCGGCGATGGCTGCGGCGAGCGCGCGCTCGGTCGTCGCGATCATCGCGAGGTCTTCGGCTGCGGGGTTATCGCCGACCACGAAGCTGACGGCGGCATCGGCGGAGACTCCACGGAGCGTGAGGGCCAGGTCGAGCGTGAGCAGGTCGCCGTCGGCGAGTCGATAGTCGTGAGGCATGCCGTGCAGAACGGCGTCGTTCACAGCCGTGCAGACGTAGTGCCCGAAGGGGCCTCGCCCGAACGACGGCGCGTAGTCGACGTAGCAGGATTCGGCGCCGGCCTCCTCGATCATCTCGCGGGTCCATCGGTCGAGGTCGAGCAGGTTCACGCCGACCTCGGCGCGGGTCTTCAGCGCCTGCAAGATGTCGCCGACGAGCGCACCGGCGGCCCTGGCGCGGACGAGCTCCTCGGCGTTCAGGATCTCGATCATGGGTGTTCCTCCGTGTCGTTCGATGCGGCTTCGCTGGTCCAATAACTATCCCGGTAATACTATCCCGGTAATACTATCCCGGTATTAGAATGGGCGTCATGATGGTCCGCATGCCTCTGAGCCCGGCCGACGTCGAACGCGGCGAGCGTCTGGGAGCGTTGCTGCGCCGCGCACGCGGTGAACGATCGATGCTGGCGGTCGCGCTGGATGCCGGCATCTCCCCCGAGACGCTGCGGAAGATCGAGTCCGGCCGCGTGGCCACGCCGGCCTTCTCGACCATCGCTGCAGTGGCCGATGTACTGTGCCTCTCGTTGGATGCGGTGTGGGCCGAGGTCGGCTCGCGCTCCGCAGACTCGGGCGCGCAGAGAATCGCCTCCTGAGCTCCGGATGAGCACGGGCTTTCGTCCCCTCCTCTGCTCCAATTCTCCGTCGCGGCCGCCCGTCGTTCGATCCCCCTTCCTCGTGTCGCGTGAACCGCGCACACGCCCGGCCGTCGCGCAAGCCCGGTGACGCACACAGGAAGTCGTGTTTAGCTCGGGGGATTGTCGACTTGGGGGAGTGAGACGTTTGTCACAGAGTGATCGGCCGGAGAAGAGCAAGGCATCCGCGGACAACATCCGCGTGAGTGTGATCGTCCCGGTGTACCGGCCCGGGCCCTCGTTCGACGACCTCATCGCGTCGCTCGATCGACAGACCCTCGGCACAGCCTCGCTCGAGGTGCTCCTGTGCGACGACGGCTCGGGCGAGCCCACCGGTGCACGTCTGGCAGCAATCGCCCGCGACCGCCCCCATGTGCGGGTGCTGTCGCTGGAGCACTCCGGCTGGCCCGGCATGCCTCGCAACCACGGCGTCGACGCTGCTCGCGGAACGTATGTGCAGTTCGTCGACCAGGACGACTACCTGTTCGACGGTGCGCTCGAAAAGCTGTGCGATTATGCCGACCAGCACTCGTCCGATGTGATCGTGGGCAACGAGGTGGGCATCGGCCGTCGTCTGCCGAGCCGGATCTTCAGCCACGACGTCCCCGACGCGGTCCTCGGAACCGACCCGCTCCTGGAGATGCTCACCCCGCACAAGATGTTCCGCACCTCCTTCCTTCGGGCGAACGGCATCCGCTTCCCCGAAGGAAAGGTGCGCCTCGAGGATCACCTGTTCGTGATGCAGGCGTACTTCGCCGCGTCGACGATCTCGATCCTCGCGAGCGAACCCTGCTACGCCTGGGTCAAAGAACCGGGCAGCGCGAGCTCTTCTCGCATCGACCCGGAATCTTACTTCCCCCATCTCGAGACGGTGCTCGACCTCGTCGAGGCGCACACCGAGCCCGGAAAGCTACGCGACCGGCTTCTGCGGCACTGGTTCCGCGGCAAGATCCTGAAGCGGCTCTCCGGTCGACAGATGGCCCGCTATCCGGACGACTACCGCGACCGCCTGCTCGACGTCGTCACTCCCCTGGTGCAGAAGAAGTTCGGGCCGGGCGTCGATGCCGGTCTCGGCCTGCCGCATCGGATCCGCGCGAGCCTGCTCCGGGCCGATCGACGCGAAGACCTGTTGGCGCTTGCGCAGTTCGAGGCCGGGATCACCTGTCACGCGGCGGTGACCGAGGCACGCTGGTCTCGTGGAGGCGGCCTGCACCTGACGCTGCGCGTGACCCTCACGAGCGAAGGGCATGATGCCTTCGTCTTCGAAACCACGGTCGTCGAAGTTCCTGTGGCGGAATCCCCCGACCCGGACCCCCGGGCATCCGTCTCCCAGAACTCCGTCCCCCGGAACTCCGTCTCCAAGAAGAAGAAGAAGGTGACGCGCCTGACCTCGCTTCCCGTCTCGACGATCGACGGCCTTCCGGAGACGCTTCTCGTCGCCGACCGCGAGCTTCGCAATGATCGGGTCGACCTCTTCCTCACCGACGGTGAGACCAGTGCCGAGCGCCGCATCGGAGGCCGCCACCCTCGCAACCTCGACGCCGCCCGCGTATCGATCGACCCTGTGAGGGTCTTCGGCCCGGACGACGAATCGCGTGGAGGCGCTCTGACCGTGAAGGTCCGGCGCGCGGGATGGACCTTCGAGACGCCACTCGTCGCCGCCCCGGCGGTGCTCGCCCGCGCGGGAAAGTCGCCCCTGCTTGCCGGCCGAAGCTGCACGCTCGCGGCCAGGGATGACGGCACGGTCGAGCTTCGCCGCGAATGGCCGGGCGGTCGCGTCAAGGACTTCGCCGGACGCGCTGTCCGTCGGGTCCGAGCACTCGCGCGGCGCCGCTGACACCACCCCACTCCGGCGCTCTCCTTCACCATCCCCGCATCTGCGCGCCTGCCCACCGCCAGCCCTGCCCGCCACCAGCCCTGCCCGCCGTCAGCCCTGCCCGCCACTAGCGGAGTCACCGCAGAGCCGCTCGTGCGACGACGCGCATCGCTGGAGTGATCGAGCCGAACGCTCCCGGCGATGAGAGTGCGCACAGGATCTCGATCACCCGCCCCGCCGCGTCTCGGTGATCGAAACGGCGGTCCGCACCGTCCTCCTGACGCGATCGCAGCGACCATTCGAAGCCCCATGCTCCGCCTCGTCGCCCCTCCGCTACGGCCGCCTCACCGCGTTCGATGAACTCGGGAAGCTCATCGAACGTCGCGACCGAGCCATCGGCGACGGCCAGCAGCGCCAGGGTGACCGTGCGCGGCTGCCCGCTGGGGAACATCGCCTCTCTTCCGATCGCGCGTACGGCCTCGACGATCCGCGCGAATGCACCCAGCCCGCCCTTCGCTAGTGCCTGCCCGCGGTGAGTGACCATGACGCGCCCGCGAAACCGGCGGACCGCCTTCGTGCGACGTGCGAGCAGCACCAGGGACTCCGCGGGGTCGGGCCGGCCGGGAGGCGCCGCGTCCGGCCAGCCGAGGGCCTCGACGGCGCGGGCTGCGACCGTGCGGGGCAGCCATCCGTCCGCCGCATCCTGCTCGACCCCGTCGGCACCGATCTGCGCCATCAGCGCCCGCACCCCCTCCGTCGCGGTCTCCACCGTCGTCGAACCAGCCATCACCGAATCACCCGTCACCGAATCGGGCGGTGCGGCGTCGATCAGCCCTGTGTCTTCGAGGTGCGCGAGAAGAGCCAGTCGACGCCCCGGACTCAACGACTCGCACAGCGACGCCAGCGGTGAGGGGTCGCGCAGGGCGTCGCCGACCACTCCCCCCATCGACGGGTCGAGGCGCGGCTGCACGAGTCCGAAGCGCTGTGCGAGCTCGAACTCCACATGCTCCGCCCGGAACGGCGGTCGTCGCGTCTGCCAGTCCCCCGGAACCCGCTCATCCTCGTCAGCAGGGCCCGCATCGACGACGGTGACCCGCGGATCGCCCATACGGGTCTCGAACGGACCGGTGATCGTCACGTCGACCGACTCGGCGACGCCGGGGATCGACACCTGCTGCGTGCGACATCGCCAGGGCAGGAGATCGATGAGGGGTGGCGGGTCGGCTTCCTCCTCGCTCTCCGGGACGTCGGGTTCGCGCCCGAGACTGAGGCGGTACGCCTCCACGACCCAGTAGGAGGGGGCGTCGCGTGGCACGCGGATGACTCGGGTGAGTTCAGGACGATCGGCGACAGACAACCCGACGTGAAGTGCCCACGTCACGTGCACATGCTCAGAGAGGTTCATCCGCGCAACGCTAGAGCGCCACCGACTGCACTCCCCGCCCCGGAAGCACGAGGTGTCGACAACTCGTCGAACACGGAGGCTGTGCAGGAGAGCCGCAACGACGAGCAGCCGCGCGGCCGCACGCGATCTACCGTTCGGCGAGCAGTTCGACGAGACGCGCCGCCTCGCCCTCCGGCATCCGGTACCCATGCTCCGTTGCCGGGTAGATGCCAGCGCGCACCTCGGCCGTATACGCCTCGACACCCGTGATCGCGGCGGCGCGCAGATCGGCGTAGCGCTTCACGAACTTGGCGGCCCCGCCGTCGTAGAGACCGAGCAGGTCGTGGAAGACGAGTACCTGCCCATCGGCATCCGCACCGGCGCCGATGCCGATCACCGGGATGTCGAGCCGCGGCACGAGGGCGGCGGTCACCTCGGAGGGCACCGCCTCGACCACGAGCATCGAGCACCCGGCCGCCTGCAGCGCGAGGGCGTCGTCGATCACGGTCAGCGCGGTCTCGGCGGTGCGCCCCTGAGCACGGTATCCACCGAGCGCGGTGGCGGTCTGCGGCGTGAGCCCGACATGTCCGACGACCGGGATCCCCGCCTGCACGAGCGCACGCGCCCGGTCGACGGTCGTGCCGCCACGTTCGATCTTGACGAGGTCGCAGCCGGCCTCTTTGACGAAGCGCTGCGCGGTCGCGATGGCGATCTCGTCGGAGGCCTCGTACGATCCGAACGGCAGATCGCCGACGAGCAGCGGAGAAGTGAGTCCGCGCCGCACAGCCGCGGTCAGCATGAGCATCTCGTCGACCGTGACCGGCACCGTGCTGTCGTAGCCGAGCACGGTCATCGCCGCGGAGTCGCCCACGAGCACGATATCGACGCCGGCGGCCTCGACGATCTGCGCACTCGGGTGGTCGTAGGCGGTGACCATGACGATGGGTTCACGAGCCGACCTCTTCGCGGCGAGGGTCGCGAGGGTGACGCGGGGGCGGGGATCGGCGTGAGCACTCATGCGCGAGTCTCCGTATCGGTGGGATTCGTGTCGATGGATTCCGCGGCATCGGCGACGCGCAGGACGTGGTTGTCGATCAGACGGGCGGCGCCCACGTGCGCGGCGACCGCGAGAAGGGCGTCACGGTCGACACGAGCGAGGGGGCGGAGCGTCTCGGCGTCTCGGAGTTCGAGGTACTCGGGGTCGATCTCCGCCTCGCCGAGCACGTCGCGCGCGGCGGAGAGGATGCTGCCCGCGTCGCGGTCACCCGCCTCGAGTATCGCGAGCCCGGCGTCGAGGGCGCGGTTCAGCGCCACCGCCTGTGCACGAGCGGCGGAGTCGAGGTAGACGTTCCGCGAGCTCATGGCGAGTCCGTCCGCCTCCCGCACGATGGGGCACGCCACGATCCGCACATCGAGATCGAGGTCGCGCGCGACGCGACGCACGACGAGCACCTGCTGCGCATCCTTCTGCCCGAAATAGGCGGTGTCGGGACGGACGATGCCGAACAGCTTCGTGACGACCGTGGCGACGCCGTCGAAGTGGTGCGCCCCACGGCTCGCGCCGTCGAGAACGTCGGTGAGACCTGCGACGTGGATGTTCGTCGCGAACCCGTCGGGATAGATCTCGGACGCGTCCGGAGCGAAGAGGATGTCGACCCCCTCGGCTTCGGCGAGCGCGGCATCGCGAGCCTCATCGCGCGGATACGCACCGAGGTCTTCGGTGGCGCTGAACTGGGTCGGGTTGACGAAGAGCGAGACGACGACGAGGTCAGATCCTTCGCGCGCGGTGCGCATGAGGGAGAGATGACCGTCGTGGAAGGCGCCCATGGTGGGAACGAGGCCGACCGTCTTGCTCTCGGATCTGGCGTCGCGGATCGCGGCCCGGACCTCGGGGATCGTGCGGAGGATTCTCATGCGTGCGACTCCTCGGTTTTCGTGATGGGGGTGCTGGCAGCAGGGCGCGCGGCGATCGCACGCGTGGCTGCAGCGAGCGCGTCGAACAGATCGGAGAGGTCGAGCTCTTCGGCGGCAGCGCGTTGGCGCGCGACCGTCGCCTCGTCGCCGCGGGCGATGGGCCCGGTCAGGACAGGTGCGGCGCCGTTCGTCGCCCAGTTCTCGACCGTCCGGCGGACCAGCGGGGCCAGGAGCGCCCGCGCTTCGTCGTGGGGGATGCCTGCCGCCGAGGCCAGGCCTTCCGCGGCGTCGAGCACGGTGAGGACGAAGTTCGAGGCGAAGGACGCGGCCGCGTGATAGCTCGCGCGCTGCGCGTCGTCGACCGCGAACGGACGCGCACCGAGGGCGACGGCGAGCTGTTCCCCGATGCGACGCGCTTCTGGTGTGCGGCCGGCGATCGCGGCACCGATGCCACGGAACACCTCGGGGCCCTCCGCGCCGGTGAAGGTCTGCAGCGGATGGAGGCTGAAGTCCACATCCGTGAGCGCAGTCGCGCCGGAGACGTGTCCGAGGAAGCGCGTGTGGGACCGGGCCACGGCCGCAGCCTCGGCAATGACCGCATCAGGGACGCACAGGAGCACGATATCCGCATCCGGGATCCGTTCGTCGCGTCCGATCGGGCCGAGCACCTCGATCTCCGCCGCCCGTAGAGCCCGCACGAGTACGCGTCCGAGACGGCCGGCGCCGACGATGGCGATGGTCGTCCCTGGTGCGAGAGAGGCGGATGCGTGCATGTCGATTCCCCGGCCGGATCACGCGGTTCGGGTGCCAGAAGTATCCGCCTCGCGCAGCATCCAATCCAAATCGGGGAGCAGAACGACAACACTTTCACGGAGGAAGGTTGTTCATCTGCGCGATAAATTCGCTCGAAGATTGGCTTTTCGCCCTCCGTGGGATCGACGGCGCCAGAGGCGCAGGAAGAGCGATCGCTACTTCCGGCTCCTTCGCCTCATGACGATGGAGATGGCACTGAGCACCGCGAGAAAGATCAGCGTGAACCACATGATTTCCACGGTTCCACCATACGCACGCCTCTCAATCGCGCGGCACCGAGTCGAGCAACCCGGGAAGAGCGCGTCGAGGTCGTCACGCCGCAGCGTCAGCATCCGGCCGATCCCTGCCGTTCTATCTCGTCGCGGCTGCCGTGACGGGCATGGGATTCGGCACGGCGTTCTCGGGAGTCGTGGCGTCGCTGGCACCGCGGATCCCGGCGACGCAGCGCGCCGACACGTTCGCCGTGATCTACCTGCTGGCCGCCTCGCGTTCGGAGTGCCGGCGGTCATCGCCGGCTCGCTGGTCGGAGTCGTCGGCCTCGAAACGGTGTGCGTGGGGTACGGGATCGTCGTGATCGCACTGGCCGGGATCGCCTTCGCGCTGCGTATGCGCCGCGCGGCATAGAAGCTCGGGCGCCGCTCAGCGCACGACGAGCTCGGGGGTGATCAGTGCGTGCGCCGACCCCGCCTGCAGGGTGCGCGGGGCGACGATCTCGCCCGTCGGCCCCATCAGGAGTTCGAGGACCGCCGTCGCCACATCCTCCGGACGCTGCTCGACGCTCGAGAAGCCCAGCGCCTCGGCGGTCGGCGTGTTGTCGAAGCCGATCACCGGCAGCGAGAGCCCCGCGGCGGCGACCGCCAGCAGCGCGCCCACAGCGAGCGAGTCGCTGGCGCACACCAGGGCATCCGGTGCCGGCCCCGCGGCGAGCGCCGCATCGACGACGGCGCGGGCGAACGGAACCCCCTCCTCCGCCGTCAACCGCGCGCCCTGGACTCCTGCCGCGGCCATCGCCTCGCGCCAGCCGCGCTCCCGGTCGTCACCCGTGCCCGATCCCGTCGGCCATCCGAGGAACGCGACGCTGCTGCCGTGGGTCAGCGCGTGCTCGGTCGCGGCGCGCGTTCCCGCGGCGCCGTCGACATCGACCCAGAGGTGGCGCGGGTCGGCGATGTCGTCCTCCCCCCACGGCCGACCGAACGAGATGAAGGGCAGCCCGTCCTGATCGAGGCTGCGCACGCGCGGATCGTCGCGCGAGGTGCCGGTGATGATCGCAGCGTCGATCTCCGACCCCTCCCAGAGCTCCGACAGTCTCTGGATCTCTTCTTCCCGGGTGCGTGCGGCATAGACGAGCATCCGCATCCCCCGCTCGCTCGCGCGCTCGGTGATCGCGTGCACGAAGCGGTCGAGGACGACGCCGGAGATCCCGCCGAGGTACGGATCGAGGCGGATGCCGATCGTCGAGCTGCGCCGCAACCGCAGCTGTCGCGCGGCCGCGTGACGTCGGTAGCCGAGCTCGTGGATCGCCGCGATGACACGCTCTCTGGTCGCCGGGCGGACGATGTCGGGAGTGTTGAGCACGTTCGAGACCGTCTGCCGGGAGACGCCCGCGCGCTCGGCGACGTCTTCGACGGTCGGCGCCTTCGCCATCGCACCTCCTCGTTCACGCCCGGGTTGACACTTCCCGCGACTCCCGCTTAGCCTATTCCACGCAGAGTTTGATCGTTCAAATTTCTGCGACGAACCCGCACGGTCCTCCCGAGGCCGTCGCCCGCAGTGACTCATCAAAGGAGAGAGACCATGACACGGCACACCACTCGCGCAGTCCTCGGCACCGGGGCGGTGCTGCTCACGAGCGCGCTCGTGCTCACCGGCTGCGGCTCCGGTTTCGCCGGAGACGACACCAAGGCCGACGGCGAGGGGCTCACCTCCTCCGACGACGCGCTCACGGTGCTGATCGGCTCGTCCGGTGACGCCGAGACATCCGCTGTGCAGTCCGCCGTCGACGCCTGGTCGGCCGAATCCGGCATCAAGGCGAAGGTGCAGACCGCGACCAACCTCGACCAGGAGCTGTCGCAGGGCTTCGCCGCCGGCGACCCGGCCGACCTGTTCTACCTCTCCGCCGACCAGGCTTCGGGCTACGCGGCCAACGGATCGCTCAAGGCCTACGGCGACGAACTCGCCAACAAGGACGACTTCTACCCGTCGCTCGTCGAGAACTTCACGGTCGACGGCACGTTCTACTGCGCGCCCAAGGACTTCTCCACCCTGTCGCTCATCATCAACACGCAGATGTGGACCGACGCCGGGCTCACCGACGCCGACCTCCCGAAGACCTGGGACGACCTCTCCGCGGTGGCGCAGAAGCTCACGACCGCGGATCACGTCGGTCTCGCCTTCGGCGCCGAGTACCAGCGCGTGGGTGTCTTCATGGCACAGGCGGGCGGCGGTCTCGTCGACGACGGCACGGTCATCGCCGACGATGCCGCCAACGTCGAGGCCCTGGACTACGTGAAGTCGCACCTCGTCGACGGCACGTTCGCGTACGCCAAGGATGTCGGGGCCGGATGGGGCGGCGAAGCGCTCGGCAAGCAGTCCGCCGCCATGGTGATCGAGGGCAACTGGATCACCGGAGCGCTCTCGAACGACTACAGCAGCCTGCAGTACACGGTCGCCGAGCTTCCCGAGGGCGCCGCCAGCAAGGGCACGCTGCAGTTCACGAACTGCTGGGGCATGGCTGCCGACAGCCCGAACCAGCAGGCCGCCCTCGACCTGGTCGAGTACCTGACGAGCGCCGACAGCCAGCTCGCCTTCTCGAAGGCATTCGGTCCGATGCCGTCCATCAAGTCCGCCGCCGCGGACTGGACCTCGGCGAACCCCGAGCTGGAGCCGTTCCTCGCAGGCGCGGAGTACGCGCAGTTCCCGCCGAACCAGGCCGGGACCGCCGACGTCATCGCCGACTTCAACTCGCAGCTCGAGTCGCTGAAGACGTCCGACCCGAAGACGATCCTCGACTCCGTCCAGTCGAACCTCGAAGCGGTCGTCAAGTAGCCATGGCGATCAAGGCAGCGCCTCGCCGCGGCAGGGCCTCCGGGCTCCGCCGCGGCGAGGCGGCAGCCGGATGGCTGTTCACGGCGCCGGTGATCGTGATCCTCGGCGTCTTCCTCCTCATCCCCGTCCTCATGGCGCTCTGGGTGAGCGTCTCGGACTGGGGCGGTCGCGGCAGCCCCCTCTCCGGTTCGGTCTCGTTCGTCGGCGCCGACAACTTCGCCGCCGTCCTCACCGACGGCGGTCTCGCGACCAAGGATTTCGGCACATCGCTGCGCAACAACGCCTGGTACGTGCTGCTCGTCGTCCCGCTGCAGACCGCGCTCGCGCTGTTCCTCGCGATCCTCGTGAACCGCGCCATGCTCCGCGGCCGGGGATTCTTCCGCACCGCCTATTACTTCCCCTCCGTGACCAGCACCGTCGCGATCACCGTGCTGTGGATGTTCCTGTTCACCTCGAGCGGAGCCGTCAACGATGTGCTCTCCTGGTTCGGCATCAACGGCCCCAACTGGTTCAACGATCCACGCGGCATCCTGCATCTGGCGCTCGGCACGGTCGGCGTCGATGCCGGCCCCGCGGCCCTCACCCAGGGCGGCACGCTCGGAGTGTCGTGGTGGGAATGGCTCGCCGGCCCCTCTGTCGCGATGAGCGCGTACATCCTGATGGCGATCTTCACGACCTCCGGAACGTTCATGCTCATCTTCCTCGCCGGTCTTCAGAACCTCGGCGCCGACGTCGACGAGGCCGCCATGATGGACGGCGCGAACGGCTGGCAGCGGTTCTGGCGCATCACGTTGCCCCAGCTGCGCCCGACCCTGTTCACCGTGCTCACCCTCGGCCTCATCGGCTGCTGGCAGGTGTTCGACCAGATCTACACGGGCACCAGGGGAGCACCGAGCAAGACCACGCTCACCCCGGCCTACCTCTCGTACCAGACCGCGTTCCAGAACCAGGAGTGGGGGCAGGGAGCGGCTATCGCGTTCATCCTGTTCGTCATCATCGTGATCTTCACGCTCCTGCAGCGATGGGTGCTGCGTGATCGGCCGGTCTCGAAGCGTCGCATCCGCGCGTACGCGTCCTCGTCCTCGTACGCGTCATCGTCCTCGTCGAAGGGAGCCTCGTCATGAGGCGGCTCTCGTCGAAGCAGCTGACCTGGCAGATCGCGCTCTACGCGCTGCTGATCATCCTCGCGGTCATCTACATCTATCCCTTCCTGATCCAGGTCGCGACGAGCTTCAAGACCGATGAGGATGCCGCGTCCAGTGGGATCACGCTCATCCCCGACGTGTGGACGTTCGCCGCGTACGAGCGCCTGTTCCGCAACTCCGACTTCCCCTCGTGGTTCGTGAACAGCGCGATCGTGACGATCTTCGTCACGGCCGGGCGCGTGTTCTTCAACTCGCTCGCCGGGTACGCACTGGCTCGACTCCGCTTCCGCGGGCGGGGTGTCGTCTTCGCCGCCCTGGTCGCCGTGATGTCGGTGCCGACCGTCGTGCTGCTGATCCCCAAGTTCCTCGTGATCAACCAGCTCGGCATCTTCAACTCGTATGCCGGGATGATCCTGCCGCTGCTCGTCGACGCGGCAGGGGTGTTCATCATGAAGAACTTCTTCGAGTCGATCCCCGAGTCGGTCGAGGAGCAGGCCCGCATCGACGGTGCCGGCACGTTCCGGCTGTTCTGGTCGGTGGTGCTGCCGATGGCGACGCCGGCGCTCGTGACGATTGTGATCCTGTCGTTCCAGGGCTCCTGGAACGAGCTCAGCCACTTCATCGTGTCCACCAACGACCCCGCCCTGACGACCCTGACCAAGGGCGTCGCATCCCTGGCCAGCGGCGGACTCAGCCAGGGCACCCAGTACCCGCTCAAGCTGGCGGCCGCACTCATCATGACGATCCCCGTCGCCGTGATGTTCTTCGTCTTCCAGCGCCGCATCATGAACTCCACAGAAGGAGCCGTCAAGGAATGACCCCCACCCCGCCCCTCCAGCCGCTGCTGGACGACGCCGTGATCATGCTCGAGGCACCGACCCAGGCATGGTCCGACGATGTCGGCCGCATGGGCACCGCTCCGATCCACGGCATCTACCACGGCGACGTGCGACACATCCGGAGCATCGAGACCACGGTCGACGGCACCGCGCTCGAATCCATCGGATGCACGTCGCCGGTGCCGCAGCAGGCGCTCCTGACGGATCTGCTCCGCGGGCTCGACGACGAATCGGCCGATCCGAAGGTGCGGATGGATCGCGACCGGCGGGTCGCCGCCGGTGCCTTCTCCGAGCGGATCACGGTCGCGTCACACCTCGGCACCCCGGTTCCGATGACCCTCACCGTGCGCATGGTCCCGGGCTTCGCGCCGATGCAGCAGGTCAAGGCCGGGCTCGCCGCCGATGCGGCCTGGACCTGGGACGGATCCGTCTGCCGCGCGGGAGAGGCGTCGTTCGCGCTCACCGCCCCCGAGGCCACGGTGGCCGAGGACGGAGACGCCCTGGTGCTGCGGTGGGATGTGGTGGTCCCACCGCGAGGCTCTGCCGCCGTGGTCTGGACGGTTGACCTCGACGACCCCTCCCTCGTCGTCACCGCCGCGCTGCCGTCGCGCGCGCCGCAGCCGACCGTTCCCGCCGACTCGCGCGCGGCGCGCTGGATGAAGCAGGCGGCCGCGGATCTCTCCGCGCTCCGCCTCGCCCTGCCCGCGCACCCGGAGGACGCGTTCTACGCCGCCGGAGCGCCCTGGTTCTTCACGCTGTTCGGACGGGACTCGCTCTGGGCCGCACGGCTCGCGCTCGCGATCGACCCCGACATGGCGGCCTCCACCCTGCGCGTGCTGGCGCGCCTGCAGGGCACCGCGCACGATGCGTCGACGGCCGAGGCTCCGGGCAAGATCGCGCACGAGCTGCGGAGCGGCGCCCTCTCGCTGCCCAACGAGGGCGTGCATCTGCCGCCGCTGTACTACGGCACCGTCGACGCGACTCCGCTCTGGGTCTGCCTGCTCGCCGACGCCCATGCCGAGGGGATGTCCGAGCGCGAGGTGCGGGCATTGCTCCCGGCTCTTCGGGCGGCGCTCACCTGGATGACGGTGCACGGCGACGCGTCGGGCAGCGGCTTCATCGACTATGCGGACGAGTCGGGCCACGGCCTCGCGAACCAGGGGTGGAAGGACTCTGGCGACTCGATCCAGTGGCGCGACGGGCGCCTGGCCGAGGGCCCCATCGCGCTGAGCGAGGTGCAGGGCTACGCCTACGAAGCCGCCATCCGTGGTGCCGACCTGCTCGACACGTTCGGTGAACCCGGCGCGGCCGAGCTCCGTACGTGGGCCGCAGATCTTCGCTCACGCTTCCGCGCCGCCTACTGGGTGACCACGCCCGAGGGCCGCTACCCGGCCATCGCCCTCGACGCGCACGGCGCCCCTGTCGACACCCTCACGAGCAACATCGGACACCTGATCGGCACCGGCATCCTCGACCCGGAGGAGGAACAGGCCTGTGCGGCGCTGCTGACCGCACCGAGCATGTCGAGCGGCTACGGCATCCGCACGATGTCGACCGAAGCCGCCGGCTACTGGCCGCTGAGCTATCACGGCGGCAGCGTCTGGGCACATGACACCGCGATCGCCGTGCACGGCATGATGCGCGCCGGGCTCGACACCGACGCGCGGATGGTCGCCGAGCAGCTGCTCGACCTCGCGGAGGGCTTCGAGTACCGCGTTCCCGAGCTGCACGCGGGCGATGCCCTCGTTCCCGGTGGCGCGCCCCTTCCCTATCCCGCGGCCTGCCGCCCGCAGGCATGGTCGGCCGCAGCCGCGGTCGTCGTCGCGCAGGCTCTGAGCTGAAGCGGGTCGATCGGCTGAGCGGGGCGATCGGCTGAGCGGTCGGCGGTTGGGCGGTCGGCGGTTGGGCGGTCGGCGGGGTTCGGCCTCAGCCGATCGTCCGGCCGTCCTTCCAGACGGTGCGCACGAGCGGCACTCCCGGACGGTAGGCGAGGTGGATGCGCGTCGGTGCGCCCAGCAGCACGAGGTCGGCCCTGGCACCGGGCGCGATCACGCCGATGTCGTCCCGACGCAGCGCCTTCGCGCCGCCGGCGGTCGCCGCCCACACGGCTTCGGCCGGGGTCATCCCCATGTCGCGCACGGCGACCGCGATGCAGAACGGCATCGATGAGGTGAAGCTCGAGCCCGGGTTCGTGTCGCACGCCAGCGCTACGGTCACTCCCGCGTCGATCAGACGGCGCGCGTCCGGATACGGCTGCCGCGTCGAGAACTCGACTCCCGGCAGCAGCGTGAGCACGGTGTCGGATCCGGCGAGGGCATCGATGTCGGCATCCGTCAGGTACGTGCCGTGGTCGATGGATGCCGCGCCGAGCTCGACGGCCAGCCGCACGCCCTCGCCCGGGCCGAGCTGGCTCGCGTGCACGCGGGGCGCGAGTCCGCGCGCGATGCCGGCCTCCAGCACGCGCCGCGACTGCGCCACCGTGAACGCACCGGTCTCGCAGAAGACGTCGATCCACTTCGCGTGCGCAGCGCAGGCGTCGAGCATGGGACCCGTGACCAGATCGACGTACTCGTCGGCGCGGTCGGCGTACTCCGCCGGGACGACGTGCGCCCCGAGGAATGTCACCTCGGGCGTCACCTCGGCGGCCAGGCGCACCAGGCGCTCCTCGTCGGCGACGCTCAGCCCGTAGCCGCTCTTGATCTCGACCGTCGTGGTGCCCTGTGCGAGCATCTCGTCGAGGAAGCCCCGCAGACGTGCGCGCAGCTCGTCATCGCTCGCGGCGCGGGTGGCGGCGACGGTGGAGCGGATGCCGCCCGCGGCGTACTTCTGCCCCGCCATGCGCGCCTCGAACTCGGAGGCACGATCGCCCCCGAAGACGAGGTGGCTGTGGCTGTCGACGAAGCCCGGGATCACCGCGCGACCCCCGGCGTCCACGACCTCGTCGGCGGTCGGCGCCTCCGCGGCGGCGCCGACCCACGCGATCCGCTCGCCCTCGATCAGCACCGCGGCATCGGTGAGGGTCCCGGTGGGGTCGTCACCCGTAGCGACGTTTGTGGTCAGTTCCGCGATGTTCGTGATGAGCGTTGCCATGTCCTGAGCCTGTCAGAGCATCGGGACCTTGAGGCCGCGCTCGCGGGCGACCTCGCGGGCGTGCTCGTAGCCGGCGTCCACGTGACGCATTACGCCGGTACCCGGGTCGTTCGTCAGCACGCGCTCCAGCTTCTCGGCCGCGAGTTCCGTGCCGTCGGCGACGGTGACCTGACCGGCGTGGATGGAGCGGCCGATGCCGACACCGCCGCCGTGGTGCAGCGACACCCACGAGGCGCCGGAGGCCGTGTTGAGTAGGGCGTTCAGCAGCGGCCAGTCGGCGATCGCGTCGGAGCCGTCCTTCATCGCCTCGGTCTCGCGGTACGGCGACGCCACCGAGCCGGAGTCGAGGTGGTCGCGCCCGATCACGATCGGAGCTGACAGCTCGCCCGACGCGACCATCTCGTTGAACTTGAGTCCAGCGAGATGGCGCTCCTTGTAGCCGAGCCAGCAGATGCGGGCGGGCAGCCCCTCGAAGTGCACCTTCTCGCCGGCCTTCTCGAGCCAGCGGTGCAGGGCGGCGTCTTCGGGGAAGAGCTCGGCGATCGCGCGGTCGGTCTTGTAGATGTCTTCCGGGTCGCCGGAGAGCGCTGCCCAGCGGAACGGTCCGCGTCCTTCCTCGAACTGCGGGCGGATGTACGCCGGCACGAATCCGGGGAACTCGAACGCACGGGCGAAACCGCCCAGCTGCGCTTCGGCACGGATCGAGTTGCCGTAGTCGAACACCGCGGCCCCCGCATCCTGGAACGCCACCATCGCCTCGACGTGAGCGGCCATCGACGCACGCGAGCGGCGGGTGAACTCCTCGGGGTCGCGCTCGGCTTCCGCCTTCCAGTCCGCCACGGCGATGCCGAGCGGGAGGTAGGCGAGCGGGTCGTGGGCGCTGGTCTGGTCGGTCACGATGTCGATCGGCACACCGCGACGCCGCAGCTCGGGGAACACCTCGGCCGCGTTGCCGACCACGCCGACCGAGAGGGCGTCGCCCGCCTCCTTGGCGGCGACCACGCGGGCGACGGCCGCGTCGAGGTCGGTCGTGTACTCGTCGAGGTAGCCGTGCTCCACGCGCCGGATGAGACGGGACTCGTCGACGTCGACGATCAGCACCACCCCGTCGTTCATGGTCACGGCCAGCGGCTGGGCACCGCCCATCCCGCCGGCTCCGCCCGTGAGGGTGAGCGTGCCACGGAGCGAGTCGCGGCCGAGCGAGCGGGCGACGGCGGCGAACGTCTCGTAGGTGCCCTGCAGGATGCCCTGCGTGCCGATGTAGATCCAGGATCCGGCGGTCATCTGCCCGTACATGATGAGGCCGAGCTCTTCGAGCTTGCGGAACTCCGGCCAGGTCGCCCAGTCGCCGACCAGGTTCGAGTTGGCGATGAGTACACGCGGTGCCCACTCGTGCGTGCGGAAGACGCCGACCGGCTTGCCCGACTGCACCAGCAAGGTCTCGTCGGGCTCGAGCTCGTCGAGGGTGCGCACGATCGCGTCGTATGCGTCCCAGCTGCGGGCGGCCTTGCCGGTGCCGCCGTAGACCACCAGGTCTTCGGGGTGCTCGGCCACCTCGGGGTCGAGGTTGTTCATCAGCATGCGCTTGGCGGCTTCCGCGCCCCAGCTCTTCGCGGTGCGCTGGTTGCCCCGGGCGGCCCGGACGACGCGGGGTCCCGAGACCGGAGCGTCGGATGCGGAGGTGTCGGATGCGGTGGTGTCGGATGCGGTGGACTCAGCCATGAGCGTGCTCCTTTGCGATGCGGGCGACGTCGCCCGACTGGACGAGGGCGGTGACGGCTTCCATCTCCAGTGAGAGGAAGCGGTCGGGTCCGGGGCCGTCGGCCACGGTGCGAACCAGGTCGCGCACGGCTCCGGTCGCGGGTCCGGCCTGCAGCGGGGCGCGCAGGTCGAGGGCGCGGGCGCCGGTGAGGATCTCGATCGCGAGCACACGGCCGAGGCCGTCGATCGCCCGGCGCAGTTTGCGGGCGGCCGCCCATCCCATGGAGACGTGATCCTCCTGCATCGCGGAAGAGGGGATCGAGTCGACGGATGCCGGCACCGCGAGGCGCTTGAGCTCGGAGACGATTCCGGCGGCCGCGTACTGCGCGATCATGAGGCCGGAGTCGACGCCGACCTCGTCTGCGAGGAAGGGCGGAAGCCCGTGACTGCGGGCCGGATCCAGCGCGCGATCCGTGCGACGCTCGGAGACCGAGGCGACGTCGGCGACCGAGATCGCGAGGAAGTCGAGGACCGCCGCGACCGGAGCGCCGTGGAAGTTGCCGTTCGACTCGATGCGTCCGTCGAGGGTGATGACGGGGTTGTCGATGACACTGGCGAGCTCGCGTCCGGCGATCAGTGTCGCATGGGCGAGGGTGTCGCGCGCGGCGCCATGCACCTGGGGCGAGCAGCGCAGCGAGTAGGCATCCTGCACCCGGCCGTCGTCGGGCCCCTTGTGGCTCGCGACCATGGGGGAGTCACCGAGGAATGCGCGCAAGTTGGCGGCGGATTCGGCCTGACCCGTCTGCGCACGAAGCGCCATCAGGTCAGCCGCGAACACCGCGTCGGTGCCGAGCTGCGACTCGACCGACATCGCCGCGGCGAGGTCGGCGGTGAGCAGGAGCGTCTCGAGGTCGTGGAGTGCGAGCACCAGCATGCCGAGCATGCCGTCGGTGCCGTTGATGAGCGCGAGCCCCTCCTTCTCGACGAGGGTGAGCGGCTCGATGCCGGCGGCGGCGAGGGCCTCGGTGGCGGGGAGCAGTGCGCCGGATGCATCGCGGACCTCTCCCTCCCCCATCGCAGCCAGGGCGATGTGGGCGAGAGGTGCGAGGTCGCCGGAGCAGCCGAGCGAGCCGTACTCGCGGACGACAGGCGTGATGCCCTCGTTGAGCAGCGCGGCGTAGGTCTCGACGACGACCGGACGCACGCCAGTGCGGCCGGAGGCGAGGGTCTGCAGCCGCAGGAGCTGGAGTCCGCGCACGACCTCGCTCTCGACCTCGGCCCCGGTGCCCGCGGCGTGCGAGCGGATCAGGCTGGCCTGCAGCTGCATGCGACGGTCGGGGGCGATGAAGGTGGTCGCGAGAGCGCCGAACCCGGTGGACACGCCGTAGTGCGGGTTCGGGTCCGCCGCGAGGCCGTCGATCACGCGACGGGTGTCGGCGACGCGCGCGAGCGCATCCGCGTCGAGCTGCACGGGCGCGTTGCGACGGACGACGGCAACGACATCGGCGGGAGACAGCGGGGCCGCTCCGACCAGCACGGGGGCGAGTTCAGTCATGGTTCGATTCCACACCCGACGTGTGGCTGGGGACACCTGTTCGTGCGATGCTGTGTCTGTGATCCCAGACAACGCGAAGACCCCGCAGATGCCGGAGGTCGAGGTCCCGGCGGTGGAAGCGCTGACCGCGCAGCAGCCGACCGCGCAGGTGCCTGCGGCGGAGAACACGCTCCGCATCCTGAGCTATCTCGCCGGACGGCCCGCACCCGTGGCGGCGTCGGCGATCGCGCGCGAGCTCGAACTGCCCCGGTCCACGGTCTATCATCTGCTCACCACCCTGGCCGCTCACGGATTCGTGCTGCACCTGCGCGAGGAGAGACGCTGGGGGCTCGGCACCTCAGCTTTCGAGCTCGCCGGCGGTTACACCCGCCAACAGCCTTTGGCGCGAAGGGGCCGTCCTCTGGTGGCTGCGCTCTCGGACCGGTTGGGGGAGAGCGCGCACCTGGCGGTGATGAGCGGTGGGGATGTGCTGTACGTCGTCGAGGAACGCGCACCTCGGAGACCGGCGTTGGTGACGGATGTGGGTGTGCGGCTTCCCGCGCACCTCACGGCTTCGGGCCGCGCGATGCTGGCGGCGCTCCCCCGCGAGCAGGTGCGGGCGCTCTATCCGGACGTCTCGGCGTTCCCCGATCGCACGGGACTCGGACCTCGCACGCCGCGCGAACTGCGCGAACTGCTCCGCGATGTGCGGACGAGGGGATATGCGACGGAGAACAGTGAGATCGCGGACGGGCTGCGCAGTGTGGGCGCCGCGGTTCTCGACGCTGCCGGCTGGCCGGTTGCCGCGGTGGCGGTGACGTGGGGCCGTGCGGATCTAGATGAGGAACTGCTCGCTGCCGCTGTGCAGGAGTGCGCGGCCATGCTCGAGGCACGCTTGAAGCGCTGACCGGCGTTGCGACGGTCGTGTTAACGCAGAAGAGCCACCCCACGAGGGATGGCTCTTCGTGCTCTCCTCGAGCACAACGCAAGAAAGCCACCCAGCATTGGGTGGCTTTCTTGTCTAAAAGGAGTCCGGCG
>NZ_ATAO01000025.1 GCF_000455825.1 Microbacterium maritypicum MF109
AACACAGCACCACCCGAACACGAGAGGCAGGAAGCACATGAACACACGAGCATCCGGCACCGCGGCGCTCCTCGCCGTGGCAGCCCTCACCCTCGCCGGCTGCGCCGGTGGAGACGGCGGAACCGGCGGTGGGAGCGGCGACCCGATCGTCGTCGGCTCCGTCAACACCATCAGCGGTCCCGCGACCTTCCCCGAAGCCTCGCAGGCCGCCGCCGCCGTGTTCGAGGCCTTCAACGAGGCGGGCGGACTCGACGGCCGCACGATCGACTACAAGATGCTGGACGACAAGGGCGACCCGGCCACGGCCACTGCCTCCGCACGCGAGCTTGTCGGCAGCGACGGCGCGGTCGCGCTCGTCGGCTCCGCCAGCCTCATCGAGTGCGAGATCAACGCCAAGTACTACGAGCAGGAGGGCATCCTCTCGATGCCGGGCATCGGAGTCGACACCGGCTGCTTCGACAGCGAGAACATCTCCCCCGCGAACGTCGGACCGTTCAACGACATGACGCTCACGCTGCAGTACGGATCCGAGGTGCTCGGCCTCGACGACATCTGCATCCTGCTCGAGATCGCCGGTTCCACGCGCCCCACCTACCAGGCCGCGATCGACAAGTGGACCGAGATCACCGGCAAGAAGCCGAAGTACGTCGACGACACCGTCCCGTACGGCGCCTCCGACTACACCCCCTACATCGTCAAGGCACGCGACCAGGGCTGCAAGGCCCTGGCGATCAATCCCGTGGAGCCCGACGCGATCGGACAGGTCAAGGCCGCGAACGCCCAGGGCTGGGACGACGTGACCTGGCTCTACCTGACGAGCGTCTACAGCGAGAACTTCGCCGAGGCGATCGACGACGCGGGCGCGGGCATCTACGTGCCGGCGGAGTTCTACCCGTTCACCGACGACAGCGAGATCAACGCCGACTGGCGAGAGCTGATGGAGGCCAACGACATCCCGCTCACCTCGTTCAGCCAGGGCGGGTACCTCGCCGCGACGTACTTCATCGAGGTGCTCGAAGGGATGGACGGCGACATCACCCGCGAGACCGTCTCGGAAGCGCTGAAGGGCATGGAGCCGATCGAGAACCCGATGGTCGGAACGCCCTACGCGTTCGGCACCCAGAACACCGCGGGCTGGCCGATCATCCTCGAGTCCGGCACGAACGCCTGGGAGAAGGTCGCCGACGACTGGCTCCGCATCGGCGAGTAGTCACCCCTCGCCTGCCGCCGGGCGCATTACCGGCGGCAGGTCCCCCCTCGGAACAGAAAGGACGCCTCATGCTGCAAGGCGCCATCGCCGGTCTCGCCGCCGGCGGCCTCTATGCCGTCCTCGGCGTGTGCCTGACGCTGATGTCCCGACTCGTGCGCGTGGTGAACTTCGCCCAGGCCGCGACCGGGATGTTCGGGGCCTTCACCGCGGTGTGGCTCGTGCGCGAGCTCGACCTGCCGATCTG
>NZ_ATAO01000026.1 GCF_000455825.1 Microbacterium maritypicum MF109
GCGCCCGACACTGCGCATGGTGGCCGAACGGGCCGGTGTGTCGACGGCGACCGTGTCGTATGTGTTCTCCGGACGCGCAGGGGCGGCGTCGGGTGCCGGCGTCGCCGAAGCCACGGCCGCACGCGTGCTGGCCGCAGCCGATGAGCTGAACTACCGCCCCAACAGTGCAGCGCGGGCGATCCGCACCGGACGCAGCGGCATGGTGCAGCTCTCGCTGCACAT
>NZ_ATAO01000027.1 GCF_000455825.1 Microbacterium maritypicum MF109
TCATCGCCGGCCCCTTCTCGCAGTGGCCGGAGTTCCTCGGTTTCGGCGCCATCGACGACCCCGAGCTCACCCGCCGCTTCGCCGAGGTCGTGCGTCGCGAGTACCTGGCCGTCGGCATCCGCACCGCCCTGCACCCGCAGATCGACCTCGCCACCGAGCCGCGCTGGGCGCGGGCCTCCGGCACGTTCGGCCAGAGCGCGGAGGTGACCGGGCGTCTCGGCGTCGCCTACACGCTCGGGTTGCAGGGCGACGAGCTCGGAGCCGAATCGGTCTCGGCCATGGCCAAGCACTTCCCCGGGGGCGGCCCCCAGCTCGACGGCGAGGATCCGCACTTCTCATACGGCCGCGAGCAGGTGTACCCGGGCGGACGATT
>NZ_ATAO01000028.1 GCF_000455825.1 Microbacterium maritypicum MF109
GAACCAGTTCATCGACGACGAGAACGGCGTCGCGACGTTCGGGCCGATCACCGCAGGGATCACCAGCAGCTACTCGGTGTCGGTGCTGGCGTCGAACAAGGTGCCGGGTCAGCCGGCGACACTGGTCGGCTGGGTCGACTTCAACCGCAACGGCGTCTTCGACGCGAACGAGGGGGCATCCGCGGTGGTCCCGGCGGGAACGCCCGACGGATCCTCGGTCACGCTCACCTGGCCGGGAATCATCGCACAGACCGTCGCGGGACCGACCTTCGCGCGGTTCCGGATCTCCAGCGGCACCGCCCTGACCACCTCCATGCCCACGGGCGCGGGAGGGGTGGGCGAGGTGGAGGAC
>NZ_ATAO01000029.1 GCF_000455825.1 Microbacterium maritypicum MF109
CCGGCATGGACCGCCTCGTGCAGCGCAACGTGCTCGCGATGTCGGGGCGCGCGGTCGAGGCGGCAGGAGATGTCACCACCCTGCTGCTCGACAAGACCGGCACCATCACCTACGGCAACCGCCGCGCCCACGAGGTGCTCGCCCTCCCGGGTGTCGACGGCGAGGAGTTGCTGCACGTCGCCGCACTGTCGTCGCTTGCAGACCCCACCCCCGAGGGCGCCTCGATCGTCGAACTCGCCGCCGCGAACGACATCCGGGTGGCCGCACCGGAGGACGCGGTGGTCGTGCCGTTCACGGCGCAGACGCGCATGTCGGGCCTCGACCTCGCCGACGGCACGCAGATCCGCAAGGGCGCCGGCTCCGCGGTGCGGGCCTGGCTCGGGCTCGACGGCGACGACGTCGAGCTCACGACGCGCGCGGATGCCGTGGCCGAGAGCGGCGGCACCCCGCTCGTGGTCGCCGTGAAGACGCCCGGTGCCGACGGTCGCGTCCTCGGCGTGGTGCACCTCAAGGACATCGTGAAGGACGGCCTGCGCGAGCGCTTCGAGGAACTGCGCGCGATGGGCATCCGCACGGTCATGATC
>NZ_ATAO01000030.1 GCF_000455825.1 Microbacterium maritypicum MF109
GCCTTCGGGGTGCTCGAGAACGGGTCTCTGGTATTCGGACTGCCGGGCAACCCCGTGAGCGTGGCGGTGTCGTTCGAGGTGTTCGTGCGCCCCGCCCTGCTCGCGATGCAGGGGCGCTCCGCGATCCACCGACCGCGCGCCGCGTTCACCGCCGACGCATCATGGACGCCGCCGCCGGGCCGACGCCAGTACCTTCCCGCCGTCGTCGACCTCGCGGCCCGCACCGTCCGCCCGGCCACCGCCGGCGGATCGGGATCGCACCTCGCGGGCGGACTCGCCCGTGCGCACGCGTTCGCGATCGTGCCGGCCGAGGTCGAGACCGTGGCCGTGGGCGACGTCATCGATGTCATGCTGGTCGGATGAGCTTTCCTCACCTGGACGCGGCGGGCCGCGCGCACATGGTCGACGTGACCGCGAAGCAGCCGACCGTGCGCACCGCGACGGCCCGAGGCTTCGTCCGCTGCAGCCCCGACGTGATCACCGCCCTCCGCGATGGCACCGTGCCGAAG
>NZ_ATAO01000031.1 GCF_000455825.1 Microbacterium maritypicum MF109
GGCGAGGTCGCCGTCGGTGCGCACCCCGTCGACGAGCACCGCGCAGCGCGGCAGGATGTCGACGAGGGCCGGATGCTCGGCGACGACCGCCGCGCGCAGGGCGACGAGTGACCGCTCCCCGCGCTCCTCGACGTCGGTTCCCGCAGCCTCCGCAGCAGCGGCGAAGTAGCGCACCCGCGTCATCGGGGGTCTCCGGGGTCTGCTTCGCCCGGACGGACCCAGTCGCCGGAACGGCCGCCCGACTTCGCCACGATCCGCACGTCTTCGATCACGACGGCGCGGTCGACGCCCTTGATCATGTCGACGATCGCGAGGGCGGTGACCGACACGGCCGTCAGCGCCTCCATCTCGACACCGGTACGGTCGGCGGTGCCCACCGTCGCCTCGATGCGCACGCCGTCGTCGACGATCTCGAGGTCGACGCTCGCCCGATGCACGCCGATCACGTGCGCCAGCGGCAGCAGCGCGGGGGTGGACTTGGCCGCCTGGATGCCCGCGATGCGTGCCACGGCGAGCACGTCGCCCTTCGGCACGGTGCCATCGCG
>NZ_ATAO01000032.1 GCF_000455825.1 Microbacterium maritypicum MF109
GGTGAGCACGCGGTCATAATCGCGCTCGCCGTTCTCGTCGAGGGCGTACCACAGGGGGATCGGCACACCGAAGAAGCGCTGACGCGACACGAGCCAGTCGCCCGTGAGACCGCCCACCCAGTTCTCGTAGCGCACGCGCATGAATTCGGGGTGCCAGGAGAGTTCCTCGCCGTGGGCGATGAGCTTGTCGCGCAGTTCGCC
>NZ_ATAO01000033.1 GCF_000455825.1 Microbacterium maritypicum MF109
CTTAGCGCACCGCTCGTGGTCGCCCACGTCGACGTCACGCGCTTCGTGACGTACGAGGACCCGGACGGCTACGTCCACTCGGCTCCGATCGACATCAACTTCGACGCCGGAGCCGCGGAGTTCGAGGCGGTCGAGGCCGCTGCGGCCACGCTGCTGGCGGGCACCGACGTCACCTGGACGGCGCGGCAACTGGTCGGCGATCCGGCTCTGGCGATCAAGCAGCTCGCCAACAAGCTCGACGCGCAGCTGATCGTCGTCGGTACACGCAAGCGTGGCATCGGCGAGTCGATCAGGGAGTTCTTCACCGGATCGGTGGCCGCGCGCCTCGCACACCGGCAGCATCGTTCGATCCTCGTCGTGCCGCTCGGAGAGTCGGTGCCGGACGAGCAGAAGGAGATCTGGCCCGAGAAGTAG
>NZ_ATAO01000034.1 GCF_000455825.1 Microbacterium maritypicum MF109
TTCGCGACGGGCTACGGGAAGTGGGGCTTGTCGAACGCCCCCGCCGCCGCGCAGCGCCTCACCTCCGAGATCCTGGGCACGCCCCGACGCGACCGCCCGACCTGGATCACCACGATCGGCACGCGTCTGACCGTGCCCGCCGACCTCGCTCGCGGTGCGGTCGAGGGAGGCAAGGTCGCGACGGCGCTCGCCTCCGGCTGGGTGGAGGCGGAGACCCGCCGCACGCCGGTTCCGCAACCGGCCGAGGGCCAGGGCGCGGTGGCGA
>NZ_ATAO01000035.1 GCF_000455825.1 Microbacterium maritypicum MF109
CTTCGACATCGCCGCCTGACGACGACGCCCGCCTGACGACGACGCCGGCCTGATCACGCGGTGCCTGATGACGCGGTGCCTGATGACGCGGTGCCTGATGACGTCGATGCGTGACGTCGGCGCCTGTGCTCTCGAGGCTCAGCGATGCCTGCGGACTCAGGCCCTGCGGACTCCGGCCCCGTCGCCACCGGTCGCACCGACTCCGGCTCTGCGCAGACGGTCGGCGACCAGAATGCCGAGGGCCGTGCCGCCCACGCAGCTCGCGATGGTCACGGCAAAGAACGCGATCTGGGCGAAGAACGACATCGACCCGAGATCGAACCATGCCCACGCGGAGATCGGGTACACGATGCCGACCGTGACCGCACCGAGATAGTGCATCCACGTGCCCCAGTAGCGCCAGAGCACGAAGAGGAACGGCAGCTCCGTGAATGCCGCCCACCAGAGATTGGTCAGCACGGTGCGGAAACCATACCCGGAGAACGGCACCATGACGAGGCCGGCGATCAGGGCAACGAGCAGGCCGACGAGTGGGCGACGCAGCAGCCGCAGCGCGATCACCGACGGCAGCAGCCAGAGACCGGCGAGCGCCATGCCCACGAACGGGAGCGGCCCGGTCAGCACGGTCGAGAACCAGTTCATCGGTGCGAGCAGCACCGCTCCGGCGACGCCGAGTGCCGCGCAGGTCAGCAGGATGGCGGTAGGGAAGCGGAACCGTCCGCCGGTGCGGGGCGTCCGGCCCGCGGCATCCGCGCTCACGCCAGGGGCTCCGCGGCAGCTTCGCGGGCGGCCTTCGACGCGGGGGAGGCCGCACCGATCTTCCAGTATCCGCAGAAGCTCACGGCGTTCTTGTCCACCCCGCGCTCGCCGACGAGGTGTTTGCGGGCACCCGATGCGAGCGCCTGCTCACCCGCCGCGTACGCATGGAACGGGGCCTCCGGCAGCGCGGTGCGGCCGAGCGTCTCCAGCGCGAGGGAGCCGGGGGCGACATCGTGCGGGCGCACGATCCACACCACCTCGATGCCGGCGGGGCGGGCGAACTCCAGCGCATCCTCCTCGCTCGGCGTCTCGACGATCGCGATGCCGACGGCGTCGAACGGCAGCGAGGCGCAGATCGAGGAGATCGCGGGCAGGGCGGTCTCATCGCCGACCAGCACGACACGATCCGTTCCGCGCTGCGGATTGAAGGTGAGGCCCTCGTCGATGATCAGCACGTGCTCGCCCGGCCGGCAGGCCTCGGCCCACCGAGACGCCGGGCCGGCCGTTCCGTCGGCCGCCGAGCCGTGCAGCACGAAATCCACGTCGATCTCGGCGCCGGCGTCAGCCGTGGCCGATCGATATGCCCGCACGCTGTAGTTGCGCATCACCGGACGTTCGCCGTCGGGGATGCGCAGGAACTTCAGGTAGCCGAACATCTTGTTGGCCTTCGCCGGCACCCGGTCGAGGCCCGCGTCGCCGCCGATGGGCAGGAACAGCCGGAACCACTGGTCGAACCCCATCGGGCGGAACTTCTCGATCTCGCCGCCGCCGAGGGTCACCCTGATCCAGTGCGCCGACAGGCGTTCCGTACGCAGCACCACCAGGTGGATGAGCTCGGTGGTCTCGGGCTTGACCATCTTGCTGAATGCCATCGGGTGCCTTTCAGGGAAGCTGCCAGGGGAAGAAGGCGACGAAGATGGCCGCGGATGCCAGCAGGGTCGCGATGGTGAAGACGGTGTCGCGTGTGCGGAACGGGACGAGGTGCCGCTCGGTGCGGGTGGGATGCGCACCGAACGCGCGCGAGTCCATCGCCAGCGCCACCCGCTCGGCGTGACGGATCGCGCCGGCGAGAAGCGGCACGATGTAGCCCCACCCGCGGGCGATGCGGGCGAACGGTCCGCGTCCGCCGTGGTAACCGCGCACCCGGTGGGCCGCCCGGATCACGGCGAGCTCATGCCCGAACCGCGGCACGAACCGGAACGCTGCCAGTGCCGTGTAGCCGATCCGGTACGGCACCCGCAGCTGCTGCACACTGGCGCGCACGAGGTCGGGCCCACTGGTCGTGAGCCCGCCGACGAGCGCGAGAGCGACGATCGATCCGAGCCGCAGCGCCGTCGCGAAGCCGATCAGGAGCGCTCCGCTGTAGAGGGTCCAGTCGCCGATCCGCAAGACGGGGGAACTGCCCGCGACGAGTCCGGTGTCGACCCACACGGAGAACCCGATGCCCACCAGGAGCATGCCGGCCGGGAGCCCGAGCAGCAGGAGAGCGAGGAGCCGAACCGTGAGACGCGCCCCGACCAGGATCAGCGCGTAGGCGAGAATCAGGAAAGCGGCGGGCGTCGCGAGGTCGCGCACGAACACGAGCAGGACCATCGCCGGCGCGAACCCGGCGACCTTCGCGAGCGGATTCAACGCATACAGGAACTGCCGCCGCGACGTCGCCGTGATACGTGCGTACGGATCGAAGGTCGTCGCGGTCACGCGGTCGCCCCGAGCCCGGCCGAGGCCAGCACGCGCTGCAGCGGGGGCAGGCGCAGCCCCGCGTCGGCGAACAGCCGCTCGTCCTGCAGCAGGGTCGCAGTCGGACCGGCCGCACGCACGCGCCCGTCGGCGAGGACCACCACATGACTTGTGTGCTCGGCCACGAGCTGGAGGTCGTGCGTGACGATCACGATGGTCGTGCCTTCAGCGCGCAGGCTCTGCAGCAGGTCGAGCAGCTCGGCGGCTCTGGCGCGATCCTGTCCGAACGTGGGCTCGTCGAGCGCCAGCACCCGCGGGCGGGTGATCAGGGCCGTCCCCACCGACAGTCTTCGCTTCTCGCCGCCGGAGAGCAGGAACGGATGCACGCCCGCCTTGTGCTCGAGGCCGAAGCGGGCCAGCATCTCGCCGACCCTGGTCGAGATCTCGTCATCCGGTACGTGCCGCAGCCGCAGTCCGTGGGCCAGCTCGTCGAACACCGTGGGGGCGATGAACTGGTGCTCGGGATTCTGGAAGACGAACCCGATGCGCGCGGCGAGGTCGCGCGGCGATGCGGTGCCCGGATCGATCCCGTCGACCCGCACCTGGCCACGAGGCGGTGGCACGACCCCTGCGAGCGCCTGGATCAGCGTCGTCTTGCCCGCGCCGTTCGCACCGACGATCGCCGTGAGGCTGCCCGGTTCGAGATCGAGATCGATCCCGTGCAGGATCTCGGTGCGGCGTCGGCGCACGGTCAGCCCGCGAGCGCGGATGATCGGCTCGACACGTGCCGTCGCCTCGCCGGAGGGTGGAGAGATCTCGTCGGCTGCGCGCCGAGGGGTGGAGGGCGAGACGTCCTCACGATCGAGCGCTGCGGCGAGCTCCTGCGGCGACAGCGGCAGGAGGGCGAGCGAGAATCCCCGTTCCCGAAGGCGGAGTGCCGCCAGGGTGACAGCGGGAAGCCACACTCCCATCCGGACCAGCTCATCCGCGTGGTCGCGGATGACTTCGGCCGCCGGCCCGTCGAAGGCGACCCGGCCGTCGCCGTCGAGCACGATCGCGCGCGTGACGAAAGCCATCGCCGCGTCGAGGTTGTGCTCCACGAGCAGGATCGCGCGGTCGCCGGTCGCGACGACCTCCGAGAGGGCGGCGTACACGTCGTCGATGCCCTGGGGATCGAGGTTCGCCGTCGGCTCGTCGAGCACGATGAGCGGAGAGCCCATCGCCAGGGCTCCGGCGATCGCGAGTCGCTGCCTTCCGCCGCCGGAGAGGTGGTCGGGGTTCTCGTCGCGCCGTTCCCAGAGTCCGACCCGACGCAGTGCCTCCTCGACGCGACTTTCGACCACGTCGAGCGGAAGCCGCAGGTTCTCGGGGCCGAACGCGACCTCGTCGTAGACGCTGCCGGTGACGATCTGCGCATCGGGATCCTGGAAGACCATCGCGACGTGTGTGCTCAGCGTGGCCGTCTGCGCGCTGGCAGTGTCGATGCCCCCGGCTTCGACGGTGCCGACCAGCGTCGCGGGGAGGGCGTGGGGGATCAGTCCGTTGAGCGCGAGGGTGAGCGTCGACTTGCCGGAACCGGAGGGACCGAGCAGGAGCACGACCTCTCCGGCATCGATGTCGAACGTCACGTCGCGCGGCGAGGGGTGCGCCGCATCGGCGTGGGTGAGGGAGAGGTCACGCACGCGGAGCAGGGGCGCGGATGGGCGCACGGCGAAGTCCCGGGTCGGCGGATCGTACGCTTCTAACTTAGCTGAGCCTTACCTGATTCTCCATGCGGGTCGAGCGCCTATCGACGGGCGACGCCCGCGCGACTGAGCGCGGAGCCGATCGCGAGGCCGACCGCGGTCCACGCGATCGGTCCGAGCACCGAGATCGCGAGGTAGAGGATCTGCGCCCACAGCGGCATGACCGCGAGGTGGGCGGCGAAGAACACCACGACGGCCACGAACATCCCGATGATCGCCGCCGAGATGAAGAACCGCCACGGCCCCCAGGAGCGATAGCGGGTGAGGGCGGCCACCCCCTCCTGGATCAGGCCGAACAGCAGTGCCGTGCCGATGAAGCGCAGCGCCCACGCCGGGTTGAAGGCGCTCGCGATCAGCGCGGCGAACACATGAGTGATCAGCGCGACGAGCGGAAGGCGCAGCACCTCCTGCGCGATGATGCCCGGCAGCACGTGCGAGCCGAGCACCAGGCCGTAGAGGAACAGCAGGGGGCTCGCCAGCAGCACCGGCGTCACCCATCCGGCGATGCCCGCGAGGATGCCCGTCGCGACTCCGATCGCCGCGCAGACGAGCAGTACTCGGGTCGACAGGACGGAGGTACGGGCCACCTCTCCAGCTTACTGTCGACCTATCGGGAGGGCGGCCGTGGATAACCCTGGTCGATCGGCGAATGCCGACTGGTCGATCGACCAGATCTCGCGTCGATCGCTGAGGGCGGGACTATGTTGGCCGCGGTGCAGCAACGCGGTTGCACCGTGATCATCGGGAGCACCACATGGGTCGAACACCCCTCCGGATGGCAGCGGCCGCCACCCTGGCCACGCTGTTCATCGCATCGACAGCAACCACCGGCTACGCCGCGACGGAGGAGGTGACGCACCCCGTCCCCGTCGCAGGAACCCCCGGACATTACATCGTCGTGATGAAGTCGGATCCGCTCGCCACCTATGAGGGCGACGTGAAGGGACTGAAAGCCACCAAGCCCGCGGAAGGCGAGCAGCTCGAGACGCAGTCGCAGGATTCGCAGCGCTACGTCGAGCACCTCCAGACCGAGCAGACCGACCTCGTCAGCGACATCGGCGTGACCCCCGACACGACGTATCAGGTGGTGCTGAACGGGTTCAGCGCCGACCTCAGCGGCGAACAGGTCGATGCGCTCCGTGCCTCGAAGGACGTGCTCGGTGTCTACCCCGACGAGATCCGCCACCCCGATGCGCAGACCTCGACCGACTACCTCGGTCTCGGCGACGACCGCAAGGGCCGCGGAGGCGTGTGGCAGCAGACCGGAGGAGTCGAGAAGGCCGGAGAAGGCGTCGTCGTCGGTGTGATCGACACCGGCATCGCCCCCGAGCACCCCTCCTTCGAGGGCAAGAAGATCAAGAAGCAGAAGCAGCAGAACACTCGCAACAAGGGTGGTCAGCCCTACACCGACGGCACCTACGTCTACTTCGACAAGTCCGACGGCGGCCAGTTCCAGGCCGCGATGGTCGAGGGCCAGGACTGGGACAAGAGCGACTACTCCTCGAAGCTCATCGGCGGACAGTACTTCTACGCCGGAGCCGAGGCCGCCGGGTTCGACTTCCAGTACGACTACCTCTCGCCGCGTGACGGCGACGGCCACGGCTCGCACACCGCGAGCACTGCCGCGGGCAACTTCAAGGTCAAGGCCAGCATCGAGAACGTCGATTTCGGGACGGTCTCGGGAGTCGCACCGGCCGCGAAGATCTCGGCCTACAAGGCCTGCTACGTCGGCCCCGACACGTCGACCAAGGACGATGACATCTGCGCGCAGAGCGACCTCATCGCCGCGATCGATCAGGCTGTCGCCGACGGCGTCGACGTGATCAACTACTCCATCGGCGGCGGCGCCGCCAGCACTGTGATGGCCCCGGAGGACCTCGCATTCTTCAACGCCGCAGCTGCCGGCGTCTTCGTCGCGACCAGCGCCGGCAACGACGGCCCCGCCCCGGTCACGGCTGACCACGCATCGCCCTGGTACACGACCGTCGCCGCCTCGACCATCCCGACCTGGGAGGGCACCGTGCAGTTCGACGGGTTCGCGCAGGCCGGAGCCTCGGTGAGCGTGCCGTTCGGTCAGAGGGTCACCGGCCCGTCCATCGCCGCCGTCGATGCCTCCGCAGCAGGAGCGAAGGATCCGCAGCTCTGCCTGCCCGGCACCCTCGATCCGGCCAAGGTCGCCGGACACATCGTGGTCTGCGACCGTGGCGGCAACGCCCGCGCCGAGAAGTCGCAGGTCGTGAAGGATGCCGGGGGCATGGGCATGGTCCTCGTGAACGTGCCCGGTGGCGCCGACTCGCTCGACAACGACTTCCACTCGGTGCCGACCGTGCACCTGAACGCGGTGCACCGCGCCGCGGTGCTCGCGTACGTGCAGGGCGGCGTGGATCGTCCGATCACGCTCGTCGGGGAGAACACCACGGGCGTCACCACCCCGACGCCGCAGATCGCAGGCTTCTCGAGCCGTGGACCGATGCTGGCAGACGGCAGCGACGTGATGAAGCCGGACATCGCGGCTCCCGGCGTCGCGATCCTCGCGGCGACCGAGAACGCTCCGGGCGAGAAGCCGACCTTCGGCATCCTCTCCGGCACGTCCATGGCCTCGCCGCACGTCGCGGGTCTCGCGGCCCTGTACCTCGGTGAGCGCCCGAAGGCGACGCCCGCTGAGATCAAGTCGGCGATGATGACCACCGCCTACGACACGGTGCTGCCCGACGGATCGAAGAACACGAACCCGTTCGAGCAGGGTGCGGGTCAGGTCGATCCGAAGCGGTACCTGAACCCGGGTCTGCTCTACCTCAATGGTGTGAAGGACTGGGCGGCGTTCCTCGACGGGAAGGGGCTGTCGGACTTCCCCGGCATCGATCCCATCGACGGCAGCGATCTGAACCAGGCGTCGATCTCGATCGGCTCGCTGACCAGCGCGCAGACCGTCACCCGCACGGTCACCTCGACCGAGAAGGGCACGTTCACCGCCAAGGCCTCCGTGCCGGGAGTGAACATCAAGGTCACGCCGCAGCAGCTGAAGTTCGATCGCCCCGGTCAGACGAAGACCTTCACGGTCACGTTCGACAACGCGAGCGCTCCGGTGGAGCAGTGGGCCACGGGTTCGCTGACCTGGACGAGTGCGAAGAACTCGGTGCGCTCTCCGATCGCGCTGTTCCCGGTCACGGCCGATGCTCCGGCCGAGGTCACGGGCAGTGGTGTCGACGGCAGTACGTCGGTGGACATCACCCCCGGTCTCACCGGAGATCTGGCGCTCGGACTCTCAGGTCTGACTCCGTTCGAGCTGCTCGCCGATGCGGACAACCCGGTCGAGGGTCACTCGGGTGACGAGAAGTCGGGTGATGCGAACAAGGACGTGTCGTGGATCGTGAACGTGCCGGAGGGTACGACGCTCTCGCGGTTCGACCTCGACTCTTCCGATGACAAGGGCAGCGATCTCGACCTCACCGTGTACCGCGTGGTGAGCCCGGACGACCTGCAGTACTACCAGCGCTGGCGCTCGGCGACCGGCTCGGCGGATGAGCAGGTCACGATCCCGTCGCCGACGGCGGGTACGTACCTCGTGGTGGCCAACATCTACTCGACGACGGGCCCGATGACGTGGGACATGACCTACGCCAACGTGCTGCCCGACGGCGAGGGAGACCTGACCGCCACGCCGAACCCGCTCGCCGCGGTCCGCGGCACGCAGACGTCGTACGACCTCAGCTGGACCGGCCTGGCCGCCGGCACCCGCTACCTCGGGGTCGTGCAGTACGGCGAGTCGGATGTCCGCACCGTGCTGACGGTCGACGTGCCGCAGGCGAAGGCTCCGGAGACCCCGGCGCCCGAGACTCCGGTACCCGAGACTCCGGCGCCCGAGACTCCCGCGCCGGAGACCCCGGCTCCGGAGACGACCGCGCCGGCGACTCCCGCACCGCAGACGTCAGCGCCGGCGACTCCCGCACCGCGAGGGGAGAAGCGGGAGTAATACGGAAGCACGACAGCACGGCACCTCGTGGTCGAAGGGCCACGGGGTGCCGTGCTGTCGTGTTGCGCGGGCGCATCCGTTCACCGCGTGAACGGCGCCGCTCGTCGCAGCACCTGCTCCCTCGGTCCTCTCCGACGGCGTCGTCTTCCTAACGTGGGGGAACGCAACGTCGCGTACCCCGAGGAGACCCCCATGACCGCACCTTCGTCGCGCCGCCGCGACGGCGCCGGACTCGTCGACGACGAGCCCGTGATCGTCACCGATCCGAAACTCCCCTCCGTCGCCCTCACCGAAGAGCATCACGAGAAGGCGAACCGCTGGACCCTGCCGAAGATCATCCTGTGGGCCGCGATCGCCCTGCTGGGTGCCGTCGCCTGGACCATGCTCGCGATCGTGCGCGGCGAGACCGTCAACGCGATCTGGTTCGTGTTCGCGGCGGTCTGCACGTACCTGATCGGCTACCGGTTCTACTCCAAGGTGATCGAGAAGTACATCACCCGGCCCGATGACCGCAGGGCGACTCCCGCCGAGGTCAAGCAGGACGGCAAGGACTACGTCCCCACCGACCGCCGTGTGCTCTACGGTCACCACTTCGCCGCGATCGCCGGCGCCGGCCCGCTCGTCGGACCCGTGCTCGCCGCGCAGATGGGGTACCTGCCCGGCACGATCTGGATCATCGTCGGCGTCGTGCTCGCCGGCGCCGTGCAGGACTACACGGTGCTCTTCTTCTCGATGCGCCGCGGCGGCCGCACGATCGGTCAGATGGCCCGCCAGGAGCTCGGCAAGATCGGCGGCACCGCGGCGATCATCGCATCGCTGCTGATCATGCTGATCATCGTCGCCATCCTCGCCCTCGTCGTCGTCAACGCGCTCGGCGAGAGCCCGTGGGGCGTCTTCTCGGTCGCCATGACCATCCCGATCGCCCTCTTCATGGGCGTGTACCTGCGTTATCTCCGCCCCGGCAAGGTCACCGAGGTCTCGATCATCGGCTTCGCCCTGCTGATGGCGGCGATCATCGGCGGCGGATGGGTCGCCGGCACCGAGTGGGGTCAGGCGATCTTCCACCTCGACCGCACCACCATCGCCTGGGGCATCATCGTCTACGGCTTCATCGCCGCCGTGCTCCCGGTCTGGCTGCTGCTCGCCCCGCGCGACTATCTGTCGACCTTCATGAAGATCGGTGTGATCGTCATGCTCGCCGGAGCCATCGTGCTGGTGCGCCCCGAGATCACGGTCCCCGCGGTCAGCATCTTCGGCGAGAACGGCATGGGTCCGGTGTTCGCCGGTCCGCTCTTCCCCTTCCTGTTCGTGACGATCGCGTGCGGGGCGCTCTCCGGGTTCCATGCGCTGATCGCCTCCGGAACGACCCCGAAGCTCATCGAGAAGGAGCGCCAGACGCGCTTCATCGGCTACGGCGGCATGCTCATGGAGTCGTTCGTCGCGATCATGGCCCTCGTCGCCGCGATCTCGATCGACCAGGGCATCTACTTCGCGATGAACGCACCGACGGCGGCGACAGGCGGCACGGTCGAAGGGGCCGTCGCCTTCGTGAACTCGCTGGGGCTGACGGGGGTGAATCTCACGCCCGAGATGCTCACCGGCACGGCGGCCGCGGTCGGCGAGGAGTCGATCGTGTCCCGCACCGGTGGCGCCCCGACGCTCGCCCTCGGACTCGCGCACATCATGCAGCAGGCCCTCGGCGGTCAGGCGCTCATGGCGTTCTGGTACCACTTCGCGATCATGTTCGAGGCGCTGTTCATCCTCACCGCAGTGGATGCCGGTACACGCGTCGCCCGCTTCATGCTGCAGGACTCGATCGGCGCCTGGTTCCCCAAGTTCCGCGACGTCTCGTGGCGCCCCGGCGTCTGGATCTGCACGGCGATCATGGTGGCCGGATGGGGCGCGATCCTCATCCTCGGTGTCACCGACCCGCTCGGCGGCATCAACACCTTCTTCCCGCTGTTCGGCATCGCCAACCAGCTGCTCGCCGCGATCGCGCTCGCCGTGGTGCTGGCCATCGTCGCCAAGCGCGGCCGCAGCTACTTCAAGTGGTTGTGGATCATCGCCCTGCCGCTGGCGTTCACCGCGGTCGTGACCATCACGGCGTCGCTCTACAAGATCGCCTCTCCGGTGCCGGCCATCGGCTACTGGGCGAACCACTTCCGCTACGTCGCGGCACGCGACAGCGGAGACACCTCACTCGGCGAGCCGCAGGTGCTCGACGCGGTCATCCGCAACACCGCCGTGCAGGGCACGCTGTCGATCATCTTCGTGACCCTGGCGATCATCGTGATGGTGACCGCTGTGATCGTCACGATCAGGGCCATCCGCAACGGCGGCGGCGAGAACACCGAGGAGCCGCCCGTGGCCTCGCGCCGCTTCGCCCCGGCCGGATTCCTGCCGAGCGCCGAAGAACGTGAGCTCGAGAAGCAGTGGGAGCCGATCCTCGCCGACGAGCGCAAGGCGTCGACCCACTGATGTCGATCCCCCTGAGATGGCCGACACCATGAGGCGGACGGATGCCGCGACCACCCTGCTGCGGACGCTGCTCAGCGCCGCGGCGCGGGCCGGTCGCGGCATCCGCTGGTACATGACGAGCCTGATGGGCGACACCGCCTATGCGACCTACGTCGCCCATCAGCGTCGACAGCATCCGGACGAGGAGCCGCTGACCGAACGGCAGTTCTGGCGGCAGCGGATGGACGACCAGGATCGCAACCCCGGTGCCCGCTGCTGCTGAGCGCAGCCACGCCGGTGCCTAGGCTGGGACCATGACCGACGTCGTTCTCGCAGCGATCCTCGGCGTGCTCGGCGGCATCGTCCTCTCGGTGCTCCTCCTGCTCGCACGCCGACTCGCGCGCGGGGCCGCCGACCTCGGAAGCGACGCCGAACAGGCCGCCCTCACCGCACTGCATCAGGCGAGCCTGGCGGCGCCGCATCTGCGCGCCGGACTCTCGGATCCCGATGTGGTCAAAGCCGCGCGTCACCTGCGAGTGCTGCTCGGCAGCGCGGCGGTCGCGATCGTGAGCGCGGAAGGCACGGTGTCGTTCGACGGTCCGTCCGATGGACTCGAATCCGCGGCCCGCCGCATCGCCGCCCAGGTCGGGGCCTCGGGGCGGAGGCAGGTGTTCCCGGCGCAGGGCAGGGAGGACGACCTGGAGGCGGTCGGGGCTCCGATCCTCGTCGACGGCCGCGTGGTGGGCGTCGTCGTGGCCTTCGCGGCACCGGTCAGAGCCGCGCTCGTGCGGGCGGCGGAAGAAGTCGCCGACTGGTGCGGGGCCCAGGTCGAACTCGGCGGACTCGATGCGCAGCGGACGCAGCTGGCCGAGGCGGAGCTGCGCTCGCTGCGGGCGCAGATCTCCCCGCACTTCATCTACAACGCCCTCACGGCGATCGCCTCGTTCATCCTCACCGACCCCGCGCGGGCCAGGGAGCTGGTGCTCGAGTTCGCCGACTTCACGCGCTACTCGTTCCGCCGTCAGGGCGAGTTCACGACGGTCGCCGAGGAGCTCGGCAGCATCCACTCCTATCTGGAACTGGAGCGCGCCCGCTTCGGTGATCGGCTCCGCGTGACCCTGCAGATCGCCCCGGAGACGCTGGCGACCGTCATCCCGTTCCTCTCGGTGCAGCCCCTGGTCGAGAACGCGGTCCGCCACGGGCTCGAGCCGGGTGAGGGCGGGGGAGAGATCCGCATCGCCTCGCGCGACGACGGCACCCACACCGAGATCACGGTCGAGGACGATGGCGTCGGCATGGATCCGGAAGCCTTGCGGACCACGCTGACGGCCGGTGACGACGGTGTGCACGTGGGGCTTCGCAACGTCGACACCCGGCTCCGCCAGCTGTATGGTGCCGACGGTGGACTGGTCGTCGAGACGAACACCGGCGCCGGTACCCTGGTGCGCATGCGGGTCCCGAAATCTCAGCCGCAGCACGACCCGGACGCCGACTGACGATCATGACGAACAGCGCCCCCTCGATCGACGTCCTCGTCGCGGATGACGAGCGTCCAGCCCTCGACGAGCTCGTCCACCTGCTCGGCACTGACGCCCGCATCGGCGAGATCCTCACCGCGTCGTCGGGCGCGGATGCGCTGCGGCTGATGTCGGAGCGCGCGGTGCGGATCGCGTTCCTCGACATCCACATGCCAGGGTTGACCGGGATGGAGCTCGCGCGGGCGCTGCTGACCCTCGCCGAACCTCCGGCGGTCGTGTTCGTCACCGCCGACGAGGCGAAGGCGGTGGAGGCGTTCGAGCTGCGTGCCGCCGACTATCTGCTCAAGCCCGTGCGCCTCGAGCGTCTGCGGCGGGCGGTCGACCGGGTGGTCGAGCTCGGGGACGCCGCGGCATCGGGCGACGACGAGATGCTGCCGGTCACGGTCGGCTCGGTCGTGCGGTTCGTGAAACGCAGCGACGTGCGCTGGGTGCGGGCGCAGGGGGACTACTCCCGACTGCACACCGGAGATGGGACGGGTCATCTGGTGCGCATCCCGATCTCGGAGCTGGAGGCGCGATGGGCGGATGCCGGGTTCCTCCGCATCCACCGCTCTTCGCTCGTGCGCATCGCCGCCGTGACCGAGGCGCGGCTGTCGGGGTCGGAGCCCACCGTGTCGATCGGTGCGACGTCTCTCCCGGTCAGCCGGCGACTGGTACCCGCGGTGCGCGACGCGCTGCTGCGCGGAGAGGGGGCAGGATGACCGAGAAGCCGAAGCGGGTTCGTGTGACGGCCGACCTGCCCGATCGGAGGCCGACCACCTTCACCCGCGGCATCGCGCTCCCCGGCTCGCCCGTCGACGAGGCGGATGCCGTGTATGCGCGCGCCCTGATGCGCAGTCAGCTCCGGCTCGCGCTCGGGACCGTCGCGGGGTTCGTCGTCGTGGTGATCGCGCTGACCCTGACGATCGCTCTCGTCCCCGAGGTCGGACAGGTCGTGGTCTGGGGCCTGCCGCTGTCGTGGCTGCTGCAGGCCTACGCGTTCTATCCGATCATCCTCGTGTTCGCGGTGCTCTACGTGCGCACGGCCGCCCGCAACGAGCGCCGATACCGCGCGCTCCGGGATCGCGAATGAACGCGGTGCTCGACCTCATCGGCGTCGCGCTCGTCATCGTCGCGACCCTGCTGATCGGCATCTACGGCCTGCGCATCTCGCGCACGACGGGGGACTTCTTCGTGGCGTCGCGCACCGTGCGGCCGGTGTGGAACGCGTCGGCGATCAGCGGCGAGTACCTCTCAGCCGGCACTTTCCTCGGACTGTCGGGTCTCGTGCTGCTCGACGGCGCCCGCGGCTTCTGGTTCCCGATCGGCTATGCGGCCGGCTACCTGCTGGTGCTCGCGTTCGTGGCGGCGCCGCTCCGACGCAGCGGCGCCTACACGATCCCGGACTTCATCGAGGCGCGGCTGGAGTCGACGTCGGCCCGGCGCGTGACCAGCATCGCGGTGCTGGTGATCGGCTGGCTCTACATCGTGCCGCAGCTGCACGGAGCGGGGCTGACGCTCCTCGTCGTGGCCGGCCTTCCGGAATGGGTGGGGGCCGTGACCGTCGCGGTGCTCGTGGCGGCGGCGGTCGCCGCGGGCGGCATGCGGGCCATCACCTATGTGCAGGCGTTCCAGTACTGGCTCAAGCTCACGGCGCTCCTGGTGCCGGTGGTGTTCATCGCGTTCGCCCTCAGCGGCGGTCCGCACGACGTCGATCCCGCGCTGGTCTTTCCCGTCGAAGCCGGGCCCTCGGGTTTCGACGCCTACGAGACGGCATCCCTGTTGCTCGCACTGCTGTTGGGGACGATGGGGCTCCCGCACGTGCTGGTGCGGTTCTACACGAGTCCGACCGGGGTGTCGGCGCGGCGGACCACCGTCATCGTGATCGGCATGGTGAGCGCGTTCTATGCGGTGTCGAGCACGATGGGGCTGCTGGCGCGCATCGCCGCTCCCGACCTCGCGGTTCCCGGTGTCGCCGACACGGTGGTGCTGCTGTTGCCGTCGCGCGTGTTCCCCGGAGCGTTCGGCGAACTGCTGACCGCGCTGATCGTCGCGGGGGCGTTCGCGGCGTTCCTGGCGACATCGGCCGGCCTCGTGGTGTCGCTCGCCGGCGTGATCAGTCAGGACGTGTTCTCCGGCTCGGTGCGGTCGTTCCGCCTGTCGGCCGTGCTCTGTGCGCTGGTGCCGCTCGTGGTGGCGCTGCTCACGGCACCGGCCGGCCTCGGGTCGAGCGTCGGCGTGGTGTTCGTGGTGGCGGCGTCGACGCTGTCGCCGGTCGTGCTGTTGGGAGTCTGGTGGCGAGGGCTCACCGCCCGTGGCGCGGTCGCCGGGATGCTGTCGGGCGGGATCGCCGCCGGACTCGCGCTGCTGGTGCACGCGGCGGTCGGGGGAGTCGGAGTGGCCGCGCCCTACCTCGCGCAGCCCGCCGCCTGGACGATCCCGCTCGCCACGGCCGTGACGGTCGTGGTGTCGCTCTTCGATCCGCGGGGACCGTCGCCGCGCACGGAGCGCTTCCTCGCTCGTGTGCACACGCCCGAGCGCGGCTGAGTCAGAGTTTCCGGCTGCGCGGCATGAGCCGCACGTCAGGGAGCGGCGGAGCGGGGATGCGCACGTCGTGACCGTCGACCGCGCCGAAGCGAGGGGATGCCGCTCCCGTCACGGACTCCGCTTCCCACTCTTCGCGCGCCTCGACGATCTCGTCATGCGAGCGGCCGGCGAAGTTCCACCACATCACGATGTCGTCCTCGAAGGGCGCGCCGCCGAGCAGGAACAGCAGGGCCCCCTCGGTGCTCGACACCTCGACGGTGTCGCGGGAGTCGCCGAGGTAGAGCAGTGCGTTGCGATCGAGCGGATGCGCGGCCACCACGGCATCTCCCTCGACGAGCATGAGGGCGTGCTCCCAGTCGGAGCGCAGCGGCAGAAGCACACGCGAGCCGGGAGCGAGCACGATCTCGGCCCCGACGATCGGGGTGTGCACCGTGGCGGGTGAGCGCACGCCGGCGAACTCGCCGAGCACGACGGTGGCTTCGGCATCCGCTCCCTCGTCGGCCGAGACGGTGAGTGCGGGCAGTGCGGTGTGCCGTTCGAACCCGGCAGCGCCGTGGCGGGCCGAATCCGGGAGCGCCACCCAGAACTGCAGCGCATCGAGGGGGACGGGATCCTCGCCGATCGAGTACTCCGAGTGCGAGATCCCGTTGCCCGCGGTCATCAGGTTCAACTGCCCGCGACGCAGGTCGGCGTCGCTGCCGAGCGAGTCGCGGTGACGGATCTCTCCGACGAGCGGCCAGGTCACGGTCTGCAGACCGATGTGGGGGTGCGGCTCGACCCGCATCTTCGTGTCGGCCGGTCCGAACCGGTCGAGGAAGCACCAGGCGCCGATCGTGGGCAGGTTCCGGTGCGGCAGCGCGCGCAGCACGTTCATGCCGCGCACCCCGCCGAGCGGCACCTCGCGGGGCTCGAGGATGAGGCGGTGCTGCCCGATCATTCCGCTCGGCCCGTCGGGTCCTCGTCCGCGGTTCCCACAGGTGCAGAGGGGGTCTTCGGCCAGCGGATCTCGGCGCCGGGGATCTCGTGCGTCTCGAGGTACTTGGCGATGTACGGGCACAGCGGGACGATGGCGTCACCCCGTCCCGCCGCATCCGCCAGCGCCGCCGATGCGAGCGTGCCCGCCAGGCCCTGGCCCTGGAACGCCGGGTCGATCTCGGTGTGGATGAAGCGGATGGATCCGGGGCGCAGATCGTACGCCGCGAAGCCCGCGAGCACGTCGTCGGAACGGATCTCGTAGCGCGATTCCTCGTCGTTGCGGGTCACGGTGATGGCGGTCATCGGCTGCTCCTTCGAACGGATGCCTCCAACCTACGCCCCGCGTGCGCGGTCGGGCCCGGCGAAAACCCAGGCCGTCTGCTGCCGCACCGGCGCGTCGGAGTGCGACACTCCGTGGGGGAGGCGGGTGGCCTGGGTTTCGGCAGCCCGGGCGGTCGAGGGTGTGGAGGAAGCGCCTCCCGCGTCGGCGGGGGTCGTTACGCTGGAGGGATGCCGCAGACTCCCCGTGACCCGTACGCGGACCTGCCGTACGCCGACGAGCCCTACGACGACGGCTGGGAGTCGTCCGCCCCGCCCGAGCCGATGGACTGGGAGCCGCAGGGGGCGGGCTACGAGCCGCCGCTCGACTGGGGTCAGGGTCCGGTCACGCCGGTGGCCCCCGCATCCGCGGCTCCGGCCGCTCGTCGCGCGACGCCGAGCCGGTACGCGACCGCGCGCGAGGCTCTGCACACCGTCTTCGGCTACGACGAGTTCCGCGGCGACCAGGCGGCGATCGTCGAGCAGGTCATCGCCGGCGGAGACGCCGTCGTGTTGATGCCGACCGGTGGCGGAAAGAGCATCACCTACCAGGTGCCCGCCCTCGTCCGTGAGGGCACGGGCCTCGTGATCAGCCCGCTCATCGCGCTCATGCACGACCAGGTCGATGCCCTGCGGGCCAACGGTGTGAAGGCCGCCTACCTCAACTCCACCCAGGCGATCGACGAGCGTCGCGAGGTCGAGCGGGCCTACGTCGCCGGCGAGCTCGACCTCATCTACGTCGCCCCCGAGCGTCTGTCGAACGCGCAGACCACGGCGCTGCTCCAGCGCGGAACGCTCAGCGTCATCGCGATCGACGAGGCCCACTGCGTGTCGCAGTGGGGTCACGACTTCCGTCCCGACTACCTGGCTCTCGGCGACCTGGGCGAGCGGTTCCCCGGGGTGCCGCGCATGGCGCTCACGGCGACAGCGACCGCGGCGACGCACAAGGAGATCACCGAGCGGCTGCACCTCGAGGGTGCCGCCCACTTCGTCGCGAGCTTCGACCGCCCGAACATCCAATACCGCATCGTGCCCAAGGTCGACCCGCGCAAGCAGCTCGTCCAGTTCATCCGCTCGCAGCCGGAAGGCGCGGCAGGCATCGTCTACGCGCTCAGCCGCAAATCGGTCGAGCAGACGGCGACCTCCCTCGCCGCCCAGGGGTTCGATGCGCTGCCGTACCACGCGGGTCTGCCCGCCGAGGTGCGGGCGGCCAACCAGGCGCGCTTCCTCCGTGAAGACGGCGTGGTCATGGTCGCGACCATCGCGTTCGGCATGGGCATCGACAAGCCCGACGTGCGCTTCGTCGCGCACATCGATCTGCCGAAGTCGGTCGAGGGCTACTACCAGGAGACCGGTCGCGCCGGCCGCGACGGCGAGCCCTCTGTGGCGTGGATGGCGTACGGTCTGGGCGACGTCGTGCAGCAGCGCCGGCTCATCGACCAGAGCCCCGGCGACCGCACGTTCAAGATGCGGATGGGTCAGCACCTCGACGCGATGCTCGCGCTGTGCGAGACCGTGGAGTGCCGCCGGCAGAACCTGCTGGGGTACTTCGGTCAGGAATCGCAGCCCTGTGGCAACTGCGACACGTGCCTCGAGAACACCGAGACGTTCGACGGGCTCGTGCCCGCGCAGAAGCTGCTCTCGACGATCGTGCGGCTGAAGCGTGAGCGCAATCAGGCGTTCGGTGCCGGCCACCTGATCGACATCCTCCGCGGCGCCTCGACCGAGCGCATCCGGCAGCAGGGACACGAGAAGCTCGCGACCTACGGCATCGGCAACGACCTCTCCGATCAGGACTGGCGCAGCGTCGTCCGGCAGCTCCTCGCTCGTGGCATCCTGGTCGCGCAGGGCGACTACGGCACCCTCGCTCCCGGAGAGCAGGCCGCCGGAGTGCTGCGCGGCGAGACGGCTGTACCGCTGCGCAAGGACACGATCGGGCGTCCGACCTCGTCCGGTCGGGCTCGCAAGGCCAGTGCCGCCGATGCCCTGGACGCCGGAGACCGGGGTCTGTTCGAGGCGCTGCGCACCTGGCGGGCCGAGACCGCCCGCGAGCAGGGCGTCCCCGCCTACATCGTGTTCGGGGACGCGACCCTGCGCGCGCTCGCGGAGCATCGTCCTGCCTCCCTCGCCGACCTCGACGGGATCACCGGTATCGGTGCGAAGAAACGCGAGGCGTACGGCGAGGGCGTTCTCGCGGTCATCGCCGCGGCCTGATCTGAGCCCTGACCATCACCGCCCGACTCCGCGCGCGCTCAGCGCGGAGGCAGCACGTCGTCGAGATGTGCGCGCAGGTGGGTGGTGATGTCGAGCCGCTCCCTGTCGTACAGCCACTGGTACTGCAGGCCGTCCCACATCGCGATGAGCCAGGTGGCCTCGTGCGCGGGGTCGCGGTGCGCCGGTAGGTCGCCGTCGACCTGGGCGAGCCGGAAGAGCTCGGTGAAGTAGTCGAGGGCGTTCGCGAACCGCATCGCGAAGTAGTCATGCGCGGGGTGGGTGGCGGGCACGGCCTCGCACGACAACACCGCATACACCTCGATCAGACCGGGTTCCTCCTGCGCGCTGAGCGCGGCACCGTCGGGGATGCCGCGCAGCAGCTCGCCCGCTGACGCGGCGCCGGCGAACCCCTGGTTCTGGTTGATGGCGCTGTCGCGTTCGGTCAGGACGGCGCTGAGCAGCAGTTCCTTCGACGGGTAGTGGTGCAGCAGCGTCGACTTCGACACCCCGACCGCGGTCGCGATGTCCTGCAGGCTGGTGTCGCCGTAGCCGTCGCGGGCGAACAGGCGGGTCGCATCGGCGAGGATCTGCGCGCGACGACGACGGCCGACCGCATAGCCGGGATCGACGTCGGCTGCAGCGGTCGTGCGCAGTGCGGGCAGGGGCCCCGCCGGGTCAGAGGTGTCCGACGAGGGCTCGTCGTCGGGGTTCCGCCACCCGAGCGGCAGTGCCCAGAGGTTCTCCCGCTCCTCGAGCATCTCCACCACGTCGACCCGATCAGGCAGATACTGCGACAGCAGCTGCAGCCCGTCCCATCCGGCGGTGTGTCGCACCGTCTCCCCGTCGACATCGCGATCGGCCGCGATGACGCCGTGGTGCTTCGCGTCTTCCAGGACGTCGATGCTCAGCGAGCGGAGTCGGCAGTACCGGGCGCGCATCCGCTCGTGCGCAGGGTGTCCGGGAGCAGAGGCTTCGCCCGTGAGCGCGGCGAACAGCTCGAGGTAGCCTGCGGTGCGCGCGTTCCGTTCGGCGATGCCGGAGAACACCAGCTCGCCCGGCTCGGAGGCGGCCGAGATGGCGCTGAACACGGTCTCGTTCTCGGCTTCGAGCTCGGCGACCACTTCGCCGAGCAGGTCGTCCTTCGAGGCGAAATGGCCGAGGAGCCCTGGATGGCTGACGGAGGCCGCGGTGGCGATATCACGCAGAGACGTCGACCGGTAGCCGCGGGTGACGAACAGGTCATGTGCGGCGGTGAGGATCCGCTGGCGCGTGGCGGCAGCGCGCGCGTGCCGGGAGCCGGTCGCCGTCGTCGTCATCGCATCCTCCTTCCACATCCTATCCTCGCTCATTACCAATCGGTCTGGTTTCAGTTACCAGATGGTCGAGATTGGTGTATCGTCATCCCAGACCGCATCGCCCGAAGACGTGCGGTGAATCGAAAGGACTGTCATGACAGAGCTGTCATCCGCCGCCACGGCGGCCGCGGTCGGCACCACCGGGTTCAAGGCCCCCGGAACCACGCCGCCGAAGACCCCGCGCGGCTACACGCCGGGCCTCGCCGCCGTGAACTTCGGCGTCTACCTCGCCCTGCTCACCCCGGTCATGGTGTCGATGGCATTCAAGATCCAGCACATCGACCCCGTGAACACCGAGGGCAGCCTCGGACTCGTGATGGGCGTGGGCGCGATCTTCGCCCTGATCGCGAACCCGCTCGTCGGCCGGCTCTCCGACCGCACCACCTCGCGCTGGGGCATGCGTCGTCCGTGGATCCTCAGCGGCGCGATCGTGGGGCTCGGCGGCTTCCTCCTCATCGGCTCGGCGACCTCCGTGTGGATGGTCCTGCTCGCCTGGTGCCTCGTGCAGACCGCGATGAACGCCGTGCTGGCCGCGGCCAACGCCACGCTGCCCGATCAGGTGCCGGTCACCAGCCGAGGCAAGGTCTCCGGCATCATCGGCATCACGACCCCGATCGGCATCCTCGCCGGCAGCTTCCTCGTGAACTTTCTCCCCGGCGACTTCGAGCGCTTCGTCGTCCCCGGCGTGATCGCCCTGATCCTCGTGATCGTGTTCGTCCTGATCCTCAAGGATCGCCGCCTCACCGAGAAGCCGGCCGACAAGTTCACGGTCGGCATGTTCTTCGGCTCGTTCGTGTTCAACCCGCGCACGCACCCCGACTTCGGCTGGACCTGGCTCACCAAGTTCTTCGTGATGTTCGGCTATGCCGGTATCGCCACCTTCCTGCCGCTCTACCTCGTCACCAAGTTCGGCCTCGACGAGCAGGGCGCGGTCGGCATCATCCTGGCCGCCAACCTCGCCTCGATGGCGGCGATGGCGATCTCCTCGCCGCTGGGTGGATTCCTCTCCGACAAGATCGGCAAGCGTCGCCCCTTCGTCGCGATCGCCGGCGTGATCATGGTGGTCGGGCTGGTCATCCTCGCCGTCGCCCCCGACGTCACGACCGTCATCATCGCGCAGGCGATCATCGGACTGGGCGCCGGGTCCTTCCTCTCGGTCGACCTGGCCCTCGCGACCGAAGTGCTGCCCAACCCCGACGACGTGGCCAAGGACCTCGGTGTGCTGAACATCGCCAACGCTCTGCCGCAGTCCATCGCCCCGGCCATCGCCCCCGGCATCATCGCCATCGGTGCAGCCACACCGCTCGGCGGCTACACCACCTGGTACCTGTTCGGCGCGGTCGTCGCGCTGGCCGGCGCCGTTCTCGTCTACCGCATCAAGGGAGTCAAGTGACCATGACCGAGACCATCACCGCACGCCCGTGGCTCGACACCGACCTCCCCGTCGACGAGCGGGTGCAGCTGCTGCTCGACGCCATGACGATCGAGGAGAAGGCGGGACTCTTCTTCCACACCATGATCGCCATCGGCGACCTCGAAGAACCGAATCCGGTCTTCGCGACCCCATCGGCCCGCGAATTCCTCGAGACCAAGCGGATGACGCACTTCAACCTGCTCGGCGCCGCGCCCACCGGCCGCGAGATCGCCGCATGGCAGAATGCGCTGCAGCGGCTGGCGGCATCCACGCGTCTCGGTATCCCGGTGACGCTGTCGACCGACCCGCGGCACTCGTTCAGCGAGAACCCCGGTGCGTCGATCCTCGCCGGCCCCTTCTCGCAATGGCCCGAGACCCTCGGCCTCGCCGCCACCCGTGACGAGGCGCTCGTCGAGCGCTTCGCCGACATCGCCCGACAGGAGTACACGGCGGTCGGGCTGCGGGTCGCGCTGCACCCGCAGGTCGACCTCGCGACCGAGCCGCGGTGGGCGCGGCAGACGGCGACCTTCGGCGAAGACGCGGAACTGTCGGGAAAGCTCGGCGCCGCCTACATCCGCGGATTCCAGGGCGCGTCGTTCGGCCCCGGCTCCGTATCGACCATGACGAAGCACTTCCCCGGAGGCGGTCCGCAGAAGGATGGCGAGGACCCGCACTTCCCCTACGGCCGCGAGCAGATCTATCCTGGCGGCGAGTTCGAGCTTCACCTGAAGCCGTTCGAAGACGCGCTCGCCGCGGGGACCCGGCAGATGATGCCGTACTACGGGATGCCCGTCGGCACGGAGTACGAGGAGGTGGGATTCGGGTTCAACAAGTCCGTGATCACCGGCCTGCTGCGTGAGCGCTACGGCTTCGACGGTCTCGTGTGCACCGACTGGGGCCTGATCAGCGACTCCGAGATCTTCGGTCAGCCCTTCCCCGCACGTGCCTGGGGCGTGGAGGATCTCACGCCGCGCGAGCGCATGAAGAAGGTGCTGGAGGCCGGAGCCGACCAGTTCGGCGGCGAAGCGAACCCGGAGCTGCTGCTCGAGCTCATCGCCGACGGTGAGGTGACCGAGGAGCGACTCGACGTCTCGGCTCGCCGCATCCTGCGCGAGAAGTTCGAGCTCGGGCTGTTCGAAAACCCGTACGTCGACGAGGACGCGGCCGACGAGATCGTCGGGCGAGCCGATTTCCGAGCCGCGGGGGAGGCCGCCCAGCGCGCCTCGATCACGGTGCTCATGAACGACGGTGCCCTGCCGTTGGCCCCCGGCCGCAAGCTCTACGTCGAGGGCGTCGACGCGACGGTCGCTGCATCGTTCGGGGAGATCGTCACGACGCCGGAGGAAGCCGACCTGGCCGTCATCCGCCTGCAGGCTCCGTTCGAAGAGCGCGAGACGATGTTCGAGAACTTCTTCCACGCGGGCTCTCTCGCGTTCTCGGACGATGTGGTCGCGCACGTCCGCGCGGTCGCCGCCGTCGTGCCGACCGTCGTCGACGTGCTCGCGGATCGTCCGCCGATCCTCACCCCGATCGTCGAGGCCGCGGCCGCGGTGACCGTGAACTGGGGGGCCTCGAGCGCCGCGCTCCTCGACGTGCTCAGCGCCGCGTTCCCCGCCCAGGGCAGGCTGCCGTTCGACCTGCCGCGGTCGATGGACGCTGTCGAAGCCTCCCGTCCCGATGTGCCGTTCGACACCGCCGATCCGCTGTTCCGGTTCGGTCACGGGCTCTCGCTCTAGTCCGGTCGCACCGTCCGGAAGACCGCCCCGCAAGCTTCGGCATGCGGGGCGGTTCGGCGTCCCGGCATCCTCTCGCCGGGAGCATCCCGTCGCTGCACGGTCACCACGTTTCGAAATGTCTCGCGCGAAGACGTTCACCGGACGATTTCTGGACGAATGCTGGACTTCTCATTCGGGATCCCGTAAGATTGAGCGCAACATCGCTCGGCCGACAGAAGTCGACCCGTGGGGGGGCCATGTGACGCGGAAGATCGCATCACACGGGAGTAGCGAATGGAATTGCAGGAGAGGACTCTGCGGCGACGCAGAGCGGTAGGAGGAGGCATCGCCGGCGTCACCGTCGGCGCGGTGATCCTCGCGAGTGCACTGGTGCCGACGGCGGCGAATGCGCTGGACGCGGCGAATCCGAATGATCCGTCTGTCGCGCAGGGGCAGATCATCCAGCTGCCCGCCGCCCTGCTCGGCGGCCTCGACATCGCGGCGCTCGGACACACGCTGACGAGCAACCCGGCGGCCCCCGGCTCTGAGCTCGGCGGGCTGGACGTCGGGCTGCTGGAGGCGCTGAGCATCGACGTGGGCACGCTGAACGTGCCGCTCCTGACCGACGGCACCCCCGGGACGCCCGGTCTGCTGCGACTCGGCGATCTGGGCGCAGCGCAGAGCTTCAGCTCGTCGCCGACCCAGACGCAGTCGATCGCCTCATCCGGGACCATCACCTCGGGGGGCGCGATCGACACCGGCGCCATCGACGGCAGCGTGAACCCCGGCACCCTCGAGCTCACCGACCTGTTCGACCAGCTCGCCGTCGCCGGACTCACCGACGCGGTTCTCGACCAGGCGTCGGTCGGCATCGGCGCACTCGCATCGCGTGCCGAATCCAACGCGGGAACGGTCACCTCCCAGTACCGCATCGCGGATCTGAACCTCGATCTGCACAGCAACCTGGTCGCCGGGCTCTCGGGCACACTCGCCTCCGCGATCCAGGGCACCGTCACCCCCGTGAGCGATCTCGCCGGCCCCGGCGGAGCGCTGACCGCACTCACCACGACCATCGTCAACACGATCAATGCGATTCCCGACGTGCCGCTCGTCGCGGCGTTCACCGCGACCGGAGGAACGGTCGCGATCGCCGGACTCGACACGGTCGGACAGACCGTGACCACGCAGGTGCTGCAGACGCCGGTGGAGAACACCACGGGCTCGGTGCTGGTCGATCTGAACACCGGGACGGTGTCCGTCGATCTCGCCAAGATCCTCGTCGAGACCGGGGCGGGGGCCGACCTCAACTCCCTGCCGGCGAACACCCCAGTGCTGTCGGCCACGACGATCTCCGCGATCCAGCAGGGCATCACCTCCGCCCTCACCGGTACCCACCCGAACAGCTTGAACGGCAAGGTCTCCACCATCCTGAAGTCGACGTTGGACGCGCTCCAGGTGACGCTGACCGTCGGGGTGGATCTCACGGTGCCGCTCACCGGAACGCCACTGGTGTCAGGGGATGTGACGGTCAAGGGCTCGCTGGCGCAGTTCGCCGGCACCGCGACGCCGGTTCCCGTGGTCGCGACCGACATCAGCCTCGCCGGTCTCAACATCGGCGTCCTGCTGAACCCGGTGGTCGCTGCCGTCACGAATGCGGTCGCCACCACGACGGGTCCGCTCGTGAACACCGCGCTGAACAGCGTGATCCCGCTCGTGCAGCCCGCGCTCGCCGCGATCACCGGACCGGTGCTCTCGACGCTCGATCCCGTTCTGCAGGGCGTGCTGGCGCAGGTCGCGACCATCACCATCAACGAGCAGCCGGCGACAGGAGACATCCCCGGAGGGAGCTTCACCGTGCGCGCGCTCGGCGTGAATCTGCTCCCCGCCGTCGGGGGCGGGGTCTCGCTCGACCTCGGATCGTCGACGGTGAAGGCCGCGGTGGCGGCCGTCCCCGCGATCGACGCGGCCGCCACGGTCCAGGCGGGAACCGACCTCCCTGTGACGGGCTCGGGATGGCCTGCGAACACGCAGGTCACCATCCAGGTGACCACCGCCGGCGGCGGCATCGTCAACGACCCGTTGCCGGTCACGACCGATGCCAACGGCGCCTTCACCTTCGCGTACGGGATTCCGGTGGCGACGCCGCCGGGCACCGGCTACATCGTGACGGCGACCGACGGCACCAGCACGGCGACGGACACCACCGAGGTCACCGCTGCGGCAGCCATCGACGCAGCACCCGCGGTGCAGGCGGGCACGGATCTCGGTGTCTCGGGAACCAACTGGCCCGCGAACACCCAGGTGTCGGTGCAGCTGCGGGCCCCCGGCGGCGGTGCGAACATCGGTGGTCCCGAACTCGTGACCACCGACGGCTCCGGCACGTTCACGCTGGCCTATCCCGTCCCGGCGGGAACGCCGGCGGCGACCGGATACGAGGTCACGGCATCGGTCGGCGCCCAGACGGCGACCGACACCACCGAGGTGACGGCTGCGCCGGTCGCGTCGATCGACGCAGCCGCGACCGTCCAGGCGGGCACGAGCCTTCCCATCACCGGCACGAACTGGCCTGCGAACACGCAGGTGTCGGTGCAGCTGACGGCTCCCGGCGGGGGCGCGAACGTCGGCGGGCCGGTCACGGCGACCTCCAACGCATCCGGCGAGATCACGCTCGACTACCCGGTTCCCGCGTCTGCGGCGCCGGGCGCGGCGTACACCGTGACCGGGACGGCAGGAGCGGTCACCGCGATCGACACCACCGAGGTGACGGCGGCGGCGACCGTCGATGCGGCGGCGACCGTGCAGGCAGGGACGTCGCTTCCGGTCACCGGAGCGAACTGGCCGGCGAACACGCAGGTGTCGGTGCAGTTGACGGCTCCCGGCGGCGGGAACGTCGGCGGTCCGGAGACGGTGACGACGGATGTGTCCGGCGGCTTCACGCTGGACTATCCGGTGCCGGCCTCTGCGACTCCCGGAGCAGGCTACACCGTGACGGCGACCGTCGGCACCCAGACCGCGACCGACACGACCGAGGTCACGGCCGCGGCGGCCGTCGACGCAGCGGCGACGGTTCAGGCAGGAACGTCGCTTCCGGTCACGGGGACGAATTGGCCGGCGAACACGCAGGTGTCGGTGCAGCTGACCGCTCCCGGCGGTGGTGCGAACGTCGGCGGTCCGGAGACGGTGACCACCGACGGCACGGGCGGCTTCACGCTCGACTACCCGGTGCCGGCCTCTGCGACCCCCGGCGCGGGCTATACCGTGACGGCGACCGTCGGCACCCAGACCGCGACCGACACCACCGAGGTGACGGCGGCGGCCGCGATCGACGCGGCGGCGACCGTGCAGGCCGGCAGCGATCTGCCTGTCACCGGGACGAACTGGCCGGCCGACACCGAGGTGTCGGTGCAGCTGACCGCTCCCGGTGGTGCGGCCATCGGCACGCCTCGAACCGCCACGACCGGTGCTCTCGGCGGCTTCGCACTCGACTACCCGGTTCCGGCCGGCACACCCGCAGGGACCGGCTACACGGTCACGGCTTCGGTGGGCGCGCAGACGGCGACCGACACGACAGAGGTCACAGCGGCTCCGGTCGTGGTGGATGCGGCGGCGCAGGTCCCCGCGGGCACGAACCTGGCCGTCACCGGTTCCGGGTGGCCGGTGAGCTCCTCGGTGTCGTTGCAGCTGACGGCTCCGGGCGGCGGCGCCGACGTCGGCGGTCCGGTGACCGCGACCACGGATGCCTCCGGTGCCTTCACGGCGAGTTATCCGGTTCCGGCCGGCACCACGCCGGGAACGGGCTACACGCTCACGGCGACCGCGGGTGCGGTCACCGGATCGGACACCACCGAGGTGACTGCGGGCGATCCGGGCGACGTCAACACGAACGCGGCAGCCTCGGCGTCCGCCTCGGCTGACGCGACGGCAGACGGCGACCCGTCGGCTCAGGCAGCTGCGGAAGCCGCTGCCCTCGCGGATGCCACCTCCGCCGCCTCGGCGGCAGCGACGGCTGATGCCACGTCGGCGGCTCAGGCCGCGGCGACGACCGATGCCTCGACCACCGCGACCACGGATGTGACCTCCGCGGCCAACGCCTCGGCGGCCGTCGCGGCGCAGGCGGCCGCGCAAGCGGACGCGTCGGACGACGCGAACGCCGCGGCATCGACGGCGGCGGAGTCGAACTCCTCGGCCTCGTCGGAATCGGCAGCGACCACGGATTCGTCCACGGACGCATCGTCTGAGGCTTCGGCGAACACGAACGCGACAGCCTCGGCATCCGCTTCGGCGAACGCCGACGCCACCACCGCCGCGGTCGCCGAAGCGTCCGCGCAGGCCGCGGCCTTCGCCGACGCCACGGCGGAGGGATCGGCTGCGGCCGACCCGGCGGCGGAAGCGGCATCGGAGGCAGCGGCGACCGCGACCTCGTCCACGGCGGCGACGGCGGATGCCACCTCGGAGGCGAACGCCGGCGCGGCGATCGCCGCTCAGGCGGCAGCGCTGGCCGACGCCACGACGAACACCGCGGCCGACACATCGGCCACGTCGGATGCGAGTACGAGCGCGGCGTCGAACGCGAGCGCGGCAGCCATCGCGAACGCTTCGACCGATGCGTCTTCGGATGCGGTCGCCTCGGCGGACGCATCGGCGGAGATCAACACCAACGCCTCCGCGTCGGCGTCGGCCTCTGCGCAGGCCGACGACGACAGTAACGCCTCGGCGGAAGCAGCGGCAGTGGCTGCGGCACTCGCAGACGCGACCAGCCAGGCATCCGCTGCGGCGGACGTGTCGGCCAACGCCGCGGCCCAGGCAGCGGCGACCACCGATGCCTCCACGGATGCCTCGACCACGGCCACCACAGCGGCGAATGCCTCTGCGGCGGCAGCGGCTCAGGCGGCAGCGCAGAACGACGCGACCTCCACCAGTGCGGCGGATGCCTCGGCTTCGGCCGATGCGGATCCGAACGCCTCGGCGGCAGCGGCGGCGAACGCCTCGTCGTCGGCCACGGCATCGGCATCGGCTGCAGCTGACGCCTCGGCCGAAGCCACGGCTGCGGCATCCGCCGATGCCACCGCCAACGCCTCGGCGGACGCGGCGGCCGACCCGACCGGGAACATCGCCATCGCGCTCAAGTCCCCGGTGCTGGAGCGTGGCAAGCAACAGACCGCGGTCGGCACGGGGTTCAGGCCCGGCGAGACGGTGACGGGTGTCATGACCTCCGCCCCCGTGGCGCTGGGAACCCAGGTCGCGAACGCGCAGGGCACGGTCACCTTCACCTGGACCGTTCCCACCGACACCGATCTCGGAACCCACACCGTGACGCTGACCGGAGCGACGTCCGGCAGCGTATCGGCCTCGTTCCAGGTGGTGGCGTCGGGTCTGGCCACGACAGGCGGACAGGTCCAGGGCGGATGGATCGCTCTGGCCGCACTGCTCCTCATGCTCGGCCTGGGGGCGATGAGACTCGCGAGATCCCGACGGCCCCAGGTGCAGACGGAGTGATCGCGATGCAGGAACGCTGAGTGGTCGGGACCGTTTCCCCACGGCGGTCCCGACCCTCGGCGGTACGGAGGGAAGTGAATGAGCACGAAACTCGAGTCCTCACCGGAGACCGACGTGTCCGCGTCGGGTGACACGGCCGTGGTGCGTCCGCGTCCGACCTGGTGGGTGAAGCTCATCGCCTTCGCCGCCTGCCTCCTGACGTTGTGGCATATCGGGGCGTCCTTCCTGTGGATCGCGCCGTACTCGGCCCTGCGGGAGATCCCCACACAGGAGGTGCTGGCCGGGTACATGCTGCCGATGTTCGGACAGTCCTGGAGCGTCTTCGCGCCGGAGCCGATCAACGGCGACTACCACTTCAACGTCCGTGCCGTCATCGAGAAGGACGGCGAGCAGGTCGAGACCGGCTGGGTCAGCGCCACCGACGTCGAGCTGTCGATGATCCGCTACAACCTCTTCCCGCCCCGCGCCGGTATCCAGTCCAGCGAGGTGGCGAGTGGACAGATGAACGCCTACAACAAGCTGAACGCCGATCAGCAGGCCGTGGTCGGTCTTGACTTCGCGAAGGACGACGGGGAGGAGTGGATGGTGCGCTCGTTCGAGAAGCTCGAGGGCGACAACCCGTCGACGGAGGCGTACATGGCCGAAGAGCACCTCTCCACCGCGTACGCGACCCAGGTGGCCTATGCGATCTGGGGTGCGGATGCCGTGGTCAAAGTGCAGTACCGCGTGAGTCGTCAGAACGTGGTCCCGTACGAGGATCGCAACGATCCGAGCGCACAGCGGCCCGATCCGACGTTCTCGACCACCGGATGGAGACTTCCCATAGAAGAGGAAGGGCAGAGCCGTGAGAACTTCGCGGACACCTTCCGCGCCCAGTTCGAGAGGATCCAGCCGTGAGCGCGCCGACGAGGACTGCGCCGCGGAAGCCCGGCGCGAAGCAGGACGTGACGAAGAAGGAAGCCCCGCCCCGGAGCACGACGACCGCGCCGGCGCCGGTGTCCACGCCTCCCGCTCCTCCTCGTGAACCCGCGCCCGCTCCTGCGAGCACTGTGCCCCCGCGGTCGTTCCTCACCCGGCTGCTGACGTTCGCCTCGTCGATGATCGGCGGGCTCTGGGCGATGGTGCTCTCGGCGATCGACCGCATCTCTGCTTTCGTCGGCGACTGGCTCTTCAACGGCAAGAAGGCACTCTACGGGCTCGCGGTCACACGCATCCTCTTCGGCGTCACCGCCATCGGCCTGCTGGCCTCGAACTTCAGCACCCGCCTCTACACGTTCGGATCCGGATCGGCCTGGAACGGCGAGCTCGCCGAGCCGGTGAGCGAGTTCCCGAAGATCTGGGTGTTCAGCGCCTTCCATGCCGCGATGGGCAACGACGTGCTGTACACGGCGCTCTACCTCCTCCTCGGAGTGCTCGCGGTGCTGTTCGTCCTGGGCTGGCGGTTCCGGATCGTGCTCCCGATCTTCTTCTGCCTCTGGGTGGGCTTCATCGAGGCCAACGACATGGTCGGCGATCAGGGCGACAACATGTTCCGCATCGCCCTGCTGCTGCTGTTCTTCGCCGACCCCGCGGCCCGGTGGTCGCTGGACGCGAGGCGTCGGGCGAAGTCGGGGGAGTGGTTCGCCCCGAACAGCCAGCCGGCGCTGCTGGGAACCATGTTCCACAACCTCGCCCTCGTCGCCCTCACCGCGCAGGTGTGCTTCGTGTACGCCTCGGGGGCGCTGTACAAGGCCGGGGGTGCCCCGTGGGAAGAGGGGTACGCGATCTACAACCCGCTGCAGACGGCACGGTTCGGCACCTGGCCGGTGCTCAGCGACCTCGTCACCGCCTGGGGGCCGATGGTCACGATCGCGAGCTGGGGGTCGATCATCCTGCAGGTCGCCTTCCCCCTCATGCTGTTGACGCGTCCGACGCGGCTGATCGGCCTGCTCGGCATCCTCTCCTTCCACATCGGCATCGCGGTGCTCATGGGACTGCCGTGGTTCTCGCTCACGATGATCGCGATCGATGCGATCTTCATCCGTGACCGGACCTGGGGGCGGTTGAGTGCGGGGACGAGGCGGCGCTGGCGGGAGGCCGGGGTCGAGCGGCAGCCGACGACGCCGCGAACGGTGAGCCCCGACGCGGAGGCGCAGGCGCGGACTGTGGTCTGACGACAACGCGGCGGGGAGATGTGCCCGCCGGCTGTTGGAGGAAGTGGACAGAGCACTTCGCCCGTGGTTGTGGCAGACCTACCATGGCAGTATTCCCACTTCCCTCTGAGAGGAACGCTCATGGTCGACGCCGCCGTCCGTCCGAAGACGACTCGCCCCTCCACCGACACCGCGGATGCCCACCTGCGCCTGGATGTCGCCCGCGTCAACGACGCCCTGATGGGCACGTGGGGTGACGTGCGCCGCCAGGCCCGCGAGATGATCAAGGACTCGGCGTTCTGGCGCAAGGACGAGCTCGGCAAGGACGAGCACCGCGAGCGCGTGCTCAGCCAGCTGCACCTGCTGGTCGAGAACAAGGCCGTGCACCGCGCGTTCCCCAAGTCGCTCGGCGGCGAGGAGAACAACGGCGCCAACATCGCCGGCTTCGAGGAGCTCGTGGTGGCCGACCCCAGCCTGCAGATCAAGTCGGGCGTGCAGTGGGGGCTCTTCGGCTCGGCGATCCTGCAGCTCGGCACCGAGTCGCACCACGCGAAGTGGCTCCCCGGGGTGATGGACCTCTCCATCCCCGGCGCCTTCGCGATGACCGAGATCGGTCACGGTTCCGACGTCGCGGCGGTCGGAACGACCGCGACCTACGACCCCGAGACGGAGGAGTTCGTCATCAACACCCCGTTCCGCGGGGCGACGAAGGAGTACCTCGGAAACGCGGCCCTGCACGGGGTCGCGGCGACCGTGTTCGCGCAGCTGATCACGAACGGCGTGAACCACGGCGTGCACTGCTTCTACGTGCCGCTGCGCGGCGACGACGGCGTCGATCTTCCCGGCATCGGCCGCGAGGACGACGGCCTCAAGGGCGGACTCAACGGCATCGACAACGGGCGCCTCTCGTTCGACCACGTGCGCATCCCACGCACCAACCTCCTCAACCGCTACGGCGATGTCGCGGCCGACGGCACGTACTCCAGCGCGATCGACAGCCCCGGCCGCCGCTTCTTCACCATGCTCGGCACCCTCGTGCAGGGGCGCGTGTCGCTCGACGGCGCGGCATCCTGGGCCTCCGCTCTCGGTCTGCACATCGCGATCACCTACGCCACCCAGCGCCGTCAGTTCGACGGCGCGGACGGGCAGGAGGTCGTGCTCATGGACTACGGCAAGCACCAGCGCCGTCTGCTCCCGCGTCTGGCCACCACGTACGCGCAGATCTTCGCGCACGACGAGTTCCTGCAGAAGTTCGATGGCGTCTTCTCCGGTCGCACCGACACCCCGGCCGACCGCGAAGACCTCGAGACGCTGGCTGCGGCTCTCAAGCCGCTGTCGACCTGGCACGCGCTCGACACGCTGCAGGAGGCTCGTGAGGCCACCGGCGGCGCCGGTTTCATGTTCGAGAACCGTCTGGTGGGTCTGCGCGCCGACCTCGACATCTACGTGACGTTCGAGGGTGACAACAACGTGCTGCTGCAGCTCGTCGGCAAGCGTCTGCTCACTGACTACGCCAAGCAGTTCCAGGGCAAGGACGCGGCGGCGCTCGCGAAGTTCGCTGTCGGGATGACGGCGGGCAAGCTGTTCCACGGCGCCGGCCTGCGTCAGCTCGGTCAGGCCGTCTCCGACTTCGGACAGGTGAGCCGCTCGGTCGAACGGGGCCTGCGCGAGGAGCAGCAGCACGACCTGCTCGCGGGCCGTGTGCAGCAGATGGTGGCCGACATCGCCTCGCGTCTGCGCCCCGGCGCGAAGGACAAGGCACTCGGTGCCCGCCTGTTCAACGAGAACCAGGCAGAGCTCATCGAGGCGGCCCGCGCGCACGGCGAACTGCTGCAGTGGGAGGCGTTCACCGACGCCGTGCGCCAGATCGACGACGAGGACACGAAGAAGGTGCTCACCTGGCTGCGTGACCTGTTCGGTCTGCAGCTCATCGAGAAGCATCTCGCCTGGCACCTCATCAACGGACGGCTGTCGACGCAGCGCGCCGCGGCCGTGTCGAGCTACATCGACCGCCTGTGCACCCGCCTGCGCCCGTATGCGCTCGACCTCGTGAACGCGTTCGGCTACGAGCCCGAGCACGTGCGTGCCCCCATCGCGAGCGGTCTGGAGAAGCAGCGTCAGGATGAGGCCCGTGCGTACTACGCCGACCTCGCGGCGACCGGCCGGGCGCCGATCCAGGAGAAGGCGCTGAAGAAGAAGCAGCGCTGACCCCGCCCGCGGTTCATGGTCCAGGAATCCCGCCCCGTCTTCACGATCGAGGCGGGATTCCTGTGTCGGGTGTCGTTCTCAGGGCGCCGCGGTGAGGTCCACGCCGCGCGCGGCGGCCAGCGCCTGGAGCTTCTCGGCGGCATCGGTCTCGACGCACACGCATGCCTGCAGCCCCACCGCGTCTTCGTCGCGCAGGAGGTAGTAGCTGTCGGTGTCGGTCAGCTGCGCGCCGCCGGCATCGAAGAACAGCCACCGCACCCGGACGAGCACGAGACGGTCGGAGAGATCGCGGCGCTCGCGCAGCTCGAATCCGACGGAGGCCAGCCCCAGTCGCTGGTAGATCGGATAGGACTGCCGCAGACCGTCGATCATGGCGTCGCGGGATTCCAGCACACCAGAGGAGCGGTCGTTCACGATCGTCCCCGGCGTCGACCACAGCCCCGCCGCGGTCTCGGCATCGAACGCGGTGAGGCTGTCCGCGTAGCGGGTGAGGTACTCGGAGATCCTGTCGTCGGTGGTGGTCATGGCGCGAGCCTAGACGCGGCCGAGCGGAGCGCCCCCGGCCTTGACAATCGCCGATCCGCGCGGATGGCCGATTCCCATTCGGGGCTGGGTAGTCTCGGCAGGTACCCGATCCGAGGAGTCCGAGATGTCTGCCGTGAACGCCTATGCCGCACCCCGTGAAGCGGCCCCGCTCGAGAAGACCGTGATCGAACGGCGCGAGCTCGGCCCAGTCGACGTGCTGATCGACGTCGCCTTCGCCGGGATCTGCCACTCCGATATCCACACCGTGCGCGGCGACTGGGGTCCGCAGCAGTATCCGCTCGCTCCCGGGCATGAGATCACCGGCACGGTGGCGGCAGTCGGCGCGGACGTCACCCGGCACGCAGTGGGCGACCGCGTCGGCGTCGGATGCCTGGTGAACTCGTGCGGCGAGTGCCGCAACTGCCTGCGCGACGAGGAGCAGTTCTGCACACAGGGGGCCGTGCTCACCTATGGCAGCACCGACCGTGACGGCACCGTCACCCAGGGCGGGTACTCCGAGCAGGTCGTCGTGACCGAGGCCTTCGTCCTGCGCATCCCCGATGCTCTGGCGCTGGATGTCGCTGCACCCCTGCTGTGCGCCGGCATCACGACCTACTCGCCGCTGCGGCACTGGAACGTCGGACCCGGCACTCGTGTCGCGGTCGTCGGTCTCGGCGGACTCGGGCACATGGGCGTGCAGATCGCGCACGCGCTCGGCGCCGAGGTGACCGTGCTCTCGCAGACCCTGAGCAAGAAGGACGACGGTCTGCGTCTCGGTGCCGACCACTATCGCGCCACGAGCGACCGCGAGACCTTCCGCGACCTGCGGTCGTCGTTCGACGTGATCCTCAACACGGTGAGTGCCGTGATCGATCTGCGCTCGTACCTGAGCCTGCTCGACGTCGGCGGAGCCATGGTGTGCGTCGGTGCTCCCGGCGAGCCCCTCGAGGTCGGCGTGATGTCGCTGATCGGCGGACGCCGCTCGCTCGCCGGCAGCAACATCGGCGGCATCCGCGAGACTCAGGAGATGCTCGACTTCTGTGCAGAGCACGGCATCGCCGCCGAGATCGAGACCATCCCCGCCTCCGACATCAACGCGGCCTATGAGCGCGTGCTGGCGTCGGACGTGCGGTACCGGTTCGTGATCGACGCGGCCACGTTCGGTTGAAGGCGGTGTCGGTCACCGCGGCTAGCCTGAGCGGATGACCTCTCTTCTCACGGGCCCCGACGCCCGCGACCGCTGCGCCTGGGTGGGCGACGACGACGAGTACCGCCGCTATCACGACGAGGAGTGGGGCACGCCCCTGCACGGCGATCGTGCGCTGTTCGAGAAGATGGCGCTCGAGGGCTTCCAGGCGGGGCTCTCGTGGATCACGATCCTGCGCAAGCGACCGCGGTTCCGCGAGGTGTTCGCAGGATTCGAGCCCGGGATCGTCGCGGAGTACGACGAGTCCGACGTCGAGCGTCTGATGGGCGATGCCGGCATCGTCCGCAACCGCGCGAAGATCGAGGCGACCATCGGCAACGCCCGCATCGTCCGGGGCATGGCCGAGGGCGAGTTCGACGCGCTCATGTGGTCGTTCGCTCCGACGGCCGCGGGTGATCGCCCGGCATCCTTCGCCGACGTCCCGGCGGTCACGCCGGAATCGACCGCGCTGAGCACAGAGCTGCGCCGTCGCGGATTCCGCTTCGTCGGGCCGACCACGATGTACGCGCTGATGCAGTCGGGCGGGATGGTCGACGACCACATCTCGGGGTGCTGGCGAGCCTGACCCTCGGCGATGGGCAAATATCCCCATCGAGCAGTATTCCAGGACGCAGTTAGGATGAACGGGTGCTCGGTGGGCCCGTCGGGACTGCACAGGAGCAATCGAAGAGTGTCACCCTGGGGGGGAACCGGGAATGAAGGCGTTGTCATGGATGCGCGCACGACCGAAGACGCTGGCGTCGGCCGCCGGCGTCACCGTCGGCGTCATCGCCATCACCACGATGGCTTTCACCTATGAGGGATTCCCGACCACCAAGGTCGATCTGAACGACGGCGGCGTCTGGATCACCAAGACCTCGAGCCTGCTCGTCGGGCACTTCAACAACGAGTCGACCGTCCTCGACGGTGGCCTGCGCACCACGGGTGAGAACTACGACATCCTGCAGGACACGAGCAACATCCTCGTCGTCGATGAGAACGCCTCGACCCTGACCGCCGTCGATCCGGCACGCGTCTCGCTCAACGACTCCGCGAAGGTCCCCTCCTCCTCGAAGGTCGCGCTGGGCAACCGCACGGCCGCGATCCTCGACCAGAAGACCGGCGAGCTCTGGGTCGTTCCGGCGCAGGGTGTCTCCTCCTTCGAGGCCGAGGTCAACGAGCCGGTGGCGGAGCTGGGAGCCGGTGCCGACGTGGCGGTGGCCAAGGACGGCACCGTCTTCGGACTCGCGCCGGAGCGCGGCGAGGTCGTCACCGTCCCTGTGGACAACGAGGGGGAGGCGCTCGACGCCTCCGCAGCCTCGGTCGGCGATCTCGATGCGGCCGCGAAGCCGACCATCACAGCCGTTGGACGCACACCGGTCGTGCTCGATCGCGCCGCCGGGGTCGTGACCTCGCCCGGTGGCATGCGCACCGAGATCCGCGGTGCCGACAAGGCGGTCCTGCAGCAGTCGTCCGAGAACACCGACGCGGTGGCGATCTCGACTGCGAACGCCCTCGTCAGCGTCCCCCTCGACGGCAGCGAGCCGACCGAGGTCGACGCGGGGGGCGACGGCACCGCGGCCGCTCCCGTCTGGCTGCGCGGATGCACCTACGGCGCGTGGGCCGGCACGGCGACCTTCATCCGCGAGTGCCCGGGCACGACCAACGACGTCAACGCCCAGGTCGAGGGCGCCGAAGACGCGAAGAGCCTCGTGTTCCGTGTCAACCGCGACGTCATCATCCTCAACGACGCCGTGGGCGGCGCGGCCTGGCTGGCCAACGAGAGTCTGCAGCGCGTCGACAACTGGAACGACCTCACCCCGCCGGAAGGCGAGACCGAGAACGAGGACGACTCGACCGAGGAGACCGTCGAGACGACGCTCCCGGAGCGCAAGGAGGAGAACACTCCTCCGATCGCCGAGGACGACACCTTCGGCGTGCGCCCCGGTGTCACGACCATGCTCCCGGTGCTCGACAACGACAACGACCCCGACGGCGACGTCCTGGTCGCCACGCTCGCCGAGGCCCAGCCCGCGATCGGCACGATCCAGCAGGTGCAGAACGGCGGATCACTGCAGATCGCGGTCGAGGAGGGCGCGTCCGGCTCGACGACGTTCACCTACGAGGCCGATGACGGCCGCGGTGGCAAGGACACGGCGGCCGTCACGCTGACCGTCTTCGACAAGAGCGTCAACACCGCCCCTGTCCCCAAGCGCAGGACGACCTTGACGGTCGAGACCGGCGGCACGATCTCGTACAACATCCTCCCGGACTGGATCGACCCGGAGGGCGACGACGTCTACCTCAAGGACGTGGTCGCCGCTCCCGGAGACGAGGTCGACTTCAACACCGACGGTCAGATCACCTACAAGGCCACGGCGAGCCAGCAGGGGCACAAGGAGGTGCAGGTCACGGTCGCCGACGGATACGGCGAGACGGCCACCGCCACGGTGATCCTCGACGTGCGGCCGGAGGGCTCGACGAAGCCGAAGACCAACGCCGACCACGTCGTCACCCGCGTCGGCGAGCAGGTCACGGTGGCGCCGCTCGCCAACGACACCAGCTCGGGCCGAGAGCTGCTGCGTCTCGGGCGCGTGAACGAGGTCCCCGGCGCGACCATCGTGACCGACGGCCCCAACAAGACGTTCACATTCACCGCCGATGCCCCCGGCACCTACTACGTGCTGTATCTCGCGACCGCCGGTCCCGAGAACGGCGAGGGGATCGTGCGCGTCGACGTGCTGGAGGCGAGCGAGACGGATCTGCCCCCTGTCGCCGTGCGCGACGTGGCGCTGCTGCCGACCGGTGGTGACGTGCTCATCGGTGTGCTCGCGAACGATGTCGACCCCGCCGGCGGTATCCTCGTCGTGCAGTCGGTCTCGATCGAGGACGACTCCGGCGTCTCGGTGTCGGTCATCAACCATGAGACCCTCCGTATCACCGACCAGGGATCGCTCACCGATCAGGCTCGCATCAAGTACCGGATCTCGAACGGTTCCAAGTCGGCCGAGGGCGAGGTCGTGGTGATCCCGATCCCCGCGCCCGACCAGCTCCTCCAGCCGGTCGTGAACGACGACACCGCGATCGTGCGTGCCGGCGACGTCGTCACCATCCCGGTGCTCGACAACGACACGCATCCGAACGACGACGTCATGCACGTCGTGCCCGAGCTGGTCGAGCCCCTCGTCGACCCGGAAGACGGCGAGGCGTTCGTCTCGCAGGACACGATCCGCTTCAAGGCCGGACCCGTCGCGAAGACGGTCTATCTGACGTATGAGGCCGTCGACTCCCGCCAGCAGAAGGACGCCGGCTACGTCACGATTCAGATCCTCCCCGTCGACGCGGACACCAACGCCGCTCCACGCCCTCAGGATCTCGTTGCGCGCGTGCTCGCCGGATCCACCGCGAACATCGCCGTGCCTCTGGACGGCATCGACGCCGACGGCGACTCGGTCGAGCTGATCGACATCGCCTCCAGCCCCACGAAGGGCCGCATCACCGAGACCGCGCAGAACTACTTCACCTACGAGGCGTTCGACGACTCCTCCGGTGTCGATGTGTTCCGCTATCGAGTGCGCGACCGCCTCGGCAAGGAGGGCATCGCCACGATCCGCGTGGGCATCGCTCCGGGCGAGCAGGTCAACCAGAGGCCCTTCGCGGTGAAGGATGCCGTGGTCGTGCGACCCGGCCGTGAGATCTCGGTACCGGTGATGCTCAACGACTCCGACCCCGAGGGCGACAAGATCAGTCTCGTCAAGGACGGTCTCGAGGTTCCGACCGACACGGGGATCACGGCCCGCGTCTCGGGTGACCGCGTGCTGGTGCAGGCGCCGAACCGCGAGCTCGAGACGTCGCTGCAGTACACGATCCGCGATGCGCGGGGCGCGGAAGCCACCGCGGCCCTGCAGATCACGGTCGACGAGGACGTGCCGTTGCAGGCGCCCGTCGCGCGAGACGACCGCGTGCGCCCGACCGACCTCACCGACGGCACGATGAGTGCCGACCTCGACATCCTCAAGAACGACGAGGACCCGGACGGCACGACCGACCGCCTCAAGCTCGCGCTCGGTGAAGGCGCCACGCAGCTCGAGAACGGCAAGGTGCGGGTCACCGTGACGGAGAACCTGCAGCTCATCCGCTACACGATCACCGACCAGGACGAACTGGCCGCATCGGCCTTCATCTTCGTTCCCGCCGAAGCGGACCTCCGGCCGATCCTCGACTCGACGAAGCCGCTCGAGGTCATGAGCGGCGAGACCAAGGAGATCCCCCTCTCGAAATTCGTCACCGTCGCCGGCGGCGGTACGGCTCGGATCACCGAACACGCCAAGGTCACCGCCGTGTATGCGAACGGCGACGACCTCGTGAAGGACGAGACGACGCTGGTCTACACCTCGGCCGACGGGTACTTCGGACAGGACTCGCTCACCTTCGAGGTCACCGACGGCACGGGCCCCGACGACCCCGAGGGCCGCACGGCGACGCTGAGCATCCCGATCAACGTGCTGCCGCCGGAGAACCAGCAGCCGGTGTTCACGGGGGCAGAGGTCATCGTCGCCCCGGGGGAGAAGGCGTCGACGCTCGACCTCGCTGCGCTCACGACCGATCCCGATCCGGAGGACGAGGGCACGCACAGGTACAAGTACGTCAGCGGCGCCGGCAAGGGCATCACCGCCAAGATCGATGGCTCGAAGCTGCTCGTGGAAGCGTCGTCGGATGTCGAGAAGGGCACGGTCGCCTCGCTCAAGCTCGAGATCACCGACGGAACGACCGAGGCGGTCGAAGGCACCGTGACCGTGCGCGTCGGCGCGTCGACCCGCCCACTGCCCGCGGCCAACACCGACACGATCTCGGAAGCGGATCAGGGCAAGAGCATCACGGTGCCCGTGCTCGCGAACGACTACAACCCGTTCCCGGAGACGCCGCTCAAGCTGATGACGGCCGCCACGGAGTCGGGCTCCGGCGGCGCGGCCGTCAAGGGCGATCAGGTGGTCGTCACGCCCGACCCCAGCTTCGTCGGGACCATGGTCGTGCGCTATCGCATCCAGGACGCGACGAAGGATGCCGAGCGCGAAGCCAACGGGCAGATCATCGTCACGGTGCAGGGTGTTCCGGACGCGCCGGGAACCCCTCTCGTCTCGAGCGTGCAGGACCGTACCGTCGTCGTCTCCTACGGGGCGCCGGCGAACAACGGCGCCGAGATCACGAAGTACACGGTGAAGTCCGTCAGCGGCAACCCGTACTCGAAGGAGTGCCGCTCCACCACCTGCACGCTGGACGGCTTGACCAACAACGTCGAATACACCTTCCAGGTGACCGCGACGAACCGCGTCGGCGAGTCGAAGCCGTCAGGCTCGTCGGCGGTCGCCCGTCCGGACGCTCGGCCCGACACCCCGAACCCGCCGACCCTCGCCTTCGGCGACAAGTCGCTCAAGGTCTCCTGGGCCACCCCGACAACTCCCGGATCTCCTGTCGAGAGCTACACGCTGGAGATCTCCCCGGCTCCGCCGTCCGGGGTCTCGCAGAAGCAGGCCACCGGGAACTCGATGACCTGGGAGGGGCTCGAGAACGGCGGCATCTACCAGGTGCGCGTGCAGGCTCACAACCGCGCGCCCGAGCCGTCGAGCTGGAGCGGCTGGTCGGCGTCGGAGGTACCGGCAGGTCCTCCGATGCCCGCGGCCGCCCCCACCGTCGCGCAGCTGCAGGCCGTGGGCAGCCAGGCGCAGATGCAGGTGAGCTGGGTGCCGGGGAATCCCAACGGTGATCCGATCGACTCCTTCGAACTGCAGGTATGGGAGGGCGGAACGCTCCGCAACACACTCACCCCGGGGGCGTCCATACGGTCGCAAGCGGTCTCGGTCCCGACATCAGAGGTGCCGTACACCTACCGCATCCGTGCCCAGAACAAGGCGGGCTGGGGCGACTGGAGCCCCATGTCGGCACCGCGCCGCGGTGTGAACAAGCCCGACGCTCCTGTTCTCTCGGCCGTCACGCCGGGCGATCGCTCGCTCACTCTCACCTGGTCGCGGAGCGCCCTCAACGGCGCGAAGACGACCGAGGTGCAGTACCAGTACTCGATCAACGGCGGCAGCAGCTGGGCGGCGATGCCGGGCAACAACGTGGTCACCGGACTCGCCAACGGAACCAACTACAACGTGCGGGTGCGCGCGGTCGCGACGGTCGACGGGTCGACGTACGCGAGCGATCCCTCCGGACAGATCGTCGGCAACCCGTACGGTCCGCTGAAGCAGCCGGCGGTCAGCGCTTCGCAGAACCCCACCAGCGTCACCTTCAACTGGGACGCGGGGCCCGCCGCGAACGGCCGCTCCATCAAGACCGTCCGCATCCGCATCGACGGCGGCGGCTGGCAGAACGTCGCCGCCAGCGGCAGCCGTACGGTCGGCGACGGGTACAGCCAGCGACACACGATCGACGTCGAGGTCACCGACCAGGCAGGCCAGCAGATCACCCGATCCGCGGAGCAGACGTCCGGACCGAAGCCCGACCCGCGCGCCTGGGTCACCTCGACCGGAAACGCGAACGGACAGCCCAACTGCAACGACGGCACGTGCGCATACTTCTACCTCACCGGCCGCGGCTTCCCGGCGAACTCCAGCATGTGGGTGCAGTGCGCCAGCAACGCGCCGCCTCCCTACGGCGGCACATTCGGCGGACGGACCGTCACGACCGACGGCAACGGCAACATCGATCAGCAGCTCGGCTGCTACCTCGGCATGCGCCGCGGGACGATCGAGGCCTGGGTCGTGATGGACGGCAAGGAATACGAACACAAGGTCTGGCAGTGATGCCGCGCGACACCTCTCCACGAGAACAAGGAACGACACCCTCATGACAATGACCCCCGAGCAGGCCGCCTGGTTCCAGGGCACCTTCCAGCGCCTCGTCGAGAACATCGACAAGGCCGTGCAGGGCAAGCAGGAGATCGTCGGCCTCGTGCTGGCCTCGATGCTCGCCGAGGGCCACGTGCTCCTCGAGGATGCACCGGGAACGGGCAAGACCAGCCTCGCCAAGGCGCTGGCCGCGACCGTGCAGGGCACCAGCGCGCGCATCCAGTTCACGCCCGACCTGCTGCCGTCCGATGTCACCGGCGTGACGATCTACGATCAGCAGTCGCACCGCTTCGAGTTCCACAAGGGCCCGATCTTCGCGTCGATCGTGCTCGCCGACGAGATCAACCGCGCATCGCCCAAGACCCAGTCGGCGCTGCTCGAGGTCATGGAGGAGTCGCGCGTCACAGTCGACGGCGTCACGCACGAGGCCGGTCGCCCGTTCCTCGTGATCGCGACGCAGAACCCCATCGAGCAGGCGGGCACCTACAAGCTGCCCGAGGCGCAGCTCGACCGCTTCCTGATCAAGACGTCGATCGGCTACCCCGACCTCGCCGTGACCGAGAGCATCCTCGCCGGTGCCTCTGACCGCAACCCCTCGGCCGGCCTGTCCGCGGTCATCACCACGAGCGCGGTGGCCGATATGGCCGACCTCGCCGCGACCGTGCACGTCGAGCCCGCCGTGCTCCGTTACGTGGCCGAGCTCGCCGAGGCCACGCGCGAGGACGGCGCCATCCGCCTCGGCGTCTCGGTGCGCGGGGCGATCGCGATGGTGCGCATGGCCAAGGTGTGGGCAGCGGCCCAGGGGCGCCACTTCGTGCTTCCCGACGACATCAAGGCCCTCGCCCGCCCGGTCTGGCAGCACCGCCTGCTTCTCGACGCCGAGGCCGAGTTCGCCGGCACCAGCAGCGACACCGTGATCGCCCGTGTTCTCGACGCGGTGGCAGCGCCTCAGGCCCGAGTGGCGGCCTGATGACCGCGGAGGCCCTTCCGGTGTCGACGCCGCAGATGGAGCGCGACGCCGGTTGGCGTGACATCGCGGCCGTCCTCGGTGCGCGCGCCCTGACGCGCCTCCGCAAGATCACCTCCGCCGTCCGCCCGCTGGCCTGGGTGCTGATGGCTCTCGCCGTCGGCTTCTGGGTGCTCGGCCAGACCGCCGGATGGGCGGAGTTCACCATCGCCGCCGTCGTCATCGCGATCGCCGTGGTCCTGTGCGCGCTGTTCCTCATCGGCCGCACCGCCTACGACGTCGCGCTCGACCTCGCCCGCACCCGTGTGGTCGTGGGAGAGCGCGCGGTCGGTGCCCTGACCCTCGCCAACCGCGGCACCAGGGCCATCCTCCCGTCTCGTGTGGTGCTCCCCGTCGGTTCCGGACGCGGCGAGTTCGGCATCCAGCGACTCGCGCCGGGGGAGGAGGCGGAGGAACTCTTCGCGATCCCCACCCAGAAGCGCGGCGTGGTCAAAGTGGGGCCGGTGAGCGTCGTGCGCGGCGACCCGCTGGGCCTGTTCGAGCGGGCTCACCGTCGTGACGACCCTGTCGACCTCTTCGTGCACCCGCGCACCGTGCTGTTCGACGGTCAGTCGCTCGGCTACCTGCGCGACCTCGAAGGGCTTCCCGCAGCGGATCTGTCTCGCGACGATGTCTCGTTCCACGCCCTCCTGGAGTACCAGCCGGGCGACGACCTGCGTCACGTGCACTGGCGGTCGACGGCCCGCACCGGCACCATGATGGTCCGGCAGTACGAGGAGACCCGACGCTCGCACTTCGTGATCGGGCTCTCGCGCTCGCTCGCCGACTACGCCACCGAAGACGACTTCGAGCTCGGGGTCTCGGCTGCGGGGTCGATCGGCCTGCGCGCTCTGCGCGACTCTCAGCGCGTCGACATGCGCGTGCAGGGCCGGGAGCTTCCCGCGGGCACCGGCAAGCAGCTGCTCGACTCGCTCTCGGCCGTGGAGAACAGCAAGCCGAAGGAGGGTGGCATCGCCGAGCTCGCGGGCGTCGTGGCCGCCACCATGCCGTTGGCGAGCGTGGTGGTCCTGGTCTGCGGCGCTCGGGTGAAGTCCGACGATCTCCGCCTCGCGTGCGCGCGTCTGCCGTTCGGCGCCCGTGTCCTCGTCGTGGTCGCCGACACCACGGCCTCCGCCCCGGCGCTGCGCCGCATCGGCGATGCCGACGTCGTCACGGTGGGTGCGCTCGAACAGGTCCCGCTCGCTCTGCAGAAGGTGCTCGCATGACCGGGTCCTCCGCCGCGTTCGGCGACCTCCCCCTCCGCCGTTGGATCCTCGACCTGGGAGCGACGGCGCTCCTGGTCCTCACGGCCCTCGTGGGCTTCTGGCCGACGTTCGCCGGTCCGTCGTTCCTGCCCGCCGCCATCGGTGGAATCCTGATCGGCCTGGCGATCGCGGTCATCACGACCTGGCGCCGTTGGGGCATCCTGATCATCGCGGGTCTCACGATCGCCGCGTACTTCGTGTTCGGCGGAGCCTTCGCTCTGCCGCAGACATCGATCCTCGGCTTCATCCCGACCATCGAGACGCTGCAGAAGCTCGCGCTCGGGACGGTCACCGCGTGGAAGCAGATGCTCACCACGGTCGCCCCCGTCGCGGCGGCCGACGGACACCTCGTCGTCCCGTTCCTGCTGGCGCTGGTCGTCACCACCGTGACCGCCTCCCTCGCGCTCCGGCTGTCGCAGGTGGCGTGGGCCCTGATCCCCGCCGGCGTCCTGCTCATGCTGGTGATCGCTCTCGGTACCCCGGAGCCGGCATTCCCCCTCGTCCAAGGACTCGTCTTCGCGGTCGTGAGCATGTCGTGGCTCGCCCTTCGCCAGTTGTGGGCGCCCCAGAACACGGCGATCTCCGTCAGCGAGGTCGATCCCTCCCGCGCCGCGCACATGCGCACCCGGCGTCTGCTCGCCGGGGTGGCCGTGTTGGCGATCGCCGGCGGCGCGGGGGTGGCAACGAGCGCCGTCGCGAACCCGGCGCAGCCACGACACGTGTTCCGCGACGTGATCATCCCGCCGTTCGACATCCGGGACTACCCGAGCCCCCTGCAGGCGTTCCGGAAGAACGTGCGCGACGAGGCGGACCAGACGCTCTTCACGGTGCAGGGCCTGCCCAAGGGCGCGCGCGTGCGCACCGCGGTCATGGACCAGTTCGACGGGATGGTCTACAACGTCACCGACGGCGGGCCCACCTCGTCGAGCGCCTTCAGCCCCCTGCGCTCGAACATGTCGCCGGATGCCGAGGGCGTCCCGGTGACTCTCAACGTCGAGATCGGTGCGTATCGCGGAGTATGGATGCCCACCGCGGGCGAGCTGTCCGAGATCAGGTTCTCCGGCGACGATGCCGAGCAGCTGCGCCGCGGCACCTACGTGAACACCGAGACGGGCACCGCCGTCTCCACCACGAAGCTGACGAAGGGTGACGAGTACACGGTGGATGCCGTGATGCCGAACGTACCCGACGACGAGCAGCTCGCCGAGGTGCCGTTCGGCAAGGTGTCGATGCCGAAGCCGAGCAACGTGCCGGAAGAGCTCACGGCCCTCGCCGCCGAGACCATCGCCGGTGCCGAGACGCCGATCGAACGGGTGCGGGCCCTCGAGAACTTCCTCTCCAAGGAGGGCTTCTTCAGCCACGGGCTCGAGGGAGAGGTCATCTCCCGCGCCGGCCACACCGCCGAGCGCATCTCGACGCTCGTCGGCGGGGAGCAGATGATCGGTGACGACGAGCAGTACGCCGTCGCCATGGCGCTGCTCGCCGGGCAGGTCGACATCCCCGCCCGGGTGGTCATGGGCTATTACCCCGACGAGGACAAGGCAGGCGAAGCCACGTTCGCCGCCACCGGCGACAACGTGCACGCCTGGGTCGAGGTCAACTTCGAGGGACTCGGGTGGATGGCGTTCAACCCCACCCCGCCCGAAGACCAGGTGCCGAACGACCAGAACACCAAGCCGCGCGTCGACCCGAAGCCGCAGGTGCTGCAGCCCCCGCCTCCGCCGCAGGAACCCGTCGACCTGCCACCCACCCTGCCCGACGACCGCGAGGCCGAGGACGAGAGCCTGAACCTCGCGGGCATCATCGGGGCGATCCTCGTGATCGGCGGCATCTCCCTCGGAGTGATCGCACTGCTGGCATCGCCCTTCATCGTGATCGGCGCGTGGAAGGCGGCGAAGCGTCGTTCCCGCCGCGCGGCCGCGCGCACCGCCGACCGCATCAGCGGCGGCTGGGACGAGCTCACCGACCGTGCCGTCGACTACGGCGCCCGCATCCCTCCCGGAGGCACGCGGATCGAAGAGGCGGCGGTCGTGGCGTCGTCGCTCACGGTCCCGCAGGTCACCGCCCTCGCCGAGCGGGCCGACGCCGACGTGTTCGGCCCCGCCGAGCCGAGCCCGGAGGATGTCGAGTCGTTCTGGCACGAGGTCGACGACATCGTCGGCGGACTGGGCAAGGAGGCCGGCTTCTGGAAGCGCCTCCAGGCGCGACTGAGCGTCCGCTCCCTGCTCGGCGGCACCGCCATCTCGAACGGATTCCAGAACCTGAAGGACGCGGCGGCCGTGCGCGTCCGCCGCGAACCTGGCACCATCAAGAACAGCACGACGCCCCCGTCCCCCGAGAGCGAGACCTCATGACGCAGCCCGCGCCCGACCAGATCGCGCCGGTCTCCCGTCGCGCCGTCGCCTATCTCATCGACGCCTTGATCGCCGGGGGCCTCGCGATCGTGCTCGGCGGCGGACTCCTCGTCGCCGTGTCGCTCGCCGGCAGCGTCGAGGCCGGCCTCGGAGTCCTGCTGATCGGCGGCCCCGTGGTGGGCCTGGTGCTGCTCGGCTGGTTCTTCGTCTACACGGTGATGCAGGCGGGGGCCGGCTCGATCGGCATGCGCGCTCAGAGTCTGAAGCTCGCCTCGGCCGCGGACGGGAGTCCGCTCGGCTTCGGACGCACGCTGCTGCGCAACGTCATCTTCGGCCTCGCCGCCTCCGTCGTCGTGGGGTACTTCACCCCGCTCTTCGACGGCTCCGGACGGTTCCAGGGGTGGCACGACAAGGTCGCCGGATCCCTGATGCTGGACGCGCGGGTACCGGCGCCCGTCAGGGCGGACGCCGCGGCGCCCGCTTCGGCTCCGACGGTGCGGGGAGCCGCGGTCGCGCCGGCTGCGGCTCCGACGGCGCAGGCGCCAGCGATCCCCGGTCTCCCGCAGCCGCCGGCAGCAGCCCCGGCTGCGCCCGCCTCTCCGGCACCGGCCTCCATCCCTCCGCGACCGGCCGCCCCCGCGGCGCCCGTCGCCGAGGCAGGATCGCTCATCGCCTTCGTTCCCGGCATCACGCAGGACGCCCCCGTGCGGTCCGCGCCGGCGGTGGAGCCCGAACCCGAGATCGACGCGACCATCCAGCAGCACCCGGTGGCTCCCGTCGCACCGCCTGCGCCGCCAGTGCCCCCGGTGCCGGCAGCCGCGCCTGTCCCGGACGCCTCGGCTGTTCCTGCGGCTCCCTCCTCGGCTCCCTCCTCGGCGGTCGTCGAGGAGGACGATCTCGAGGACACCAGGATCAGTGTTCCGGGGCATCGCCTCGTCTTCACCTGGGATGACGGCACGCGAGTATCCGTCTCACGACGCACGGTGTTCGGGCGCAACCCCGCTCCGGAAGAGGGAGCCACGCTCGTCCCCGTGCGCGACGAGACGCTCTCCCTCTCGAAGACGCACTTCGAGGCCGCAGCGGAGACGTCGGGCGGGTGGGTGATGGATCGCCATTCCACGAACGGCATGACCATCGTGCGCGCAGGACAGCGGATCGCCTGCCCCGCGGGGCAACGCGTGCCCGTGCGTCTGGGCGACGCCATCGAGATCGGCGACCGCATCGTCACGATCGGCGGCTACGCGTGAGGCCGGGACTCATCGTCTCGACCGGATCCGCGACGCATCCGGGGCTTCGGCGTGCGCTGAACGAGGACGCACATCTGGCGGCCGCTCCGATCTTCCTGGTCGCCGACGGAATGGGTGGCCACGAGGCCGGAGAGCGCGCGAGCGCCGCCGTGATCGCCGAGTTCGCGCGGTACATCGGACGTTCGGCGCTCGTGCTCGACGATGTCCGCCACGCGCTGTCGCTCTCGAGGGAGAGCGTGGAGGAGCTGTCCACCTCCGGCAACGGCCGCGCGGGGACCACTCTCAGCGGAGTGGTGATCGCGTCCGTCGACGGCATGGGGTATTGGCTCGCGCTCAACATCGGAGACTCGCGCACCTACCGCTTCGCCGACGGCGAGCTCGAGCAGATCAGCGTCGACCACTCCGTGGTGCAGGAGCTGATCGAGTCGGGCGAGCTCACGACCGAGGACGCCGTCTCCGATCGACGCCGCAACATCATCACCCGGGCCATCGGCGCGAGCAGCACGGGAGACGCCGACTACTGGATGTTCCCCGCAGAACTGGGCGACCGCATCCTGGTGTGCTCCGACGGACTCACCTCCGAGGTGCCGGACGCGCGCATCCGCGAGGTTCTGAACGCCGAGTCGGATCCGCAGCGGGCCGCTGATGTGCTCGTCGACGAGGCCGTCAGCGCCGGGGGCAGGGACAACATCACCGTCCTCGTCGTCGATGCCGTCTCCGTCGCCTCACGGCCGGGCACGCTGATGGCCACCGACACGGACATCGACCAGGACACACGTCCACGAGAAGCCGCAGCAGGAGGGGTTCGCTGATGCAGACCATCTACCGACCGGGACAGTGGTACCTGATCGTCATCCCGGGAGCGCTCGTCGCGCTGCCCCCCGACGTCCCGGGCGATGTCGTCGCGCGGCTGTGGGAGCGGATGCCGGAGGAGAAGACGCTCGCGACGGTCGTCGATGTGCTCACCGCACACGCGGGAGGCTCGTTCACGTCGCTGCCGTCCTTCGTCGCCGCCGTCGCCGAAGGTGCCGATGTGCGCATCGCCCTGCGAGGCGCGGTCTCCGCCCAGGTCGCGACCCCGACCGACTCGTTCGAGCTGTCCGGCGCTGAGGTCACGACCTGGAACGAGCGATTCCTCGGCGGTGCGTCGAAGATCGAGATCACCGTCGAGGCCCCGACCGACGCCGACGGCCTGCCCGTGCAGAGCGGCATCGTGCGTGCCGCGGCCGTGAGCGCCGAGCTCGAGCCGAGCGACGCCGATCCGCTCACCTCCGTGCTCGGGCCGTCGCCCGTGGTCGGCGCCGTGCTCTCGGAACCGGCTCTGCCCGAGGCCGTCGCCGCCGAGCCGGTCGTGCCGGAGCCCGAAGCGGAGCCCGAGCCCGCACCCGAGCCGGAGCCCGCACCCGAGCCGGAGCCCGCACCCGAGCCGGAGCCCGCACTCGAGCCGGTCGTGCCGGAGCCCGAGGCCGAGGAGCCGCTTCCCCTCATCGAAGACGCCTTCCTGCCGCCCACGGAGGTGACGCTCGCGCCACCGGTCGACGACGACTTCGACCAGCTGTGGGGTGCCACCGTGCACTCGGTCGGCGGGGCGGCACCGGTGGTGCCGGTCCCCGTCGAGGGCGACCACGACGGCGCCACCGTCTCGGCAGCGGACCTCCGTGCTCTCCGCCAGCAGCCGCCGGTCGCGAACGACGCGCCGACGGAGGTGCTCGATGTCGCGCCGGCACCGGCCGTGGCCTCGGTCGGCCGCATCCGGCTCTCCACCGGTCAGGTGGCCGCCCTCGACCGCACCGTGATCATCGGGCGCCGGCCGCGGTCGACACGTGCGAGCGGGGCGAACCTCCCGCACCTGATCGCCGTCGAGAGCCCCCAGCAGGACATCTCACGCAGCCACCTCGAGGTCAGGCCGGAGGGAGACACCGTGGTGGTCATCGACCTGCACACCACCAACGGGTCCACGCTCCTGCGCCCGGGCGCCGACCCCGTGCGGTTGCACCCCGGGGAGCAGACGCTGGTGCTCTCCGGCGATGTCGTCGACCTCGGCGACGGCGTGACCGTCGCCTTCGAGGATCTCCCGTGACGCGTCGCCCGTCGCCGCCGCCGGATCTTCCCGGCTTCACCTATGTGGAGCCGTTGGGCACCGGTGGCTTCGCCGACGTGTTCCTCTACGAGCAGGAGATGCCTCGCCGCCGCGTCGCGGTGAAGGTCCTGCTCGCCGATCGCATCTCGAGCGGCGCCGCGCAGGAGTTCGCCGATGAGGCGAACGTCATGGCCATGCTCTCGACGCACCCCGCGATCGTCACGATCTACCAGGCCGGGGTCGCCGGCGACGGGCGCCCCTATCTGGTGATGGAGTACTGCCCGCGGCCGAACCTCCAGCTGCGCGCACGGAAGGACCCGTTCTCCGTCGCCGAGGCTCTCCGGGTCGGCGTGCAGGTGGCCGGCGCTGTCGAGACGGCGCACCGCGCAGGCGTGCTGCACCGCGACATCAAGCCCGCCAACATCCTCGTCACCGAGTACAACCGGCCGGCGCTCACCGATTTCGGCATCGCGTCGACGACGGGCGCGACGGGTGAGGCGTCGGGCATGTCGATCCCGTGGTCGCCACCGGAGTCGTTCGCCGAGCCGCCCCAGAGCGGGCCGCGCACGGACGTGTGGGCGCTGGGGGCGACGCTGTACACCCTGCTCGCCGGACGATCACCGTTCGAGCGCCCCGGGGAACGGAACTCCAGTGCCGACCTCATCGAGCGCATCGAGCGCGCCGCCCTGCCGTCTCTGAAGCGGCCGGACTCCCCGGAGAGCCTGCAACGACTCCTCGAGCGCTCGATGGCGAAGAATCCCGACGATCGCTTCCCGAGCGCCGTGGCGTTCGCGCGAGCGCTGCAGAAGGTGCAGATCGAGCTCTCCCACTCGGTGACCCCGATCGACATCGTCGACGATCACCCGCCGGCGGAAGACCTCGACGACGACGGCGACGGTCTCACCCGGGTGCGGGAGATCGTCAGCATCGATCCCGACATGGCCTCGTTCACCCGCCCGTCGGCGACGACGCAGCGGAAGGAGCCTCCGGCCGCGCTGCAGGGGGTGCCGCGCTTCGACGCGCCGGTCGCCCAGGAAGCGGCGGTCGAGCAGACGCAGCTGCGCACGCCGTCTCCCGTTGCTGCACCTCCGACCGTGCCGGGCGCCGACGACCGGACCATCGCCCGTGCGCCGATGGTCGTGGCCCCGGACGCCGCCGTGCCGCTGACGATGGTTCCCGGAGTCCCCGTCGAGGCCCCGGTCGCACCCGAGCCGCCCCGCAGTCGGAAGGGGCTGTGGATCACCCTCGCCGCCGCGGGAGTCGTGCTCGTGATCGGCGGCATCGTCGGACTCAACCTCCTGGTCGCGGGTATCGCGCCCGAACCGCAGGAGACCGCGGAAGCCGTCGATCCGAAGGACGTCGGAACGGACGTGGTGCCGAAGGTGACGGAGCTCGCCGGGACGCGACAGGGCGAACAGGTGGTCTTCACCTGGACGAACCCGAGCCCGCTCGACGGCGATTCATACATCTGGACCCCGGTGGCGGTCTCGGGCGAGGTCGATCCCCAGCAGACGCCGGATCCGACCGCCACGGTGCCCGCCGCGGCGGGGACCGTCTGCATCGACGTGATGCTGCGACGCGACGACGGGCGCGCGTCCGAGACCGTGCGGGGGTGCGTGGAGTGAGTGGTGAAGGCGGCGTGACCGTCGAGTTCGCGGGGGAGTACTTCCCGATCCGTCGGGGCGGGCGGTTCATCGTCGGGCGCGAGGGAGATCTCGAGCTCGACGACAACCTGTTCCTGCACCGGCACTTTCTGGAGATCACCGACGCCGACGGGTTGTGGTGGCTGTCGAACGTCGGCACGCGACTCACGGCGACCGTGACCGATTCGGCCGGTGGCGTGCAGGCCTGGCTCGCTCCCGGTGCCCGCCTTCCGCTGGTCTTCGAGACCACGACCATCGTGTTCAGCGCGGGACCGACGACCTACGAACTCACCTTGCATGCGGCGGAGCCGACGTTCCGTGCGACCAGGCGCGAGCACGACGACGGGGGTGCCTCCACGATCGGCGACGTCCCGTTGACCCTCAGCCAGAAGCTCCTCATCCTCGCGCTGGCGGAGCCGCAGTTGCGCAGGGACGGTACGGGTATGAGCGAGATCCCGACGTCGGCGAAGGCCGCGGAGCGCCTCGGCTGGACCGTCACCCGCTTCAACCGCAAGCTCGACAACGTGTGCGACAAGTTCGACCGGATCGGTGTGCCCGGAATGCGCGGCGGACAACGCAGCTTCGCGACCAACAGACGTGCGCGCCTGGTGGAGCACGTGATCGCGTCGCGACTGGTCGGCAAGAGCGACCTGCCGTTGCTCGACACCGCGCACGCCGTCGACGAGGTCGAGGGAGAGCAGGAGTGATCTGGGAGATCGACGACCACGCTCCCGAGGTCGAAGGGCTCGACGCGCACGGACGCCCGGATCCCGCGTACGCGGAGGCCCTCGGTCTCCGCACAGCAGGGCGAGGGCCGCGCGTGCTCGCCGCGCTGATCGAGTGGGCGGTGGCCGTGCTCATCGCGCTCCCGGCGATCATCGCGCTCACCCCGGTTCTGGCGCAGGTCGTGGCAGGGCAGTTCGACGCCGAGAAGTTCTTCGCCCGCGGTGACCTGGTGTGGCTCATCGTCGCGGCAGCCGTATCGCAGGGCTTGATGATCGCCTATATCGTCGTCCAGCTCGTCCTGCACGGACGCAAGGGAGTGACGCTCGGCAAGGCGATCTGCGGCATCCGCTCGGTGAACGTCCGAACCCTCGAGCGCCCCGGTTTCTGGCGCGGAGCCGTGGTCCGCTTCCTCCTCGCCTACGCCTCGTTCATCGTCCCGGTCATCGGTCCGGTGCTGGTGATCATGCTCTCCCCGCTGTTCGACATCGAGAGGCGAGGACGCGGCTGGCTCGATCTCGCTGCCGCGACCTGGTTCGTCGACGTGCGCGGCGGGTTGAATCCCTACGATGCGAAACGCATGCGCATCGCGCGCAAGCGCGTGAAGACGCCCGAACACGAGGAGAAGGCTCCGCTGCCGTCACTGGCGACGCCGGTGCATCGCGACGCGCCGGCCGAGTACGTCCCGAGTGCGCGCCTTTCCGGAGGCGTCATCGGTGCGCACCGCTCGGCCGCGGCGGCTGCGACGGAGCAGGCAGAGCCATCTGGAGCCGGCTCCATGGTGTCGGCGGCGCCGCCGTCGCTCGCGACGGGCGCACCGGCTCCGGCAACGTTCTCCCCGGCTCCCGCCCCGGCGCCCGCTCCGGCTCCGGTCCCCGCTCCGGCACCGGTCGCGGCGCCCGCCCCGCCCGCGGCGGAACCGCCCGCCCTTGCAGCACCTGCACCTGCGCCTGCTGCTCCCGCACCCGCGGGCGTCCGTGCGATCCTCGTGCTCGACACGGGCGAGCGCATCGAGGTGCGCGGCACCACGCTCTTCGGGCGGTCTCCGAGTGCGGCCGCCGGCGAGGGGGAGGCGCTGCTCGTGCCGGTGATCGACGACACTCGCTCGGTGTCCAAGACGCACATCGCGGTGATGCCGGCTCGACGAGGTGTCTTCGTCGTCGACCGGGCGTCGACCAACGGCAGCGCGATCATCCGGGGCGGTGCGGAGACGGTCCTCCCGGCCGGACACCCCGCCGAGCTGAAGACCGGCGACACGGTGCGCTTCGGCGACCGGTCCCTCCAGGTGGAGTGGGCATGACCCTGAGTAGTGAGATGCGCCCTCGGCGCGGTGAGGACGAGCGATGAGAGTCAAGCTGACCCTGCGTCGACCCGCAGCACCCCTGACCGATGTGGTCGTGATGGCCGACTCGACGGCGACGATCGCCGACGTCGCGCGTCAGATCGCCACGACCGACCCCGCACGCAGTATCGCCGCGGCTCCGGCCGACGTGCTCACTCTCTCGGTGGCGCCGCCGACCAGCGAGCAGCTCACCATGCTCAACCCCGACCTGCTCGTCGGTGACGCTCCGATCGGCTCCGGCTTCCTCGCCGAGGTGGTCAACGTCGGCCCGAACCGGGTATCGGTGGGAGGAGCCGGCACGCGCCCGGCCGCCGTGCTCACGGTCGTCGCCGGTCCCGCCGCGGGCCAGGAGTTCCCGCTGCCGATCGGTCACTTCCTGATCGGCCGTGATAGCGCGAACGACGTCACGATCGCTGATCCGCTGGTCTCGAAGCGGCACGCTCGTATCGAGGTCGCCGCGACCTTCGTCGAGCTGGTCGATCTGAACTCGGCGAACGGGATCCTCGTCGACGGCGGACTCGTGCAGCGGCTCCGCGTGATTCCCGGACAGAGCTTCGCGCTCGGCGACTGCGAGTTCGTCGTGCACATGGTGAGCGACTTCGACGGATCGGCCAGCGGCGACCCGGTGCTCGAGCGCGGGGGTGCTCTGATGTTCAATCGCAGCCCCCGCGTGGAGGAACGGTTCACGGGGCAGGAGCTGGATGAACCGCGCTACCCACGCGACCAGCCGTCTCGGCTCTTCCCCTGGCCCATGCTCGTCGCGCCGATCCTGTTGGCCGTGACGATGTTCAGCATCACGCAGCGTCCGGCCTCTCTGCTCATCGCCGCCGCCTCCCCGATGATGATGTTCGGTAACTTCATCTCCCAGAAGACCAACATCGGTCAGCGTCTGCGCAAGGAGGCGGAGTCGTTCGAGGAGCAGTTCGAGCGGCTCGAGGAGACGCTCTACCACTCGCACCCGAAGGAGCGGGAGGTGCGGCAGAACGAGGTTCCCGCCGTCGCCGTCGTGTTCGATGAGGCGATGCGCCTCGGACCCCTGCTGTGGACGCGTCGACCGGAGCACTGGAATTTCCTCGCCCTGCGCCTCGGCGTCTGCGAGAGCGAGGCGCGCACGCGCATCAAGCGCACCGAGACCCCGGAGGCGCTCGTCGAGTACGTCGAGCGCGTCGACCGCCTCGAGGAGCGGTACCGGATGATCGACGACGTCCCCATCCTGGAATCGCTCCAGAGCGTGGGATCCATCGGCGTCGCGGGGCCGACGTCGCTCGCGAGCGATGCGCTGCGCGGGATCGCGGTGCAGCTGTTCGGTACGCATTCCCCCAATGAGCTGGTGACCGTCGCCCTCACCGAGCCGGGCTGGGCGAACGAGCTCGACTGGCTCAAGTGGCTGCCGCACACCTCGAGCGAGCGCAACCCGTTCAAGGAGATGCCCCTCGCCGATTCCGCCTCGACAGGCACGGCGCTGCTCAGCGGCCTGGAGGAGATCGTGCTGCGTCGCTCGCGGGAATCGAAGTCCGCGCGGCCGCCGTACGGCGCCGACTGGGATCCGATGCGCTACGGGACCGACGTCAAGCGGGCAGCAGAGGACGCGACGTTCCCCGGCCAGACGGCCATCCTGGTGATCATCACGAACGACGCTCCCGTCGACCGGGCGCGACTGACCCAGATCCTCGAACGCGGCGCCGACGTCGGCGTGTACGCGCTCTTCGTCGCTCCGGTCGTCGAGGCGCTGCCCGCCGCGTGCCGCACGTTCGTCGATGTGAGCGCCGGCCTCGCCGATGCCGTGGTCGGTACCGTCCGCAGCGGCGTGGACTACCGCGGGGTGCAGGTCGAGGGCGTCTCGCACGCCTACATGACCATGTTCGCGAAGCGCCTCGCCCCGGTCGTCGACTCCAGCACGGTGATCGAGGATTCCTCCGACATCCCGAACTCCGTCAGCTTCCTCTCGCTGGTGGGCAACGAGGTCGCCGAGGATGCGAGCGCCGTGATCGACCGGTGGCGTCAGAACAACACCATCATCGATCGCTCCGGTGCTCCGCAGTCCCGACTCAAGAAGGCCGGAAACCTGCGCGCCATCATCGGGCAGTCGCAGACCGACGCGATGACCCTCGACCTGCGCTCCCAGGGGCCGCACGCGCTCGTCGGCGGGACGACCGGTGCCGGCAAGAGCGAGTTCCTGCAGGCGTGGGTGCTCGGCATGGCCGCGGCCCACAGCCCCGATCGCGTCACATTCCTCTTCGTCGACTACAAGGGCGGTTCCGCGTTCGCGGACTGCGTCGACCTGCCGCACACCGTGGGGCTGGTCACCGACCTGAGCCCGCACCTGGTGCGTCGCGCCCTCACCAGCCTGCGCGCCGAGCTGCACCATCGCGAGCACCTCTTCAACCGCAAGAAGGCGAAGGACCTCCTCGAACTCGAGAAGCGTCGCGATCCCGAGACGCCACCGGCCCTGGTGCTGGTGATCGACGAGTTCGCCGCGCTCGCCGGAGAAGTGCCGGAGTTCGTCGACGGCGTCGTCGACATCGCCCAGCGCGGTCGTTCCCTCGGCATCCACCTGATCATGGCCACCCAGCGCCCCGCGGGCGTCATCAAGGACAATCTGCGCGCGAACACGAACCTGCGCGTCGCGCTGCGGATGGCCGATGAATCCGACTCGAAAGACGTCGTGGACGATCCGGTGGCGGCGACGTTCCCGCCCTCGCTGCCCGGACGCGGCATCGCGAAGACCGGTCCGGGTCGCCTCGTGCCGTTCCAGTCCGCCTACGCGGGCGGGTGGACGACCGATGAGGCGCAGGTCGCCGAGGTCAAGGTCGCCGAACTCCGCTTCGGCTCGATCCAGACCTGGGAGGCCGAGCAGGCTCCCGAATCCGACGCCCACGATGAGGATCTCGGACCCAACGACCAGAAGCGCATCGTGGCGACACTCGTGAACGCGGCACGCGAGGCCCGCATCCCCGCGCCTCGGCGTCCGTGGCTCGACGACCTCGAGGGCGCCGTCGATCTGCGCGACCTCCCGGTGCTCGGCGACGGGCAGGTGCTGCTCGGCAAGATGGATGTCCCGGAGCGGCAGCTGCAGGAGCCCGCGTACTTCCATCCCGACAAGGACGGGTCGCTTCTCGTCTACGGGACCAGCGGATCGGGCAAATCGACGGTCCTGCGCACGATCGCGATCGCGGCGGGTTTCGAGCCCGCGCATTCGAACGTCGAGGTGTACGGCCTCGACTTCGGATCGGGTGCGCTGAAGAGCCTCGAGATGCTGCCCCACGTCGGCTCGATCATCTCCGGCGACGACTCCGAGCGCGTGCAGCGCGTGCTGCGTTCGTTGGCCGCCGTGCTCGACGACCGCGGCAAGCGCTTCAGCGCCGCCAACGCTTCCAGCCTGACCGAGTACCGGGAGATCACCGGAAAGGATGAGGCCCGCATCCTGATCCTGATCGACGGGTTCCCGCAGTTCCGCAGCGAGTGGGAGTCGACCACCGCGCGGATGCCGTTCTACCAGACGTTCATGCGCATTCTCGGAGAGGGGCGCCCGCTGGGCGTGCACGTGATCGCGAGCGCCGACCGTTCGGGCTCCGTGCCCACCGCGGTCAGCGCCAACGTGTCGCGGCGCGTGGTCCTGCGGCTCTCCGACGAATCCGGGTACGCGATGCTCAACGCGCCCAAGGACGTGCTCGACGAGCGTTCGGCTCCCGGTCGCGCGATCGTCGACGGGCGGGAGACGCAGATCGCGACGCTGGGCGGCACCCCGAACGTGGCTGAGCAGACCAAGCTGTTGGAACAGCACGCGACGGCTCTGCGCGCGGCCGGGGCGAGGGAGGTGCCGGAGATCGGCGCCCTGCCGACCCGCCTGTCCGTGCGCGATCTCCCGGATCGTCTGGGCGAGTTCCCGGTGCTCGGCGTCGCGGAGGACACGCTGGCCGCACGCGACTTCGACCCTGTCGGCACCTTCGTGGTCGCCGGTCCGCCATCGTCGGGCAAGACCACCGCGCTCAAGGGGATCATCACGTCGATACGGCGGTTCGACCCCGAGGTCAAGCTGTTCCACTTCGGCGGTCGCCGAGCCCAGCTCAAGGGCTACGTCGACTGGACGCGGAGCGCGGTCACCCCGGAGGACGCGAAAGAGCTCGCGAAGGAGATCGCCGAGATCGCCGTCGACGAAACCATTCCGGTGCGCATGCTCGTCATCGTCGAGGACGTGCCCCAGTTCGCGGACGGCCCCGCCGAACGCGAGATGAAGGCGCTCTTCCAGGCGATCAACCGGAGCGATCACCTGCTGGTGGGCGACGCCGACGTCACCCAGGTGACGAGCGGCTTCGGATTCATCGGCGACTTCAAAGCCGGGCGCAAGGGCATTGTTCTCAAGCCGGATGCGTTCGACGGCGATGCGATCTTCAAGGTCCCGTTCCCCAAGGTCAAGCGCACGGATTTCCCGGACGGTCGAGGCATCTTCGTACAAGCGGGACGCCAGGTCACGGTACAGCTGCCACTCATCGAAGGAGACACATGGACGCCAGTCCGCTGAGCGCGAGCGCGCACACGCATCGGTTCCGAAGGAGGGGCGAACGATGACGGTCACCTTCGACGACGCCGCGCTGCGCGCGCGCGTGGATCCGGTGCGTGCGCGGCAGGAGAGCCGTGAGCGTGTGACGAGGGAGGGGCGCCGGTTCGGCGTGGTGCTCGGTTCCGGCTGGGTCGTCTTCCAATCGGTCGTGCTGGTCGTCGGCGCCGGTGCACTCGCGGCCCTGGCCGTCGTGGCCGTGCAGTTCATGTTCGGTGCCGACGGCGCCGATCTGACGACCGTCGTTCTGGCTGTGCTGATGGTGCTGCCGCTCGCGGTCGGCCGCATCCGATCCCACCTCCGGGGTCCGCGCGAGCGGGAGATCGAGGAGTACCGCCTCGAGCAGTTCACCGCGGCGAACGGACTCACCTATAGCACCGGCGAACTCGACCCTGAGCGGCCGGCAGCGTTGTTCGGAATCGGCACCTCGCGAGTCGCCAGCGACATCGTCTCCGGCCCGTCCCCGCGCCCGTTCGAGGCCGCGAACTACTCGTTCGACACCTGGGTCGCCCGCGCGCGCATGCCGCGGGTCGCGAACTACGTCGAGTTCGCGCTGACCGGCTCGCTGCCGCCGATGGTCCTCGTGACCAAGTCACCCGCAGTCGCGGCATCCGGATGGGAGCCGACCGCGCCGCAGGAGCGCGTGCAGATCGAGGGCGACTTCGCCGCGCGCTTCGAGGTCTTCACGACGCGGGCGACGGAGGAGCCGGTACGTCATCTGCTCTCTCCGGACGTGCAGGCGGCACTGACGGCGGTCGCCGAGCGGTGCGACGTCGAAGTCGTCGGCGACCGGGTCTACGTCATCGCCCGACGGCACCTCCCGATGGCTGAGCCCGCGTACTGGGAGTGGATCGAGGATCTCGCCGCGCTGGTGTCACTGCTGGAAGTCCGCGGACGCGCGGAGCAGACGGCGGGTGTCACGGAGGCGGATCCTGCTCGTCGCACGCGGCGGGAGGCTTTGTTCGCCGCTCCCAAGGGCGGGCGGGCGGCGGCTGTCGGCTGTCTCGTCCCGCTTCTCGTAGGTCTCGTGGCCGCCGCCCTGATCACCAAGATCACGACGGGCTAACAGCGACGGGTCACCCTGGGATGGGGAGTTGTCCCCATCGACCGAAGGGTGATTCTCTTCGTAGAGTTTGCATAGTCGGGGCGATCAGATCGCCGCGACGGACACTTTCAGGGGGCCGGCTCCGCAGCCGGTCCCTTCGATCTGAACGTTTCATGAGGGGGACGGACGTGGGTGACGGCGTCAAGCTGAAGTACGGAGATCTCGAGCCGTTGCAGACCGAATTGAAGAACATCATCGAGGAGTTCGAGCACGCCGGTTCGCGCAGCAACGATCTCGAGAGCGCCGTGGGCTCACCCTACGGCGAGCGTGCGCTGCGTGATGCGGCATCCGACTTCGAGGGGCGCTGGGACGACCGCCGTAAGCAGCTCATGGATGATTGCAAGACGGTCGAAGAGTACGTGGCTGCGGTGATCAAGGGATTCCAGGATTTCGACCGTGACGCCGCATCCAAGTCCGAGAACAGCGGAGGCTGACCGTGTACGAGTACATGCCCATGACCTCGCCGGCGGGTCACCCGATCGGCGCTCTGACCGGTGATGTGGAGGCGATCCGCGATCGGGGGAACTCGCTGCAGGATCTCGCGAACGCGATGAGCAACTCCGCGACGCTGCTGCAGCGCCTCGTCGACAACGGCGCCGACATGCAGGGCGAATCCGTCGACAAGCTCGCCGAGATCTCCGGAAAGATGCACGCCGAGCTCGGCCGCGCAGCCGACCTGTACGACGCCGTCGCGCCGCACATCGTGCAGTATGCGTCAGACCTCGAGACCTCGAAGGCCGCGATCGATCCGATCCTCGACGATCTCGAGACACTGTGGGCGACGTATCAGCAGAAGAAGGATGCCGCATCGTCGGCGGCTGCGCAGAGCCCCGACTATCCGACGGGCGCGGATGCCGACGACGATCAGGCGCGGCAGGCGGCGGAGGACGCGCGTGACGACGCAGCCGAGGCCGCATCGGGGGCGGCGAGCAGCGCGCGCGGCGACTGGGATGCGCGTGCCGGTGACTACGATCGCGAGTGGAACAGCTGGCACACCGCGTTCACCAACGCGGCCAGCAACATCCGTGAAGACACCTCCGACAAGATCGAAGACGGCTTCTGGGACAACGTGGACGGCTTCCTGCAGTTCATGTCCGACTTCCTGGCCGTCGCCGGCATCGTTCTCGCCGTGCTCGCGATCATCGTGGGTGGCCCGATCATCGCCGCCCTCGCCGCCATCGTCGCGGTCGCCACGCTGATCGTGGCCGTCGCGCGGTTGGCGAGGGGCAAGGGGTCGGTCATCGATGTCGTTTTCGGTGTCATCGGGGTCATCCCGCTGATCGGTCCCGCGATCAAGTTCGCGCGTGGTCCGATGGCGATGATCCGCGGCGCGGATTTCGGTGCCGACGGCATGCGGTTCTTCAACGCCGTCGCCGGGCGGGCTCCTCTGAGCACGCTCAGCCAGATCCGCGGCGGATTCACGACGGGCTTCGGCGAGTTCTCCGCTCGACTGTTCACGGGCAACGGCGCCGCGTCGTTCGCCGCGCAGATGACGGGGGTGCAGACGCTCGACATGGTGGGCAACGTCTTCGCTTCGCATTTCGCGATCGCCGGCGGTATCAAAGACAGCGCGGGCGGTGCGTGGTCGGGCACGTTCGACCCGGATCAGAATCCGTTCTCGTGACCGACAGCGACGCGAGTCGCCCCATGGAAGACTGAGACGATGAGCAGCCTGCGCGCGGAACTGACGGGAAACTCCGGAACGATCATCCCGCCCTACCGGATGCTCCTCCCTCCGGGATGGGAGGCGTTCGACCTCAGCGAGGCGACCGAACGCGACCTGATCCGTCGGGCGGACGCGCGCCTGCGGGGTGCGCAGAACACGACTTTCGGGCCCGTCCTCGCGGGAAAGGTGCACGAGGCCCTCGAGGGACTGCGGGCACGCCAGGGCTTCGCGTATGCCTTCGCGGGAGAGGCGGCGCCGTCCTGGGCGATCGGTGCGGCGACCCTGGTCGGGCTCAAGCGTTCCTCGACGCCCGAAGCGACGCTGGAGCAGCTCGTCGAAAGCGCGATCCGCCACCACGCCGGCATCGCCATCGGTGAGGGTCAGCGCATCGTGCGGTGGACCGAGCGCCGTGAGGTGTCCCTCGACGGGGAAGACGTCGCGTCGCTGCTGATCAACTACCTGATCCCGATTCCGGGAACGAGGCTCACCGAGGCGGTGCAATGGACGGCCACCGTGACGCATGAGGCCGACCTTCCCGCCGATCACCCGAACCTCACGCTCTGGACGGCACTGTTCGACACCCACGTCAGCACCTTCACATGGACGGTGCGCTGATGGACCTCGCCCTCTCGTACGCGCCTGATCGCATCATCCCGATTCCTGGCGAACGACTCTCACCGCAAGAGCAGGTGACGTGGGCGCGTCAGACGGCGGAGGACTTCGCTCGCGATGCCGGTGCGCACTCCACGGTCGCGGCGCAGATCGAGACCGCCCTGCTCGCGGTGGCGGCGCAGGCCGACGATGACCGAAGGCTCCTGCTCGTCGTGGGCGTCGATGGCGGGGTCGTCGCACCGCTGATGATCTCTGTGATCACGCATGAACTCTCGCGTCAGGAGCAGGCGGACTTCCTCTGGTCGAGCACCGCGATCCTGCCCGTCACGCCGAGACTCACCGAAACCGACGCACTCGGCACCGGGTTCTCCTCCACCCTCGCGCAGCGGGAGAACGGTCTCGACTTCGCGACGCGCCGCTGGATCTTCTTCGGTGAGGGTACGACCGTGTGCGCGATGCTCGGTCCTGTCGTGCCCTACGGGATGGCGTTCGTCGAGCCGTTCGCCGAGGCTGTTCTCACCACTGCTTCGCTCAGCGATTTCGTCCCGCGGTCCGACCCCGAGCGTCTCGAAGAGCTCGTCTCCGCCGTGGTGCGCCCGGGGGACGACTGGGTGCTGAACGGCTGACCCCGCCCCGACACGCATCGAGCCCTGT
>NZ_ATAO01000036.1 GCF_000455825.1 Microbacterium maritypicum MF109
AGGGCCAGGGCGCGGTGGCGAATCGCGCAGGGCGCCCGGTCGCGGTCTCCACCGTCGACGGTGTGACGCGCGCCGTGAGCGCGGTGTGCACGCACCTGGGCGGCGTGCTCGCCTGGAACGACGCCGAGTGTTCGTGGGACTGCCCGCTGCACGCCTCGCGCTTCGCGCCGGACGGCACCCGCCTCGAGGGTCCGGCGCTGCGAGACCTCACTCCCCTGACGCCGGCGGACCCGGAGTGATGTCGCCGGCGGGAGGCGCGCCGTCCCACCCCTGCTGCGGCGT
>NZ_ATAO01000037.1 GCF_000455825.1 Microbacterium maritypicum MF109
GTTCTATTCGGTGTTCAGCATGGGGGCGGCGATGGAGAACGTCTGGCTCACCACGGTCGAACTCGGCATGGGCATCCAGTTCATCTCGTTCCCGATGGAGGTGCCGGGCCGCTGGGACGAGATCGTGCAGCTGTTGCGGGTGCCGGACGATCTCGAACTCATGGCCGTCTACCGGCTGGGCTACCTGCCGCCGGAACAGCGTCGCCCCGCGATCGACTGGTCGAGCAGCCAGCGCAAGCTCGTGTCGCAGTACGTGTTCCGCGAGAACGGGGAGACGCCGCAGCAGGGGTGGGAC
>NZ_ATAO01000038.1 GCF_000455825.1 Microbacterium maritypicum MF109
GTCAGGGTGCGGTCCTGGTACGGGTGCGCGATCGCGCTCACGGGAACTCCTTCGTTCGGGTACGGCGGGTCTTTCGGGTACGGCGGGCGGTGCGGGTGCGGCGGGTGGTTCGGTTAAATATCTACACTTGTGTCGGTTTTGTCAAGAGCGGTGCTACGGTTTCCCCCATGGCTGATGCGACGACGCTGCGAGGGCGCGGATACGCGAACGGCCGAGCGCGCCGCGAGGAGATCATCCGCGTGGCCTCGGACCACTTCGCCGAACGCGGCTTCCTCTCGGCGACGATCCTCGAGATCGCCGCGGTGTGCGGCATCTCACGCGCGGGACTGCTGCACCACTTCGCCGAC
>NZ_ATAO01000039.1 GCF_000455825.1 Microbacterium maritypicum MF109
ATCCATACCCGTGCCAGGAGCTCCCGCACCCGCTCCGCCCTCGCCGTCCGTCCCCGGACGATCTGGTGCAAGAGCAGCGGCTCGGCGATCTCTGCCCCGATCCGTCGCAGGGGATCGAGCGAGACCAGGGCGTCCTGGGAGACGAGCGCGATCCCGGCCCCGCGCAGCTCGCGCCACGCGCGCTCGGACAGCCCGGCCGCATCCGTCCCGTCCACGACCAGCCGGTCCAGCGAGACGTCGGCGTCCGTGGGAGTCAGTCCCAGCAGCGCACGAGCCGTGAGCGACTTGCCGGCGCCGGACTCCCCCACGATCGC
>NZ_ATAO01000040.1 GCF_000455825.1 Microbacterium maritypicum MF109
CGTGCTCGAGGTGGGCATGGGTGGGGAGTGGGACTCCACGAACACCGCCGACGGCGACGTCGCGGTGTTCGCGCCGATCGACATCGACCACGCCGACCGTCTCGGCAGCACGATCGCCGAGATCGCCGAGGTCAAGGCCGGCATCATCAAGGAGGGCGCGGCCGTGGTGTCCGCCCAGCAGCCCGCGGAGGCGGCCGAGGTGCTGCGTC
>NZ_ATAO01000041.1 GCF_000455825.1 Microbacterium maritypicum MF109
GCCGCGTCGACGATCACGGTCGGGGCGATGCCGAGCAACTGCAGCCGGCCCGGTGACGTGCTCTCCTGCAGACCCGCCGTCACGATGTCCGCGGCGATGCGCTGGGTGGCACCGCCGATCAGCGACTCGACGGCGGCCACTGCGAGAGCGGCGTTGTGCCCCTGGTGAGCGCCGTACAGCGGCAGGTACTCCTCGGTGTACTCCCCCGCCAGGCCACGGATCGTGAGCAACTGGCCGCCGACGGCGAGCTTCTGCTCGGTGAGACCGAACTCCTCACCCTCGAACGCGATGGTCGCGTTGCGCTCCGCCGCCACGCGACGCAGCACCTCGGCCGCCT
>NZ_ATAO01000042.1 GCF_000455825.1 Microbacterium maritypicum MF109
GCGCTACGCCTCAGCGCCGCGTCAGGCCGAGCTGTGCGAGTGCGTGATCGACTGCGCGCGGATCCTGCCTGCGGGTCTGCTGGTCGCGCAGCAGGTCGAGGGCGATCTCACGTCGCTCGGCACGTCGGGAGATGCGGTGCTCGACGTACGCGGTGAGATGGTCGGCGAGTCGCAGCAGCCCGCGTTCGGTCTGCGTCGGAGCCACCAGGTGAAGCGTCGCGCTGGTCATGAT
>NZ_ATAO01000043.1 GCF_000455825.1 Microbacterium maritypicum MF109
CTTTGCAAGGGTATCTTTGCATGCATGACGAACGAGACGCAGGTCAGGACTCTCGATGCCAGCGCCCTGAAGGCGCTGGCGCACCCGCTCCGGGTGAAGATCTTCGACATCCTCGCCGCGCGCGGTCCGCAGACCGCCAGTTCGCTCGCTGCACTCGTAGGGGAGACATCGGGGTCGACCAGCTATCACCTCCGCGCGTTGGCTGCTCACGATCTCATCCGCGAAGTCGAGGGGCGAGGCACGGCGCGCGAGCGGTGGTGGGAACGGCCCAAGGGGCGCATCGACGTGCCCGGTCCCGACGAGATGACTTCGCCGTCGAATCGGGCGGCTGCCCAGATC
>NZ_ATAO01000044.1 GCF_000455825.1 Microbacterium maritypicum MF109
GTTCACACGGTTGCTGTTCGCCCCGTTGGCGGCATTCGTGAAGATCAGCTTCTTCGCGTCGGCGCTGCCCGCGGCGGCTTCCGGATGCAGGCGGGTGATCGAGGCGTTGTTCGTGGGGTCGGGCAGCTCGGCGTCGCGGGTGACCGGACCATAGCTGTGACCGCCGTCGGTCGAGATCGCGACCTTGCGAAGACGCCCGTCGGAGCTGTCTCGCGAGTTGAGCATGACGCGTCCGTCGGAGAGCTCGACGACCTTGTTCTCGTCCATGCCGGTGCCGACGTATTCGCCACGCTGCCAGGTGTCGCCGCCGTCGTCGGAATACACCGAGTACGCCTGGATCGCGGTGGATCCGTCGGCCTGACGCACGGTGCCAGCGTACTGCTGGATGAGCCGCCC
>NZ_ATAO01000045.1 GCF_000455825.1 Microbacterium maritypicum MF109
CCGCTGAGGTCAGCGCACGACGGCGATCGTCGCCGTCGCCGGCCCGGTCTTCGTGAGCGCAACCTTCGACGTCGCTGCGACGGGCGTCTTCGACGTCGCCGTGACGGGCGTCTTCGACGCGGGAACCGCCTTCGGCAGCTCCTCGACCGCGCGGTCGGCACGTTCCACCCCGGCCGCATTCACGATCGCGCGCACGACGCTCCCGACGATCAGCATCGCCGTCAGCGCCGCGCATGCCACGATCAGCGGCGTCCACTCGCGCGCGAAGGACGCCGCGAAGCTCATCAGCGCGCCCACGATCCACAGACCCACCGCGCCCCCGGCGAGCCCACCGGAACCCCGGACGATCGCGACCGCCGCGACGATCGCGAAGATGACGGCGAGCGCCGCACCCACGTAACCGATCGGCACCAT
>NZ_ATAO01000046.1 GCF_000455825.1 Microbacterium maritypicum MF109
GTCCTCGGCGCGGCGGCCGCGCTCGATCAGACCCGCCACAGCGATGCCCGCCGCGAGCAGCGTCCAGCCGATCCAGGGGATCTCCAGCACGAAGAATGCCGGAGCCGCGGCGCACACGAGCAGCGCCGGCACGAAGCCCAGCCGCTGCATCGTGTCACGCCGCACGTCGGTCACGCGCGCGTCCTGCGCCGATACACGAGGTCGCGGATGTCCCGTCCCTTGGCGATGCCCTTGCGCTCGAATGCGGTCATCACCCGGCCGTCGAAGCGGTCAGCCCACTCCCCGTCGAATGCACGCTCGAACAGCGGCTCGGCATCGAGCACCTCGCGCATCTGCAGCGCGTAGTCCTCCCAGTCCGTCGCGAGTCGCAGCAGTCCGCCGTCACGCAATGCTCTCGCCGCGGTGTCGCCGAAACCGGGGCGAACCAGACGTCGTTTGGTGTGCTTCTTCTTGTGCCACGGGTCGGGGAAGAAGATCCACACCTCCCGTGCCGCAGCCTCGGGGAGGAATGAGGAGAGCACCTCCGGCGCGTTCGCCTCGACCACGCGCAGGTTGCGGGCGCCCTCGCGATCGGCGTCGAGCATCGTCCGCGCGAGTCCAGCGCGGAACACCTCGACGGCGAGGAAGTCGTCGTCCGGGCGCGACGACGCCGCGGCCACGATCGCATGCCCCTGCCCGGAGCCGATCTCCACGTAGAGATCGGCCGAGCGTCCGTACTCGGTCGCGGGGTCGAGACGGGCCTCGGGGTGCACGGACGTCCAGGCGACGTCTCGCGGCACGTCGAGCAGGTAGTGCGGGCCGAGCTCGGAGAACGCGCGCTCCTGGGCGTCGGACATCCGACCGCTTCGGCGCACGAACGACACCGGTTCGTCTCGGAAGGTACGGGGTTCGGGCATGAATCCAGGGTAGCCGTCGGCGTCGCGGCGTCCGGCGCCTCGGATACCTCCCCCGAGAGCCGCGCTCAGTGCGTCGGCGCCGTCACGAAGTCGATGAGTTCCTCCACACGGCCCAACAGGGCGGGTTCCAGATCCCGATAGGTCGTCACCTTCGAGAGGATGTGCTGCCAGGCGCGCGCGGTGTCGGCCTGCGTCTCGTGCGGCCACCCGAAGGCACGGCAGATACCGACCTTCCACTCGATGCCGCGCGGGATCTCCGGCCACTTCGCGATGCCGAGGGCTCGCGGCGTGACGCACTGCCAGACGTCGACGAAGGGATGACCGACGATGCGGAGATGGCGACCGTGCGGGCCCCGGGCGACCGCATCCGCGATCCGCGACTCCTTGGAGCCCGGGACGAGATGGTCGACGAGCACACCGTAGCGTCGCGTCGCGCTGGGTGGTTCGGCTGCCAGCAGATCGTCGAGCAGATCCACCCCCTGCAGGAACTCGACGACCACGCCTTCGACCCGCAGATCTGCACCCCACACCTTCTCGACGAGCTCGGCATCGTGCTTGCCCTCGACGAGGATACGGCTGGGCAGGGCGACGCGGGCGCGCTGATCCGCGACCACGAAGGACCCGGATGCCGTCCGACGCGGGCCCTGGGCCTTCGCCGCGGGGACGACCAGACGGACCGGTGCGCCGTCGATCAGGAATCCTCCGCCGAGGGGGAACAGGCGTCGACGTCCGCCCCGGTCCTCCAACTCGACGTTCCCACCCTGCACGCGGGTCACGGCACCGCAGAAACCGTCGTCTGCGACCTCCACCACGAGATCCGTCTCCGCCGCGACCTGCGGCACCTGCTTCGCGCCGCGGTCGCGCCAGCCAGTGGCCAGCACATCCGAACCGTACATGTCGTCCATGCCTCCCAGCGTATGTGTCTGCGCTGAGGGCGAACGGAGAAGCACCATCGAGTGCTGTCGCGTGTCGGATCCAGTGCATAGACTCGTGGCATGGGGCTCGGCTGCCGGTCGGAGGGAACACGATGACGAAACGGTGGCTCGCGCTGGCCGCACTCACGCTCGCCGCGGTCGCCGGAGCGTTCACCGCCTCCGCGGCATCGGCCACCGATCCGCTCACCCTCGATGCCGGGTACGTCACCGATCAGGCGGGTGTGCTGAGCGCCGACGAAGAGGCCACCGTCGAAGCCCGGCTCCAGGAGCTCACCGACAACTCGAACGCCGACCTCTTCGTCGTCCTCGTCGACGACTTCACCAATCCCAGCGACAACGTGCAGTGGGCGGATACGGTCGCACAGGACAACAATCTCGGCACCGAGCAGTATCTTCTCGCGATCGCCGTCGACGGCCGGAGCTACTACATCTCCGCCGCCCCCGACGGCCCCGTGAGCTTCGGACAGCTCGACAGCATCGAGGACAAGATGGTTCCCTTCGCGTCCGACGGCGACTGGGTCGGAGCGATCACCCTCGCCGCCGATGAGATCCAGGGAGACGGGGGCGCCGGCGCGCTCCGGATCGGCCTGATCGTGGTCGCGATCGTCGTGGTCGCGCTGCTGGTGTGGCTCGTCGTCGCTCTCGTGCGCCGCGCGCGCCGCCGCGCCGAGATCCGTGAGCGCGGCGCCATGCCCGAGACCCCCGATCCCGCCGATCCCTTCTCCGCTCTGACCGATCAGCAGGTCGAGACACAGGCCGGACTCGCGCTCGTGCAGGCGGACGATGCGATCACCTCGAGCCGGGAGGAACTCGGCTTCGCCATCGCCCAGTTCGGCGAGGGCGCGACCGAGGAGTTCACGCGCGTCGTCGATGCGGCGAAGGCCAAGATCTCCGAGGCCTTCGACCTGAAGCAGAAGCTCGACGACGAGATCGAGGACACGATCCACGACCGCAGGGCGTGGCATATTCGCATCATCCAGATCGCGGACGAGATCGACGACATCCTGGATGACAACACCGCCGCATTCGACGAGCTCCGCAAACTGGAGCAGAACGCCCCGCAGGAGCTCGAGCGGGTCCGTCGTGAGCGCGCGGCGCTCGACCCGGTCCTCGCCGCGGCCGCTCCAGCCCTCTCCGCACTCACGTCCGCCTACGCTCCGGCGGCGCTCGCGATGGTCGCGGACAACCCCGCACAGGCCCGCGAGCGAGCCGACCTCGCGGATCGATCGATCGAGGCGGCGGCGCAGGCGATCGCAGCCGGCCGTTCGGGCGAGGCGGCGTTCGCGATCCGCACCGCAGAGCAGTCGGTGGCGCAGGCGGCACAGCTCGCCCAGGCTGTGACGACGCTGGGCACCGAGCTCTCGACGATCGAGGCGCAGTCCCAGGCGCTCGTCACCGAGCTGCAGGGAGACCTCGCGGCGGCGCAGCAGCTGCCCGATCCTTCGGGAGCGATCGCCGGCGCGGCCTCCGCGACCGCACAGCAGCTCCAAGTGGCACAGACCGACCTCGCCGGCTCCACGCGTAATCCGCAGCGCGTTCTCGAGGCGCTCACCGCCGCCAACGAGCAGATCGATGCCGCGATCGCTCAGGGCAGGGAGGGCGTCGAACGCGCGCGTCGTGTGCAGCAGATGCTCGATCAGACCCTCACTCAGGCGAACTCCGAGATCCGCGCGGCTCGCGACTTCATCGAGACGCGCCGAGGAACCGTGGGCTCCACCGCCCGCACCCGCCTCGCGAACGCGGAGGCGAGCCTGACGCAGGCGCTCAACCTGCGGGCGACCGACCCCGACGCCGCGCTGGCGGAGGCAAACCGGGCGCTCGCCCTGGCAGGCCAGGCGACGTCGGCTGCGCAATCCGATGTGCAGGCGTACGCCCCTCCCGGTTACGACCAGGGCGGCTTCGGAGGCCTGTTCGGCGGATCCGGGTCGTCGTCCAGCGGCTCGGGGATCGGCGGGGACATCCTCGGCGGCATCATCGGCGGGCTGCTCGCCGGCGGCGGAAGCGGCGGATCCTCGCGCCGCGGCGGCAGCAGCGGCTGGCGCTCTTCCGGAGGCGGAGGCTTCCGCAGCTCCGGGTTCGGCGGAGGCGGCGGATCCCGCAGCAGCGGCCGCAGCGGCCGCTCGGGAGGTAGACGCTTCTGATCCCCTACACAGACACTTACGACAAGCTCTCGAAGACGCCCTCTGAAAGGAACCACGCATGACCAAGCAGTCCATCTTCGGACGTATCTCGACCCTCGTCCGCGCGAACATCAACTCCCTGCTGGACTCTGCGGAGGACCCGCAGAAGATGATCGACCAGCTCGTTCGCGACTACACGAACAGCATCGCCGACGCCGAGTCCGCGATCGCGGAGACGATCGGCAACCTGCGCCTGCTCGAGCGCGACCACGAGGAAGACGTCCAGGCGTCGACCGAATGGGGCAACAAGGCCCTCGCCGCCAGCCGCAAGGCCGATGAGATGCGCGCGAGCGGCAACACCGCCGACGCGGACAAGTTCGACAACCTCGCCAAGATCGCCCTGCAGCGCCAGATCAGCGCCGAGCGCGAGGCCACCGGTGCTGAGCCCCAGATCGCGGCGCAGACCGAGATCGTCGACAAGCTCAAGAGCGGCTTGAACGGCATGAAGGACAAGCTGGTCGAGCTCAAGAACAAGCGCAGCGAACTCCTCGCGCGCGCCAAGGTCGCCGAGGCGCAGACCAAGGTGCAGGACGCTGTCGGCTCGATCAACGTGCTCGACCCCACCAGCGAGCTGGGGCGGTTCGAGGACAAGGTCCGCCGCCAGGAGGCCATCGCGCAGGGCAAGATCGAGCTCGCAGCGTCGAGCCTCGATGCCCAGTTCGAGAGCCTGGAAGACCTCGGCGAACTGACCGAGGTCGAGGCACGTCTCGCCGAGCTCAAGGCCGGCGGCAGCGCTCCCCGCCAGGCCATCGAAGGCAACTGACACCACCGGCGGATGCCCCGGGCAGCGCGCCGGGGCATCCGCCCTCTCTTCTTCGGAGGCACCCATGGTGCGATTCCTCGTCATCCCGCAGTGGCAGGGTTCACCCGCACCGCGCGCGATGCTTCTCACCGACGGCGCCGCAGCGATCGCCGGTGATCTCCCCCGCGCGGCGACCACGGTGCTCGACGTGCCGGTCGAGGCCGGCGAATCCCTGGGCACCGACGTCCGACGCCTGAGCACTCTGCTCCGCACCCGTGAACAAGTACACGGGCACATCGACCACGACACCGTGGTGATCGGCGGCGACTGCAGCGTGACCGTCGCCGCTCTCGATGCCCTCCCGGGAGGGACGGAAGGGCTCGCCGTGGTGTGGTGCGACGCGCACGCCGACATGCACACGCCCGAGACCTCACCGTCCGGTGCATTCTCGGGCATGGCGCTGCGGGCGCTGCTCGGTGAGGGTGAGGATCAACTCGTGCTCTCCCCCGCGATCCCCGCGCACCGTGTGGTGACCGTCGGGATGCGCAATCTCGACGATGCCGAGGTCGAGCAGATCGCCCCTTTGAGCAACCTCTCGGTCGACGACCTCGCACGCCCCGAAGCGCTGCTCGACGCGGTCCGCGCGACCGGGGCGACGCGGGTGTGGGTCCACATCGACGTGGATGTGCTCGATCCCTCGGAGTTCGCGGGCGTGTCGTCTTCCGTGCCGTTCGGACTCTCGCCCGCGGCTCTGAGCACTGCCATCCGCGCACTGCGCAGCGAAGTGCCACTGGCGGGCGCGACGATCGCCGGGTTCGCTCCCCGGTCTCCGGCCGACGCGGTCGACGACCTCGGTGCGCTGCTGCGGCTGGTCGGAGCGGTGGCGTGACCGCCGCCACGGACTGGCGGCCGGCCGCAGAACAGGCTCTCGCTCGCGGAAGACGCCTCGACCGACGGATTCCCTCTTTCCTGCTGCGCTCTCCGATCAGCCGCCTCGGCTACGCCTGGGGCACGGCCATCGGGTGGATCTGGGGCTCGCTGTGGAGCACCGGCCCCGTCGAGCGGCGCGAAGGCTTGTGGATCTTCCAGGGCATGCCCTCATGGACCTTCAATCGCGGCGGGGTGTGCGTCGGCGGCTGCTTCCTGACGGGTGGCACCCGCCCCAGCGAGGCGGTTCTCCGCCACGAAGCCGTGCACAAGGAGCAGTGGCTTCGCTACGGCTTCCTGATGCCGGTGCTGTACCTCTTTGCGGGGAGGAACCCCCTACGCAATCGCTTCGAGATCGAGGCGGGACTCGAAGACGGCAACTACGTGCGCCGCACGCGGTGACGGGCTGACGGCCTTCGTATGGGCGCGGGCCACTGGACGGCACGTCAACATGCCGTGAGCCGCCTGCGCGTGCGGATCAGCGGTCGGCGGGCAGCAGGCCGAAGCGCTCGGGAGCGTGGATGAGCGCCGGGGAGATCTCCAGCGCACTCGTCAGGTGGTCGATGATGTCGGCCGTGCCGAGGTAGCTGCCGAGCAGAGTGACGTGGGTCTCGATCTCGTCGTCGCACATCATCTCGTCGGCCCACGCGCAGGTCGCCCTTGCCAGAGCCTGACCGGGTGCGCACGCCCGACCGCTTCCGGGAGCACCGGACCGCTGCTCACGAGCGAGCCACGTGACCGTCATTCGACCAGGAGCATCGATCACGCCGATGTCGGCGACCTCGGGCACCTCGATGAAGATACGACCCGACGCGCACAACGGCAGCGTGGTCAGGAACACCTCGAGCTCAGTGAGCGAGTGCTCGTCTGCCGTCACCAGGTGATGGGAACGCTGACGTGCCGCGCGACGTTCGGCGCGCGTGCCGCGAGTCTCGAGCGAGGTGTCCATGGTGTCTTCATCGTACACCAAGTGAAGGCTTGCCTAACCTTGCATCAGCTCGGTCATCGCCGGGAGCTTTCGGTGGAGGAAGCCGGTTCGACGAGCGCCGCCACCAAGGCGGCCAGTTCGGCCTCGGTCATCCCCTGCGCGCGCAGGTATGCGGCAGCAGACCCCCACCGTTCGTCGACCTGCTGCAGCAGACGACGCATCACGGGCGCCGGGGACTGGGTCGCGAGCGCCACCGCGTGCACGGCCTCCGGGTGCTGGGTCCGCAGGTACTCGGCGATCCACCGCGTGCGCTGAGCAGGAAGCTGCGACTCGGTGAGCGCATAGTCGGCGATCACGGCCTCGCGATCGGCTCCGACGGCGGCGAGAGCGAGGGCGACGGTGACGCCGGTCCGATCTTTGCCGACGGTGCAGTGCACCAGCGTGCACTCTCCCGCGGCGATGATGCGGATGGCGTCGACGAGTCGTTCGCCGCTCTCCTCGAGCAGATGCAGATACAGGTCTTCGAGACTCGTGTCGGCCTCGAAGAAGGATCGCACCGAACCCAGGAACAGGGGAAGGTGCGTGGTGTCCGGCCCCTCGATCTCCGTGGGTTCCGCAGCGACCTCTTCGCCGTCGCGCAGATCGACGATGTGCCGAACCTGTGCCCGCAGCGCGGCGGCGCCGGATGCGGTCGCACCCGAGAGCTGTCCCGATCGCAGCAGCACCCCGGAACGGATACGACCACCGTTCGCCGGCATACCCCCGACATCCCGGATGTTCGAGACACCCTCGACCTCGAGGATCGTCATGCCTGACCCTTCGGATCGCGAGCAGGAACGGGGTAGCGTCCCGCGATCACGATGCGGTTGAAGGCGTTGATCGACACGCAGGCCCAGCTGAGCGCCGCGTACTCCTTCTCGGTGAACACACTTCCCACCTGGTCGTAGACCTCGTCGGAGATCCCGTCCTCGGCGATGAACGTGAACGCTTCGGCGAGCTCGAGGGCGGCGCGTTCCCGCTCGCTGAACACACCGCTCTCGCGCCACGTGGGGATCTGCGTGAGAGTGTCGGTGTCGACCCCCGCCGCCACCGCTCGGTCGACATGGATCCGCGCGCAGTACGCGCAGCCGTTGAGCTGCGAGCAGTGGATCATGACGAGCTCCTTGAGGCGGTCGTCGATGCCGTTCGCCGCGCAGATCTGCCCCACGGTCTTCGAGAACGCATCAAGCGCCTGGTACGCCGTCGGCTCGGTCTTGGACAGGTGCACACGCGTCTCGCTCATGACTCCATGATATTCGGCGAGCATTGCCCACGCTCCGACTGACGCGTCTGCAGGAAATGCATATTGACAACAGGATAGCGAAACATAGAGACATAATGAGCAACCGAACGCCGCAAATGCTTGTCGTAATGTTCCTGCATTTCCTGCGCGTCTGCGCGAGGGCGCAGAATGTGGAGGTGGCGATCGACATCAGCGAGTTCAGCTATCTTCCCGCACAAGCCGAAGCACTCGGCGTGCCGTTCCCGGCGGTGGAGCGTCTTACCCTTCCGCTGCCGGACGGACGCACCCTGAGCGCCCTTCGTTTCGGAACCGACGAGCCGCGCGTGACACTGCTGCACGGAGCGGGCCTGAACGCGCACACCTGGGACACCACATCGCTTGCGCTGCAGCAGCCGCTGCTCGCGATCGATCTCGCCGGGCACGGCGACTCCTCCTGGCGTGACGACATCGACTACACGCCGCGAACGCTCGCCCGCGACGTGGCCGCCGCGCTCGACGCCTGGGCCACGCAGCCCCAGGTCGTGGTCGGCCAGTCGCTCGGAGGACTCACCGGCGCCGCTCTGGCCGCGGCACGACCCGACCTGGTGTCCGAGCTCATCATCGTCGACATCACGCCAGGGATCGACGTGACAGCCGGACCCGCGGCGCTGCGCGAGTTCTACGCGGGCCCGACCGACTTCGCCACGCGGGACGAACTCGTCGACAAGGCGATCGCGCTCGGCTTCGGCGGATCCCGCCCCGAGACCGAACGCGGTGTCTTCCTGAACACGCGCGTACGCGAGGACGGACGCGTGGAGTGGAAGCACCACTTCGCGCACCTCGCCGCCCAGGCTCTCGCCGCTCACGACCCCGGATCGGCAACCGCCCCGTCTGTGCTGCACGAGACGGGCTGGGATGACCTGGCCGCAGTCCACGCGCCGATCACCCTGGTGCGGGCCGCACGAGGATTCGTCAGCGAAGCTGATGCCGCCGAGCTCCAGCGACGCGTGCCTGCGGCGCAGCTGGTCGTCCTCGATGCGACCCACAACGTGCAGGAGACGGCACCGACCGCTCTCGCCGGTCTCATCGGCGCGGCAGCACCCGCCGCCGGAATATGACTCTCCGTTCCATACACGACCCTCACCCCGCCTCACATCTCTAGGCTCGATTCGACGGCACACAGCAGCTGCCGCACCGAGAGGAAACGCCCATGTTCCGACGCACCCGACGTCTCGCGCTGATATCCGCGCTCGCGGCCACCGCCGTGATCCTGAGCGCCTGCTCCGGCACCACCGAGCCCGAGCCCAGCAGCGCAGCGGGAACACCCGACCCGAGCGCCACCCTCCACGTCGGACTCGTCCTCGAGCCGACCAATCTCGACATCCGCCACACCAGTGGTGCCGCGCTCGAGCAGGTCCTGATCGACAACATCTACGAGGGTCTCGTCACCCGCACGCAGGACAATGAGATCGAGGGTCGCCTCGCCTCCGACTACACCGTCTCGTCCGACGGTCTCACGTACACGTTCACCCTGAACGACGGCGTCGTCTTCCACGACGGCACGCCGCTCACGTCCGCCGACGTCGTCTCCTCGTACGAGACCGTGCGCACGGATGCGACCGTCCAGGGCAACGCGGACTTCGCCTCCGTGACGGCGATCACTGCACCGGACCCGACGACGGTCGAGATCGTGCTGTCCGCACCGAACCAGAACTTCCTGTTCGCCCTCACGGGGCCCGCCGGTCTGGTGTTCAAGACCGGAGACACCACCGATCTGAAGACGGCCGAGAACGGTACCGGTCCCTTCACCCTGACGCGCTGGAACAAGGGCAGCACCATCACCTTCGCGCGCAACGACGCCTACTGGGGCGATCCGGCCGGCGTCGCTCAGGTCGAGTTCCAGTACATCCCCGACTTCACCGCGGGGGTGAACGCCGCGCTGGCCGGCGACGTGGACGTGCTCACGGCCGTGGATCCGAACCTCGCGCCGCAGCTCGAGGACTCGGGAGACTTCGCCCTCACGACCGGGCGCACCACCGACAAGGCCACTCTCGCCTTCAACAACAAGAAGGCCCCGCTCGACGACGTCCGCGTGCGCGAAGCACTCCGGCTCGCCATCGACCACGAAGCTCTCATCGAGGCGGTCGGCGCCGGCACCGCGCTGTACGGGCCGATCCCCGAGCTCGACCCCGGCTACGAAGACCTGTCCGACGTGATCTCCTACGACCCCGAGAAGGCCAAGGATCTGCTCGCAGAGGCCGGCCAGAAGGACTTGGAGCTGACGCTCACGATCCCCTCCTTCTACGGCACGACGGTGCCGAAGGTCCTGATCTCGGACTTCAAGAAGATCGGGGTGACGCTCGAAGTCAACTCCGTCGAGTTCCCCACCTGGTTGGAGGACGTCTACACGAACCACGACTACGACCTCAGCTTCGTTCTGCACGTCGAGCCGCGGGACTTCGGCAACTTCGCCGATCCGGACTACTACTTCGGCTACGACAACGCCGAGGTGCAGGACCTGTATGCGAAGGCACTTGCCGAGGTCGACCCGGACAAGTCCGCGGACCTGCTCGCGCAGGCCGCACGCATCGTGTCGGAGGACCACGCCGCCGACTGGCTCTACAACGGCGAGACGATCACGGCGGTGAGCCCGATCGTGGCCGGCTTCCCCGAGGACTCGATCAACTCGCGCATCAACCTCGCGGGCGTCACCGTCTCCGCCGAGAAGTAGCGAGCGGTCACCCCTTCGTGATCCGCTATGCGCTCGTCCGAGGAGTCCTGCTCATCGCAGGGCTCCTCGTGTCGAGCGTGCTCATCTTCCTGACGCTCCGCGTCTTCCCCGGCGATGTCGCACAGCTCATCGCCGGCACCCAGGCCTCCCCCGCCGAGGTCGAGGCCCTGCGCGAATCCCTCGGATTGAACCGGCCTCTGCTCGCCCAGTACGCCGACTGGATCGGCGGCATCTTCCGCGGCGACCTCGGCACGTCTCTGCTGTCGGGCGCCTCCGTCGGCGAAGAGCTCCTCCTCAAGGCCCAGGTCACCGTCCCGCTCGGCATCATGTCGCTCCTGATCGCCGTGCTCATCGCCGTGCCCTTCGGCATCCTGGCCGCGCTCCTGCGCAACCGACGCGGCGGCACCGCGCTCAGCGTCGGCGCTCAGGCGCTGGCTGCCGTCCCCGTGGTGTGGGCCGGCATGATGCTCATCGTGGTCTTCTCGGTATGGCTGGGCTGGCTTCCACCGCAGGGGTTCCCCCGCACCGGCTGGTCGACGCCCGGAAGGGCGATCGAGTCGCTCCTGCTCCCCGCACTGACGATCGGGATCGTGGAGGGGGCGATGCTGATGCGATTCGTACGCAGTGCGACGCTCCAAGCCGCAGGACAGGACTTCGTCCGCACCGCCGCGGCGAAGGGGCTCACTCGCACCCGAGCGCTCATCCAGCACGGCATCCCGGCCGTCGGTCTCTCGATCATCACGGTGCTCGGCCTCCAGGTCGCCGGCATCATCGTCGGATCGGTCGTGATCGAGCAGCTGTTCACCCTCCCGGGGATCGGACGCATGCTCGTCGCCGATGTCGGAACGCGCGACCTCATCAAGGTGCAGAGCGAGCTGCTCGTGCTCACCGGATTCGTGCTGGTCGTGGGCTTCCTGGTCGACCTCGTGCACCGCGCGATCGACCCTCGACAGCGGGAGGCCGCATGACCCCGCGCTGGCTGGGCCGACTGTGGAACACCTCGACGGGGCGCTTCGGTGCCATCGTCGTCGTCGTGATCGCCCTCACCGCGCTCGTCGCCCTCTTCTGGACACCTTTCGATCCGCAGGCATCGGACATCGGCGATCGCTGGCTGCCGCCGAGCTGGCCGCATCTGCTGGGCACCGACGACACGGGTCGCGACATCCTGAGCCTGCTGATGGCGGGTGCCCGCACGACCGTCTTCGTGAGCATCGGAGCAGGGCTCGTCGCCACCGTGGTCGGTATCGCACTCGCAGCCCTCGGAGCACTGACCGCACGCTGGCTGCGTGAGACCGTGGCGGTACTCGTCGACATCCTGATCGCATTCCCCGTGCTGCTGATCGCCATGATGATCTCCTCGGTCTGGGGCGGATCCCTCTGGGTGGTGATCTGGGCGGTGGGAATCGGCTTCGGCGTCAACATCGCGCGCGTCACCCGCCCCGAGTTGCGCCGTGTGCAGCAGAGCGACTTCGTCCTGGCTGCGCGAGCCGCGGGGGTCACGCCTGCTCAGAGCCTCGTGCGACACCTGCTGCCGAACGTCGCCCCCGTCTTCATCGTGCAGCTGTCGTGGTCGATGGCGGTCGCAGTCCTCGCCGAAGCCGGTCTCTCGTATCTGGGTTTCGGCGCCTCGGTGGTCGAACCGAGCTGGGGCCTGCTGCTCGCCGACCTCCAACGGTATATCGGGGTGCATCCGCTGTCCGTGCTCTGGCCGGGGCTCACGATCACGATCACCGTCCTCGCGCTGAACCTGCTGGGCGACGGTCTGCGCGAGGCGACCGATCCGACGCTGCGGCATCGCGCCGCCGAGATCCACACCCCGGGGGTGGTCGCATGAGCCTCTCTGTGAAGGACCTCGTGGTCGAGATCGATGGGCGACACGTCGTCGACGGCATCTCCTTCGAGGTGCCCGACGGCGCGCGACTCGGACTCATCGGCGAGTCCGGGTCCGGCAAGTCCCTCACCGCGCTCGCTGTGCTGGGACTGCTCCCGGACGGCGCGACCACGAGCGGGAGCATCCGCTGGAACGGCACCGAGCTGGTGGGGATGCCGGATCGCGAGCTGGCCCGCCTTCGCGGCGACGACATCGGCATCGTGTTCCAGGAGCCGCGCACGGCACTGAATCCGATCAGGACCGTCGGGCGCCAGATCGCGGAATCGATCCGCATCCACGAGGGACTCGGGCGCCGCGAGGCCCGGGAGAGGGCGATCGCGGAAGCGGCACGGGTGCGGCTTCCCGACCCCGCGTCGATCGTGGACCGGTACCCGCATCAGCTCTCCGGCGGTCAACGCCAGCGTGTCGCCATCGCGATGGCACTCGCGTGTCGTCCGAGACTGCTCATCGCCGATGAACCGACGACCGCGCTCGACGTCACGATCCAGGCCGAGATCCTCTCCCTGCTGCTCGCGCTCGTCGCGGACGAGGGCATGTCCCTCGTGTTCATCACCCACGACCTCGCCGTGCTCGCACAGGTCGCGACCGAGGGAGTCGTGCTCGAACACGGGCACGTCGTCGAAGCCGCCCCGGTCTCGACCCTTCTCTCCGCACCGTCATCGCCCATCACCCAGGGGTTGCTGCGGGATGCGACGGCGACCCTGTGGCGTCCGGACGGGGGTGCCGCGTGAGTCTGATCGAAGCCCGAGGGCTCAGTCGCGACTTCTTCGTCCCGAAACGCTCCGCATTCGAGCGCACCCGCACGCAGACCGCCCTGGCTCCCACCGACCTCGACATCGTCGAAGGATCGTCCGTCGGCATCATCGGCGAATCCGGATCGGGCAAGTCCACGCTGGTCAGGCTGCTGCTGGGACTGGACCGACCGACGTCCGGCACGATCGCCGTCGGCGGCCGCCCGGTCGACGCCACCGCATCGGCGAGGTCCCTGCATTGGCTGCGCCGCGAGACAGGGCTGGTGTTCCAGGACCCGTACGCGTCGCTCGACCCCCGGATGACGGCCGGCCAGATCGTGCGAGAACCGCTCTGGGCCCTCGGCATCGAGGGGGATCACCGCGCGCGTGTGCGGGAGGTGCTCGCCCGGGTCGGGCTCGAACCCGAGATGGGTGACCGCTATCCGCATGAGTTCTCGGGCGGGCAGCGGCAGCGGATCGCCCTCGCGCGAGCAATCGTGCATGGCCCGCGGATCCTGGTCGGCGACGAGCCGCTGTCGGCGTTGGACGTGACCGTTCGTGCCCAGATCCTCGAGCTGCTGATCGAACTGCGACACACGACCGCCCTCACGCTGGTTCTCGTGTCGCACGACATCGGAGTGGTGCAGAACCTGTGCGACACGGTCGTCGTGATGAAGGACGGCCATATCGTCGAGCGGGGCGCTACTCGCGACGTGCTCCTGCATCCGACACAGGACTACACGAAGAGGCTGCTCTCGGCCATCCCCGTCATCCCCGCCGGCCCCGGGCATTGAGAGAGCGATCGCGATACCGGACGAGCGTCCTCAGCGCCGCGAGCCGAAGAGCCCTCCCCGCCGCCGCCCTGTCGGCTTGAGCACGCGGCGCATGTACACGGTGCCGAGGTCTCGGCCGAACTTGTACCCGACGCGTCCCATCCGTCCCGCTTCGACGAAGCCGAGCTTCTCGTGCAGTCGAATCGACGCCTCCGCACCGTGGTCGCTGATGACCGCGACCATCTCTCGGAGGCCGATCTGCTCGCAGGCATCGATGAGCGCCTGCAGCAACGCCGCCCCCAGGCCTTTGCCTCCCGCACCGGGACCGAGGTAGATCGAATCCTCGACGGTGTACTTGTAGGCGTTCTTGCCTGCCCATGGCTGCGCGAGGGCGTAGCCCATCACCTCGCCGCCCGGGGACACCGCGACGAGAAACGGAAGCTCGAGCCGGGCGAGCAGAGCGTACTTGTCGCGCCAGTAGGGAATGCTGCTGCGTCGCTCGTCGAGTGTCACGGCCGAATTGCTCACGAAGTGGTTGTAGATCTCGCGCACATGGGGCAGGTCGGCAGGCCGTGCGGCGCGGATCGTGTACGAGAAGATCTCGGGCGCGGGCGCAGGCCGCAGGTGGCGCGGCAGGACACGACGACGGTCCCCCGGCTCGAACTGCATGCGCTCAGCTTAGAGAGGGAGAGGCTTCGCCTTCCACCCTCCAGTCCACGGGCTCGGCACCCCGTTCCTCGAGGAGGGCGTTCGCCCGCGAGAACGGACGTGATCCGAAGAAGCCGCGGCGGGCCGAGAGCGGGGATGGATGAGCCGAGGAGATGACCGGCGTCTCCCCGAGGAGGGGCCGCAGGTTGGCTGCGTCCTTCCCCCACAGGATCGCGACGAGCGGCTGATCGCGCGCGACGAGCGCACGGATCGCGAGCTCCGTGACCTTCTCCCACCCCCACCCTCTGTGAGAGGCCGCCTCACCGGGACGCACGGTGAGCACACGGTTGAGCAGGAGGACGCCCTGATCGCTCCACGCCGTCAGATCACCGTGCGGTGCGGGAGGGATGCCCAGGTCGGTCTCGCGCTCCTTGTAGATGTTCGAGAGACTGCGCGGCAGCGGGCGCACATCGCGATCGACGGCGAACGAGAGTCCGATGGGATGTCCGGGCGTGGGGTAGGGATCCTGCCCGGTGATGAGGACGCGGACGTCGGACAGCGGCCGCTGGAAGGCCCTGAGCACGTTCGCGCCCGCCGGCAGGTATCCCCGCCCTGCCTCCTGCTCGTCGCGGAGCCGCTCCCCCAGGGAGGTGATCGTGTCCTGGACGGGGGCCAGCGCCTCCGCCCATCCGGCGTCGATCAGCCCGCCCTCGGCGAGCTCTGCGAGAGTCTGGGCCATCGTCAGTCGATGGAGCGCACCCGCAGCGGGCCGCGGGCGAGCAGGTGCTGCGCGGACTGCGCTACCGGCCGCATCGTGATCAGGTCGAGGTTCACGCGTCCGGGCGACTCCAGCGCATACGCGATCACGTCGGCGACGTCGTCGGCGACGAGCGGGGCGTCGACACCCGCGTACACGGCCTCGGCAGCGACCGAGTCTCCGCCCAGGCGATTGAGCGTGAACTCCTCGGTGTGCACCATTCCCGGCGCCACCTCGACCACACGGATCGGCTCGCCGTTGAGTTCCTGACGGAGCACCTTCACCAGCATCGACTCCGCGGCCTTCGCGGCGTTGTAGCCTGCACCGCCGGCGTACGCGGTCTGCGCAGCCGTGGAGGTGACGAAGATCGCATCCGCGTGACCGTCCGCTGCCGCGGCTCGGCGCAGGAGCGGGAGCAGACCCGCGACGAGACGCTGGCTCGCCAGCACGTTCGCGTCGAACATCCACTGCCAGTCGTCGACCGATGCGTCCTCGATGCGATCGGTGCCGCGAGCACCGCCGGCGACCTGGACGAGAGCGTGCACGGGGCCCGACCGCTCGAGTTCGCCCACGAGCGCGTCGACGGCGGAGGCATCGGTGAGGTCGCAGGCGATGGCCGAGGCTCCGGTCTCCGCGGCGAGCGCCGACAGTCGGTCCTCGCGTCGCGCGACCCCCACGACGTCCCATCCCCGGGCACGGAGGGCACGCACCGTCGCCGCGCCGATGCCCGAACTCGCACCTGTCACCACTGCTCGTCTGTTCACCATGCCTCCACCGTACGGCGTTCTCCCCGGAATGCGGACTCCCCCCTGGGGTTGTCGTCGATCGATCCGCCGCAGGATTCCGGGCCTCCGCTCTGTTACGTCACATTTCCCGTCTGTTGTTGACAGACAGCGATATTCCGTACTGTCGCTGCAACGGCATCCGCCACACGACCTTCCGACCACTCCTGGGGGAATCACATGTCCGCACCCGAGTCCTGGCGTTTCGAGACCAAGCAGATCCACTCGGGCGCTGCCCCCGACCCGGTCACCAAGGCACGTGCCACGCCGATCTACCAGACCACCTCGTACGTGTTCGACAGTGCGGACCATGCGGCTAACCTGTTCGCCCTCGCGGAGTTCGGCAACATCTACACCCGCATCCAGAACCCGACGCAGGACGTGCTCGAGCAGCGTCTCGCCGCGCTCGAAGGCGGCACCGGTGCTCTCGTGCTCGCCAGCGGCCAGGCAGCGTCGACCTTCGCGGTCCTGAACATCGCGCAGGCCGGCGACCACTTCGTCGCGTCGAGCTCCATCTACGGCGGCACCTACAACCTCTTCAAGTACACGCTCGCGAAGCTCGGCATCGAGGTCACGTTCGTCGAGAACCAGGACGACCCCGAGGAGTGGCGTCGAGCTGTCCGCCCGAACACGAAGCTGTTCTTCGCGGAGACGATCGGAAACCCGCAGATCAACATCCTCGACATCCGCACCGTCGCCGATGTGGCCCACGAGAACGGCGTCCCGCTGATCGTCGACAACACGATCGCCACCCCGTACCTGATCCGTCCGTTCGAGTTCGGCGCCGACATCGTCGTGCACTCGGTCACGAAGTTCCTCGGCGGCCACGGCACCACGATCGGCGGCGTCATCATCGACGGCGGAAAGTTCGAGTGGTCGAAGAACGTCGACAAGTTCCCCGGCCTCACGGTGCCGGACCCCTCGTACCACGGCGCCAGCTACACCGCCGCCGTCGGCGACCCGCTCGCGTACATCATCAAGGCCCGCGTGCAGCTCCTGCGCGACCTCGGATCCGCTATCGCCCCGCAGAGCGCCTGGAACCTCATCCAGGGCGTCGAGACCCTGTCCCTGCGCATCGAGCGCCACGTGCAGAACGCCCAGGAGATCGCCGAGTGGCTCGACGGCCGCGACGATGTCGCGACGGTCAACTACTCTGGTCTGCCCTCTTCACCCTGGTACGCCAAGGCGAACGAGTACGCGCCCAAGGGCGTCGGCGCCGTGCTGTCGTTCGAGCTGAAGGGCGGCGTCGAAGCCGGACGCGAGTTCGTGAACAGCCTGTCGCTGTTCAGCCACCTCGCCAACATCGGCGACGTGCGCTCGCTCGTCATCCACCCCGCATCGACCACGCATGCGCAGCTGACGCCGGAGCAGCAGCTCACCGCCGGAGTCACGCCGGGCCTGGTCCGACTCTCCGTCGGCATCGAGAACGTCGACGATCTCAAGGCCGACCTCGAGCAGGCTCTCGCCGCGGCCCGCGCCGTGTCGGAGGCCGCGCGCGCCTGACCCGCACACCCCACGAGATGCCCCGGAGCCCGAGCTCCGGGGCATCTTCGCGTGCAGGCGACGTCTTCACCCGGCCGACCCACAGGCGACGGCCTCGACAATGGAAGACCGCCGTGAGGAGAGCATGATCGACGTCGAACACCGACCGCCGCGCGTCCGACGCGTGACGACGACCCGCGCGCGATGGCTCGCCGCCGCTGGCGTCGCCGTGCTGCTCGTCATCGCCGGCGGCTGGATCCCCGGAATCGTCGGCACAGCGGTCGCTGCCGCCCTCCCCTGGCTCGGTCTCGTGCTTCTCGCACTGCTGATCGCCGCGCTGTTCCTCGCCCGCCGAGTGGTCGTCGTGATCCTGGTTCCCGCACTCCTGTGGATCCTCGCGATGGCACCGGCTCTTCCCGCCCTCCCCGGTCCGACGGGGTCGGAGTCGGCCTCCGCTTCCGGGCTGACGGTCGTGAGCCAGAACGTGAGGGCGCGATCCGGCGGGGCCGCCGCATCCGCGACCGAGCTCGCGCAGAGCGGCGCCGATGTGATCGCCCTCGTGGAGCTCGATGGAGACAGCCTCTCCGCGGCGCAGAACGCCCTCGCCGGGCAGTACCCGCATTCGTACACGGTCGGAACCGTCGGTGTGTGGAGCAGATATCCCCTCGCGAACGCCGAGCCCCTGACGCTGGGACTCAGTTGGAAGCGTGCGCTCCGTGTCGAGGTGCAGGTGCCGTCCGCGCCGGTCGCCGTCTACGTGATGCACGCCGCGTCGGTGCGGCCGGGGCACCAGCAGGACCGCGACACGATGCTGAGCGGACTCGCGGACCGGGTCGGCTCCGACCCTGCGGACTCCCTCATCGCCGTCGGCGACTTCAACGCACCGTCGACCGATCCGAGCCTGACGGCCTTGCGCGCGGAAGCCGATTGGGTGCGTCCGACGGATGGGAGCCTCGGGCTCACCTGGCCCGTCGCCTTCCCCCTCGTACGCATCGACCAGGTCTTCGTCCGCGGCCTCGATGTCGTCACGTCGGGCACGATACGGGCGGGGAACAGCGATCATCTCGCCACCCTGACCCGAGTGCGCTGATACACCTGCCGACGACCGACGACCGCGAC
>NZ_ATAO01000047.1 GCF_000455825.1 Microbacterium maritypicum MF109
GGTGTCGCGTTGAGCAACCCGCTCGCCTGGCTCGGAGCGATCGTGCTGCTCGTCCCCGCGTACATCCGCGCCCACCGCGCTCTCGGACGGCTGCCCATCGACCCCGCGGAGGCGACGGAGACCTCGGCCATCGCGATCGTCGGACCGACCGACGGGTCGATGGTCGTGGACGCGGTCGTCACCCAGCCGGTGCGGGTCGTGCGGGCGCGCCGCCTGCGTTGGCCACGTCGTCGCTGACAGCCGCGCCGCTGGAGTTCCGACTGTGCCGGTCCGTACAGATATCCGCCTTCAGG
>NZ_ATAO01000048.1 GCF_000455825.1 Microbacterium maritypicum MF109
GGGGCACCGCGATCTGGCTGTGGCTCACCGTGCTGTTCGCCAACGTGGCGGAGTCGGTCGCCGAGGGCCGAGGAAAGGCCCAGGCCGCGAGCCTGCGCAAGACCCGCACCAGCACGATGGCCCGGCGTGTGGTCGGTTACGACAAGGCAGCGGATGCCGCCGCCGAGCACGCCGCGACCGCCCAGGTCTCGTCGGCCGAGCTGCAGCGCGACGACATCGTGATCGTGACAGCGGGCGAGCTGATCCCCGGCGACGGCGACATCCTCGCGGGCATCGCCACCGTCGACGAATCGGCCATCACGGGCGAGAGCGCGCCGGTGATCCGCGAGTCCGGCGGCGACCGCAGCGCCGTGACCGGTGGCACCCGCGTGCTGTCCGACCGCATCGTGGTGCGCATCACCTCGAAGCCGGGGGAGACCTTCGTCGACCGCATGATCGCGCTGGTCGAGGGGGCCAGCCGCCAGCGCACCCCCAACGAGATCGCGCTGAACATCCTGCTCGCGAGCCTGTCGATCATCTTCGTCGTCGTGGTGCTCGCCCTGAACCCGATCGCGTCGTACGCCGCCTCTCCCGTCAGCATCCCGGTGCTGATCGCGCTGCTCGTCTGCCTCATCCCGACCACCATCGGGGCGCTGCTCTCGGCGATCGGCATCGCCGGCATGGACCGCCTCGTGC
>NZ_ATAO01000049.1 GCF_000455825.1 Microbacterium maritypicum MF109
CCGTCCTGCGCGGTGATGTGCACCGCCAGCAGTTCGCCGCCGGCGGAGCGGGCCGCGATTCTGGCGCCGCGGCGCAGCAGGGTCTCGCCCTCGGGGCCGCCGGTCAGGGCGACGACCACGCGCTCCCTGGCCTGCCAGTTGCCCTCGATGCCCTGCTCCGCCCGGTAGCTGCGCAGCGCGCTGTCGACCTCGTCGGCGAGCCAGAGCAGGGCCAGCTC
>NZ_ATAO01000050.1 GCF_000455825.1 Microbacterium maritypicum MF109
CCCGCCGGGTCGACCTCCACCGCGGGATCGCCCTGACCGAACTCGACGTCGACGCCGTGCTCGAGCGGGCACCCGAGATCGCCCTCGTGGACGAGCTGGCGCACACCAACGTCCCCGGCTCGCGCAACGCCAAGCGCTGGCAGGACGTGGACGAGCTGCTGGATGCGGGCATCGACGTGGTGACCACCGTCAACGTGCAGCACATCGAGTCTTTGAACGCCGTGGTCGAGAAGATCACCGGCATCGCGCAGCAGGAGACGATCCCGGACGCCGTGGTCCGCGCCGCCGACGAGATCGAGGTCGTCGACCTCGCCCCGCAGACGCTCCGTGATCGACTCTCGGCCGGACTCGTCTACCCGGCCGAGCGGATCGACGCCGCCCTGTCGAACTACTTCCGCCTCGGCAACCTCACCGCACTGCGCGAGCTGGCCCTGCTCTGGCTC
>NZ_ATAO01000051.1 GCF_000455825.1 Microbacterium maritypicum MF109
CCAGAGGGATGTGCGCCGAGAGCGCGGTGCCGTCGCCCGGGGCGCTCTCCACATCGAGCCCTCCGCCGAGCTCCCGCAGGCGCGCGCGCATCGAACGCAGTCCGTAGCCGCCGCCGCGGCTGCCGACGCCGCCCTGGGCGTCCCAGTGCCGGGCGTCGAACCCGATCCCGTCGTCGACGATGTCGAGGCGCACCGCATCGCCGGCATCGGCCAGGGTGACCACGACACGGGAGG
>NZ_ATAO01000052.1 GCF_000455825.1 Microbacterium maritypicum MF109
CGCATCGGTCAGGTCAAGGCCGTCTGGGTGCGGCACTTCGTCGGTCACGGCGGCGACTTCTACTTCAAGGACTGGCACGCCGATCGCCGACGCACGACGGGACTGCTGCTGCAGAAGGGCGCCCACGACATCGACATCATCCACTGGCTCGCCTGCGCCTACAGCGAGCGCGTCTCCGGGATGGGGGCGCTGAGCGTGTACGGCGACATCACCGACCGTCGTGACAGGGCGGGGGAGCGGATGCCCGACTGGTTCAGCATGGACAACTGGC
>NZ_ATAO01000053.1 GCF_000455825.1 Microbacterium maritypicum MF109
ACTGAGCACCGCCCGAGGGCCGCGCCGTTCTTCCGAGAGCTCCCCGGTGATGGCCGGATCGATGCTCTTCCCTCCAGTGTACGCGTGCGCATCCCCTCAGGACGCCGCTCTCCTCTCCGGCGCCCGGCACCCCGCTCCCGGTTCGCGATGTCGTCGGCGCGCCCTACGCTCGGACCATGGCCCGCACCCCCGAGTCCCCCGCTCCTCCCCGCATCACCGACCCCGACCTCCCGCCCGTGCTCGAGCCCGCTGTTCCCCGACGCAGCGCCGACCTGATCGCCGCCCGGCTCGACCTGAGCGGCACCGTCGATCTCGCCTACTCGACGCTCGAGCAGTGCGTGGTGAGCGCTGACGCCGACACGGTCGATCTCACCGGAGCGACGGTCGTCGACGTCGACATGCCGGGTGTGCGCATCGCCTCGCTCCGCATGCGCGATGCCGGCGTGCGGCGGGTGCGGATCAGCGGTGGCCGTATCGGCACGCTCGACCTGAGCGAGTCGCGCATCTCGGAGCTCGAGCTGCGCGACGTGCGCATCGACTACCTGAACCTCGGTGCGGCGAAGGTCACCGATCTCGAGATCTCCGGCTGCGCCATCCGCACGATCGACATGCCGCAGGCCGAGCTGACGCGCGCGAGATTCACCGCCACGTCGACCGACGAGGTCGATTCGCGGGGTATGCGGGCGAAGGACCTCGACCTGCGTGGCCTCGACGCTGTCGCCTTCCTCGATGCCAACAGCCTCCGCGGA
>NZ_ATAO01000054.1 GCF_000455825.1 Microbacterium maritypicum MF109
CACCGCGTGCCAGTGTAGCTTTGCGCGTAAGGATTCCGTGAGGACCGCGCATCCCACCGTAGGGATTCCGTGAGGATCGCGTGAGGATGCCATCAGGAGGCGTAGTGTCGCCGGACGTGTCAGACGAAAACAGGGAGGGCGCGGACTCACCGCCGCTCGCCAAGCGCATCCTCATCGGAGAACCGCTGACGAGCCAGCAGGTAGACGACCAGCTGCTCCCGAAGCGGATGGCTCTTCCCATCTTCGCGTCCGACGCGCTCAGCTCGGTGGCCTACGCCCCGCAGGAGCTGGTGATGATCCTGCTGATCGGCGGGCTCACCTTCCTGTCGTTCACGCCGCTCGTCGCGATCGCGGTCGTGGTGCTGCTGATCGTGGTCGT
>NZ_ATAO01000055.1 GCF_000455825.1 Microbacterium maritypicum MF109
GGATACCGCGTCCTCCCGTACTGCTGGCGCGACGAGACCCCGCTCTCGGCGCACGAGCTGCGCATGGACGACGACGTCTACCAGATGCGCCAGGACCCCTCCGTGACGGTGACCTTCCCGCTCACAGGCGCCAAGGCAGAAGCCCTCGGCCTCACCGGCGTGCGTGCCCTCGCCTGGACGACCACGCCCTGGACCCTCCCGACGAACCTCGCGCTCGCCGTAGGCCCGGAAATCGAGTACGTCGTGCTGCCCGCCGGCCCGAACGGCGCCGCGGACGTGCACCAGGCGGCGGGAACCACGGATGCGGCGATCGAAGCCTCCGCGCACCGTTACCTGCTGGCGCGTGAGCTCCTCGGGGGATACGCCAAGGACCTCGGCTACGAGAGCGTCGACGACGCGCTCGCCGCCGTCGATGCGACCGTGCGCGGTGCCGAGCTGCAGGACGTCACCTACGACCGGCTGTTCGACTACTACGCCGACACCGAGACCTACGGCACCGAGAACGCCTGGCGCATCCTGGTCGACGACT
>NZ_ATAO01000056.1 GCF_000455825.1 Microbacterium maritypicum MF109
CACCGGCAGGCGGTGGGGGCGAAGCCGGTGGTGAAGGTGTTCGCCGCCGGGGTCACGATCGTGTTGCCGCCCGCCGTGCTCACGACCCGCACCTGGAAGCTCAGCTGCTCCCCCACGGTGTACGGATTCGTCACGACGTTTCGCGGGGCCGAGGTGTTCGTCGCGGTGAGCGTCGCTCCGAGCACCGACGACTGCGGCAGGGCGAGCGTCGCGGTGGTCTGGCTGAGGCGCCCGTCAGCGGCGGTGAAGGCGGCCTGCAGGCGCTGGTCACCCGCGGCGCCCTGGGGAGCGGTCACCTGCACGTTCACGGTGACGCTCGCTCCCGGTGCGAGACCGGTGATCTGCGCGGTGGTCGCGGTCCATCCGGTGGCGGTGTGGAAGGTCACGGCGCCGCTGAGCGCGGCCGCCTCCTGATTCGTGATCGTGACCGGGACCGTGGTGGCGACGCCGGCGGTGAGAGCGGTCTTCGGCACCGACAGTGGCGCACACGCCGCGTTCAGCCACGCGTCGTCG
>NZ_ATAO01000057.1 GCF_000455825.1 Microbacterium maritypicum MF109
CCGCCCGCCGAGTCTCGGCGGGCGGGCTTTCGTCGTCTCCGCCGTCGGCGGAGCGGGGATCAGAAGATCATGCCGATGACCTCGCCGAGGAGATCGAGGCCACGCAGCTGAGCGAGCAGGACGACGACGGCGTACGCGAGGATCGTCGCGAGCGGGACCCAGGCCATCAGCCTCTCGGCGCGGGCCTTCGTCTTCTCGTTGCTGGTGAAGGTGCCGTTGCGGGTGAGGTGCAGCATCGTCGCGAAGAATGTGGGGATGGTGACCGACCAGGTGAGCATGCACCAGGGGCAGAGAACGCCGAGGTTGGGGGCGTAGATGCTCTGCCAGATCAGCCAGCACACGAGACCGAAGGCGAAGGTGACCCCGGCACCGAAGGTCAGCCAGAACCACCGCGGGAAGCGGGATCCCGCGAGCAGGGCGACGCCGACGAACAGCGGCGCCATCCAGCCGGCGATACCGAGAATCGGGTTGGGGAAGCCGAAGACCTCGCCCTGCCAGGATTCGAGGTTCTTCCCGCACTGGATCATCACGCTCACGTTGCAGCTGAGGACGGCGTCAGGGTTGGCCGCCAGGACGAACTTCTCGACAGTGAGCTGGAAGGCGGCGAACCAGCCCACCACACTCGCGATGATCAGCCAGACGGCGTAGATGACGGGGCGGGTGCGCTGCTCGCTCATACTGGGGATTATCCCAGCGACTGCTATGGATGCGGCGAGAACAGGCCGGAGAAATGTCCGGCCCGGATGACGGGATGCCGCGAACGGAGCCACTTGGTGCGATAATGGCCTGTGATGCGATGAACGGCGTTGCCGCGACACGCGTCGAGCAGACTTCGGGGTCCAATGCCCCACGCGATCAGAGCTATGAGCCGGTCGCAGACCGAGTGAGTTCGCGGCACCTGCGGGTACCGCATGAGATTTCACGGAACACCGAGTGTCCCGTGCAGGGAGTAAGCCAGAGATGGCCGATGAGAACAATGACAACAACGCCCCTACCCTCGACTTCCCGGCTGACGCCGCGGGAGAGCTGACGGAGCCCACGGCTCCCGGCGCGGACGACCGCGCGGGGTCTTCGGGCGAGGGCGAAGAGCCGTCCACTGCTGCAGAAGCCGCCGAGGCTGCTGAAGTGGCTGAGGCTGCTGAGGTGGCCGAGGACGCGGCCGCCGATGACGTCGCAGCCGGTTACGCGGCGGCGGATGACGCTGCTGCGGCTGCCGACGACGCCGCTGCTGCGGCCGAGTCGATCGCAGAGGCCGTCGCCGAGGCGAAATCGGAGGCGGAGAACGAGGCCGCTGACGAAGAGCCGGCTACGGACGAAGCTCCCGTCGCGGACGAAGCTCCCGCTGCGGACGATGCCCCCGCGGTCGAAGAGGCTCCTTCTGCTCCCGAGGCTCCGGCACCGGTGACCGCCGTGTCGCTCGGTCTGCTCCCTGAGGTGTTCGTCTCCCAGGTCTCCACGCAACTGCACTTCTATGCGCCGGAGATCGTGCCGCTGCCCGCACGTCCGGGTCGCGAGCGCATCTTCGACCGCATCGCCGAGCGCGACCAGCCGCAGGACGATGCAGCCGGCCGAGGCCGCGGTCGTCGTCGCCGGGGCGGTTCCGAGGGTGACGACCAGCGCGAAGAGCCGCGTCAGCGTCAGCGCGTCGTCGAGTACATCACCGAGCCGAAGGCGATCAAGGGATCGACCCGTCTCGAGGCGAAGAAGCAGCGTCGCCGCGACGGTCGTGATGCCGGCCGTCGTCGCCCTGTCGTCACCGAGGCCGAGTTCCTCGCTCGCCGTGAGTCCGTCGACCGCAAGATGGTCGTCCGGTCCAAGAACGGCCGCACCCAGATCGGCGTCCTCGAGGACGGCGTGCTCGTCGAGCACTACGTCGCCCGCAACCAGGACGCGTCGCTCATCGGAAACGTCTACCTGGGGCGCGTGCAGAACGTCCTCCCCAGCATGGAGGCCGCTTTCGTCGACATCGGGCGCGGGCGCAACGCCGTGCTCTACTCCGGTGAGGTCGACTGGGACGGCGTCGAGACCGGCAACCAGCCGCGTCGCATCGAGCTGGCCCTCAAGCCCGGCGACCGTGTTCTCGTGCAGGTCACGAAGGACCCCGTCGGACACAAGGGTGCCCGACTCACGAGCCAGATCTCGCTTCCCGGCCGCTACCTGGTCTACGTGCCTGGCGGGTCGATGAACGGCATCAGCCGCAAGCTCCCCGACAACGAGCGGGCGCGCCTCAAGCGCATCCTCAAAGAGGTGCTGCCGGAGTCCTCCGGCGTGATCGTCCGCACCGCGGCAGAGGGTGCGACCGAGGACCAGCTCACGCGTGACGTGCAGCGCCTGACGTCGCAGTGGGAGCACATCCAGAAGCAGGTCGAGAACCAGCAGGCGCCCGCGCTCCTGCACGCCGAACCCGACCTGCTCGTCAAGATCGTCCGGGACGTCTTCAACGAAGACTTCACGAAGATGCTCATCCAGGGTGAGGACGCGCAGCAGACCATCCGGGCCTACCTGAAGAGCGTCGCCCCCGACCTCCTCGAGCGCGTCGAGGCCTACGAGGACGAGACCGATCCGTTCGATGCATTCCGTATCACGGAGCAGATCGAGAAGGCTCTCGACCGCAAGGTATGGCTGCCCTCCGGCGGCTCGCTCGTGATCGACCGCACCGAGGCCATGACGGTCGTCGACGTCAACACCGGCAAGTTCGTCGGCTCCGGCGGAAACCTCGAGGAGACCGTCACCAAGAACAACCTCGAGGCGGCGGAGGAGATCGTCCGCCAGCTGCGTCTGCGCGACATCGGCGGCATCATCGTCGTCGACTTCATCGACATGGTGCTCGAGTCGAACCGCGACCTCGTGCTGCGTCGACTGATCGAGTGCCTGAGCCGCGACCGCACGAAGCACCAGGTGGCAGAGGTCACCTCGCTCGGTCTGGTGCAGATGACGCGCAAGAAGCTTGGTCTCGGCCTGCTCGAGACCTTCAGCGAGGCGTGCGAGGTCTGCGCCGGTCGCGGTGTCATCGTGCACCACGACCCCGTGGTGAAGCACCGTTCCAGCAGCAACGGCGGCGGCAGCAACGGTGGCAACGGGCAGAGCGGTCGTCGTCAGCGCGGCAACGGCGGCAACGGGAACGGACAGAGCCAGAGTGCTCCCTCCGCTCCTCCGGTCACCCACAGCATCACCGAGGGCGCGAAGTCGGCCCTCGCGCAGATCGCCGCCTCCACCATCGCCCCGGCGGCGGATGGCGCGCCCGCAGTCGAGTCGGTCGATGTCGCGGCTGAGGCGCCCGTGGCTTCCGAGCGTCCGAAGAAGGCCCGCAAGAAGCGCGGCGACCGCAAGGGGCCGAAGTCTCCGGCCGAGCAGCTCCTCGACTCGGTCCTCGACGCTCTTCCGGAGCCGAAAGCTCCCGGTCAGGGGCGAGGGCGTCGTCGGGTGAGCACTGCTGCGCTCACCGGCACTCCCGTCTCGGTGAACAACGAGCCGTCAGCGCCGGTCGCGGCTGCGGATTCGGAGTCCTGAGGCGATCAGCCGGCGCACCAGTTCCTTGCCCTGCACGTGGTGGGCGCCGGCGGCGACGAGCCGGGGGATTATCTCCTCCGGCACGTCGTAATGGTCGAGGTCGAACGCGCGTGCGGGGACGTCGTTCGCGCGCGCGAACACGTGCAGCTCGTCGAGGCTCTCATCGCTGACCAGGTGCGCCCAGAGGCGTCCGTGGGCGGGCCAGAGGGGTTCGTCGACGAGTACGGTCACCCGGTCAGCCTACGACCGCCTCGACAGGGCAGGGCCGGAAGCGGAATGTGAGACGCCTCGGAGCCGCGCCGCTTTGCGACACCGACCCGCATCCGGTAAAGTAGTCCCTTGGTGCGTATGCCGCGTCGTCCTCGTCGGTCGAAGCGGAGAGTCTTGCGTTCGCGCCCGCCGTTCTGCGGCGCATGCAAGCAACAGTCTTCCCGTGAGATCTCGGAGCCGCGAGCTCCCCAACGAAACAGGTATGAAGTGGTTTACGCAGTAGTGCGCGCCGGTGGGCGGCAGGAGAAGGTCGAGGTCGGCACGATCGTTCAGCTCGACCGTGTCAAGGCTGCCCAGGGCGAGAAGATCGAGCTGGCCGCCGTGCTGCTCGTCGACGGCGCCACGGTGACCACCGACGCTGACTCGCTGGCGAAGGTCAAGGTCACGGCAGAGGTCATCGGCAACCTCCGCGGCCCGAAGATCATCATCCAGAAGTACAAGAACAAGACCGGCTACAAGAAGCGTCAGGGCCACCGCCAGGAGCTCACGCGCGTCAAGATCACCGGCATCAAGTAAGCCCGAGGGGACTAGGACATGGCACACAAAAAGGGCGCAAGCTCAACCCGTAACGGTCGTGACTCCAACGCTCAGCGCCTCGGCGTGAAGCGCTTCGGCGGTCAGCAGGTCCTCGCCGGCGAGATCATCGTTCGCCAGCGCGGCACGCACTTCCACCCCGGCGTCAACGTCGGTCGTGGTGGCGACGACACGCTGTTCGCTCTGGCCGCCGGTGCGGTCCAGTTCGGCGCGAAGGGCGGCCGCAAGGTCGTCAACATCGTCGCCGCAGCTGAGTGATCACAGCGCGACACTAGATATCCGGTTCGGGGCGGGCTTCGGCTCGCCCCGTCCGTGTATCTACCCTCCGAAAATGCACAGCAACCCTGAGGACTAGCAAATGGTCACGTTCGTCGACACCGTCACACTGCACCTGCGTGCGGGTAAGGGCGGCAACGGCTGCGTCTCCGTGCACCGCGAGAAGTTCAAGCCGCTCGGTGGCCCCGACGGCGGCAACGGTGGTGACGGCGGCGATGTCGTGCTCGTCGCCGACCCGCAGACCGGCACGCTGCTCTCGTACCACCACTCGCCGCACCGTTCCTCCGGCAACGGCGGGCCGGGCATGGGCGACCACCGCTCCGGGTTCCTCGGCGAGACGCTCGAGCTGCCCGTCCCGGTCGGCACGGTGGTGAAGAACACCGCGGGCGACGTCCTCATCGACATGATCATCCCCGGCGAGCGGTTCGTCGTGGCCAAGGGCGGTATGGGTGGGCTCGGCAACGCCGCTCTCGCCACCCCCAAGCGCAAGGCGCCCGGTTTCGCTCTGCTCGGCACGCCCGGCCACGAGGGCGACATCGTCCTCGAGCTGAAGACCGTGGCCGACATCGCCCTCGTGGGGTACCCGTCGGCCGGCAAGTCGAGCCTGATCGGCGCGATCTCCGCCGCCCGCCCCAAGATCGCCGACTACCCGTTCACGACCCTCCATCCGAACCTCGGCGTGGTGCAGGTCGGCGACTTCCGCTACACGGTCGCCGACGTGCCCGGACTCATCGAGGGTGCGAGCGAGGGCCGAGGACTCGGTCTCGAGTTCCTCCGTCATGTCGAGCGCTGCTCGGCGCTGTTGCACGTTCTTGACTGCGCGACTCTGGAGCCCGGTCGCGACCCGATCTCCGACCTCGACGTCATCCTCGCGGAACTCGGCGCCTACGAGGTGCCCGAGGGACAGACGCCGCTCCTCGAGCGCCCGCAGTTCATCGCTCTGAACAAGATCGACGTCCCCGAGGCACGCGACCTCGCTGAGCTCGTGCGTCCCGATCTCGAGGCTCGCGGCTTCCGGGTGTTCGAGATCTCCACGGTCTCGCACGAGGGTCTGCGTCCCCTCACCTTCGCGCTGGGCGAGCTGGTCGAGAAAGCCCGTGCCGAGGCCGCGCTCGAGACGCCGCCGGAGCGCGTCGTCATCCGCCCGCGAGGCTCCAAGAAGGACTTCACCATCCGGGTCGAGGGCGGCACCTACGGCAACGTCTATCGCATCACGGGCGAGAAGCCGGTGCGCTGGGTGCAGCAGACCGACTTCCAGAACGAAGAAGCCGTCGGGTATCTCGCCGATCGTCTCGAGAAGCTCGGCGTCGAGGACGAGCTCTTCCGCCTCGGTGCGGTGCAGGGATCGACCGTCGTGATCGGCGAGGGCGACAGCATCGTCTTCGACTGGGAGCCCACCATGACGTCGGCGGCAGAGTTGATGAGCGCGCCTCGGGGGACCGACCCCCGTCTGGCACCGAATTCGCGCCGGACGACGTCGGAGCGACGCGAGCAGTACTACGAGCGCATGGATGCCAAGGCCGAGGCTCGCGCCGAGGTGGAGACGCAGCGTCTCGCCGCGTACCGCGAGGACGGCGAGTGACAGCACGCACACGCGCGGATCTGGCCACCGCGTCCCGCATCGTTGTCAAAGTCGGATCCTCCTCGATCAGCGGAGACTCGTCGTGGCGGATCCCCGTCATCGTCGAAGCTCTGGCCGCGGCGCATGCACGCGGAGCCGAGGTGGTCCTGGTGTCGTCTGGTGCGATCGCGTCCGGAATCCCGTTCCTGCGGCTCGACGCCCGCCCGACCGACCTCGCGACCCAGCAGGCCGCGGCGGCCGTTGGTCAGAACATCCTGATGTATCGCTACCAGGAGTCGCTTCGTCCCTTCGATATCGTCGCGGGGCAGGTACTCCTCACCACCGGCGACCTCGAGAACCCGACATCGCGCTCCAACGCCCGTCGCGCGATGGAGCGGCTGCTCGGTCTTCGCACCCTGCCGATCGTGAACGAGAACGACACTGTCGCGACGCAGGAGATCCGCTTCGGCGACAACGACCGGCTCGGCGCGCTCGTCGCCCAGCTGATCGAAGCCGACGCGCTCATCCTTCTCAGCGATATCGAATCGCTGTACACGCGACCTCCGACGGACCCCGGCGCCGAACCGATCGATGTCGTGGCTCCCGATGCCGACCTGACCGGCCTCGAGTTCGGGGCGACCGTCGTCAACAGCGTCGGCACGGGAGGAGCGGCCACGAAGGTCTCGGCCGCGCGTCTCGCGGCGGCATCCGGCATCGGCGTCCTGGTCACCAGCGCCGACCTCGTCGAACAGGCCCTCGCCGGTGCGGAAATAGGAACCTGGTTCGAGCCGGCCACCTCATAAACTGGGCGGATGACCGACCAGACCCCACAGGTGCGCCTGGAGCGCGCCAAAGAGGCCTCCCGCGCCGCTGCCGCGCTCACGAGCGACGACAAGGCGCGGGTGCTCGAAGCGATCGCCGTCGCCCTTCTCGACGCCGCGCCGCGCATCATCGAGGCGAACGCCCGCGACATCGTCCGCGGGCGTGACGAGGGCATCGGGGAGTCGCTCATCGACCGGCTGCGTCTCGACGAGAAGCGCGTGGCGGCCCTCGCCGCCGCTGTGCGCGAAGTCGCGGCCCTCGCCGACCCGGTCGGCCGCGTCATCGGCGGGCACAGGATGCCCAACGGTGTCACCCTCGAGCAGGTGCGCGTGCCGTTCGGAGTGGTCGGCGCCATCTACGAAGCCCGGCCGAACGTGACGGTCGACATCGCCGCGCTCGCGCTGCGCGCGGGCAATGCCGTCGTGCTGCGCGGGGGGAGTGCCGCGCGCGAGTCGAACACCGTGCTCGTCGACGTCATGCGGCGGGCGGTGGAGAGCGTTGGACTCACGAGCGAGGCGATCCAGACCGTCGATGACTTCGGTCGCGAGGGCGCGAAGGCGCTCATGCACGGTCGCGGCTTCATCGATGTGCTGGTGCCACGGGGGAGTGCCGGTCTCATCGAAGCCGTCGTCACGGAGTCGACCGTGCCCGTCATCGAGACCGGAGCGGGCAACGTCCACATATTCCTCGACGAGACGGCCCCGGACGATTGGGCGAGCGACATCGTCGTGAACGCCAAGGTGCAGCGCCCCAGCGTGTGCAACGCGGTGGAGACGGTGCTGGTACATCGTCAGGCGGCTCCGCGTCTGATCCCGCTCGTGGCCAGCGCTCTGCAGAGTGAGGGCGTCGCGATCCACGGTGACGACATGGTCGCCGGCATGGTGTCGAACGTGATCCCGGCGGTCGAGGAGGACTGGGAGACCGAGTATCTGAGTCTCGACATCGCGATCAAGGTCGTCGACTCCCTCGACGAGGCCCTCGACCATATCCGCCGTTACAGCACGGGACACACGGAGTCGATCATCACGACCGACTCGCGCAACGCGGAACGCTTCCTCGCCGAGGTGGATTCCGCCGTCGTGATGGTCAACACGTCGACGCGCTTCACCGACGGCGGCGAATTCGGATTCGGCGCGGAGGTCGGCATCTCGACCCAGAAGCTGCACGCTCGCGGGCCCATGGGGCTGTCCGAGTTGACCAGCACGAAATGGCTCGCGCGTGGGTCGGGGCAGACCCGCGGCTGAGGGCTAGACTGGGGGACGCTGTACCTCACAGGATCCCGAACAGCACGCCACGAAACGGAGTCAGGATGAACCTCGTCGCACAGATCGCGATGGCCGCTGCCGAAACCGAGCACCACGGCAACGTCGCGCTCGAAACGGTGATCTTCGGAGCCATCGCTGCGGTCGTGTTCGCCTTCCTCGGGCTGGTGACCTTCTCGTACAAGAACGTCGCCAACCGTCACTCGGCGAAGGCCGAGGCATGGGCAGCGCAGCACGGCAAGGACGGCCACGAGGCGGGACACGGCCACTAGGCCCCCATGAACGACGCTGCGACCACGCGCCCCCCGCGCATCGGCGTGATGGGCGGTACGTTCGACCCCATCCATCACGGCCACCTCGTCGCAGCCAGCGAGGTCGCGAACTCCTTCGGGCTCGACGAGGTCGTCTTCGTGCCGACCGGCCACCCGTGGCAGAAGTCGGGAGTCTCGCCGAGCGAGCACCGCTACCTCATGACGGTCATCGCCACCGCCTCGAACCCGCAGTTCACGGTGAGCCGGGTCGACATCGACCGCGAGGGCCCCACCTACACGATCGACACACTGCGCGACCTGAAGCGTGATCGACCGGATGCCGACCTCTTCTTCATCACCGGAGCCGACGCCGTAGCGCAAATTCTCAGTTGGAGGGACCATGATGAGTTGTGGGAGTTGGCCCACTTCGTCGCGGTCTCACGCCCTGGACATGTCCTGAGCACAGACGGCCTCCCGAGCGACAACGTCAGCCAACTGGAAGTGCCGGCGCTGTCGATCTCGTCGACGGACTGCCGTGAACGCGTTCGCGACGATCAGCCGGTCTGGTATCTGGTCCCTGATGGGGTCGTTCAGTACATCGCGAAGCATCATCTGTATCGGAGCAAGGCATGAGTACATCGGATCAGCAGGAGCAGGGTCCGCTGACGCGAAAGCAGCTGCGGGAGATTCGATTGACGGGTTCGACCCCGGTCATCTCCAGCGAGGAGGCTGCCGCGGCGGCTGAGGCGGCACCGCCCGCACCGCCGCTGCCCCGTGCCGCCGAGCCCGTGGAGATCCCGCCCGCGCCGACTTCCGTGCCTGACGACGTCAGCGGCGATGCGCCGTTGACGCGCCGCCAGGCGCGCGAGCTCGAGAAGGTGCGCACGGCCTCGGTGCCCGTGATCGCCGGAGAGCAGTCCGAAGAGGCGGAGGTCGAGCGGCCAGCCCCCGACGCGCCGGCGGAACCGACCGACGAGGAGTCCGCCGCGACGCACGACCCCGCGGAGATCGTGTCGGGGGTCCCGAACTTCACACGGAACGAAGAGCCGGGCGACGCCGACGATGATGACGTCGACGACGAGGTCGCCGTCGCTCCCGTGCGTGCATCCGTCGTCGCGGATTCCGTGGGAGATGTTCCGCTGGAGTCCGTCGATGGTGCCGGTGACGAGTCCGACGAGGACGATGTTGACGTGGCTTCGGCTCTGGGCCTTCCGGCCGAGAGCACCGGTGACTCCGAGGCCGACGGTGACGACGTGCTGGCAGATGTCGGTGACGCCGATGATGACGATGACGACGCCGCAGCCCGCCCCACCGTCAACCCCGCGTTCGGTGAGGGGATCCTCGCCGATGCTCCCGACCCGCACACCCCCTTCCGCCCGTCGTTCGACGAGCTGCTCTCCGTCGGTGACTCGACCGGGTCGCAGCACTCCGCACCGAACGCCCTGATCTTCACGCCGTCCCCGGGCGAGGGCTCGCTCTCCGGCCCTGTCGCTTCCACCGGTGAGATCCTCGTCACCGGGTCTTATGAACTGCCTCAGGGCATGGGCTCGCAGGGCCACGCCCTGGGAACCACCGACGGCAAGGACGTCGACGCCGTTCTCATCGACGGCGAGCTTCCCCCCGCGTCGTCGCCTACGCCGATCGCCGCCAGCTCGGCGGTCAGCACCATCAAGCCCGCCGGCGAGGTGATCCGTCCGCCGGCGCCCGAGAAGGGCAACCGGCTGATGATCACCCTGGCGATCGTCGCCGGAGGCCTCGCCCTCGCTGTCGGTGTCGTCGTCATCATCGCCATCACCACGAATGTGTTCTGATGCAATCACCTGAAACTGCCGAAGAGATGCTGCGTCTCGCAGCACAAGCCGCCATCGACAAGGGCGGTGAAGATCTCGTCGCACTGAACGTGTCCGAGCCTCTTCCGCTCGTCGACATCTTCCTGCTCGTCACCGGAAACAGCGAGCGCAACGTCGCCGCCATCGCCGATGAGATCGAGGACCGGCTGATCGAGTCGGGCCACAAGCGCGTACGGCGCGAGGGGCGCGCGGAGGCCCGATGGGTGCTCCTCGACTTCGGCGACCTGATCGTGCACGTCTTCCATCAGGAGGAGCGCGTCTACTACGGCCTCGAGCGACTGTGGAAGGACTGCCCCGTCGTTCCGATCGACGTGGCAGAGCCCGCCACCACAGACCCGAGCTGACATGCCCACGCACCTGATCACCGGTGCGGGTTCCGGCATCGGTGCAGTCCTCGCGCGCCGTCTGCTGGACCGTGGCGATGACGTGGTGGTGCTTGCCCGCGACGCCGGACGCGCCAGGCAGATCGCAGAGAGCCTTCTGGGAGCATCCGTCCTGGTCGCTGATCTGGCTCAGCCGGGTCGTCTGTCGTGGGCGCTGTCGAAGCAGCACCTGCCCGACCGGATCGACTCGCTCGTGCACGTCGCCGGGGTCGTCGACCTCGGTGACGTGGCCGACCTCGCTCCCGCGTTGTGGGAACAGCAGCTGGCCGTGAACCTCGTGGCTCCTGCCGAGCTCACGCGCCTTCTGCTGCCCGTTCTGCGCGTGTCGCAAGGGCAGGTCGTATTCGTGAACTCGGGGGCGGGACTGCGTGCCAACGCCGGGTGGGCGGCATATGCGGCGTCGAAGCACGGTCTCCGGGCCCTCGCCGATGCGTTGCGAGCCGAGGAGGCCGCACACGGTGTGCGCGTGACCTCGATCTATCCCGGTCGCACGGCCACTCCCATGCAGGAGCGTGTGCACCAGCAGGAGGGGCAGGACTACGACGCGGAGCGTTTCATCACCCCCGACGCCGTCGTCACGACCATCCTCACCGCCCTCGATCTTCCGCGAGACGCGGAGATCACCGACCTCACGGTGCGGCCGGGTCGCTGATCCGGCCTCGTCGTACCGGACGGTCAGGCGGTCACACGCGTTCGGCGTGCGAGCATGCCGCGCTCCGCGCGCGTCTGCGGCGGAATCGCGGACAGCAGCGACCGCGTATAGGGATGTTCGGGGTGGCGGTAAACGTCCTCCGTCTCCCCGATCTCGACCATGTTCCCCAGGTACATGACCGCCACGCGATCGGCGATGTGACGCACGAGGGACAGGTCGTGCGCGATGAAGACGATCGACATGCCCAGCCGCTCGCGCAGGTCGCACAGCAGGTCGATGATCTGTGCGCGGATCGACACGTCGAGCGCCGAGACAGGCTCGTCGCACACCAGAACGTCCGGATCGAGCGCGAGCGCCCTGGCGATGCCGATGCGCTGGCGCTGGCCGCCCGAGAACTGGTGCGGGAAGCGCGAGCCCATCTCGGGGGTGAGGCCGACGAGATCGAGCAGCTCGGCGACGCGCTCCCGTCGCGTCGCCGGCGTTCCGGAGTGGGTCGCGGCGAGCGGTTCGGAGATGATCTGCTGCACGGTCATCCGCGGGTTCAACGACATATACGGGTCCTGGAAGACCATCTGCACGCCACGACGCAGGATCTTCCGGTCGCGGAGCCGACCGCGCGTCACGTCCTGATCGCGGTAGCGCAGGGTGCCGGCATCGGGTGAGTCGAGTCCGACCAGCATCCGCGCCAGCGTCGACTTGCCGCTGCCCGATTCGCCGACGATCGCCAGGATCTCGCCCTGGCGGAGCTCGAGATCGACACCCGCGACGGCGGCGACTCGGTGCGCTCGTCGCCCGCTCCCGGAACGGAACGTGCGCTTCAGGCCGCGGCCTTCGAGGATGGGCACCGTCCCGTCGTTCTCCGCGGCGGCGCTCACATCTCGCGGCATGGAGTTCAGCAGACGCATGGTGTAAGCGTGCTGCGGCTTCGTGAGCACCTCGTCGGCGGGCCCTGACTCCACGATGCGGCCAGAGCGCATGACGGCGACCTGATCGGCGACCTCCATCACCACGCCCAGATCATGCGTGATGAGCAGGATTCCCATGCCCAGCCGGTCGCGCAGGGACAGCAGCAGGTCGAGGATCTGCGCCTGCACCGTCACATCGAGCGCGGTGGTCGGCTCATCCGCGATGATGAGATCAGGATCCAGCGCGATCGCCATGGCGATCAGGATGCGCTGGCGCTGACCGCCGGAGAACTGGTGCGGATAGTCGTGCACGCGCTTGTCGGGGGTGGGGATACCGACGAGGGTCAGCAGCTCGACCGCGCGCGCTTCGGCGGCTCGGCGGCCGATGCTGCCATGAGCGCGGATGAGGTCGATGATCTGGTCGCCGATGCTGAGGACCGGGTTCAACGCGGAAAGGGCATCTTGCATGACCAGGCTGACGCGCACGCCTCGCAGGCGTCGATGCTGCTCGGGGGAGAGGGCGAGGAGGTCGGTTCCGCTCAGTGACATCGTCTCCGCCTCGACGTCTCCTTCGTCGATCAGACCCATGATCGCGCGGGCGGTCATCGACTTGCCCGAGCCTGATTCGCCGAGCAGCGCGAAGACTTCGCCGCGGCGAACGGCGAGATCGATGCCGTCGACCACGCGGCTGCGGCGTCCATCGCCGGTGAGGGTGACGGTGAGTCCCTTGACGTCCAGGACGACGGCGTTCCGGGGGGCGGATGTGTTCTCCATGGATGCCATCATGCCAGCTTCTTTGTTCTGAATTGTTTCGAACAGGAAACATTTCAGCCGAAGATAATCACAATGGTTGACATCTGCGCCGAAATCCTCCAGATTCGAGGAATCTCCCGCTCGTCGACCGGGAGGGGCACCCGCATCATCGAACCGAAGGAGCGCATCCGTGCTCGAACAAGCTGGCCGGTACACCGGCTACACCGCGTACGACTACCTGGAAGCCGGCAAGGACTACCGCGAGTTCCGCTACGCCAAGCAGATCGGCCGTGTGCCGGCCTACGACCTCGGGCTCAGTGCCGCGCAGCAGGAACGCACCGAACGTCTGCTTCGCGAAGAGACCGTGATCTCCCTGCACGAGCACGTGCAGGTCTTTCCCGAGGACATGGGCGAGCTGCGCGACCACATCCGCCAGGGCCGCGAACCCACCGGCTACCAGGGCCTCGCCCGCTCCGGGTTGACCGCCGTGTTCGACAACGGCATGGATGGCACCTGCTGCATCTCGAGCGATGCCGGCTGGAAGTACCAGGACGTGCTGTTCGACCTCGGCGTGCGCATGGCCGACCTCGCACACCAGGACTACGTGATCAAGGCCGAGTCGATCAAGGACATCCGTCACGCCGCCGAGACCGGACGGGTCGCGCACATCTTCGCGCTCGAAGCCTCGACCATGATCGAGAACGAGGTCGACCGCCTCGACGTCCTGTACGGCTTCGGCGTGCGGCAGATGGGCATCGCATACTCCGAGGCGAACATGCTCGGCGGCGGTCTCAAAGAGCGCGGAGACGGCGGGTTGACCTACTTCGGCGAGCGCGCGGTCGAGCGTATGAACAAGCTCGGCATCGCGATCGACATCTCCCACTCCGGTGACCAGACCTGTCTCGATGTGATCGCCCACTCGACCAAGCCGGTATTCATCACGCACGCCGGTGCGCGCGGCCTGTGGCCGACGAACCGCATGAAGACGGATGAGACGATCATCGAATGCGCCAAGCGTGGCGGCGTGATCGGAATCGAGGCCGCCCCTCACACGACGATCTCCCCCCAGCACCCGAAGCACTCCCTGGAATCGGTCATGGACCACTTCCAGTACTGCGTGGACCTGGTGGGACTCGAGCACGTCAGCTTCGGTCCTGACACGCTGTTCGGCGATCACGTCGGCCTGCACGACGCGTTCTCGTCGAACCTGTCGCTCGGGCAGGCACATGCGAACGTCGACTACGAGAAGCAGCCGTACGTCGACGGCATCGAGAACCCGGCCGAGGCCTTCTACAACATCATCGGCTGGCTCGTGAAGCACGACTACTCCGACGACGAGATTCGCGCCGTCGTCGGAGGGAACACCATGCGCGTACTCGAGGAGGTTTGGGTCTGATGAAGTACAGCAAGTTCCTCGCCCTCGGTGCGGCCGCGGCTCTCGCCGTCGGCCTCGCCGCGTGCGCCCCGTCCGCGCCGGAACCGGGGGAGTCATCCGGCTCCACCGGCCCCAGCGACGAGACGATCAGCATCGGCACGACGACAGATGTCGTGAACTTCAATCCGGTCCTCGGCAACAGCCGCACGGACTCGTGGATCACGAACCTGATGTATCCGCATCTGCTGAGCATCAGCGACGACGGCACCAAGGAAGCCCACGTGGCCACCGACTGGGGCTACGTGGACGACACCACCGGCTTCTACGAGATCCGCGACGATCTCACCTGGAGCGATGGTGAGCCCCTCACCGCCGAGGACGTCGCCTGGACGCTGAACGCCGTCAAGCGCGATCAGGCTCCTGGCACGTTCTACGGGCAGCTGGGCAACCTCGACACCGCGACCGCGGTGTCGGAAACCCGCGTCGAGCTCGCCCTCACCCAGCCCGACTCCTCGATCGTCGAAGAGATCGGCTTCTGGGGCGTCGTCGTTCCGAAGCACGTGTTCGAGCCGCAGGGGTCGATCGCCGAGTTCGCGAACGACGGCAGCGCCGGAGGCTGGGTGGGCATGGGGCCGTTCATCATGAGCGACTTCCAGGTCGGTCAGCACTACACGCTGAAGCGCGTCGAGGACTACCCGCTCGTCAAGGGCGGCGTCCCCGGGCCCGCCGAGGTCGTGTACCGCGTGTACCCGGACGTGAACACCGAGATCCTGGCGCTGCAGAGCGGCGAGATCGACGTGATCGCGAATGCGCTGCCACCCGCACAGGTCGAGCAGCTCAGCAGCACCGACGGCCTCCAGGTCGTCGAGGCGCCCGGGCTCGGCTACGCGCACCTGGTCTACAACATGGACAAGCCCGACCTCGCGAAGACCGAGGTGCGACAGGCTCTGGCCCATGCGGTCGACTATGACGCGATCCGCACCGTCGTGCTGCAGGGGCAGGCCGTCTCGACAGGTTCCAGCGCTCTGATGCCAGTGCTCGCGAAGTACTACGACAAGTCGGTGAAGGAGTACGAGTTCGATCCCGAGAAGTCGCGCTCCCTCATGGAGAAGGCCGGTTACACGGCAGACGCGAACGGGAATTTCCCCGTCTCGTTCCGGCTGATCTACTCGCTGCAGGACAGCGTGACCAGCCAATGGGCGCAGATGGTGAAGGACAGCGCGGCGGAGGCCGGCATCACGATCGAGCTGCAGGGCACCGAGCGCAACACATACCTCTCGATGACCAGCGAGGGCGACTACGACATCTACGCGGGCAACTTCGCGATCATGGACGATCCGGTGACGAACTTCTCGCTGTCGTACCTTCCCGGCGGTGCGATCAACTACACCCATGTCGACGACGCCGACCTGAACGCGCTGATCGAGGAGGGCATGGTGACGTTCGACGAGGACGAGAAGATCTCGATCATGCGTGAGGCGAACAAGATCGTGCACGAGCAGGTCTACGACAACATCATGTACACGCAGAACCTGTTCTTCGCGGCCAGCGACGAATGGGCCGGCTTCATCTCGAAGCCGAGCGAGCTGCTCTCGATCGTGAACCCGCTCTCGCTCGCGAGCGCGCACCCGGTCGAGTAACAACCACTGAAATCTCGAGGAAGGTCGCCCGGGTGTCCCGAGCATCGTTCATTCTCCGTCGCGTGGGTCGAGGTCTGCTCACGATCTGGTTCGCCGTGACCGTGACGTTCCTGCTCCTGCGTCTGCTTCCCGGCGACCCGGCCCTGGCGCTGGCGAGTCCGAACATGACGGACGACATCCGGGCGACCATCCTCGAGCAGTACGGGCTGGACCAGCCCCTGATCGTGCAATACGGGCTCTACATGTGGCAGCTGCTGCAGGGCAACCTCGGCATCTCGTTCACGCAGTCGATCCCGGTCACCGATGTCCTCATGCAGCGGCTGCCGTGGACCCTTCTCCTGACGATCACGGCACTGGTGCTCACGATCCTCATCGGCGTTCCACTCGGCGTCGCGGCCGCGTCCCACAAGGGGCGCTTCATCGACAGGGCGGTGCAGGTGGTCGGCGTGACGGGGCAGTCCCTGTTCGTCCCGAGCGTCGCCATCCTCCTGCTCTTCGTGTTCGGGTTGAACCTCGGATGGTTCCCGATCGGAGGTGCCTACACCAACAACACCTACGGCTTCGAGTGGTACCTCAGCGTCGCGCAGCACCTCGTCCTCCCGGCGGTGTCGCTCATGCTCATCCAGGTCGGCTCCTACGTGCTCACGATGCGTTCGACGCTGATCGAGACGCTCGGCGAGGACTACATCCTCCTGGCGAAGGCGAACGGCATCCGTGGCAGCCGCATCCTCTGGAAGCACGCCCTGCGCAACGCCCTGCTCCCCACCACGACCCTGATCGGCCTGCAACTCGGATTCCTGGTCGGCGGTGCAGTACTCACCGAGACCGTGTTCGCCTATCCGGGCATCGGGCGCGGGATCTACGAGGCCGTCACACAGCTCGACTTCCCCGTGCTGCAGGGCGCCTTCCTCATGCTCGCCATCACCGTCGTGGTCGCCAACACGATCACCGACATCATCTACGGCTACCTGGACCCGAGAGTGAAGACCTCATGACCGCTCCGATGCCCGCCTCAGAGACCCTCGCTCCGAGCGAGCCGACCGCCGCCGGCAGCGAGCGGGCGAGCGCGCACACCTGGCGCGCTTTCCGCCGGGACCCGCTCGGCATGATCTCGCTCGGGCTGCTGATCCTGCTGGTGATCGTGGCTCTCGCGGCGCCGCTGATCGCGCCCTATCCCGCCAGCTACGGACCGGACGTCCTGCGTCCGCCGAGCGGCGACCACTGGTTCGGTACCGACGCACTGGGCCGCGATGTCTTCTCCGAGGTGATCTGGGGAACGCAGCAGAGTGTGCTCGTCGCGGTGGCCGCCTCGCTGATCGCGATCGTCTTCGGCACGATCATCGCTGTTCTCGGCGCCTACTTCCGCAAGCTCGACAGCTTTATCAGCGTGATCGTCGACATGACGCTCTCGCTGCCGGTGCTCCCGCTCATGATCCTGATCGCCGCGCTCGTGGGGCCGAGCACGTCGACGATCATCTTCGTGGTCGCCGCGTTCTCCTGGCCGGAGGTCACCCGTCTCGTGCGCTCGCAGGCGCTGACCGTGGTCGGGCTGCCCTATGTCGATGCCTCGCGCCTGATGACCACCTCTCCGGTCTGGATCATCACGAAACACGTCCTCCCCGCCGTCACGCCGGTGGTCGTGGTGTCCGTGGTCGTGACCGCCTCGCGGGCCGTGCTCTCGGCCGCCGGACTCGCCTTCCTCGGCCTCGGCGACCCGACGACCTGGTCCTGGGGTCGCATCCTCTACGAGGCGCAGCAGGCCGGCGCGATGGTCAGTGCCTGGTGGCTGACGCTGTTCCCCTCGATCGCGATCCTCATCCTGGTGCTGTCCGCGACCCTGTTGTCGATCGCCTACAACGATGCGCGCAACCCGCGCCACCTCGCCCGATAGGAGCCGGAGATGACCGAGTTCGACCAGCGGCTCGCGCCCGAGTTCTTCGATCGCGTGCAGACCGGTGTCCGCGACCGGATGGGGGCGCAGGGCTTCGACGCCTTCCTCACCGACCATCCGGAGGACATCGCGTACCTCACCGGCTTCTTCCACCACCCTTCCGAGCGTCCGGTGGCGATCTGGATCGAGGCGAACGGCAGGGTGGTGATGCTGTTGCCCGAACTGGAACGCGAGTACGCAGAGTCGCAGTCCGCGAGGGCAGAACTGGTGGCGTTCTTCGAGTTCCCCGGAGTCGTTGCACCGTTCGAGGCTCTGGCTCGCGCGGTCTCGCCGCGGGGGCGGGTCGGGTTCGCGTCGTCCATGCCGTTCTCCCGTCTCTCGGCGGCGAGGGAGGCGATGCCCGGAGCCGATCTCGTCGCCTCGGATCTGTTGACCCGCGCCCGTTTCGTGAAGTTCCCCGAGGAGGTGACCCTGCACCGCGAGGCCGCCCGCGTGACGGATCGGATGCTCGAGGCCGGGGTTTCGCTGGTGGTCGAGGCCGTCGCAGCCGGGGGAGAGCTCCCCACCGAGGCCGAGCTCGAGCGTCACGTCACGGCGACGGGTACCGGCATCATGTACGCAGAGCACCGCAACGTGGTGGTGGCCTCCCTGCTCGCCGGCGGGCTGGTCTACTCCGGCGCGAACTCCGCCTTCCCACACGGGCTCCCGTCGGTGAACCGCCTCAAAGCCGGCGACACCTTCATGCTGTCGTTGGGCTGCGCGGTGGGCGGTCGCTTCATCGAGGGCGAGCGCACCTTCGTGCTGGGCGAGCCCACGGCGGAGCAGCGGCGCTACCACGACACGATCAACGCGGCGCAGCAGCTCGGGCGTGAGACCATCCGCGCCGGGCTCGAGTGTCGCGAAGCCAACCGCCTCTGTCTCGACGTGATCCGCGGTGCCGGACTCGGCGCGTTCATCCGGCATCGTCAAGGACACGGAATCGGTCTCGGCATGCACGAGGCGCCCTGGCTGGAAGACGGCGATGCGACGCTGCTGGAGGCGGGCATGGTCGTCTCGAACGAGCCGGGCATCTACGTCCCACAGCACGCGGGGTACCGCATCAGCGACAGCATGCTCGTGACGGACACCGGCGCCGAACCTCTGACCACCTACCCCCGCAGTCTCGACGACTGCACCATCGCGCTCTGACGCCCCGGAATCCGAGAGAGAGAAGAGAACATGACATCGACACCGCCGGTATCGCCGGAGTTCGCCGCAGCCACCAGCACCCACGAGTGGGTCGAGATCAACGGCAACCACCTGGCCGTCGAGGTGCTCGGTCCTGAGGGGGCGCCCGTCATCATCACCCACCACGGTGCTCCTGGTCTCGGTTCCCGTGCGGAACCGCGTGCCAGCTTCGGGCGCCTGGCCGACGAGTACCGCGTCGTGGTGTTCGATGCGCGCGGGAGCGGCCAGAGCGACGGGGAAGGCGTCTACAGCCACGAGCAGTGGGCGGCGGACATCGATGGTCTGCGGGAATGGATCGGCGCCGAGAAGATCGTGATGGCGGGGGGCTCGTACGGCGGCTTCATGGCCATGGAGTACGCGCTGCGATACCCGGAGCGGGTGGCGGCCATCGTGCTGCGCGACACTTCGCCGGACAACTCCAACGCCCATCTGGCTCGCGAGAACGCGCTCGCCTCCGACCGCGTGACGATCGACATGGAGAAGTTCGATCGCATCGACGTGGGACAGGTCCACGACGATGAAGACCTCAAGGACTGCTGGCGCGAGATCCTGCCTCTGTACGACTTCGTCTACGATCCGGAGGCGACCGAGCGCAAGGTGCAGGCCACGCCGTACCGCTACCGCGCGCACAACTACGCCTTCTCGGTGAACCTCCCGAATTATGACCTCAAGCCACGGCTGCACGAGATCGGTGTGCCGACACTCATCACCGTGGGCCGGACGGACTGGATCACGCCAGTATCGTGTAGCCAGACGATCGCCGATCTCATCCCGGACTCCGAGATGGTGGTGTTCGAGAAATCGGGGCACTCCCCGCAGATCGAGGAGGCAGAGGCGTGGACGAAGACCGTGCGCACGTTCCTGCACCGGGTGTACCCGCCGACCCGATGAGCAGTGTTCACCTGACGAGAGAAGTGAACGACCTCGACCGACGGATCGTCGTAGCGCTGCAGCAGGACGGGCGCGCAAGCTGGACATCGATCGCGGAGTTCGCCGGAGCATCGGTCTCGACCGTCACGCGACGCGGCCAGCAGCTGCTGGCGGAAGGGCTGGTGCGTGTAGGGATCGTGCCGACCCTGGGCAGCGAAGGGCACGTGGAGACCTTCTTCGTGCGCATCAACTGCACACCGGGGTCGCAGTTGAGTGTCGCGCAGGCGCTGATCGGCTCGCCCTACGTGCGCTTCGTGACCTTGGTGACCGGCAAGTTCGACGTGTTCGCCGAGGTCGTCATCCCGGGCGACTCCGCGACGTATGCGCATGTCCTCACCGATCTGCAGGCGATCCCGGGCGTCGAACGGTGGCGCAGCGACCTGGTCGTGCACACGTACAAGGTGAGCTTCGACTGGGGGCGGCAGCTCTACGACGCCCATGCCGAGGCTGCAAGCGACCCGCAGTCGTACATGCCCGCGCCGAACACTTGCGATCCCACGCACTTCGATGACGCCGACCGGGCCATCGTCGAAGAGCTGCGTCACAACGGCCGTGCGTCGTTCCAGTCGATCGGCGACACGCTCGACATGAACGAGAGCAGCGTGCGCCGTCGCTACGAGCGGATGCGCAACGCCGGATGCCTGACCACCGTGACGATGGTGCCGGCATCGGCACTGGGGATGAGTGCCGAGACACTGTTGATCCTGCGGGTAGAACCGTCGCGGATCGCCTCCGTCGCCCAGACGCTCGCCCATCACGTGTCGGTGCGATTCCTCGCCGCGGCGTTGGAGGAGAACTCGCTCTATTGCGAGATCATCCTTCCGAGCACCGAGACCCTGCACGACTTCCTCACCGGGACCATCGCGCACCTCAAGGGAGTTCGCGGATGGAATGCGGCGATGGAGCTCGTCTTCATGAAGCGCGGCTTCATCGAGACGCCGTGGTGGCGGGCCCAGGTGGCCTCGGCAGGGGCTGTGGACGCCGGGTCGTAGCCCCGGGTTTCCGTGACGGCACCCTCCGCGCGTGGTGTCAAGGGGCTTCCCCGGGCGCGGTTTGTGGCGCACTCTCTGTGGAGAGAGAGTCCTGGAGGGCCCCACATGTCTGAACTTCCGGATCCGCGTTTCATGCTGAATCGCATCACGGCGTCGGAATGGGTGATCAACGACCTTCGATACTCGCCCAACGACCCGCGCCATGTCGTCGCGTGCGTGTACGAACTCGCCGAGACCGAGGTCGAGGTGACCTGGCTGCGTGACCTGCCACTCGCCACGCGTTATGGAACCGCATTCGAGGTGCTCGAGGATGTCGAGAGGATGCGTGGTTCGAGCAGGGCCACACGTCCGATCTCCATCCCCCATCGGCCGCCGCTGCTGGCGACCTAGTCATCCCGCGGCACGGACAGCGAACGAAGAAGCGCACCTCCTCGATCTCCGAGGGGGTGCGCTTCCTCCGTGCCGCGCTGCGGAGCTCAGGCGGCCACGTGCGGGATCACAGCAGCTGCAGATCGGTCACGCACGTGCGATCGTCCGGCGACGTGGTCGACAGCGGCACGGTGCCCGTCAGGCCGGCGCTCTCGACGGTCAGCGTCGCCTCGATTCCCCGAGGCACCCAGACGCCGGTGAACCCGTTGTCGTGGGTGCGGCGCATCTCGTCGATGAGCACCGTCCCGTCGTCGGCGGTGAGGGCGATGCGCATCTCGGTGTCGGAGAGCTCGCCGACGCACGTCGTGAGGCTGTGGAAATGGCACTCGTGGGTCTGTTCGCGGAATGGTGCGATCGAGATGTACACCGCGTCGTCGGGCATCGGCAGCCGATTCTCCCGGCCGCTGGTGTCACGCAGCAGGAGCGCGTCGGGTTCGACGGATGCGAGGAGATCGTCCGGGCGGTCCGCCACGGGCATCGCGTCGAGTCGTTCGATCACCTCGCCGACGTCGAGCCCGGCGAGGTCGTGCGCGGCGAGCAGGTCCTGCGCCGACGCCACCGAGTCGACGTCGGCGGGGGAGACGGCGGGCGCGCACCCGGACAGGGCGATTCCGGCGACGGCCAACGCGGCGAGCCCTGCGGACAGCCTCCGTCGTCGGGGTGATGGGGAGACAGCGGGAGAGGCGGGAGACGTGGTGGAGGGGAGGGGATGGTTCATGGGGACGGTCCTTCGTACGAGGTGGGGTCGGTGTCGGGCCGGGATACGCCGACACCGACCCCGGAATGGGTTCAGAGGGTGGAGAGGAGGTCGTTCATCTCCTGGATCTCCTCGGTCTGCGCGTCGATGATCGTCTGGGCGAGTTCGATCGCTTCCGGATCGCTCCCGCCGTCGACCTCCGCCCGCGCCATCTCGATGGCTCCCTCGTGGTGCACGATCATCTGGTCGAGGAACAGGCGCGACGCTTCGGGACCGTCGGCGGAGCGGAGCGCGGCGAGGTCGTCGTCGCTCATCATCCCGTCGCCGTGGTCCATCCCGTTCGCGTCGCGGTCGTCGGAGCCGATGCCCCAATCGTCCAACCAGCCCTCGAGCTGTTCGATCTCCGGACCCTGCGCGGCCTTGATCCGCTGGGCGAGTTCGGCCACCTCGGGGTCGATCCCCTCCACGCCGAGCACGATGTCGCTCATCTCGATCGCCTGTTCGTGGTGCACGATCATCATCGAGGCGAACATGACGTCGGCATCGTTGACGTCGGCATCGCTCATGCCGGCCGATGGTGACGACGAGCTGTGGTCCATGCCGGGCATGGAAGCGTCGTCGGTGCCGGTCGCGCAGCCGGACAGCAGCAGAACGGCGGACAGGGTGAGTGCGGCTGTTGCCGCAGCACGAATCTTCATGGGTGTGTTCTCCAAATACGCATAGTCGTTGCGCACACGCCGGACGGCGGCGCGCGAGGGTGAGAGGCCTGGAGCCGTGGCGCGAGAGCACGGGCTCGACGGCTGCTCAGGTGCGACTGATGCAGAGAACGTGCAGAGAAGGGGCGCGGGGGAGGACCCGCGCGGCCAGGACCTCGAGAAGGGGCGAGCGGAGGAGCATCGCCGTCCAGCCGCGAAGCATTCCAGGCGCGATGAGGAGCACGAGGGCGAGGAGGAGCGCGAGGACGCACATCATCGCCATGCCGGCGTGATCATCGGTGCCGCAGCCTGCGCAGGACATCGCGGTCGTGCCGGACGGGTCTTCGGACGGGAGCGCCTGCACCTGCGCTGTGCCGTGATGCGCGGATACCGGCTCGGACACGGTCATCACCGCCGAAATCGCCGCCGCCGGAGTGTCGGCCGCCGCAGTGCCGTGCAGATTCAGGGTGTGCATCCCCAGCAGCCCCAGGATGACTGCGGCGACGAGGAGCACGCCCGACAGCACACCCCGGAAGACGCTCGATGAGCCTCTTCCGGACCACGTCGCCGCCACCGGTGCCATGAGAGCAAGTCTACGGGGCGCGGGTGACGGCGACCGGTGCGCTGCGGGCCGGCGAGGGTGTGCAGTCAGATGTCGGGGCCGTCGTCGTGCTCGTCCGCGCCGGCCGCGACGCGGTCGGCCTCGGCGCTGTCGACGAGCGCGTCATCGACATCCGGATCGAGAACACGCTCGCCGTCGACCTCCCTCGTCGGCACACCCGTCGGGTCGGTCGGGTCGTCGTCATGGGGGAGCGGGGGAACCGGGGGAATGATCGGGTTCGACATGATCGCATCCTTTCGTCGAGATGGGTTCACGGTAGAACGCGGGGCGTGCGGTCGGAATCGGGTTGACGCTCGTGCAGACGCGCGCTAGCGCGGTTGATCCGGCGCGGTCATCAGGCAGGGCGAGGGTGATAGACCGATTGGGCCTCTACGGCTGCGGTGCCGAAATCACCGTCTGCATTGATGACGTGGCCGCGAGCCAGCGTGAGTCCGGTGGCCCGGCCTCGTCCTTTGAGCACGGCGCCGCGCAGGTCAGGATCGGGGTCGCGGTGGCTCCCGCCGCTCGCGAGCGCGACGTTCACCGCCGTGACATCGCCGAGGATCTGCGATCCATCGCCCAGAGTGGAAGCGCCGGCGAGGTCGATCCTCCCGATCAGACGCACCCGGTTGCCGATCGTGATCACGGAATCGGAACGGTTCGCGAGCAGAGCCACCGCATGCGGGCCGAACTCGTTGTCGGTGCCGATGCTCACGCGTCCGCCGGCGGTCGCCTCGATTCGGGTGCCCTCGAAGAAGCGGTTGTCGTCACCGATGAGGAGAGTGCCGGGGTCGGCGTCGATGCGGACGTTCGGACAGAACACATTGCCGGTCCCGATCTCGGCGTGCGCGGAGAGGAGGGCGGAGAAAGGATCGAGGAAGACGTTGAGGTCGTCCGCGATGAGCTGGCTCACCGTCCGATATCCCCGCGACGCACGCACACGATCCGCGTAGCCCAGGGGCGCGTGCGTCATGGTGCCTCCTGGTCACTACCGCGTGAGACGAAGAAAGCCCCCGGAGAACCGGGGGCTTTTTCTGTGGACCTGAGGGGACTCGAACCCCTGACCCCCTGCATGCCATGCAGGTGCGCTACCAGCTGCGCCACAGGCCCAGACGCTGTTCCGGACCAGCCGGAGCAACTTGAAAAGAGTACTACACGAATCGACGCGAACACCAATCGGGGCGGGCATCCCGGGCGCGTCACAGTGGAGTGCGGAGGGGAGGAACAAGCGCGCGGCGCCGGGCGTTGAAACCGGCGTGAGCATCCTCGACAGTCTGGTGATCGGCGCAGGGCAGGCCGGCCTCTCGGCATCCTTCCACCTCTCGAGGCTGGGTATCTCGCATGTGGTTCTCGACGCCGACGGACAGCCCGGCGGCGCCTGGCAGCACCGGTGGAACGCGCTGACGATGCGCGATGTGCACGGCGTCGCCGAACTGCCCGGCGACACACCGCCGCCCCGCGACGGTGCACGCGCCAACGAGGCCGTGCCCGCATACTTCGCGCGATACGAGAAGACGCACGAACTCCCGGTGCTCCGCCCCGTGCACGTCGAGCGCGTCGAGGACCACGAGGGTCTTCTCGTCGTGCGGGCACGTGAGGGGGAGTGGACGACCCGCACCCTCGTGAATGCGACCGGCACCTGGACGCATCCGTTCCTCCCGCACTTCCCCGGCATGGAGACGTTCGTCGGTGAACAGCTGCACACCGTGGACTACCCGGGGCCCGAGCACTTCATCGGCAAGCGGGTGCTCGTCGTGGGCGGGGGAGCGTCGGCCGTGCAGTTCCTCGGGGCGCTGGCGCCGATCACCGACACCCTGTGGGTGACCCGGCGCGAACCGGTGTGGCGCCATGACGACTTCACGCCGGAAGCGGGAGCCGCAGCCGTCGCCCTCGTGGAGCAGCGCGTCGCGGCCGGTCTCCCTCCGGAGAGCGTGGTCAGCGTCACCGGACTCATGCTCCGCCCGCAGGAGCGGGAGGCCGAGCGTCTGGGTGCCTACGCCGACCGGCGCCCCCTGTTCGAACGGATCGAACCCGACGGCGTGCGCTGGGCAGACGGCAGCTTCGAGCAGCTCGACGTCATCCTGTGGGCCACCGGCTTCCGCCCTGCGATCAGTCACCTCGCCCCTCTGCACCTGCGCAGTGCGGCCGGGGGCATCCAGCTCGACCGAAACGGTCGAGGTACGACGGCGGTCGCAGACCCCCGCGTGCAGTTGGTCGGCTACGGGCCGTCGGCGAGCACGATCGGCGCCAATCGTGCTGGTCGCTCGGCGGCGAAGGGAGTGCAGCGCGCGCTGCAGTCTGCAGGCGTGCGCATCACCAGCGGTTGAGCACCTCCTCCGCGAATCCCTCGATGCCGTCGACGCGCACCCGCGTTCCGTTCTCGTCGCGCACCCAGCCGGTCCAGACACCGAACAGTTGATCGGTCCGGCTCGAGATCACCAGCGCGTTCGTGTGCGAGTGCTTGTCGTAGAACGGGGTGAACACGAGGTCGGCGCTCGTCCCGTGCACGTGCCACGGACGCATGAAATGTTCGGAGTCGTAATCCCACACGAGCTCTTCACTGATCTTCGACAGCCGACCGTCGACGAGCAGCGCGTTCTCCGTGGCACCCGAGCCGTCGGTCCACTTCGCACCGAGCTGCAGCCCGATGACGCGGCCGTCGACGACACCGCTGGCCGCAGCCCAGTTCCAGCGCACGCGATACGGCCAGCGCCCGCGACCGTGGTCCAGTACGGCCCAGCTTCCGGTCGGCACCTCGTGCGCCACTCCGTCCACGGTCACTGTTCCGGTGGCCGGGCGTGCCACATCTTTGACCGTGTACTGGAAATGGGGGATCTCGTCGCCGAGGCGCCACGGCACGACGACACCGAGCGACTCGTGTGCCTCCAGGCGACCAGCCAGCAGGTCGATCGAGACGCGGGGGGTGGAGGCGCGCAGGCGTGTTCCGTCGAAGGCCTCGTCGATGTCGACGGTGATCCGACGCGTGCGCGCGCGGGCGGGCCCCGCGCCGAGAGACGACGGGAGCGTCGCGCTGCGCCCTCCCGGCGAGATCACCGTCGTGTCGATGTCGTCACCGGTCGCGCGATCGAGCACCCACAACTCGTGCAGAGCCATGTAGTCGACGCACGAGACCGTGACGGCGACGATGTGCGACGGCGTCATCACGTTCCAGTACTCCCACCGCTTGTTGCGCCCCCAGTGGCCGCGGCCGGGGATACCCGAGGTGTCGTGAACCGGTGTGCGCGACCAGCCGAGAGCCTCCCGGTTCAGCATCCCGGTGGGCGTGGTGAGAGATACATGCGCGGTGATCTCGCGCTCGATCAGCGGTGTGGGCATCGTCGTCCTGCTGTCCGGAGGGACACCGTCTCGGGTCGGTGTCGTTGCCCTGAGTGTAGAGGACCGGGCGACGAACGGCGGGGGTCCTGTGGGAAAACCGTGTTCGGGTCGAGATCGGCTCCTGGCTACGCTGAGGGCATGCTCCGCATCCTGCTCTTCGTCGTCTGGCTGCTGCTGTCCGCCTGGCTCGTGGTCTGGGTCGGGGAGGGACTTTTCGGCGTCGATCAGAGACAGTCGAGCCTTCCGTTCTCGGGAGAGGACACACTGGGCGCTCCGATCATCATCGGTGTGGCGTGGGGTCTGCTGCTGACCTTCGGCGGGGTCCTGTCGGGGCTCGGGCGCCGTAAGCGGGTGCGCGGAGAGACGCAGATCGGAGTGGGCACGATCGTCGAGGTCGCGCGCACCGGTCTCACCGTCAACGACGTGCCGCAGTACGACCTGTTCATCCGGGTGACACCGAGCACCGCAGAGGAGTTCATCGCGCAGCTGCGCATGCTGGTCGACGCCTCCGATCTCGCCGGCCTGCAGATCGGGCTCCCGGTACCCGTGCGGTACAGCCTCACGGACCAGGACACGGTGGAGCTCGCCGACCTGGACGACCCCGCGGTGCGGGACGCGATGCTGCAATGGCGGATCGAACGGGGGCTGATCGATCCGCGGCAGGTGCGGGCGCGCACGAGCGGCACCCCGGTGACGGCATCCGTGCTCGAGGTGCGACCGACGGGGCGGCGTCGTGAGGGGCAGAGCGAGCTCGCCCTGCGCGTGCTGATGGCGCCGGAGGGAGCGGCGACCTGGGAAGCGGACACCACGGTCTTCGTGTACCCGCAGGCCATTCCGCACCTGCAGGTCGGAGCCCCGGTCTGGGCGTTCTATCGGCGTGAGGACCCGCAGACCGTCGCCGTGACGATCGAGAAGGAGGAGGGGCGATGAACCCGATGGACACGCTCATCTGGCTCGTGAACTTCCCGGCGTCGCACGGATACGCGATGGTGTTCATCGCCGGTTTCTCGATCCTCGGCCTGTTCGCGCTGTCGGCGCGGGGAGCGATGCCCGGCGGGGAGCTGCGGGCCATCCGCGAGCGGGAGGGGCTGCTGCGTGCGGATCAGCGTCCGCGAGGCCGCGTCGGGGGAGGAATCGTGCGCATCGGCGCGCGCATCCTCGCTTTCCTCATGCTCGCCTCCCTGGTGATCGGCATCCTCAGCCTCGCCGGCGTGCCCCTCACCCGTGCGTACATCTACGACAACGGTCGACCGACGGCGGCGACTCTGGATGGTGACTGGGTGACGTTCACGACGGCCGAAGGCGTCGAATACACGCTGGAGAGCAACTTCTTTACCCCCGCTGTGTATCCCGACCGCGACGCGTACATACCCGGCGGTCAGCTGATCGTCGTGCGCTACCTTTCGAGCCATCCACAGGCGTTCGTGATCGACAGCGACCAGACCCCGCGCTGAGTGCGGAGGGGGCGCGTAGGGTGAAGGCATGTCGCGAATCATCGTCTTCGGCGGCCACGGCCGCATCGCCCTCCTGCTCGCGCCGCTCCTCGTCGCACGGGGAGACGAGGTGACCGGGGTGATCCGCAACCCTGACCATTCCTCCGATGTCGAAGCCGGCGGTGCGAAAGCGCTCGTCGCCGACATCGAGAACATGGATGTCGAGGCGCTCGCCGAGATCATCCGCGGTCATGACGCCGTCGTCTGGTCAGCCGGCGCCGGTGGCGGATCGGCCGAACGCACCTACGCGGTCGACCGCGACGCCGCGCAGCGTTCCATGGACGCGGCAGAACGCGCGGGCGTCCGACGGTACGTGATGGTGTCATGGCTCGGGTCCACCGCTGATCACGGTGTGCCGGAAGGCGACTCCTTCTTCCCCTATGCAGACGCGAAGTGGGCTGCCGACGAGCACCTGCGTGGCACCGGTCTGGAGGGCACGATCCTCGCGCCGGGCACACTCACCTTCGACGATCCCACCGGTCGGATCCAGCTCGATCCGGACGGTCGTGGAGCTGTCGCGCGTGCCGACGTCGCTGCCGTGATCGCTGCGTCCCTGCACGAACCGTGCACGGTCGGGCGGACCATCCGCTTCGGGAACGGCGACGCCGACTCGGCGGTGCCGATCGCCGAGGCGCTGTCCTGCTGAGACACGCCACTTCGCGCGACATGGAGAATCGGCGCCGGGGACGGACGGCGAGCGCACTCGCGCTCGCCGCGGTGATGGGGTTCTTCGTCTCGTCGGCCGCCACGGCGTCGGCGGTGGGCGCACCCTCGACGTCGGGCATCCCCGAGTCCACGGTGTCGACCAGCGGATCTGAGCTGCTCACCGCGCGTGCGAAGGCGCGGGTGCAGGAGATGACCGTGGCGGAACAGGCAGCGACGGTGGTCATGGGGCACGTGGCAGGAACGGACCCGTCCGCCCTTCGGTCGTACATGGAGTCCGGACTGGGAGGATTCATCCTCATGGGGGCCAATATCCCCGCGACCGAAGCGGAGTTGCAGGCGCTCACGGCCGCGCTGACGGTCGATCCCGGCCTGCCACCGCTCATCGCCGTGGACCAGGAGGGCGGCTTCGTCTCCCGACTGCACGGTGACGGCTTCCCTGCCTCCCTCTCCCTGAAGGGGCTTCCGGTCGCCGAGACGTCCGCGGCGTTCACCGCGCGGGGCTCTCTGGTGGCGCGAGCGGGCATCACCGTGAACTTCGGAACGGTCGCCGACTACACGGACGATCCCGGCTCGTTCATCCACGGTCGCGCGCTCGGCACAGACCCTGCCGCGGCGGCGGAGCGCGTGGCGGCGGCAACCGTCGCGCAGGAGCAGTTCGTCGCCTCGACCCTCAAACACTTCCCAGGCCACGGCGCGGCTCCGGGTGACTCTCATCACGCGATCCCGAGCACCACGATGGGAATCGAGGAATGGCGCGCCACCGCGGCCGTGCCATTCGCCGCCGGTATCGACGCCGGGGCCTCGCTGCTGATGTACGGGCATCTCGCCTACGCGGCGGTCGATCCGCTGCCGGCATCCCTCTCGCCGCGGTGGCATGAGATCGCGAGAGACGAGCTCGGCTTCACCGGGGTGGCGGTGACCGACGACCTCGGCATGCTGCTGTCTTCAGGAGATCCGGCCTATGCCGACCCGGTCACGAACGCGGTGGCGGCGATCGCTGCGGGGAACGACCTCGTGTTGATGATCGCGGGGTCCGACGCGCAGACAGCCGGATCGATGGTCGCCGGCATCGCAGCGGCGGCCGAAGCGGGGACGCTTCCGCCCGAGCGGCTCGAGGAGGCGGCGACACGCGTGGTCGCGCTCCGGATGCAGACCGCCGCGGCGACCGCCCGCTGGTCGATCTGCGATGACTGCGAACCGGTGGGCTGACGCTCAGGCCGCATCGCGAGCTCCGTCGCCGATCCAGGCGTTCAGCAGCGCCGCGCGCAGATCGGCGCCCCGGTCGGCGAACCCTCGCTGCCGACGGACGTACTCGGCCTTGCCCTCGGTCGTCTCGATGCGAACCGGGACCACGTCCCATGCCGAGAGGTCGTACGGCGCGGCCTGCATGTCGAGCAGGCGGATGTCGCGGGCGAGCTCGAACGAATCCAGGAGGAGTTCGCCGGGGATGAGGGGCCCGAGTTTCGTCGCCCACTTGTACAGGTCCATCCCCGCGTGCAGGCAACCGGGCTGCTCGAACAGGGGCTGGTCGTCGCGGCTCAACGGCGTGCGGTTGCGGGGGACCGCTTCGGGGGTGAAGAAGCGGAATGCGTCGAAATGGGTGCAACGCAGCTCATGATTCTCGACGACGGCATCCGTGCCCGCCTGCCCGAGTCGCAACGGCACCGCGTGGCGATGCTCGTCCGCGCGGTACACCATCGCCCATTCGTGCAGGCCGAAGCAGCCGAACTGTCCGGGGCGGGATGCGGTGCGGCGGAGCATGCGCTCGATGAGCGCGGCCAACTCCGTCTTCTCTGCGCCGAAAGTCGCCGCATCCGGCACGACGCTGCCGGGCGATCGTCCGGGGGAGTACCACCGCCAGTCGCGGCGTTCCGGCGCATCGGCGAGTTCGACACCGGCCCCCGGATGCCATCGACGCAGGTGCGCGGGCTTGTACGAGTAGTAGGTGAAGAGGAAGTCCCACACCGGATGCTTCTCCGCCCGCGTCGCCCGTTCGCGGTGCGCCGCGGTGAGGGCATCGGCGCGTTCACGATGCGCCTCCTCGCGGAGGGTCCAGTCCGGGCGGGCGATGGTCATGTCAGTGCAGGATGCCGGCTTCGCCGAGCAGATCGCGAAGACCGGCGCCGTCCTCGGCGCTCACCCACGGGGCGGCATCTTCGGAGTGCGGTTCGTGACCGGCGCGTCCACCGGCGAGCACGGCCTCGGCGGGAAGCAGACGACGGATCGCGACGCCGGCGACGGAATCGGGGTACTCGTTCATGAACTGGCTGTAGATCGACTCGTCGTGCTGGCCGTCGTCTCCGATCAACAGCCATTTCACGTCGGGGAACTCGGTCGCGAGGCGACGCAGGTTCGTGAGCTTGTGTTCACGCCCGCTGCGGAACCACCGTTCGTGAGTGGGACCCCAGTCGGTCAGGAGCATGGAGCCGGCGGGGAAGAGGTGGCGACCGAGGAAGCGCCACAGGGTGGGGGCGACATTCCACGCACCGGTGGAGAGGTACACCATGGGTGCACCCGGGTGCTGGCGGAGCAGCTGGTCGAGGAGGACGGCCATCCCCGGGACGGGAAGGCGTGCGTGCTCGTCGAGCACGAAGGAGTTCCAGAAGGCGATGAAGGGACGAGGCAGCGCCGTCACCATCACGGTGTCGTCGACATCCGACACCACGCCGAACGAGGTGCCCTCGGCCACGATGAATGCGCGAGCCTCCACCGGCGCCTGGCCCTCGACCGAGAACGTGAACGTCTGCCAGCCGGGTTCCAGATCGACACGGATCATGGCATCGACCACGCCGCCGCGGTCGGCCGCGACCTGGTGGGTGGTCTCGCCGAAGTGCACGCTGACAGCGGCGAATCCCACCGGGATGCCGACGAAGCTGCGCCATCCGCGGACGCTGGCGGGTTCACCGTCTCGGGTGCGACGCTGCGGCGGGACGATCAGCACCCGGCCGACGACGCGGACCCAGCCCGGACCACCGTAACCGGGGAAGGGAAGGATCGTCGCGACACGGCCACGACGGCGCGCACGACCTTCACGCCAGACATGGAAGCGGTGTTCGAGTCGGGCGAACCAGTGGATCCGGGGGGCTGGGGGAGCCGATGCCATTGCCTCAGTCTTTCACGTCGGCGTCGGCCTCTGCCTCCGGGGACTCCAGGTGACGGGCTTCGATGCGCTGCAGCAGCTTCTTGCCCAGGAAAGCCAGAAGCAGGAACAGGGCGATCACGCCGACGAAGATGTACCCGGCGAAGTGCACGCGATCGACCAGCTCGCGGAAGCTGCCGGCGGCAAGCGACGTGACGCTCACATAGGCGGTGGCCCAGAGGACACAGGCGGGAGCCGTCCATACCAGGAACTTGCGGTACGGGTACTCGCTCATCCCGACGGTGAGGGGAACCAGAGAATGCAGCACGGGGAGGAAGCGGGAGAGGAAGATCGCGATCCCCCCGCGGCGCTCGAGATAGTTCTCGGCGCGCACCCAGTTGTGCTCGCCGATCCGCCGCCCCAACCAGGAGACGCGGATGTGCGGGCCCAGCCAGCGTCCCAGCCAGAACCCGATGCTCTCCCCGATCAGCGCCCCGATCACGACCGCGACACCCATCGCGATGCCCTCCAGGGGAGTGGCGACACCCATGGACGCGATGATCACGATCGTGTCGCCGGGAACGATGAGGCCGATCAGGATGCTCGTCTCCAGCATCACGGCGAGCCCGGCGATGAGCGTGCGGGCGACCGGATCGATCGACTGCACGGTGTCGAGGAGCCAGATCAGGAGGTCGTCCACCCCATGAGGATACGGGAGCCACCCGGTCCTAGGCTGGAAAGGTGCCCGAACAGCTGAGTGCTCGTCCGCTTCCCGACTGGGTGGAGCCGTCGTCGGTGTTCGGGATGCTGGAAGCCGGGACCGCCGATGTGTTCTGGCTCGACGCCGGGGCTGACGCGATCACCGGATGGAGCTTCGTCGGGACGGGGGAGCGCTCGACGCTTCCGCGCGAGGTGCGCGTCGACGTCGTCGCTGCCGACCCTGAGCTGCCGCCGTTCACAGGGGGATGGGTGGGGTGGCTCGACTATGAGAGCGGCGCCGCCGCCGTCGGTGCACCGGTCGCGGGCCTGGAAGACGGCTCGGGCGGTTCCTGGCTGCGTGCCACCCGTGTCGTCGCCTTCGACCACGACAAGCAGCGCGTCTGGGTGCTCGGGATGGAGAGCGACGTCGAGGACTGGGCGGCAGACGTCCGGGCACTGGTGGGGGTCCCGGAATCCGCGCCCTTCTCGATGAGCGACCCCGATCGCCCGCCGCGTATCGCCGTCGCCCGACACGACCCCGGCGAGTACGCCGCACTCATCGAACGCTGCCGCGATCTCATCCGTGAGGGCATCGCCTACCAACTGTGCCTCACCACGCGCTTCACCGTGGCCGGCGCCCACGACCCGGTCGAGGTCTATCGTCGGCTCCGCGCCGCCACGCCCGCCCATCATGGCGGATTCCTGCGCATCGGCGATCGCACCCTGTTGAGTGCCAGTCCCGAGCAGTTCCTCCATGCCGCGGGCGGAGTCATCCGTACCCGTCCCATCAAAGGCACCAGGCCCCGAAGCATCGATCCGGTCGAAGACGCCGCGCTCGCCGCAGAACTGGCGACGGACCGCAAGGAGCGCGCCGAGAACGTCATGATCGTCGACCTGATGCGCAACGACCTCTCGCGGGTGTGCGAGCCCGGGAGCATACGTGTGGAGGGTCTCTGGGTGGTCGAGAGCTATCCCGCCGTGCACCAGCTGGTGAGTACCGTGAGTGGGCGGGCGGCCGAGGGGACAACGGTCGAGGCCCTGCTCGAGGCGGCCTTTCCAGCCGGCAGCATGACCGGGGCTCCGAAGCTGTCGGCGATGACCCGGCTGCACGAGCTGGAGGGCGGGCCTCGCGGCGTGTACGCCGGATGCTTCGGGTACATCGGTGACGACGGAACCCTGGATCTGGCGATGGTGATCCGCAGCATCGTGATCGAAGGGGAGCAGGCTGTGGTCGGCGCCGGCGGAGGGATCACCTGGGGGTCGATCGCGACCTCAGAGGTCGCCGAGGTCGCGACCAAGGCGAGGGCACCGCTCATGGCGCTCGGTGCCGGAATGCCCGGGCCCTGGCGTTCCGATATCCTGAACTGATCCCGCTTTTTCCATCAGATTGGTCGTGCGTTCGTTGTCTGAGAACCTGTCCACCGCTCCTGCCGACGACGAGACCCCGTCGGCGCACGCCATCCAGAACAAGTGGCAGAAGTACTGGGCGGAGAACGGCACGTTCCTCACGGGTGGCGACGACGACACCCGCCCGCGTCGGTATGTGCTCGCGATGTTCCCGTACCCGTCCGGCGACCTGCACATGGGGCACGCCGAGAACTACCTCTACTCCGACATCGTGGCCCGTTTCTGGCGCCACCGCGGACACAACGTCCTGAACCCGATCGGCTGGGACTCCTTCGGGCTGCCCGCCGAGAACGCCGCGATCCGGCAGGGTGCCGACCCTCGGGACTGGACGTATCAGAACATCGCGCAGCAGAAGGTCGGCTTCGAACAGTACGGCGTCTCGTTCGACTGGAGCCGGGTCCTGCACACGTCCGACCCCGAGTACTACCACTGGAATCAGTGGCTGTTCCTGAAGCTGTACGAGCGGGGCCTGGCGTATCGCAAGAAGAGCCCGGTGAACTGGTGCCCGAACGACCAGACGGTGCTGGCGAACGAGCAGGTCGTCGACGGACGCTGCGATCGCTGTGGAGCCGAGGTCATCAAGAAGAAGCTCACGCAGTGGTACTTCCGGATCACCGACTACGCGGACCGTCTGCTCGACGATCTGAACCAGCTCGAGGGATTCTGGCCGCACAAGGTGCTGCAGATGCAGCGCAACTGGATCGGACGCTCCGTGGGCGCCGACGTCGACTTCATGATCGAGGGGCGTGAGGAGCCGGTCACGGTGTTCTCGACGCGCCCTGACACGCTGCACGGCGCGACGTTCTTCGTGGTCGCACCCGATTCCGACCTGGCGTCCGAGCTCGCTGCCGGTGCTTCCGATGACGTGCGTCAGCGCTTCCAGACGTACCTGGAGCAGGTGCAGAAGGAGACCGACATCGATCGGCAGTCCACGGACCGCCCGAAGACCGGTGTGTTCCTCGAGCGCTATGCGATCAACCCCGTGAACGGCGAGAAGCTTCCGGTGTGGGCGGCGGACTATGTGCTGGCCGACTACGGTCACGGTGCGGTCATGGCGGTTCCTGCGCACGACCAGCGCGACCTGGACTTCGCCCGTGCGTTCGACCTGCCCGTCAAGGTGGTCGTCGACACGACGGCTCCCGTCACGGGCGCGATGCCGGTGATCGAGGTCGACGACGAGGGCGTGCCGATCGACACGGGCGCCGCGCTCGAGGAGCAGAGCCCCGCCACCACGGGCGTTGCACTCACCGGCGAAGGCCGCATGATCAACTCCGGTGCACTCAACGGGCTCTCCAAGCGCAACGCCATCGCGCGTGCGATCGAGCAGTTGGAAGCGACCGGCACGGGTCGTGCCGCCAAGAACTACCGTCTGCGTGACTGGCTGATCTCGCGTCAGCGCTTCTGGGGCACGCCGATCCCGATGCTGCACGCCGAAGACGGCAGCATCATCCCGGTTTCCGAGGACAAGCTCCCCGTGAGGCTGCCGAGCGTCGAAGGACTCGACCTCAAGCCCAAGGGCACCTCGCCGCTGGGCGGTGCCGAGAGCTGGGTGCGCACGACCGACCCGCAGACGGGCGACCCCGTGCTGCGCGACCCCGACACGATGGACACGTTCGTCGACAGCTCGTGGTATTTCCTGCGTTTCCTCTCGCCGAACAGCGACACGGTGGCTTTCGATCCGGCGCAGGCGGCGCGCTGGGCACCGGTGGACTCGTACATCGGTGGTGTCGAGCACGCGATCCTGCACCTGCTGTACGCGCGCTTCATCACGAAGGTCCTGTTCGACATGGGGCTGATCGACTTCACCGAGCCGTTCTCGAACCTCATCAACCAGGGCATGGTGCTGCTCGACGGGCAGAAGATGTCCAAGAGCAAGGGCAACCTGGTGCTCTTCCAGGAGGAGCTCGACGCCCACGGCGCCGACGCCCTGCGTGTGGGGCTGGCGTTCGCCGGTCCCGTGGAGGACGACAAGGATTGGGCCGACGTCTCGACGACCGGCGCCCAGAAGTTCCTGGCGCGCGCGATGCGCATCGCCGGTGAGGTGTCGAGCCCGGTCGACGTGGTGTTCGACGGCGGTGACTCCGCGCTGCGACGCGCGACGCACAAGCTGCTCGCCGAAGCGCCCGCTCTGGTCGAGCAGACGAAGTTCAACGTGCTGGTCGCGCGCCTGATGGAGCTCGTGAACGTCACCCGCAAGACGATCGACGGTGCCGCCGGCGCGGCTGACCCCGCCGTCCGCGAAGCCGCGGAGACGATCGCCGTGATGCTCGACCTCATCGCTCCGCACACGGCGGAGGAGATGTGGGAGGTCCTCGGACACGAGCCTTCCGTCGGCCTGGTGACGTGGCGTTCCGCCGACCCGGCACTGCTGATCGAGGACACGATCATCGCCGTCGTGCAGGTGGGCGGCAAGGTGCGCGCCCAGCTCGAGGTCTCGGCGCGTATCGGCGAGTCGGAGCTCGAGGCTCTGGCCCGCGCCGACGAGCGCGTGATCCGGTCGATCGGCGACCGCGAGATCGTGAAGGTCGTCGTGCGTGCTCCGAAGATCGTGAGCTTCGTCGTCAAGGGCTGATCGACGTACGGGCTGATCGCCTGTCCTCCACGGAAGTCTCCTCGCACGGGGTTGTCCCCGGCAGGGGCGAATGCCGCCCGGCCGGAGGATCGACCGCGCCTAGCGTGGCCGGATGGAATCTCCGCAGGCACCCCTCCCACCTCGGCGCCGACTGCGTCTGAGCATCGGAGCGGCGGTGGTGCTGGCTCTCGTCGTGCTGTCGGCTGCCGTGGGGCTCGGGATCATGCGGGGGCAGGCCGCGCCTGTCGAATCGGTGCCGCTCGAAGACACGAGTACGGGAACAGGCGCAGGCCCCGAAGCGACCGATGACCTTTACGTGCACGTTCTCGGCGCTGTCGAGAAGCCCGGACTCTATGTGCTCGATCGTGACGCACGGCTCGTCGATGCGCTGGCGGCTGCAGGGGGAACGACCGTCGAGGCCGATCTGGCCGCGGTCAACCTCGCTCGAATGCTCGAAGACGGAGAGCAGGTCGTCGTGCCGGCAGCCGGAGCCATGGCGGGTGGGCCCGGCGAAGTCGCACCGCCACCGGACGATGACCGGATCGACCTCAACACCGCGGATCAGGCGGCGTTGGAGACGCTCCCGCGTATCGGTCCGGCACTCGCGGAGCGGATCATCTCCTGGCGGGAGGAGAACGGCCGGTTCGCCTCGGTGGACGACCTCCTGGCGGTTCCCGGCATCGGGGAGAAGCTGGTCGCAGGCCTGCGCGACGGGGTCAGGGTGTGAGGGGACGAGACCTCCGGCTCGTGCCGCTCGCGGTGGCGGTGTGGTGCGTCGCGCTGCTGTGTGTGATGTTCCCTGCGGTCGCGTGGGGGTGCGCCGCCGTGTGCGGGCTCGGGGCGGTAGGCGTGCTGGCATCGGTCGTGCACCGTCGAAACCGCCATGGAGAGTCCTGGGCGCTCGGGGGCCTCGCCGTCGTCGTGCTGGCCGCGATGGCGGCTGCGGCGGTATCGGTCGGGTTCGCCGTGCCCGAGCGGGAAGCGGCGAAGGGGTGGGACGCTCGCGTGGTCGAGATCACGGCCGAGGTGACGTCCTCCGCATCGATCGGACGCGATGGGCGGCTGTGGTTCGAGGCGGTGACATCGACGCTCGGGCCGCCGGGCCGTGCGGTGGCGTCCGCCGCCCCGGTGCGCCTGGGGGTCGCCCCCGCCGAGGGCTTCGACCTCGGCGCGACGGTTCGGGTCGTGGGCGAGTCATCGGCGACGGATGCCGTGGAGCGCTCAGCGTTGGTCGTCTTCGCGAGCGACGCCGAGGTCATCTCGCCCGCGCCTGGTGTCTTCGGTGCGGCGGCGACGATCAAGAGCGTGTTCGTCGAACGGTCTCTACGCCTGCCGGAACCGGGCAACGGGCTGCTTCCCGGACTCGCGGTCGGCGACACGCGCGCCGTCACCGCCGAGCTGAACGACGACATGCGCACCAGCGGGCTCAGTCACCTCACCGCGGTCAGCGGAGCGAACTGCGCGATCGTGGTCGGCGCGATCTTCTGGCTGACGGCACTGTGCGGAGGCGGCCGCCGGTTGCGTGTCGTCCTGTCACTCGTGGGCCTGGCCGGGTTCGTGGTTCTGGTGACTCCCGAGCCGAGTGTGATCCGGGCGGGGGTGATGGCGGCCGTGGGGATGCTCTCCGTGCTGTCGGGGAAGCCGAGCGCCGGGGCCGGGATGCTGTCGCTGTGCGCCACAATCATTCTGGTTGCGGACCCCTGGCTCGCGGCGACGCCGGGGTTCGCGCTGTCGGTCGTCGCCTCGGGTGCGTTGATCCTGCTCGCCCCACCTCTGGCGCGCGGCTTGGCTCGGGGGATGCCGCGCCCCGTCGCGCTCGCTGTCGCGGTCCCGCTCTCCGCGCAGCTCGCGTGCGGCCCGATCATCGCCCTGTTCGCGGAACAGCAGTCGTTGGTCGGTATCGCCGCGAACCTGATCGCGGGGCCCGCAGCCCCGGTCGCGACGGTGATCGGGCTCCTCGCCTGCCTCGCCGCTCCATTGCCGGTGCTCGCTGACCTGCTGACGGCCTCGGCGTGGCTTCCCGCGGCGTGGATCGCGATGACCGCGACCACCACGGCCCAGCTGCCGGGCGCGCAGGTCCTGGTACCACCCGGCCTCGGCAGTGCCCTGGTGGTGGCGGTGGTGAGTGCGGCGATCGCCATCGTGCTGATGCGTGCCCCCACGCATCAGCCGGGCTCACGTGTGGAGCGGGCGGCTGCCTGGGGACGTCGCGGTGCGGCGGTGATCGTCGTCGTGGTGCTGTCGCTCGCCGGTTCTCGTGCGCTTCTCGACGGCCCCCTCGCCACGGCGACGACCCCCGACGCCTGGGCCGTCGCGGCGTGCGATGTCGGGCAGGGTGACGCGGTGCTCGTGCGCTCGGCGACCCAGGTCGCTTTGATCGACACGGGGCCGGAGCCCCAGCCACTGGCCTCATGTCTGCGGTCGCTCGGCGTCGAGCGCATCGACCTTCTCGTCCTCACCCACTTCGACCTCGATCACGTCGGCGGGGCTGAGGCGGTGCGCGGTCGTGTCGACGTGGTCATGCATGGTCCGATCGCCGAGGACGCCGATCGACGCCTCCTCGATGACCTCGTCGATGGAGGCGCACGCGTCCACGCGGCGTCGGCAGGCCAGCAGGGCATGCTCGGCGAGGCCGCGTGGCGTGTGCTCTGGCCGCTGCGCCATTCCGCTGCTTTTCCCGACGGCAACGATGCGAGTGTGGTGATGGAGTTCGACGGGGGAGAGGTGCCCCGCTCGATCTATCTCGGCGACCTCTCGGCCGCGCCCCAGCGCATGCTGCAGCGTACGGCGAGGATGATGCCGTACGCCGTGGTCAAGGTCGCGCACCACGGCAGCGCCGACCAGGATCCCGGCCTCTACGAGGCGATGCGGCCCCGGGTGGCGCTGTTCAGCGTCGGAGCGGACAACGACTACGGGCACCCACGTTCCGAGACCCTCGATCTCCTGGCGGCGACCGGTGCACATGTGCTGCGCACCGACGAACGGGGGCGCATTCTGCTCGGTCTTCGCGACGGCGAACTGCAGGTCTGGACGGAGAAGCCTGCCGGATGAGCCGCTCGGATCAGCCTCGAAGGAGCGGAACCATGTCGGCGACCGCCGGTAGGCTGGATCCATGGCAGCTTCGCGAACCCCTTCCCGCGGCGGCGCGAAGCCCACCAAGATCCCGCAGGTCTCCTGGCGTGAGCCGCACCCCGCTCCGATCGTGCTCGTGTCGGGCCCGGAAGAGGTCTGCGCCGAGCGCGCGATCGCCGGCGTTCGCGACTACCTCCGTGCCGAGGACCCCGCGCTCGAAGTGAGTGACGTACGGGCCGATGATTACGCACCCGGAACGCTGCTCTCCCTCACATCGCCGTCCTTGTTCGGGGAACCACGTCTCGTCCGCGTCTCCGGCGTGGAGAAGTGCTCCGATGCCTTCATCCAGGAGGCGGTGTCGTATCTCGACAACCCGCAGGAGGGCGCGACCGTCATCCTTCGCCACACGGGCGCCAGCGTGCGAGGCAAGAAGCTGCTCGACGCTGTCCGTGCCGGGAACGGCGGCGGTATCGAGATCGCCTGCCCTGCCATCAAGCGCGACAGCGACCGAGTCGACTTCGCCGCCGGCGAGTTCCGCGCGGCGAAGAAGCGCATCGCGCCTCCGGCTCTTCGAGCCCTGGTCTCGGCCTTCGCCGACGACCTCACCGAGCTCGCCGCGGCCTGCCAGCAGCTCATCGGAGACGTCGAGGGCGACATCTCCGAAGACATCGTCACCAAGTACTACGGAGGTCGGGTCGAGGTGTCGGCGTTCGTCGTCGCCGACACGGCCATCGCCGGACGCTACGGCGAGGCCCTCATCGCCCTCCGTCATGCTCTCTCGTCGGGCGCCGACCCGGTTCCGATGGTCGCGGCCTTCGCCATGAAGCTCCGCACCATGGCACGAGTCGCCGGCAACCGCGAGCCGAGCCGCCAGCTCGCTCAGCGTCTGGGAATGAAGGATTGGCAGGTTGACCGCGCACGCCGCGATCTCGCCGGCTGGAACGAGCGGTCACTCGGAATGGCGATCCAGGCCACTGCCAGGGCCGATGGCGAGGTCAAGGGTGCGGCACGCGACCCGATCTTCGCGCTGGAGCGCATGGTCACCGTCATCGCCACTCGCCAGCCGTTCGGCGAGTGATCGAGCGAGAGTGGCCAGTCGGATTCGACTGCCGGGACGCTCCGAGGCAATGAAGAAGGCCCGCCCCGAGGAACGGGACGGGCCTTTCTCAGAAGCTTCGGCTCAGAGGGAAGCGACCTGCTTGGCGAGAGCCGACTTGCGGTTCGACGCCTGGTTCTTGTGCAGGACACCCTTGCTGACGGCCTTGTCGAGCTTGACGGCAGCCTTCTTCAGGGCGGCCTCTGCGGCGGCCTTGTCACCGGCGGAGACGGCCGTGCGAGTGGTGCGGATGACCGTCTTGAGCTCGCTCTTCACGGCCTTGTTGCGCTCGCGCGCCTTCTCGTTGGTCTTGTTGCGCTTGATCTGCGACTTGATGTTTGCCACGTGTGGACGCTTTCTGTACAGGAGTGTTCGGAATGCCGGCAGCAGAAGAGGGCTGCTGCACAGCGGTCGTGAGGGAAGAACCCACACGCAAGCCAAGAGTCGAGTCTACCAGCAGAGGGGCTGTTGACGCGAAACGACGAGGAGAATGCGAGACGCAGTCGCGCATTCGATGGTACCGGGTGCAGAATCATCACTATCTCGACACTGATGTCAAGGAGCCCCATGACCCCCGCGTTCCCTCGCCTGTCTGCGCCTGCCGGGCTCCGCTGGTCCGCCGCGACCTCAGCGTTCCAGATCGAGGGGTCGCGCCCCACCGGGATATCCGGTCGTTCCATCTGGGATGACTTCCTCGAGAGACCGGGAGCGATCGTCGACGCATCGACGGCGGATCCCGCGTGCGACAGCTACCGGCGCTCCGAGGATGATGTCGCCCTTGCGGCGGGCCTGGGTCTCGACCGCTACAGGTTCTCGATCCCGTGGGCTCGCGTGCAGCCCGACGGCCTCGGCCGCGGTGACGCGTCGGCCCTCGATCACTACTCGCGCCTGGTCGATCTCCTCCTCGATGCCGGGGTCGTCCCGTTCCCCACCCTGTTCCACTGGGAGATGCCGAGTCTCATCGAAGCAGGCGGCGGCTGGCTCGAGCGCGATACCGCGGAGCGCTTCGCCGACTATGCGGCCATCGTGGCTGATCGTCTCGGCGACCGGGTGCAGCACTGGTACACCCTGAACGAGCCCGCCATGATGACGCTTCAGGGATACGCGGTCGGCGCGCTGGCGCCCGGGAAGCAGCTCCTCTTCGGCGCGCTGCCGACCGCTCACCATCAACTGCTCGCCCATGCTCGCGCGGCAGCCGCTCTGCGGGAGCGTGGTGCCGCATCGGTCGGACTGGTCAACAACCACACTCGGGTCCTGCCGCTGGGCGACACCGCTGAAGACCACCAGGCCGCAGCGGTCTACGATCTGATCCACAACCGGATCTTCAGCGAACCCCTCCTCGCCGGAACATACCCCGACCTGGAATCACTCGGCCTGCCCCCGATGCCTGTGCAGGACGGCGACCTCGAGGCCATAGGACGCTCGATCGACTTCTACGGCATCAACTTCTACAACCCGACCACGGTGACCGCCGCCGAGCAGGAGAGCCCGATCCCGTTCGACATCGTGCCCACTCCGGGAGTCCCGGTCACCGGGTTCGGTCCGGAATGGCCGATCATGCCGAGCGCGCTGCGCGATCTCCTGATCGACCTGCACACCCGGCATCCGCAGATGCCGCCCGTGATCATCGGCGAGAACGGTGCGTCGTTCCCGGAACCCGAGCGCGCCCTCCGCGTGGATGACGCCGATCGGATCGCCTATCTGGCGGGACACATCGCCGCGGTAGGGGAGGCGATCGATGCGGGGGTGCCGGTGGAGGAGTACACGGTGTGGTCGCTGCTCGACAACTGGGAGTGGGCTGACGGCTACACTCAGCGCTTCGGACTCGTCCACGTCGACTTCGAGACGGGGGAACGGACCCCCAAGGCGTCGTACGACTGGTACCGCGGGATCATCGAGAGCGCGCGGACGGATGCGACCGCTGCCACGACGGAGGCGGCGAGATGACCGAAGCGACCGGAACGCGCCCGGTCCGCGCGGGTGCGCGCTGGATGTCGCTGTTCACGCTCGCGTGGCTGGCGATCTGGACCGTGCAGCTCACGCCGGTGCAGCTGCTCCTGCCGCTGCAGCTCGACACCCCGCAGGACGACTGGATCCGGGGCGTCGTCTCCTCGGGACTGGTTCTCGGAATCGGCGGGCTCGCCGGGATCATCGCGGGACCGGCGGCCGGCGCGCTCTCGGACCGCGCGGCTGCGGGCCGCCACCGTCGGCGTCCGTGGGCGCTGGGCGGTGTGCTGTTCACCGCGGTCTGCCTCGTCCTCACCGGCTACGCGCAAGGGCCATGGGCCGTGGGCGCCGGTTGGGTCGGGGTGTCGATCGGCGTGGCGGTGTCGTCCGCCGCCTTCACCGCGCTGATCGCCGACCAGCTGCCGACGACACAGCGCGGGGCCGCCTCCGCCGCGGTCGGGTCCAGCCAGGCTGTCGGCATCGTGGTCGGGGTCGGCCTCGTTGTCCTGCTCGGTCTCGAGCTCCGGGAAGGCTATCTCCTGCTCGCCGGGATCATCGCGGTGGTCGGTACGACGGCGGCGCTGCTGCTGCCCGATCCACCGACCACGGAGGCGATGCGGCCGAAACGGATCGGACGCCGCCACCTGGACTCACTGCGCGATCGCGACTTCGCCTGGATGCTGTCCGGGCGCCTGGTGACGAACGTCGGCAACGCACTCGGGACCGCGCTGTTCCTGTTCTTCCTGCTGCACGGCCTCGGTCAGCCCAGCGCCATCGCCCAGGACAACCTGCTGCTGCTGATCGTCGTCTACACGGTGTTCGTCGTCATCGCCTCGGTGATCACGGGGATCGTCTCCGACCGGACAGGGAATCGCCGGACGCTCACGGTGGCGGCGACGGTCGTGCAGGCGGCCTCGGGGGTGGCGATCGCGCTGGTACCGACGTTCGAGATGACGATGGTCGCTGCCGCGCTGATGGGCCTCGGCTATGGCGCGTTCTCGACGGTGGGCCTCGCATTCGCCGCCGACCTGCTGCCGGACGAGCAGGACCATGCGAGGGACCTCGGGATCGTGAACGTCACAGCCGCGCTCGGGCAGCTCATCGGCCCTGTGCTGGGGGCGGGACTGGTCGCGCTGGTCGGCGGCTTCTGGCTCGTGTTCGTCGCGGCGGCGGTTCTCTCCCTCGTCGGCGGGCTGCTCACGGCGTTCGCGCGGCAGCCGGCCAGGGCGTCATGAACTCGAGGGGTCAGGCGTCACTCCCTGCGCGGCGTCACGCTCCACGGTCGCGATGGCGAGCTGCAGCACGGCGTTGAAGATCTGCGGCCGCATCGCGGTGACGAGGTGCGTCGTGCGTGGCACGATGATGAGCTCGGCATGCGGGGCGAGCCGTTGGAACAGTGACTCGTTGAGCCGCAGCTGGTCGTACTGCCCGTTCACGAACCAGAGCGGAATCGTGATGCGAGGGATCGCCGCGGCGATGTCGAGCGCGGCCAGACTGCGCAGCGCGGCGTCCTGGGTGTCGAGCGCGTAGCCGCCGGCGGCGAAGTCGGACCGGGTCTCCACAGGCACGGTGGCTTCGAGGATCCGGCCGGTCAGCCACATCCCGCGGTCGGGAAGGGCATCGACGGCTCGAGTGAAGAGACGGTAGGCCGCGAGCCCGGCACCGTGGGGGATCGAGGTGCAGGACGCCGCGATCAGCCCCGCGACGGGAGGTTGCTCCGCGCCGCCGACATACGCGAGGCAGAGCAATCCGCCCATCGAATGCCCCACCAGCAGGACGGGGCCCTTCTCGGCCGCGGCGCGCACCGCCTCATCTATGGTGTGCAGCGCCTCGTGGAGGGTGAAGTCCTCCTGCATCCGCGTACCGTGCCCCGGGAGGTCGACGGCGGTGAAGGCGTAGCCGCGCTCCTCGAGGTAGGCCGCCTGGGACCGCCACATGGTGGCGGACGTGCGGATACCGTGCACGAAGACGATCTGGACGCTCACGGGTTCAGCATAAGGAAAGCGGGGCCCGTGGATGAACCACCGACCCCGCTTCGACACCATGTGTGTCAGAGAGTGTTACTTCTCCCAGCCGACGTTCTCGACCGGCTGAATGCCGAACAGGTCCAGACCGACGTAGGGCTCGGGCGTGAGGTTCGCCAGGCCTTCCTTGACGGTGTAGATCTGCGGGCCGTTGTACAGCGGGATGAGGCCCCAGCGCTTGTAGATCTCCGGCTCGAGCTTCATCGCGGCAGCGGTCTGCGCCTCGGGGTCCGACTGCGACTCGACCTTGTCCTTGATCTCGGCGTCGAGTTCGGCGTCACCGACACCCGACAGGTTGAGACCCGAGTCCGAGCAGTACAGCTGGCAGAACCAGGCGGCACCGAACGGGTCGGAGGAGGTGAAGCGGAGTCCGGAGACATCCCAGTTCTTCGACGTGTAGTCGTCGGAGAACTGGCTGGCGGGGCGGACCTCGACCTTGACGTCGATGCCGACCTCCTTCTCCTGGGCCTGCAGCGACTGCGCGAGAGCCTTCTGCGTGGCGGAGTCGCTCCAGATCGGGTACACGACGGAGAGCTTGACGCCGTCCTTCTCGCGGATACCGTCGGAGCCTTCCTTCCAGCCGGCCTCGTCGAGGAGCTTCTTGGCACCCTCGACATCGAACTTCCAGCCTGCGGCCTTCATCGAGTCCTCGTAGCCGGGCTGGAACGAGAAGAGCGTCAGCGAGCCCGCCGGGTCTTCCTGGTAGCCGAGGCCGTTCCAGGCGATCTGCTTCTGCTGGTCGATATTGATGGCCTTGAAGAACGCTTCACGGACCTTGACGTCCTCGAACTGCGGCTTGGTCGAGTCGACCTGCAGGATGGTGTTGGCGGTCTGCTGTGCGCGATAGACCTTCGCGCCGTCGACGTCCTTGACCTGGTCGATGAGCTCCTGGGAACCCGTCTCGACCATGTCGACCTCGCCGTTCTTGAAGGCGTTGACGCCGGCCTGGGCGTCCATGCCGGTCATGGTGACCTCGTCGAGGAGCGGCGCGTCGCCCCACCACTCGGGGTTCGGCTTGAACGAGATGTAGCCCTTGTTGGCGTCGAACTCGTTGACCGTGTACGGGCCAGCGCCCCACTCGGGGTGCGGGTTGCTGATCATGGCCTCGTTGAAGGTCGTCGGGTCAGCGAGAGCCGGGTGGATGACGCCGCCGTTGAACGGCATCTGCGGCCAGGCGAACTCGCCCTTGAACGTGACGATGGCGGTCTTCGCCGTGTCGCCCTGTTCGACGGATTCGATCTCCTTGTAGCCGTCGGTCGCGTTCGGGTTGAAGCCCTCGTCGTACGAGCGGTTGGCCTTCCAGGTGGCGTCGATGGCAGTCCAGTCCATGTCGGTGCCATCGTTCCAGTGCGCCTCATCGGTGAACGTGAAGGTCAGGACCGTCTTGCCGTCCTTCACCTCGTTCTTCCACTCGGAGAGGTAGTTGTCGTTCTTGTACTGCGTGCCATCCGGCTTCATGAGGATGATCTGCGGCATGTACCACGCGGCGATGCGTGCGGTGTCGGCGCTGCCGTCGCTGTTGAACGAGTTCAGCTGCGTCGGAACCTCGCGGATCGCGAAGTTGACCGTGCCGCCCTCCTTGAGGTTCTCACGAGGCTGCGGGTTGTAGTTCGCCATCTCGACGTCGGTCGTCTCGCCGGCGTCGCCCTTGTCGCCACTGCCGGTGTTACCGGCAGCGCACCCGCTGAGCGCGAGTGCGAAAGCGCCGGTGAGTGCCAGCGCTCCCATCAGCTTGTACTGCTTCATGGTGCTCCTTTCGCCTTGCGGCGTGTCATAAGGGGAGAATAGTTCGCCGGATCCGCGAATGTCCGGGCGGCGAGTGAATATCGGCTAACCGTTATCGGACGGTGATCCGTGATCTGTTCATGAGGCCGCAGGCCGCGCTGTCACCGTGGCGGGATCGAACACGATCCGCTCACGCGTGCGCTCGATGTCGGGGTCCGGGACCGGGATCGCGGACAGCAGCGCCTTCGTGTAAGGGTGCTGTGGGTTGTCGAAGACATCGTCGACATCGCCGTGCTCGACGAAGTCGCCGAGGTACATCACCGCGACCCGGTCGGCGATGTGCCGGACGACCGAGAGGTCGTGCGCCACGAAGAGGTACGACAGCCCGAGCTTGACCTTGAGATCGTCGAGCAGGTTGATCACACCGGCCTGGATCGACACGTCGAGCGCGGAGACCGGCTCGTCGAGCACCAGGATCTTGGGGTTGGTCGACAGTGCCCTGGCGATGCCGATGCGCTGACGCTGGCCTCCGGAGAAAGCCTGCGGGAAGCGATCGCTGTGCGCCGGGTTGAGTCCGACGAGGTCCATCAGCTCCTTCACACGGCGGTGCGCCTCGGCCTTCGGGGTACCGATCGCCGAGAGCGGCTCCGAGATGATGTCCGCGACCGTCATACGCGGATCGAGCGCTCCCATCGGGTCCTGGAACACGATCTGGATGTCGCGGCGCAGCGCCCGCTCCACCTTGTGGCTGTGGATGTCGTTGACGCTCGTTCCCGCGATGACGATGTCGCCGTCGGTCTGCTTCACCATGTCCATGATCTGCAGCAGCGTCGTCGTCTTGCCGGAGCCGGATTCACCGACGATGGCCAAGGTCTCACCCTCGCGCACGTCGAAGCTGATGCCCTTGATCGCGTGCACCTCGCCGACCTTCCGCTTCAGGAACGCGCCCTTGAGCAGAGGGAAGGTCTTGGTGAGGTTCTTCACCTCGAGGGTGATGGGGCGTTCTTCACGGGGGAGTCGCGTCAGGGCGCTCTCCGGTGCCTCGCGCACCGGATACACGGGAAGACCGCCGAGCAGGCCGCCGTCGGTGATCTCGTTCGCACGGATGCAGGCCGCACGGTGCTCTTCGCCGCCACCGGTCAGCACGGGAAGAAGCTCCGGCTCGCGGGTGCGGCACGCGTCCATGACGATGGGGCAGCGGTCCGCGAACGGGCACGCGTCCGGAAGATTGATCAGCAGCGGCGGGTTGCCCTTGATCGGGGTGAGCGGTTCCTTCTCGGCCTTGTCCACGCGGGGAATCGCGCCGAGGAGACCGATCGAGTACGGCATCCGGGTCTGGTGGAACAGCTCGCGCACGGGCGCCTGCTCGACGGGCTTGCCGGCATACATGACCATCACGTCGTCGGCCGTTCGGGCGACGACACCCATGTCGTGGGTGATCATCATGACGGCGGCACCCGTCTCGGCCTGCGCCTTCTCGATGAGGTCGAGGATCTGCGCCTGGATCGTGACGTCGAGAGCCGTGGTGGGCTCGTCCGCGATGATCAGCTTCGGATCGTTCGCCATCGCGATCGCGATCACGACGCGCTGGCGCATGCCGCCCGAGAACTCGTGCGGGAACGACTTCATCCGCTTCTCGGGCTCGGTGATGCCCACCAGCTTGAGAAGGTCGATCGAGCGTGCGGTCGCCTCCTTGATGCTGAGGTTGCGGTGCACGGTCAACGCCTCGATCAGCTGAGCGCCGATCGTGTACACCGGCGTCAGAGACGTGAGCGGGTCCTGGAAGACCATCGAGATCCCGTTGCCGCGGATGGCAGAGAGCTGCGTGTCGGTCTTGCCGAGAAGTTCCTGGCCGTCGAACACGATGGAGCCGGTGACCTTGGCGTTCTCGTCGAGGAGGCCCATGACGGCGAGCGAGGTGACGGACTTGCCCGACCCGGACTCGCCGACGATGCCGAGGGTCTTTCCCGCCTCGAGGTCGAAGGAGACGCCGCGGACGGCGTCGACGCGGCCGGCCTCGGACGCGAAGCTGACCCGGAGGTCGCGGACGGAGAGTACGGGGCTCATGCGCGGCCTCCTGCAGCCGAAGTGGGATCGAGGGCATCGCGCAGTCCATCGGCGATGAGCGCCATCGATACGGTCAGCAGCGTGAGGATCAGTGCGGGGAAATAGAACAGCCACGGCGAGCTGACGATGGACGAGCTGCCCTCGCCGATCAACGAGCCGAGCGACACATCGGGGATCTTCACGCCGAAGCCGATGAACGACAACCCGGTCTCGGTCGTGACCGCCGCGACGATGCCGAGGGTGAAGTTGATCACCAGCAGCGAGCCGATGTTCGGAATGAGGTGACGCGTCACGATGCGCAGTCCCCGGACACCCATGTACCGAGCGGCCTGGACGTACTCGCGCTCACGCAGCGACAGGGTCATGGTCCAGATGATCCTCGCGGGGAAGAACCAGCTGACGAAAATCATCACGAACGCGATGACCCACCACACGCCGCCGGAGTCGTTCGAGATGATCGACAGCAGGAGGAAGGTCGGCACCACCATCATGAAGTGGATCACCAGGAGAGCGATGCGCTCGAACCAGCCGCCGAAGTACGCGGCCGCGGTCCCGACGAGCGCCGAGAGGATCGTCGTGCCCACCGAGACGGTGATCGCGATCATGAGGGAGCGTTGCAGGCCGATGGCGGTCTGCGTGTAGGTGTCGTTGCCAGCCCCGTTGGTGCCGAACCAGTGCGCAGCGGACGGCGGCTGGCTCAGGGCGAGGAAGTCCATGCTGTCGACGGCGTACGGCGACAGGAGCGGTCCGAGCGTCGAGAAGAGGATCAGCACGAAGAGAACGACGACGCCGCCCACTGCCGGCTTGTTGCGCATGAACCGGCGGGTGTAGAGCGTCCACTTGGACAGCGACTTTCCCGAGGCGCGGTCGGCGGTCGGCGGCACGGCCGGCGGCTCGACCAGGGGATCGATCATATCGGTGGTCATTTTCAGCTCACCCTCACTCGCGGGTCGAGAACGACGACGACGATGTCGGCGAGCACCGCGCCGATCGCCGTCAGCACGGCGCCGAACGCGGCGACGGCGACGACGCCGTTGATGTCGTTGTTGTTGATGGTGTCGAGGAAGTACCGCCCCATGCCCTGCCAGGCGAAGATGCGCTCGGTCAGGATCGCGCCGGTGAAGATCGTCGGGATCGTGAAGGCGACCTGCGTCGCGACAGGGATGAGCGACGTCCGCAGGGCGTGCTTGCGGATCGCCTGAGACTTGGTCAAGCCCTTCGCGCGCGCCGTGCGCACGTAGTCGGCGTTGATGTTGTCGAGCAGGAGCGAACGCTGCAGGAAGTGGTACTGGGCGTAGCCGACGATCACGAGCGCGATCGTGGGCAGCGTCAGGTGCTGCAGCGTGTCGACCAGGACGGGGAAGAAGCCGGTGACACCGGGACTCGAGGAGCCTGTCACGTAGAAGATGCGGACGCCGGTCCACTCGTTGAGCGAGATCGCGAGAAGGACGACGGCGAGGCCCGCGACGATGATGTTCACGTTCATCGTGATGATCGAGGTCGCCTGACCGATGCGGTCGGCGAGCTTGTACTGACGAGAAGCGGTGTAGACGCCCAGCCAGATGCCGAGCACTGCGGCGATGATCGTGGCGCCGAGGACGAGCTCCGCGCTGATCCACATGCGGTAGGAGACCTGCTCGTTGACGGACTGACCGGTCGGGCTCACACCCCAGTCCCAGCGGAACAGGATGCTGCTGAACCAGTTCCACCACCGCTCGATCAGGGGAACGGTGTCGCTGAGGTTGCGCGGGGTGAGGACGTTGTCGATCTGCTCAGGCGAGAGCGGGGGACGCCGTCCCACGTAATTGCTGCGCGGATCGAGGAAGCCCCACGCCAGGAAGAACGTGAGATTCGTGGCGACCACGATCATCAGCAGCCAGCCGAGTGCTCGGCGCAGGAGGTACTTGATCAAAAGGGGTCAGTCTTTCTCTTCTACAGACGCGCTCGGGATCTGCCGACGCAACGCTGAGTCAGTTGGATACACAATCGCCATCCACCGAACTCTGCGATGCGACGACCATCACGGGGTATGTGACGGAGTCTTATCGCTTGCGGGATCCGGTGTCACGGATTTTCCCTGGCAACTTCGGGAGACTATCACCGGTATGGCCGAATCGGGGATTAGCCTCCCCTGACCGTACAATCGAGTGGACATGTCCCCACGCGCTCTCACCCCTCTTCAGCCTGCTGCGACGCCGGCTGCGCAGATCCGTAATTTCTGTATCATCGCCCACATCGACCACGGCAAGTCGACGCTCGCCGATCGCATGCTCCAGATCACCGGAGTCGTCTCCGATCGCGACATGCGCGCGCAGTACCTCGACCGCATGGATATCGAGCGTGAGCGCGGCATCACCATCAAGAGCCAGGCGGTCAGGATGCCGTGGGAACTCGATGGCCAGACCGTCGCGCTGAACATGATCGACACGCCCGGCCACGTCGACTTCACGTACGAGGTCTCGCGTTCGCTCGCGGCCTGCGAGGGAGCGATCCTGCTCGTCGACGCGGCACAGGGCATCGAGGCGCAGACGCTCGCGAACCTCTACCTCGCGCTCGAGAACGACCTCCACATCATCCCGGTGCTGAACAAGATCGATCTGCCGGCCGCCGACCCGGAGAAGTACGCGAAGGAGCTGGCCTCGCTCATCGGCGGCAAGCCCGAGGATGTCCTTCGCGTCTCCGGCAAGACCGGCGTCGGCGTCGAGGATCTGCTCGACCGACTGGTGCAGGAGATCCCCGCCCCGACCGGAGACGCGGATGCTCCGGCCCGCGCGATGATCTTCGACTCCGTGTACGACGCCTACCGCGGAGTGGTCACGTACGTGCGCATGGTGGACGGCAGCCTCTCGCCGCGCGAGCGCATCCAGATGATGTCGACCGGCGCGAACCACGAGGCGCTCGAGGTGGGCGTGTCGAGCCCAGAACCGACTCCGACCAAGGGACTCGGCGTCGGAGAGGTGGGCTATCTCATCACCGGTGTGAAGGACGTGCGTCAGTCGAAGGTCGGTGACACGATCACCACGTCCCGGAAGCCGGCCTCCGAGGCCCTTCCCGGTTACACCGACCCGAAGCCGATGGTCTTCTCGGGCCTGTACCCGATCGACGGCAGCGACTATGCGGAGCTGCGCGAGGCGCTCGACAAGCTGAAGCTCTCTGACGCCTCGCTCGTCTACGAGCCGGAGACCTCGGTCGCGCTCGGCTTCGGCTTCCGTTGCGGATTCCTCGGGCTGCTGCACCTCGAGATCATCACCGAGCGTCTGGCCCGCGAGTTCAACCTCGACCTCATCACGACAGCGCCCAGCGTGATCTACGAGGTGCTCACGAGCGACACCGGCGAGACGGTCACCGTCACCAACCCCAGCGAGTACCCGGACGGGCGCATCGGGTCGGTGTCGGAGCCGATGGTCAAGGCTGCGATCCTGCTGCCGAAGGACTACGTCGGCACCGTGATGGAGCTGTGCCAGTCGCGCCGCGGAACGCTGCTCGGCATGGAGTACTTCTCGGAGGAGCGCGTCGAGCTGCGCTACAACATGCCCCTCGGCGAGATCGTGTTCGACTTCTTCGACCAGCTGAAGTCGAAGACCCAGGGCTACGCGTCGCTCGACTACGAACCGTCCGGTCAGCAGGAGGCCGACCTCGTCAAGGTCGACATCCTTCTCCAGGGCGAGAAGGTCGACGCCTTCAGCTCGATCGTGCACCGCGACAAGGCCTACGCCTACGGCACGATGATGGCAGAGCGCCTGCGCAAGCTCATCCCTCGCCAGCAGTTCGAGGTGCCGATCCAGGCGGCGATCGGTGCGCGCATCATCGCCCGCGAGACCATCCGTGCGATCCGCAAGGATGTGCTCGCCAAGTGCTACGGCGGTGACATCACCCGCAAGCGCAAGCTTCTCGAGAAGCAGAAGGAGGGCAAGAAGCGCATGAAGATGGTCGGCCGCGTCGAGGTCCCCCAGGAGGCGTTCATCGCCGCGCTCTCGGGCGACGTCGAAGGCAAGGACAAGAAGTAGCGACGTCTGATCGCGCCCTGGGATGTGACGTCCCGCGGCGCGTGGGGGGTGTTCGCTCAGGTAACGCGAAGTAGGGTGGAAGTCATGCGGCGCGGGACTTTCCGAGACGACACGGTGGACTATGCGGCCGTGGGTGCGACCCATGCGCCCGACCTGATGCAGTACCCACCGGAGCGCAGCATCCCGGCGGAGGAATCCTGGCGCATCGGCAGTGGGGTCGAACGGTTCCAGACGGCTGGCGAAGCGCTTCTGTCGTGGACGGCGCAGCGTGCGGCCGGCCTCTCGGTCGAGGACGTGCGACCCGCGCCGGGACCTGCCTACGCCGGAGTGAGCTTCGACGCGGAAGGCAACCCGATCGCTCCGAGCAAGCGAGACGTCGAGCCGCGGTACGACGCCGAGGGGATGCCGTTCGTCGGGGCGGGGATGACCCTGCACCTTCGCGGACGCGTCGCCGGCATGCGCGCCGATTCCGAGCTGCGCGTGATCTCCGTCACCGAGGAGACCCGACGTGTCGGGTTCGTCCTGGGCACGGTCGGCGGATCGGTCGTCAGCGGCGAGGAGTCGTTCGACGTGGACTGGCGTGAGGACAACGACGAGGTGTGGTTCACCGTCCGGGCCTTCGATGCGCCCAACGGTCTTCTCTACCGCACGATTCCCGCGCTCGTGAAGCGTCGTCGTCGTGAGCTCTTCGCACGCTACCTCCGGGCGATCTCTCCGCTCTACGCGACCCCGCTCTGATGGCGGGACCGCTTCCCCTCGGAGATCCCGCGCCAGCGGACGGGCGCCTGCCGTCCGACCTCGCGATCGACACGGCCGTTCCGTTCTCGGCATACCTGCACATTCCGTTCTGCACGGTGCGCTGCGGGTACTGCGACTTCAACACGTACACATCCACCGAGCTGCGCGGGGCGAAGCAGGAGGACTACGCGTCCACGTTGATCTCCGAGATCGCCCTCGCCCGTCGCGTGCTGGACGACGCCGGGGCACGGCGGCCGATGGACACGGTCTTCTTCGGTGGAGGTACGCCCACCCTTCTTCCCGCGGGTGACCTCGCACGCATGCTCGACGCGGCGACCGACGCGTTCGGCCTGGCCGAGGGTGCGGAGGTCACGGTGGAGGCGAACCCCGACACCGTGACACCTGAGGTGGCCCGCATTCTCGCGGATGCCGGGGTGACGAGGATGTCGGTGGGGATGCAGTCCGCCGTTCCCCACGTGCTCGCCGCGCTCGATCGCACCCATCGCCCCGAGAACGTGCGCACCGCTGTCGCCGCCGCGAAGGATGCAGGTCTCGCCGTGAGCGTCGATCTGATCTACGGCGCACCGGGGGAGTCGCTCTCCGACTGGGAGGCCTCTCTCGATGCTGCCCTCGCGCTCGAACCCGATCACATCTCCGCGTACGCGCTCATCATCGAGGACGGTACGAAGCTGGCCCGCCAGATCCGTCGCGGCGAGGTGCCGACGCCGGACGACGACCTGCAGGCCGACATGTACGAGCTCGCCGATGCGCGCCTGGCCGACGGTGGCTTCGACTGGTACGAGGTGAGCAACTGGGCGCGCACGCCTGATCGCCGGTCGCGGCACAACCTCGCGTACTGGCGGGGGAGCGACTGGTGGGGCTTCGGTCCTGGTGCGCACAGCCACGTCGCCGGCCTGCGGTGGTGGAACGTGAAGCACCCGGCCGCGTACGCGCAGCGTCTCTCGGCATCCGAGTCTCCGGCAGCCGGCACCGAGCGCCCGGACGAGGAGTCGCGCACGCTCGAGCGCATCCTGCTGCTCAGTCGTATCCGTGAGGGCATCGCCGTCGACGACGTGCCGAGTGCGAACCGGAGCAGGGTCGCCGGGCTCATGGCCGACGGGCTCGTCGACCCCGTTGCAGCGCTGCAGGGGCGCATCCAACTGACACTGCGGGGCCGTCTTCTCGCGGATGCCGTGGTCCGCCAGCTGACCGACTGATTCCTTCTCGGAATCATCCGGGAAGCAGATCCATGCCCGCTGTCCGCCGCTGCGTCACCGTCGCGCTGTCCGCATCGAAGACACGCGTCCGGCGGTCCGGCCCATAGGCGGGCCACCCGGGGTCTCCGGCGGTCGCGAACCCGACCCAGGCGGCGTTCATCTCGGCGGCGAGCCGGCGCGGAGCATCGGGACCCGCCAGTCGCTCGGCCTCGGCATCATCGAGCCGATCGAACACGAACCCGAGCTCGAGTGCGTGGGCCGCCCGCAGGTCACGCACCGGACTCGGCCAGGCGAACTCGTAGACGTAGGTCGTGTCCGGGTGGGCCGCCGCCACACGGCTGAGGGGCGCACGCAGCATCATGTCCGTGACGAGCTGCCCGAAGATCTCCCCGGTGATCGCGTCGGGGAATGCGGATCGGTACGCGGTCACCGCGCGCCGGGGGATGCGTGACAGCAGCCGTGCGGCCTGCAGCTTCATCCCGCCGATGGCGGCCAGCGCCTCCGGCGGGAACCAGAGCCGATACTCGTCGGTGTTGCTGCCGATGAGGAGCGGGGTGTCGATCTCCCCGAGCACCTCATGCGGCGAGCGGGGAAGGCTCTCGGCGTCGATCGCGAACTGGAACCCCGGTGCCCCGCCGAGGGGTGACGATCCCGCCGATTGCGCCGTGCGTGCGTCCAGCAGCTGGTCGGGTGTCAGCGCGGCGAAGGCCTCACGGTCGGCCCGCACACCGAGTCGCTTCGCGATCTGCGCGGTCACTCTTCCTGCCTTCCGCGCGGTCTGGGCGCGAAGTGGGCCGGACTCGATGATCGCGCGGCTGATCAGTTCACGGGAGGTGTCCCGCGCGAGGAGACCGGCCACGATCGCGCCACCGGCCGACTCGCCCATGGCGGTGATCTGCGCCGAGTCGCCGCCGAACGCCTGGACCTCTCGGTGCACCCACTCCAAAGCGGCGGCGGCATCGCGCAGGCCGAGATTCCGCGGGGCGCCGTCCAGCACCGAGAAGCCCTCCGAACCGAGTCGGTAGTTGATCGAGACGAAGACGAGGCCTGCCGCGGCGAACACGGTGCCGTCGTACAGCGGCAGCGCGGCGGTCCCTCGCTCGAGCGCGCCGCCGTGGATCCAGAGCAGGACGGGCGCGCCAGAGGCATCAGCGGGAGCCCACACGTTCGCGGTGAGGATGTCGTCGCCGTCGATGCGCACAGATCCCAGCAGCTCGCCGATCGCTCCGGCGTAGGGGACCTGGGGTGGTGTCGGCCCGAACTGCGTCGCCTCTCGCACGCCCTCCCAGGCCGGGACGGGTTGCGGTGCGCGGAAGCGGTTCTCCCCGAACGGCGCCTGGGCATAGGGAATGCCGAGGTAGCGGACCACCCCGGCCTCCTCGGTGCCGCGGACGAGGCCGTTCGACAGGGTGGCCTGGGGCGAGGTGGTCATGAGCGTCATCCTAGGGTCGTGCGCCCGCGGTACGGAGAATCCCGAGCTGCACGGGGTAGGATTGGCACTCTGAACGTCCGAGTGCCAGCGGAAGGGAAGGGCGATGGTCACAGAGCGAGGACTCCAGGTTCTCCGAGCGATCGTGCAGGACTACGTCGAGACCCACGAACCCGTCGGCAGCCGCTCCATCGTCGACCGGCACTCGTTCGGCGTCTCGGCGGCGACGATCCGCAACGACATGGCGCTGCTCGAGGACGAAGAGCTCATCACGGCTCCGCACACCTCGTCCGGCCGTGTGCCCACCGACAAGGGCTATCGCGTCTTCGTGAACCACCTCGCCCAGCTGCGACCGCTCTCGTCGGCTCAGCGCTCGGCGATCGAGTCCTTCCTCGGCGAGCCGGCCGACCTCGACGACCTGATGGCGCGAACGGTGCGGGTGCTGACACAGCTGACCGGCCAGGTCGCGCTCGCCCAGTACCCCTCGTTCGCCCGCGCGCATGTCACGCACGTCGAGCTGGTCGCGCTCGCGCCGAACCGGCTTCTGATCGTGCTCGTGACCGATGCCGGCGGGGTCTCGCAGCGTATGGCCGTCCTCCCGGAGCCGATCGACGACGCTGACATAGCTGTGCTGCGCGCACGGCTGTCCGCGTCGATCACCGGTCAGGGCATCGGGGAGGCATCCGATCGGCTGCAGGCGTTGCTGGTCGCCGAGGAGAAGCCCCAGGATGCCGTGCTGCGCACGCTTGCTGCGGTGATCGTCGACGAACTCGGCGGCTTCCGCCAGGAGCGACTGGTGATGGCGGGAGCGGCGACCCTCGCGCGCCGGGAGCAGGACTTCCGCGGCAGCATCCACCCCCTCCTCGAAGCCATCGAGGAACAGGTGACGCTCCTGCGTCTGATGAGCGAGATGGTGACCGACGAGCACGGACTCGCCGCGAGCATCGGCACGGAGAACGCCCCGTTCGGCCTGGGCGAGGCGTCGATCGTCGCCAGCAACTACGCCGCCCCGAGCGGCACGGCGCGCGTCGGAGTGATGGGACCGACGCGCATGGACTACCCGAGCAACCTCGCCGCAGCGCGGGCCGTGGCCCGCTACCTGTCGCGGATGCTCGATGAAGACGAGGCCGGCCGCTGACGCGGTCGCCACCGAGACACACGCAAGAAAGGCGATTGTGGCGGACCACTATGAGGTTCTCGGGGTGTCCCGAGACGCTTCCACCGATGAGATCAAGAAGGCGTACCGGCGCCTCGCCCGGCAGCTGCACCCGGATGTGAACCCGGGAGAGGACGCGGCGGAGAAGTTCAAGCTCGTCACGCATGCGTACGACGTGCTCAGCGACGACGACTCCCGCCGGCGCTATGACATGGGCGGCGGAGACGGTGCAGCAGGGAACTTCGGCGGCTTCGGCGGTTTCGGCGACATCTTCGAGACGTTCTTCGGGGCCTCGCAGGGCGGCGGACGTGGCGCGCGTCCGCGTTCGCGTCGCGAGCGTGGCCAGGACGCCCTCGTCCGCGTGACCCTCGACCTCGGCGATGTGGTGTTCGGTGCGCACCGCGACATCGACGTCGACACCGCGGTGCTGTGCGAGACGTGTCAGGGATCCTGCTGCCAAGAGGGCACCTCTCCGGTCACCTGCGACATCTGCGGTGGCTCCGGTCACGTGCAGCGTCAGGTGCGCAGCCTGCTCGGCAACGTCGTGACCTCTCAGCCCTGCGGCACGTGCGAGGGCTACGGCACGACGATCCCTTACCCCTGCGGCACGTGCGGTGGCCAGGGCCGCGTGCGTTCGCGCCGTACCGTGTCGCTCGACATCCCGGCCGGCGTCGAGACGGGGCTCCGTCTGCAGCTTCCCGGTTCCGGCGAGGTCGGCAAGGCGGGCGGACCGAACGGAGACCTGTACGTCGAGGTGACGGTTAACCCGCACGCGGCGTTCAGCCGTGAGGGCGACGACCTGCTCGCCACGCTCGAGGTGTCGATGACGGATGCGATCCTCGGCACGGAGACGAAGATCCAGGGACTGGACGGTGAGGTGGACCTCGAGATCCGTGCCGGTGTGCAGTCCGGCGACGTGCTCACGATCAAGGGCCGCGGCATCACGCCGCTCCGAGGGACGCAGCGCGGCGATCTGCGGGTCGGCGTGCAGGTGCTGACCCCGACCAGGTTGGACTCCGCGCAGCGAGCCCTGATCGAGGACTTCGCCAAGAAGACGAAGTCGCCGGAGCCCCAGCTCGCGCAGTTCCAACAGGGACTGTTCTCGAAGCTCCGCGACCGCTTCCGCAGCCACTGACCATGGCCCTGCATTTCCTCGTCGAGTCGTCGACCGATGCCGGAGTCGGCGACATCGTGTCGTTGACCGGAGCCGAAGCCAAGCACGCGGCCGTCGTACGACGGCTTCGCATCGGTGAGGCCGTCACGGTCGGCGACGGTGCCGGAGTGTGGTTGGCCGGTGTCGCCGAGGAGGTGTCGCCCGCTCGCGTCGACGTGCTCATCGCGGAGCGCATCGAGCGCCCCGCGCCCCGTCCGCGGATCGTCCTGGTGCAGGCGCTCGCGAAGGGCGATCGCGATGAGCTCGCCGTACAGGCCGCGTGCGAGCTCGGCGTCGACGAGATCGTGCCCTGGCAGGCGAGTCGCAGCGTGTCGCGCTGGGAAGGTCCGAAGGCGGTGAAGGGGAGGGAGCGCTGGGCGAGCATCGTGCGCGAGGCCGCGAAGCAGGCGCACCGCGCGTGGGTCCCGGCGGTGGTCGCGCCGGTCTCGACGAAGCAACTCGCCGAGCGCGTCAGCTCGCAGCGTGTTCTGCTCCTCGACCCGAAGGCCCCCGTGCGGTTGTCCGAGATCGTGACGGACGGCCGTGACCTGGTGCTCGTCGTTGGGCCGGAAGGCGGGATCTCCGAAGAGGAGCTCCACCGCCTGACGGAGGCGGGGGCCGAGCGCGTGCTCCTGGGCGATACCGTGCTGCGCACCTCGACGGCAGGGCCTGCCGCGATCGCCGTGCTGTCGGTCGCACTCGGACGATGGTGAACGCGACTCGCCCGCCTGCCCACGCGCACCGGACTGCGAGCGTGCTGTGGTCAGTAGACTTGACGGCATGACGGAACCCTCGATCTTCACGCGCATTCTGAACGGGGAGATCCCTGCCGAGATCATCGGCGAGACCGACCGCCTCTTCGCTCTGCGCGACATCGCGCCGCAGGCGCCCGTGCATCTGCTCGTGGTGCCGAAGACCGCGGAGTACCGCGACGTGACCGAGCTCGCTGCCGGGGATGCCACTCTGCTGGCCGACATGATCGCCTTCGCGGGGGAGCTCGCCGCGGAGCACACCGAAGACGGCGACTTCCGCCTCGTCTTCAACACCGGCGCGAACGCCGGGCAGACCGTGTTCCACGTCCACGCGCATGTGCTGGGCGGCGGATTGACCGAGAAGAGCGTCGGTGCCTGAGAACCACGAACCCCAGGAGCGCAGCCGGGGAGGTCAGCCTCCCGAGGCCGTCGAGAAGATCTACGCCGACGGCGTCGCGATGGTGCAGCTGCTCGGGCCCCAGGACCGGCTTCTGCGGATGCTCGAGAAGGAGCACCCCGGTGTCCAGGTGCTCGTGCGCGGCAACGAGATCACGCTCGGCGGCAGCACCGATGCGGTCGCGAAGGCGAAAGCGCTGGTCGACGAGCTCCTCGCCATGACGAGGGCGGGGCACGACCTGGCCCCGAGCGATGTGTCGAGCTCCGCGCGCATGCTGCGCCAGGAGGGCGGACCGCGTCCGAGCGAGGTGCTGGGCGAGGCGATCCTGACTACCCGTGGCAAGGTGATCCGTCCGAAGACCCTCGGGCAGAAGGAGTACGTCGACGCGATCGAGGAGAACACGATCGTGTTCGGCATCGGTCCCGCCGGCACGGGCAAGACCTATCTCGCGATGGCGAAGGCGGTGCAGGCCCTGCAGCGCAAAGAAGTGACCCGCATCATCCTCACCCGTCCCGCCGTCGAGGCGGGGGAGCGGCTCGGGTTCCTCCCCGGCACCCTCACGGACAAGATCGATCCGTACCTGCGCCCGCTGTACGACGCGCTGAACGAGATGATGGACCCCGAGATCGTGCCGCGACTGATGGCGACGGGCACGATCGAAGTCGCCCCGCTCGCCTACATGCGCGGCCGCACCCTCAACGACTCCTTCGTGGTGCTCGATGAGGCGCAGAACACGACTCCCGAGCAGATGAAGATGTTCCTCACGCGCCTCGGCTTCGGCACGCGGATGGTCGTCACCGGCGACATCACGCAGGTCGATCTTCCGCAGGGTGCGTCCGGTCTCCGTCTGGTCACCCGTGTGCTCGACGGAATCGACGACATCCATTTCTCCCGCCTCACCAGCGATGACGTGGTGCGCCACTCGTTGGTCGGCCGCATCGTCGACGCGTACAGCGAGTACGACGAGAAGCGCACCGCGCAGCGGTTCGAGCGCGAACAGGCGGCCGAGTTCGCCAATCGTGCCGAGCGCCGAGGAGCGCAACGACCAGGACCGCGTGATCGCGCCCCGAAACGAGGACTCTCATGATCGAGATCAACAACGAGTCGGCCATCGACGTCGATGAGACTGTGCTGCAGCGACTGACCGACTTCAACCTCGCACAGCTCCACGTGAGCCCGGACGCCGAGGTGGCGATCGTTCTCGTCGACGAGGGCGCCATGGAGGCTCTTCACGTGCAGTGGATGGATGAGCCCGGTCCCACGGACGTGCTGAGCTTCCCGATGGACGAGCTGCGCCCCGGTACCGAGGATCGCCCGACGGCTCCCGGTCTGCTCGGCGACATCGTCCTCTGCCCGCAGGTCGCGGAAGCGCAGGCGCAGGCCGCAGGACACACTCTGATGGACGAGCTGATCCTGCTGACCACGCACGGGTTGCTTCACCTTCTCGGATTCGATCATGCCGAACCTGACGAGGAGCGTGAGATGTTCGGGCTGCAGAAGGAACTGATCCAGGGCTTCGCCGCAGCTGAACGCCGGCGATGACCGCGGCTCTCCTGCTGATCGCCGCCGTGCTGCTGGTGGCCTTCGGCGGTCTCATGTCCGCGATCGATGCGGCATACGGTGTCACGTCACGGGCGGGTCTGGCCGACATGGCGACGGAAGGGCGCAGGGCCAAGGCTCTGGGTCGCATCGCCGCGGACCTCGATGCGCACGTGAACGCCGTGGCGTTCATCCGCGTGCTGGCAGAGGTCACGGCCGCCGTGCTCGTGACGGTGGCGTTCACCATCCTGATCGAGAACAACTGGTGGGCGATGCTCGCCGCCGCCCTGTTGATGACCGCGATCACCTTCGTTCTCGTGGGGGCGAGCCCGCGCTCGTTCGGGCGCCAGCACGCTGAGGGCATGATCCGCGGCACGGCCTCGGTCGTGCGTGGACTCCGTATCTTCCTGGGCCCCCTCGCCCAGGGACTCGTCGTGCTCGGCAACCGCGTCACGCCGGGTACCGGCCGCAGCTCCTTCACCAGTGAGGACCAGCTGCTCAGCATGGTCGACGAGGCGGCGTCGAACGACCTCATCGAGGAGGACGACCGCGATCTCATCCACTCGGTGTTCGACTTCACCGATCAGTTCGTCCGCGCCGTGATGGTGCCCCGCACCGAGATGGTGACCGTCGATGCCACGGCGACGACGGATGAGGCCATGTCGCTGTTCCTGAACCGGGGTGTGTCGCGCATGCCCGTCGTCGATGACGATGCGGACGACGTCGTCGGCGTGCTCTATCTCAAGGACCTCGTGCAGTTCGCCTATCGTGACGACAGCGCGTGGCGCGCGGCCTCGATCCGGCCGATCGCGCGCCCGGCGACCTTCGTCCCCGAGTCGATGCGCGCCGAGACCCTCCTCCAGCAGATGAAGCGCGACGCCGTGCATGTGTGTCTGGTGATCGACGAGCACGGCGGGATCTCGGGCTTGGTGACGCTGGAGGACTTGATCGAGGAACTCGTCGGCGAGATCTCCGACGAGTACGATCAGGTGTCGGCGGAGTTCGTCGATCTCGGTCACGGACGATACCGCGTGAGCTCCCGTCTCTCGCTCGAGGACGTCGGCGATCTCTTCGGTCTCGAGCTCGAGGACGAGGATGTCGACTCGATCGGTGGGCTGCTCGGCAAAGCGCTGGGACAGGTTCCGCAGCCCGGTGCAACGGCCACCGTGGAAGGTTTGGTTCTCACGGGCGGCGCGTCGCGCGGCCGTGGCAGAGGTATCGCGACGGTGTTCGTGGAACGTGCGGCGGGGGAACCCGACGCTTCGCAGGATGAAGGAGATCGAGACGATGACTGACGACACTCGAAGCGGGTTCGTGACATTCGTCGGCCGCCCCAACGTCGGGAAGTCGACGCTGACGAACGCCCTCGTCGGCGAGAAGATCGCCATCACCAGCGAGAAGCCGCAGACCACGCGTCGGGCGATCCGCGGCATCGTGAACCGTCCCGAGGGTCAGCTCGTCATCGTGGACACCCCTGGAATCCACAAGCCGCGCACGCTGCTCGGCGAGCGGCTGAACGATCTCGTCGAGCAGGTGCTGGGCGACGTCGACGTCATCGGCTTCTGCGTGCCCGCGAACGAGAAGGTCGGTCCGGGGGATCGACGGATTGCCGCCTCGCTCGATGGCTACCCACGTGCGAAGAAGATCGCGATCGTGACGAAGATGGACGCTGCCGCTCGTGATGAGGTCACCGAGCGGCTCCTGGAGGTCGATTCGCTGCGTGAGGACTGGGCCGCTGTCATCCCGCTGTCCGCCCTGACGCGCGAGCAGCTCGACGTGCTCTCGGACGAGATCCTGACGCTGATGCCGAAGGGGCCGGCACTCTATCCGGAGGGCATCACGACGGACGAGTCACAGGAGGATCGGATCGCCGAGATGATCCGAGAGGCCGCCCTGGAGGGGGTGCGTGACGAGCTCCCGCACTCGATCGCCGTCGTCATCGACGACATCGCGCCCCGTGAGGGCACGGACCTCACCGACGTGCACGCCTCGATCGTGGTCGAGCGCGACAGTCAGAAGGCGATCATCATCGGGCATAAGGGCAAGCGACTCAGCGAGGTGGGGGCACGAGCGCGCGTCGGCATCGAGGAGCTGCTCGGCAGGCGCGTCTTCCTCGGGCTGCATGTGAAGGTCGCGAAGGAATGGCAGCGCGATCCGAAGCAGCTCGGCAGGCTCGGATTCTGAGATGACATCCGGCATCACGTCGATGGCGGCGGGCAGGCCGCCGACCCCGGCGACATGAGTGGTCGCAGCGAAGACCCGAATCCGCTGCGCAACGAGGTCTTCACCCGAGTGTTCGATGAGCACTGGGCAGCAGTGCGGCATCACATCGAGGGCGTCGTCGGCGCGGAGGACGAGGTCACCGAGATCGTCTCCGAGGTGTTCCTGCTCGCCTGGACCAAGCTCAGACCTGCACGACCGCCGAGCCGTGTCTGGCTGTTGCGGGCGACGGATCGGCGGCTGCGGGCTCGTTCCGGCCGGGCGTCGACGCCCTACGGTGCGCTCGACGCTGTGCATCTGGGGCTCTCCGGCGAAGAGGGCGGACCGGATCAGCACAGTCGCCTCGCGGTCCTGCGGGCTTTGGCTGTCCTCACTCCAGGTCAGAGGCGTATCATCATGCTCACGTACTGGGACGGACTCACGGTGGGGGAGATCGCGGAGTTGTTGCGCGCTTCCGAGTTGCGAGTGCGGAAGACGCTGGGACGCGCGCAGGATCGCCTGTGTGCGGAGCTGGGCCTGGAGGGGCGGACGACGGGTGATGACTGACAACGCCGTGCTCGAACGGATGCTGAGCGATGCCGATCCCGCACCGACTCCACGTGACGCTGCGCCCGACGCGCGGGCCCTCGCGACTCGCGACCGCATCCTCCGCACGAGCACCGCACCGAGGCGTCGCCGTCGGCGTGCACTCGGCTGGGCTTCCGGTCTGACCGCGGTCGCAGCCTCGACGGCTCTGGCCTTCGCCGTACTCTCCCCGCAGGGGGCGGCGGTGGCCGGGATGCCGTCACCGCTCGAGTTCGACGGCTCGGTCACTGTCGCTCAGGTCGTCGACGGGGCCGAAGCGAGCCTCGCCGAGAGCCCCGGTCCCGGTGAGCCGGTGCGATCGGTCAGGACCGCCTCATGGGGGTTCAACGTCGAGGTCGATTCGAAGACCACGACCGTCGTTCCCCAGCTTTCGACGCTCACGTGGGAACCGGACGGGTCCGGACGTGCGACCACCATCGACGGAGTTCCGTACGACCCCTCGGATGCGGCGGCGAGCAATGCTGCAGAGGTCACCAGCAGCGGAAGAGTGGTCAACGATCTGGTGATGGCACCGGGGGACTTCACCACTCCCTGGACCGCTGTGCCCGGTGAGGCGCACGACGACATGGTGGCGATGCTCCGTGCGTTCGGCATGCCGGACGACCCGACGGCATTCGACGTGGAGACCGCATTCACCTCCGTCCTCGGCCAATGGACGTTGACGAATGCGCAGCACCGCGAGCTGCTGCTCCTCCTCGAGGAGGCCGGCGGCGGTCAGGCGCTCGGAACGACGACGGATCGGCTGGGGCGACCCGTCGACGGCATCCGTGTGCAGTCGCCCGACGGGGCGGTGAGCGACGTGGTCCTGGTGTCCCGCGACACGGGGAGGATCGTCGGAGTGGAGCGTACCGTTCTGATCGCCGACGAGCTCTTCGCGGCAGGCTCGATCATCTCGTATCAGATGTGGGACGTGGAGGAGGATGTGTTCCGATGAAGCGCTCGACTGCTCTCGCGGCGATCGTCCTCGGGCTGCTCGTCGCCTTCGGAGCGACTCCGGCGATGGCCGCAGACCCGAGCGATCGTGAGGTCGATCCTGCCGTCGCCGCCATGCTTGAAGAGGTGCCGGGCGGCATCGTCATCGATGCGACGCGAGCGGTGTGGCCCGATCTCGGCATGGAGCTGCAGATCGTCGGCGCGTCCAGCATCTCCGCGCGCACAGTCGGCGGCTGCGCGACCGGCAAGACCTGCGCATTCAGTCTCGCCTCTCTCGGCGGGAGCATCCTGAGCTTCAGCTCGTGCAGCGTCAACGCCGTGCCTGCGAGCTTCGTGACCAGGTCAGCGGCGAATGCACGGACCTCCGGCTACATGCAGGCGCGAAACGGATCATCGGTGCTCGCCACCATCTACGCGGGCAACTGGTCCAACGTATCGGGCACCGTCACGAACCTGCGTTGCGTCCTCTGAGGAGCATCGCGCACCGTGGCCTCGACTGATCCGTTCCGCGCGTGGCAGTGGACCGCGCCGGTGTGGGGCCCGCCCGAGACCTGGGCGTTCGTCGAGCATGAGCTGCGCACTCCCGAACCCGGCGAGGTCACGATCCGTGTCCGCGCCGCGGGGGTGAACCCCGCAGACGCGAAGCATGTCGCGGCTCCCCGCACGGGCATCGAGCTGCCCGTCCCGATCGGGTATGAGGTCTCGGGGGAGATCTCGGCCATCGGCGCGGACACCAGGACAGGCTCGGGGGCCGTCGACATCGGCGACGAGGTCATCGCCTTCCGCGTGCGCGGGGGCTACGCGACCGAGATCACCGTGCCCGCCGAGAAAGTGTTCGCCAAGCCGTCGACGCTCACGCACCCAGAGGCCGCGAATCTGCTGCTCGTCGGCACCACGGCCGCAGAGATGCTCGCCGTCACCGCTGCGGCACCAGGGGAGACGATCCTTCTCCACGGCGCGTCCGGCGCCGTCGGAGTGAGCGTGCTGCAGCAGGCGCGGCTCCGCGGCATCTGCGTCATCGGAACGGCGAGCCCATCCCGCTTCGGCGAAGTCCGAAGGTTCGGGGGCGTCCCTGTGGAGTACGGCCCCGGGCTCTCCGGCCGAGTCCGCGACCTTGCGGATGTTCCGATCGCTGCGGCTTTGGACACGGCGGGAACGCGGGAAGCCATGGACGCGTCCCTCGAACTCGTCGCCGACCGTCGACGGATCGTCACGATCGCCGCCGCGGGTCGCGCGGAGGATGACGGCATCCTCTTCATTGCCGGGTCGATGCCTCAGAGCGCCCGCTTCCGCGACGAGGTGCGGGGAGAGTTGGTCGCGCTGGCACAGAACGGCGATCTCGTGGTCCCTCTGGCCCGAACGTTCCCCCTGGCCGACGCACCGGCGGCGCATCGGCTTCTCGCCACCGGCCATCCCGGCGGCAAGATCGCTCTGATCCCCTAGTGCAGGGGCGTTGTCTGTCCGATGTGTGTCCGCTGCTTCAGCGTCCTCCGGCTCAGGCCCGCAGGTAGAAGATGACCCCGGCCGCAGAAATCAATGCGGAGACGACGAAGATCCAGATAGCGAACGTCAACACGATCATGCGGGCGCTCCTCTCCGCTTGATCGCCCTCATAGATCTCAGCACCATTCACCTTCAACCGTTCGGCGGCAAGGACGGTGAGGCGGCGTCGTGAGGCGAGGACGCCGAGCCCGAAGGCTCCCAGAACACCCGAGGACACGAGCGGCAGGATGAGCTCCCACTGCTCAGCAGGAGCGGGGCGGGGACCAGGCGCGTCATCGACGCCGTACACCACCAGGACTGCTCCGACGATCACGAAAACGATGCCGATCAGTCGTGTCATCCATGGTCGTTGCGTGGCATTCGCCACGGATCCGCGATGTGATCCGATCACGTAGTTCCCCGCGACGATGAGCTCGGTGGTCTGCCGGGACAGGATCGACGCGAGGATGCCGATGAGGATGGCGAACCCGCCGATGAGCAACTCGATTCTCATCGCATCGCGACCGGAGGTCTATGCACGTGGAAATGATCGCACACGACGGCGGGCGCTCAGTCGATCTCCCGGAGCGTGGACGTCACGATCACGACACCGTCTCCGTACTCCGCGTCCGCGGCATCCTGGATCGTCCCGTCATCCCAGACGACATCGAGCCACACGTAACCGCGATCGGTGCGGAGGGTGACCGCCTCATCGCCGAGGCGGGCCGAGATGTCGTCCTGGATGCGGCTGAGTTCTCCGGGCGGCGTCGTGCCGTCGACACCGTCCGTGGGATCCTCCGGGGCGATCGGGTCGAAGAGTGCGAGCATGATTGGCGGATCGGTGTTCGTGAGTCGCTCGCCGTCGTAGGTGGCATACACGGCGTATGCACCCCACGTCGTCTCCCCGCTGGACTCGCGACCCTCCACGTCGTCCCAGGACCAGCCGTCGACGGGGACGCCGTCGCATTGCGGAGGAGACGACTCCATGATCGCTCCCATGCACAGCTGCACGTCGCCACCCACGTCCAGCACCGTACCCACCCCGATCACGCGCCCTTCGGGGAGATCGGGCCGGGCGTCCTCGATGCGCTGCTCGGACGACGCCGTCGTGCTTGTCGGAGCCGGCGAGGTGCCGGGGCCCGTCGTGCATGCGCTCAGGAACAGGAGGCCGACGCCTGAGGCGGCGGCGATGGACAGGCGACGCTGCGATGTGCTCATACCGACGAGTGTCGGTGAGATCCGGATCGTCTCAGACACGTCGGTACCGCGATCGCATCCCTGCTAGCATGACCTCATGCCTTTCGGCGGTCTGCTTCTTCTTAGCTGCCGCGACGAGTCCTAAAGCTAGGGCCTTCCTCGTCGCGGCGCTTGTGTTGGCCCGTTCATCTTGACGAAGAGAAGAAGCCCCATCATGCAGAACACTCAGCGCCCGTCCGCTATGCCGATCCACAAGTACCGGCCGTTCCACGAGCAGATCAACGTCCACCTGCCTGACCGCACCTGGCCCGACGCCCGCATCACCAAGGCGCCCCGTTGGTGCGCGGTCGACCTCCGTGACGGCAACCAGGCCCTGATCGACCCGATGTCGCCCGAGCGCAAGCGCGTGATGTTCGAGCTGCTCGTCAGCATGGGGTACAAGGAGATCGAGGTCGGCTTCCCCTCGGCGAGCCAGACCGACTTCGATTTCGTCCGTCAGCTCATCGAAGAGGACCTGATCCCGGACGACGTCACCATCCAGGTGCTGACGCAGGCGCGTGAGCACCTCATCGCGCGCACCTATGAGTCGATCGCCGGCGCCAAGCAGGCCATCGTTCACCTGTACAACTCGACGAGCGTGCTGCAGCGCGAGGTCGTCTTCCGCACCGACAAACAGGGCATCATCGACATCGCGCTCGAGGGGGCGCGTCTGTGCCGGAAGTTCGAGAAGACCATCCCCGACACGAAGGTCTACTACGAGTACTCGCCCGAGAGCTACACCGGCACCGAGCTCGAGTTCGCCGTCGACATCTGCAACCAGGTGATCGAGGTCTTCGAGCCCACTCCCGACCGCAAGGTGATCATCAACCTGCCCGCCACGGTCGAGATGGCCTCGCCCAATGTCTACGCCGATTCGATCGAGTGGATGAGCCGTCACCTCGCGCACCGCGAGAACGTGATCCTGTCGCTGCACCCGCACAACGACCGCGGTACCGCGATCGCAGCGGCTGAGCTCGGCTACATGGCCGGCGCCGATCGCATCGAGGGATGCCTGTTCGGCAACGGCGAGCGCACGGGCAACGTCGATATCGTCGCGCTGGGCATCAACCTCTTCACGCAGGGTATCGACCCGCAGATCGACTTCAGCGACATCGACCAGGTCAAGCGCACGGTCGAGTACTGCAACCAGCTGCCGGTGCCGGAGCGCAGCCCGTGGGCGGGCGACCTCGTCTTCACCGCTTTCAGCGGATCGCATCAGGACGCGATCAAGAAGGGCTTCGAAGCCATGGCCGTGCGTGCCGAGGCCGAGGGTGTGACGGTCGACGACATCGAGTGGGCCGTACCGTACCTGCCCGTCGACCCGAAGGACCTCGGTCGCTCCTACGAGGCCGTCATCCGCGTGAATTCGCAGTCCGGCAAGGGCGGTGTCGCCTACCTGCTGAAGGCCGACCACGCGATCGATCTGCCCCGCAAGCTCCAGATCGAGTTCTCGGGCGTCGTGCAGGCGAAGACGGATGCCGAAGGTGGAGAGGTCACGAGCGAGCAGATCTGGTCGATCTTCAACGACGAGTACCTTCCGGCGGTCGACACGGCGGCGAAGTGGGGACGCTTCGAGCTCCTCGCCACGCAGACCCGCAGTGACATGTCCGGCGACGTCGCCCTCGACGTGGTCCTGCGCGACGACGATCAGCAGGTGTCCGTCACCGGCAACGGCAACGGGCCTGTCGCCGCTTTCGTCGAGGTGCTGCGTGGGCAGGGCTTCGACATCACGGTGTACGACTACGTCGAGCATGCGCTCAGCGCCGGTGGCGACGCGCAGGCGGCAGCCTACGTCGAGCTGCAGGTCGGCGATCAGCGTCTGTGGGGCGTCGGCATCGACGGCGACATCTCGACCGCGTCCCTCAAGGCGATCGTGTCGGGTGTGAACCGTTCGATCCGCACGCGTCAGCAGGAGCTCGCGGCGGTCTGATCGACGCGTCTCGACGACGGCGGCCGGAATCCCCCGAGGACCCCGGCCACCGTCGTCTGTGTGTGCACCTCTGGTCAGGGGACTATGCGACCCATTGCACCAGCTGCCAGACGAGCCCGTTCGGATCGGCGAACTGGCAGTAGCGCTCACCCCAGGGCTCGGTCTCCGGGGGAGTGATGACCCGCGCTCCGGCGTCGGAGATGCGCGCGAATTCCCGGTCGATGTCGTCGACGACGAAAACGACCAGGGTGCCTTCCCCTGCGGAGCCGGCGATCTCCTGCGGGCGGAACGTGCTCAGCCCGGTCTCGAGGAAGATGATGCTCGGTGGAGAGTCCGGGTGCTGCAGGGAGACGAAGCCCTCGGCGGACATCGCCTCCTCGAAGCCGAAGTGGGTCTTGGCGAAGGACGCCGAGGCGGCGACGTCGGGAACGTTGAGCGAGATGGCGGTCTGAGTGATGTTCACAGTTCTCCTGTCATAAACTACGTACAACGTACAGAGTTAAGTCGTCGACGCGGGAGGGTATTCCGTAATGGCCAAGAATCTCGTGGACCTGCTCTGGCGCAAGGACGCGTCCGAGCGAGCGGACGGCCGTCGCGGGCCGCGTTCTCGCGTATCCGTCGACGCCGTGGTGTCCGGGGCGATCGAACTCGCGGACGCCGGTGGGGCCGAGGCGATGACGATCCGTGCGCTGGCGCAGTCGCTCGACCTCACGGCGATGTCCGTCTACACGCACGTCAACAGTCGGGCGGACCTGCTCGTCCTGATGGTCGACGAGGCGCACGCGAGGATGGCGACGTCGCCGGCGGACGGAGCGGGGTGGCGAGCCCGCGTGCGTCGCGTGGCCGATGAGAATCTCGCCCTGTTCCGCGCCCATGCGTGGTTGCTGGACGTCGATGATGCTCGAGTCGTCGTGGGTCCGGCAACGATAGCGAAGTACGACCGCGAGTTGCGGGCATTCGACGACGCCGGACTGTCTGCTGTCGAGCGTGACGCGGCGTTGTCCTTCGTCCTCGACTTCGTGAGGGCGACGGCGGCGAGAATGCGCGGGAGTGCAGAGCGGGAGCGCTTCGGGCCGTTCTGGGCCGACGCCGCGCCGCGCGTGACGGGATATCTCGGGGCGGACTTCCCCCTTGCTCAGGCGGTCGGTCAAGCAGCCGGCGAAGCGATGGACGGCCCCTACGACGCCGACGTCGCATGGGACTTCGGTGTGGCACGGGTGATCGACGGGCTCGCCGGCATCGTCTCGGATTCCTCGTCGCGCTGAGAGCGTGTCGTGCTGGTTCTCAGAGGTCGGCGCTGGGCTTGACGATCGCGATCGCGCCGGTCTCTGCGGCCACCTTGCGGCGGTAGATGCGCCGCTGCTCGGGCAGGGAGACGTCGAACGTGACGGCGAGGACCCGGATGACGGCTGTGACGGCGATGCCGATGACCGCCGCGAGAGTGATCGGCATCCCGAGGGCGACGGCGATCACGATGAAGGTGCATCCTGCCCCCGCGGCGACCGCGTAGAGCGAACCGACGTGCATGATCGCGGTCGGAAGCCCCATGAGCATGTCGCGGAGCACGCTGCCACCGACCGCGGCGCAGACGCCGATGAAGACCGCCGGGACTTCGGGGATCCCGAATGCGAGGGCCTTGCTCGTCCCGAAGGCGCCGAACATGCCGATCACCACGGCATCGAGGACCACGATCACGGTGTTCAGTCGGGTGAAGAGGCCCGCGAGCAGCATGCCGAGCAGGGCCGCCCCGCCGGCGGTGACCAGATACCACTGATTCTGCAGGGTGGCGGGCGTCTGCCCCAGCAGGATGTCGCGGATGAGACCGCCACCCATCCCGATCATGATGCCGATGATCGAGACGCCGAGCCAGTCGAGTCGACGCTGCCCCTGGAACCCCGATGCGAACATCGCGCCCTGGACTCCACCGAGGCCGACGCCGAGGAGGTCCGCCCACAGCGGAATGGTGAAGAGCGGTTCGGTCACGCCTCCATTCTCGCGCACGGAGGATAATCGGAGGGTGCCCACCTATCGAGACGAAGCGGTGATCCTGCGCACCCACAAGCTCGGTGAGGCGGATCGCATCGTCATCATGCTCTCGCGGCGTCATGGCAAGGTTCGCGCGGTCGCGAAGGGCGTGCGCCGGACCTCGTCGAAGTTCGGGGCCAGACTCGAGCCGTTCATGGTCGCCGACGTGCAGCTGTATCAAGGCCGCTCGCTCGACATCGTGCAGCAGGCCGAGTCGCTCGGTTCCTACGGAACGGACATCGCCGCGCACTACGACCGGTTCACGGCGGCCAACGCGATGGTCGAGACGGCCGATCGCCTGAGCGACTCGGAGGCGACGCCCGACCAGTACCTGCTCCTCGTCGGCGGGCTGCGTGCGCTGTCCCGCGGAGAGCATGTCGCCCGCAGCATCCTCGACTCGTATCTGCTGCGGGTGATGTCCCTCTCCGGATGGGCGCCCTCCCTCGACGAATGCGCGCGCTGCGGCACTCCGGGTCCGCACTCCCGGTTCGTCGCGCAGCTGGGCGGACTGGTCTGCCAGAACTGCGCCCCTGCCGGGAGCCCCCGCGTCGCCGAGAAGACCCTGGCGCTGCTCCGGGCGCTGATCGCCGGCGAGTGGGACGTCATCGACGGGTCTTCGCCCGCCGACACGGCCGCCGCGTCCGGCCTGGTCTCCGCCTACGCTCAATGGCATCTGGAACGCGGGATCCGCTCCCTCGCCCACGTGTCCGACATCCCTTCGGAAGGAGAACGGTGAGCCCGAAGCCGTATACGCACAAGGACGCCGTGGCCTATCGCCCGCTGGACTGGACCGGCGTGCATCCCCCTGCGTTCCGGGCCGTGCCGGAGCACGTGGCGATCGTCATGGATGGCAACGGCCGCTGGGCCAACCGCCGGGGCCTCAACCGGATCGAAGGTCACAAGGCAGGGGAGGAGGTGCTTCTCGATGTGGTCGCCGGCGCGATCCAGGCCGGGGTGAAGCATCTCTCCGTGTACGCGTTCTCGACCGAGAACTGGGCGCGCTCTCCCGAGGAGGTCCGCTTCCTGATGGGGTACAACCGCGACGTGCTGCACCGACGCCGTGATCAGCTCAACGAATGGGGCGTGCGGATCCGCTGGGCCGGACGCAAGCCGCGTCTGTGGGGAAGCGTCATCAAGGAGCTCCAGCACGCCGAGCAGCTCACCCGTGGCAACGACGTGCTCACCCTCACTATGTGTGTGAACTACGGCGGCAGGGTGGAGCTCGTCGATGCGATGCGGGCGATCGCCGAGGACGTCGCCGCCGGGCGGGTGAAACCGAAGGCGATCACCGAGAAGATGATCCGCCGGAACCTGTATGTGCCCGACATGCCGGACGTCGACCTGTTCCTGCGCAGCTCGGGGGAGCAACGCACCTCGAACTTCCTGTTGTGGGAGTCGGCCTACGCCGAGATGGTGTTCCTCGACACCCTCTGGCCCGATTTCTCGCGTGAGGAGCTGTGGCGCGCCATCGGTATCTACCTGTCGCGCGATCGTCGTTTCGGCGGCGCGATCGACACGCCGGAGGCCTCGGCCTGAGCCCGGAGCCACCTCTCGGCTTCCCGCGGATGGCGCAGCCTCACGACGACGAGGTGGGGGAAGTGTTCCTGCAGGGCCGGAAACCGCTCGCTCCATTTGTGGAGCGTCGCCGTCTGCCACGCGAGGATGTTCTCCTCGGGATCGCGGTTCAGCAGGTTCCACGGTCCCTTCTCGCGGTTCCCGTTCCAGAGCTCGAGTCGCAGGATGCCGCGGGCGAGCGTGCGCCGGATCAGACGGGCGCGCACGACGCGGTGGGGATAGTCCAGCCAGACGGCGAGCTGCGCGCGCGGCGTGAGGATCGCATCCGTGCCCTTGCTCGTGTACTGCCACTCGGTGACCCAACGGTCGTCGGACGCGAAGGCGCGCACGTCGTCGAGGAACTCGGGGCGAGGAGTCCAGTTCGGTCCGTGGAACAGACCGTCGATCTCGACGTGGCGCAGGCTCCACATCGTGCCGATACGCCGCGACAGGGTCGTCTTCCCCGAGCCGGAGACGCCCGCCACCAGAACCCGCTCCGGCCGGAGCGGCAGCGGGTCGTCGGCGGAGAGCATCCGAGAAGCCTACCCGCGAGCTGTGGCTGCCTCGGAATAGCTCATAGGCGCATGCGGTTGCATGAGAGTGTGACTGAACCCATCTCCATCGACATCTGGTCCGACATCGCCTGCCCCTGGTGCTACATCGGCAAGCGCAACCTCGAGAAGGGTCTCGAAGCGGTCGCCGCCGACGAGGACGCACCGCAGGTCAACATCACCTTCCACTCCTTCGAGCTCTCGCCCGACACCCCCGTCGACTTCGACGGCGACGAGATCGACTTCCTCGCCGGGCACAAGGGAATGCCGCGCGAGCAGGTCGAGCAGATGCTGTCGAATGTGACCGGTGTCGCCGCGAACGCGGGACTCGAGTACCGCTTCGACCTGCTGCAGCACACCAACACGGTCAAGGCTCATGAGCTGCTGCACTTCGCGAAGGCCGAGGGCCTGCAGCACGAGCTGGAGGAGCGGCTCATGTCCGCCTACTTCACCGAAGGCAAGCACGTCGGCCGTATCGACGACCTGGTCGAGCTCGCGACCGAGGTCGGCCTTGACGCAGATCGCGCTCGCGCGGCGCTCGAGAGCGAGCAGTACCTGCCGGCGGTTCGTCAGGATCAGGCCCAGGCCCGCGCGTACGGCATCCAGGGTGTGCCGTTCTTCGTCGTCGACGGCCAGTACGGCATCAGCGGGGCGCAGCCACCGGCGGCGTTCGAGAACGTCCTCCGCGACCTCTGGTCGAAGCGCGGAGAAGCCGAGACGGAGACGGCAGCCGTCTGACCGTTCGGCGCCGGTCCGACGCTCGGCTCGATCTAGCGGGTCAGCGCGGCTTCGATGGCGCTGACGATCTCGGGGGCGTCCGGCTTCTGCTTCGGGCGGAAGCGCAGGACGTCCCCATCCGGCAGCACGAGGAACTTCTCGAAGTTCCACTCGACCCGTCCGGCTTTTCCGCCGGCGTCCGGGGTCTCCTTGAGTGCCTTGTAGAGCTCCGCGGCGTTCTTGCCGTTCACCTTGACCTTGTCGTTGACCGGGAACGTGACGCCGTACGTCGTCGAGCAGAACTCGAGGATGTCGTCCACCGAGCCGGGCTCCTGGCCGAAGAACTGGTTGCACGGGAAGCCGACGACCGTGAACCCGCGGTCGCCGTACAGACGCTGCAGCTCCTCGAGCTGCTCGTACTGCGGCGTCAGGCCGCACTTGGAGGCGACGTTCACGACCAGCACCACGTCGGCACCGAGATCGTCGAGCGTCTTCTCCTCGCCCTTCGCGTCGGTGAACGGGATCGTGCGGAGCGCGGATTCGGTCATATTCACAGCTTAGATCGCCGCATCCCCGTGGGCTCCGCGTCTGGGAGAATAGAGGGGACATGACTCTCGCCACCGCACCTGCCCGCCCCCTTCGCATCGGTCCGATCGATCTCGACGTGCCGGTCGTCCTCGCACCCATGGCGGGGATCACCAACACCGCCTTCCGGCGACTGTGTCGTGAGTACGGCGCCGGGCTGTACGTCAGCGAGATGATCACCTCGCGCGCTCTCGTCGAGCGCAACGAGACCACCATGCGACTGATCCGCCACCACGAGTCGGAGACGCCGCGGTCCATCCAGCTGTACGGCGTCGACCCGAAGACCATCGCCGAGGCCGTCCGCATCATCGTCGCCGAGGACCACGCCGACCACATCGACCTCAACTTCGGGTGCCCGGTGCCGAAGGTCACGCGCCGCGGCGGGGGCGCGGCGCTGCCGTGGAAGTCGAAGCTGTTCGCCGATATCGTCGACCAGGCGGTGAAAGCCGCAGGCGACATCCCGCTCACGGTGAAGATGCGCAAGGGCATCGATAAAGACCACCTCACCTTCCTCGATGCCGGGCGAGCGGCTGAAGATGCAGGGGCGGCCGCGGTCGCGCTGCACGCCAGGACCGCTGGCGAGTTCTACTCGGGGTTCGCGGACTGGAACGCGATCGGCGAGCTGAAGCAGGCGGTCACGAGCATCCCGGTGCTCGGCAACGGCGACATCTGGTCGGCCGACGACGCCGTGCGCATGATGGCGCAGACCGACTGCGACGGTGTCGTGGTCGGGCGTGGCTGCCTCGGACGCCCGTGGCTGTTCGGCGAGCTGGCCACGGCCTTCGGTGGGGAGGGGAAGACCGTCGATGCGACACTCGGCTTCGTCGCGAACGCCTTCCGTCGCCACGCCGAGCTGCTGGTCGAGTTCTTCGAGGATGAGGACCGCGGGTGCCGGGATATCCGCAAGCACGTGTCCTGGTACTTCAAGGGCTACCCGGTCGGGGGCGACATCCGCACCGGACTCGCCACGGCATCCAGCCTCGCCGAGATCGACGACCTCCTCGGCCGGCTCGATCACACGGCGCCCTATCCCGGTGCGGACGCCGAGGGGCAGCGCGGTCGAGCGGGACACCCGAAGCGCACCGCCCTGCCGGAGAAGTGGTTGGAGTCGCGGGAGATCGCATCCGACACCTCGGAGATGATGCGTGGAGCGGAGATCGAGAACAGTGGCGGTTGACCCCAAGGCAGGCCTGCGCGCCGACGGCTACGACGCGCGAGACGCCGAACGCTTCTTCGCCGAAACCCATCGTTCCGAGCGCAACGATTTCGCTCGCGATCGTGCCCGTGTTCTGCACTCCGCCGCGCTGCGCCGACTCGCCGCGAAGACGCAGGTGCTCAGTCCCGCCAGCACCGCGGATTTCGCCCGCAACCGGCTGACGCATTCCCTCGAGGTGGCTCAGGTCGGGCGCGAGCTCGCTGTCGCCCTCGGCGTCTCGGCGGATGTCGTCGACACGGCGTGCCTGAGCCACGACCTGGGGCATCCTCCCTTCGGTCACAACGGCGAACGAGCTCTCAACGAGTGGGCAGAGCCCATCGGGGGCTTCGAGGGGAACGCCCAGTCCCTGCGCATCCTCTCGCGGCTGGAGGCGAAGGTCCTCGACGACGCCGACCGTTCCGTGGGGTTGAATCTGACCCGTGCGAGCCTCGACGCCACTTGCAAGTACCCGTGGACGGTCGACAGTCCGGTGCCGGACCCGGGTGGTCGGCTGAAGTTCGGGGTGTACCCCGAGGACGAGGCGGTCTTCCGCTGGATGCGCGAAGGGGCGCCGGGGCGTCTGCGCTGCATCGAAGCCGAGATCATGGATCTCTCCGACGATATCGCGTACTCGGTCCACGACTTCGAGGACGCCATCGTGAACGGCTATGTCGACGTCGCTCAGCTCGCCGACCCCCGTCAGCACGACGCTCTCGTCGGACGGATCCAGCAGTGGGTGGGATACGACTTCACTCGCGATGAACTCGCCGATGCGCTCTACCGCCTCGCGTCGCAGCCGATGTGGCTCTCGTCGTTCGACCGCTCCCGCCAGGCACTGGCCCGTCTCAAGAACCTCACGAGCGATCTGATCGGACGCTTCGCCCGAGCCTCGGTCTCCGCGACCACGGAGGCCTACGGCACGACAGCACTCGTCCGCTACAACGCCCATGTCGTCGTCCCGCGAGTGATCGAGGTCGAGATCGCCGTGCTCAAGGGCATCATGGGGCAGGCGATCGTCACGATCGAAGCCCGCAAGGGCGTCTACAAGGAGCAGCGGCGTGTGCTGAAGAGACTCGCCGACGCCCTCTGGTCGACCGACGCGCTGTGGTCCGCCGGGTCCGATGTGCTCGAGCCTGCGTTCGCCGCGGACTTCGTCGCGGCGGAGAACGACGCCGAACGCGCCAGAGTCGTGGTGGACCAGATCGCGAGCCTCACCGACCAGAGCGCGATCGACTGGCACAACCGCCTCGTCGGCGAGATCGATCCGGCCGAGGTCGGGATCTGGACTCCCCGTCACGCCCGCCCTGGCGCCCAGGCGCACGCCGAGCGGCTGCCCGTCGCCGAAAGGGCGCACTGATGCCCCGGATCCGGCAGGCCGATGTCGATGAGGTGAAGGCGCGCACGAACATCGCCGACATCATCGGGGAGCGTGTCGCTCTCAAGTCGGCCGGTGTCGGGTCGCTCAAGGGGCTGTGTCCTTTCCACGATGAGAAGAGCCCGAGCTTCCATGTGCGCCAGCAGGTGGGGTACTACCACTGCTTCGGATGCGGGGAGTCGGGGGACGTCTACTCCTTCCTGCGGGAGATGGATCACGTCAGCTTCACGGAAGCAGTCGAGCGTCTCGCCGGGCGTATCGGGTACACACTGCACTATGAAGACGGGGGAGCAGCCCCCGAGACGAGCGGCCGCAGCCGGCTGTACGCGGCGAACACCGCGGCGGCGGAGTTCTTCCGTGCGCAGCTGCTCACCCCCGATGCGGAGGCAGGACGGCGCTTTCTCGGTGAGAGAGGATTCGACGCCGGAGCTGCGGCGCATTTCGGAGTCGGCTTCGCTCCGCGCGGCTGGGACGGGATGCTCAAGGCGCTGACCGCACAGGGGTTCACCCGCGAGGAGCTGAGCAATGCGGGTCTCGTCTCCACGGGGCAGCGCGGGGTCTACGACCGCTTCCGCGGGCGTCTGGTGTGGCCGATCCGGGATGTCTCGGGGCAGACCATCGGATTCGGCGCGCGCAAGCTCTTCGACGACGACCAGGGACCCAAGTACCTGAACACCCCGGAGACGCCCATCTACAAGAAGGCGCAGGTGCTGTACGGGCTCGACCTCGCCAAGCGCGACATCGCTCGCGGCGACCCTCGCCGTGTGGTCGTGGTCGAGGGATACACCGACGTGATGGCCTGTCACCTCGCCGGTCTCACGACGGCGATCGCGACATGTGGCACGGCCTTCGGCACCGATCACATCAAGGTGCTGCGCCGGGTGATGGGTGACGACAACGCATCCGGTGAGGTCGTCTTCACGTTCGACGGTGACGAGGCGGGGCAGAAGGCCGCGCTGCGTGCCTTCACGGAGGACGACCGTTTCAACGCGCAGACCTTCGTCGCCGTCGCGCCCGACGGCCTCGACCCGTGCGATCTGCGTCTTCAACGCGGAGACGCCGCGGTTCGCGGACTGATGGACGCGAAGCAGCCGATGTTCGAGTTCGCGATCGACCGCAAGCTGAGTGGCTTCGACCTCTCGACGGTCGAGGGTCGGGTCGGGGCTCTGCGGGCCGCGGCTCCGATCGTGGCCGAGATCCGTGACCAGCTCCTCCGGCCGGGATACGAGCGTGTGCTGGCGCGTCGGCTCGGGATGGATCCCACCGAGGTGCGCAGTGAAGTCGAACGCGCGGCTCGTGGGGGACCTGCACCGCATCAGGTGCGTCGGGAGGCTCCGCAGATCGACTCGGTGACCGGCGCTCCCCTCGTCGCTCCGGTCACTCTCGCGACCCTGCCTCGCAGCCCCGACGTCGCGGTCGAACGCGATGCGCTGATGGGAGCCCTGCAGTACGGGCATCAGGTCGATCAGGCCCTCCTCAACAGGGCTCTGGAGGCGCCGTTCCGCACCCCGGCACTGGATGCCGTGCGCGAGGCCGTCGCCGCGGCTCCCGACCGCAGCAGGGCCGGCTGGGTGACCGAGGCCGTGAACGGCGTCCGCGAGCCCTACCGCTCGCTCGCGGGGGAGCTGCTGATGACTCCATTCCCGGAGCGGACGGAAGAGCGGGCTGTCGCCACCGTGGCCGACCTCGCCCGCAGGCTCGTGCTCCGCCAGCTCGAGCACGAGAAGCAGGAGCTCCTCGGTGCGGTGCAGCGTGTGCCCGCCGATTCCGACGGTGGTCGCGCGCTGCGGATGCGTCTGCGCGACATCGACGCAGAGCGTCAGCGCTTCGCCGAGTCGTAACGCGTACCGGCATCGCCCAGAGGGCAGGATGGAGTCATGTCCCGCAGGCCCGTATCCACGAACGCGATCGATTGCTCCGATCTGGTGATCGACCGCATCGGACACGGGATCCCGACTCGGGCCGTCGACGGCGTCACCTTCTCCCTTGTGCCGGGCGGACTCATCTGCGTCGCGGGCCCCACGGGTTCGGGTAAATCGACGCTGGTCGCCGCTCTCGCCGGTTCCACCGATCCCTCGGTCAAGGTCGTCGGCGGGCGCGCCGAGGTGTGCGGGGTGGACGTGCGTCGGCCGGGTCGCAAGCATCGGATCCTCACCTATCGCACCGGATTCGTACCGCAGGGCGCCGGCGCCGATCTGCCGCCGCGACTCACCGTGAACGAGGTGATCGCGGAGCCCATCCTCATGCGCGAGCGGCGGGTGAACACGAAGGCACTCTCGATCCGCGTCGCCACTCTGCTCGACGAGCTGCACCTTCCCCTCGGAACAGCCGCGAAGTTCCCCTACGAGCTCAGTGCCGGCATGCGTCAGCGCGTGGCGATCGCGCGGTCGTTCGTCCTGGAGCCGAAGGTGCTCATCGCCGACGAGGTGCTCGCGAATCTCGACCTCGAGGTGCGGCCGGTCGTGTTCGATGCGATCACCCGTCGTCGCAAGGAGCAGTCGATGGCCGCTCTCCTCGTCACCAATGACGCCGACTTCATCCGCGAGCTGAATGCCGAGACGCTCATGCTCCGCAACGGACATGTCGTCGCGCGCGGCGTGGGCAAGGACCTGCTGTGGGTGCCGAACGCGGAGTCGGATTCGCGCCACTGACCCCGACACGCCCGGCATCCGCGAACGGCGCCCCGGTGTCGTGAACAGGTCCGGGAGTTTGCTAAGCTTGTCGAGTTGCCCGCTCAGCGGTGCACATTCCTCGGTAGCTCAATTGGCAGAGCAGCCGGCTGTTAACCGGCAGGTTCTTGGTTC
>NZ_ATAO01000058.1 GCF_000455825.1 Microbacterium maritypicum MF109
CCCAGGCGACAGCACCGCACCACACCGCGAGCGTGCCGACGGCGACCAGCTCCCCGACGCCTGCGGCCCTGCCGAGGGCGATGGTCGCGGTCGCGTACATGCCGATCGGGAAGACGATGCTCCACCACCCCACGGTGAACCGACGCGCGCCCGGACGCGTGCGGAGATCGCGGATGCCGAGCCCCACGAGGAACGGGATGAGGAACGTTCCGAACGACCAGAGCACCATCGCCACGACGGTGACCGCTCCCTCCGTGCCGGGGAGGGCGGCGGGGTCCGCCGTCAGCAGACGCGCGGCGGCCAGCGTGGAGATCGCGGTCGATCCCGTCAGCACCCATGCGGTCGGCGCGACGTCGATCGCACCGATCTCCTGGCCGAGCAGCCGCACCGTCACCGCCGCCATGAGAAGCAGATAGAGAACGATCCCCAGGCACCAGAGCGCGAACGCCGCAAGGCCCAGCAGGGGGTGCCCTCCGGCGGTCGCGCTCGTCAGGACCGACAGCGACTGGGTGGCGACGACGAGGAGGAACCACC
>NZ_ATAO01000059.1 GCF_000455825.1 Microbacterium maritypicum MF109
AAGACGGGCGCGGAGCAGGGGACCCTCGCCCGAGTGCCGCAGGAGTACCGGCGGTCGATCTGAGTGATGTCCGTGCGCACGATGATCGAACGGCTCCCGCCCGCGGGATTCTCCTTCGTGATGGCGACCGGCATCGTCGGCACCTCTTTCGTCGCGATCGGACTGTCCCCGATCGGGGCCGTGGCGTTCGTGCTCACCGTCGGCGGGTATGCGCTCCTGCTGATCGCCACCATCGCGCGCGTGCTCCTGGCGCCGGCCGCCGTGCTCCGTGACGCCGGTGACCCGGGCCGCGCATTCGGGTTCTTCACGATCGTGGCGGCGACCGGGGTCACCGCCACCTTGGGTGCGTCGCTCGGGGCCGAGGGGATCCTCCCCGTCGCCCTCGCCCTGGAAGCGCTGCTCTGGGCGCTTCTGACGTACGGGATGCTGCCGTGGCTCGTCACGCACGCCTCCCGGCGGCCCCTGCTCCGCACGGTCGACG
>NZ_ATAO01000060.1 GCF_000455825.1 Microbacterium maritypicum MF109
GAGGAAGGGTCCGTGCACACCGCCGCGTGGCCGACGCCTCTCGGTATCGACGGTGACCCGGCCGTGCTCGCCGCGGCCAGCGAGGCGCTGATCGGCATCCGTCGCGCGAAGACCGAGGCGAAGGCCTCGCAGAAGACTCCGGTCTCACGTGCGGCGATCGCCGCCCCCGCAGCGAAGCTCGATGCCCTCCGTGCCGCAGCCGATGACCTCCGCGCCGTCGGCCGCATCGCCGAGCTCGAGTTCACCGAGGCCGAGGCGTTCGCGGTCACCGCGATCGAGCTCGCCCCGGTCGAGGCCTCCTGATGCAGCTGGGCACGCGCTGGGCGGCCGGGTCCGAGGCTCCGGCCTCCGTCCCGGCATCCCTCCGGCCGGCGATCGCCGAGGTCGAGTCCCGGGGCCTCACGGGCCACTGGACGCTCACGTGGCTGGAGGGGCGCGCGATCGCGGAGCTCGACGCGGGCTGGGAGGTCTTCCAGACCGCGACCGGCGAGATCGTCGTCCGTCCCTTCCAGGACTGAGTCCCGGCC
>NZ_ATAO01000061.1 GCF_000455825.1 Microbacterium maritypicum MF109
TGGGGGTGAAGCGGTACTACCGCGACGTCGAGCATGAGATCGCGATCGACGACACCACGAAGTTCGGTGCGACCGGCGACCTCGCCATCGTGCTCGTCAACCGACTGCAGAAGCCCGTCGTGAAGGCCATCGACTACGCGATCGCGGCCAAGCACGGCAAGACGCTGGCGGTGCACGTGGCCGTGGCCTCCGACGATGCGGCCCAGCTGCAGAAGGACTGGGCCGACCACCTGGT
>NZ_ATAO01000062.1 GCF_000455825.1 Microbacterium maritypicum MF109
GGTGCGGGCGCGAGAGGAGAGCACGATGGGCGTCGTATTCCCGGCGGAGTCATTCTCGATCACGACCGCCGACGGTGACATCATCATGCTTCGTATCTGCGATTTGTGCGGTGCTGCTGTCGTCGAAGCCGAAGGTACCGATCTCGCGTTCCACAAGCGCTGGCACCGGATGACCGGGTCGGGCAACTGGGTCGACCCCGATACCCGCCGTCACCACGGTCCCGCGAGTCCATTCACTCCGAACGGATCGGCCTGAAGGGCAGCCACGAG
>NZ_ATAO01000063.1 GCF_000455825.1 Microbacterium maritypicum MF109
CGGCAGCAACTGCGACCGGAAGGCCGACCTCAGGCTTCGGGGGCGCCGTCCTGCGGCGGGCCGGCGGGGCGGTGGGCGCGACGGCCGGCCACCACGACCGGACGACCGGCACGTTCCTGACCGGGCAGCGGACGGGAGCGGCGGCCGTAGATGAGCTCCGACGAGTCGAGCAGCCACGGCACGAGCGTGATCGACACCCC
>NZ_ATAO01000064.1 GCF_000455825.1 Microbacterium maritypicum MF109
CCGTCCGACGGTACCTGGAGGAGGGGCCGAGTCCAGAATCGAGTACCGGTCTTCCGGCCTGCCGAATCGATTCGATAAGCTGGTGGCACCCCCGATCATCCCCTCAGTTCTGCGAGCCGCTCCTTCATGGCCACCTCCCTCACCACGGGCCGTCCGTGGCGCGTCATCCTTGCCTTCTCCATCCCGCTCCTGCTCGGCAACGTGGTGCAGCAGCTCTACCAGTTCGCCGACGCCATCGTCGTCGGCCGTCATCTCGGCGTCACCTCGCTCGCCGCCGTCGGAGCGACCGGAAGCCTGCTGTTCCTGCTGCTCGGGTTCGCCTGGGGGCTGACGAGCGGTTTCGCGATCCCGATCGCCCAGGCATTCGGCGCGAGGAACGACGCGGCCGTACGCCGATCGGTCGCGACCGGCGTACTGCTCAGCGCCATCACGAGCGTCATCCTGACCGTGGGGGCGCCCCTCCTCGCCGGCCCGATCCTGTCGCTGCTGCAGACGCCGCCCGAGCTGATGGCCGAGGCGACGATCTTCACGCAGATCAGCTTCC
>NZ_ATAO01000065.1 GCF_000455825.1 Microbacterium maritypicum MF109
GGCCGCGACCGCGTCGGCGCCGAGGGTGTTCAACGCGACCTGCACCGTGAGCGTGCCGATCGCGATGATCGACGCCTGGAACCCCATCGGCAGGCCGAGTCGCAGGTGCTCGGCGATGTCGTCACGGGTGATGCGCCAGTCGGCTCGGCGCAGGTGGAGCATCGGCAGCCGCCGACGCACGAACTCCAGGCACAGTGCCACCGAGACGGCCTGAGCGACGACCGTGGCGAGCGCAGCTCCCCCCACTCCCCATTCGAGGGGCCCGACCATCAACACGACGAGGCCGACGTTGAGCGCACACGACACGGTCAGGAACACCAGCGGCGT
>NZ_ATAO01000066.1 GCF_000455825.1 Microbacterium maritypicum MF109
GTACGGGGTGTTCGCGGACGAGAAGGTGCGTCAGGCCTTCGCGCGCGGCGTCGACATCGACGCGGCGGTGGAGGAGATCTACTTCGGCCAGTTCCCGCGCGCATGGAGCATCCTCGGCTCGACGACCCCGGGCTACGACGCGTCGCTCGAGGGCAGCTGGCCGTTCGACCAGGACGCCGCGAACGCGCTCCTCGACGAGGCGGGATGGACCGCACGCGACACCGACGGCATCCGTATGAAGGACGGTAAGCGGCTCTCGGTGCGATGGATCGCCTGGACTCCCGTTCCGGATGACCGCGCCGCTCTCGCGAACGCGATCCAGTCCGACCTCAAGGAGATCGGGTTCGAGGTCCAGCGCGAGGTGCTCGAACCCGGGGCCTACAACGAGCAGTACGAGCCGAAGACGTTCGATCTGACGGACTGGGGCTTCTCCGGCGTCGACCCCGATCTGCTGCGCAGCCACCTGCACACCGACGGGTTCCAGAACGCGTCGCAGGTGAGCGATCCCGAGATCGATGCATTGCTGGAGAAGGCCGTCGCGACCAGCGACCAGGACGAGCGCAACGAGCTCTACACCCAGCTGCAGCAGTGGAACGCGACGTATACGGCGATCGTGCCGCTCTACAGCCCGTCTGCGATCAC
>NZ_ATAO01000067.1 GCF_000455825.1 Microbacterium maritypicum MF109
ACGCCCGATCACCTCGGTCACGGGCATCCGCAGCTGGTACGACTCTCCCAGGTCTCCCCGAGCGAGCTGACCGATGAAGCCGAGGTACTGCTCGAACGGCGGGCGATCGAGCCCGAGATCGGCTCTGATGCCTTCTTTGACCGCCTCGCTCACCTGCGCCTGGGGCCCCAGCATCACCGATACCGGATCCCCCGGGATCACCCGGAAGGCGAGGAAGGCGACGGTCGCCGCGCCCCAGAGGACGATCACGACGGACGCGGCGAGGCCGGCGATACGGACGAGAGCAGCCCTCACCACCCGTGCCCTCCGCTCAGCCGGCGGCTCAGCCGACGGTCACATCGTAGAACAGCGGTCGACCGTACAGGTCGTACTGCAGCCCCTCGACGCGATCGCCGACGGCGGTGATCGCAGACGGGCTGTAG
>NZ_ATAO01000068.1 GCF_000455825.1 Microbacterium maritypicum MF109
CCGTCCCCTTCGTCTATCCGTGAAGTCAGTCGGTGATGCGGCAGTGGGTGGTGAGCTCGCCGATGCCGTCGATGCCCACCGTGACGGTGGACCGGTCGCGAAGGAAGATCTGCGGGTCGCGCGAGTAGCCGGCACCGCCGGGGCTGCCGGTCGAGATGAGGGTGCCGGGGAGCAGCGTGAGCGACTGCGAGAGGTGCGCGATCAGCTTCGCCACCGAGCGCACCATCTGATCGGTGCTCGCATCCTGCACGGTGTGACCGTCGACGACGGTCCAGATGTGCAGGTCCTGCGGGTCGGCGATCTCATCCGCGGTCACCGCGAACGGCCCGGTCGGGGTGAATCCGTCGAACGACTTGCAGCGTGACCACTGCGCCTCGGAGAACTGGATGTTCCTGGCGGTGATGTCGTTGACCACCGTGTATCCCCAGACGTGCGACAGCGCATCAGCCTCGGCGACATCCTTCGCAGGCGAGCCGATGAGCACGCCGAGCTCGGCCTCGTAGTCGACGGCCTCACTCAGCGTGCGCGGCCAGGATGTGGTCTGGTCGTGTCCGGTGAGCGAGTTCGGCCAGAGCGTGAAGACGGTCGGGGCGGCATCGGTCTTGAGACCGAGCTCACTCGAGTGCGCGGCGTAGTTGAGACCGACGGCCAGGACCGCGGGCGGAGCGAGCACGGCCGAGGCGAACGCCCATCCCGCGAGCGGATGCCGCGGCGCGGTGGTGTCCGCCAGAGCGCGGCGCAGTGCGTCGAGACCATCGTCCCCTCTCTCGATCAGCTGCTGCAGCGTGGCAGGAGGGTCGGTCAGGAGATCAGAGACGAGGACGGCGTCCGAGCCCTCCACGACGGCGAGAACCGCGAGAGGGGAGTCGGGACGGCGCAGGTGAGCGAACCGCATGCTTCTACGCTACCGGGTGGGTGCAGGTCGCCGGGTGGAGGGGGTCGCCATATCCGGGTGCCCGGCGTTGTGCCCATAAGCTTTGCCTATGAGTTCCGGAGGACCGTCCCAGCCGCAGCAGCCCTCGCCGTATGCGCCTCCGCCGGCACCGCCGTTGCCGTCGACACCGCCGCAGCAGGTACCGCCGCGAGCCTTCGCGCCCGCGCCGTACGCGAGCCAGGTCTCGGCGCCCGCGGCCCGCACCTCCGTCACGGGGTATGCATCGTCCCTCGCGCAGCCGACGCCCTACACGCCGCCGGCTCCCGTCGCCCCGTCGCCGGCGGAGTCGCTCCCGGCGCTGCCCGTTCCGACGAGGAAAGGGCGCACGGTGTCGCTCTGGCTCTTCGGGGTGCTCGGCTTCCTCCTGATCGCCCTCGTCGGCTACTTCGTCTGGGCGCTCGGATCGTTCGCTTCCGTCGTGGGGCTGGTGCTCGCGCTCATCCCTCTGACCATCGTGTTCCTGGGCGTGCGCCTGATCGATCGGTGGGAGCCCGAGCCCAAGCGGCTGGTGGCGTTCGCCATCGCATGGGGCGCCGTCGCGGCCGTCGGGCTCACCCTTCTCGTCGACACCGCGCTGACCCTCCTGCTCGACATCCGCTCCGAGGAGTTCACCGCCGTCGTGCAGGCGCCTATCGTCGAGGAGCTCTGGAAGGGGCTCGGCGTCTTCCTCATCTTCCTGCTCGCCCGACGAGCGTTCGACGGCCCTGTCGACGGCATCGTGTACGGCGCGCTGGTCGGGGCGGGTTTCGCTTTCACCGAGAACATCCAGTACTTCGGGGTGAGCCTCATCGAGGGTGGCGGCGAGCAGCTGACCGTCACGTTCGTGGTGCGCGGGCTCTTCTCGCCCTTCGCTCATGCCATGTTCACCGCGATCACCGGCTTCGCGATCGGCCTCGTCGCTCGGCGTCACGGCTCGGCGAAGGCCGCGCTCGGTGCTGGCGCGGTGGGGGTGGTCGGGGCGATCCTGCTCCACGCCCTCTGGAACGGCTCGGCGACGTTTGCCGACTTCTTCGGTCTCTACTTCACCCTTCAGGTGCCGCTCTTCATCGGATTCATCCTGTGCATCGTCGCGTTGCGTCGTGAGGAGGCCCGACTCACCCGTGCCCGCCTCGAGGACTACGCCGCGGCCGGATGGTTCACGCCCGAGGAGGTCACCATGCTCGCCACCCCTGCCGGGCGCAAGGTCGGACTCGCCTGGGCGTCGCAGCTGCGGGGGGACCGTCGTCCGCTGATGCGCGCCTTCATCAAAGAGGCGACCGAGCTCGCCGCTGTCCGTCAGCGGGCGATCACCGGCCGCGACCCCATGGCCGTGGATGACGAGCGCGCGCTCCTGATCCGCACCAGGGCGACCAGGGCGGCCCTTCTGGCGTACTGACGCGACACGCGACGGCGTACCCTTCTCGGAGGGAAGGCGGTGGCGGATGAGCACCTTCGTCGTGATCCACGGTGGCGGAGATGTCGGATGGTCCTGGCATCTGGTCGCCGCCGAGCTGCGAGCGCGCGGGCAGGAGGTGTTCGCGCCCGACCTTCCCGCCGACGACGACACGCTCACTCTCGACGACTACGCCGAGGCGGTTGCGGAGCTGGTGGGTGCGCAGGCGGGGGTGGTGGTCGTCGGTCATTCCTTCGGGGCCTTCACCGCGCCGCTGGTCGCCGAGCGCCTCTCCGCCGATCTCCTCGTCCTGATGGCGGGGATGATCCCGTCCCCGGGCGAGTCCCCGGATCAGTGGTGGGCGAACTCGGGATACGTCACGGCGTCTGCCGCCCAGTCGGCGCGGGACGGCGGGTTGACCGGGAACGACGACCCCCTCGTCAGTTTCTACAACGGGGTTCCGCACGAGCTGGCAGAGGAGGCGCTCCGACGGGAGCGGGCGCATCCGTCGCAGGCGGCGATGGAGAGGCCGTGGCCTCTGGCGGCGTGGCCCGACGTGCCGACGAGATTCGTGCTGTTCGCCGACGATCGCTTCTTCCCTGCCGCATTCCTGCGCGACCTCGCCGAGACGCGCCTGGGAGTGGTCGCGGATGAGCTGCCCGGCGGACACTGCGCGATGCTGAGCCGACCGGTGGAGATCGCCGAGCTCCTCGCAGGATACGTCGAGTGAGGGGCCGGGAAGCGCTCCAGGACAAGACTCAGCGCCCGGTGCTGCGGCGATGCCTGCGAGTCTCCCGGGCGCTGAGTTGATCTGTAATCAGGGTGCACCCGGCCCTGCATGAGTGTCAAGAGCTTCTTGCCGAGGTTCGCCGGCGAGGGCATGAGGTGTTCGCTGTGAGCAGGTGTGCGTGCGTTGACCGGGTCCGTCGGCCTCGGGTTTGATGGAGACATGACTGAACGCACAAAGCCTGAGTTCGAAGCCCCCAGCACTCCCGCTCCGGCGGAGCTCGTCGTCCGCGACATCATCGAGGGCGACGGCGCCGAGGCGAAGCCCGGCGACACCGTCACGGTCCACTACGCCGGCGTCGAGTTCGACTCCGGCGAGGAGTTCGACTCCTCGTGGGGCCGTGGCGAGACGATCCAGTTCCCGCTGCGCGGCCTGATCCAGGGGTGGCAGGACGGGATCCCCGGCATGAAGGTCGGCGGTCGCCGCGAGCTGATCATCCCGCCGCATCTCGCCTACGGCCCGGTCGGCGGCGGGCACTTCCTCTCCGGCAAGACGCTGATCTTCATCATCGATCTGGTCGCCGTCGGCTGACATCGGTCTCTTCCACGAGGCGTCTCTCTCCTCCGGGAGGGAGGCGCCTCGCGGCATGTGCGGGAAAAGATTCTTCATTCAGGGGAATACATGCGAATGAATGTAAGTTGTCACAGTGGTCGCGGCGACGCGGCCCCTGTCCCTTGCCGCAGCAGCGGCTGAAGTCTCCAGAGGAGAAGCAATGACCAGCATCGACATCCCCGGCTACCGTCCCGGCACCTGGGTCCTGGACCCTTCGCACAGCGAGGTCACCTTCAGCGTGCGCCACATGATGATCTCGAAGGTGCGCGGCACCTTCGGTGTGAAGAGCGCGACCCTGATCGCTCCGGAGAACCCGCTGGAGGCCAAGGTCGAGGCCACGGTCGACGTGACCTCCATCGACACCAACGACGAGGGTCGCGACGCGCACCTGCGCTCGGCGGACTTCTTCGACACCGAGAACTTCCCGACCATGGAGTTCGTCTCCACCGGTGCGCACGTCAAGGGCGACGACCTGTACGTCGACGGCGACCTCACCATCCGCGGCGTCACCAAGCCGGTCAGCTTCGAGCTCGACTTCGGCGGCTTCGGCACCGACCCCTACGGCAACTACAAGGCCGGCGCCTCTGCCAAGACCGTCATCAACCGCGAGGACTTCGGTCTCACCTGGAACGCGGCACTCGAGACCGGTGGAGTTCTCGTCGGCAAGGACGTCACGATCAGCCTCGACCTGCAGGGTGCCCTGCAGCAGGACTGACCTCCACGGAGCATCGTCCGGACCCCGGGCCCGTCAGGGCTCGGGGTTCTCTGCGTCGTAGTCGTGGAATCGGCGGTTGCGCTGCGCGAGCGCGGCGACGAGGGCGATGACCAGCACTCCACCGAGCAGGGGAGGGAACCAGAGGGTCGTGAGCGTCGCCAGCGTGCCCGCGTACAGCGCCCCGACGCGGGGCCCGCCGGCGACCACGACGATGAACAGGCCCTGGAGGCGTCCGCGCATCGAGTCGGGTACGGCGGCCTGCATCATGGTGTTCCGATAGATCGAGCTGACGTTGTCGGACGCACCGGACAGGGCGAGGGCGACGCAGGCGGCGACGATCAACCCGATGTGGGGAGCCGTCTCGGTCGCGGGTGACGAGAACGCGCCGACGAGCAGCACGATCCCGAACAGCAGGATCGACGCGCCATAGGCCTCCACGGCCCGGGCGATGCCGCGGCCATGCCAGCGGTACTGCACGACACGACCGGAGAACAGGCTCGACGCGAAGGTGCCCACCGCCACCGCGGCGGTGAGGATGCCGGTCGTGAGCGCTCCGCCGCCCAGCAGCACCGTGCCGAGCGCGGGGAAGAGGACGAGCGGCTGCCCGAACGTCATCGCGATGATGTCGATGATGTACTGCATCCGGATGTTGCCTGCTCTGCGGAGGAAGCGCCAGCCGTCCACCAGCGACTCGAGGCCGGGGCGGACGATCTCTCCCTCCGGCCGCAACGCCGGGAGCGTCCACAGTCCCAGGAACATCGAAAGCATGAGCACGACGTCGATCGTGTACGTCCAGCCGTAGCCGGTGAGGGCGACGAGGAGGCCCGCCAGCGCGGGTCCGGCCATGACCGTCAGCCCGAAGGCCACACCGTTCAGCGCGGATGCTGCGGCGAGCTTCTCGCGGGGGATGAGCCGCGGCACGATCGCCGTGCGCGTGGCCATGCCCACAGAATTGGCGGCGGAGTTGATCATGCTCAGCGCGTACAGCCACCAGATGGTCTCCATACCCGTCCAGGTGAGAGCCGCGAGCAGGGCGGTGGAGGCGAATGTGATGGTCGCCGCGATCAGTGCCACCCGGCGTCGGTCGAACGCATCGGCGAGCATGCCGCCGTACAGGCCGGCGAGGATCATCGGCACGAGTCCGGCCACGGCGATCATCGAGACCGCGAAGGTGTTCTGCGTCAGGGCGAACACGTGCAGCATCACCGTGACGATGGTGAGCTGGCCGCCGATGCCGGCGAGTGTCGACCCGATCCACATCCGGGCGAACGCCGGACTGGACTTCAAGGGGGAGAGGTCGATCAGATGACCGCGGCGGGCGCTCACTCCTCGAACTTCTTCTGCACGTTTCGAGACTAGTTGACCCTGACGGACTCGCTCCGCCGCCGGTGTCACCGAGGGTGGTCGTCGGCTGGTAGACTCGTCAGGTTGCCGTTTGATCGGCCGCGGATAAAGAGAGCCCACGTATCAGGCGTCGGGCGCCGCGCAACAAGCAGAGAGGGGATCGAATCTATGGCACTGGAAGCAGACGTCAAGAAGGCGATCATCGAAGAGTACGCGACGCACCCCGGTGACACCGGATCCCCCGAGGTGCAGGTCGCAATGCTGACGCAGCGCATCAAGGACCTCACCGAGCACCTCAAGGAGCACAAGCACGACCACCACTCGCGTCGTGGGCTGTTCCTGCTCGTCGGTCAGCGCCGTCGTCTGCTCGGCTACCTCCAGGACATCGACATCGCGCGCTACCGCTCGCTGATCGAGCGTCTCGGACTCCGCCGCTAAGGCACTGCGATCCTGCGTTCAATCGCGCAGAACATTCTTGAGAAGGCCGCCCCACGGTGTGGGGCGGCCTTCGTCATGTCCGAGGGTTGATTCCCCACTCGCTTTCCGATAGGAAAGTAGAGAGCTTTCCACAAGGAAAGTGGGGGAGGCCCGACATGCAGCAGAAGCCGATTCCCGGTCACGACGCTCTCGTGCCGCCGGATGCCGACATCGCGCGCCGGTATCTGGCCGCAGCGGACGCGGTGGTGGAGCGCCGAGGCCGCGCCGTCGACCGACGTGCGCTCGCCGGGCTCCAGATCGCCAATGCGGTGATCACGGCCGGGTATCTCGTCGCGTTCGCGCTCGTCCTCCGGCAGAGCGATGTCCTCGCCTCCCAGGTGATCCTGTTCACCTTTCTGGTGTGGGGGCAGCTGGCGAGCGGGATGGCGCAACGCAATGGGATGCAGTGGCGCTGGAGCGCTTCCCGGTGGCCGCTCATCCTCGGCGAAGTCGTGGTTCTCGTCGGCGCTGTCGTCGTTTTCGGTCTCGTCGCGTTGGATCCCGGTCTCCCGGTCGGCGTCGTGCTGATCCCCGCGGGCATAGTCCTGGTGGGTATCGGCGGTTACGGCGTGCTCCAGCTGTTCCGCGCGGCCGGAGATGCGCGGTCCCCGCGGCCTCCGCGGGTCACCCTGCCCGCTCCGATCCGATGGGGGACCCTGCTCGTCGGCGTCGCTCTCGGCGTGCTGACCATGCTCGCGGGGGCGCCGGACGATGTGCTGCGCAGCGTGATCAGCCTGCTGGTGATGCTGGTTCTCCTCGCCTGGATCGTCGCCTTCAACACACCCGTCGGGCTTCCCGCCATCGGTGCTTCCTGGCGGTGGCCGCATGTGGCGGCATTCTTGCTCGCGGCAGGCATACCTGCGGCTCTCGTGCTGGGGGGAGGAGGGGGCAGCGCATCGGGGCTCGCCGGTGTCGTCGGAGGTGTCGTCGTGATCGTGCTCTTCGTCCTGGTGTCGTTCGTTCCGGGGCGGGAGGGTCGTGGCTGAGGCGGGGTTCCGGCCGCACCCGCGCACGCAGCTGGACGACAACTTCGCCTCACCGATCCGGTTCTCGTTGATGGCCGCGCTCGGCGACGGCATGGAGTTCGACTTCCCGGCGCTCCGCGACATCCTCCAATGTGGTGATTCGCCGCTGAGCAAGGCGATCGCACACCTGCAGACCGCGGAATACGTGCTCGCGCGCAAGGGCGTCGTCGGGGGTCGCACGCGCACGTGGGTGCGTTCGACGAAGGCGGGCCGCGATGCTTTCGCGGCCCACCTCCAGGCGCTCCGGCAGATCGTCGCTCTCGGCGGCGGGCAGGAGTTGTGACCCGTGCGTCAGGCGGGCGCGTTCACGAGGTCGGCGTGGTGGATCGCGGCGACATCCGGGTGGGCGCGCAAGCGTGACTTGAGGGCGTTCTCGCCGTAGAGCGCGTGGATGGGATTGCTCGGGTCATCGGTCACCCCGTTCGCTTCGGCGGCCAGCTCCTCGGGCAGCTCGATCAGGGGCAGCCGCTTGTCGAGCGCGGGGTTGAAGAAGAACGGGATCGAGATCCGCTCGTCCGGTGCCTGCGGCGAGACCACGCGGTGGTTCGTCGCTTTGAGGTACCCGCCCGTCGCGTACTCCAGCAGCTCGCCGATGTTCACGACGAAAGCTCCGGGCACCGGGGGAGCGTCGACCCAGATGCCGTCGCGTTCGACCTGCAGACCGCCCTTGCCCGGCTCCACCCAGAGGAGGGTGAGCACGCCGGAGTCCTTGTGCGCACCGACGCCCTGCTGAGGCTCTGGTTCGTGCGTTCCGGGATAGCGGACGATCTTGATGAGGGTCGACGGCTCGCCGAAGTGCTCGTCGAAGTAGGACTCGTCGGCGCCGAGGGTCTGGGCCCAGGCGCGCAGCAGTTTGCGAGCGACCTCGGACAGGGTCTCGTGCCACTCGGCCACGACATCCTGCAGCTCGGGCTGCGCCGACGGCCAGAGGTTCGGCCCGATGAGGCGGTTGAAGGCGGGGCCGTCGTCGACGGGTTCGCGCTCGGGGCCGATGTCGATCTGCTCGCGCCAGTCGACCTTCCCCTGGGTGCGTTCTCCGCCGATGCGCGTGTAGCCGCGGAAGTGCGGGCTGTTCACGTTCTCGATGGCCAGCTTGTCCTCTTCGGGGAGGGCGAAGAAGTCCAGGGCGGCCCGGTGGAGCCGTGCCTCGAGCGCGGGGGAGATCCCGGTGCCGGTGAGGTAGAAGAAGCCGACGTCGTGGGTCGCCGCCCGCAGGTCGTCGCGGAATCGTGCCGCGGCCTCGGGGCTTTCGTCGAGCTGGGAGAGGTCGAGAATGGGGAGCGAGAGTTCAGCCATGGACCGAGGCTACGTCGCGTCGACCGGGGTGGGATCCTGTGTTGCGCTCCGTTACTTCCGTTCCTCGTGTCCGGTGGACGTCGATCTCGGTGCTAGAGTCTCCTCGGTAAGGGCTGCCTTACCTCAGTCACCGCCAGAGAGTGTTCTTCCGTGCTCGCCACTTTTCTCATCGGGCTCCGCGAGGGCCTCGAAGCCGCACTCGTCGTCGGCATCCTCGTCGCCTACCTCCGTCGTCTCGGACGGCAGGACGCCCTCCCGAAGATGTGGGCGGGCGTCGGACTCGCGATCGCACTGGCTCTCGGCATCGGCGCGGTGCTCACCTTCGGGGCCTACGAACTCACGTTCCAGGCGCAGGAGCTGATCGGTGGCGGCCTGTCGCTGCTCGCCGTCGCGATGGTGACCTGGATGATCTTCTGGATGCAGCGGGCCGGGCGCAGCATGAAGGCGACGCTGGAGGGTGGCATCGACCGGGCTCTGACCGCCGGCGGCCTGTGGGCGCTCATCGCGATCGGCTTCGTGTCCGTCGCCCGAGAGGGCATCGAGACGACGCTGCTGCTGTGGTCGATGGTCCAGTCTTTCGGCGACGCACCCTCGGCGCTGATGGGCGCCCTGCTCGGGCTCCTCACGGCCGTGGTCGTCGGATGGCTGATCTCCCGCGGTGCGCTGCGACTCGATCTGCGTCGCTTCTTCGCCTGGACCGGTGGCTTCCTCGTGATCGTCGCGGCCGGCGTGCTCGCCTACGCGCTGATGGATCTGCAGGAGGCCGGTGTGCTTCCCGGGCCGTTCACCGCGCTGGCACCGATCGATGCCGTGACCGGCGGAGTGGCCGTCGGATGGGCCGCCTTCCCGTTCGGGTGGGCGTTCGACGTCTCGGCGACGATCGCTCCCGGTGGCCCCCTCGCATCGATTCTGCAGGCGACGGTCGGCTTCATGCCCGCGATGACCTGGATGCAGGTCGTCGCCTGGGTCGCGTACATCTCCGTCGTCGGATGGCTCTACGTCCGCGGACTCCGCTCGAAGCGCCCGTCGAAGCCGCAGGACCCGACGGAGCACTCGTCTGAATCTCCCTCCCTCTCACCACAAGGAGCAGCATGACCACCTCGCACCGGATCCTGGGGGCGCTGGCAGCCACCGGCGCCGCGGTTCTCGTCCTGAGCGGCTGCGTCGCGAAGAGCGACGCCGGAGCCACCGCGGCCTTCGACGTCTCCTCGACCGATGGCGACTGCGCGGTCTCCGCGGCGACCGCGAAGAGCGGGACCCTGACCTTCAACGTCAAGAACGACACCGCTCAGGTCACGGAGTTCTACCTCCTCGCAGACGACGGCCTCCGGATCGTCGGCGAGGTCGAGAACATCGCGCCGGCCGCCTCGCGCACGCTCACGGTCGTCGCACAGCCCGGTGACTACTTCACTCTCTGCAAGCCGGGGATGATCGGCGATGGCGTGGGGAAGACCGCGTTCACCGTGACCGGGGATCGCGTCGCGGTGGAAGGTCCAGACGCCGAGCAGAAGCAGAAGGCCGTCGACCTCTACGGTGCGTTCGTGAAGGACCAGGTCGGTCAGCTTGTCCCCGCAGTCGAGGACTTCGTCGCCGCCTACGAGTCCGGTGACGACGAGACCGCACGCACGCTCTTCCCGCAGACCCGCGCGTTCTACGAGCGCATCGAGCCGGTCGCCGAGGCGCTGGGCGACCTCGACCCGCGGATCGACTATCGCGAGGTCGATGCCGTCGCCGAAGGACTGGACTGGACGGGCTTCCACCGCATCGAGAAGGACCTGTGGGTTCCGGCGCAGGATGCGCTGAACGCCGACGGGGAGACCCCCGCGTGGCAGGACTGGGCGCCGTCCACGCCGGAGGAGCGCGCCGACTACGGCGATCTGCTGCTCGCCGACGTGCAGGAGCTCTACGACTACGTGCACTCCGACGACTTCACCACCGCCCTTGACGACCAGGGCATCGGCGGCATCTCGAACGGCGCCATCGCGCTGCTCGACGAGGTCGCGACCGGGAAGATCTCCGGGGAGGAGGACTGGTGGTCCGGGACCGACCTCTACGACTTCGCCGCGAACGTCGAAGGGTCGAAGATGGCATTCTCGCTCGTGCAGGACTTCGCCGTCGCGCAGGGCGACGAGGGGAAGGCTCTGGTCGCGGAGATCGAGTCGGGTTACACCGCGCTCGAGGAATCTCTCGCGGCTCACGGCTCGCTGGCCGACGGCTTCGTGGGCTACTCGCAACTGACCGAGGCCGACAAGCGCGAGTTCACCGACCTGATCAACGCTCTGGCCGAGCCGCTCTCGCAGCTCACCAGCACGGTCCTCGACTGATCAGCCGCACGCTACGGGATACCATCACGGACGTGAACGAACCAGAAGCGGATGCCGCACCCGAAGAGTCATCGACGGGCGCGGCGTCCGCTCCTGCCGGTTTGAGCAGGCGGGGACTGCTCGGCCTGGCCATCGGGGGCGGCGTCGCGGGCCTCGCGGTCGGCGCCGGTGCGGGTCTCGCCGGCGGCGTCGCGCTCGGGCGGGCGCGTGCGGCGGAGGACGCGCATTCCGCATACGCGTTCTTCGGCGATCACCAGGCAGGCATCACCACTCCGGTGCAGGACCATCTGCATTTCGCCAGCTTCGACATGATGCCGCGCACGGATCGCGACGACCTCATCTCGTTGCTGCAGGACTGGTCGTACGCGGCCTCCCGCATGGCGCAGGGCCTCGAAGTCAGTGCGACGGGTGCGGTCGGTGGGCCGGCCGAAGCGCCGCCGGACGACACGGGGGAGGCGCTGGGGCTTCCCGCCGCCGGGCTCACGATCACGTTCGGCTTCGGGCCGGGACTCTTCGAGAACGAGGACGGCGACCGCTACGGGATCGCCGCGCAGCGTCCCCCGGGGCTGGAACGGCTCCCGGCGTTCCTCGGTGACGATCTCGATCCGCAGACCTCTCACGGCGACCTGTGCATCCAGGCCTGCGCCGACGACCCGCAGGTGGCGGTGCATGCGATCCGCAACCTCAGCCGCATCGCCTTCGGCCGGGCTCGGCTGCGCTGGTCGCAGCTGGGATTCGGCAAGACGTCGCGCACGACGGCGACGCAGGCGACGCCGCGCAATCTCTTCGGGTTCAAGGACGGCACCGCGAACATCCTGGCCGATGACACCGAGGCGCTCGGCGATCACGTCTGGGTATCGGAGAAGGACGACCCGGCGTGGCTGGCCGGCGGGTCCTACCTCGTGGCCAGGAAGATCGCGATGCTCATCGAGACCTGGGACCGCGTGCGCCTGTCGGAGCAGGACACCATCATCGGTCGGGACAAGGGCGAGGGTGCACCGCTCTCCGGCGGAGACGAATTCACGGCACCGGACTTCCACAGCAAGGCGATCGACGCGAACAGCCACGTGAGTCTCGCGCATCCGGAGAAGAACGACGGCATCCGCATCCTCCGCCGCGGCTACAACTACGTCGACGGGAACAACACGCTCGGACGCCTCGATGCCGGGCTCTTCTTCCTGTCGTACCAGCGCGATCCTGCACAGTTCATCTCGCTGCAGCGTCGGTTGTCGACAGATCTCATGAACGAGTACATCCGCCACGTCGGTTCGGGCATCTGGGCGGTGCCGGCGGGGGTGAAGCCGGGGTCCTTCGTGGGGGCCGGGCTGTTCGCCTGAGCGGTCACGGCTCGTGTGTGCTCGTGAGCGCCTCCACCGCGAACGCGGCGATGGCATCGGCGCCGAAGTGATCGTCTGCCGTGATCGTGACCACCGCGTCGTCGAGGAAGATGAGCAGCTGGCCGTAGGCGCCGTGAAGTCTCCACGCCGGCCCCGGCCCGCCCCATCCTGCAAGGGCGTAGCGATCGTAGTCCGTGCTCTCGCCGGCGACCCGCCATTCCGTGTGCATCGCGTCGATCCATCCTGGGGCGATCAGCTGTCGGCCCTCCCACACCCCGCGATCTCTGATCAGGAGTCCGAGACGGGAGAGCTCTTCGGTGCGCAGAGAGAGCCCGCCTCCGGCGACGATGCGACCCTGAGGGCTGCGCTCCCACTCCACGTCGATGATGCCGAGCGGGTCGAAGAGACGGGGGACGAGATAGTCGCCGATGTCTCCGACTAGCGCGGCCAGCGCCGTCATCGCGGTGTACGTGCTCGCGTTCGAGTACTGGAACGACCGTCCGCCCGACGGGCGTCGCAGGAACTCGCGGGCGAGGTCCGGCCAGTCCGTCATCAGAGTCTCCGACCAGGGCAGATCGATCCCGCTGGTCATCGAGAGCAGGTGCCGCAGCGTGACGTCCTCGACGCCAGCTCCCAGCTCGAAGCCGGGGAGGTACGTGCCGACGGGCATGTCGAGCGACACCGCACCCTCGTCGGCGGCCAGTCCCGCAGCCAGAACGCAGACGCCTTTCGCGACGGAGTGCACGTCCTCCCGCACGTCGTCGGTCCAGCGGTGGTCGGCGGTCTCAGTGGCGACGCGGACGTGCAGCCCGTGAGCGCCGAACCCCGTCTCCTCGATGCGTTCGACGATGCGGTCTCGAACGGTCTGTGCGCGGCTCACACCTTCGAGGTTATCGTCCGGTCTGGCGCGGGCGCCGCGAGCCCGTCGGGTCGTTCCGGCGCCCCTCCTTGGAGGCCAGCGCCGGGTCGGCGAAGAGCCACCCTGGGCGGGGTTCCACCAGCGGGCGGAAGACCCACCTGACCGGCTTCGTCGCCAGCGCGAGGGCGATCAGCACTGACGCCACGGTGACGAGGGGGAGCCAGATCCAGGTCGGCTCGAGGCTCTGCAGGATCCCGCTCTCGCGGAAGGGGTACAGCACGAACGAATGCAGGAGGAACACGTACATCGTGTACTGGCCGAATGCCGTCCACCAGTGGGCGCCCCGTGGGATGAGGGCGAAGAAGGCGGCGCTGAGCACGACGGCGAGCAACATCAGGAGTATCCGCACCCCGCCGGCCCACCACTGCTCGCCGCCCAGGTCGGCATAGGAGTCCTCGTAGAAGAGCCAGTGCCGCAGGTCGGACGCCTGCCACAGCGGAAGCCAGTTCCAGGCCGCAAAGCCGGCCAGAGCGAAGATCGCGACGGCGCCGCCCCGGATCCACCAGGGGCGGAAGTCGAGGAGGCGGAACCTGTCGACGATGTCGTGCTCGCGCAGCCACCAGCCCAGTGTGAAGAAGGGAAGGAGCCCCAGGGTGCGGGACAGCGAGAACGTGCTGTCGACGTTCGGCAGGTATCCCACGCCGACCGAGATGACCACGGTCCACAGCAGCGGCCACCGAAGCAGTGCGAGGTACGGGAGCACGAGCCGGAAGATCCCGAGCGCGAGGAGGAACCACAGCGTCCAGCTCGGTTTCGTGATGTTCGGATCGACCTGGCCCTCGACCAGCCATTTGGTGAGTGTCCACAGCGTCTCGAAGATGACGTAGGGGAGCAGGATGTCCGTGATCACCCTGGCCATCTGCGTCTTGGAGGGTGAGCCGGACTTCGAGAAGTAGCCGGAGATGATGGCGAACGCCGGCATGTGGAACGCGTACAGCGCGAGGTAGAACGCGAAGGCGATGTCGGAGTCGTACGTCAGGCGCTGGATCGCGTGACCGAGCACGACGAGCACGATGCAGACGTAGCGCGCGTTGTCCCAGAACGGCACACGTCTCCGCCTGCGGGGAACCGATCCTGTGGTGGGCCCTGAGATGTCGGCGCCGGCAGTGCTCATCGTTCGAGGCTACAGGCCGGGAATAAAGTTGCTGTGAGCGCGTTGACACAGATACATTCAAATGAATAGAAACGGATGCGAGTCATCCGATTCGGAGACACGGAGCAATCATGAGCGAGCAGTCAGGCGCGCAGGCGATGCAGTTCGGCATCATGTCGGTCAGCGACATCACCCGCGATCCCACCACCGGGATCACCCCCAGCGAGCAGGAGCGCATCAAGGCGACCACGGCGATCGCCGTGCACGCCGAAGAGGTCGGACTCGACGTCTTCGCGATCGGCGAACACCACAACCCGCCGTTCTGGTCCTCCAGCCCCACGACCTTCCTCGCGGCGCTTGCTGCGCAGACCGAGCGCCTGATCGTCTCCACGTCGACGACGCTCATCACCACGAACGATCCCGTGCGCATCGCCGAGGAGTACGCGATGCTGCAGCATGTCTCTGACGGCCGCATGGACCTCATGCTCGGTCGTGGCAACACCGGTCCTGTGTATCCCTGGTTCGGTCAGGACATCCGCCAGGGACTCCCGCTCGCGATCGAGAACTACGCCCTGCTGCACAAGCTGTGGCGTGAGGACGTCGTCGACTGGGAGGGCAAGTTCCGCACGCCGCTGCAGGGCTTCACGTCGACTCCGCGCCCCCTCGACGGGATCGCGCCGTTCGTATGGCACGGATCCATCCGTACCCCGGAGATCGCCGAGCAGGCTGCGTACTACGGTGACGGCTTCTTCGCGAACAACATCTTCTGGCCCAAGGAGCACTACCAGCGCCTCATCGAGCTGTACCGCCAGCGCTTCGAGCACTACGGCCACGGCACACGGGAACAGGCGATCGTGGGTCTCGGCGGACAGGTGTTCATGGCCGCGAAGTCGCAGGACGCGGTGAACCAGTTCCGTCCGTACTTCGACAACGCGCCCGTCTACGGTCACGGGCCGAGCATGGAGGACTTCACCGAGATGACTCCGCTGACGGTGGGTTCCCCGCAGCAGGTGATCGACCGATACGCCGCGATGCGCGAGCACTACGGTGACTACCAGCGGCAGCTCTTCCTGATCGACCACGCGGGTCTGCCGCTCAAGACGGTGCTGGAGCAGCTCGACATCCTCGGTTCCGAGGTCGTGCCGGTGCTCCGCAAGGAGCTCGCGAAAGACCGCCCCGCCGCCGTGCCCGACGCGCCGACCCACACGGCACGCGTCAGGGCCGAATTCGGCGACGGTCCGACCCGTCAGGCGCGCCCCGGCGCCAACCGCGGTGACAACCTGACAGGCGATTCGCCCTACCAGGACAGCCCGGCCCCCGCAGGCGCAGCCTTCGGGCTCGGCCGCACGGAGGCGTGACATGACCGTGCGTCGTATCGCCGTGGTCTCCGCCGGCCTGTCGAACCCGTCGTCCACGAGGATGCTCGCGGACCGACTCGCGGCCGAGACCGTGAAAGCCCTCGCCGAGCACGACATCGAAGCGAACGTCGACGTGATCGAGCTGCGGGACTATGCGCACGACATCACGAACAACCTGCTCACCGGGTTCGCGCCGCCGGCCCTGGAGACGGCGATCAACACCGTGGTCTCCGCCGACGCGCTGATCGCGGTGACGCCGATCTTCTCGACGAGCTACTCGGGGTTGTTCAAGTCCTTCATCGACGTGCTCGACCCGGATGCGCTCACCGGCACGCCCGTGCTGATCGGTGCGAACGCCGGCACCGCGCGGCACTCGCTGGCGATCGACTACGCGATCCGCCCGCTCTTCGCCTACCTGCATGCGGAGCCCGTCTCGACCGGGGTGTTCGCGGCATCGAGCGACTGGGGTGGAGCGGGAGACGACGTCGCGCCGCTCGCCAAGCGCGTCGAGAAGGGTGCCAGGGAGTTGGCGGAGGCGATCGCCCGACGCGAGGCGACCGCGGTCGCCGACCCGTTCGATCCGGCGACGTACCTGGGAGAGGGGCGTTCCTTCGGCCACATGCTCGGCGGTCTCGCGGGCGAGTGAGCGGCGCATGACGCCATCGACGATGTCCGAGGGATATCGTACGGTGGCGTCATGTCCACACACCCCGCGCTCGTCGCGCTCCAGGAACGACTCACCGGCACCCTCCTCCTCCCCGAAGACGACGCTTACGATGCAGCGCGACAGCCGTGGAATCTCGCGATCGAGCAGCGGCCGGATGCGGTGGCGATACCTGCCGACGTCGACGACCTCCGTGCACTGCTGAGTGCGGCACGCGAGTCCGGCACGCCGCTCGCGATCCAGCCGAATGGTCATGGCGCCTCCGGATCCCTGGCCGGCACCGTGCTCGTGCGCATGGGCGCTTTCGACGATCTGGAGGTCGACCTCGAAAGCGGCATCGTCAGAGTCGGTACCGGCGTGCGCTGGGGAGCTGTCGTCGAGGCGCTCGAAGGCTCGGGGTGGGTCGCTCCTGCCGGAACCAGTCCGGTGGTGAGCGTCGCGGGGTACACACTGGGCGGCGGACACTCGTGGTTCAGCCGGACGGCGGGTCTCGGGTCCGACAACCTGCGCGCGGCGTGGGTGCTGCGCACCGACGGCACGCACGAGCGCGTCGACGACGACACCGATGCCGACCTCATGTGGGCGCTGCGGGGCGCCGGCGGCCTCGTCGGGATCGTGACCGCGACCGAGATCGATCTGGTGCGGGCACCCGCCGTCTGGGGGGCGAACCTCACCTTCGACGTCGCTGATGCCCCAGCGGTGGTCCGTGCCGTCCGCGACCTCGCAGCCTCGGCTCCGTCGACGCTCAACGTCTTCCTCAACTCGATGCGCATGCCGGACGCCCCGCAGCTTCCGGAGGAGATCAGGGGAAGGAGCTTCCTCACGGTCCAGGCGCTGTCGGCCGACGGGTCGCAGGAGGAGCTGATCGACACCATACGGCGGGCAGGGACGGTGCGCAGGGAGATCACCGGGCCGACGTCGCCGGCGGCACTCGCGGCCGCCTCGAACGAGCCGACGGATCCCACGCCGGGGCGTGGGGCGTCGATGGCGCTCAGCGTGCTCGACGATGCGACAATCGACGCCCTCCTCGAATTCCGGGAGCTGCCGGAGCAGTGGCCGATCATGGGCATCGACATCCGTATGCTCGGCGGTGCTCTCGATGCACCGCGGCGTGAGGGCTTCGCCTCGCTCGAATCCGTGGGCTGGCTGTTGCACGCTCTCGTGCCGGTGATCCCGGGAGTGCCCGCAGAACCGGGAGAGATGAGTCTCGAGGCCTTCCGAGAGCTGCTGGGACCGAACGAGGCATCGCAGACCGTGGCGACCTTCCTCGAACCGGAACAGACCCTCGAGCGCTGCGGGTCCGACGACGAGATCGCCCGGCTTCGTGATCTGCGTGCGCGCTTCGATCCGCACGCGGTGCTGCACGACGGACGGCTGCCGCGCTGACGGTCAGGTCCCCGGGCCGGGTCGCCTCTTCCAGTCGTACTCGGTCTCCGGCCGTCCGCGGGTCCCGTATCGCGCAGACCGCGTGAGCACGCCTTCGGCGACCAGGTGCTCCAGGTAGCGACGCACGGCGACCCGCGACATGCCGAGACGCTCTGCCGCCTCGCTCGCCGAGAGCGGCCCGTCGGTGCGCAACTCGGCGGTGACCCTGTCGAGCGAGGCCGCCGAGAGCCCCTTGGGGAGGGGGATCGTCGCGGTGGAGCGCCCGAGCAGGGCGTCGATTTCCGCCTGCGTCGCTTCGCCCTCGGTGCTCCGCGCCTGTTCGCGGTGCGCACGGTACTGCTCCATCCGCTCGCGGAACACGGCGAAGGGGAACGGCTTGATCAGATACTGGGAGACACCGAGTGCGGCCATCTGTCGAACGGTGTCAGCGTCGCGGACGCCGGTGATGGCGATCACATCCACGGCCGCGGATCGCCCGCGAAGTGTGCGGAGCACGTCGATGCCGGAGCCGTCCGGCATCGTGATGTCGAGCAGAACCAGGTCGAATGCATCGGGGCGCTCCAGCACGGCCCTCATGGCGGCTCGGGCCCCCGTGCACTCGCCGGCGACGACGAACCCGTCGAGGCGGGCCATGTAGTCGCGATGCAGTTCGAGGGTCAGAGCATCGTCATCGACGATGAGTGTGCGGATCATGCCGGAGACCTCCGTGGCCCTGCTGCGGGGAGGACGACCCGGAACGTCGTCGGATCGTCACTCACGGTCACGGAACCGCCGGCGCCGGTGACCACGGAACGGACCAGCGCGAGGCCGACGCCGCGACCCTGCGCGTCGGCGGGCTTCGTGGAGTAGCCCTGGTCGAAGATCCGCTCCCGCAGGGAAGGCGGGATGCCGGGGCCGCTGTCCGAGACCTCGAGCATGATCCCGGCACCGTGCGGGCGGAGCGAGACCTGAACCCAGCGGTCGTCGGACTCAGCGGCCGCATCCATGGCGTTGTCCACGAGATTGCCGAGCACCGAGACGGCGTCCACCGGGGACAGCGGTGTGCGAGGTGTGTCGGGTTCGATGCGCACCCGCCAATCGATGCCGCGTTCCTTGGCCTGGGAGGCTTTGCCGAGAAGGAGAGCACCCACGGCGGGATCCCCGTGTCGTCGTGCGGTCACCTGGTCGACGAGCGACTGGCTCTGTCGAGAAGTCTCGGTGAGGATCTCGATCGCCTCGTCCCGGCGCCCGAGTTCGAGCAGCGCGACGGCGGCGTGCATCCGATTCCCGTGCTCGTGGGTCTGCGCGCGCAGGGCTTCGCCCAGAGTGCGGATCGATTCGTAGGAAGAGACCGCGTCGCGCACCTGACCGGGTGGCAGATCGCCCGCGATGCGGCGGGTCACGCGTCGGGCGATCACGGCACCGCCGGCACCGAGGGCGACGAGGCCGATCGTGATGCCGAGGGTGAGAGGCAGGCGGCGGATCAGGGTGTCGGTGATCGACTCTGTCGTCACGCCGGCCGAGACCCAGCCGATCAGCGCGCCGTCCGTCGTCGTCACCGGCGCGATGGTGCGCACCGAAGGGCCGAGAGTGCCGGTGAACTCCTCGGTGAGTGGAATGGGCGACGACGGGATCGTTCCCAGGTAGTGACCGCCGATCTGGTCGGTGTCGGGGTGCGTGATCCGCGTGCCGTCCGGCGTCATGACCGTGATGAAGTCGAGTCCTGCACTGGCGATCACCGCGAGCGAATAGGGCTCGAGCACCGGGGTCGCTGAGCCCGGATCATCCCCGCGCAGACCGTCGATCACCAGGGGAGAGGAGGCGAACGCGGCGGCGGTGGCCGCCGTCACCCGTTCGGCCTCGGCGCGGATCGACCGCTGCGCCTCGACCACCAGGTAGACGGCCACCAGAGCGCCGATCACGACGGCCGCGACGAGCAGCACCGCGAAGACCCGGGATGCGGCGCTGCGTGCGCGGGAGGTGTGCGCCATCGCTTCCTCCGATCGTCGATGCTCCGGTGCCGTGACCAATACGACCACAAGTCGCCTCCGTGCGCGAAGTCGGAGACCGTGAGATCTGATCGGCGGCGACGCAGCCGCCCACCAGACGAAGACGTCGATGATCGAGGAGGACGCGATGGCGCTCACAACAGGATTCTCACTGCCGAAGTTCAATTGGCGGCGAGGGAAGCAATCGTGGGACCGGCACACCTGGCTGTATGTGTCCGTGCTGCTGGCGGTCGTCCTCGGCGCCGTCGTCGGTCTCGTGTGGCCGGAGGTCGGCCAGGCGTTCGAGCCGCTGGGCAAGGGGTTCGTCGCTCTGATCAAGATGATGATCGCGCCGATCATCTTCTGCACGATCGTCGTCGGGGTGGGATCGATCGCCAAGGCGGCCACCGTCGGCAAGATCGGCGGACTGGCGCTGCTGTACTTCATGATCATGTCGACCTTCGCACTCGCGATCGGCCTCGTCGTCGGCAACATCATCCACCCCGGTGCCGGTCTCGACATGGCCTCCTCGACCTACGATGCGGTCGAGACCGAGGCCAAGACCACGCAGGAGTTCATCCTCGGCATCATCCCGACGACGTTCTTCTCGGCCTTCACGGGGGAGAGCGTGCTGCAGGTGCTGTTCATCGCGTTGCTCGTCGGCTTCGCCCTGCAGGGGCTCGGCGATCGCGGTGCACCGATCATGGAGGCTGTCAAGCAGCTGCAGAAACTGGTCTTCCGCATCCTCGGCATGATCCTGTGGCTTGCGCCTCTCGGAGCGTTCGGCGCCATCGCCGCGGTGGTGGGCAAGACCGGTGTCGCCGCCATCTGGAGCCTCGGAACGCTGATGGTCGCGTTCTACATCACCTGCATCCTGTTCATCGTCGTGATCCTCGGAGCGCTGCTGTGGACAGTCACGCGGGTGAACATCTTCTCCCTCATGAAGTACCTCGCCAGGGAGTACCTGCTCATCGTCGGCACCTCGTCGTCGGAGTCAGCGCTGCCTCGACTGATCGCGAAGATGGAGTTCGTCGGCGTCTCCAAGCCTGTCGTCGGCATCACCGTACCGACCGGATACTCGTTCAACCTCGACGGCACGGCCATCTACCTGACCATGGCCTCGCTGTTCATCGCCACCGGTATGGGGCAGCCGATGACGATCGGCGAGCAGATCGGCCTGCTGGTGTTCATGATCATCGCCAGCAAGGGGGCAGCGGGTGTCACCGGTGCCGGTCTCGCCACCCTCGCCGGTGGTCTCCAGGCCTACCGTCCCGATCTGGTGGACGGTGTCGGCGTGATCGTCGGCATCGACCGGTTCATGTCCGAGGGCCGCGCGCTCACGAACTTCACCGGCAACGCGGTGGCGACGCTCCTGATCGGCACCTGGACGAAGCAGATCGACCGCGACCGTGTGCGGCGCGTGCTCAGCGGCGAGCTGCCGTTCGACGAGTCCCTGCTCGACGGCGTCGACGCCCACGGACACGCGGACGCTCCGCAGGCGGCGGACATGCAGGAGCTGCGTGAGGCGGCGGTCACCGAGATGGCGGCGAAGGAGGAGCGGGCCAGGCTTCGCGCCGATCGCTCCTGACGCGAGATCGCGCACGACGAGAGGGTGAGGGATGCGGGAGGCCGGCCGAGCCGGCTCCCGCATCCGCGCGGTCAACCGCTCTTGCGTCGGAACTCGCGCCGGGTCTGCGGGGCGTTCGCACTGTGCACGGCGGAGTCGCCGTCGAGGTGTGCCTCGCCCTGCCGGTGGTGCGCGTTCTTCTTCTCGAGCGCTTCCTTGAACTTGCGCTTCATCTCCTCGGACGAGGAGGCGCCTTCTTCGGTGCTCATGCCCCGAGCCTAGAGCAACCGGTCCGGCCGGTCATCCTCTGGTGCGGCGCACGCACAGGTCGATCACCGCTCCGAGTCCGATCGCGAGCACGATCGACACCGGCACCGCGACAAGGGGGCCGCCGGGAAGGATCGCCGCAACGGCTGCACCGACCGCTGCCTGGTAGAGCGCCCACCCGGTCGCGGCCAGGGCGACGAGAGCGAGATAGCGGGGAGGATGGATGCGCGATGCTCCGGCGACCAGGTTGATCGCCAGGCGCGCGAACGGCACGAACCGGGCGGTGAACAGCACCGTCGCCATCCCGCCGTCCAAGCGGCGTCGGGCCCACACCAGAGCCTGCTGCACACGGGGCATCCTCATCCACCGCCAGCGCTCGGTTCCCACCGAACGCCCGATGAGGTAGCAGCAGGCGTCTCCGACGGCCGCGGCGACGGCGGCGCAGACGACCACGGCCCAGAGCGGCGGGGAACCCGTGGTCACGGCGACGGCGCCGAGCGCCGTCACCGCGACCTCACCCGGCACGACGACGAAGAAGGCATCGCCGACGACGAGCAGACTCATCACCGCCAGGCTCCACGGGCTGGCGAGCGATGCGGTCAGCAGATCCGTCGGCACGTCGCCCACTGTGCCCGCGACGGGTGAACGGGAACCAAAGACCGGATAGCCGGTGACCCGTTCTCCAGCATCCGGTGAACATCTGGTGCAGGGGAGCGTCTCCGGCGCATGGAGCTCCCGAGTCCCGTCATCCTGGTGCTGTGAGAGTAGCGATCGTCACAGAATCCTTCCTTCCGCACATGAACGGCGTCACCGGCTCGGTGCTGCAGATCCTGCGGCACCTCGAGCGGCGAGGGCATGAGGCACATGTCGTCGCCCCCGCTGCGGTCGGCGTCCCCGCCGAGGTGAGCGGGGCACGCATCGAGGCGATTCCGAGCCTCGCGCTGCCGGGGTACCGTCATGTGCGGGTGGGCACGTCGAGCGCTCGCCGGGTCGCGTCCTCACTCGCGCGCTTCCAGCCCGATGTCGTGCACCTCGCCTCCCCGTTCGCTCTGGGATGGCGGGGGGTGCTCGCAGCCGAACGCCTCGACCTGCCTGCCGTCGCCGCTTACCAGACCGATGTCGCCGCATACACCGAGCGCTACCGGATCGCGGCGACCACCGGCATCGCCCAGACTCACATCGCCCGCTTACACAGGCGCGCGACCCTGACCCTGGCGCCTTCGGCTGACTCGGCCGGGCAGCTCGCCGCGCTCGGCATCGATCGCGTCCGGCGGTGGGGGAGAGGTGTCGATGCCGAACGCTTCCAGCCCGCGCGGCGCCAGTATGCGCTCCGCTCCGAGTGGGGCGCCGACGTCGTGATCGGCTATGTGGGACGCCTCGCTCCTGAGAAGCAGGTCGAAGACCTCGCCGCGCTCCGCGACATCCCGGGCACGCGACTGGTGATCGTCGGAGACGGACCCAGCAGGGCACGGCTGCAGGGCCTGCTCCCCGACGCCCTGTTCCTCGGCCACCTCGACGGCGGTGAGTTGGCCGCGGCGATGGCGTCGTTCGACCTCTTCGTGCACCCGGGCGAGAGTGAGACCTTCGGGCAGACCCTGCAGGAAGCGCACGCGAGTGGCGTACCCGTCGTAGCCACGGGGCGTGGCGGCCCGCTCGACCTCGTACGCATGGGAATCGATGGTTGGCTCTACCGGCCGGGCGACCTCGACGATCTGCGGATGCGCGTGGCCGATCTCGCCGGAGATGCGCGCAAGCGACGCGCGTTCGGCGATGCGGGGCGCGTAGCCGTGCAGGAGCGCAGCTGGGAGAGCGTGTGCGATCAGCTCCTCGGCCACTTCGACGAGGCTCGGATGCTGCAGAGGGCCGATTCCGGGGCGCGCTCCCGCCGCGTCGTGCGACCGGAACCGTCCGCGCCGGTCACCGCCCGTCGATGGCACCGCTACGTCGCTCTCGGCGACTCCCTGACGGAAGGACTGTGCGACCCGGCACCCGACGGTGCCCTCCGCGGGTGGGCCGACCGCCTCGCCCTGCTGCTCGCCGCCAGAGGAAGCCTGCACTACGCGAACCTGGCGGTCCGGTCCAAGCGCGTGCGCGACCTCACCGGCCAGCAACTGACGCGAGCACTCGAACTGCGCCCCGACCTCGCGTCGATCCTGATCGGGGCGAACGACCTCGTGAAGCGCCGTGTCGACGTCACAGCGCTCGCCGCGGAGCTCGAGGGGGCGGTGCGACAGTTGCGGGGGATCGGTGCCGACGTGCTTCTGGTGACGCCGTTCCTTCCCGGGCGCCGCGCGGCATCGCTCTACACGAGGAGGTTCTCCGCCTTCGCGACCGCATTGACCGGTATCGCGGCTCGCACCGGAGCGATCCTGATCGACACGGACCTGCATCCCTCATTGGGCGAGCGCCCGAACTGGGGCGAAGACCTGGTGCACCTCAGCAGTCGAGGGCACCGTTTCCTCGCCTATCGCGCCGGCGAGATACTCGGAGTGCCCGATGCGGACACACTGGGAGTGCTCGATGCCGCGATGCACGAGCATGAGCCCATCGGCGCGGGGGTATGGTGGCGCCGTCACGCGTTGCCCTGGGTCTGGCGTCGGCTGCACGGGCGGGCGGCGGGCGACGGGCGGCTCGCGAAGCACGACGACTACGTCTACCTCGGTCGCTCGTCCGCAGCGAGGACGGCGTTCGTCCGCTGACCTCGTGCTCCGGTGGAGTGTTCGGTGCCGCCCCTGCCGTGGGTGCCTCAACGCCGCCCCATGCCGTGGTACTGCCAACCGGCAGCACGCCAGGAGAGGGAGTCGAGACAGTTCCGTCCGTCGATGATGATCCGTCCCCGCACGAGTGCGCCGGCGTGCTCGGGCGAGAGGTCGCGCCGGTACTCGTCCCATTCGGTGACGACGACGACGGCGTCGGCCTCCCGCAGCGCCTCGTCGCGGTCACGCGCGTAGCCGAGCTGAGGGTGCGCAGCCGCGGCGTTGTCGACGGCAGCCGGGTCGGTCACGACGACATCCGCGCCCAGCCCGCGCAGTCGCACGGCAACGTCCAGGGCCGGTGAATCGCGGATGTCGTCGCTGAACGGTTTGAAGGCGGCGCCCAGCACGGCGATCCGCCGGCCGAACACGAGCCCGCCCAGCGCGTCGACCACGAGCTGCACCGCCCGATCACGGCGACGGAGGTTGATGCTGTCGACCTCGCGCAGGAACCCGACCGCTTCGCCGCGTCCCAGCTCTTCGGCCCGTGCGGCGAACGCGCGGATGTCCTTGGGAAGGCACCCTCCGCCGAAGCCGATGCCCGCGCCGAGGTAGCGTCGGCCGATGCGGGTGTCATGCCCGAGCGCGTCGGCGAGCAGGCCGACATCGGCACCGGACGCCTCGGCGATCTCGGCCATCGCGTTGATGAACGAGATCTTGGTGGCCAGGAACGCGTTCGCCGCGCCCTTGACCAGCTCGGCCGTCGCGAGATCCGTGACGAGGAAGGGCGTCCCCGCGTCGAGGGCCGGCGCGTACACCTCTCGCAGGACTCCGACCGCGCGCTGACCCGCCGCATCGGCCTCGGCGCCGACCACGAGGCGGTCCGGGGTCAGAGTGTCGTGCACGGCCCAGCCTTCGCGCAGGAACTCGGGGTTCCACACGAGCGTCGCTCCCGTGACGGCGATGCGCCCGGCCACCGCGACGGCTGTACCGACCGGCACGGTGGATTTGCCCGCGACGACGTCACCGACGCGCAGATGGGGGAGCAGCCCGTCGACTGCCGCATCGACGTGACGCAGATCCGCGGCATGCCCACCCGGCATCTGCGGAGTGCCGACGGCGAGGAAGTGCACGTCCGCACCCGCGGCGTCCGCCATCCGGTCGCTGAAGCGGAGCCGCCCCGAGCGCAGGCCATCCGCCAGCAGCTCCGGCAGCCGTGGCTCGAAGAACGGTGCGGTGCCGGACGCGAGGGCCGCGATCTTCTGCGCGTCGACGTCGATGCCGATCACGTCGTGTCCGACGGAGGCCATGGCGGCGGCGTGCACGGCACCGAGGTAGCCGCAGCCGATCACTGACAAGCGCATGGACTCCACCACAGCGGACGCCCGTCGCTTCGCGGAGTCCGCACGGTGAACGGGCTGTGGACGCGAGATGTCGGATCCGCGATGCGCGACGAGACGCAGGATTCGAGGTCAGCGCTGGTAGGGTGGATGAGGTTGACGTGTGTCAACCGCATAATTTCATATCGACTCATGGAGCGATCGGCGGAGAAGCTGGTCCCCTGTGGTGGGTTCCTCGGCGGATGTCGGGTGGCTTTCTACTGGTGGCCAGCGCAGGCGAGATTCGCGGGAGTGCCCGCGCGCCCGAACCCCTCTGTTCCGCTCCTTTGAACACGCTCGCGCGTCACATGGATTCGCGAGTCTAAACAAAGAAGGAGAGACCTCTTGGAAGGTCCTGAAATCACCGCCACCGAGGCCGTTCTCGACAACGGCCGCTTCGGCACCCGCACCATCCGCTTCGAGACCGGCCGCCTCGCGCAGCAGGCTCAGGGCGCCGTCGCCGCGTACCTCGACGGCGAGACCATGCTCCTCTCGGCCACCAGCGCAGGCAAGCACCCGCGCGAGGGCTTCGACTTCTTCCCGCTGACGGTCGATGTCGAGGAGCGTTCCTACGCTGCCGGCAAGATCCCCGGTTCGTTCTTCCGTCGCGAGGGCCGCCCCTCCACCGAGGCGATCCTGGTCTGCCGTCTGATCGACCGCCCGCTGCGTCCGTCGTTCGTCGACGGCCTGCGCAACGAGGTCCAGATCGTCATCACCGTCCTGTCGATCGCACCGGGCGAGTTCTACGACGCTCTCGCGATCAACGCCGCTTCCGCGTCGACGCAGATCTCGGGTCTGCCGTTCTCGGGTCCCGTCGCCGGTGTGCGTCTCGCGTTCATCCCCGGCCAGGGCGAGCACGCCGACCAGTGGGTCGCGTTCCCGACCGCCGAGCAGGTCTCGGAGGCCGTGTTCGACCTGATCGTCGCCGGTCGCGTCGTGACCAAGGCCGATGGCACGGAAGACGTCGCCATCATGATGGTCGAAGCCGAGGCCACCGAGCACAGCTGGAACCTGATCAAGGCCGGCGCCACCAAGCCGAACGAGGATGTCGTGGCCCAGGGCCTCGAGGCCTCGAAGCCCTTCATCGCGCAGCTCGTCAAGGCTCAGGCTGAACTCGCAGCGACCGCCTCGAAGGAGCCGGGCGTGTACCCGGTCTTCCCCGCGTACAGCGACGAGGTCTACAGCTTCGTCTCGGAGCGCGCATTCGCCGAACTCAGCGACGTGTACCAGATCGCGGACAAGGTCGAGCGTCAGACCGCTGACGATGCGATCAAGGACCGCGTCAAGGCAGAGCTGATCGAGGCCACCGAGGCGGGTTCGCTCCCGGCCGCGGCGCCGCTCGAGTTCTCCGCCGCGTACAAGTCCGTCACGAAGAAGATCGTGCGCGGACGCATCCTCACCGAGGGCGCCCGCATCGACGGTCGTGGTCTGGCGGACATTCGTCCGCTCGACGCCGAGGTGCAGGTCATCCCGCGCGTGCACGGCTCCGCGATCTTCCAGCGCGGCGAGACCCAGATCCTCGGTGTCACCACGCTGAACATGCTCAAGATGGAGCAGCAGATCGACTCGCTGTCGCCTGTGACGAGCAAGCGCTACATGCACCACTACAACTTCCCGCCCTACTCGACCGGTGAGACCGGCCGTGTCGGTTCGCCGAAGCGTCGCGAGATCGGGCACGGCTTCCTGGCCGAGCGCGCCCTCGTGCCGGTGCTGCCGAGCCGCGAGGAGTTCCCGTACGCGATCCGTCAGGTCTCCGAGGCGCTGAGCTCCAACGGCTCCACCTCGATGGGCTCGGTCTGCGCGTCGACCCTGTCGCTGCTGAACGCGGGTGTGCCGCTGCGCGCCCCCGTCGCCGGCATCGCGATGGGCCTCGTCTCCGACGAGGTCGACGGCGAGACCCGCTACGCGGCTCTGACCGACATCCTGGGTGCGGAAGACGCTCTCGGTGACATGGACTTCAAGGTCGCCGGTACCAGCGAGTTCGTCACGGCGATCCAGCTCGACACGAAGCTCGACGGCATCCCGTCGTCTGTGCTCGCCGGCGCGCTGACCCAGGCCCGTGAGGCTCGTCTGACGATCCTCAACGTCCTGAACGCCGCGATCGACGCTCCGGACGAGATGGCGCCCACCGCGCCTCGCGTCATCAGCGTGCAGATCCCGGTCGACAAGATCGGCGAGCTGATCGGCCCGAAGGGCAAGACGATCAACGCGATCCAGGACGAGACCGGTGCGCAGATCTCCATCGAGGAGGACGGCACCGTCTACATCGGCGCGACCGACGGCCCCTCGGCCGAGGCCGCCCGCGCCCAGGTCAACGCGATCGCTAACCCCACGAACCCGGAGGTCGGGGAGCAGTTCCTCGGCACCGTCGTGAAGATCGCCACCTTCGGTGCGTTCGTCTCGCTGCTCCCGGGCAAGGATGGCCTCCTGCACGTCACCGAGGTGCGCAAGCTCGCCGGTGGCAAGCGGGTCGAGAACGTCGACGACGTGCTCTCGGTCGGCCAGAAGATCCTCGTGAAGATCACGAAGATCGACGACCGCGGCAAGCTCTCGCTCGAGCCCGTCCTGGACGACGCTCCTGCCGCTGACGCAGCACCCGCCGAGGACGCTGCAGCCGAGTAAGCGCAGCGTTCCAACGGAACCCGGGTCTCTCCGTCAGGGAGGGGCCCGGGTTCTGCGCTGTCACGGTGTGACCAAATCGTTATCGGGCGTTTCCGCGCCGTTCCCCGGATTGGTCAGGACGTTCGCTGAATTCGCTTACCCTCGAAGTACGCACCGGGGGGTGCAGATCGAGCAGGTACGCAGGTCGGCACGCACCGATCGACGCGGGGGTGAGAGAGTATGCGGTTGTTCAGCGTAGGCGCAGGAGCGTCTGAGGAACGTGCCCAGCAGGGCATCGCCGAGCATCCCTCTGCGCCCATCCCGATCGTCGGGCCAGGGATAGGGGAGACGATCCGAACCGCTCTCGGCGAGACCGGCTACGAGACGTTCCCGTTGATGCTGGGAGCTGCGGAGTTCGGCTGGAACGTCGACCTCGAGACCAGCCACGGCATCCTCGACCGCTACGTGGAGTTCGGCGGAAACGCGATCCACACGGCTGACGGCTTCTCCGGGGGTCGCAGCGAGCACATCATCGGGCAGTGGCTGCGTTCACGCGGCCAGCGCGACCGCAGCATCGTGAGTGTGCGCATCGGGGCCCACGCCGACAACCCCGGTCTGGGCTCGGTCAATCTCGTCCGCGCGGTGGAGGGGTCCCTGACGCGTCTCGACGTGGATCGCATCGATGTCGTCTACCTCGACGCCACCCTCGATGCGACCACGAACCTCGAAGACACGTTGGCGACCGTCGAATGGTTGATGGAGGCCGGAAAGATCGGTGCGCTCGGTGCGTTCGGGTTCGCGCCGGAGCGACTCGTCGAGGCGCGCATCCTTGCGTCGGCCGGCTACCCGCGCATCAAGGTGATCGATGCGCCGTACAACCTCGTCCGTCGTCAGCCGTTCGAGGGTGATCTCCGGCTCGTCGCGGGTGCGCAGAACCTCGCGGTCACGCCATCGCACGCGCTCGAGCACGGCTTTCTCTCCGGGCGCCACCGCAGCAAGGCGCTCACCTCGCGCGGCGTGCGGGGCGAGCAGCTGCGAGGGCATCTCAACCGCCGGGGCATCAAGATCCTGCGCGCTCTCGATCAGGTCGCCGACGAGGTGAGCGCTCCGGTCGCGGCGGTGTCCGTGGCTTGGTTGCTCGCCCAGCGCACGGTCGCCGCGCCGATCGTCAACGCCTTCGCCAGCGATCACGTCGATGAGCTCATGCAGGGAGCGGGCGTCTCGCTTTCGCGCAGCCAGGTCGCCGAGCTCACCCGGGCGGGAAACTGAGTATCCCTTCACCCGTGACATAGGGTGGAAGGGAGGCCCGGCGGATGCTGGCGATGAAGCGAGCGAGTTGTGACGCACTACATATATCTGGTCAGACACGGTGAACATCAGGATGCCGAGCATGGTCTCGCCGACGGACCCCTCTCTCCGAGAGGCCAGCGTCAGGCGGAACTGATCGCCGACCGTCTGTCGGGGCTTCCTCTCGATGCCGTCTGGCATTCACCGTTGCTGCGCGCGAACGAGACGGCGCGGGCGATCGCGGCGCGCCTTCCGTCGGTCGACCCCGAGCCGACCGCTCTGCTCTTCGATTGCGTTCCCACGGGGATGACCGAGGAGACTCCCTCGGTGTTCGAGCCGTTCTTCGGATCCGTCACCGAGGCGGAGATCGAGGCGGGGCGGGCGCAGATGTCGGATGCCGTGAACGAGTTCCTGGTGCGCAAGACCGGCGATGTGCACGAGGTGCTCATCACCCACAACTTCGTGATCTCTTGGTTCGTCCGGGAGGTGCTCTCCGCCCCCGAGTGGCGGTGGATGACCCTCAACCAGTCGCACTGCGGTCTGACGGTGATCGCGCAGAAGCAGGGGCGACCATGGACGCTGCTCACGCACAACGACACCGGCCACCTTCCGGTGGAGCTGCGGACCGGGATCCCCGACGCGCTCCTGGTCTGAGCCACCTGCGCAGGCGCAAGATGGTGCGTCCGGCCCCGCGCGCCCCGGGCCGGACGGCGTCACCCGCGAAATAGACTGGACGCATGACCACGCAGGTAGCACTCGTCGGCGGAACCGGGAAGCTCGGCACGATCATCGGTGCGGTGATCGACGAGCTCGAGGGCTTCGAGGTGAGCCGGGTGCTGACCTCATCCAGTGATCTGTCCGAACTCGACGGCGCCGACCTCGTGGTCGACGCGTCGACGCCGCAGGTCAGCATCGACGTCGTGCGCGCCGCCGTGGAGCGCGGCATCAACGTGCTGGTCGCGACCTCCGGCTGGTCGGCTGAGCGCATCGCTCTAGTGCGCCCTCTCGTCGAGGCGGCGGGCACCGGCGCGGTGTTCATCCCCAACTTCTCGCTGGGATCCGTTCTGGGTTCGGCACTGGCCGCCGCGGCTGCGCCCTTCTTCGGCTCGGCCGAGATCATCGAAGCCCATCGTGAGACCAAGATCGACTCGCCGAGTGGAACCGCTGTGCGCACCGCGGAACTGATCGCTGCCGCCCGTGCCGAGCAGGGGCCGGTCAGCGCACCGCACGCCGACCAGCGCGCCCGCGGGCAGCAGGTCGGCAGCGTGCCGATCCACTCGCTGCGTCGTCCCGGTGTCGTCGCCAAACAGGAGGTCATCCTCTCCGGTCCCGGCGAATCGCTCACGTTCACGCACGACACGATCGATTCGGCGCTCGCCTATGCCCCCGGCATCCGGCTCTCGGTGCCGTTCGCGGTGCAGGCCACCGGTGTGTTCGTGGGTCTCGAGCACATGATCGACATCGGCATCCGGTCGTGATGTCGCGCATCGGCGTCGCGCTGATGGCCGCGGCGCTTCTGGTCTACCTGGCGGTGGCGATCTGGCTCGCCGTGATGTTCATCTCGGTCGGCACACCCGTGTCGATCGGTATGGGGATCACGCTCCTCGTTCTGGCGCCGATCGGAGCCTGGGCGCTCATCCGCGAGATGATGTTCGGATTCGGTGCCGACCGCCTTGGGCGACTTCTCGATGCGGAAGGCGGGATGCCGCCGGTTGAGACCGAACTGACCCCCAGCGGCAGGATCGCCCGCGCTGACGCGGATCCGCTCATCGCGCGGTACGCGGCCGAAGCGGATGCGGCAGGCGAGGACTGGCGGGCGCGCTACCGGTTGGGCGTGGTGCAGGATGCGGCGGGCCGCCGCAAGGACGCCAGGGCCAGCATTCGCGAGGCCATCCGTCTCGCGCCGCGCCGACCCTGACGACGCACTCAGGCGAGCGTGGCCTCGAGGGTGATCTCGATTCCGGCGAGCGCCTGCGACACCGGGCAACCGGTCTTGGCGCCGTTCGCGATCTCCTGGAATGCCTCGGGCGTCAGGTTCGGGACCGTCGCGTTGACGTTGAGGTGGCTGCCGGTGATGCCGACGCCGGGCTTGAAGGTGACCGAGGCCGTCGTGTTCACGCGCTCCGGCGGGGTGCCGTTCTCGGCGAGCGCGTGCGAGAGCGCCATGCTGAAGCAGGAGGCGTGCGCGGCGGCGATGAGCTCTTCCGGGGTGGTCGTCGTGTCGCTGCCTTCGCTGCGGGCCTTCCAGTTGATCGGGAAGGTGCCGAGGTTCGACGACGAGAACGCGACGGTGCCGGATCCCTCCATGAGCGATCCGGTCCAGGTGCTGGCGGCTTCGCTGGTGACGGGCATGATTCCTCCGGTTCTCGAGCTGCGGGCGCAGCGTCGACTCGTGGTCAGCCTAGCGAGCGTCCTGCCGACGCGGAACCGCGGTCAGGCGGGGGTGGCTTCGCGACCGACGACGCCCGCGCGCTGCAGCAGGAGGTAGAGCTGGCAGCCCAGGCAGAAGGCGAAGGCGGCGTTGAGGAATGCGGCGATGAATGCCGCGGACGTCGCGATCGGCAGCGCCCACGGAACACCCAGGAGGTGCAGGACGAGGCCGACACCCACGACGAAGAGCCCGACGCCCTGCGAGAACCGCGGCGGCCGCGGGTCTTCGAGCTCCGTCGGAGCGGCGAGGCGTGGGCGGATCGCTGAGCGGAACAGCGTGGCCCAGGGGGCCGTCTGCGGAGAGACCAATCCCCAGAGGAACAGGAGAGCGATGACGACCGTGAGGAGGAACCCCGGGTCGAGAGCGCGCTGCAGGAGCGGGGCCGAGGAGATCGCCCACCCGGACGGAACGAATGTGGCATCGGCGAGGGGCTGGTAGGCGAACCAACCGAACGAGGCGATTCCTGCCCGGAGAGTCGAGATCCCGATCAGGGCCAGGAACGTCGCCACCAGCAGCAGGACCGCGGTGATGGCGGCGGCGAAGCGGGGGCCTCGGGGGTCGATGCCTGTGGGGGTGCTCATGGGGCGCTCCGGTCTTCCGGCTCAGACGGCGGTGAGGGCTTCGGTGAGGGCGTGCCTGGTCGGCACTCCGTGGAATCTGGCGCGGACGGCACCGGCACCGTCGACCACGAAGGTCGTGGGCGTCTGGAGCACCTTGTAGCGCGCGGAGAGATCGGGCCGGTGCGTCAGATCGACCTCCACATGGGCGAGACCGTCGTGGTCGTCGGCATACGAACCGAGCAGACGTCTCACCTGTGGGCACCGCGCGCACATCTCGGTGCTGAACTGCACGAGAGTCGCGCGGGACCCGAGCTCCGAGGTGACCGCGTCCGCCGGATCGAAGCGGAGAGCACCGCCGTCCCGCCGTCGTCCGTCTCGCCGGCGCAGCACGACGCCGATGCCCGTCGCGAGCACGAGGAGTGCTGCGGCGATACCGAGGGCGAGCGCGGGCGACATGGGTCGAGGATATGTCGTGTCGAAGCGGGATCGGGTCGATGTTTCCGACGATGACGGAGGGCCCACGCGCGGAAGCGGTTCCGCCCGAGGAGGCGAGCGTGACGGTATCGTGGCTGTCATGAGCGCAGCCGTCCCGACTCCTTATGAAGACCTGCTCCGCGACGTCCTGGAGACCGGCACGCATAAGTCCGATCGCACCGGGACGGGGACGACGAGCGTCTTCGGGCGTCAGATCCGCTTCGATCTGTCGAAGGGCTTCCCCCTCATCACCACCAAGCGCGTGCACTTCAAATCCATCGCGTACGAGCTCCTCTGGTTCCTGCAGGGTGATTCCAACGTCGGGTGGCTCCGCGAGAACGGGGTCACGATCTGGGACGAGTGGGCCGATGAATCCGGCGACCTCGGCCCGGTCTACGGGGTGCAGTGGCGTTCGTGGCCGACGCCGGACGGGGGGAGCATCGACCAGCTCTCCGACGTGATCGAGCAGATCCGACGCTCGCCCGACTCCCGTCGGCTCATCGTGTCTGCCTGGAACCCGGCCGACATCCCGGACATGGCGCTCGCGCCCTGTCACGCGCTGTTCCAGTTCTACGTCGCCGACGGCAAGCTCTCGTGTCAGCTGTATCAGCGCAGCGCCGACATGTTCCTCGGTGTGCCGTTCAACATCGCCTCCTACGCCTTGCTGACCATGATGATCGCCCAGCAGGTGGGCCTCGAGCCCGGAGACTTCGTCTGGACGGGCGGAGACTGCCACGTCTACGACAATCACGTCGATCAGGTGCGGGAGCAGCTCAGCCGTGAGCCCTACCCCTACCCGACGCTGCGTTTCGCGCGGAAGCCCGAATCGATTCTCGACTACCGCTATGAGGACTTCCTCGTGGAGGACTATCAGCACCACGCGCCGATCAGGGCGGCGGTGGCGGTATGACCTGGGTCGGGTTGATCTGGGCCGAGGCGCACGGAGGGGTCATCGGTGCCGAGGGTGGCATGCCCTGGCACGTGCCCGAAGACCTGGCGCACTTCAAGGAGGTCACCCTCGGCGCTCCCGTGGTGATGGGGCGCAAGACCTGGGACTCGCTGCCCGAGCGATTCCGCCCGCTCTCCGGACGGGACAACATCGTGGTGACCCGGCAGCAGGACTGGTCCGAAGAGGGCGCGCGGCGTGCATCCACCGTCGCCGAGGCCGTTCGCGGACTCGACAGGGTCTGGATCATCGGTGGGGCGGAGATCTTCCGACAGGTGATCGGCGACGCCGATCGGCTGGAGGTCACCGAGCTCGATCTCGACGTCGCCGGCGACGCCTACGCACCGGCGAAGACCGGGTGGCGCCTCATCGACGAGGGGGAGTGGCTCACGTCGCGCACGGGAGTGCGGTACCGCTTCCTGGGATACGAGCGCTGATGCCCACCGCACTGATCACCGGAGCCAGCGCCGGACTGGGCGCCGAGTTCGCGCGTCAGCTCGCGCGGCGACGTGCCGACCTCGTCCTGGTGGCGAGATCAGAGGACGCGCTGGAGACGCTGGGCGCCGAACTGCGGAGCGAATACGGGGTCGCGGTCGAGATCATCCCCGCCGACCTGGCGGATGAGGCCGGCGTGGAGAAGGTCGCCGTGCGCCTGCGCGACACGGCGGACCCCATCGACCTCTTGGTGAACAACGCCGGGTTCGGTCTTCCGCTGCAGTTCGCCGACAACGACATCGACGATGAGGTGCGTCATCTCCGTGTACATGTGGAGGCGTCGATGCGGCTCATGCACGCGGCACTGCAGTCCATGCGTGGTCGTGGCGGTCGCATCATCAATGTGGCTTCCGTGGCCGGCGTCATCTCCCGGTCGACGTACTCCGCCTGCAAGGCCTGGCTCATCGGATTCAGCCGCTGGGCGAATGCCGAGTACACGCGCGACGGCGTCTCTGTCACGGCGCTGTGCCCCGGGTTCACGCACACGTCCTTCCACGAACGCATGGGGCTCGCGGCGGGCCAGGAGGGCGTTCCCGGCATCATGTGGTTGAACGCGCGGGACGTCGTGCGCGTCGGCCTGCGCGATGCCGCCCGTGGCAGGTCGGTCTCGGTGCCGTCGCTCCGGTACAAGGTGATCGTGGCGCTGACACGCCTCCTCCCGAGCACGCTCACCTCCCGCGTGGCGCGCCGAGGCCGCGTCTGACCGGCAGCGGTCATCTGATCGGCAGCGGTCAGTGGAACCTGCCGAGCAGGATCCCCGCCTTGGCGATCGCCGCGATGGTCTCCCCATCGGTGATGTCGCCGTCGGCGATCATGCGCAGCACGTGCGCGAAAGGTACCCACGAGACGGCCTGGATGCCTTCTTCGGTCTGGCTCTCGGCGGCGTCGCTCCCGTTCGCGTCGTCGTCCTCAGCGACCGGGCGCAGATCGCGTGCGAGGAAGACGTGTTCGGGTGCCTCAGCGATCCCGTTCAGAGCGTGCATGGCCCCCAGGGCCGTCCACTCACCGGCTTCGAATCCGGTCTCCTCCCGGAGCTCGCGTCTCGCCGCGAGCAGGGGGTCTTCCCCGTCGCTGCCGCCAGCGGGGACCTCGATGGTCGTCCCCACGGTGTAGCGGTCGATCGTGACGAGACACACACGGTCTTCCTCGTCCACGGCGACGATGAAGACCGCCGGGTGCTGCATGGTGACGACACCATAGATGCCGTCCGCGCCCGCTGGTCCCGTGACCTGGTCCTCCCGCACACGGATCCACGCGTTCTCGTACTTCGTCTCGGTGTCTCGTGTGACCCATGTCATGCTTCGAGCGTAGAACGGAGACGTCATGCGCGTCACCGCGTCCGCATGAGCGGCAGCCGAACCGATACGCTGGGTCTATGACGCACTCGGGCAACCCATTCGGACAGGTTCTCGTCGCGCTCGTCACTCCGATGACGGCCGACGGCGAAGTCGACTGGCCCGCCGTCGAGAAGCACATCGATGACGTGATCACCGCGGGAGCGGACGGCATCGTCGTGACGGGAACGACAGGTGAGACCTCGACCCTGACGGACCCCGAGAAGCTCAAGCTCGTGGAGGTCGGCAAGTCCGTCTCCGCAGGCCGCGCCAAGATCATCACCGGCGGCGGCTCGAACGAGACCGCCCACGCGATCGAGCTCTACAAAGCCAGCGAGAAGGCCGGCGCCGACGGCATCATGATCGTCACGCCCTACTACAACAAGCCGACGCAGGCCGGCATCCTCACGCACTTCCGTCTGGTCGCCGACGCGACCGATCTCCCGGTGATCCTCTACGACATCCCCGGGCGCACGGGTGTGCCGATCAAGTACGAGACGATCCTGCGTCTCGCGAAGCACCCGAATATCCTCGCCGTGAAAGACGCCAAGGGCGACTTCTCCGAGGTGAGCCGCGTGCTGAACCAGACCGATCTGATGTACTTCTCCGGCGATGACGCGAACGTGCTGCCGCACCTCGCGATCGGCGCGACCGGTCTCATCGGCGTGACGGCGAACGTCGCAGCGGCGCCGTACCGCACGATAATCGACGCGGTGAACGCCGGCGACCTCGCCACGGCGACCGCCGAACACCAGCGCCTCGAACCGCTCGTCCGCGCGGTGATGACGCATGTTCCCGGAACCGTTGCGGCCAAGTACATCCTGCACGGACTCGGTCGCATCTCGAGCCCGCGCGTTCGCCTTCCCCTGGTCGGTCCCGAGGAATGGGAGGCTGCGCTCATCGAGGATGAGCTCGACCTCGTGCAGAACGTTCCCGGAGCCGATTTCTCGAACTTCCGACCCGACCGCAACGCGGCTGCGGGTGGTGCCCTGCCGAAGGTGCACGGCACGACGCGCTGAGTCGCGTCGCCATGAACGAACGGACGCGCGGAGTGTCCGACTGAGGAGACAGCATGTCCATTCCCCTGGTAGAACCGACCGCTCTCGACGAAGGGACGCTGCGGGTCATTCCGATCGGCGGACTCGGCGAGATCGGTCGTAACATGACCATGTTCGAGTACGACGGGAAGATCCTGATCGTCGACTGCGGTGTGCTCTTCCCCGAGGAGCACCAGCCCGGTGTCGATCTGATCCTTCCCGACTTCGAGCCCATCCGCGACCGGCTCGACGACATCGTCGGCGTGGTGCTCACGCACGGTCATGAAGACCACATCGGCGCGGTTCCGTATCTGCTCCGGCTCAAGAGCGACATCCCCCTGATCGGCTCGGGCCTCACCCTCGCATTGGTCGAGGCGAAGCTCAAAGAGCATCGGATCAAGGCCTTCACGCTCACGGTGAAAGAGGGGCAGCAGGAGCGGGTCGGTCCGTTCGACCTCGAGTTCGTCGCCGTCAACCACTCGATCCCCGATGCACTGGCCGTCGCCATCCGCACACCCGCAGGCATGGTGCTCGCCACCGGTGACTTCAAGATGGACCAGCTGCCGCTGGACGGTCGGATCACCGACCTGCGTGCGTTCGCCCGCCTCGGTGAAGAGGGCGTGGACCTGTTCCTCGTCGACTCGACGAACGCCGACGTCCCCGGCTTCACCCCGACGGAGCGCTCCATCGGTCCCGTGCTCGACCAGGTGATCGCGAAGGCGCCCCGTCGCGTCATCGTCGCGAGCTTCTCCAGCCACGTCCACCGCGTGCAGCAGGTGATCGACGCCGCGCACGCCAACGGCCGCCGTGTCGCGTTCCTCGGCCGCAGCATGGTCCGTAACATGACCATCGCCGAGCAGCTCGGCTACCTCAAGGTGCCGGACGGGGTGCTGATCGACTTCAAGAAGGCGCGCGACCTGCCGGACGAGCAGATCGTCTACATGTCGACGGGCTCCCAGGGCGAGCCGATGGCCGTGCTCAGCCGCATGGCGAACATGGACCACGCGATCGAGATCAGCGAGGGTGACACCGTCATCCTCGCCTCCAGCCTCATCCCCGGCAACGAGAACGCCGTGTACCGCGTCATCGACGGACTGACCAAGCTCGGCGCGAACGTCGTGCACAAGGCGAATGCGAAGGTGCACGTCTCCGGGCACGCCGCCGCCGGTGAGCTGATCTACTGCTACAACATCCTGAGGCCGAAGAACGTCCTCCCCGTGCACGGCGAGTATCGGCACCTGATCGCTAATGCCAAGCTCGCGCAGGACACCGGTATCTCCGAGGAGAACACGATCATCGCCTCGAACGGCACCGTGATCGACCTCAAGGACGGCGTCGCGAAGGTCACCGGGCAGCTCGACCTCGGATTCGTTTACGTCGACGGCTCCACCGTCGGAGAGATCACCGATGCCGACCTCAAGGATCGCCGCATCCTCGGCGAGGAAGGCTTCATCTCCGTGATCGTGGTCGTGGACGCCGGCACCGGACGCATCATCTCCGGTCCCGAGATCCACGCGCGCGGTGTCGCCGAGGACGACTCGGTGTTCGACGACGTCACGCCGAAGATCGTCGCTGCGCTCAAGGAGGCGTCGGGCAACGGCGTCCGCGACACCCACGCACTGTCGCAGGTCGTGCGACGCACGATCGGTCGCTGGGTGAACCAGCGGCTCCGTCGCCGTCCGATGATCGTGCCGCTCGTCATCGAGGCATGACGACAGGCGAGTCGTCTCGCACTCACGGGTGAGCGTCATCCCGATGTAACACCGACGTCCTATGCTCGCGTCATGTACAGGGGCTTCTCCCTTCGCAGGGCGGCGCAGACGGATGCGATGTTCCTCGGCGACATGCTCGTCGAGGCCGCCAATTGGCGCGCCGGGGGAGTGCGTCCCCGTCATGAGGTGCTGACGTCGCCCGACCATCGGCGTTACCTCGCGGGCTGGAAGCGCATGGCGGACGACGGACTGGTCGCGGCCGGCGACGACGGCACCCCGGTGGGTGCGGCCTGGTACCGGGTGCTCCCGCAGAACGATCCCGGGTTCGGTTTCATCGGCGTCGCGGTCCCGGAGCTGATCATCGGTGTGCACCCGCTCTGGCGTGCCCGAGGCGTCGGGCGGGCGCTGCTGCGCGGCGTCGTGCACCTGGCGGGCTCGCAGGGGCATGCCCGGATCAGCCTGAGCGTCGAACGGGACAACTTCGCGCGCAACCTGTATCGAGCCGAGGGTTTTGCCGTGGTGAGTCAGGGCGCGACCCGCGACACGATGGCTCGCGGCACGGCGTGATCGCGCCCCTCGGATCCATGGAAAGCCGCGTCATTACGCGGAGATGTCGGCTGTTGGACGTAACGTGAGAGCATGGCCAGGAGTACCACGAAGACAGAGAGCGCGTCGACCAGCGCACCGTCGCGCCCCAAGCGGCAGACGGCTCCCAAGGCCCAGCCCGCTCGCAAGGCGCAGCCCGCTCCCAAGAAGTACATCGACGAGGCAGACAAGCCGCCGGTCGCCGTCCGGGCCTGGGTCGGGCTGGCGCACGGCGTCGGCGGACTCTTCCGCGCGTTCGGCCCCGAGACTCTCGAGAAAGACGATCGTCGCGACGGTTTTCCCTTCCTCCTCGTGCTCCTCGCCGTGCTCGGTGCGGTCAACGAGTGGTTCTTCATCGGCAACGAGGTCGCTGCGAACATCAGCGCGTATTCGGTCGGAGGGCTGATCGGGCGCGTCGCATTCGTGATGCCCGTTCTGCTGCTCCTGCTCGCCGGATGGCTGTTCCGCCACCCCTCGTCGGTTCACGACAACGGCCGCATCGGAATCGGTTTCGGATTGTTCGTCCTGACGCTCGCCGGCTTCTGCCACGTCGCGGGCGACGGCCCTCAGCCCAAGGAGGGCATGCTCGCACTGAGCGAGTCCGGCGGACTCTTCGGATGGATGCTCGGCCAGCCGCTCAGCTACCTCACCGACATCCCCGCGTACATCGTGCTGTCGCTGCTGGCGGCGCTCAGCATCCTCATCCTCACCAAGACTCCGCCGAACCGCATCGGCGCCCGTCTCGGCGATCTCTACGCCTGGATGTTCGACGCCGAGCGTCCGGAGAAGTCGACCAAAGACTCCGCGGCGATCGACGACACCGACAAGGTCGACGATCCCGACGTGCTGCCGTGGTGGCGGCGCAACAAGACCGGCCGTGAAGAGGACCCCGACGAAGGCACGCTCGGCTCCGACGACATCACCGCACTGCTCACGACCTCCGACCCGACTCCCGCCTACGATCAGGCCGTCGTCGTCGAGAACCCGTACGACGCCGCCACCGAGGTGCTGTCCGACGTGAGGTCCGTCGCCGATTCGCTCGCGGAGCAGCAGACCACGGCACTGCTCGACGACTCCTCCGACACCGGAGAGGTGCCGGAGCTTCCCGGCCTCGACGGCTTCGGCACCGAGGGGCCAGGCGACCGCGGGCCGCAGGCGCCCGTGACGCCGTACATCCTGCCCTCTCCCGGTCTTCTGGTCGAAGGGCCGCCTCCGGTGATGCGCTCCGAGGCCACCGACAAGGTGATCGAGCAGATCACCAGTGTGCTGTCTCAGTTCAAGGTGGATGCGAAGGTCACCGGCTTCTCGCGCGGCCCGACGGTCACCCAGTACGAGGTCGAGGTCGGCCACGGCGTCAAGGTCGAGAAGATCCTGCAGCTGAGCAACAACTTCGCCTACGCGGTCGCCTCGAACGACGTCCGCATCCTCTCGCCGATCCCGGGCAAGAGCGCGATCGGCATCGAGATTCCCAACGCCGACAAGGAGATGGTCGCACTCGGCGACGTGCTGCGTTCGCCCGCCGCGCAGAAGAGCACGCATCCGATGACGATCGGCGTGGGCAAGGACGTCGGCGGCAACATCGTCATCGCGAACCTCGCGAAGATGCCGCATCTCCTGGTGGCAGGTTCCACCGGCTCCGGTAAGTCGAGCTTCGTGAACTCCATGATCACCAGCCTGCTGATGCGGGCGCGGCCCGCCGATGTGCGCATGGTCCTCATCGACCCGAAGCGCGTGGAGCTCACCAGCTACGCCGGTGTCCCGCACCTGATCACGCCCATCATCACGAACCCCAAGAAGGCGGCCGAAGCGCTGCAGTGGGTCGTGAAGGAGATGGACATGAGGTACGACGACCTCGCGTCTTTCGGCTTCCGTCATATCGACGACTTCAACCGTGCCGTGCGCGCCGGGGAGGTCGAGCTGCCGGTGGGCAGCGAGCGCGTTCTGAAGCCGTACCCGTACCTCCTGGTCGTGGTCGACGAGCTCGCCGACCTCATGATGGTCGCCCCTCGCGACGTGGAGGACTCGATCGTGCGCATCACGCAGCTCGCGCGAGCCTCCGGCATCCACCTCGTCCTCGCGACCCAGCGGCCGAGCGTCGACGTCGTCACCGGACTCATCAAGGCGAACGTCCCGTCTCGACTGGCCTTCGCCGTCACCAGTGTCACCGACAGCCGCGTCATCCTCGATAGCCCCGGGGCGGACAAGCTCATCGGTCAGGGTGACGCGCTGTTCTCGCCGATGGGCTCGTCGAAGCCGTTCCGTCTGCAGGGCGCGTGGGTCGACGAGAAGGAGATCGACGCGGTCGTCAAGCACGTCACCCGCCAGGCTCGTCCGGACTATCGTCCCGACGTGCAGGAGGCGATGGAGCCGACCAAGAAGAAGGAAGTCGACGAGGACATCGGCGACGACCTGGAACTGCTGCTCGCGGCTGCCGAGCTCATCGTCTCGTCGCAGTTCGGATCGACCTCGATGCTCCAGCGCAAGCTGCGGGTCGGCTTCGCGAAGGCCGGTCGCCTCATGGACCTGCTGGAGTCACGTGAGATCGTCGGCCCGTCCGAGGGCTCCAAGGCGCGCGACGTGCTGGCCACGGCCGAGCAGCTCCCACAGGTGATGGCGAAGCTGCGCGGTGACGACGTTCCGACGTCGCCGCCCGCTTCCGCCGCCCCTGTCGCTCCGCCGGTGCCACCCCTGCCCCAGACGCACGATCCGGTCGCTGCCCAGTATGAGGGGCTTCCCGAGGTGGAGGCCGAGGGCGACGAAGACGCCTGGGGCCTGACGGGACGCGACTGATGGCCATCCCGCGGCAGCTGCCCAACGCCATCACCGTCGCGCGCATCCCGCTGGCGGTCGTCTTCTTCGTCCTGTTGCTGCTGGGCGGAACCTACGGCCTCGCCGAGCCCGGCCTCCGGTGGGCGGCCGCGGTCATCTTCATCGTGGGGATCTCCACGGACTGGGTCGACGGCTACCTCGCGCGCAAGTACGACATCGTCAGCGATTTCGGCAAGCTCTGGGATCCCATCGCCGACAAGATGCTCACGGGGGCCGGGTTCATCGGACTCGCCATCCTCGGCGAGGTCGGCTGGTGGATCGTCGCCCTCATCCTCGTGCGCGAGTGGGGGATCACAATCCACCGGCTCATGGTCGCCAGCGAGCATGTCGTCGCTGCGGCCTGGATGGGCAAGATCAAGACGGCGTTCCAAGGTGTGGCGCTCGGCTGGGCGTTGCTTCCGCTGCACTATTTCGTCGGTCTCGACGCATGGACGTTGATCACCTTCATCCTCATGCTCATCGTCCTGGTGCTCACGGTCGCGAGCGGTATCGACTACATCGTGGCGCAGGTCCGCGGCTCGCGCCGGAAGTCGTGAGCGACGCGGCTGCTGCCGTCCTTGCGGCGCTGGGTCGACGGGGATGGACGCTCGGAGTCGCGGAGTCGCTGAGCGGCGGCGCCCTGTGCGCCGACCTGGTCTCGGTTCCCGGCGCGTCCACGGTGCTGCTCGGCGGGGTGGTGGCGTACGCGACGCCGGTGAAGGCGTCGGTGTTGGGCGTCGACGCGGATCTTCTCGCCGCGCACGGGCCGGTGCATCCGCAGGTCGCGCTGCAGATGGCAGACGGAGTGAGGAGTGTCGTGAGCGTCGGTGGCTCGCCGGCCGATGTCGGGGTGTCGACGACGGGAATCGCCGGTCCGGATTCCCCCGACGGGCAACCGGTCGGCACGGTGCACATCGGCGTGGCGACGCCGGCGGCGATGAGGACGACGGCCTTCCGTTTCCTCGGAGATCGCGACTCGATCCGCGCGCAGACGGTCGCGGCAGCGCTCGAAGAACTGCGCGCGATGCTGGCGGAATAGCAGGACCGCCGGGGTGGTTATCTCTGATGTGCTCACACTTAAACCACAGAGTGCAGGGGTAGATTCTGTGCATGCCAGGGGTACTAGACTGGCTGTCTCATCGGGGGAGACCTCGAACGATCACATGGGGAGGAGGTTCCGATGATTCTTGTACGACAGGAAATCGGCGATGTGCTGAGGGACTTCCGCCTGCAGAAGGGGCGCACGCTCCGGCAGGTCGCAAGCAAGGCGTCGGTTGCGCTCGGCTACCTCAGCGAGGTCGAGCGTGGGCAGAAGGAGGCGTCGAGCGAGATCCTCGCTTCCGTCGCCGACGCGCTCGACGTTCCCATTTCGACGATCATGCGCGAGGTCGGAGACCGCATCTCGGTGCTCGAGGGCATCCAGGTCTTCCCGGACGTCGTTCCCGACGACCTCGTCGCGTCGATCGAACCTCAGCTTTCGCTGCACTGATCCCCGGTCGGGGAAGCCATGCGTCGTAGTGAGTTCCTTCGCGCCGTCGAGACCGAGTTTCAGGCGCGCGCGTCCTCTCTGGTGAACGACCTGACGCTCAGCGCTGTCGGCGGTCGAACAGCGCTCGAGGCGCTGGCCGAGGGAACCCCACCACGCGACATCTGGTTGGCGTTGTGCGTCGAGATGGACGTTCCGGAGAACAGGCGACACGGCGTCGGTCGGCAGGAGCCGCGCGGACGCTGAGTCGTTCGTCGATCTCCGATGCCTACGGGAAACGACCTGAGATTCACGGCGTGTCGTCGAAGATCTGTTCGAAGCGGGCGTAGTCTTCTGCACAAGTGGTTCAGGGAATCTGTTCTGCACGGTATGTGAGCTCTCCGCGTCGATGTCGGTGGCCTCTCCTACGGTGGAAAACAAGCCGAAGAGCCATTACGCCTTGTCGGAGAGTTTCTCCCAGCCGGGAGAGCCGCGACAGCCTACAGGCGGCATCACGCGCGCAGAAGGAGCACATCATGCCATCACCCGCCGACCGCGAGAAGTCCCTCGAGACCGCCCTCGCCCAGATCGATCGCCAGTTCGGAAAGGGCTCGGTCATGCGGCTGGGCAGCGATGAGCGCGCCCCCGTGGCGGTCATCCCCACCGGCTCCATCGCCCTCGACGTCGCTCTCGGCGTCGGAGGCCTCCCGCGTGGTCGAATCGTCGAGATCTACGGACCGGAGTCCTCGGGTAAGACGACCCTCACCCTGCATGCGATCGCGAACGCTCAGCGCGCAGGCGGAATCGCCGCGTTCATCGACGCCGAACACGCGCTCGACCCCGACTACGCCGCGAAGCTCGGCGTCGACATCGACGCGCTCCTGGTGTCGCAGCCCGACACCGGTGAGCAGGCCCTCGAGATCGCCGACATGCTCGTGCGCTCGGGAGCCATCGACCTCATCGTCATTGACTCCGTGGCGGCGCTCGTGCCCCGCGCCGAGATCGAGGGCGAGATGGGCGACTCGCACGTCGGTCTGCAGGCGCGACTCATGTCGCAGGCGCTGCGTAAGCTCACCGGTGGCCTGAACCAGACCAACACGACGATGATCTTCATCAACCAGCTTCGCGAGAAGATCGGCGTCTTCTTCGGCTCGCCCGAGACGACCGCCGGTGGTAAGGCGCTGAAGTTCTACGCCTCGGTCCGCATGGACATCCGTCGTATCGAGACCCTCAAGGACGGAACCGACGCCGTCGGAAACCGCACCAGGGTCAAGGTGGTCAAGAACAAGATGGCGCCGCCGTTCAAGCAGGCCGAGTTCGACATCCTCTACGGCGTCGGCATCTCCCGTGAGGGCAGCCTGATCGACTTCGGCGTCGAGCACGCCATCGTGAAGAAGTCGGGCTCGTGGTACACCTACGACGGTGACCAGCTGGGCCAGGGCAAAGAGAACGCGCGCACCTTCCTGTTGAACAACCCCGATATCGCGCTGGCGATCGAGACGCAGATCAAGCAGAAGCTCGGTATCGGCGGCCCCGCTTCGGTACCGGCAGCTGCAGACGAGCTCGCTGAGCGTCGTCCGGCCTGATGAACGACACGCGTGGGGGCGATCCCGACCGGATCGCCCCCATCATCCCCCTCTTCGCCGGTGGGTCGAAGAAGCAAACGCACACGCCGCCGCCTCGCCTGGCGGAAGGCGACGACCAGTCGACGGACGATCCCCGCGCCAGCGACGCGGCGGTCTGGCGCACGACCTGGGATGCCCCTCCGGACAGTGCCTCGCACATCGACGCGTCCGACGCGGGTACTCCCAGCGATCGTCATCCCGCGCGGGGGATCAGGGGCAGTTCCGCCACAGCGTCGACGCGCCCGACGAAGTCCGCTCCTCACCTTCGCGCACTCGGCGGCGGAGAGAGCGACGATGCCGGCGCCGACGAGAAGGCATCGTCGGACGAGGTGCGTGTGGCCGCGGAGGAGTCTCTCGTCCGTAAGCTGCGGGCGCGATCGTTGTCCATCTCGGAGGCCCGGCAGGTCCTGCGAGGCGTCGGCCTCGACGGTGGGGTCGTCGACGACGTGATCGATGACTTCTCCCGACGCGGCTATCTCGACGACGCCGCCCTCGCTGCCGTGCTGGTGACATCGGGCGTCGAGCGGAAGGGACAGGGACGGGTCGCGTTGTCTCGCGCACTCGCGCAGCGGGGCATTCCGCGCGATGTTATCGACGGCGCTCTCGACGAGTTGCCGGACGACGATGAAGATCGCGCGCTCGAGTTCGCTCGCGGCAAGGCGCGGTCGATGAGTCGGCTCGATCACGACACGGCTCTGCGGCGGCTGGTGGGCCAGCTCTCACGACGCGGCTACAACGGAGCCGTGGCGATGAAAGCCGCGAAGGCTGCGCTGCGGGAGAACTCCTTCGGAGGTTCCACGTCCGGGGTCCGGTTCGTCGACTCGGACTGATGCCGGGACGCCGCGACAGCTCAGCAACGGCTCGTACAATGGGGAGATCATGACTATCCCGCGCAGCGAACCGACGATCATCGGCGCGTCGTCGGCAGCCGTCGACGACGACGGACGACAGCGATCGTATGAAGTGCGCACCTTCGGGTGCCAGATGAACGTGCACGACTCCGAGCGGCTCTCGGGCTCGTTGGAGAGCGCCGGCTATGTGAGAGCCGTCGACGGTGACGAGGCCGACGTGGTGATCATCAACACCTGCGCCGTCCGCGACAACGCGGCAGGCAAGCTGTACGGCACCCTCGGGCACCTCGCTTCCGTCAAGCGTCGCAAGGAAGGCATGCAGATCGCCGTCGGCGGCTGCCTGGCACAGATGGACAAGCAGGCCGTGCTCGACAAGGCCCCCTGGGTCGACGTGGTGTTCGGCACGCATAACATGGGCTCATTGCCGGGTCTGCTCGAGCGCGCGCGACACAACGGCGATGCCGAGCTCGAGATCCTCGAGTCGCTCGAGGTCTTCCCCTCGACGTTGCCGACCAAGCGCGACTCGGCGCACAGCGGCTGGGTCTCGATCTCGGTCGGCTGCAACAACACCTGCACCTTCTGCATCGTTCCGAGCCTGCGCGGCAAAGAGAAGGATCGTCGCCCCGGCGACATCCTGAACGAGATCCGTCTCCTGGTCGAAGACGGCGCGATCGAGGTCACGCTTCTCGGCCAGAACGTCAACTCCTACGGGGTCGAGTTCGGTGACCGTCAGGCCTTCGGCAAGCTCCTGCGCGCGGCCGGCGACATCGAGGGGCTGGAACGGATCCGGTTCACGAGTCCCCACCCCGCGGCGTTCACCGATGACGTGATCGACGCCATGGCCGAGACGCCGAACGTGATGCCGCAGTTGCACATGCCGCTCCAGTCAGGGAGCGACCGCATCCTCAAGGCGATGCGCCGCTCCTATCGGAGTGAGCGTTTCCTCGGGATCCTCGAGCGGGTTCGTGCCCGCATCCCGAATGCCGCCATCACCACGGACATCATCGTCGGGTTCCCCGGTGAGACCGAAGACGACTTCGAGGACACGATGCGGGTGGTCGAGCAGGCGCGTTTCTCCAGCGCGTTCACCTTCCAGTACTCGATCCGCGAGGGCACACCCGCGGCGACGATGGAGGATCAGGTCCCCAAGGAGATCGTGCAGGCCCGCTACAACCGCCTGATCGCTCTGCAGGAACGTATCTCGCTGGAGGAGAACCGGAAGCAGGTCGGCCGTGAGATCGACGTGCTGGTCTCGACCGGCGAAGGCAAGAAGGATACCGAGACACACCGCCTCACGGGACGCGCCGAAGACAACAGGTTGGTGCACTTCGAGGTGACCCCGGGGTCCGAGCTGCCTCGCCCCGGAGACGTGGTCACCGTGACCGTGACACACGGCGCCCCGTTCCATCTGCTCGCCGACGATCCGACGGGCGCGCCCCTGAAGATCCGTCGGACCCGCGGCGGCGACGCGTGGGATCGATCGCAGTCGGAATCGTGCGCAGTCCCCGCCTCTGTCGGCGACGGTGCGCCGAAGGCCGTGTCGCTCGGTCTGCCCACGCTGCGCGTGGGCGTGTGACCGGACGGAACGTGCCAGCGCCACGTCTCTGGGCGATCGTCGGGGCGACCGGCACCGGTAAGAGCGATCTCGCGATCGAGCTGGCCGAGACGCTGCGTGCGGAGGGAAACCCCGCCGAGGTCGTGAACGCCGATGCCATGCAGCTCTATCGCGGGATGGACGTCGGCACCGCGAAGGTCTCGATGACGGAACGCCGGGGCATCCCGCACCACCTCTTCGACGTACTCGACGTCGACGAAGATGCGGCTGTCGCGTGGTACCAGCCGAGAGCTCGTGAGGCGATCGAAGAGATTCACCGCGGGGGAGGAGACGCGATCCTCGTCGGCGGATCCGGTCTCTACGTATCGAGTGTCGTCTACGACTTCCGATTCCCTCCGCGCGACCCGGAACTGCGGGATCGTCTCGAACAAGAGCTCGAGACCCGAGGGGCCGCGCATCTGCTCGAACGTCTGCGCACTCTCGACCCGGAAGCGGCTGCTCGCGTCGATCCACAGAATCCGCGCCGCATCATCCGTGCGCTCGAGGTCCTCGAGCAGGGGAGCGAGACGCACGGTGCCTCGCTTCCGGAGAAGCCTGTCCTGTGGCATCCGCATACTCGTCTCATCGGTCTGCATGTGGACCGCCCCTCTCTCGTGGAGCGGCTGGACTCCAGAGTCGAGCGCATGTGGAAGGGCGGCCTCCTCGCCGAAGTCGAGGATCTTCGTGCGCACGGGCTCGAGCGTGGAGGAACGGCTCCTCGCGCGATCGGGTACGCGCAGGCCCTGGCCCAGCTCGACGGCGGCCTCACGGAGCGTGAGGCGATCGCACAGACCCAGGCGCTCACGAGACGCTATGCGCGACGCCAGGTGTCCTGGTTCAAGCGGTATCCCGACCTGGAGTGGTGGGAGGCTCCGGTGCGGGCCGTGACGCTTCTCCACGCCTGATCTCGATGTCGGAGGGTGCTGCGAAGCTGGCCGGATGACGACGCACTTCTACACGGCCTCCAGCCTCGACGGTTTCATCGCCACCGAGGAGCACTCATTGGACTGGTTGCTCACACAGGACATCGACCAAGACGGACCGATGGCGTACACGGGTTTCGAGCGGAACATCGGCGCTCTGGCGATGGGGTCCTCCACCTACGAGTGGGTGATGCGCCATGAAGAGGGCCGCTGGGGGTACACCCAGCCCACGTGGGTGTTCACCCACCGTCCACTCGACCTCCCGAAGGAGGGCGATGTCCGACTGACGCAGGCCGACATCCGCACGGTGCACGCGGAGATGGCGCAGGCGGCGGGTGGGAAGGACCTCTGGGTCGTGGGCGGCGGAGACCTGGCGGGGCAGTTCGCCGACGCCGGCCTGCTCGATGAGGTGTGGGTGCAGTACGCACCCGTCACCCTCGGCTCGGGAGCCCCGTTGCTTCCGCGCAGACTCGACCTCGAGTTGATCGAGGTGGCGCGAAACCGGAACTTTCTCTGCGGTCGGTACCGGCTCGCGCGGGACGGAGAAGTCCGCGACGATCTCTAGACTGGACCCATGGTCGCATTCACCAAGGGGCACGGCACGGGCAACGATTTCATCATCATCGCTGACCCGGACGGTGAGCTCGACCTCACCGTCGAGCAGGTCGCCGTGCTCTGCGATCGTCAGTTCGGCATCGGTGCAGACGGAATCCTCCGCGTGGTGAAGTCGTCGGCGATTCCCGACGGTGCGGCTGCACTCGACGAAGAGCCGCAGGCGGAATGGTTCATGGACTACCGCAATGCCGATGGATCGGTCGCCGAGATGTGCGGGAACGGCGTCCGCGTGTTCGCCCACTATCTCGTGCGCTCCGGCCTTGCGGCGATCGAACCCGGCTCGACCTTGCCGATCGGCACGCGGGCGGGAGTGCGCGATGTCACCCGAAGCGCGACGGGATATCAGGTCGACCTCGGCCGGTGGAAGCTCTCCGGGGACGACCCGCTCGTTCGAGTGGATGGCCTGTCTGTCACCCGTCCAGGTCTCGGAATCGACGTCGGGAATCCGCACGTCGTGGTGGCGCTCGCGTCGGAGGCTGAGCTCGCGTCCCTCGAGCTCCACCGTGCGCCCGGCCTCGACCCGCTGCTGCCCGCGGGAGCCAACATCGAGTTCGTCGTACCCGGCGAACCGCTCGTGCGCGACGGTATCGGACATGTGAGCATGCGTGTCTATGAGCGCGGGGTCGGAGAGACTCTGAGTTGCGGCACGGGTGTCGCGGCGACGGCCCTGGCGGTGCGCTACTGGGCGGGCGAGAACGCTCCGAGCAACTGGCAGGTCGAGGTGCCCGGGGGGACGCTCGGCGTTCGGATGTTCCCGGCGGAAGACGGCGAGCACGTCGCTCTGTCCGGGCCGGCTCAGCTCGTGTTCCAAGGTGAGGTCGACCTCGCCTGAGGTCCCGACCGTCGGCTTCGGCAGGCCCGCATCGACCTCATCCGAGAATGATCGGCTCCGTCGGCGGGTTTCCGTGCTTGCGCACCTTCAGGATGCGATAGCCCTTGCCCGTAGCGGTGCGGAAGACGCTGTAGCCGGGCTGGAAGGTCGATCCGATCCACCGCTGGAGCGAATCCGCACCGAGATTGCGCTGCACGACCAGCCAGGCATCACTGCGCTCGTCGAGGCGCGGGATCCATCGCTCCAGAAGGCCGTGGAGTTCGTTCTTCCCGACGCGGATCGGCGGATTCGATCGGATCGTGCGGAATGAGACGTGCTCGGGAACATCGTCGGGCAGGGATGCGTTGACATTGGTGAGCCCGAGAGCTGCGGCGTTGCGACGCACCAGATCGAGGGCACGCTCATTCACGTCGACGGCCCATACCGTCGCATGGGGAGCGGCCAGGGCCATCGACAATGTCACCGGACCCCAACCGCTGCCGAGGTCGAGAAGATCGCCGCCCGGGGGTACCGGGGGCATGTTGGCGAGGAGCACTGCAGTGCCGGCGTCGAGACGATCCGGGCTGAAGACCCCACCGGCGGTGGTGACTTCGAGCTCTCGACCCGCGAGTGATACGCGGATCTTACGCAGATTCTCGGGGCTTGCCGGGGCCGCAGTGAAGTAGTGATCTGACCCCATACGGTGAGCGTACCGGACAGTGCGGGCTAAGGTTAAGGCTCGCAACAAATCCCAGAGACAAGGAACGGATGACGGAGACCACCACACCCTCCACCGACGACCACACGGTCGATCGTGTGCTCGCGAACGCGGAGAAGCGCTCGGACGTCCACGTCTTCGGCGCCGCACAGGCGCTGCAGGACGAATCGACGGCATCGCACGCGAGTACGGACGGCGCGCAGTGGGATCTCGAAGACCGACACGCTCTCCGACGCGTCGGTGGACTCTCGACAGAGCTCGAGGATGTCACCGAGGTCGAGTACCGGCAGTTGCGACTCGAGAACGTCGTACTGGTGGGGGTCTACCCCCAGGGGGCGCAGGAAGATGCCGAGAACTCTCTGCGGGAACTCGCTGCTCTGGCGGAGACCGCCGGCGCCGTCGTGCTCGACGGTGTCCTGCAGCGCCGCCCGCACCCCGACGCCGCGACATACCTCGGCCGCGGAAAGGCCCAGGAGCTCAGAGACATCGTCGCCGCTGTCGGGGCCGACACCGTCATCGCCGACACGGAGCTCGCGCCGAGCCAACGACGCGCTCTCGAGGACGTCGTCAAGGTCAAGGTCATCGACCGCACCACCGTGATCCTCGACATCTTCAGCCAACACGCGAAGAGCCGAGAAGGTAAGGCCCAGGTCGAGCTCGCCCAGCTCGAGTATCTGCTGCCTCGTCTTCGCGGTTGGGGTGACTCGATGAGCCGCCAAGCCGGTGGTCAGGTCGGCGCCGGCGGCGCAGGCATGGGCTCGCGCGGTCCCGGTGAAACCAAGATCGAACTCGATCGCCGACGGATCCGCACGAAGATGGCTCTGCTTCGACGCCAGATCCGAGACTTCGGCCCTGCCCGCGACGCCAAGCGCGCCGAGCGCAAGCGGAACACGATTCCTTCCGTCGCGATCGCCGGATATACGAACGCCGGCAAGTCGAGTCTGCTCAATGCGCTGACCAGCGCTGGCGTCCTGGTCGAGAATGCCCTGTTCGCGACGCTGGATGCGACCGTGCGTCGTACGGAGACGGAGGACGGTCGCGTCTACACGCTCACGGACACCGTCGGGTTCGTGCGCAATCTCCCGCATCAGCTCGTCGAAGCGTTCCGGTCGACCCTGGAAGAGGTCGGCGAGGCCGACGTCGTGCTCCACGTCGTCGACGGTTCGCATCCCGACCCGGCGGGTCAGCTGCAGACCGTGCGCGACGTGCTCGGGGATGTCGGCGTCCGTGACCTTCCGGAGATCGTCGTCTTCAACAAGGCCGATCTGATCGCGGAGGACGAGAGGCTCGTGCTCCGAGGCCTTCAGCCGCACGCCCACTTCGTGTCGTCGCGGTCGGGCGAGGGAATCGCGGAACTGCGCGCAGCCGTCGAAGAAGCGCTCCCGAAGCCCGCCGTCGAGGTGCATGCCGTGATTCCGTATGACCGCGGCGATCTCGTGGCAGCGATCCACGAGTCGGGCATGCTCCTCTCCGTGGACCATCGAGAGGATGGCACCGCGGTGCATGCACGCGTGTCAGAGCGTCTCGCCGCGGAACTGGCTCCTTTCACCGCCCACGGCTGAACGCGACTATCGCGCGAGGAACCGCGCCTCCACCGTTGCGGAGATGACGATCTCCTCGGGCTCGTACTCCATGGCCGGTGCCGAGTCGGCGGCGAACGCCACACCTCCACGCGCTTTGAGCATCGGAGCCCCAGGTGATGGCTGTCCGCTGGAGATGAGGCCGGTATCGGCGATCTCCAGCGGCGTGACCTCACCGAGGCCGAGCGCGCCCGCGTAAGCCTCGGCTCGGGTCACGGCGACACCGACAGCGTCCGCCGCCACATCGCGCTCGATCCGCGTGCGTGTCTCGGGCGTGAGGTGCCAGTCCACCCCGCCGACCTCGACGCCGTCCCAGGGGGAGATGTCGGAGACCCACAGCGAGAGCTCGGATGCTTCCGCGAAGGTGGCGGTGTAGTCGATGCTGGCGTAGTAGACGGGGGCGAGGCGCTTGCCCTCGCTGCTCCAGGGGCGTTCGGCGCGCACCGAGAGCCGCTTGCTGGTCCAGTCGACGACGCTGCCGGCGTCTGCGCGCTCGGTGATGCTCGCGCGCACCGGCTCGGCGAGCCGCATCACGTTCTCGACGACCGTGGTGCGCTCGGGGCCCTCGGCGCGTACCCCGACACGGATGGTGGCGCGCTCCGGCGCGACTCGCGCTTCATGCTCGCCGCGGACGGTGACGGTGACTTCGCTCATGGGGCGACTCTACGCCAGCGGCTGGACCCGCCGTGGAATGGCGTGGCGGCGGAGAACGTTGTAGTCTGTGATGCTCGGGTGTTCCTCACCCGGGATGGTAATTCCACAGTGTGACAGCGGCTCCTTCGAGAGAAGGACCACGGGGCTGATCGGTTTCGACAGCGCCTGTGAATCCACGAGAAGCGGGCCGAGGATGCAGAGTTATCTCGTAAACGCTCTCTGCAAAACAATAGTTGCCGAAACCAAGCGCAACGACTTCGCCCTCGCTGCATAAGCGAGCCCGATAGTCCGTCAGGCCGTATGTGATTCCGATACGGATCCTGGCGTCATCTAGGAATCTTGCTGCGTGATGGCGTCTGGACGTCACGTGGGACTCTTCCCAGGCTGGGCTCGTCGACTTAGGTGTCTGTGACAAAGGTCGGAGCCGAGCAGAACGTCTTCACAGACTGCGCCCGGAGAAGGCGTGGAGACTCAGCGTTGGACGGGGGTTCGATTCCCCCCAGCTCCACCATGTCGCTGTCACACAGGAATGAGGCCCGCCTCCCCAGTGATCACTAGGGAGGCGGGTCTTTTCATGTCCGCTCAGACGCCTGGGTACCGATGTCGTGGACCTATATTGAAGTCTGTGGACACGACCCCCGCAGACGTCTCAACCGGTCTCACGCAAGCTCAGGTCTCCGAACGCGTCGCCGCCGGAAAGACGAACGCCTTCGTTGCCGACACGAGTCGCAGCGCCTGGAGCATCGTGCGCGCGAACGTGTTCACGCTCTTCAACGGCATCGTCTTCGCCTGCTTCTTCGTGCTGTTCCTGGTCGGACGCTGGCAGGACGCACTCTTCGGACTCGCCGCGTTCGCGAACGCGATCATCGGATGTGTGCAGGAGTTCCGGGCGAAGTCGGCGCTCGATCGTCTGGCGCTGATGAACGCGCCGCGTGCGCTGGTGCTGAGAGACGGCGAGGAGGCGGAGATCGCCCCCAGCGACGTGGTCCTCGACGACGTCCTCGTGCTCCGCGCCGGCGAGCAGGTGCCGGCCGATGCGCGGGTTCTCGCGTCGCGCGGGCTCCAGATCGATGAGTCGATGCTCACCGGGGAGTCGGACCCGGTCGAGAAGCAGCCCGGCGACGATGCGCTGTCCGGAGCCGTGGTCGTCGCAGGGGAGGGGACCGCGATCGCGACCCGCGTGGGCGCCGATTCCTACGCGAACCACTTCGCCGGGGAGGCGAAGCGTTTCTCCCTCGTCTCGAGTGAGCTGCGCACCTCGGTCAACCGGGTGCTGAAATGGGTGAGTTGGATCATCGGCCCCGTCGGCCTGCTCGTCCTGAACGCGCAGATCATCGTGCTCGGCGGCTACAGGACCGTGTTCTCGAACGGCGCGTGGGTACAGGCGGTGGTGAACACGATCGCGTCGTTGACGGCGATGATCCCGCTGGGCCTGGTACTCATGACGAGCATCGCCTTCGCCGTCGGAGCCTCACGACTCGCACGCCGGCAGGTTCTGGTGAACGAACTACCAGCTGTGGAAGGCCTCGCGCGCGTCGACGTCATCTGCCTCGACAAGACCGGCACGCTCACCGTCGGGGAGATCGGCTTCGACGAGGCACATCGCCTCCACGGCCTCGCCCCGGAACAGGCAGAGGACGCGGCGGCGGCGCTTGCCTGGTATGCCGCGGCGCCCGATGCGAACGCGACAGCACGGTCGATGCGGACGGCCTACCCGGTCGCCTCGCCACTCGTCGTGTCGGGGTACATCCCGTTCTCATCTGCACGAAAATGGAGTGCGGCGTCGTTCACCGGCATCCCGGGGACCTGGGTGATGGGAGCACCGGAGATGGTGTTCGGCGATGCGGCCACATCGGCGGAGACGGAGCTGGGGCGCACCGTGACGGCACTCGCCGAGACGGGCCGCCGCACTCTCGTGCTCGGCCACGCGCACGCGGCGCTCTCGGACGCCGACGTCGACTCCGAGCGGCTCCCTGACGGACTCGCGGCCATCATCGTGCTGACCTTCCGCGAGCAGGTGCGCCCCGACGCCGCTCAGACACTCGCCTATTTCGGGCGCCAGCAGGTGGGCATCCGCATCATCTCCGGCGACAACCCGCGTACGGTGGCGGCCATCGCCCGAGAAGTCGGTCTCGACGTGGCCGACGGCTTCGATGCCAGAGAGCTTCCCGATGATGACGCCCAGCTCGCCGACGTGCTCGACCAGCACACGGTGTTCGGGCGCGTCACCCCCGAGCAGAAGAAGCGCATGGTGACGGCGTTGCAGAGCCACGGACACACCGTCGCGATGACCGGAGACGGTGTCAATGACGCCCTCGCGATAAAGTCCGCGGATATCGGCGTCGCGATGAACTCGGGCTCGCCGGCCACGAAGGCCGTTGCGAGGCTCGTGCTGCTCGACGGACAGTTCTCGCACCTGCCGGACGTCGTCGCCGAGGGGCGCCAGGTCATCGCGAACATCGAGCGCGTGTCGATGCTGTTCCTGAACAAGACGGTCTACGCGACACTGCTCGCGATCATCTTCGGGGCGTTCCTCCTCGAGTTCCCGTTCCTGCCGCGACAGCTCTCCATCACGGACGGCCTCACGATCGGCATCCCCGCCTTCTTCCTCGCGCTCATGCCGAACGCGGCGCGCTACGTGCCGGGTTTCCTCCGACGGTCTTTGAGTTTCGCGATCCCGTCGGGCATCGTCGTTGCGCTCGGGCTGACCTGGTACACGTTCGTCGCGCGTGGACTCGGTGTGCACGAGGAGCAGCTGCGCACGGGCGCCACCGTGATCCTGGCCGTCGTCGGCATCTGGATTCTGGCGGTCCTCGCCCGCCCGCTCAACCGGTTCAAGGTGGCGGTCGTCGGGGCGATGTTCATCTTCCTCATCGCAGTGTTCACGATCCCGCTCGCTCGCGAGTTCTTCGTGCTCGTCGACCCGGGGGAGGACCTCGCCGTCGCGCTCACCGGGATCACGATCGTGATGGTCGCGGCCATCGAAGTTGTGCGCTTCGTGCATCGCCGTCTGGTGCTGACGGTGCCGACGAGGAACGCTCCACGCGTGACGACGTCCTCCTCCACGGTGCCCGTCTCCTCGTCGGCCCCCGTCGCCACGGTGATCACCACGGTGGTCGCCGTGCTCGCATACGTCTTCGGCGCGCTGGCGACGGGCTTCGGGATACTGGTGTTCCTGGGACGCTACGACCCGGACGTGAGCGCCTCGGCCTTCTCGCTCACCGGTGCCGCCATCGCCCTGTTCGGTCTTCTGGTCTTCGCCGTCGCCGCCGGGGTCCGCCGCGGAAGCGGGCTCTCCCGCCTCATGCTCACGATCTTCCTCGGCATCGCGATCGCGTTGAGTGCGGTCGTCCTCGTGTTCGGAGACCGCTGGGACTGGGGAGCGGCCTTGACGGTCGCGTTCGCGGCCGCGATCATCGTGCTGCTGTGGACGCCACCGGTCTCCCGCACCTTCGGGCGGATACTCGAGAGTTCGATGGGGTCGGGTCGCCCCTGACGGAGATCGACCCCGACGGGAGTCGACGAGGGATCTAACGTGGCCACTCGATCAAGATGAGCCCCTGGCGCGTGTCCGCGAGGCGCACCCATCCGTCGCCGAAGAGATACGTCATGCCGTAGCCGTCTTCGTCCGTGCCCATGGCGTATCGGGCGTCTTCGGTGAAGTAGACGCCGTCAGGGCCGTCTTCCCGTTTCCAGCCCTCGGCGAGGAGTGCGGCCTGTGCCGCTGCGGCATCGGAGTCGTCGATCGGAGACCAGCCGTACAGCTGCCCATGGTCGGATCCGACGGTGTAATCGGCCCAGAAGCACAGCAGCCCCTCGGTCAATTCGACACCCCCGACGACGAACTCCTTCGTCTCGGCGGTCCAGCCGGCATCGGCGAGAGCGGTGACCGTGCCGGCCGAGATCATCGACTCGCAGGTGAGTTCCGTTTCGGCCGGCTCCGGCGTCGGCGAGGTCACCGGCACGGAGGACGGCGTCGGCTGCGGACTGCCGGCATCAGGCGTGGGCGACGTACGCGGCTCCGGAGCGGCGCACGCGGTGAGGGCTCCGACGAGCAGCAGGACGCCCGCGGCTGCGGACATGATGCGGAAATTCATCGCGGGGGCCTCGTGGTTCGATCAGTTCTGCATCAGGGTGAGGAAGTCGTCGTGAAGGGTGCCGTTGGTTGCGAGTGTCGAGCGGGCGGAGATCGTCTCGACACCGTCGACGTCGGTCATGCGCCCGCCGGCCTCGCGGACGATCGGGACGGCCGCTGCGATGTCGTACTCCTTGACGTCGAACTCGGCGACCATGTCGATGCGTCCTTCGGCGAGGAGCATGTACGAGTAGACGTCCCCATAGGCCCGGTCTCGCCAGACACGCCCGGCCACGGCCAGCAGGGTGTCGAGGCGCCCCGCCTCCGACCACTGCGCGATGCTCTGGAAGCTCACGCTCGCGTCGTCGAGAGAGGAGACCGACGACGTCCGGAGCCGACGCGGTTCGCCCTCGAGCGTGGTCCAGGCGCCTCCGCCGGCCGATGCCCACCAGCGCCGTCCGAGCGCCGGCATGCTCACCACTCCCACCTGGGGGACGCCGTCGATAGCTAGCGCGATCATCGTGCCCCACAGCGGGACGCCACGAAGAAAATTGGCCGTTCCGTCGATCGGGTCGATGATCCACTGACGCTGGGTACTGCCCTGCGCGCCGAACTCCTCGCCGAAGATGCCGTCTTCCGGCCGATCGGTTTCGAGGATGCTGCGGATCGCACGTTCCGTCGCGAGATCGGCGTCCGTCACATGGGAGTTGTCGGCCTTCGTCGAGATCTCGAGGTCGGACGCGTCGAACCGGGGGAGCGACTGGGCATCGGCGGCATCGGCCAGGCGGAGTGCGAGGTCGAGGTCGTGCCGCAGGCTGTCGGGGGAGGTGGTCACGGTCTAAGAATACTGGCCGGATCGGCGGGGCCGGAGGGCCGAAAGACCATGTTTCGCTGCCCGCCCGGCGGCGGCGCGCCCGGGTGCCGGTCTCGATTTCACATGGGACCGGTCGGCTGGTAATGTAATTCCTCGGTCGGGGTTATCCCGGGCCACGCACCTCTAGCTCAATCGGCAGAGCAACTGACTCTTAATCAGTGGGTTCTCGGTTCA
>NZ_ATAO01000069.1 GCF_000455825.1 Microbacterium maritypicum MF109
CTGCAGTTCGACTCCGGGATCGTGAGCGTGCTCGTCTTCGGTGCCGGAACAAACTACGCCCTCCTGCTCATCTCGCGCTACCGCGAAGAACTCGCCCGCGAGACCGATCATCGCCGCGCCCTGGTCGCCGCCTGGCGTGCCACCGCCCCCGCGATCGTCGCCTCGAACGTCACCGTGGTCCTGGCGCTGTCGACTCTCGCCCTCGCGGTGATCCCGGGAACGCGCGGGCTCGGCATCGCCTCTGCCGTGGGCCTGCTGATCGCGCTCGCCGCCGTGCTCCTGGTGCTGCCACCGGCGCTCGCCGTGTGCGGCCGTCGACTGTTCTGGCCGTTCGCGCCGCGCGTGGGCGATGTCGCGGCCACGGGCCGCGTGTGGGGTGCGGTGGCTCACCGCGTCTCCCGGCGCCCGTGGGTGCCGCTGGTCGGCGGACTCGCGCTGCTCGGCGTTCTCGCCGGTGGGCTCGCCGGAGCGTCCGTCGGGCTCACCCAGGTCGAGAAGTTCCGTGTCGTGTCCGAGTCGGCCGCAGGTCTCACGGTGCTCGGCGATCACTTCCCGGCCGGGGAGGCGCAGCCGATGATCGTGATCGGCGATACGGCGGAGGCCGATGCGCTGGTCGCCGCGATCGACGACGTGCCGGGTGTGCTCCGGGTATCGGCGACCGGGGAGAGCAGCGACGGAGCGCTCACCCGTCTGCTCGTCGTCGGTGAGCCGGCGCCCGGAACGCCCGCGAGCCTCGACCTGGTGAGCGCGGTACGAGAGGCCGTGCAGACGGTGCCGGATGCCGACGCCGTGGTGGGCGGCCCGGTGGCGGCGGATCTCGATGCGCGCGAAGGCAATCGGCGCGACCTGCTGCTGGTCGTCCCGCTCGT
>NZ_ATAO01000070.1 GCF_000455825.1 Microbacterium maritypicum MF109
CGTCGGACAAGGAGTCAGATCATGTCGAACGACTACGGCACGACCCCCGAGGCCGTCAGCGGCCTCACCCCTCTGCAGTATCGGGTGACCCAGCAGGACGCGACCGAGCCGCCCTTCCGCAACGCGTACTGGGACAACCACGACGACGGCATCTACGTCGACGTCGTCTCGGGCGAGCCTCTGTTCTCGTCGACCGACAAGTTCGACAGCGGCACCGGATGGCCGAGCTTCACGAAGCCCATCGACGCGGATGCCGTGACCACGCGCACCGACCGCTCGCTGTGGATGAAGCGCACCGAGGCCCGCTCGGCCGTCGCCGACAGCCACCTCGGTCACGTGTTCGACGACGGCCCGCGCGCCGAGGGCGGCCTGCGCTACTGCATGAACTCGGCGGCTCTCCGCTTCATCCCGGCCGACAGCCTGGAAGAAGAGGGGTACGGTCGCTACAGCGCCCTCTTCGCACGCCCCACCACCGACACCCCCGCACCTTCCGACACCACCGAGGAGCAGTCATGACC
>NZ_ATAO01000071.1 GCF_000455825.1 Microbacterium maritypicum MF109
GCCCGTACCCGCGCCTACGCCGACATGCTCGCGGAGCAGTTCGACGACGCCGGCATCCCGGCCGTCTCACTGCACGGTGACCTGAACCAGGCCAAGCGCACGCGCAACCTCGAGCGTCTGACGTCGGGGCGCGTGAGCGTGCTCGTCGCCACGGATGTCGCCGCCCGGGGCATCCATGTCGACGATATCGATCTGGTCGTCCAGGCCGATGCGCCCGACGAGTACAAGACGTACCTGCACCGCTCGGGCCG
>NZ_ATAO01000072.1 GCF_000455825.1 Microbacterium maritypicum MF109
GCCTCCGTCACGAACAGCGTCTTGGCGATCTCGCGGTTCGACGCCCCGGTGTCGAGCAGCCGGAGCACCTCCAGCTCACGGCCCGTCAGCCGCACCCGCGGCGCGCGCATGACCTGCACCACCCGCTCACTGAGCTCCGGGCTGAGCACGAGTCCGCCGGATGCGGCCTGCCGGATCGCACGCACGATCTCGTCGGGGGCGACATCCTTGAGCAGGTACCCCGCCGCTCCCGCCTCGATCGCACCGAGGATCTCGGCGTCGCGATCGAATGTCGTGAGGATCAGGACGGCCGGGGCCGGATCCTGCGTGCGCAGGGCGGCGGTCGTCTGCACGCCGTCCATGCCCTCACCGAGCCGCAGGTCGCACAGCACGACATCGGGATGCAGGTGCCGAGCGAGAGCGAGCGCCTCTTCTCCGGACGCCGCCTCACCGACCACCTCGACGTCGTCACGATGGTCGAACAGCGAGCGCACACCGGCGCGGACGATGGGATGGTCATCGACGAGCAGCACGCGCACCGGGGTCATCCCTGTTC
>NZ_ATAO01000073.1 GCF_000455825.1 Microbacterium maritypicum MF109
GGATTCGGATCGCGCGAGCGATGCGGATGCGATCGCCGACCTCGTCGAGCAGGCCGGACAGCGGGCGACCGTGCACCACTCGCTGGCCGACGCCGCCGACGCCGCGCGCGAGTGGGCCGCATCCTCCGATCGACGCGCGGTCATCATCGCGGGCTCCGTGGTGCTCGCCGGAGAGGCGGTCGCCCTGGCGCAGGACGAGGACTGGAAGGCGGGGTGGCGCGCATGAGCGCCGACGCGACACCGGCTCGCCGTACCCGCCGGCCGCGCCCGCCGCGCACGCTCGTGCAGAAGCTCGCACCTGTCGTGCTGGGTTTCGAGGCCATCGTGGTCTTCCTCGTGGGCCTGACGATCTTCGGGCTGCGGCAGCTTCCCGACGGTATCGAGCAGTGGTGGGCGATCGTCGCCGGGGCGGTGGTCGCGCTCGCCTGCATCGCGATCGCCGGGATGATCACGAAGCCCTGGGCGATCACCGCCGGGTGGGTCGTGCAGGCACTCGTCGCCCTA
>NZ_ATAO01000074.1 GCF_000455825.1 Microbacterium maritypicum MF109
GTCACGGTCACGGTGCTGCCCGGCCTCGTCGCCGGACTGCACCCGCGCGGCTTCGCGTGCCCGCAGCTCGACGCGTCGGATCTTGCCGGAGATCGTCTTGGGGAGCTCGGGGACGAACTCGATGATCCGCACCCACAGATGCGATGACAACCGTTCGTGCGCGTGGGCGAAGATCGCGCGCGCCGCATCCGAACCGACGGCCGGAGCTTCCGGGGTCAGGCAGATGTAGGCCTTCGGCACCGCCAGGCGCGTCGGATCGGGACTCGGGATCACCGCTGCCTCGATCACGAGGTCGTGCTCGAGCAGCAC
>NZ_ATAO01000075.1 GCF_000455825.1 Microbacterium maritypicum MF109
GGTCAAGGTCGGCTCGATGGGACGCCCGTTGCCCGGTTATCCGGTGGTGCTGCTCGACCCGGTCACCGGCGCAGTCACCGAGGGGCAGGGCGAGGGTGAGATCGCGCTCGATCTGTCGCAGCCGCCGCTCGGGCTCATGGCCGGCTACTACGACGACCCGGAGAAGACCGCGGAGTCACGGACGGGCGGTTACCACCACACGGGCGACATCGCGGTGCGCGACGACGACGGCTATCTCACCTATGTCGGCCGCTCCGACGACGTGTTCAAGGCTTCCGACTACAA
>NZ_ATAO01000076.1 GCF_000455825.1 Microbacterium maritypicum MF109
CCCGGCGGGAGTGGCCGTGAGATCGACGAAGTGGCGCTGCGGTCATTCGCCCTCCCGTTCATCGAGCGCGAGATTGAGCTCGGCGACGTTGATGCGCTCCGCGCCGAGGAATCCCAGATCCCGCCCTTGAATCCTAGACTCCACGAGGTCGCGCACCTCCTGTGCGGAGAGTCCGCGGGCCTCGGCGACGCGCGGCACCTGCAGCAGTGCGTACGCC
>NZ_ATAO01000077.1 GCF_000455825.1 Microbacterium maritypicum MF109
ACCTGCAGCAGTGCGTACGCCACGCTGATGTGCGGGTCGAGCCCGGAACCCGAGGCGGTGACCGCGTCGGCCGGCACCTGCGACGGGTCGACCCCCTCGCGCTCCGCGATCGCGGCCTTGCGCTCCGCGATCGCTGCGACCAGGTCGGTGTTCTCCGGGCCGAGGTTGCTTCCGCTGGAGCCCGCGCCGTCGTAGCCGTCGCCCGCGGCGGAGGGCCGCGACTGGAAGTACTCCGGGAGCGCCTCGCCGTCGTCATCGGTGAAGGACTGGCCGATCAGCGAGCTGCCCCTGTCGTCGGGAAGGGGGGAGCCATTGGCCTGCCACGGGAGCAGGAGCTGCCCGATGCCGGTGACCAGGAGTGTGTAGGCGACACCGAGCACGAGGGTGAGGACGAGCATC
>NZ_ATAO01000078.1 GCF_000455825.1 Microbacterium maritypicum MF109
GATCCACGGCTATCCGCTCGACGGTCACAGCTGGGAGCGTCAGACGCGCGAGCTCCTCGCCCAGGGCTACCGCGTCATCACCTACGACCGCCGCGGCTTCGGCGGATCGTCGAAGGTGAACACCGGGTACGACTACGACACCTTCGCCGCCGACCTGAACACCGTGCTCGAGACCCTCGACCTGCGCGACGTCGTGCTGGTCGGCTTCTCGATGGGC
>NZ_ATAO01000079.1 GCF_000455825.1 Microbacterium maritypicum MF109
TTCGTGACTGTGTCCTGATCCCACTGCGGAGAATCAGGAGTCGTGCGGCACGATCTGGATGCGGGCGTGCGGTCGACCGGGGGTGACCTCGATTCGTGCGATGAGCGAGCGCAGGTACTCCCGGCGCTCTTCGACGGTGAGGTCGCTCCACCGCTCGAGGAGGACGGGCAGTACCCGCAGCGGCGCAGACTTCTGAACTTCGGTGGTTCGGAGCTCTTGCTCGAGCGCAGTCGCCTGTGCGGCGTAGCGGTCCCGTAGCGTCTCGTACGCGGCTTGCGGCATGCCCATGCTGAGGCGCTGCTCAGCGAGAGTTACCTGCCGATTGGCGATATCCGCGAGCTGCCGCTTCAGGTCGGCGGTCGGGTCCGTCGCAACACGTCGAGGACGTCGTTCGATGCCAGCCCGGACCTCGGCGCCGATCCGCGCCTCGTGCTCGGCTAACCACTCGCGCACGACGTCATCGATGAGCGACTGAGCGACGTAGCCGCCGTCATGTGTGCCCTTCTCCTTGCCGTCCTTGCACCGGTACGACTGTGCGCGGTCCTGACCGTGAGTGCCGCCATGCATCTTCGATCCACACGCGCACCAGACCATGCCGGAATAGGCGTAGGTCGAGCGCTCGGATCGTCGGTACACGCGACGGCGGCCGCGAGCCTCGAGGTACGCGCTCCACTCCTCGTCGGTGATGAGCTGCTCGTGGATGCCGCGCTTCTGTTCGCCCTGGTAGGTGATGATGCCTGCGGCGAACCCGGAGTCGAGCACGCGCCGCAGGGTGCGCTCCGACCACAGGCCATCGCCGTTGCCGCCGTAGCCGCCAACGGTGCGCGTCGGCCCGGAGTTCAGCCATCGGACGAGGGCGTAGACGCTCTCGCCCGAGATGTAGCGACGATAGGTCTCGGCGAGCACTGCGCCGGTGATCGGGTCGGGGGTGAAGCCATCAGTCTGGGAGTACGCGTAGCCGAATCGCGGCTTGCCGTTGATCGGCTTGCCCTCTCGGAATCGCCGGGCGTGCGCTTCGCGCCAGGTGTCTCCGATGAGGTCGGCCTGATAGGCATTGAACTCGCCGACCATGCCGCGGGCGAGGCGGCCGTGGGAGGTGCGATCGTCGATCGGTTCGGTTGCCGAGAGTAGGCCGCCGCCGAGTGCGTCGACTCGGTCGAGGGCAACCGCCCACCGGAGGCGGTGGCGCGCCGTGCGCGAGAACTTCCAGACTACGATGACCTCGAACTCGCCGGTCTCGAGCCGCTCGATGGACTGGTCGAGCCGCGGCCACCATGCCGAACGTGCACGCGAACCGGTCTCGTCGATGCCCTCGACCCAGTCAACAATATCGATACCGTTCGAACCGGCATACGACTCGATCGCATGACGCTGCACTTCGGGCGAGGTCATGCCGTCGCGTTCGCGCGAGACACGGATCATCCCGAGTCCGCGCCGTCGCGACGGTGCCGCGGCGAGACGGGCGCGGGCGTTCGGCACTATGCCACCCCGATACGGTGCGCCCATTGTCCGGCGCCCATCTTCGGCGCGACGTAGACGTCCTCGCCGATGCGGACGAGCACTCGGCGGAATGCGTCGACGAGGTCCGTGGTGACGTGCATTGCGATCGCCATAGCTTCGATGTGGCCCTCGTGCCGCGCTTCTTCGACGCGGTAGTCGTGGGGGTCGATCAGGCGCATTGCCGCCCATTCGTCTGCCCGCCGCTCCTGCTTCGCGTTGAGCGGGCCGAACATCGACGGCGTGTCTCCAAATGCAGCGTGACAAGCCTCGTGCGCGAGCGTGCTCACGTAGCGTCGGAACAGCAAGTCGTGCTGAATGCGGATCAGCCGCTCGTCGTGCAGGTACTCGCCGTCACGATCGGCTGGCAGATCACAGAAATCGACTCGCACGCCGATCGAGTCGAGCCCGTCGTACAGCTCAAGAATCTTCGAGTCCATTCAGAACTCCCCCTCGTCCCCTCCGGGGTCGCGCGACTTCTTCTTCGCGACCGCTCGCTCATCCTGCACGGGAGCGGGGACATCGCGCGGTCGGAGCTGCGTCACGTTCGCCGGGGCGTCGCGCTCGCCGAGTTCTTCGATCATTCGGTCGTAGGCGTGCTCGACGATCGTGCGCGGTTCGAGGTCGAGCACTTCGCAGACTTCGCAGACGACGGCGATCGGAATCTCGGTCTTGCCGTTGAGCCACCGGTTCAGGTTGGCGTCAGCTCGGCCGATCCGTTCGGCGACGGCTTTGGCGGTCAGCGACCGGGACACGATGGCCCCTTTCAACTCGAGGCCGACGTATCGACCGAACAGCTCTCCGCGCTCTCGTGTGTTGTTCACGGGTCTAAGTATGCCGGGAGTCAACCCAATTGTCTAGATTGATAACTTGGTTAACTTGACGGTTGATCACGTGATGAGGATGATTGACCACATGATCAATTCAGTTGCCTCGGAAGTCGGTTCGATCGTCGAGTCCGCCATCAAGACCGCGGGCCGCACTAAGGTCTCCGTCTCGGATGAGACGGGCATCCCGTATCCGACCCTGAACCGCAAAGCGGCGGGCAAGTCGGAGTTCTCGTTCACCGAGCTGCTGCTCATTGCCGAGTGCATTGGGGTATCTCCCGCGGCGTTCGTGCCGAGCGCGTTCGCACCTCTGGCGGTGGCATCGTGAGCCCCGCTGTCGTCATGCCCCGCACCGAGCCCTCCGCTGCCGCATGGCGTCGCTCAGGCGACATCGCGGCGCGCATCCTCGAGAATCTCGCTCAGCGCGACGCTCGGGCCGCGGCGGGAGCAGTCGACCGGATCGGTGACGTGCTGGCGGTGGCATCGTGATCCGCGCACTCGTAGCCGTGAAGTGGGCAGGGATGGCAGTCGCTGCACTCGCGTTCGGCTGGACCGTCGGCGGCCACCTGGATCTGTTCAGCGCCGCGGGCGTGCTCGGTCTTGTCGTCTGGCGGCTCGCGCAGCTGCTCATCGATTCCGGCCGCTGGGGGGCCGGTCTGCCCGCTGGGGATTCGGGTTCCGCTGGTCGGGGCACCGTGGGGACGGATGCCCCGACCGCGTCGGACCTCAGTCGCCTCGACCGCCTCGATGGGGTGGGGAACGGACGATGAGCGCGCTGATTAAGGGTCGGCGGTACGTCGGAGCGACGACCGGCACTCGGGACGGTGAGCGCTTCTATCGCGACGTCGAGTTCACCGCGTCCCGCGACCAGGAGGTCGAGCCCTTCATTCGCGATCGGACGAGCACTCCAGACCAGGACCGCGTGTTCCGGGAGTACGACAACTTCGGCTCTGTGCCGATGCTCGTCGTCGCAGGTTCGCTGCGCGAGGTGACACCGTGAGCGCGCTCGAGGTGTTCGGGTTCGACGGCGCCGATGTGCGCGTCGTTGTGATCGATGGCATGCCGCGGTTCGTGGCGCGTGACGTCGCGGCCGCGCTCGGCTATGCGGATACGACGAACGCGATCAAGCAACACTGCCGTGGGGTGGCGGTTCACCACCCCATCGAAGACAGCATGGGGCGCGCGCAGCTCGCCCGTGTCATCGGCGAGCCGGATCTGCTGCGCATGATCGCGGGCAGCCGCCTCCCGTCGGCGGAGCGGTTCGAGCGGTGGGCGTTCGAGGAAGTGCTCCCGCAGGTGGTCCGCACGGGTTCGTACGCGCCGGCGCTGACCGAAGACGAGATCGTGCACCAGGCGCTCGCGATCACCGCCCGGCGGGTCGAGGTGCTCGAGACTCGCGTCGCCGAGCTCGAACCGGTCGCCGCGCACGCTGAGACCTTCCGGCAGGCCGACGGCCTGCGCACGATCGGCGACCTCGCGAACGAATTCAAGGCGCACTGCGCCGAGAAGTTCCCTGGCGTGAAGGTCCGCCACCAGGACGTGTTCGACCACGCGGGCCGCCTGTCGATCATCATCCGCGGCGCGTCCGTGCGGCACAACCAGCCGACCGCGCAGGCGATCGAGGCCGGGTGGGCGCGGGCGCACCGCACGACGTTCGGCACGAACACACGCGGCACTCAGACTGCCGTGTCCACCCGCCTCACGCCGAAGGGCGAGGCACGCCTCTGGGGCGGCCTCGCCGCCTGGCTCGGCGCGCACGGCACCCTCGCCATCCCTCACTGACCCCACACACGAAAGCGGGGCGCCCGTTGCACCGGACGCCCCACCAGAAAACGAAAGGCAAGCACATGCCTCAGACACAGGATACCGACGAGAACGTCGAACCGGTGGACGGCGTCGCCCCGATGACCGCCGACATGCACCTCAGCGTCGTCGAGCGCACCGCGCCGGTGATTGACGGACCGATCGCGACCGACCGCCGCAGCATCTGGCCGTTGTCTCCGGGACGCATGGCCGCGGTGGTAGCCGCGCTCATCACGGCCGCCATCTGCGGACCGCCCGCGGCTGACCCGACGACCGGCGTCAACGGCGCCGACCTCGGCGTCCTCCTCAGCCTCGCGGTGTTCGTCGCCGCGTTCCTCATCCCGATCCCGAAGAAGGACGACCAGTCATGACCCCGCCGATCACCGCCGCCCGCATCGTGGTCCCTGACGATGCACCCCGCACCGTCTGGATGCTCGAGCGCGGCGAGGGCGTCACCGCCTCCGACGCATGGAAGATCGCCCGCGCCGGCATCAAGGCTCGCCGCACGATCGTCGAACAGAAGATGAATGGCTCGACCTTCCGCGGCAACAAAGCGACGAACGCCGGTCACGCCCGCGAGGCCGCGCTGCTCGACGAAGCGGCCGAGCGCCTCACCTCACTCACCCCGAACGGTGCGCTCTGGGCGTCCGTCGAGAACGACCTGCACCGTGCAACCCCGGACGCGATCGGCATCGACCCGGACGGCGCGCTCGTCGTCGTCGAGGTGAAGTCGCACGAGTTCGGCTGGAAGTCCGACGCGATCCCGGTCGAGCACATGGCTCAGATGCAGTGGCAGATCCACGTGCTCGGCGCCGACTATGCGCTCTACGGGTTCGAGGTCCGCGACGAGGACGATATGCCGCCCATCGGCGGAGCGACGTGGATCCCGGTCCCGCGCGACGAAGAGATGATCGCCTACCTCGTCGAGCGCGCTGACGACTTCATCGCGTGGCGCGACGCCGGATGCCCTGACATCGACGCCCTGCCCGTGGAGGTCAACGCGGCCCTCAGCCGGTGGGCACCGCTCAAGCGCAGCCTCGACATCGCCGCCGCCGCCGAGAAGAAGGCGGCCGACGAGATGAAGAAGGCGATCGCGAAGCTCCCGCACGCCGCGCGCTTCGGCGCGGTCGGCATGGGTGCAGGCGGCGGATTCCAGTCGTCCGTGACCGAGTCGATCTCGATCGACGAGGCCACATGGAAGTCCGCATCCCCCGAGGTGCACGCGCACGCCGAGCAGCTGCGCGTCGAACTCGCACTGATCGAGGCCTCCGCTCTGAAGCACTACCCGAAGACGACCCGGCGCACGTCGCTGCGATTCCAGGAGGTCGAGAATGTCGACAACTGAGCTCATCGAGAAGAAGACCATCGGCGAGGTCGAGCACATCGTCCACGCCTCCGGCCTCTGGGACGGCACGGGCCCGGTTGAGTTCTCCGACGACGGCGAGACCTGGATCGAAGCATGGGCGCCGACGCTCGAACTCGACTTGAGTGGTAATCCCGTCCGCGTGTTGATCGCGCACCCGGAGTTCGCGCGCGTCGAGGTGTACCGCAAAGAAGTTCGGATCCCGACGAAGGTCACGATTCGTTGGGCCGAGCAGTACCCCGCCGCGTCCGAGGGATGGGCGGGGAAGTGGGATCGCTCGCCGATGCGTCACCTCGGCCGCACCGTGCGCATGGTCGCCTTTCGGCAGACGTTCCGCGACCTGCTCGGCGACATCCGCATCGAGGAGGAGGTCGACGAGCGCGACCTGCCTGCCGGGTCGCCGACGCTCACGCCTGACGTTCCGGTAGAGCGCGACTGGAACGCGGAGATCGCCGCAGCCGAGACCGTCGAGCAGATCGACCAGGTCGAGGCGGACGCTCGCGCAGCGCGTGCGTTCACTCCGAACGCCGCCGGCACCGCCCGTCACCGCGCGCTGCGCGCCCGCCGCAAGGCGATAGTCGAGTCCGCGTGGGCGCTCGACCACACCACCGCGCCGACCGCCGAGCCGGTGCAGACGCCGGCGGTCGAGCGGCCCGCGCCGCGCGACTACCTGCCGCCGCACAACCGCGCCGACCGCCGCGCCGCGCGCCGCAAGAAGGGACGCCGCTGATGTACACGAACCCCAGCACCGGCGAAGTCATGACGACCGAAGCCGCGACCTTCGCCATCAAGGCCGGCGCGCAGCTGCTCGACTACCAGCCCACCAACCCCACCGAGATGGAGTACTTCATCCGCGAGACGGTCGGGCTGATGGAGAAGCTGCCCGACGTGATGCTCGAGATCAACGGACGCCGCTACAACGCCGAGCGTGCCTACATCGCGAAGAAGCAGACCCAGCTCGCCCACTACGGACGCAACAACGTCCCCGCGACCTTCGCCCGCGCGATGGCCGACACCGACGCGCAGGCCGAACTCGAGACGTGGCACAACCTCAAGGCCGAGTACCACTACGCCGAGGGCACCGAGCGCGCCCTGCGCACAAAGGTCAACTCGATGCTCAACATCAACCGCGCGATCGCCGCGCAGTTCGGAGCGCACCGATGACTCACGCATCCACTTACTCTGAGGCCCGTTTGTACGGCTCTGGCGCGTCGGGGATCGGATCGTCGCTACCGGTCTCGATGATCCGGCGGCGCTCGTCGATGGTTTCGAGGTTGGCGATCGTCGCGTCTGCGTCGCGCTTTCGCGCTCGCCATGCGACGAGCACACGACGAACAGATCCGTACTCGACCCGCTGCGCCTCGAAGTCCTTGAGGAAGTTCAGCTCATACAACACCTCGCGGCATCGTTCGGCCACGCGTCGATCGTCGCCGTTGGTGAGAACGACCAGCATCTCGACCGCCGTGTCGATTCCCTCGCGCGCCGGCGAATCAGGCATCTCTCTTGGTGTTGTTGGTCCGGATCCGAGGAGCGCGCTGAGACGATCCGCCTCTGCGAACTGCCACGACCTGAGGTCTTTGACGAACCGCGTGTACTCCTGCGAGTACTTCTGCACTTCGCGGATCAGCTCAGAGACCGCGACGTCGATTTCGCCGCGGTTCCGCGTCTTCAATTCGTGCCGGTACAAGGCGATGCTGGTCGCCCCGGCAGCTACCGCACCGACGAGCGTGGCGAGCAGTGTAAGCCAGAAGGTGCTTGCATCGCTGTCGCTGATGGCGCGCGCAATCTGCTCGAGCTCGCAGCTGATGGGGTACTTGTCGCAGTCCATGGGCCGCACTCTATCGGGGGTGACCCGATGAGCGCGCCGACGACGGGCACCCGCAACGCGGTCTATCAGCGCGACGAGCGCCGCTGCGCCGCGTGCGGCGTCATGGTGCTTACGTTCCAGCACCGCCGCGCGGTCGGGATGGGCGGATCGAAGAACGTCCCCTCGCCCGTCGATGGCCTGTCGCTGTGTGTGTTGTGTAACGCGGCCTGCGAGGGCGTGCTGCAGGCGCAGGCGCTCCGCTTCGGGTGGAAGGTGCGCCGCTGGGTGACGCACCCGGAGCGCGTGCCGGTGTTCTACCCGCTCGAGATGGCCTGGTATCGGTTCGAGGGCGTGATCCGCATCCGGATCTCGCGGGCCGTCGCGATGGAGATGGGCTGCGGCGTCTACGGCGCCGAGTGGCTGCTCTGGCATGAGGCGATCGCATGAGCGCCCCTCAGACGACCCCGACCGGCATCCGCATCATCGATTGTGCGCGGTGCGAACGCCGGCACCCGGAGACGCGGAAGCACTGCAGCACGTGTGGGTCGCCGAGCATGTTCCCTCACTCGGTCCACGGAGGTGTTTCGTGAGCATCATCAGCGAAGCGTTCAACGCGTGGCGGGAGTGCCGTGCCGAGTACGACGACACGCTCTATGCGCAGTTCGTCGCCGCGGAGCAGGCTACCCGCGGTGCGATGCTCAACGCCCGCGGCCGCGAGAAGGGTATCGACCCGTTCTCCCTGTTCATGGGGAACGAGCGGCGCGCACTCGCGTACGCCTCTGAGGAGCTCGTCGAGCACTGGGAGACGCACCCCCGGGTGACGTTCGCGAAGTTCGAGCGGCAGTGGCAGCGCGAACGCGAGGCCGAGCTCCTCCGGGACGCCGCATGAGCGCCGTGCTCGCCGCGGCGCCCGCAGACGTCGAGGAGAAGGACTGGGCGGCGAACCGCGAGGTCACGCTTGAGCGTCTCCGCATCGTCGACATGGTCCACGAGGGCAAGCCGGCATGCCGACTCTGCGGCCAGACCGTGAACCACCTCGACAAGTTCGGCCTGTGCTCGAAGATCTCGGACGCACACAAAGAGTGGCGCGGCGAGCCCGTGCCCCGCAAGAAGAAGGCAGGTGCCCGATGAACGTCAAGCAGGAGATCCGAGACGCTGACCGTCGCATTCAGGAGCAGATCAACGTGAGTGCGCGTGCCGCCCTGGTCCGTATCGGCGTCGACGTCGACGCGATGGACCGCGAAGAGGCGGAGAAGCGAGCGCGCGTAGCACGCGAGTCGTTCGCAGCTTTCGGTGCCGCAGTCGGCTTCGCGCTCAACACCCTGATCGAATTCTCGACGGCGTTTGTGAGTGGTTTCGAGGCGGCCATGACTACCGAGGTCGAGGAGCTGGACCGATGAGCGCGATGCCCGAGTTCGCGATGACGTACGTGGTCTGGCACCCGGAGTCGATGACGTTGAAGATTGGCCGCGCGTGGGCCTGGTCGCGGGTGCAGCGGTGGCTCGACCGGGGTTGGTATCCGATCGTGTGCCAGCGGCGCACGGACGCGTCCTGGGAGCGCGAGGCGCTGCGCGTGCTGCGGCGCTGGTTCCCGCAGGCGTTCGAGTCCTGGGCGGATGCCGAGGACGTGCTCGGCCCGGGCGGGAAGGGCTTCACGGAGTGCTTCACCGTGCAGCCGGAGGATCTGAATTTCGCTCTCGACAGGTGCATCGAGGGCTTCGCGAGAGGGAACGATGTCGACCAAGCAACGCATGATCAGCCCAGCCGACTTCGACACGCTGGCTCACGTGCCGGACGTCGCGAAGCCGTCGGCGATGTGGCTGTGGCTGAACCTCGACCCGTTGGGTCGGGGGCTACTGAATCCGGCGATGATCTCAGCGCTGATGTATCCGACGCTGGACCTGACGCCGGACGAGGTGTTCGAGCACCTGGTCGTGCTGACGGAGTCGGGGTTCCTGACGACGTATCTCGCACCGGATCCGGAATCGCGGGAGACCGTCGAGTGGATCCTGCTGCTGCACCCGCTGAAGGTGGACCTGCGCGGTACGAAGATCAGCACGCCGGAGCCGCCGCCGGCTCTCCATGGACCCTCCATGGCTATGGGTGGGGGCGGGCGCGCGAGGGCGCGGGGGAGCGCGCGGGAGCGGGCGCGAGCCGGGGTGTGGGCGGAGGACGCGGCGCGAGCCGCCGCCTGGGACGCCGTGCAGGAGGACCGGGAGCCGGCGCCAGAGCGCCCCGAACGTCCGGCCGTGCTGGATGCCCCGCCGATGTTCTGCGACGAACACATGCCTCGGGGCGCGGGGACGAAGAAGTGCGGGCCCTGCAGGGACAGGCGTCTCCTTCGCGACGAGTGGATGCAGCGCCGGGTCTACGAGGACAGGCTCACCGAGTTCTACGAGCACGACCAGCACGACGAAATCGAGGAGGTGTGGGGTGGAGACCCATTCTGATGCCCTCGCTGACTTCATCGAGATGACCGTCACAAGGTTCACGAAGGACCAGCAGTTCCGGGTCCGCCTCATGGCGGAGGCCGATGAGACCCCGCGGGAGACCGCACGCAAGATCGCCGCCGAGGCACATGCCGCGGCATTGAGGAGGACAGCATCATGACCACCACCGAGAACTACCACCACGTCGAGTTGAAGCTCGAGGGCGGAGAGTTGCACCGCGGGTTCACATGCACGGCACCCGAGGATGCTCCGTGCCGTCGTCGTCCGAAGGATGCCGACCGACGAGAGTCGTGGACCGCGGAGGAGGCGACCGAGTCGGGCCACCCGTGCTGGGCTTATGAGTGGGTCGGCGCCGTGGGCATCGAGGACGCGATCATCGGCACCGTCGACGACCAGGTGCTCGCGTCCGTCCCTGTGACGATCAGTTTCGAGGAGGGTGTGGGCATCGAGCCGATCACGACCGCCGGGGAGGCCAGCTGATGGTGGGCGAAACGGTCATCACCGTCGTCGGCAACCTGACTGCTGACCCCGAACTGCGCTACACGCAGAACGGCCTCCCTGTGGCGAACTTCACGATCGCGAGCACACCGCGCAACTTCGACCGTGCAGCAAACGAGTGGAAGGACGGCGACGCGCTGTTCCTTCGGGCGTCGGTCTGGCGGGAGTTCGCCGAGCACGTCGCCGGCAGCCTGACGAAGGGCATGCGCGTCGTTGCGCAGGGCCGTCTGCGTCAGCGCTCGTATCAGGACCGCGAGGGGAACCAGCGCACGGCGATCGAGCTGGAGGTCGATGAGATCGGCCCGAGTCTGCGTTACGCGACTGCGCAGGTCACCCGTGCTGCGGCTCGCACAGACGGCCAGGGCTCGACGACCGCGCCAGCGGCTCAGTCGGATCAGTGGGCGGCGGAGCCGCCGGCAGAAGGGAGATGGGGAGATGACACACCGTTCTGAGGTCTACGGGATTGCGATGAAGATGCTCGACGGGCTCCCGGAGGGGTCCGTGGTACTCGACTCGGACGGGGATGCCTGGCAGAAGCAGGACGTCCGCTGGACGAGTGTCGTGCGCGCGGCGAACACGGAGCTCATGGGGTCGAACTCGCTCGCCATCCTCACCCCGTTGACCGTCGTTCACCGCGGCTTCGAAGCCGAGGTGCAGGGTGAACCGTCCGACGCGCAGGTGCAGAAGTTGCAGGACGAACTCGAGTACCGGGTCCGCACCGCTGCCGCTCTCGCGAAGGGTGGGCACGACATCGACGAGGAGGTGCGAGCGGGGCGCGAGCGAATCGGCAAGCACGCCGCCGCTCTTCGAGCTCGGGGTGTGCGATGAGCGACCGCTACTGCATCCGTGGATGTCTCCGGCGCGGCGAGCACTTCGCGACCTGCGACCGGCACGGCGAGAACTACAAGGGCGACAACCCGTGCGCGGGATGCGCTCAGGTCGATGCCCGTGACGGGGTGCTGATCTGTGAGCGCTGCTATCGGCGTCTGCGCCGGCACCTCGAGGATGCTGCGGACATCGTCGGTCACCTGCGGTCGATCGCTGACCCGACGAAGGCCGCGGCGTTCGATCGGATCCGTGTGCAGTCGTCGTCAATCGAGATCCCGGCGCCCGTTGCCGCTGACCTGATCGACGCGTCGAACGACATCACCACGACGTTGAACATGTGGGCGAACCACGTCGCGGGGGAGGACCGGCCCGGTGCTGGCCTCCCGGCCGGTGCGATGGCGGATGCTGCGCATGCCGTGGTGCAGCTCGCGGTCGACGTGATCCTCGACGAGCTCGACGTGCTGGCGAACGACTCGCACCAGGTGGACGCGCTCTGCGACGGTGTGATGGTCGTTCATCGTGACGCCCCGGACGTGTGGACGGTCGCCGACGCCGCGGTGCGCTGGCCGCTCGACGACGCGCCCCGGTGGGCACAGGCGGCGTGCCCGGTCTGTGACCTGATGGCGGTGCGTGTGCAGCCTGGCCGCAACGGGCGCCCGTCGCGCTATCGGTGCACGACGTCGGACTGCGAGTGGGAGGCGAACTCGAACGATGACGGAGGCCTGTGGGCTTCCGTGTTCGCTGAGCCGACACCGCCGGAGATCCGCCCGCACGACCCGTCCCTGTTGACCCTCGTCGACGCTGCACGCCTCGTGCACCGCGAGCCCGGAACGGTGCGCGGCTGGGTGAAGGCCGGCGACCTGGAGCCGCACCTTGGCCGGTACCGCGAAGCGGACGTGCTGGCCGTAGCGGCGCGCAAGAGGGGAGAGGCCGCATGAAGACCTGGCTGACGTTGACGGAGGCGGCCGAGCGGATCCGCGCCGAAGGGACCGCGCTGGCCTCTGCTGAGCGTCGTATTCGTCGGTGGATCGAGGCGGGTGAGCTCGCCCCACTCGCGGGCCGCGTGCGCACGGCGGATCTGCTCGCCACGGAAAAGAAGATGCGGTCGCGTCGCGGCCGTCCCCGCAAGAATGCACAGATTGGGAATTAACCCGTGACTATTCACTCTGACGGAATTAACCCGCGCGACAACGAGAAGCTGATCGACGCTTCGGAGGCGATGACGGCGGACGAGATTCACCAGCATCCGATGGCCGCGCTCGACAAGCTCCGCGCACTGGCTCGTGAACTGCGCGCCGCCGACAAGGCGCACACCCCTACCGACGACGAGCGGGAAGCGCTGCGCATCGCGCACCTCGACGCACGGCAGGCCGCTTACCGCGAGGATCGCGCGCTGTGGTTCCGGGACTACGACAACGCTCCGGAGATCGCGACCAATGCGTTCTTCCGCGGGTGGGATGCTGCTGTCGATGGCGGCTTCCGTCGTTCCGAGCACGCAGCGTTCGAGCCGCAGGGCGAGCCGTCCGACGCGCAGGTCGATCCGTGGATACCTCACGCGAGGCGGGCACTGCACATCCATGACACATGGGGCACCCCCGACGACCCGGACGGGAAGACCAGGCCAATGTCGGACTACACCGAACTGAGCGCGCGTATGGCGAACACCCTGCGTGCCGCTCTCGCCGCCACCGAAGAGGGAGGGAACACCGATGTGTGACCACGTGAACGAGCCGGGGGGCCGGGAGGCCGCTATGACCGTGATCGAGCGGGATGAATCGGGCAGGCCGACGGTTTGGTGTGATCCCTGCATCGCGCCCATCGTTGGCGCGTTGAACGCCGGTGGTATCCACACCATCGCGTCATGCTGCGGACATGGCAGGAACGACTCGACTATCGGCCTCACCGACGGACGTTGGCTCGTCATAGCGGCCGAACCACCGATCGCTTACGAGCACCGCGCAACCACCACCGAGCAGAAGGGGAACGTCTGATGGAGATCTTGGTCATGGCTTTCGTAGTCATCGTTTCCGGGTTTATCGGGGATCGAGCGGGGGCGGCGATCCTCGAAGTTCGTCGGCTCAAGCGTCTTCGTGACGAGCGCGCCGTCACCGAGCAGGGAGAGAACGCCGATGCCTAAGCCATTGCGATACGCCGAGGTCTACGAAGGCCTGCAGGCGGCGACCGTCGAAGAGCGCGAGCATGGCGGGTTGTACGCCTTCACGCCGCGCATGGGGCGCACGTCGGCCCTGGTCGATTGCCCGTTCTGCGGGCGCGCTGTCGAGGTCTTCACATGGTCGCTGGCAGGTGGCGGCAAACGGTGCGAGTGCGGCGCGCTGTTCGGTCGCGTGACCTCGTATGCGCGCCGTGCCGAGCCCGCCACCCCGGGAGAGAACCGAGAGGAACCGAACCGCAATGAGCGTTGAAGACAGGATCGCATTTCAGGACGGGTTCGTGATGAACGCCGAGGGACAGTGGGTGCCTCGCGAGCAGGGAGAGGCGGAGAACCGATGAGTGAGTACGCCCTGTACACGCCAACCACGAACACCGTGCGCCGTGCAGCATCGGACTTCCAGCCACCGATCACGCCAGAGGAGTTCGACCGCTGGTTGGCTGCTCATGATGCCGAGGTGCGGGCGTCGGTCGTCCCTGAGATCGGGATGCCGTGTGCGAACACGAAGCCTCACCCCGCTCATGCCTGGCAGATGAGCGCGACGGGCTGGTGCCTGTGTGCTGGTGTCGTAGCCGAGGAACCGGAATGGGAGTACGGCATTCACAGCGAGATCAGTGGAAACGTGAACTCAGTCGGTGCTCCCTGGATGGACCGTGCGTTCGCCGAGAAGGTGACAGCGAACGACAGCGGCAACTACGGTGTCCGCCGTCGCAAGGCTGGCCCGTGGGTACCAGTGAAGCAGGAAGGCCCAGCCGCCAAACACGAGATTCGGAGACAGCCATGATGCGGTTCGCGCACACGGGAACGGGCGAGACCATCCTCGTGCAGGACGGAGAGCATGTGCTCATCGCGGACTCATGCGGTGATCCGGTGTGCGCGTGCGGGTACGCCCCGTCACCGCCAGACGCCCGAAGCCAGTTGCATGCCGCGAGTCTCGTGAGCGCGCACGTCACACGTGAGATGGGGGGTCACTCATGAGGTGCAAGCCATTGGTCCCGGCAGAAGTCGAGGTTGGGTGGTGGGAGGCGGATAGGCTCGGGGTATCCACTGAGAGGAGCCGAGATGGCTACGAAGTATGACGTTCTCCGAGCGCTTGTCGACCTCGATCGTGACAAGTGGGGAGATCAGATGGGTCTTCACAACGTCATCACCAACATCATCGACGCGATCAGTGAGACTCGCGGTAGCGAGGAAGAGTTGGCGGACGGGATTTACGACATCATCGCGGAGAGTTTCACGCCTTCTCGTGTGGAAAAGGATCCTGCCTCGTAGCGAGAGGTCATGCACTACGCAGGGGGTCTAGGCCGAGGTCCCACACGGTCGTGGTGACTGTCCCCAACTTGAAGAGCAGGGGGCTGTCAGCTCCGTCCTGACGCCAGCCCGCGTTCTCGAAATCCCTCCTCACCTCGCGCACTTTCTCAACGGTCCAAGGTCGGTAGAAGAGCTTCGTTATGACGACGACGCTGGATCGTCCTGGGAGGTTGATGACTCCGACCACTGGATCTGTGAAAGGAAAGTTGCGCGGGTTGTACTCGAGCCCGGGTCGGCTGATCAACACTGCGAATGTGCGGACCCAATTGTCGAACGGCGGACGCCACCAGCTAATCGCCCCGCCCTTGACGCGCTTCTCGGGGAAGGGCTGCTGAAGCCCCGGTTCGCTGACTACGATATCCAGCGCCTGTCTCCATCCATCCACCTCTGGGGGTGGGGCGAGTCGAGTGACTACCCGCGGGTCTTCGTCAGCGCTTCTGAACGGCGAGTCCTCCCACACCCAGTTATCGGCGATGCCGCTCTCGCTCGTCATCGCGACTCGCCAGTTGCCGGACGCATGAAGTGAGAACTTCAACTCGTTCATCAACGAGCGCATACTCACGTAGACATCGCGTCCGTTGGTACCTCCGACAACCATCCAGGTCGCGCTACGCAAGGTGTTGGGAGATCCAGCCGCGAACCTCAGCTTCCCGCCGATGGGGAGTGGAGTGATTGCCATGTTGCTGATCCTACGGATGCAGGTCGAGGGCGAGACTTGCATGCTTGAAGACAAAAACATGTCAAACGTGTCCGGATGGTGTGTTAAGCTGTGCTTGCACCTGAACTATGACCCGAAGCCTCGCCGATCTGGCGGGGCTTTCGTCGTTCAGCTGTGGCCCCGCCACCACACGCTCACATCCCTCTGCAGAGCGACCGCCGCTAGCCATGACCTCACGCTGCCCGTCTGAGTTCGGGAGACGTCGAGTGAGCAGCCCCGGGCTGGTCGCATGATGCGCATGCTCGAGCGGTGATGGGCGGCGGGACGCAGTCTTCCAGGGAGGCGCCGTGTCGGACGTCATCCACTCTCGCGCATATCGCGACCTGCGCGCCGCGCTCAAGGCCGAGTGGCGCGCGAGGAACGCGCCGTGCGCTCTCTGCGGTCAGGCGGATATCGAGTATGACGGCCCTCGCAACGCACGGAACAGCTTCGAGCTCGATCACAAGATCAGCCGGAAGCGGTGCCTCGCCATGGGGAAGCCTGAGCTGCTGCTCGATCCAACGAACTGTCAGCCATCGCACACGCGATGCAACCGGGCAAAGCAGGCCGGCGAAGCGAAGCCCACGATGGGCGAGACCAGCGAGGAGTTCTAACCATGGACAGCATGCGCAAGATCGCGATCACCGACGGCCCCCTGAAGGGCAAGACCGTCGAGGTCCACGTCAACGAGTCCACGTTCACCACGCACGCCGGCAACGGCCACTACGAGGTGACGAAGGACGGCGCGTCCTGGCACCGCAAGCAGGCCGCCACCAGCACGGAGACAGCCGCACCGAAGGCCCCGCGCAAGCCTGTACGCAAGCCTGCAGCGAAGCCACAGGTACTCGAACCCGATGGCGCTCGCGTGGAGCAGCCTGCACCAAAGGCTGATTGATGGACACGATCCGGTCGGTCGTCGAGGCTCGTGTACACACAGAGTACACAGCCACTCATGCGCGCCTTGCTGATGACCCCACGTACCAGCGACTCGTGAAGAATGCAGACGCCGAGACCCTTCACGTACATCGCACGCAACTCGCTGGCCCTGTACGTCGAAACCCACATGCCTCTCGTTACCGCGGGTAGGGGCGTCGCAATCTCTACAGACTGACGACCGAGGCCACTTCTCCGGCAGTGATCTCTCTCCCCCCGCACCGTGAGGAGGGGGTCGCGCGCGGTAAAGGAGTATCCCCGATGCGAGTGATCGTGATGGCTGGCACCAAGGCGTCGGGATTGATGGAGGCGAAGAACCTCGAGATCGATCCTGTCGCGATCGTGACACCGCGTTCACCGGATGCTGCTCGTGGTGTTCTGGCCGACCGCATCATGGAGGCCTCGTCGCTGACGCCCGAGATGCGGGAGAAGCTGATCGACGGCGTGCTGCCCTCGATCGTCACGACCCGTGACGCGGTCAACATGGTCGCTGCGACCGAGAAGTCGCTCGACGCGGCGTCGAAGATTCTCACCGACATGGATGCCGGCGCGGTCGAAGCGCTGCGCGCACTCGCGCGGAAGATCGACGCGTGGGATCAGATCGTCGACTGGGCACTCGAAGACGCGGCGGAGACGAAGGGCGCTCGTCCCTCGGTGCCGCAGAACGACAACGTCTCGATCTCGGCGTACCTCAAATACTGCGATCAGCTCGGCCTCACTCCGACCGGCCGAAAGGCGCTCGGGGTGAAGGACGGGGGCGAAGGTGGCAAGAAGGCCAAGCTCCACGCGCTCCGCGGCGGCAAGTCGGCGTAGTGCCACAAAGGGCCCCGGTGCCGCGTACCTGAAGGCCGTCGGTGGGCCGACACGCTCGGAGTCGTTCCGTAGCCGAGTCGGGTGCACCGAGCCGCGCATCTGCACGGCGCCGTTGCGCGAGCTCACTCCGGAGACGTCGAAGGGCTTCGCCTGCATCGAGTTCGCCGAGGAGATCCTCGAGATCGAACTGCTGCCGTGGCAACGCGCGCTGTTGATCCGCGCGCTCGAACTGAACCCCGACGGCACCTACCGCTTCAAGACCATCCTGTTGCTCGTCGCCCGCCAGAACGGCAAGTCGACGCTGATGCAGGTGCTCGCCCTGTGGCGCATGTACGCCGAGGGGGCACCGCTCGTCATCGGCACAGCGCAGTCGCTCGACATTGCCGAGGAGCAGTGGTCCGGTGCGGTCGAGATCGCCGAGGGCATCCCGGAGCTTGCTGAACTCATCGAGCATGTCGACCGCACCAATGGGAAGAAGGCGCTGCGCCTCGACTCCGGCGAGCGGTACAAGGTCGCGGCGGCATCGCGTCGCGGCGGCCGCGGTCTCTCCGGAGACCTCGTGCTGCTCGACGAGCTGCGTGAACATCAGAACTGGCAGGCGTGGGGCGCGGTCACCAAGACCACGATGGCCCGCAAGCTTGCACAGATCTGGGCCGCATCCAACGCCGGCGACATGGCATCTGTCGTCCTCCGTCGCCTCCGCTCGCTCGCGCACCGCGCGCTCGGCTGGCCCGACGGCAAAGACGGTATGGACGACCTCGACAAGCTCGGGGACACGCAGGACCAGGCGACCGAGGTCGACGACTCGCTCGGCATCTTCGAGTGGTCATCGGCGCCCGGCCGCGGCGTGTGGGATCGCGAAGGTTGGGCCGAGGCGAACCCCTCGCTCGGCTACACGATCGACCTGCGCTCGATCGCCGCCGCCGCTTCGACGGACCCCGAGTGGGTGTTCCGCACCGAGGTTATGTGCCAGTTCGTGAACATGCTCGGAACTGGGCCGTTCCCGACCGGCTCATGGGCGGCCACGCTCGACGCGAAGAACGACCGCGTCGAGCGTGAGGTCGCCCGCGATCCGGACCGGCCCGCCTGCTACGGCATCGACATGTCGCACGACCGCACGATGGTCTACATCGCGCTCGCGTTCTGGGACACCGAAGGTCGGATACGTGGCGAGATCGTCGCGCAGCGCGCCGGCCCCGACTGGGTGCTGCCGTGGCTGCTCTCTCCTGCGAGGAAGATCGCGCCGACTCACGTCGCATTTCAGCGACGCGGCGCACCGATCTCGTCGATGTGGGGCGAATTCGAAGACGCCGGCATCGAGGTCACACCGTGGGGCGAGGACAAGCTCGCCGGATGGCACGGCGCCGTGTACGACATGATCCGCAAGGCCGCGACCGACGAGTCGCCAAAGGGTGAGACCGAAGACGAGTTTCGCGATCGCGTCCGCATCTCGCACGGCGCGCAGCCGGTGCTCGACGTCGCCGCGTCGACCGCACAGATCAAGCCCGTCGGCGATGGCTGGGTCATCGACCGCAAGGCATCCCCGGCAGATGCCTCGCCACTGCTGGCGTTCATCGCCGCCGTCGGCCTGCTGCTGACGAACCCATCGGAGAGCAACGCCGTCTCCGCGTACGAGAGCAACGACCTCATGGTCGTCTGATGAGAGGTGCTGCCATGGGTGCGTTCCGAAAGGTGTTGCTGCTCCGAACCGTGATCGTGAACCTCACCGACGGATCGTCGATCTCGGGTGTGCTGTACCGCGACCCGGGGAATCTGATCGTCCTGAAGAACGCGACGTACTTCGAACCCGGCGCGGAACCGGCGCCGCTCGATGGCGACACCGTCATCGACCGCGCGCAGGTGTTGTTCGTGCAGGCACCGTAGGGGAGGGCACACGATGGTTTTCGCCGTCTCCGAGGGCAAGCTCCTCGCTGTTCAGAAGCCGACCTATCAGGCGCCGACCGCGCTGAAGATCAGCGACGATCTGTCGCAGGACTACTCCGCGATCTACCGCCAGCAGCCTTCCGTTCGAACAGTCGTCGACTTCCTCGCCCGCAACGTTGCGCAGCTCTCGCTCCACACATTCCGGCGCCTCGACGACTCCGACCGCGAACGAGTGACCGATCACCCGTTCGCACAGATGATGCGCAAGCCGAACCCGTACACCACCGGCTATCGCCTGATCTTCTCGCTCATCGCCGACCGGGGCATCTACGACCGCGCGCTGTGGGTGAAGGTGTGGCAGGACGGTCGGTCGATGCTGGTGCGGATCCCACCGCGTCTGTGGACGATCAAGGACGATGACAACTGGCTCGCCCCGACGGAGTTCGTCGTTAAGGGCAACCGGGGCAAGACCACCCTGTCGGCGAAGGATGTCGTCTATTTCCGCGGGTACAACCCCGAAGACGAGCGCTACGGACTCTCGCCGATCGAGTCGCTGCGTCGTGTCCTCTCTGAGGAGTACGCCGCCAGCCAGATGCGCGAGCAGGCGATGCGCAACGGAGCCCGCGTCGGCGGCTACATCCAGCGTCCGGCCGGCGCTCCCGAGTGGTCAGATCCCGCGCGGCAGCGCTTCGCCACCGGATGGCGCGCGCAGTACGCGGGCCAGACCGCGACCGAGGGCGGCGGCACCCCGGTGCTCGAGGACGGTATGACATTCGTCGCCGCCGGCCATTCCGCGAAGGACATGCAGTACATCGAGGCGCGCAAGCTCTCCCGTGAGGAGGCGGCCGCTGCGTACTTCATCCCGCCGCCCATGGTCGGAATCCTCGATCACGCGACCTTCGGGAACATCACGGAGCAGCACAAGATGCTCTACCAGGACACCCTCGGGCCGATTCTGCAGGAGGTACAGCAGGAGATCGCATTGCAGATCCTCCCCGACTTCGACGATGCCGACGACCTCTATGCCGAGTTCAACATGATGGAGAAGCTCCGCGGCTCGTTCGAGGAGCAGGCGGCGCAGATGCAGTCGTCCGTGGGGGCACCGATCATCACTCGGAACGAGGCACGCGCGAAGGTCAACCTGCCCCGCATCGACGGCGGCGACGAGCTTGTCGTGCCGCTGAACGTGCTCGTCGGTGGTCTCGCTTCTCCCACCGATCAGGTGGCGGCCGGATCCGGTGGCGGGGTGCTGCCGGAGCTCGAAGCGACAACGTCGGATGTGCTCACCGCGGACGAGATTCAGACTCTCGTGAACGCGGCGGCCACGCTGATTCGCTCGGGGTTCGACCCGGTAGAGGCTCTCGTGGCTGTCGGCCTGGACCCGATCAAGCACCTCGGTCTGCTGCCCGTCACCGTGCAGCGACCGCAGGAGCCGGAAAACGTCGACCAGGAAGCGGTCGACGACCTCAAGGGGCGGATGGTACGGGTCAAGTCCCGGCCGTCAGCTGCGCAGGTGGGGAAGTCGGCGCAGGTGCTCGCGGAGTTCTTCGAGCGTCAGGAGCGCTCTGTGCGTTCGGCGCTGGGAGCGAAGGATGCGGACTGGTGGGACGGCGAGCGATGGGATCGCGAACTCGGTGGGGCGCTGTTGGCGCTCTCGTCATCGATCACGACGGCTGTCGCCAGGAAGCAGCTCGAGCGTCTCGGCGTCGACCCTGACGAGTATGACGTCGACCGGACGATGGCGTGGATGCGGAAGGTCGCATCCGCGAACGCATCGAGCATCAACGCTGCCACAGAGGCTGCCGTCACTGCGGCGATCGCGAGCGATGAGGATACGCCGGTCGCGGTCGCGCACGTTTTCGGCGTCGCGAAGTCCGCGCGGGCGCAGCAAGGTGGGCTCACGCTCGCAACCTCGCTCGCCGGATTCGCCTCAGTCGAAGCCGTACAGCAGGTGCGTGGCACCCGACCCGCGACGAAGACATGGATTGTCACGTCCAGCAACCCCCGAGCGTCGCACGCCGCGATGGCCGGGCAGACGGTTCCCATCGATTCCACGTTCACGAACGGCGCCAAATGGCCGGGCGACAGCTCGGCGCTAGACGTCGACGAGGTCGCCGGTTGCTCCTGCGACGTCGAGATCAAATTCGAGTAGGAGGGTCCGCGATGGATCTGAAGATCTGCACCGTCAAGGTCAAGGCGATCGGCGACGAAACCGTCGACGGAACCTTCCAGGCATATGCGTCCGTGTTCGACAACGTCGACAGCTACGGCGACGTTGTCCGCAAGGGCGCGTTCGAGCGCACACTCGCCGAGTGGGCCGAGAAGGACGAGAAGCTGCCGCTGCTGTGGGGGCATGACTTCTACGACCCCTTCTCGAACATCGGGCACATCGAGGAAGCGAAAGAGGACGAGCACGGCCTCTGGGTCGAGGGTGTCCTCGACCTCGAGAACCCGAAGGCCGCGCAGGTGTACCGCCTCATCAAGGGCGGCCGCGTCGCGCAGATGTCGTTCGCCTTCGACACCGAGTCCTCGCGACGAGGCACCGTCGATGGCGTCGATGTGAACGAGCTGCTCGACCTCACCCTCTACGAGGTGTCCGTCGTACCGCTCGGCGCGAACGCCGAGACAGAGATCCTCGCGGTGAAACATGGGCTCAAGGCCGGCCGGGTGCTCTCCGCGAAGAACGAGACCGCGCTGCGCTCCGCACTGGAACAGATCCAGTCCGGAGTCACCGCGGTGAACACCGTGCTCGCCGCAGTCGGCGAGTCCGAAGACGACAGCAAGGCCAGCGGAAGCGAACCGGCCAAGACGAACGAGGAGCCCGCTGGGGTCAAGCCCGTCGAGGAGCCCACGCGCACGCCGCCCGCCCCGAAGCGTCTGCAACTCGACCTCGCAATCGGCGAGCTCGAAACCATCAAGTCCTGAAAGGGGATAACGCACATGAGTGCAGCAATCAAGGAGCGGATGGGCGCAGCGCTGAAGATCGCGCGCGACATCTCGGAGCTGGCGGAGCGCGAAGCTCGCGACCTCACCGCCGAAGAGAACGAGAAGGCCACTGCGGCGCTCCTCGACTACAAGGCGGCGAAGAAGGACTTCGAGCGCACACAGTCGACCGAGTCGCTGAAGTCGGCGCTCTCGGAGATCGGCGTCGACCTCGGCCTCGAGCCCGCCGGACAGAAGGCAACGCCTGACGCGTTCCGTCAGCCGTCGAAGCTGAAGAGCATCGGCCAGATGTTCGCCGAGTCTGCCGAGTACAAGTCGATGATGGGCCAGTTCGCGGACGGGCGCATCAACGAGAAGGCTCGCGTGCAGTCGGCGCCGATGGGCGTGAAGGCGCTCGTCACCGGCGCATCCGACACATCAGGCGGCGCGTTCGTCAACACGGACATCCAGAACATCCTCGAGATGCTCGGACGTCGCGAGCTGACGGTGCGCGATCTGATCTCAGTCCGTCAGACCGAGTCGGACACCGTGGAGTACGTGCGTCAGACCACGCAGCTCTCGAGCGCCGCGCCGGTGCCCGAGGCGACGTCGGCCGCTGCACCCACAGCGCCCGGCACGGCTGGCGCGCTCGTCCTGAACGCCGGCGGAGGGTACAAGCCCGAGGGCTCGATGGCCTTCGAGAAGGTCACCGCGACAGTCAAGACGATCGCCGAGTGGGTGCCGGCCACGAAGCGCGGCCTCGCCGACGCCTCGCAGCTGCGTGGCCTGATCGACGACGAGCTCCGCGCCGACCTGGCGGAGGAGGAAGAGGACCAGATCCTCAACGGATCCGGCTCGGGTGAGAACCTGACCGGCATCCTGCAGACCTCCGGCATCCAGACCCAGGCGTGGACGGACGACCTCCTCACCACGATTCGCAAGGCGAAGACGAAGACCCGCACCGTGGGCCGCGTCGCCGCGAACGGCATCGTGCTGAACCCGGAGGACGCCGAGCGGCTCGACCTGCTGCGCCCCATCGACGGGGACGGCCAGTTCTTCGGACCCGGCCCGTTCGCTGCGGCGGGTGTCCGCACGGTCTGGGGCCTGCCGATCGTCGAGTCCGAGGCCATCGCCGCCGGCACCGGACTCGTGGGCGACTACACCAAGGCGGTCCTCTGGGACCGTGAGCAGGCGTCCATCACCGCCACCGACTCGCACGCGGACTTCTTCATCCGCAACCTCGTCGCCATCCTCGGCGAGGAGCGCGTCGCGTTCGGCGTCACCCGTCCGAAGGCGTTCGTCTCGGTCGACCTGACCGCGTAGTCGAAAGGGGATCACCGTGGCGAAATGCAAAGTCTGCGGCGCACCGCATCGCGCGTGTGGGCCTCAGACCACGGTGATCCCCATCGACTCGAACGTGACCCGATCCTCAGGAGGAGACATGGGACTGCAGGCATACGAAGTCGTCACCGAAGGACGACACCCGCACAAGACCACGCTGATGCTGTCCGACGAGGACGCGAAGCGACTGGGCGTGTTCGACCAGAAGTCGAAGGCGACCGAGTCGAAGGGCGCACCCAAGAAGGCGGCGGCGAAGGCGAGCACTCCGCGCAAGGCGCGCACGCCGCGCAACAAGGTTGCGAAGCCCGCGGCTGACAAGGCCGCCGAGGTGGCACCCGTGACGCCGCCCGCTGGCGGCGTCGAGGACGCGTCCGACCCGGACGCAAGCGAGTAGCAGGGGGTGGCGGGGATGGCGCTTCAGACCGAGTCGTTCGCGACAGCGCAGGAAATGGCTGACCGGTCGCAAGGCGCGATCCCCGTCAACCACCCCTTCCTCGAGAAAGAGCTCAAGGCCGCAACCGAGACCATCCGGAACGCGTGCGGCTGGCACATCGCGAAGGTTGAGACGCTCACCTTCGAGCGCGTCGGCCCGTACGCCGAACACGTCTGGCTGCCCGCGATGGCGATCGCATCCGTGACCGCCGCGACGATCGATGGCACCGTGCTCGTCGCGGACTCGATCGAGTTCGACAAGATGACCGGCTGGACGAACCTCTGCGGTCGTCGCCGGTCCGTGACCTTCACCGCCGGTTTCGCCGATGTTCCGGCGGATCTCGTGACGCTGACGCTCGAACTCGCCGCCGGCGCACTCGGCTCGCCGACGGGCATCACGCGGGAGCAGGCAGGCGGCGTCTCCGTCACCTACGCCCGCAGCTCCGGCGCACTTCAGGCCTCCGACCACGACCGGCTTGCCGCCTACAAGATCGGGTGGCTGCCGTGATCGGCGGGATCGTCGCCCGGCATGCCATCGTGCGCGAACGACCGCAGATGGTCGACAACGGCCGCGGCGGCGTCGAGGCAGATTTCACCGATGCAACACCCGTCGACCTGCCTGGATGGGCGCTCGACGCTGGCAACACGGTCGCCGATCTGCAGAACCGTGACGGAGCCGCGAGCCGGTGGACCGCTCGCGGTCCGTTCGACGCCGACGTCGAACGCCACGACCGCATCACCGTGTTCGGTGAGCGGTGCAAGATCGACGGCGCCGTGGTGCGACAACCCGGTCCGTCGCCGTGTACCTCCCACACGATCTTGTCGCTCGTCGCTTGGGAGGGCTGATGGCCGTCAAGGGCATGCGCATCAAGGTCAACCGCGACGCGATCCGGAAACTCCTCGCCTCCCAGGAGGTCGCCGACAACCTCACCCCTCGCGGTGAGCGCATCGCGGCCGCCGCCGGCGATGGCTTCGAGGTGACGACATCGAAGAACCGTGACCGCGTGGTCGTGTTCGTGACCGCGACCACGACGGACGCGAAGCTCGCGGAAGCTGAGGATCGCGCGCTGACACGCGTCATCGACGCCGGGAGGTGACCGTGGAACTTCTGCTCCCCGAGGACATCGAGGTGCGTGCGCTCGCGGAGCTCTCCACCAGGCTTCCGATCCATGGCTTCCCCGCGGTCACGACCGCGAACCGGCGGCTCGGAACGAAGATCCCCACCACGAACCCCAAACCGGACGTCTTCGGCCGGCTCATCGCTACAGGCGGGACGACACGTGACCTCGTCACGGACTCGCCGACGCTCAGCCTCGAAGGCTACTCAGTGAAGGAGCAGGAGGCGCGTGACCTGTGCGCGCTCATGCTGGCGATCGTCGAGGCTGCCGCACGGGCAGGGTCGCTCGGCGGCGCGACCGTCTACCGATCCCGGACGGCGTCTCTTCCGCAGAGCTTGCCGAACCCGCTGGTGCCCGATCACTTTCGGTTCACCGCTCTGATCTCCGTCGACCTGCGCAGGGTCACGGCCTGAGTTCCCACTCGCGCACCGCTCCGACCGGAGCAGTGCTCATCCATGCCTGAAAGGGGCAACTGCGATGTCAGTGAACAGCAAGAAGGTGTTCGTCGGTGCGCCCGATCAGGCGACGACCGGCGCGATCCTCACCGGTCCGGAAACGGACGTCATCCCCGAGACGATCGACGACTTCGTCTTCACCGGCCTGAAGGACTCCGGCTATGTCGGTGAGGACGGCGTGACCATCACGCCGACCGAGTCGACCGAGTCGATCAAGGACTGGTCGCTGAAGACGATCCGCAAGATCCTCACCGAGTTCGACGCGACGCTCGCATGGGCGCACCTCGAGCTGTCTGAGGAAGCGCTCAAGAACTACATGGGCGACGACAACGTCGAGGTCACCGCGGCGACCGCGTCGAAGGGCACACTCACCCGTGCGGCCATCGCCGGCGAGGCGCGCCCGATCAAGGCCTGGTACATCAAGGTCAAGGACGGCGACCGCCGTGCACTGATCTTCGTGCCCCACGGGCAGGTCACCGAGCGCGGCGAGATCTCGCTGCTCGCCTCCGCCGCGATCACCCTCCCGGTGACGCTCACGACGTACCCGGACGCTGCCGGAAAGAACGTCTACATCTTCCTGGACGACGGCGTCGTCTCGGCCTGATCTGTCAGACCGTCGCGGCCGGGCGCCGGGAACCCGTCCGGTCGCGACGCACCATTCCATCGGTTCCCAGGAAGCAGGTTCCCATGTTGGAGAAGTTCCACTACGTCGTCGGCGACACCGAGATCGTCCTTCCGAAGTTCGAGGACATCGAAGTCGGCGTCATCCGCAAGATCCGCCGACTGTCGCAGATCGACCAGATCTTCACTCTCATCGAGCACTACCTCGACGAGGGGCAGCTCGTCGCCTTCGACACCCTGAAGCGCTCCGAGCTGGAGGACTTCTCGAACGCGTGGCGCACGGGATCGAGCGTGACGCTGGGGGAATCCTCGGCCTCCTCGAACTCGTAGAAGAGCACCAGGAGGCCATCGAGTTCGAGCTGATCGCCGCCGGCCTCCGGTGGCGCGACATCGGCTCCGATGCCTTCACGTGGCGCGACCTGTTCGTGCTCGTGCGGCGGTGGCAGAAGCTCCCGGGTAACGCCCTGGGGGCCGCCGTCCACGGGCACGAAGTCCCGTCGTGGATCGAGCAGGTGCTTGCCGTGCTCGTCGACCAGGTGCAGGCGACGAACTTCCTGCTGCGTCGCGGCAAGGGCGCTCGCCCGAAGCGTCTCGCGCGGTGGTGGGAGAAGCGCAAACAGCAGAAGTTCGGGCGCGACCCGATCCCGATCTCCCAGTTCGACGACTGGTGGGAGTCCGCCGGAAAGCGCTGACCCGAGGAGGTTCACCATGGGCTCTGCTGAGGGGGTCGAACTCGCTACCGTCTGGCTCCGCATGGTGCCCACCATGGAGGGCGCTACCGAGAACGTCACGAAGGCGCTACTGCCTGGCGAGAACGCAGCGGGGGAGTCCGGGAAGCGTGCGGGCTCCGAGTGGGCCGCAAAGGCGAAGGGCGCGATCGGTGTCGCCGCAGTGGGCGCCGCGATCGTCGGTACCTTCAAGGGTCTCTACGAGGTCGGTTCCATCTTCGACGATGTGACCGACACCATCCGTGTCGGCACCGGCGCGCAGGGCGAAGCGCTCGACGGTCTCGTCCAGGTGGCGAAGAACGTCGGCGCAAACGTGCCCGCCTCGTTCGACAAGATCGGGTCGACCGTCGCCGACCTGAACACCCGTCTCGGCCTGAGTGGCGAGACTCTCACCACCGTCTCGGCGCAGTACCTCGAGGCTGGTCGCATCCTCGGTGAAGACGTCGACATCAACGCGACGTCGGCGGCGTTCAACGCGTTCAAGATCGAGGGCGAGGGTGTCTCGTCCGCGATGGACACCCTGTTCCAGGTGTCGCAGGCGACAGGCGTCGGCATCAACCAGCTCGCGTCCGGCGCGCAGTCCGCGGCGCCCGCGCTGCAGAACCTCGGCTTCTCGTTCGAAGACTCGGTCTCCTTGCTCGGTTCGCTCGACAAGGCGGGCCTGAACTCGCAGCAGGTAATGGCGTCCCTGTCGAAGGGTCTCGTCACGCTGGCGAAGGACGGCGAGGAACCGCAGGCCGCGTTCCAGCGCGTCACCGGCGAGATGCAGTCGTTCGTCGACAAGGGGGAGACGGCCGCAGCGCTCGATCTCGCATCGCAGATCTTCGGCACGCGCGGCGCCGCACAGTTCGTCGGCGCGCTGCAGTCCGGCGTCGTGAACCTCGACGACCTGCAGGCATCGGTCGGTGCGACCGGCGACACCATCCTCGGTGTCGCCGACGAGACCGCCGACTTCTCTGAGCAGTGGATGGTCTTCAAGAACCGGGCGCTCACGGCGCTCGAACCGGTCGGTACGGCGATCTTCAACGGGCTCGGGTCCGCGATGAAGTTCGTCAACGGTCTGTTCGATGACGTGCCCGATCTCGGGGCTGTGTTTGGCCCGATCATCGCCACCTTCGGCGAGGTCGCGTCGGTCATCTGGGAGGCACTCGCGCCGGCTTTCGCGCAGATCTGGCAGGCGATCAGTCCGCTCCTACCTGTGCTGCTGGACTTGTGGATGTCGGTCTCTCCGGTGATGTTGATCTTCAAGGCGCTCGAGCCGGTATTGCCGATGCTCGCATCACTGTTCGGTCAGCTCGCGTCTGTCATCGGGCAGGCTCTCGGAGCCGCGCTCCCGCCGATCGTGTCCCTGATGACCACCCTCGGGGGGATCCTCGGCACATTGTTCGAGGCGCTCATCCCCGTGGTGACGACACTCGTATCGGCTCTGTTCCCGATCATCGAGGCGCTCATCCCCGTGGTCGTCGCACTACTCGCCGCGTTCGCTCCGCTCATCGGTGCACTAGTGGAGGCGCTCGCACCGATCCTGACCTCGGTCGCCGAGATCGTCGGCATGATCCTCGTCCCAGTGTTCAACCTGATCGCAACGGTCATCACGGCCCTTGCGGGCGTCATCACCTGGCTCGTGAACACGATCATCGTCCCGCTGTTCAACGGGTTTGTGATCCCGGTCGTGAAGGAAGTCGGCCGGATCTTTACCGATGTCTTCAGCGGCCTCGGGAGCTTCTTCGAGGGCATCTGGGCCGGTATCCGGAACACATTCAAGGGGTTCATCAACTTCATCATCGACGGGATCAACGGGTTCATCGGCGGTCTCAACGAGGTCGGGAACTTCGTCTCCGACGTGACCGGAGGAACGATTGACTTCTCGATCGGGAAGATCCCTCGTCTCGCCGACGGAGCGACGATCCTCCCGCGCTCGGGTGGCACACTCGCGGTGCTCGCCGAAGCCGGCCGACCGGAATCCGTGGTCGACACGGGGCTGATGAATCAGGCGCTCGAAGAGGGTATCTCCGGCAACCAGCCGGCAGGGGTCACGCAGCACATCACGCTCAAGACCAACGATCCGCGTCTCGCGATCCGGCAGCTGGGGCGTGAAGCGCAGAGGGGGCTTGCGGCATCATGACGACCATTCAGCTCGGGCCGATCACGTTCGCCGAGACGGGCGCGGCGGGGTGGGTGTTCTCCGACCTGATCGACTGGTTCGGCCAGACCGACAACAAGGAGGAAGAGGAGGAGCGCCCGCAGGGGCACGGCGCATTCGAGTCGTCGAAGGCGCTGCGCACCTCCCGGGCGATCAGCTTCAACGCGGCCTTCCTGGGTGGATCTGCGGCGGAGGTAGAAGAGGCGTACGACACTCTCGCTGCGGTCGGCGCTGAGGGTCCGGTCGAGGCAATCGTCACAACGTCGGCGGCACGGTCCGCCCGCCGCGTGAAGGTGCAGGTCTCGAGCGCATCGGATCACCATGGCCGGTCGACGGGGAAGGCCGCGATCGACATGATCGCTGCCGACCCTCGTCGGTATCAGGTTGCCGCCGATGTCCCGTGGGTCTTCACGGAGCCTCCGTCGGCCGGACTGGGGCTCGTGTGGCCGGCGGTATGGCCGCTCATCTGGCCCGCCGGTGGTGTGTCCGGTCGCATCACGCTTACGAATTCGGGGAAGGCGCCATCGGCCCCGATGTTTCGGCTACTCGGCGGATTCACTTCGGCTCTCATCACGACCGTGGAGACGGGCGCGCGCATCGGCCTCGACCGTCTGGTCCCGGATGGGTCCTACGTCGATATCGACACCTCGCTGCACCGCGCGACGATCGACGGCCAGTCGGACGTGTCTCGGTGGCTGCGCTGGCGCGAGTGGGCGCTCATCCCGCCCGGGGAGTCCCGGTCGTATCAGTTCGACGTCACGGCCCCGGAGGGGGCTCCAAAGCTCGGAGGGCGGGTGCTTTCAGCATGGTGGTGAACGCCTATGTCTTCGAGACCCGTGGGGGCGCGTTGCTGCAGCAAGTCGAGCCGTCGGATCTGCAGTGGTCCGAGAATGCGAACCAGGCCGAGACCATCGACATCACGTTCAACCTGAAGTCGGATGCCGAGGGCTCCCGCGACTGGCGCAACCTAGGCACGCCGTGGAAGCACTCAATCGCCGTCGACGTGAATGGGCGGCTCGAGGGCGGCCCGATCCTGCCCCACGACTTCGCCGATGCGAGCGGTTCTCTCAAGATGACTGCACGCGGCGGCCGCATCCTCTTCACCCGCCGGTCCATCCTGCCGCCGGCAGCGCTCACGCAGTCGCTGACGCTGCCGACCGGTGTGCCGGACACATCGCTCGACTCATCGTGGAGCGGTCTGGATTACGGCACGATCGCGAAGCGGATCGGTCAGCAGGCGTGCGCCTGGCCCGGAGCCGGCGACCTGCCGATCGTGTGGCCTGCAGACCGAGCGGGCACACGCACCAAGTCCTATGACGCGATCGAACGCAAGAAGGTCGACGACGCGTGGTCGGACCTGTCCGCGCTGCAGCACGGGCCCGACATTCGACTCCGCCTCGAATGGGATGGCCCTGACCGGTTCCGATGGGTGTTCGAGACCGGCACCGAGGAGCAGCCCCGACTCCAGGGCCCCGACATCTTCGACTGGGAAGTCGGCGCTGGCGGTTCCGGACTGACCGTCCAGCGCGACCCGTCCCGAATGGCGTCGCTCGCCTGGTCCGAAGGCGGCCGATCTGACGACACCACAATCGTCCGATCGCTCTACGACCCAACGCTCATCGATAACGGCTTCCCTCTCCTCGAGATCGAAACTGATGCGTCGTCGAGCATCGTTGATCCGGCGACGCTCGACGCCTGGAACGTGGAGACGATGCGCACGGCGCGGAAACCGTGGGAGTTCTGGTCGTTCAACGTGCGCGCAGATCAGACGCCGTTCCCGTACGAGTATGGGCCGGGCTCGCTGGTGAACGTGATCGTCACCGAGGACACGCCGGTCACCGGCGGGTACGTGCCACCGGGCACCTACACGCGGCGGATCGCGGGGCTGTCTGGGGCGATCTCTGACTGGGTGACGATCACCTGTGGCGAGGTCTACGACGACTGAGAGGAGCGGCGCACATGGCCGACCCCACTCCCGCCCCCGGTGGAGACATCGGTGCGATCCTCGAGGAGTTTCGAAAGCTCCGCCGCGAGGTTGCTGATCTCAAGACCTCGACCGGGACGCAGCGCGCGCAGGCAGTCAAGCGGCTACCGTTCCAGGACTTCCAAGTCGGGCAGGCGTCGCCGATCGGCCTCGCGACCGGGTGGAACAGCTACGCGGTCGTGACCTTGCTCGTTCCCGAGGATCGCACCCGGTTGCAGGTGCTCGCGATCGGCACCGCCGCGGTGCTCGACCAGACGAGCGGCGGACTCACGACTAGTTACGGCCGAGTGCTGATCGACGGTGTCGCGTCACGCCAGTTCCCCGCCGCGAAGGACGCCGGCGCGACGCTCGTCAACAACGTCATCACCGCGACCAGTGCGGCCGTGGTCGACGTCACCGGAAAGACCTCGATAAGCGTCGCCTTCCAGCTGCAACCGCTGAACCCCGCGGCCTTCCCCTCCCACTCGCAGAACTTCGCACAGCTCGCCGTGATCGGCAGCTTCACCATCGCCTGAGGAGGCCAATCGTGGCTCTGAACCGATCCTTCCCGACGCAGCACCCGTCGGGGCTGTCCATCACTGACACACGCCGCGTCACCGCAGGGCTGATCGTGCGCAACGCGGACGGAACCCCACGCGCGGGGATCTTCCCCTCGAATGCGAATCCCATCGTGAGCGGCCGCGCGTCGATGGGATACGACGTTGCCCCATTCCTGGCCGCAACGTCGCGCATCAACACCGGTGTCGAGCTGATCTCGAATGATGCGGTGACCATTGTTCCGACGACAGCCGCCCCCTCGTCGAACTCACGAATCGATGTGATCTGGGTACGCGCTCAGTTCGTGCAGCACGCGGACGCGAACAACGACGTCATCTTCGGTGTCACCCAGGGCGGGGCGGCACTGACCCCGTCGAAGCCTGCGATCCCAGTTGGTGCGCTCGAACTCGCGACGGCGGAGATCCTGTCGACCACGACCACGACCGCGACGGCCGTTATCACTCAGACGCACACCTTCACGGCTGCGGCGGGCGGCGTGGTGTGGCTGCGGAACGCGCTCGACACCTGGGCCGCGCCGGATGGATCCGTTGCGTACCGCCTCGACACGAAGCGGATGATGGACCGGGTCGGCGGAGTATGGATCAGCCAGGGCGCATCGTGCAGCGTCAAGACGAGCACGCCTCAGGCAACGGGCGGCGCGTACGTCCCGACGCCGCTGACGTGGAACCTCGAGGACGTTGACACCGACGGCTTTCACAGCACGGTGTCGAACACCTCACGCCTGGTCGCGCCGGCCGCGGGGCAGTTCACGGTCACGGCGAAGATTCGCGGACTGTCGACGGTCTACGCGACGGGCGTGCAGTTGGGGAAAAACGGCGTGGTTGATCCTGCCGCTCGGCAGATCGTGCCGCCGATCGTTGGTGGCGGGGCGGGGTCTTTCCCGACGATAACGAAGACATTCCAGATGAACGCGGGCGACTACATCGAGGTGTTCTCGCTGGGCGAGGCGGCGGGGCTTTCGCTGAGTGCTGCGGACTGTTTCGCGGACATTGTGCGGAGCGCCTGATGCCTATCCGATATGCGGGCGATGCGTACAACCGCGCTGTGGGAACCCGTTCTGCATTCGCTGGACTCTCCGCAGACCTCGAACGCGAAGGTCTCCCCGCAATGGTCGTCAACGACGGCGACCGCGAGGAGCAAGACGAGATCGATGTCTTCTTGGCGCGGTTCCGTCCGCAGGCGTCAGGCGTCGGCTCCTTTAACGACGTCAGGTGGTGGCGGGGAGTCCGGTACGTGCGGTTCTCCCCGCTCGGCACCGTGGCCCCTCCCGGGACCGGGAACCACGGCAAGAGGCGTGCGAACGATCTCGGATACCCGTACAACTCCGACACCCCCGCGCACCGCCGAGCCCAGGTGCTCGCGAAACGACACAACATCACCTGCGAAGGCATGGGCTTTCGCGAGTGGTGGCACTGGACGTTCTGGGGACCACTCGGAGCGATCGCATCTGCTGCCGGAGGCGGCAACACAACCAGACCGGAGGACATCATGAACGCCGAACAGGAGAAGAAGCTCGATGCCGTCTTGCAGGCGCTCGGTGCTGGTGGGCTGCAGCCAGGCCAGTGGGACGACACGATCATGGGCAATACTCGCGACATCGAAGCGCAGGTGAACGGACTGCCGGACGCTCTCAAAGCGATCATGGCGCAGGTCAACGGTATCCCGGAGGTGCTCGCTGACATCCGCAAGCGGATCGGGGTATCCGAAGCGCAGGTGGAGGTGATCGCGGATGCGGTGGCAAAGCAGATCGGCACGCCGATGGTGAAGCTGGACTATGCGGCGATCGCGAAGGCCGTGAACGACGACGCCGCGCGCCGGCTGATGAGCTGATGGCGGAGGAGAACCTGCCGGAGCGCCACATGCATCGGACGGTGCCGTCGTGGGTGATCGTCGCAGTCGGGGTTGTCGCGACGGGCGCCGCCCTGATCTGGTCCTCCGGGCTGCGCGACGATACCGGCGAAGCGCTCCTCGACGAGCCAACCGCGAAGGTGCTCGTCGCGCTGCTCGGTGCCGCAGCGACAATCCTCGGACTCGTCCTTCAGCGCGCCGGTGACATCCGTCACCAAGTCAAGAACTCGCACGGCACGAACCTGCGTGATGACATCGACAAACTCGACGCCCGGATCCGCGGCGTCGAAGAGACCGCTAGTCACGCCGTGCGTGCCGCGCGCAAGGCCTCCGACGACACAGTCCAACTGCGAGAGGACGTGCAAGCAGGACGCCTCGAGACCGGGGAGGTCCGCTCCGATGTGCGTGGCCTCCGCAAAGACATCGGCCGACTGACCGATGCGATCAACAACAAGGAGAACTGATGGACATCACCCTGCCCACCATCCCCGCGGGTGTGCTCGGGCTGCTCGGCCTGATCGCGCCGTATGCGATCGCCGCTCTCAACGGAGCCCTCCCGTTCGTGCGCACGCCGTGGCAGCGGAAGGCAGTCGCGGTCCTCGTGGCGATCGCTCTCGCTGGCGCTGTGCTCGTGTTCTACTTCGCCTACACCGGAGATGTGATCCCGGAGTGGCCCGTCCTCGTGCTGCTCGCGATCGTCGTCGTCCAGGCGTCTTACGCGCTCATCGCCAAGAGCACGGCCGCTGCCGTCGAGAAGCGCTTCGAGCCTGGCGAGACGCTGCGCCGAGACCACCGCTGAGACGCGCGAACAGAAACCCCCACCCGGCTTCGGCCGGGTGGGGGTTTCTTCTGTCGTTCGACGGGTGTCAGTACCCGACAGCAGCGAGACCGAACTCAATCTCGGTGGGCTGGAACCCTTCGAACGCGAGCTGGTCATAGAGGCTCTGCCGGGAGAATGACGACATGTCCATGTAGGACTGGGCCTTCTGCGCGCACTCGGCGTTCCAGTCGGCTCCGGCGTTGTCGGCGCCGAACGTCGCGTCTTCCGTGCTGAAGCCCTCAAATTCGAGCTGCTGGATCAGGCCCGAGCGGGAGAAGCCGGAGAAACTCAGGTAGCTCTGCGCTTTGCCGATTGCGTTCTGCTGGGCGAGGGTGAGCTTCGGTTTCTCTTCCACGACGATCGAGATCGCTGCGCCATCTGTGGCGGCGGACCCGGCAGTGCGACTCGTGGAAACGACGAGTGCAGTCGGATCTTCGAAGGTGGTCAGCGCAGGCGGGGTGAGTCCAGCCTCGGTGAGTACGACGATTGCGTCGGATACGGGGATGCCAACCACATCGGGAACGACGATGCTCGGTGACGCCTCTTCTTCGACAGGTTCGGCCGCGGTCGTCGGCTTGGTGTCCGCCGTGGGCGCGTCGTCCTTGTTGCCGAGCCCGAGGGCGCTGCCGATGCTGCCGATGAGGATCACGCCGGCGGCGATAGATCCACCGATGATCCACTTTTTCTTCGCGGGCATCTTCGCCTTGGCGGGGTATTCGGCCTCGGCAGGCGTCGTCGCGTCCGACGAGACGCCTGCGCTCGTCGAGGCATCGATCGTGGGAGTGGGTTGTGGCTCAAGCCATTGGGTGCCGTCCCAGTACCGCTGTTCGTTGTTGGCATGCGGTGCCGGGTACCAACCGGCGGCGGGGGTCGGGTCTGACATGAGGGTTCCTCTCGGCTGTGTGATCGGCCCCCCAGAAGACTCACAGGCCGAATGATCCGAATGCTATCGGCAGTTTGGACATTCAGTGGAGGAACGTTATGAATCGGTCGCGACCAACTCCACAGCGTTGCCCCATACCCAGCAGCGGAACTTCTGGTCCTCTGCCCGGAACTCGATGCCAGCGGCGAGGGGAGTGGAGCGCACGATCTTTGCATCGACGCGCACCGCCTCGGGCCCGAACCGCACCCACGCGAGCACCTTGCGTTGGAGCGCGTGAGGATAGATCGTGAGCGGGTGGTCACGGAGCGCGAGCTCGCGATCGGAGAGCGACTGCAGAGGCCCATTCTTCGCGGCCTCAAGGATCGATCGCGCCTGCGACTGCATGTCCCGGTACGCGGAGAGCGTCGCCCCAGGGTTCCCCATAGCCGGTGATTCCTTCCTCCGGCCGAGAGATGTCGAGTCTACGTGAGCGCGCCGACGCCAGCGATGGAGCGTCGTGACTTTCGTCTGGGCATCTAGCACCTGTCACATT
>NZ_ATAO01000080.1 GCF_000455825.1 Microbacterium maritypicum MF109
GACCTACACGGCGACAGCCACGCTCGAGCTGTGGGCACCGGAGCCGGAGCTCGCGCACCTCACGGACGACCTCGCCGCCGCATCGGGCGGCGGGATCGCACCCGTCCTCGGCGTGGAGCGCATCGTCGACGTGCCCGCCTGACCCCCCCCCGGCATCGGGAGAACCACAACGGCCGCCGGATATCCTGGATGCCACGGTCGCGGAGGGAGAGCGATGTTCGACAGTCCGCTCTCGGCTTCGGCCTACGAGATCCTCGACGTCGACCCCACGGTCGACGACGTCGAGTTGCGCCGCGCCTATCGCCTCCGCCTCCGGCAGACGCACCCCGATACCGGTGGAGATGCGGCGATGTTCATCCAGGTGCAGCGCGCGTGGGAGCTGGTCGGCACCGTCGAGAGCC
>NZ_ATAO01000081.1 GCF_000455825.1 Microbacterium maritypicum MF109
TACAACAAGGCGCTCTTCGACGCGGCGGGTGTGGAGTACCCCTCCGCGGACTGGACCTGGGACGACTTCACCGCGGCCGCCGCGAAGCTCACCGATCCCGCGAAGGGCCAGTTCGGGGTCGCCGCCAGCCAGTACGGCCAGGAGAACTTCTACAACTCGATCGCCCAGGCCGGTGGTGAGGTGATCTCCGCCGACGGGACGAAGAGCGGATACGGCTCGCCCGAAGCGCTCGCCGGCATCGAGCTGTGGACCGACCTGATCGCGGCGGGCTCCTCGCCCACGGCGCAGCAGATGACCGACACCAACCCCGAGGACTTCTTCCTCTCCGGCAAGGTCGCCATGTTCCAGAACGGATCCTGGGCGGCCATCGCCTACGCGGACAACGCCGACATCGGCGGCAGCGTCGATGTGGCCCCGCTCCCCGCCGGAGCAGAGGGCAACCAGAGCGTGATCCACGGTGTCGGCAACGTCGCCAACGCGAAGAGCGCACACCTCGCCGAGGCCAAGGCGTTCGCCGAGTTCGCCTCCGGAGAGCAGGCGGCGAAGATCCAGGCCGAGACCGGCACCGTGATCCCCGC
>NZ_ATAO01000082.1 GCF_000455825.1 Microbacterium maritypicum MF109
CTCCGCGATGCCGGATGGCACTGTCCCGACGCCGAGATCGTCGCCGACGGCGCGGGTTCGGTGGCGGACGCTCTGCGCCGGGCCGTCGCCCGCGGCATCCGGCTGGTGGTGACGACCGGGGGAACCGGTGTCGGTCCGCGTGACCTGACGCCCGAGGGGACGCGGCGCGTGATCACCCGAGAGATCCCCGGGATCGCCGAGGAGCTGCGTCGCAGCGGACTCGCCGACACCCCGCTGTCCGTGCTGTCACGCGGGCTCGCCGGCATCGTCGATCCTGACGGCACGCTCGTCGTGAACCTTCCCGGTTCGCCGCGGGCCGTCGCCTCCGGCGTCCCCGTGGTGCTCGGCGTCGCCGGGCACATCCTGGATCAGGTGAAGGGCGGAGACCACTCATGAACGACGTGCGCATCGCAGCGGTATCGGA
>NZ_ATAO01000083.1 GCF_000455825.1 Microbacterium maritypicum MF109
GGGAGGTGCTCGACACAGGCGTGCAGCTGCACGGCGGATACGGCTACATCATGGAGTACCCGATCGCGCGCGCCTTCACCGACGCCCGGGTCCACCGCATCTACGGCGGCACGAACGAGATCATGCGCGATCTCGTCGGCCGTCAGATCGTCGGCAAGCGCTGAGATCGTGCACCTGAAGGGGCCCCGGATGCGACGTCCGGGGCCTCTTCCCGTCTCGGCCGGATCGTCGTCGAGGCGTGGACACGGGTGCTGCCGCCGGGTTGAATCGAGGGCATGACGACCT
>NZ_ATAO01000084.1 GCF_000455825.1 Microbacterium maritypicum MF109
GAATCGAGGGCATGACGACCTTGTTCCGGCAGATCATGGAAGACCACGTCGCGCGGGGCACCGCTCCGGGGATCATCGGCGTGCTCGGTGCTCCTGGCGGGGCCATCGAGATCGTCACGGCCGGCGATCTCCCGGCGGATGCGATCGTCCGCATCCAGTCGATGACGAAGCCGATCCTCGCGGTCGCGGCGCTGAGGCTCGTGCAGGAGGG
>NZ_ATAO01000085.1 GCF_000455825.1 Microbacterium maritypicum MF109
GCATCCGCACTGGTCGTGGGCATCACCGCCCGCACCGTGAGCATGGCGGTGTCGTCGGTCGAAGCGATCCGCGGTGCGCTCAAGCTGCCCTCCCCGAAGACCACGGTGACCGTGCCGCAGGGCGCCGAGCTCAACATCCCCGGGCTCAGCAAGCTGTTCACCCCGAACAAGGACTTCTATCGCGTCGACACCGCACTCACG
>NZ_ATAO01000086.1 GCF_000455825.1 Microbacterium maritypicum MF109
ATCGCGAAGTACTTCGCGATGTCATTGGCGAGCGAGAACGTGGTGAGCGCTCCGCGCGTGATGAGCAGCTGCTTGCCGATGCGCACGATGTCGATCAGCTTGGTCGGGTCGGAGTCGAGGTCGACCATGTTGCCGGCCTCCTTCGCCGCCGAGGTGCCGGTGTTCATCGCCACGCCGACGTCCGCCTGGGCGAGCGCGGGGGCGTCGTTGGTGCCGTCGCCGGTCATCGCGACAAGACGGCCGCCCTCCTGCTCGCGCCGGATGAGCTCGAGCTTGTCCTCGGGCGTCGCCTCGGCGAGGAAGTCGTCGACCCCGGCCTCAGCGGCGATCGCCTTCGCCGTGAGCGGGTTGTCGCCCGTGATCATGACCGTGCGGATGCC
>NZ_ATAO01000087.1 GCF_000455825.1 Microbacterium maritypicum MF109
GCTGCTGCTGCGCGTGCTGGTCAACGTGATCGCCAACGCCCATCGGCACTCCCCCGAAGACGCACGGGTCATCGTCTCCACGAGCGCCCTCGGCGGCCGCGCCGAGATCCGCATCATCGACCGGGGCGACGGCGTCTCCCCCGAGCGGCGCGACCGCATCTTCCAGCCGTTCCAGCGCTTCGGCGACACCGACAACACGACAGGGCTGGGGCTCGGACTCGCCCTGTCGCGCGGGTTCACCGAGGGCATGGGCGGTACCCTGACACCCGAGGACACGCCTGGCGGAGGCCTCACCATGGTCATCTCCCTGCCGCTGGCCGCAGGACTTGCCGACACGGAGGGCACGGAGTGAAGCTGCTCATCGCCGACGACGATCCGCAGATGGTCCGCGCGCTGAGGATCACCCTCGCCGCGCACGGATACGAGGTGGTCGTGGCTCCCGACGGGGCCGCCGCCATCGCTGCGGCCGC
>NZ_ATAO01000088.1 GCF_000455825.1 Microbacterium maritypicum MF109
CGATGAGCGACGACTACGACCGGATCGTCATCACCGTGACGGATGCGCTGGCCGCCGCTCTCGCCGCAGCCGACGACGTCCGTCTGGCAGAGGTCGCGGAGCCGTGGTCGCAGACCGAAGAGCTCGAAGGGGCCGATCCGGCCCAGCTGGCCGCGTTCGCGCGGGACCTCGCCGCGCTCGCTCGTCGCGCCGCGGCGTCCGACCACCGCCTCTACTGCTGGACCAGCATCTAGGACGCTCGTCCGCGCAGGACGCACCCCAGCGGTGAGCCGTCACGGGGCCTCGATCAGCGTGCGGTCGGCCACTCCTCGGCGAGAAGGCCGTAGTTCATGCCGTCGAGCCATTCGCCCGAGCGATGCAAAGCCGTCTTCCGGC
>NZ_ATAO01000089.1 GCF_000455825.1 Microbacterium maritypicum MF109
GGTCGATCACGTCGGAGCGCAGACTCCGCAGCGATGCCTCGGCTACCCGGCGGATCTGCTCGGGTCGACTGTTCAGGCCGACGCTCTTGCCGTCCTGGATATCCCACCCGAACTTCGTCGCGAGCACGACCCGGTCGCGGATGGGCTCGAGTGCCTCGCCCACGAGCTCCTCGTTCACATACGGTCCGTACACCTCGGCGGTGTCGAAGAAGTCGACGCCGTGATCGACCGCCGAGCGCAGCACCGCGATCATGTCGTCGCGGGTACCCGGATTGGGGCCGTAGCTCTGTGACATGCCCATGCAGCCGAGTCCGACCGCGGAGACCTGAAGGCCCTGTCCGAG
>NZ_ATAO01000090.1 GCF_000455825.1 Microbacterium maritypicum MF109
GGGAGCGGCTCGGCCGGGTCTTCGCCGACGCCCGAGAAGAACTCGGAGTACAGCTCGCCCATCCGCATCGGGGTCTGTTTCAGCCCTGGCCGGTCCGGGTCCTCGCCGATCGCTTCGAGCAGCTCCCTCGTGAGCCGCTCGACGCGCTGCCTGTCGACGGTCACGTCACGCCGTCGCGGGCCGCGGGTGCCCGGCTCCCGCCGAACCCTGCTGCGTGCGCGGCGTTCCGGCCGGAGCCTCCACGGATGCCGCAAGCGAGACGTCCTTCTTCGGCACCTCGATCGGAGGACGCTCGGACACCGGGCGACCTTCGCTCGACAGCCACAGCGGGCGCTCGGGAAGCTTCTTGATCTCGGTGAAGATCTCCGCGATCTGATTGTGGTCGAGGGTCTCCTCCTCGAGCAGCGCCAAAGCGAGCTTGTCGAGGATATCGCGGTTCTCGCTGATGACCTCGTACGCCTCGTTGTGCGCCTGTTCGATGAGGGCACGCACCTCGGCGTCCACCCGCTCCGCGACCTTCTCCGAATACTCGCGACCGCGTCCCATGTCGCGTGCCACGAACATGTCGCCGCCCTCGGTGCCCAGCTTGACCGGTCCGACCTGCGTGGTCATGCCGTACTCGATGACCATCTTGCGCGCGATCGAGGTCGCCTTCTCGATGTCGTTCGAGGCACCTGTGGTGGGGTCGTGGAACACGATCTCCTCCGCGACGCGGCCCCCCATGGCGTAGGTCAGCTGGTCCTGGAGCTCGTTTCGGGTGACCGAGTACTTGTCGTCCAGCGGCAGCACCATCGTGTAGCCGAGAGCCTTGCCACGGGGCAGGATCGTGATCTTGGTCACGGGGTCGGTGTAGTTCATCGCCGCCGCCGCGAGCGCGTGGCCGCCCTCGTGGTAAGCCGTGATCAGCTTCTCCTTGTCGCGCATCACACGGGTGCGTCGCTGCGGACCCGCGATCACGCGGTCGATGGCCTCGTCGAGAGCACGGTTGTCGACCAGCTGCGCGTTCGAGCGCGCGGTGAGCAGCGCGGCCTCGTTGAGCACGTTGGCGAGATCTGCGCCGGTGAAACCGGGGGTCTTGCGGGCGACGACTTCGAGGTCGACGCTCTTCGCGAGGGGCTTGCCCTTGCTGTGTACCTCGAGGATCTTCTGTCGGCCCTTGAGGTCGGGCGCGTCCACGCCGATCTGACGGTCGAAGCGACCGGGGCGCAGAAGCGCGGGGTCGAGGATGTCGGGACGGTTGGTCGCCGCGATCACGATGACGTTCGCGTTCGGGTCGAAGCCGTCCATCTCGACCAGCATCTGGTTGAGGGTCTGCTCGCGCTCATCGTTGCCGCCGCCCATACCGGCGCCGCGGTGACGGCCGACGGCGTCGATCTCGTCGATGAAGATGATGGCGGGCGCATTCTCCTTGGCCTGGCCGAAGAGGTCGCGCACGCGAGAGGCGCCGACGCCGACGAACATCTCGACGAAGTCGGAACCGGAGATGGAGTAGAACGGGGCGCCTGCCTCGCCGGCGACGGCGCGGGCGAGGAGCGTCTTGCCGGTTCCGGGAGGGCCGTACAGCAGCACGCCCTTCGGGATGCGGGCGCCGATGGCCTGGAACTTCGCGGGGTCCTGGAGGAACTCCTTGATCTCATGGAGTTCTTCGATGGCCTCGTCGGCACCGGCGACATCGGCGAAGGTGACCGTGGGGGTCTCCTTGTTGACGAGCTTGGCCTTGGACTTGCCGAACTGCATGACCTTGCCGCCGCCACCCTGCATGGACGACAGGAGCCACCAGAACAGCAGGCCGAGCAGCACCAGCGGAAGAAGGAGCGAGAGGAAGCCGTCGAACCAGGTCGCACGGGGAACGGCGTCGTTGAAGCCGTCCTTCGGAGCCGCCTCGTTGATCGCGCTGACCACCTCGTCGGCGCGGGCGTCGACGTAGTAGAACTGCACGTCCTCCGAGCCCTTGAAGGGCTTCGAGAGCGTCATGTCCACGCGCTGGTCGCCGTCGGTGTTCACGACCTCGGTGACCGTCGTGCCGGAGAGCAGCTTGAGCCCCTCCTGCGTCGTGATCTGCTTGGGCGCGCCCAGATTCGAGATCAGCAGGAAACCGCCGAACAGGAGCACGCCGATCAGCGCGACGTAGATCAGCGGATTCCGGGTGAGCTTCTTCACATCCATGATCGGATCAGCGTATCGCGCGCGCCCTAGGGGGTCGCTGTGCGTTCACCCACGGCGTAGCGCGTCGCGGTCGTCAGCTGTAGACGTGCGGAGCGAGCACCGCGACGTCGCGCAGGTTGCGGTAGCGCTCGTCGTAGTCGAGGCCGTATCCGACGACGAAATCGGTCGGGATGTCGAACCCGACGTACTTGCAGTCGATGACGACCTTCGCGGCCTCGGGCTTGCGCAGGAGGGCGAGCACCTCGATCGACTCGGCTCCGCGGGATCCGAAGTTCTCCAGCAGCCAGCTGAGGGTCAGGCCCGAATCGATGACGTCCTCGACGATCAGCACGTGCTTGCCGTTCAGGTCGGTGTCGAGGTCCTTGCGGATCTGCACGACACCGCTGGACTTGGTGCTCGCACCGTAGCTCGAGACCGCCATCCAGTCCATCGGTGCGTGGAAGGGCAATGCCCTGGCGAAGTCGGCCATCACCATCACCGCGCCCTTGAGGACGCCGACGAGGACGAGGTCCTTGCCCGCATAATCCTCTGCGACCTGTGCCGCGAGTTCATCGAGCTTGGCGAGGATCTGCTCCTCTGTGACGAGAATGCTGGTGAGGTCGTCCTGGATTTCCGCGGCGCGCATGGATCGATTTTAGGCGACGCGATCGGATGCTCGGTCCCGGTGGGTCGGCCGGGAAGGCATCTCCCCCTCCCGCGCCATCCGCACTACTGTGAGCGGTGATGTGGGCGGACGCCCCGACGGAAGGATTCACCATGGCTCTTGACGACATCCTCAGGCAGGTGCCGATCGACGACATCGCCGAGAAGCTGGGCGTCTCGCGGGACGAGGCCAAGGTCGCTGTCGAGCAGGGCGGTGCGGTGCTGCTCGGCGGGCTCGCGCAGAACGCCAAGACTGACGAGGGCTCCGCCGCGATCCAGAACGCACTGAAGAAGCACGAGGGCAGCGCCGGCGCCGCGAAGGTCGACGACATCGATCAGGCCGACGGCGGCAAGATCGTCGCGCACATCCTCGGTTCGAAGGAGAAGGAGGTCACGAAGGAGCTCACCGAGTCGAAGGCGACCCCCGGCATCGACTTCGGCAAGCTGCTGCCGATCCTCGCTCCCATCGTGATGGGCCTCATCGCGAACGCGAGCAAGGACAAGGCCGCGAAGGCGGATGCCGGCGCGGAGAGCTCTGGAGGCATCGGTGACCTCATCGGAGGCATCCTCGGTGGCGGCGACAAGGGCGGCTCCGCCGGCGGCGGCATCGGTGACGTGATCGGCGGGCTGCTGGGCGGTGGCAGCAACGGCGCATCCGGCGGTGGCATCGACCTCGGAGGGATCCTCGGCGGCCTCTTCGGCGGCAAGAAGTAGAGCTTCCGCGCTGAGCGCGTTCCGTCTCGCGAAGACGCCACAGGCGCCCGAGACGAAACGCGCTCAGCGACCGGATGCCGTGAAGACGATGCGGCCGCCCTGTCGCACGACCGAGCACTCGGGGAGGTCGATCGGTCCCTGGCCGCTCCAGTCGGTCACCAGTCGCGCGACCTCGATGGTCTGCACCCGCGTCAAGCTCACCCCGAACTCGCTGTCGACGACGAGGCGGATGATCCTGTTGCGCAGCGCCGCCGGGTTCGCGGCGAGCGCCGCCACGCTGACCGAGATCCCCGCCTCCGCGTGCTCGACGATGTCCTCGATGGTCTCGTGGATCATCTCGTCGAACGCCTCCGCGTCCTCCCGCAGCTGCTCTGCCGTGCGGGCGAGGGCCTCGGCGATGCCGGGACCGAGCTCGGCCTCGAGCACGGGGAGCACGCGCTCGCGCACCCGGACCCTCGCGTAGCGGCCATCGAGGTTGTGCGGGTCATCCCAGGGGTCGAGGGCCGATGCCGCGCAGAATGCCCGCGTCGTCTCCCGGCGCACCCCGAGCAAGGGGCGTACCCACCGCACGCCGTCGTCGTCCTCCCGCACCGGCGCCATCCCCTGCAGGCTCGCGGCGCCGGAGCCGCGGGCGAGTCCGAGGAGCACTGTCTCCGCCTGGTCGTCGAGGGTGTGCCCGAGCAGCACCGCGGCGGCACCGACATCGATGGCCGCATCGCGAAGAACGCCGTAGCGGGCATCACGAGCAGCGGCTTCGGGCCCTCCCTCGCCCGCGACGTCGACGCGCACGAGCAGGGGGTCGAGACCCAGCTCGGCGGCCGTGCGCGCCGCGCCGGAGGCGACCTCCGCGGAGTCGTCCTGCAGGCCGTGATCGACCGTCAACGACGCCGCACGGACACCGAGCTTGGGTGCTTCGAAGGCGGTGGCCGCGGCGAGCGCGAGCGAGTCCGCGCCTCCGGAGAGGGCGACGATGACCGTCGATCCTTCGGGGAGTTCGGCGAGCGCTGTGCGCACGGCGAGGCGGATCTCGGCGATGGCGGGAGGAAGTGACGGCACCCGTCCACGCTAGGGCACTCCCCTGCTCGGCGCTCTTCCGATCCGCGCGCGCACGACGGTGCGGCGCTGTGGCGGGGCTATCCTGACGCCGTGACCGACAACACGCGTACACGTCCGTTCCGGACCGAGAGGTTCAAGGCATTCGTCGACGCCGTCGTGGCGATCGCCATGACACTGCTCATCCTGCCCCTCATGGAGTCGGTCTCCGAGGCCGCATCCGGCCACACGAGCACGGCCGAGTTCCTGGACGAGCATTCGGGGCAGCTGCTGAGCTTCGGGCTGAGCTTCCTCCTCATCGCCACGTTCTGGATGGGGCACCACCGCCAGTACCGGGACGTGGAGCGGATCACCGGACCACTGCTGTGGATCAACGTGGCGTGGATGGCCACGATCGTCTGGCTGCCGGTCCCCACCGCGATGATCGGCCAGATGGACACCGACGCGCTGCAGGCCGTGGTGTACATCGGCACGCTGATCATGACCCAGGTCACCACCCTCGCCGGCTGGCTCTATCTGGCGCGTCATCCCGAACTCGGCGAGGTGTCGACCGAGACCATCCGGTTGGGGGCGATCGGCGACCTCGCGGCGATCATCCTGTTCGCCGCCGCACTCGTCATCGCGGTCGCCGCCTCGCCGAACGGATACGCCGGTCTCTTCCTGCTGCTCCTGAGCGACCCGATGAGCCGACTGCTGAATCGTCTGTTCCGCAGACGATCGAATGACGACGACGTGCCGACCGTCGACGCCGGGTCCTGAGCACGCCGGGTCCTGAGCACGCCGGCCCCCGGGCGCGCGAGCGCCGCAGGTAGGCTAGTCCGCGGCATCCAACCGAACTTTTCCTGAGGAGCACACGCATGGGCGCACACGACGCCGTCATCGAGATTCCGCGCGGCAGCCGCGTGAAGTATGAGGTCGACCACGAGACCGGACGAGTGCACCTCGACCGCGTGCTCTACACGACCTTCGGCTACCCGGCCGACTACGGCTACTTCGACAACACCCTCGGCGAGGACGGCGACCCGCTCGACGTGCTCGTGCTGCTCGACCACGCGATCTACCCCGGTGTCGTCGTCGAGGTCCGTCCCGTGGCCGTGCTGAAGATGAGCGATGAGGCCGGTGGAGACGACAAGCTCGTCGCCGTGCTCTCGAAGGACCCGCGCTGGGCGCACATCCAGGACATCGACGACATCGCCGAGTACACGAAGAAGGAGATCTCGCACTTCTTCGAGCACTACAAGGATCTCGAGCCCAACAAGTGGGTCAAGGTCGACGAGTGGGGCAACGCCGCCGAGGCGCAGCGCATCCTCGACGAGGCCATCGTCCGCTTCGGCGAGCAGGGTCACTGACCCTCCGCCTGCACGAAGAAGACCCCCGGTTCCGCTCAGCGGCCGGGGGTCTTCTTCGTGCAGAGGTGAGAGCTGGTCAGGCGGAGACTCCGCGTGCCCCGAGGAAGGCCACGGGGTTCACGGGGCCACCGTTGACGTAGACCTCGAAGTGCAGGTGGCAACCGAACGAGCGGCCCGTGTTCCCCGCGTAGGCGATGACCTGACCGGAACTGACGCTCTGCCCCCTGCGGACGAGGATGCCGCCGTCACGGATGTGGGCATAACCGGTTCCGACACCGCCGCCGTGCTGGATGCGGATGTAGTTGCCATAGCCGTCGTTGGGGCCCGCGTAGTCGACCGTGCCCGAATTCGCAGCGTAGATGGGCGAGCCGCAGCCGTTGGCGAAGTCGGTGCCGTAGTGGAACGACGAGGAGCAGCCCTGAGAGCCGCACTGCACGGAACGGGGTCCGTATCCCGAACTCTTTCCTCCGCCGTGCGGGCGGCACCAGCCACCGCTGCCCTGGCTTCCGCCACCGCCACCGCCACCACCCGCAGCTGCTGCGGCCGCAGCCGCTGCGCGCTCGGCGGCTTCGCGTTCGCGACGAGCCTTCGCCTCGGCTTCGACACCGGCCTGGTAGCCGGCGACCGTCTGGGTGGTCGCGTCCTTGAGAGCGGCGAGCTGCGCCTGCATCGTGGCGAGGTTGGCCGACTGCTCGTCCAGAGCGGCCTGAGCCGCATCCGCCGCCTGCTGAGCCGCGACCATCTTCTCTTCGGCGACCTTCTGCAACCGGTCGCGCTCGTTCCGCGCGACGACGGCCTGATCGCTGAGGGACTGCGCGGAGTTGCGCGCCGCGACAGCCTTGTCGTAGACCGACTGGTTGTACTCGAGGAGCTTGTCCATCGTGCCCAGGCGCGCGAGCAGCTCATCGGCGTTGCTCGCCGACCCGGCGAAGAACAGCTCCATCGACGTGTCGTCGCCGCCGTTGCGGTAGAGCTGGGCGGCCACCTGGCCCGCCTTGCGCGCCGAGCTGTCGGCGACCCCCGCCTGTTCGTCGGCCTTCGCCTGCATGGAGTCGGCCTCGGTGGCCGCAGCGAAGTAAGCCTGCTGCGCGTCGTAGAACTCCTGGGACGCGACCTTGGCCGCGGCCTGGGTCTCGGCCACCTTCTGCGTGAGCGACTGGATCAGTCCCTCGATGCGCGAGACCTCCGCGGCCTTGGCCGCTTCATTGCTCTTCGCGCGCTGCACGTCGTCCCAGCTCGGGTACGTGGCGGCATAGGCGGCGGAGACGCCGTTGGTGATGCCGAATGCGCTCAGCGCGACGACGCCGAGCGCGCCGATGCCGAGGGCTCCACGACGGCTGATGCCGTTCTTGCCGAACGCACGGCGTTCGGTCGGGCTGGGCGCGCAGCCGCAGTCCTCGGACGCCGCAGCAACTGCAGCGTCCAGCGTGATCTTGTCGTTCACACGGCCCCTTCCGCCGGTTTCACAGTTGCCACACTAACAACAACCTTCACATCCGCACCAGGGGGCATGGCGGCGTCTTCGTCCACTCCCGACACGTCGATCGTGCCCCCGGAACACGCCCGGGTTGCGGCGCCGCGCCCTCGATTCGCGATTTGCCCGAAACATCCCTTATGCTTGAGCGTCGGCAAGGAAGTCCCCCGGGACTGACTCGGCCCCATCGTTTAGCGGCCTAGGACGCCGCCCTTTCACGGCGGTAGCACGGGTTCGAATCCCGTTGGGGTCACACCTTCCGATATAATTGAAAACAAGTATGGCCCTGTAGCGCAGTTGGTTAGCGTGCCGCCCTGTCACGGCGGAGGTCGCGGGTTCAAGTCCCGTCAGGGTCGCTCCGTGCGATGAGCTCTTTCTTCGGAGAGGGCTCTTCGTCTAGGACGCGACAGGTTCGCCGGTCGCGCGGCTCTGTAGCTCAGTTGGTAGAGCGTTCGACTGAAAATCGAAAGGTCACCGGATCGATGCCGGTCGGAGCCACACGGCTGATCATTACAATCAGCCCAGAAACCCTCGCCTAGCTTCTACATGGCGGGGGTTTTGCTTTTCCCTGGTGAGAGTCGGACCGAACCGCTCCGGACGGAACTCTCGACGTCCGCACGGTGCACGTCGTCGGCTACAGCGCGTCCTTCGCCTCCCGAGCCAGGTCCAGAGCATCGGTGGCTGCTTCCGCTCGTGTCGCCGCGTCGGCCCGACTCTGTTTCGCTTCCGGAAGGACGCGCTCCACCCGCGCCAGCTCGGCACGAGTCCGCGACATTTGAGCATCGAGCTCCGCAGCGCGCGCGGCGAGCTCGTCGTTCCGGGCCTGCAACTCCTGAAGTGCCTTGTCACGCGTCGTGAGCTCCCTTTCGGCGGATGCCTGCTCCTTCTCCGCCGCGACGACCGCGCGCTCGGCCTCGCGTCGAGCGCGACGGGTCTGCAGCTCATCCGCCGGAGGCGGCTCAGACGCAGACTCGAGCTCGGGCACGTCCCCCGCCACGGCGTCGCGGATGTCGTTCTGCGTCGACGCGGGGGTGAGAGCACGCGACAGTCGGCCTGAGGCGACTGCTGCCGCCGCTGCCGGATTGAAGAACGCAGCGGAGATGGTCTGCTCGACCGCCTGGAGGGTTGAGGGCGTGACCCGCTCCCCATGCGACGCAGCCAACTCCCCCGCGTCCTGAGAGAGCTTCCTCGTCAGCAGACGGCGCTCTCTGCCGAGCGTCGCCAGAGCCGCCACATCGAGATCCTCCTGCGCCTCGCGCAGCTCTCGCGCCAGCTGCAGGGCCATCCGCAGCCGGCCGGACCGCTCCCGCGCGAAGACGTTCACAACCCAGGCCGCGATCGATGGCTTCCGCACGGCGAGGATTCGCGACCCGAGGTCCGGGGCGACCTCCGCAGCGCGGGCGCTGCGCGACGAGACGAAAGCTCCCGGAGGCCCGCAGTACAGCTCCGTCACAATCTCCTCGAATGTGACACCGACCATGCGCCCACGATACGCCGCGGCTCGCTCAGCGGCAGGCGCTACTCCGCGTCAGGGGCGGTTATCCGAGGGCAAGGTGGTCGGCCCAGTCCGAACTGATCAGTTTTCGAGTCCCGAACATCCCATCGCCGCGCCCCGGATAGAGATACAGCTCGCCCGCGGGCGTACGGCCGAGCAGATCGACGCGACCGTCCCCGTCGTAGTCCACCCCGCCGAGCACCGCCGTGAACTCGACCCACCCTTCGCCGACGACGCGCCTGGCCGCGAACCCATTGGGCACGCCCGGATAGAAGTCGAGGCTCCCGGTTTCGGTGACCCCGATGAGGTCGCCTCGGCCGTCGCCGTCGAAATCGCCGCCGATCAGGAAATGGGCGCTCGACCAGTTGCTCTCCGGGAATGTCACGTGTGCGCTCCCGAACCCTCCAGCACCGTTGCCCTGATAGATGGTGAGGACGCCAGACGGAGCGACGGCGATGACGTCCTGTCTTCCGTCGCCGGTGTAGTCCGCTCCTGACGTGATGTGAAGCGTCTCGTACCACCCGGTGCCCACACTCACTGGCGGCGCGAATCCGCCCGAGCCGTTGCCCGCATAGAACTCCAGCGCACCATCAGATCGGGCTGCGAAGATGTCCCCTCTGCCGTCACCGTTGAAATCCACGTGCGTGACATGTCTCCGGGTATTGCCCCACCCGTTGAAGACGGTGATCGCAGGATGAAAGCTTCCCCCTCCCGTCCCCGCCCGATAACGGAGGTCGCCGTTCCCGGCGACGAGCAGCAGGTCGGCCTTCATATCGCCGTTGAAATCGGCCGATGCGGCCACAGGGCCCGTTCCGAGACCGGGAAGGAAGAGGGGGATCAGGCTTCCCCGGGTGACGTTCGCGAGACAGGTGAACCCGTTGTTGATCGCGGTGTGGACCGCCCCGTTCCGCCGTACCTCGAAGTGCAGATGGTAGGCCGGAGAGTTGCCGGTGTTGCCGACGACTCCGATCTGCTGCCCGCGGACCACGGGAGTACCCGGTGCATACGTTCCGGGTGAAGCCATATGGGCGTATCTGGTGACATAGCCACCGGGATGTTCGACGTCGGTGTAGTTCCCGTAGCCGCTGTTCACCGTTCGCGACTTGATGATTCCGTCGTAGGCGGCGACGATCGGTGCCCCGCCGGGGGCGGAGATGTCGATACCCTCATGCGCCCGGTAGTTCCCACGACAGCCGTCCCCGACCTTCGATTGGATGTTCCCCGACGCTGGATTGACCATCTGGCCGTCGGTCGCAGCGAGTGCAGGAGTGCTCGTGGACAGCGAAGGTGCCAGCGCTCCGACGATGACCGCGAGTACTGCGGCGAACCCGATGCGCCCGAGACGCACACGGGAGGAGCGCTTCATCTCGACAGATCCCTCTTGCTCGTCGGCCCCAGGAGCGCCATGCCCACCGCCGACACCGTATCAGGGCGACGCAACTGCCGGTATCCGCGTCGCCGAGGAGTCGGAGGATCGCCGGGCGAGCCAACGTCACCCCGCGCTCACAGCAGGTCGTACTCGCCACCATACGGCACCGCACTGTCGCCGGTGTCGCGCGCGTCGAACTCCACCGTCTCGACCGAGATCACGACCTGGGTCGCCGCGGTGATGAGCACGCTGACCGATCGATTGCCCACCACGACGAATTCGACGAACCCTCCTCCGGCGCGCATCGCCTCTTCCATGCGCCCTCTCAGCTCGGCGACGTCCTGACCCTGAGCCAGGAAGAACTCCGATTCGTTGAGCGCAATCCGCGTCCGCGCCATCGTCTGCACCTTGCCCTCCACTCGTTGTCACTCCGCTGTCGTCATGCTGCGACGGTATCGAGGGGATCACCTCTCGCAGAGGGGGTTGCGCACAGACCTCAGAAGAGGCAGTACGCGCGCGGTGTAGCGTGCTCTCATGGGCAGACTGCGCTACGACGGGACTTCCGATCCGATCCTCATCGAGGACGCGACGCTGGCGCACCTGAAGATCGTCATCTCGACGAAGCTCCGCCGCCAGGAGAGCTTCATGATGACGTGGCGACCCGTCACCGACGGCGTCGACAAGCGCGCCACCGTCTGGATCCACCCGGCGATCCCACTCCAGTTCGGGTACGACGCGGCGGAGCAGCCGCCCATCGACCCCCGGCTGATCGCGGAGATGATGCAGGCCCTCAACGCCTCGGGCGAGCTGGTCCTCGACCACCTGGTCACCCCCGTCTGACGTCGCTCCCCGACCGCACCGGAGCACACGCGGATCCGGATACGCTGTGCCCGTGGACCCCGCCCCCTACCTCCTTCTCGGCCTGCCGATCCTCGCGTTGATCGTCGGCGGCCCGCTCCTGAGGAAACGCTTCAGCCGGGGTGCCTCCGAAGCCGGTTCGAGAGCGGGGAAGAGGTTCGCCTCGGACCGGCTCGACACAGCCCTCGGCGTGCTCGGCACCACGCTGGTGATCCAGGCGCCCGAAGGTCGTGCTCGCGAGATCGTGGCGTCGGCGATGGTGGAGAAGGAGCGGGAGTACGTCATCCGCGATGACGGCGCCTACGGCATCCGGTTCGTCGAGCCGGACGACACCGTCGTGCGGCTCATCCCCGTCGCCGAAGGCACCCGGCTGCAGATCGAGACGTTCCGTGAGTACTTCGGTTTTCCGCAGACGGTGCAGCCCTGGGTCGATCTGCGGGAGCGCATCGCGTCCGCGGCACGAGCCCAGGGGATCTCGGTCGCCGACGGACCACCTGTCCGGTACACACGCGGCGACCCTCTCGACGACCGGAACGCGCGCTGGATGCGCGACACGTGACCTGCCCGGCACCGCGATCTCCGTCTCCGCCCGCGGGAGCAGAAGACGGGCGCGCAACTCACAGCCGACGCAACTAGGCTGGGGAGCGCGCCCTGCCCGCCGGGCTCCGCCGGGTCATGGTGGTGGCGTGCGCCCTGACGACCTCCTCCGGTCCACACGGTCCCGACTGTCGGGACGGAGCCGCCGCTCCCGGTGTGACCACGCCAGAAAGGCTAGAACCATGAGCGAATCCCCCGGAACCGCCGACCGCGATGGCGAGCGCTCCCCGGACTTCTTCGATCAGCTGATCGAGACCACCCCGCGCGACCAGCAGGGCGCCTTCACCGTCGGCTTCCGCGGCTATGACAAGGCAGAGGTCGACGCCGCGCTGGCGACCCTTCGCAATCAGCTCAAGCAGGCCGCCGCCGACGTCGCCGAGGCGCAGGCCCGTGAAGAGGACGCCGTCGAAGCCGTGCGTGAAGAGGAGCGCAAGGCCCGTGAGGCCCTCGAAAGTGAGCTGACTGCCGCCAAGGTCAAGGCGTTGGACGCCGAGCAGCAGGTCGCGACGCTGACGTCCGAGCTCGTCGATGCCCCGCAGCCCGACGGGGAAGAGGCACCGTCCCGTCAGCAGTTCGAGGCGATCCTGCGGGTCGCCGAAGAGCAGGCGAACGTCCTCATCCAGAACGCGGCGGTGCAGGCCGACCGTCTGATGACCTCCGCCCGTGAGGAGGTGGCCGCGCAGCGTGCCGAAGCCGAGGCCGACGCCGAGCGGATCACCGCCCAGGCGCAGCGCGACGCCGACCAGGTGCGCCTGAAGATGGACACCGAGTACACGGCACACGAAGCGCGCATCGAGCGCGAAGCCGCACACGCAGCGGAGAAGGTGAACCAGGCGGCGCAGGAGGCCACGGCGATCCGCACGGAAGCCGAGAAGGGCGCGGCCGCGCTGCGCTCCCTCGTCACGCGCGAGACCACCCAGCTGCGTGCCGACGCCGAGCGCGACGTCCGCGACATGAACGCGCGCGTGCTGGAATTCGAGGAGACCCTCACCCGCCGTCAAGACGACGCGCAGCAGGAGTTCCTCGTGCTGCACAATCAGGCTGTGGCCCACGCCGAGCGCATCACCAATGACGCGAACGAGCAGGTCACCGCATCGCTCGAGCATGCCCAGCGCATCTCGGCACGCGCCGAGGACTACGAGCGTCTGACCCGCTCGCAGGCGCAGGCGATCGAGGCCGAAGCCCAGGTCCGTGCGCGCGAGACCCTCGAGCGCGCTCGCGCGAAGGCGCAGAAGATCGTCGACTCGGTCACCGGCCACACCACGGCGGTACTGCACGACGCAGAGGACCGCACCCGTCAGCTGCGGTGGCAGCAGCAGCAGCTGTCGAGCTTCATGGCCGAGGTGCGCGAGCTGATCCGCCCCGACGGCATCTTCTCCGACGAGGCACTGCCGACGGAGCTCACCGGAGCGGATGCACCCGTCACCGCAGCACCTGCAGAGGTCGCCGACCAGGTCGCCGCAGCCGAGACGCCGGAGGAGACCTTCCTCGGTGACGAGGTGCTCGAAGACGAGCTCGACGACGATCGCCCCCTCGAGAAGATCACGATCGACGTGGTGGAGGCCAAGAAGAAGTCCTCCAAGTAGACGCACACACGACAGAGGCGCGAGCAGGAATTCCTGCTCGCGCCTCTGTCGTCCCCGGGCTGATCAGGGCCCGGTGAGATCGGGGGCTACGCCCGGCCGAACTGTGCGACTGCCGGGCAGTCGAAGGGATCGGCACCGGCAGACAGTCCGACGCGGTTCAGGTACTCGATCACGATCATGTACGAGCGGCCGAGGCTGGTCTCCGTGTACGGCACGTCATTCGCCGCGCAGTAGTCGCGCACGATCTCGCGCGCCTTCGCCAGGTGCGGTCGCGGCATGCTCGGGAAGAGGTGGTGCTCCACCTGGTAGTTCAGCCCGCCCATGAGCCAGGTCGTCCACCATCCGCCGCTGATGTTGCGGGAGGTGCGCACCTGCTTGGTGAAGAAGTCGAGACGGGCGCCGGGCTCGATGATCGGCATGCCCTTGTGGTTCGGCGCGAACGCGGCGCCCATGTAGACGCCGAACACCGCGAACTGCACGCCCATGAAGGCGAAGGCCATTCCGAGCGGGAGCATCATGAACACGGGCACCAGGATGAGGGCGAACCGCAGCGCGATGATGCCGAGCTCGGTCCAGCGTCCCTTGACGTTCTTCGTCGTCGTGAGGTACTTCAGCCCGAGGAAGTGGAGGTTCAGCCCCTCGAGCGTCAGCAGCGGGAAGAACAGCCACCCCTGCTTGCGGGTGATCAGTTTGATCAGGCCCTTCGCCTTCGCGGCGTCTTCTTCGAGGAACGAGATCGTGTCGACCTCGATGTCGGGGTCCTTGCCGACCTGGTTCGGGTTGCCGTGGTGCTTGGTGTGCTTCGAATCCCACCAGGAGTAGCTCATGCCGATGCTGGCGATCACGATGCGGGCGAGCTTGAAGTTCGCCGGCCCCGTGGAGAGGATCTGACGGTGGGCGGCTTCGTGGCCGAGGAAGGCGATCTGCGTGAGGACGATGCCGAGGCCCGCGGCGATGAGCAACTGGAACCAGCTGTCACCGAGCAGGATGAAGCCGGTGATGAGGCCGCCGAGCGCCACAGCGACACCGGTGGCCACGAAGATGTAGAACCACTGGGTGCGCTGAAGCAGCCCGGTCTCCTTGACGACCTGCGAAACCTGCTTGTACGCCTTCGCCATGGGAGGGAAGTCCGCGTTACCGGAATACGTCTGACGAATCGGACCCAGCGTTGCCGCGGTCGGTTCGATCTGTGTGATGGAGATGATCTTCTCCTGACGATCGGAGCCCTTGAGCTGTGAAAGCCCAAGGCAGCTGCCCAACGCTTACCTCACAGTAGCCCTAGCTCTATACGCGTCAGGGAATACATCGGAACCTCTCGCCGAGCCCCCAGTCACGGGCGGGCGTGCAGGGGTTCCCGCCACGCTCAGGCGCGAGCGCGGCGGGTCCGGCGACGCCAGGCGCGCGGCACAATCGTCGGGAAGACGGATCCGCGCCGCTCGGAACGGACCGCGTCTTCGAGCGCGCGGAAGGCGTCGTCGAGCGTGTCGAAGACGCCGAGCTCGGCGCCGTGGTTGTCGCGCACGAGGTGCGCAGTGCCATCGAACTCGACGAAGCCGGCGAACTCGCCGTCGCGCGTCGCGACGTGCACATCGGTGTCGGCCTGCTTCCAGGTCAACGGGTCGGACGGGGGAAAGGTGGTGGTGCTCATGGTGATGCTCATTGCTGTGTGGCGGACACGCGTGGGCGCTCCGCAAGATGTGAGACCGAGGGCGGATTCCGCACGCATCGATGTGCGCGGTCCGTAATGGCCCTGATCAGTGGCGACGTGGCGGCCGAGAGGGGCGATGCACACACGCTGCACCATAACTATAGCAGATCGATCCCACAGGCCTCTCATCGCCGTTCGCTGCTCAGTTTGACGGCGGCTGTCCCCCACCGCCGGGACCACCCTGCCCTCCGCTCATCGCCGGAGCAGTCGCGGTGTCGACACCCACCACGAGGGTTCCCGCATACCCGTCCCGCACGCTTCCGGTGACCGCGGCCAGCTGCAGCGCAGCGGAATCGTCACCGAAGACGTTGTCGCTCGCCAACGTGATCTGCGCGAGGTTGCTCGCGGATCCGTCGTAAGCGGCCTCGGCGTAGACATCCGTGCATGCCGCCTCGGGGAGCGCCAGCTGCGACGTGGCGATGGCCGCGGTCGAATCGGTGATCGACCCGACGTCGGGATACACCTCGAAGTGGATGTGGGGCCAGCGCCCCGAGTAGCATCCCGGGAACACCGAGGTGAACGAGACCCTGCCGTCCGCATCCGCCACCTGCACGCCGCGCAGGTACGTCACGTCCTCCAGGCCGGAGGAGTACATCGAGTACCCACCCTGCGCCGTGCAGTGCCACGCGTACACCGCGACTCCGGCGAAGGGCACTCCCCCGTTCGCGAGATCGAACACCTGCAACTCGAACGTGAGCGGAACGCCGTCTGCCGTCGCCCCGCCGTCGATCGACGACCGGATGTCCTGACGGACGATCCCCGCGTCCTCCAGCACGTCGGGGCCGTTCGAGCCGTCGCCGGGGTAGGGGCCCGCCGTCTCGTCGGGGATCTCACCCACGCCCGCGACATCGCCGCTGGAAGTCCCCGCGGTCGCGCTCGGCGTGGCGGCGCTCGTCGATCCGCCCGATGCCGCCGGCGCGCAGGCCGCGAGGACGACGGCGCCGAGCCCGATCCCCGCGAGTCCGAGCACCCCGCGCCGGCTCAGCAGCGTACGGATGTCGAAGGCTGCCCCCTGATCGACCACCTCCTCGTCCACACGGTCGAGCAGACGCCCCTCGTAGGCGGGACCGTCAGGGGTCTGGGTGGGTTCCGGGATGCTCATGATCTGTCTCCTCGTCGACGGGCGTCTGGCGCCTATCCCCAGCGTCGCGGAGCTTCCGATCAGAACCCTCTGTCCGCGCTATGCCTTGTCTATGCGCGTGGCGTCCATGCGCGTGGACTCCACGGGAGGATGAAGCACCAGCACCACCACGACCACGACAAGGACGAGCGCGGTGAGGGTGACAGGGATCGGCAACACCGGATCGAGCAGCACCAGCAGGGCGCCGAGAGGAACGACCGTGTTCACCACGCGATCGGCGTTCTGGCGGATCGCGATCCACCAGATGCCCACGAGGAAGATCGCGATCGGGATCGTCACCGTGAACGAGGCCGCGAGGTTCGACAGGTGGCTCTTCCCGGTCAGCACGTCGATCTCGACCTCGATCCCGGCCGAGAAGGCCGCCGCCGCGGCGAAGACGAAATAGTGCGTATAGCCGTAGCGCAGCGAGCGGCCGAAGCTCGTGATCGCACGGTGATGCGGGGGCCAGAAATAGATCCACCACAACGACGCCGTGACCACGAGCGTGAGGACGGAGATCGCGATCAGCGGGCCGAGACTCTCGACCTCGTGAAGCGCATCGATGATGGCGTTCGCGGATGCGAGAAGGCTCTCACCGAGCACGATCAACGTGAACAGCCCGTAGCGCTCGGTGATGTGGTGCGGATGCCACGGCGTCTGCCTCCGGAATTCGGCGAACACCGGAACACTGATCTCGATGAGGGCGAAGACCACGAAGGCGGCGAACTGCAGAGGTCCCGCCGGGATCAGGAGGAACAGGATCCACAGCACCTGGACCGCGGCGATGCCGAACGCGTACCGGCGCGTCGCCGAACGCAGTTCACCGGCCGATCGTGACGCTCGCAGCCATTGCGCCACCATCGCCACGCGCATCACGACATATCCGAGTACCGGGATGGTGAAGTCGCTCTCGTTGAACGCCGCGGGGATGCCGGCGGCGAAGACGAGGACTCCTCCCATCTGCACGAACGTCGTGACGCGATAGAGCCAGTCATCGGTGTCGAACGACGTGGCGAACCAGGTGAAGTTCATCCAGGCCCACCAGATCGCGAAGAACAGCATCGCGTAGGAGGTGACCCCGTGCAGGAAATCCCCTTCGCTGAGGGCATGGTGCAGCTGTGCGGAGGCGATGCTCACCGCCACGACGAAGACCAGATCGAAGAAGAGCTCGAGCGGGCTCGCGGTGCGATGCGGCTGAGAAGGGTCGCGCGGCAGCATCGTTCGGAGCTGGAAGCGTGGAGTGTCGGTGTTCGCGGTCACCGCGACAGGATAGCCCCCGACCAGGCGCTCCTCGCCGCCCCCGTTCGTCCATTCACCAGAATTACCTTCCCGTGGCGACGATGTTCCGCTACAGTGGATCAGGTCTGCAGTGCCTGCTGTCAGCGCTCACCGTGTGGGACGGTGAGAACGCACTCCGTGATGTGGGAATCACGGAGAGTTTCAGCAGGACCCGAGGGGTCGGGACGCAGACGAATGCCGTGAACGTGGGGTTCATGGTCTGGGGAAACTGGGGAAACACATGTCGCACTGGGGATTTTTGCGTACATTCACGGCTCACGAGGCCTCGGCATGACTTCCGTCGAGGATGCTCTGAGCATCGCTCGAACGGGCTTCGTGCCGGTCGCGGCTCCGCGAGCTGCCAAGTCGGTGACGCGCACGGTGGTCACACCGCGTGCTTCGGCGACTCTGGAAAGACGCCGTCAGTGGGAGCGTCGCTATCGGATGCGTCTGCGGACGACGGATGCAGCTGTCATCCTGTTCGCGCTCGGTCTGACGGCAGCGGTCCAGCTGGCCTCCGGCGTCTCCGGGGTCGAGGTCATGCGCGACGGCATTCCGCTCGCCGCGCTGTGGTACCTCATGCTCAGCGCGATGCACACGCGGGACGCCGCGTTGTTCCGCGCTAGTGCCACCGAGTATCGGGGCGTCGTGCACGCCTCCGGACTCGCCTTCGGGATCATCGCCATCGTGGCGGTCCTGCTCGCATGGAAGTCGATGCAACTGACGCTGCTGCTGGGGCTGCCCGTCGGTGTGCTGACTCTTCTGGTGACCAGGTGGCTGTGGCGCCACTGGCTGCAGAAGCAGCGCTCCCAGGGGAGGTTCGCCTCCCGCACTCTCGTCGTCGGCAACAGGGACGACGTGGAGTATGTGGTCCGGACGCTGCACCCGATCGGCGCATCCGGCTACAAGGTGGTCGGCGCGACGCTGCTCGACGGCAACGCGCGCGACATCGTGATCGACGACACGAGGTTCCCGGTTCTGGGGAACGTGAACTCCGTGTCGTCGGTCGCGGCCGAAGTCGGTGCAGACACGATCATCGTGGCGAGCCGCCCCGAGGGTGAGCCCGAGTTCGTCAAGCAGCTGAGCTGGCAGCTCGAAGGGACCGCTGCCGAACTCGTGCTGTCCAGCCGACTCACCGATGTGGCGGGTCCCCGCATCTCCTTCGCCCCGGTGGAGGGCCTGCCACTGATCCAGGTGCAGATCCCCACCTACGAAGGCGGCCAGCACCTCCTGAAGCGTGCACTGGACGTCGCCGTGGCGACGCTGGCGCTGATCCCGATCGGTCTGCTGGCTCCCGTGCTCGCCGTGCTCATCAAGCTGGACTCCCCCGGTCCGGTCTTCTTCTTCCAGGAGCGCGTCGGCCGTGACGGTCGCCGCTTCAGGATGGTCAAGTTCCGCTCGATGAAGACGGATGCCGAGCAGCAGCTCGCCGCCCTCAAGGAACAGAACCAGGGCGCCGGGCTCCTCTTCAAGATGAAGGACGACCCGCGCGTCACCCGCGTCGGCAAGGTTCTGCGCAAACTCTCTCTCGATGAGCTGCCGCAGTTCTGGAACGTCCTCATCGGCGACATGAGTGTGGTCGGGCCGCGCCCGCCGCTGCCCAGCGAGGTCACCGACTACGACGGCACCGTCTTCCGGCGCCTCTACATCAAGCCCGGCATCACCGGTCTGTGGCAGGTCTCCGGGCGAAGCGACCTCTCCTGGGATGAGAGCGTCCGCCTCGACCTGCGGTACGTCGAGAACTGGTCCGTGATGAACGACCTGCAGATCATGTGGCGTACCGCCAAGGTCATGGTGCAGCCCAGCGGGGCATACTGATCGGATGAGCAATTCGAACCGCCTCACCATCGCGATGGTGGGGACCCGAGGAGTGCCCGCGGCCTACGGCGGTTTCGAAACCGCCATCGAAGAGGTCGGACGCCGACTCGCGGACCGCGGACACGATGTCGTCGTGTACACCCGCGGCTCCGAGCGGCGTGAGAAGGAGTACCTAGGCATGAGGGTCGTGCATCTTCCTGCCGTCCCCGTGAAGCAGATCGAGACGCTGAGCCACACCGGGCTGTCGGCGTTGCACCTCGTGTTCCGCCGGCGTCCCGACGCGACGTTCGTCTTCAACGCGGCCAACTCGCCGTTCCTGCCCCTCTTCCGGCTGCGTCGTGCACCGGTCGCGCTGCACATGGACGGTCTCGAATGGCGACGCTCCAAATGGGGGCCACGAGGCAAGGCCTACTACCGCTGGGCCGAGCAGTTCGGGGTACGCACGGCAGATGCTCTGATCGCCGATGCGCCGGGGATCGCCGACTATTACCGGCACCAGTTCGATGTGCCCACCGAACTCATCCGCTACGGCGCCCCCATCCTCGACGAGCTTCCCGAACGCGGCGTGGCCGAGATGGGGCTCAGCACGAAGGGCTATCACCTCGTCGTGGCGCGGTTCGAGCCGGAGAATCACGTGCTGGAGATCGTGGAGGGCTACCGAGACAGCGACGCAAAGCTCCCTCTCGTGGTCGTGGGCTCCGCGCCGTACAGCGCGGGATACACCCAGGAGATACAGCGCGTGGCCGATGGCGACGAACGGATCCGCCTCGTCGGTGGCGTGTACGACCAGGAACTGCTCGACGCGCTGTACGCGAATGCGCTCACCTACGTACACGGACATTCCGTGGGCGGGACCAATCCCTCGCTCCTTCGGGCCATGGGGGCCGGGACCGCCGTGATCGGCTTCGACGTTCCCTTCAACCGCGAAGTACTCGACGGCAACGGGTGGTTCTTCGCCGACGCCGCCGATGTCGCTGCGCACGTCGTGGCGGCCGAGGCCGATCCGGCGTTCGCCGCGGCACGGGGCACGGCGGTGCGGGAGATCGCCCGCACCCGGTTCCGCTGGGACGACGTCGCGGACGAGTACGAAACGCTCGCGCATCGGATCGCCGAGCGTGCGACCATCCACCCATCGGCGCGACGAGCACGTCGCCGACAGACGGACTGGGCCCCCGCTCCCGCCGCGGCGGACGCCGGAGCGGACGGCTCATGAGCGGCAACGGAGGGCAGCGCACCGTCCTGCTCGTGCATCCGGGTGCCGAGCTGTTCGGTTCCGACCGCATGCTTCTGGAGAGCGCGATCGGCCTGGTCGAGTCCGGGGCGCGCGTCGTCGTCGCGCTTCCGAGCTCCGGGCTCCTCGTGAAGGAACTGCGTGCTGCCGGGGTCGAGGTCGTCATCGTCCCGATGCTCGTGCTGCGCAAGGTCCTCCTGACGCCCCGAGGGCTGCCCAAACTCTTCCGTGACACCTTCCGTGGCCTCGGTGCCGCGTGGCGCCTGCTCGGCCACCTACGCCCGGACGTCGTCTACGTGTCGACGATCATCATCCCCGAATGGCCGCTGATCGCCCGGCTGCGGGGCATCCGAACGGTGAGCCACGTCCATGAGGCCGAGGCTTCGGGAAACCGGCTCGTCAACGGCATCCTCTACTCCCCGCACCTGGCCTCCCACCGCACCCTGGTGAACAGCCGATTCAGTCTGGACACGATCCACGCCGCGCTGCCCGCCCTCGCCCGGCGCTCACACGTCGTCTACAACGGCGTCGCCTCTCCCTCGCATCCGGTATCGCCCCGCCCCCACACCGACGGGCCGCTCCGTGTGCTCTACATCGGACGTCTCTCCCCTCGCAAGGGGCCCGATCTCGTGATCGAGGCGGCTTCCCGACTGCACGCCGCCGGACGCGCTGTGGACGTGACCCTTCTCGGCGCGGTCTTCGAAGGCTACGAGTGGTTCGAGGCCGAGTTGCGGGCACAGGCAGCCGATGCCGGGGTCTCCGTCGACTTCGCCGGGTTCCATACCGACATCTGGCCGTTCCTGGAGAAGACCGATGTGCTCCTCGTCCCCTCGCGGATCGACGAGCCCTTCGGGAACACCGCCGTCGAGGGGATCCTCGCCCTGCGCCCCGTGATCGCCAGCGACAGCAGCGGTCTTCGGGAAGCAGCAGGCGGCTACGGCACTGCGCAGCTCGTCACCGCGGGCGACCCCGACTCCATCGCAACGGCCCTGACCGATATCGACACCCGCTGGGACGAGATGGTCTCGAGCGTCGCGGACAGCCGCGCAGAGGCACTCCGTCGACACGCTCCCGCCGTCTACCGCTCGAGCATCACAGCGCACGTGCTGAGCTGACGGCCGCCGACACACTGCCTCCGGCGTCGATCCGCCCGGACCGGACTACACCGGGTCGAGATCTCCGACCGTCAGCCGCTTCTTGTTCCGGACGATGTAGATCGAGAACGGGATCAGCTGGCAGACGACGAGCGCGAAGGCGACGCCGATCAACGGTCCGGCGATTCCCAGCACCGGGGTCAGCACGAACGAGAGCGTGATGCCGACGGCGGCCATGCTCAGCGTGGGGATCACCTGGAAGCGGATGCCCGGCTTGTCCATGATGAACATGCCCAGGGGGTACACCGCCGCGGTCATCATGATCATCAGACCGAACGCGAAGATCGTGCTCGGCCGCACGGTGAGCTCACCCTGCGTGATGAAGCCGAACAGCCACGGACCGACGAGCCACACCATCACGGTCGCGACGGCGATGGCGGACGCGAACAGCACAGACAGCAGGAACGGCCCGCGCCGGAGATCGCCGTCGTGTCGACTCTTCGCGAAATGGGGCCAGAGCGCGAGTCCACCCGCCATCACCAGTCCGTTGAGCGCGAAGAAGACCTGTCCCGCCACTCCGTACTCCGCCACATCGGTGGGACCACCGAGCTGGGCGATCACGTACCGCTGGGAACCCACGGCGATGGGATAGGTCACCATCTGCGCCAGCATCGGCCACCCCACGTCCATCACCCGGACTCCCGGATACCGCCGAGGGCGCAGGACCATCCGCGCAGCCGCGGGAATCAGCGGGGATGTCGTGCGCGCCGTGATGAGGATGCCGAGCAGCGAGACGATGAAGGAGGCCGCGAAAGAGGCGATGGCGACGAAGGAGTGAAGGTTCTCACCGCCGAACGTCAGCATCAGCCAGACGCCGGTCATGGTCAGGGGTGAGATCAGGCCCTGGAGGAGGATGACGATGTGGTTGCGGCGCTGCCCCAGCATGATCCGCGCCCAGACCCCGAGGGGGATGCCGAGGCAGAAGATGGTGACGCAGTAGAACGCGGCCAGCGAAGCGCCGGGGCGACCGCCTGCTTCGCCGAACACCAGCTCCCAGGCTCCGGTGAGCACGAGGATCGTGTTGATCGCCATCGCCGTCGCCGCGAACATCAGCAGAACGCGGCCGACCGATGTGAGCTGATATCGCAGCTTCTCGTCTGTACGCACGTTCTCGCTCGTCGCGACCGCGTTGACCAGAACCGCCCCGCTGCCGAGGTCGGTGAACGTGAGCAGAGAGGGGATCGTCGTCAGCAGCGTGTACAGGGCGAAGCTGTCGACGCCGGCACCCCCGATGATCATCCGGGTCGTGAGGACGCCGCAGACCAGCGCGATGACCATCGTCAGCGCACGCGCGCCGACGGCGAGAAGAGAGCCCATGCTTACATCGTCACCGGGGCAGGGCCCCCAGCGTCGTGCTGCTGCCGGGGAGTCGTGATACTGAAGCGATATCAGACGGCACCGGGACGGCAACAGAGCCCTGGGCGGCGGCGAACGGCGGAAGCAGCGTGAAGGAGCCATCGACGACCGGAGCACCCTCGATGAACTGCGAACGCCGGTCCTGACCCGTCGTGGCCGTGAACCCGGCGAGCGTATCGCTCACGGCGGGGTCCCTGGAGACCGCTCCCTTCGACCACGCGGAGAACCATCGGGGCGTCCCCGGCGATGTGCGCTGGTAGAGGTTCCCGTTGACGCTCGACACCATCTGGGACCCGGTGTACTGCATGGAGAAGTCCTGCACGCAGACCAGGCAGTTTCCGGCGCTCTCTGCCATGACGTTGTTCGACATCACGACGTTGCGCACGATCCAGGAGGCCTGCGGCGCGTACCGTGTGCGCGGGTCGTGGCCAGGCGTGTTCGGGTCGGACGCGCGTCGGGCATCCATCCCGATGCTGATGTTCCGGTTGCCGTTGCCGACGAAGGTGTTGTTCCAGATCTTCACATTGCCGGAATTGAGCACGAACAGACCGAACTCGCCGTTTCGGGCGATGACATTGTCGGCCACGACGGCCCGCTCCGACAGTTCGACCAGGACGCCGTGGCCGGTGTTGCCGATCACGTCGTTGCCTGTGAACGCGATGTCGAGCACCGATTCGTCGAACCACGGTCCTCGTCCGTCGTTGCCGGTGAATGCGCTGTCCGTCACCGTCACCCCGCGAGTCCGCGTGACCTTGAAGGCGCCGGAGACCGGGGAATCGTTGAAGTGCTCCATGTTGTTGCCCACCGAGAGCATCTGGGTCACTCTGAGCCCATCCGCCTGCGAAGCCCCTCCTCCGAGCAGGCCGTTCCCGATCAACGACACGCGGGTCAGCGTCGTCCCGGGGGCCCACGAGTAGAAGCCCGTCGTCGAGTTGTCGCGGATGGTCACGTCGGTGAGCGCGACGTTCGGGGCTGCCGCGATCACGGTGCCCATCTGCGGAACGCTGGTGGCGTAGCGGCGCACGCCGATTCCACGCACCTCGCTGCCTGCCGAGCGGATCGACAGAGCCTGCGTGAGCACGCTCGCCTCGACGGATGCGCCCGTGGGGTTCGTTCCGATCACCAGGCGCTTGGCCGCATCATCGACGAAGAAGGTGCCGTCCGAGACCTGCGATGCAGAGGCCACCTCCCGCAGCTGCACCCCGGCGACCCAGACCTGGTCGGGGTGTGCGGCCATCGGGTGGGCCGGATCGACGAAGCGCCACTCGGCCTGAGTGTTGTCCGGCGCCCCCTTGGTGTAGGTCGGACTGGCGTCGAGAGCCGTGTTCCAGCCCTCGACGACCCATGTGCGTCCCGAGGCCTTCCACCCCGTGACCGGCTTCGCACCGTCGAGCCAGACCGACTCGTTCGGTGCCGGTTGGATCGTGACCCGCTTCTGCGCGGGCACCACGATCTCCTCGTGGTAGGAACCGCCGCGCAGGACGATCGTCCCTCCGTTCGGAACGACGCGCAGCGCGGCAGCGACCGTCTTGACGGGCGAGTTCTTGGTTCCCGAGGCTCCGTCGACTCCCGAGGGAGAGACATAGACCGCCGTCGCCGGGGCGTCGTAGGCGAGCGTTCCGGGCGCATGGGCACCGGGAGTCCCGCGCACGCCCTCCGGCGTTCCCGGCGGCACCGGCTCGGGCTCGGGCGCCGGTGTCGGAGTCGGAGTCGGAGTCGGCGTCGGCGTCGGAGTCGGAGTCGGAGTCGGCGAGGCCGTCGGCTCGGGCGACGGGGATGGTGTCGGCTCCGGCGCAGGCGTGGGCTCGGTGGAAGGTTCCGGCACCGTGGTGGGAGTGGTGACTGAGACGTCGTCGATTCCGACCGGAACGGCGGTCCGAGCACCCGAAGACGTGTAGAGCGAGAAGGCGTAGCCACCCGCCGCCTGGATCCGGTCAGCCGAATCGTCGGAGTACGTCACCTGCCAGTCAGTCGGCTCCGCAGCGCCCGATTCCCAGGCCTTGGCGCCCAACTCCACCGGGCTCGTGCCGGTGACGCTGAGTGCCACGGTCAGCGTGGTGTCGCCCGTCACCGTGAGCGGGAGTCTGCGCTCGCTGAGGTGCTGCACGCGCATGAGGTCCGTGAGACGCACGATCGACACATAGGCAGAGCCGTCGGGATGCACGCGCACACGCACCCCATAGGAGTCGGCACCGGACACGCGGACAGCCTGGGAGAGGTAGAGCGGCCCTCCCACCGGAAGCTCGGGGACGGTCAGCGAGAAGCGGCTGTCCACGTCGGTCGCGGCGACACCGTCGACGGTCGCTCGGGCGGTGATGCCGGGCTTGCGGCTCGCGAGCAGGGCCTGCGCGCCTGTCACGCTCGCCGTTCCCTCCACGACGCGCCAGGGCCCCTCGGGCGACGAGCCCCATCCGGAGCCGACGGCGCGATCCATGTCATCGTCGATGACCGGGGTGTCCGCCGATGCCTGGGACTGTGCGAGAGTCACGGCGTCGTCGGCCAATGCCGACGACGGAACGGTTGTCAGCGCGGCAGTGAGCGCAAGGGTGGCCGTCAGTGCACCTGCGAGGAGCTTTCGAGAGCGTCGCCGAGGCGGAGTCGCGGACTCGCGTGATGCGAGATCGAGGAACGGAGTGGACACGATGTCACCGTCTTCTGGGGCAGATTCATGATCACCCCGCATCTCCGCCGCAGTTTAGACCCCGGCAGCAAAGAGCGAGTCCCCCTCGCAACTCATGAAGAATACCCGGCTACCGGGGCAAAGACAAACGAACACCGCGTCACACCGATATACTCCGTCGCCTGCGCGGTGTTTCCGCGTCGAGGCATCGCGTCAGTCGCTGTAGTACTCGCTGCGGTGTCGATCCGGACGAGCACGGTTCAGGACGGTGCCGAGGATGCGCGCGCCACCCGATTCGAGCGACTTGACGCTCTTCGCGAGGGCGGCGCGACGGGTCTTGGTCGCGTCGACCACGAGGATCACGCCGTCGGTCTGGGTGGCGAAGAGGTTCGCGTCCGCCACGCTCAGGATGGGCGGAGAATCGATCACGACGTAGTCGTACTCCGCCGCAGCGAAGTCGAGCAGCTGCGCCATGCGAGCGGAGGTGAGCAACTCCGCAGGATTCGGCGGGATGGTGCCGGCGGGGAGGATGTCGAGTGTGCTGTCTGCCACGCTGTGCTTGGCCACCTCGAACTCGACCTCGTCGAGCAGCACGCTCGTGAGTCCGATCGAGCCGTCGATGCCGGCGTGCTCGTGAGCCCGCGGCCGCCGCATATCGGCGTCAATCAGCAGGACGGAGTTGCGCAGCCCGGCGAGCGTCATGGCGAGATTCACCGAGACGGTCGACTTGCCCTCGGACGGCATGCCCGACGTCACCAGCAGCACCTTCACCCGTGAGGAAACGTTCGCGTAGGCGAGCGCCGAGCGGATGCGACGGAACTCCTCGGAGGTGTGGCCCAGCGGCTCCTGGGCCACAGCGATACCGCGCATGGCCAGCAGCGGAGACTTCGAGACGACGCCCAGCACAGGGTCGCCGCCCGCCTCGGTCAGCGTCTCCTCGGTGCGCATGCGGGTGTCGAGCACACCGATCAACGCCGCGATGGCGAGTCCGAGGACGCCACCCAGGAAACCTCCGAGGAGGGCGTCGCGAGGCTTGCTCGGTGTGAACTGGAACTCGGGCACGACGGCATCATCGATCACCTGAGCGGTGATCGTGGATTCGCCCTGTGGGTCTTTCGGCGCCACATCCTTGACCACGATGATGAGTTGTTCGGCCACGGCGTCGGCCAGCTCGGCGGCCGCCTTCGCGTCATCGGTGATCCCTGTGATGCGCAGCGTCACGGTGCTCTGCGGGATCGTGACCTCGATGTCACGCGCGAGAGCGCGCGGCGTCGTGTCGAGACCGAGCTCCTCGATGACGGGATCGAGCACCCGCGAGCTCGTCGCGAGCTGCGCGAAGGACAGCATCTGGCTCTGCGTGTACACAGAGCCCTGGTTGAGGTCGGAGGCGCTGGTGCCCTGATTGAGAGCGAAGTAGAGCGAGGTCGTCGCCTGGAAGAGCGGGGTCTGCAGCGAGGCGTACCCGTAGGAGCCCGCGGCCCCGACGACCCCGAAGAGCACGACCATCCACCAGAACTTGCGCAACGAGCTGGCGATGACGCGCAGACTCACCCGGCTCTCGCCCATGACTCCCCATTCCCCCTCAGACTTCGATTCTAGAGGAGTGTTCGATTCCACGACTTCATGACTGTGCAGGGCGCTCCACGGCGCCACGGGGCGGGCGCGAAGTCTCGAGCGATCCCCGCCGTATCTCCACAGGTCCCTCGCGCCTTCCACCGAGCGCGTCGGCGTCGCGGGCCCACGTGATCGCGAGCCCCACGCAGAACCAGAGGAACATGCTGTACTGCGTGATCAGTGCGACCACCACGAGGCTCGGCAGCTGCCCCACGACGGCGATGGACGCCGGGCTCCGGGTCGAACGTCGCACGGTCATGATCGCCGCGCAGACGATCGCCGCCATGATCAGCAGGGTCGGCACGTAGCCGTAGCGGAGCAGGGTGAGGACGAGGGCGTTGTCGACGGAGCGCGCGAAGTAGCCGAGGTAGTAGTCACCCGAGACGAGCGAATGCCAGTCCCCCGGATTGCCGAAGAGCTGCACCTGCTGGAGGAGCACGAGGAGGTCGGTCCGATAGTCCGCGCTGCCGCCGGCCTCATCGCCCGCCGCCCCGAAGACGGAGTCGATGATCGGGATCGCGATGACGGTGCCGATGACGCCGGCGGTGACGATCGCGACCCGGAACCGGGTGGACACCCCGACGATCAGGAACGTGGACAGCACCAGAGTGAGCACGAGGGTGAGCTGACCCGCGCGACTGAACGTCAGGACCGTCGCCACGGCGATGAGTACGACGCCGCCGATCTTCGGGACCAGACGCCACTTCGTCGCCACGATGAACGCCGACGACATCGCCAGGGCCGCTCCCAGGGCGATCGAATGCCCGAACGCGCCTTCCACCCTCAAGACCCCGCCGCGTTCCTGCAGGGGGCTCCAGGTGTCGTAGATGACGCCCGATCCCGGGATCAGCACGAACGGGTTGAACGACGTGAAGAACTCGACGATGCCGAGGACCGCGGCGATGATCGCGACCACGGCGATCGTCGACGTGACCCACCCCGGCGCGACGCGGGCGAGGACGACGCGCCCCCAGAGGTAAGGGATGACCCACTCGAGCAGCGCGGCGACGAGAGACGGAAGGTCCACCGAGCCGAAGCCGTACAGTCCGACGATGACGATGATGAACGCCACGACCCAGGCATCCGCGGCGCGCAGAGGGACGACGGACCAGTTGACGATGATCATCAAAGCCGTGAGCAGCGTGATCGCCGCCCAGTAGAAGCCGACGTTCACGCCGACCCAGAGCGGCACGAAGAAGAGCACGCACGCCCAGGCCACGAAAGCGGTGCGCGGCATCAGCCGGAGCACGAACACGACGATGGCCACTGCTGCGATTCCTCCGACGGCGAGGAGCGCGATCGGAACAGCAGTGGCCATGCGTCAGGATCTTACTGGGGCGCGGTGACGCGGAACGAATCGAACGAGACGTTCAGAGGCGCCGTCGAACTGCCCGACCGGTTGCCGCTGAGGCCGACCGCTCCCGCAGCCAGCGGCGTCGCATCCGTCGCGTTGATCTGCCAGTTCGCCGGCTCGGTGGTACCCGTCGCCCAGATCTTCGCCGAGATGGCGGTCGAGGTCGACCCGGTGACCGACACCTTCAGGCTGTACGACGTGTTCGCCGCCCAGACCAGCCCGGGCACGGCCTGCGTGAGCACCACAGTCCCTTCACGGTGGACCACGAGCCACACGGTTCCGTCGGGACGGAGCCACGCGCGGGCGAAGTACTTCCCCGCGGCCGTCTGACGGGCGATGACTCCGATGTAGGCGCCACCTGCGGCGGGAGCCTGATCGACGCGGAACTGCGTCTCGAGGAGGGAATCACCGATCGACGTCGTGTTGAGCGTCGCATGACGGGTGTCTCCGGCGACCAGGCTCAGCTTGCCCTGGCCGTCGGCGACGGTCGCCGCCGCCTGCGAGCCTCCGGCGATGCTCCAGGCACCGCCGGTGACCGCGCTCCCCCAGCCGGGACCAGCGGTGCGGTCGAACTCATCGCTCGCCAGCGCTGCCGGGTTGGGCTCAGGCTGCGGCTCGACAGGAGGTGCCGTGACCGTGACCTGCTGGGTGGCGGTGTTGGTCGCGCCCTTGTCGTCCGTCACCGTGAGGGTCACCGTGTAGGTGCCCGCCGCCGTGTACGCCCGCGAGCTCGTCGCTCCGGTGCCTGTCGTTCCGTCTCCGAAGTTCCAGGCGTAGGAGGCGATGGTGCCGTCCGAGTCGGTCGACGCTCCGCCGTTGACATTGACGGTCAGGCCCGTGGCCGTCGCCGTGAACGCGGCGGTCGGCGCGACGTTCGTCGGCTGAGGCTCGGGCTGCGGTGTCGCGGCTCCGAGGTTCTTCAGCGTGAAGTCGTCGAAGCTCGCGAGGTTGGTGCCGGTCGCGCTGCCGGCTCGGTAGGAGAACACCGTCGGGGCTCCGGCGGCCTGGAGGGCCGGCGTCGCATCCGTGGTCGAGAGCTGCCAGTTGGCGGGCTCTGCAGCGCCGGCCGCCCACAGCTTCGCGCGGATCGTCGTGGTTCCGGAACCCGTGGTCTCCATGGCGAGGTTGAAAGTGCTTCCCGCGGTCCACGTGAGACCGGCGACCGCGGTGCTGGCGATGGCCGTTCCGTTGCGGTGGATCACGAGCCACGTGGTGCCGTCCGCACGGTGCCATGCGAGCGCACGGTAGCCGTTCGAACCGGAGCGACGTGCGCCGAGTCCCTCGTACGCGACACCCGTCGACGGTCCGGAGGCCAGCGAGTAGGTGATCCGCGCCGACGTGTCGAGGAGCGACGTGCCCTGCAACAGCATCTCGCGGGTCTCACCCGGGGTGAGATTCACCTTGCCGACGCCGTCGGCGACGGAGGTGACGGCGGCCGAACCGCTCATGGGTGCCCAGGTGCCGCCGACATCAGCCGCGCCCCAGCCACTCGAGACGACGCGGCCGAACGAGTCGGATGCTGCGAACACCTGCGCCTGAACGGTCACGGACTTCGTGACGCTCGCCGAGCCGCCGAGGCTGTCGGTGACCGTGAGGGTGATGTCATGCGCACCCGGCTGGGTGTACGTGTGGCCGGCGGTCGCCCCTGTACCCGCAGGCGTTCCGTCGCCCCAGTTCCAGGAGTAGGAGAGCGTCGCCCCGTCGGACGCGCTCGACCCTGCGGCCGAGACGTCGACGTTCATCCCCGACGCGGTCGATGTGAACGTCGCGACCGGGTTCGCATGGGTCGTGACGGCCTCACGCGTGGTGGTCGCCGTGCCACCACGGTTGTCGGTGACGGTCAGGGTCACCGTGCGCGTGCCCGCCGAGGCGTACACGTGGCTGGCGACCTGGCCGCTCGACGTCGATCCGTCGCCCCAGTTCCAGTCGTACGAAGCGATCGTGCCGTCGGAGTCGGTGGAGGCGGAGGCATCGGCGGAGACCGAGAGACCGGTGCCCGTGACCTCGAAGGAGGCGGTGGGCAGCACATTCGCCGCCTGGACCACGACCGGGTTCTCGGTCGTGGTGGCCAGCCCGTTGCTGTCCGTGACCGTGAGCTTGGCCGTGTAGGTTCCCGCGGCGGTGTAGGTGTGCGAGACCGTCTGGCCGGTGGCCGTCGCCGAGTCGTCACCGAAGTCCCAGCTGTAGCCGGTGATCGTGGCCGAGCCGGTCGGTGCGGATGCACTGGCGTCGAACGCCACCGCGAGATCGGTCGGCGTCGCGGTGAAGGCGGCGGTCGGCGGCTGGAAGCCCTTGCCGATGCCGTAGTGCGTCTGCACCTGTGCAGCGGTCAGCGCGTAGGGGTAGACCGCGACCTCGTCGAGCGCACCCTTGAAGTTGATCGAGCTCGGCGCGGACGGCCAGCCGTTGAGGTTGTCCCCGCCGACGCGCCAGTAGCCGACGTAGTTCTCGGCAGTGGTCGCACCGGCTGCCGATGAGACGAGAGCGCCGTCGATGTACAGCTTCATGCCGGCAGCGCTCTGCGTGGCCACAGCATGGTGCCACGCATTGTTGTTCAACGCCGTGGAGTTCTGTACGGTCTGCGTGCTGCCGTTGTACGTGCCGAAGACCAGCCGACCGTTGTTCGTCATGTAGAGATGACGGTCGTAACTCGTGGAGTCACCCGAGGCCGCGTTCCCGTAGCCGAGAAGCTTCCCACCGGTCGTCGTGTTCGTCTTGAACCACAGTTCGGTCGAGAACTCCGTCGGGGCGGCGATCTTGTCGGTCGACGAGATTCGTCCCGTGCTCGTTCCGGAGAAGGTCGAGGCACCGGTGGCGGTGTTCTCGACACCGGAGGTCGACGACGTCACGCCCGAGCCGAACACCGGCGGGTTCGCCCCCGCCCAGTCCTGCGGCGCGGTGCCCAACGGGTAGTACAGCTGCGGGCTATCCGTGATGACCGCGTTGGTGTAGCTCGAGACCGTGCCCGATGCGACGGTCACGGACATCGCCTGACTGCTCACGGTGTTGCCGTTGCCGTCCTTCGCGACGACCGTGTACTCCTGCTGCGACCCCGGCGTGGCGGTCTTGTCTTCGAGGATGACGGCCGGTCGGTTCCACCAGGTTCCGTTCGCCGTTGTCGTGGCGACAGGGGTCGCCGTGCCCGTGCGACGGAGCTCATACGTGAGCGTCAGGTCGTCGCGGTCCCAGTTGGCCGGGATCGAGACGCGGACGCGACCCGGAATGAACGACTGCGCAGTGCCTGTCCAGTTGGCCGCGGCGAGGCGGGGTCCGTCCTTGGCTCCGCCCGGAGGGTTCGTCGAGAAGCGCACGAGGCCCTCGAATCGACCGTTGTTGACCGAGCGGAACTCGCCGCCGATCGAGATCATGTTGCCGGCGCCGGTGATGGAGAGTCCGGCCTGACCCAGGCCCGTCGTCACGCCGACGGCCCAGTCGGGCGTCCAGGCGTAGGGAGACGGCGCGGGGGTGCCCGCCCAGTTCTTGTAGGTGCCGCCGGCTGCGGGCTGGTTGCCCAGCGAACCGCGGGCATCGGCCGTGTACGCCTCGGAGTAGCGGTGCGTGCGCGGGTTCTGCTCGGGGTGCAGGTTCATCGTGCCGCACGCGTGCGTGTGGCTGGTCGTGTAGACGACCTTGCCGGTCGAGTAGACGCCGTAGTGGTCGCCGAGGCAGTCGGCGATCCAGCGGACCTGTCCGGTTCCGGCCTCCGCCGCGAACGTGCCCTCGAGGTTTCCCGTGGCGGCGTCGGCGTAGACCCAGCCGGTGCCGTAGACGGCCGTGGCATCGGCGGCGAGTCCGAAGATGCCGGCCTTGCCCGAGTTGCTGCCCGTGTTGGAGCCGTTCTTGACCGTCTGCGGGAGCGCCCACGACGAGTCGACGGCACCGGTCGTCTTGTCCAGCGCGACGGTGCCGCGCATGGTCAGGTCGCCGTTCACCTGCGAGAAGCGGCCGGCGGCGATGACGTTCTGACCCGCGGGGTCCATGACCATCGCGTCGACCTGGAGGTCAGTCTGCGGTGCCCAGCTCAGCAGGGCACCGTTGGCGGCGTTGAAGCCGGCGAGGTTCTTGCGAGCCGTTCCGTTGCCCTGCGTGAACAGGCCGCCGACGTAGACGCTCGATCCCGAGGTGGCCAGCGCGTAGACGCCGCTGCCGCCGATGGACGGCGAGAATCCGGGGACGAGCTGACCGGTCACGGCGTCGAGGGCCGCGAAGTTCCAGCGCGCCTGACCGTTGACCGAGTTGAAGGAGCCGCCGATGTAGATGCGGCTCCCGTCGGGCGAGGCGGCGACAGCCTTGATCACGCCGTTCACCTGCGGGGCGAACGACAGCAGCTGGCCGGTGTTGATGTCATAGGCGAGAACGTTCGAACGCGCCGTCAGGCTCGTTCCCGGGGCAGCCAGGGGCGCACGGGCGTTGTCGAACTTGCCGACCGCGTACACGGTCGAACCGATGGTCGTCTGAGACCAGACGTAGCCGTTGTCGATCTGCACGGTCGGAATCGGATCCGACGTGACGACGTTGTCGTCGCGCTGCAGCAGGGGCGGTGGTGTCGACGGGACGTCTGCCGACGCCGCCTGTGCACCCAGTGTCGTCATGCCGGCGACGAGCAATGCCGCCGTCACGACAGACGCAAGCGCGCTCAGCGCCCGCCTCGTGGTCGATGTGTTCCCCATAGTGACTCCCCAGCCGCCAGTTTTCTTCTTCGAAATTGAGTTAGTGCGATGAAAAACCGAAAGTGATGCGAAAGAATGCGTGCGCGTCAGGAGAGCTGGCCGGCGAACGTCGCCACCGGCTCTCCTGCGGCGTAGTTGACGCTGATCTTCACCGAGCGGCCCTGAGTCGGGTCGAGCATGAAGACGTAGGTCCCCGTGGCCTTCGCGCCGGCGGCGAGCTCGCCCTGCAGGGGCTCGTTCGGACCGGCGGTGGTCGAGACGCCGATGTCGCCGTCGTCCGTGACGAGGCTGACGACGGCGGAATCGACGCTCTGCGCGCGCTTCGAGTCGTTGGACACGGAGAGCGTGACGACGACTGCGGAGCCGGCGTACTCGCCGGGCGTCTCGGGCTTGATGGTCGTCGTCGAGATCTTGTCGATCGTGACCACCATGTCGGTGGAGAGCGCGATCGGTGCGTCGAGCGCCCCGCTCTGCTCGGTGAGCGCCGGAGCCTCGGTGGGCCCTTCGGTCTCCGTGTCGGAAGGCGGCGTCCAGTCGGTGGTGCTGGTGCCTTCAGGCGCCGGCGTCTCGGACGCGCCAGGCGCTGCGGTGCAGCCGGCCGTGACGAGTGCGAGCGCCACCAACGGCGCGACGACCATCGCTCGTAGTGAGCGCGAAGAGCCGTCCCCAGAACGGCATGATGAAACTTTGAACACTGCAGCTCCCCAGAACCCAGATTCCCCGTTCCCAAAGCCCCCTCGGCTTCGGGTCCCCTTCAACCGCGTAGAACGCGGCGTCGGCTAATCGTAGTGCGAGGACCGGAATATCGCAAGTGTTCGCTCAAGAAGAGTGTCGCCGATGTCCTCCGAGTTGCGCCAGGATGGTCGCGACGGAGGCCTCGACCTCCGAGATCGTCTCCAGGTGTCCGCGGCTTCCGTGGCGATCGGCGATGCTCGTCGGGTCGACGGTCGTGCGGCCTCCGAAGAGCTGCCGCAGGCGGGTCCCGACACCTCCGGACGCGGCCAACGGAACGGCTCTCGATCGACCCCGGTCGAGGTGGGCGACATATTCCGCCACCCGATCCGGAGCAGACGACGCGAAGCCCTCACCGAGGTGAGCGGCTTCCTTTATCGTGAACATCCAGTCACGCGACCGCGGTGCCAGTCGCACCAGCTCGCCACGGATGTCGCGCGAAGCCGTGAGCACGATGCTCGCCTGCTCGATCTGCTCGACCGTGACCGGTCGCGCCCGGTGCGCCCGGGCTTGGGCCTGCCACTCCTCGTCGTCGTGCAACGACGCCACGGCCGAGCAGATCGGGTCGCCCGCGTTCGCTCGGATGCCCGCGCTGCTCACCGAGAGGGGCGAATCCGCCCCGAGCCCCCGCCTCAACGCGAGTTCGGCCAGAGGCGACCGGCAGACGTTGGCGGCGCAGACCACGAGGATCTTCTCGTCGGTCATGCGGCCTCCCCGAGCTTTCCGATCTCGCGGAACCACTTCACCGCGGCGAGTGCCAGGAACAGGACGGCGGCCGCGCAGAGTGCGCCGTAGCCGACGAGGAACGCCGGGGTCCATCCCCACAGGACGAACACGAGGCACACGAGACCGAAGTCGGTCGGCAGCAGGATGAGAGACCGCAGCAGGGTCCCGCCGCCGCGCTCATGGGTCGACGCCACCGCGTGCTTTCCCTTGAGCAGGTCGTTGAGGAGCATTCCGGAGAACGTGGTCGTGGCCACGATGCTGAACACGATCGGGATCAACAGCAGCAGAGGCGTCTCGGGGAGGACGCGGTAGAGCCCGATGAGCACGGCGAGATGGAGCGAGGCGATCTTGATCGTGTCGATGAAGTGATCGAGCCACTCGCCCTGGGGGCTTCCCCCGCCGCGCAGACGTGCGACCTGGCCGTCCGCGGAATCCCAGGCGTACCCGAGCACCAGAAGGAGGGCGATCAGCAGCCCCATGGGCACGTTCACGGGACCGAACGCGATCAGTCCGATCGCGACGAACGAGTGCACCGCGCTGATGATCGACACCTGGTTGGGGGTGAGACCGATCCGGTAGGCCACGGCGGCGAGCACCCGCCCGATACGACGGTTGACGTACACCGAGTACGCGGGTGCCCCTCGGGCGTGCCCCTTCTGCGCACGCGCGAGACGGTGATATGCGTCTACGACCATTTCCTGCCCTTCTGGACCGTTGCGTGGGTCCGCGCGATCCGACGGGCCTCGCGGACACCGCGAAGATAGGCCCGGATCGGTGCGGCCGACTGGATCAGCTGCCGTCGCCCACCTCGGAGGATGACCTCTCTGGCCGTGCGGGGGATGGACCGGCGCCAGCGCTGCACCGCGGCATCGTCGAGATGACGCACCGCGTACAGCATCCGGTTGCGGATGTTGTAGTAGTAATACCCCTCGGATTTCGCCCGGGAGGTCTCGGGTTCGGCGCGCTGCGTGCCGCCCTCATCATGCACCGCATTGGCGTCTTCGACGAGCATCAGCGAGCCGCCGGCGGACACCACGCGGCGAGAGAAGTCGACGTCTTCCCAGTACAGGAAGTAGTCGTCGTCGAAACCGCCGGCGAGCTCCCACACTTCGCGCGTGATCCACAGGCAGGCCCCGCTCAGCCAAGGTTCGAACGGCTGCGCATCGCCGTCGACGCGCTTGCGACGTGCGCGCATGGTGCCGTCGTCGAGCAGGAGGTCGATGCCGGCGAACCAGGTTCTTCCATCGGAATCCGTGATGACCGGCGAAGCGAGCGTGGTGCGTGAGGCTGCGGTGACGGAAGCGAGTCGACGCAGGGAGTCGCGGTCGATGTGCGCATCGGGATTGATGACGAGCACGTCGGTCGCCCCCTCGGCGAGCGCGCGCGTGACACCGATGTTGACGCCGCCGCCGAAACCCGAGTTCGATTCCGATTCGATCAGCAGCCAGCCGTGCGCGTCGGCGACTTCGCCGGCGGCACGCCGTTCGTCGGCGTTCGACCAGTTGTCGACGACGAGGACGAGCACGTCGGGATCGATCGCCCGCGCTTCGCGCTCCACGGTCACCAGATTGCGTTGCAGAAGCCGCGCCGAGGCGTAGTTGACGACGACGACGGCAAGCCGTCCGTGCTCGATTGACACGCGATCCTCCCCCCGGATCCGGGTCACGGATCGCCTCGGGTCGTCGGTCGAATTCCCCAGAGTCGCGACCGACGTCGACTCCCAGGACAACGACTATACGCGAGAACAGCCCCCGCAGATCGGTATCAGGGGGTTCACGATACGATGAGCCGGCGTCGGAGTCGAGGCGCGATACTGCCATGGGGATGGGGCGGATGAGCAGGGGACCGGAATCGAACGACATGATCACTGTGACGATCGGCGTACCCACGTACCGGAGGCCCGAGCTTCTGGCGGCCCTGCTCCGGACGCTCCCCGCACGCATCGCCGAATGCGCCGACCTCGGAGTCGCGGTGGATGTGCTGGTCGTCGACAACGACCCCGCGGGTTCTGCGCGGAGCATCGCCGCGGACGCGGATCTCCCTGTCCGCTACGTCGTCGAACCCGCACCGGGGATCGTCGCCGCGCGCAACCGCATCCTGGATGAAAGCGCTGATCGCGATCTCCTCGCCTTCATCGACGACGACGAGATCCCTCGGGAGGCATGGCTCTCCTCGCTCATCGAGGTCTGGCGCGAACACGGTGCGGACGCCGTGATGGGCCGCGTGATCTCGGTCTTCGACGAGGACGTCGACCCGTGGCTGCTCGCGTCCGGCACGTTCCGGCGACCGCCGAGACGGACGGGCACCGTGCTGCAGGTGGCCGCCGCGGGTAACCTGCTGCTCGACCTCCGTTCCGTCCGTCGGCTCGGGCTGCGCTTCGATCCGTCCCTCGGTCTGGGCGGTGGGGAGGACACGCTCTTCTCGCGGCAGCTCGCACGTCGTGGCGGCCTGATCGTGTGGTGCAACGAATCGGAGACAGAGGATCTCGTCGTCGCGTCGCGCCTGAGCCGCGCCTGGGCGGCGCAACGGGCATACAGCTCCGCGAATGCCGGCACCCGCATCCAGCTGATGTTGACCGACGGGAAGATCCGTCGCGGCATCCTGCGGTTGAAGGCCCTGGTGGGCGGCGTGGCCCGGATCGTCGTCGGCGGCCTGCGCAGGATCTTCGGAACACTGACCTCGAACATCACCCACCACGCCAGAGGAACCCGCCTCGTGCACCGCGGCCGCGGCACCATCGCGGCCGCCCTCGGCCGCCGCTATGACGAGTACCGTCGCCCATCGGAGGATGACACGACCATGACCGACACCGCATCGAGCATCCGCGTGATGCAATCGTTGGGCGCCCCCCGTCCGACGACGAACCCGTACAACAAGATGCTCGATGAGGCGCTCGGATCCACGGAGGGCCTGACCCGCCTGCGGTTCTCCTGGGGGACGGCTCTGTTCGGACGCTACGACGCCTTCCACTGGCATTGGCCGGAGGCGAAGCTGCACGGCTCCACGTGGTGGAAGTCCACGGGCAAGTTCCTCCTCACGACGGCGCTCGTGTTCCGACACCGCCTCTCCCGTCGCATCGCCGTGGTGCGCACCGTGCACAACATCGAACTCCCCGACGACAACGCGCCTCGGCTGTGGCTGCTGCGTTTCATCGATCGCCACACCGACTACCGGATCGTCATCAACGAGACCACTCCGCTCGCCCCCGGCACCCCGCACAGCCTGATCCTGCACGGCGACTACCGCGGCTGGTACGCGAAGTTCCCCTCGGCGGAGCGGGTGACGGGGCAGCTCGGGTCGTTCGGCGGCATCCGTCGCTACAAGGGTCTGGAGGGCTTCATCGATGCCTATGCCGAGGCCGTGACGGTCGAGCCGACGCTGAGCCTGCGGATCGGCGGGCGGCCGTCCACCCCTGAGCTCGGCGACGACCTCCGGGCGCGGACCGCGGATCTCCCGGGCGTCGAGCTCCACCTCGACTTCCTGAGCGATGCCGAACTCGTCCAGCTCGCGACCTCTTCCGACCTGATCGTGCTGGCCTACCGTTTCATGCACAACTCGGGCAGCGTCCTCGCCGCCCTGTCGATGGACCGACCGGTGCTCGTCCCCCGCAACGAGGCGAACGAGGCTCTCGGACGCGAAGTCGGACCGGAGTGGGTGCTGATGTACGACGGCGATCTCGATGCGCCGACCGTCGTCGAGGCGTGGCGGTCCGCGACCACGCTGACGGGCTCGCCCGATCTCTCCCGCCGCGACTGGGCCGACGCCGGCCGCGCTCACGCGGACGCGTTCCGCGCCGCCGTGCGGGTCAAGCGCCGCGGCGCCAAGCGCTAGGGCGCCTCGGCAGCACCCGGCGCATCGTCAGGCGGGGGCCAGCAGCCCTCGCACGAGAGATGCGACCATGATCTGCGTCGTGAAACGCCGCTCCACCTCGATCCGGCCGTTCCGCCCGAGCTCGGCGGCATGTCCCGGATCGTCGAGCAGTCGGAGCAGCGCGAGGGCGAGCTCGGCAGGATCCTCCGGACGAACGAGGTGGCCGGTGCGCCCCTCGCTCACGTACTGCTCCATCCCCGGGGTATCGGTGACGACGACAGGACGCGCCGTCGCGAGCGCTTCGAGTGCGACCGTCATCCCGGAGGCATGGAGGTTCGGCCGGGTCGGGATGACGACCACGCTCGCGGTGGCGTAGAGGTCGCGGAGGTCGGCATGCGGCATGTGCCGCACGACCCGGACCCCCTCCGGCGGGTCGAGGTCCGACCGCGTCTGAACCACCGCCTCGGTCTCCGGACGGATGGCGAGGACCCGGGCGAGCGCCGCGTAGAGGGTGGCGGGGTCGCGGTCACGGTCGTTCCCCACGCTGACGATGCGCGGCCGGTCCGGATAGAGCCTCGGGACGAAGAACGCACTGTCGATGCCGAAAGGGACAGCGAACACGCGCGTCGGTCCGTGCCCGAGCATCGTTCGCAGAGGTTCGACCTGTGCGTCGCTGAGCACCCAGGCGGCCTCCGCCCTGCCGAGCATCGCGACCATCCGTGCCGGTGCCTCCCCGGTCTCGGCCATATCCGTGAGCCAGATCACCCCGGTGGCGAATCGGGTCCGCGGGTGGGTCGTCTGCATCCGATAGGCCGTGTTCTCATCCCACGTCAGCGTGAGACCGTCGACGGGGCGCGGCCCCATGGACAATCGCGCACGAGCTCGCGCGACGCGGCCCGGCGGGGCGAGGTCGATCACCTCGACCGCCGCGTGGTCACGCAGTGCATCGAGACCGTACGGCCAGATGCTGGGCACCTCTCCCCTGGCGTGGCTCTGCTCCCAGGTGCGCGCCGACTGTTCGACACGATGCGCCCAGGTGAGAGACAGCGAGGGACCGCCCTCGGATTCCACGAGCCCACTATGGACCCCCTCACCCGTCCTGGCAAGAGAGGAGTCGCCGATCACCCTGGAAACCGGCTCCGGAAGGAACTCCGCCCTCAGAGCTCGCCGGGCTTCATCACCTCGGCATCGATGGCGCGGATGACGCGCTGGGCCGCGGTGTCCGTCGGGGGCTCGGCACCATCGCCCTCACCCTTGCGTCGCCGCTGGGGCGCGTACACGACGAGCGAGTGGAAGAGGAAGCGGGCGAAGAACGCCACGATGAGCGAGAGGCCGGTCGCGACGACGCTCGAGATGTGCCACGACTCGACCATCAGAGCCATCACCGGGATCCGCAGTGCGGCCTCGATGTTGTTGAACGCGAAGGAGCTGGCGAAGCGGATGCCGAGGGCGCGCGCGTCGGTCCGCATATCGGCGAACACGAAGCGCTCCTGCAGCACGAAGTTGCCGATGATCGTGACCTCGGCACCGATGATCGCCGCCCAGATGTACGGGACCCCTGCGGCGGTGAGCGCCCACATGATCCCGAGGTTGGCGGCGGCGCCGATCGCACCGATCAGTGCGAACAACGACATCTTGCCGAAGCGCAGGCGCGCGAGGTGCTCGAGGAACATCGCCCCCTGACGCATGCTCGCCTTGGACGTGCCGTGTCGACGTTCAGCGAACTCCATCGGCACCTCGGCGATGCGCAGATCGTTGCGAGCGAGGATCTCGAGGAGGATCTTGAAACCCCGGGGTTGGAGCGTCGAGCGGTCGAGACGACCGCGATCGACCAAGAAGAACCCGGTCATCGGGTCAGTGCTGCGGGCGAGACGGATCGGGAACATCGCCCGCGTCAGCCACGTCGCGACGCGGGAGACGCCGAAGCGCACAGCGGTGCCGAGGCCGCTCGTGTCCCCTCCGCCGATGTAGCGGGACGCGGCGACGACATCGGCGTCTCCCTGCGCATACCGGGCGAGCAGGGTGGGGAGGAGTTCGGGCGGATGCTGCAGGTCGCCGTCCATCACGATGCAGATGTCGAAGGCCGCGGCCTCGAGCCCGACGACGACGGCGCCGCCCAGTCCGCCCGTGTTCTCGGATCGGTGGATCACGCGCACGGGGAGCGGAGCATCTGCCGCCACCCGCGCGACCTCGGCCGCCGTGTCATCCGTGCTGTCGTCGACGAACAGGATCTCGGCGTCCCACCCCTCGAGGGCGACCGCAGTCCGTGCCACGAGCTCGGCGATGTTGTCGCGCTCGTTGAACGTCGGCACGATGACCGTGACCGGTGTCCCCACGTCCGCCCCCTGTCCCCCACGCGCATCGCGTGCGGCCTCCATCGTTCCACGGGTTCCTATGCGGGAGGAAACCCGGACCTGCTAGACTTTCGAACCGCGGCTGTGGGAGTCGCGAAGCGGATGGGGATCCGCTTACTGGGGAATTACTGATCTGGGGAGATCATGGGGACGCGTATCGGCTATGCCGTTGGTGCTTTCGACCTGTTTCACGTCGGGCATCTGAACCTTCTTCGTCACGCCAAGCAGCACTGCGACATTCTGATCGCAGGCGTCGTCAGCGACGAGATGCTGCGTCAGGTGAAGGGCATCGAGCCCGTCATCCCGACGGCCGAGCGGGCGGAGATCGTGAAGCACATCTCGTTCGTCGATGACGTCTACGTCGAGACGACGCCGTCGAAGATGGACTCGTGGCGCGACGTGCAGTTCACGCACTTCTTCAAGGGCGACGACTGGCGCGGCACCGAGAAGGGTCTGCGCCTGGAGCGCGAGTTCGCCGAGGTCGGCGTCGAGGTCGTGTACTTCCCGTACACGGCGCACACGTCGAGCTCGTCGCTGCGTCGCGCACTCGACGCGATCACCGCGGGCGCGAACGCTCCCGCGGTCGCCTCGGTGCGCTGAGAGCCCGAGCAGCCCTTCGCCGCCCGGTCGGTGCGCCACCGCCGACGTGAGGTCAGTTGGCGACGCCGAGCAGACTGCGCGCCATGCGCGCCACGTGCGGCGGAGTGTGCGGCCCGAGCCACACCGTCCACTGCGACGGCGGCTCACTGCATGCCCACTCCACGCACCACGCGTGCACGGCGTTCGCGAGCCGTTCGCCGCGCGTATGCGCCCTCGTTCCGTCTCCACGCACGAGCCAGCGCACCGACACCCCGTCGGGGACGTCGATGTGTCGGAACTGGATACGTGCCGCCGCTTCGAGAATGACGACGCCCTGCGCGTCCCACGGCAACCGCGCGGCGATGCTCGCGATGAAGCCGGCGTCGGCGGCGTCGCCGGCGATGAGCACGGCACCCTCGATGTCGTCCCAATCGGGATCCTCCAGATGCTCGCATGCGCCGCTCATGGCCCCAGCCTAAGTTAGGGCACCCTTACTTACAAGGGATGAGTCCGGAATGCCCCACCGCGCGCCCAGCCGGCACTCAGCGCCACCTCATCCGCGCGGCCGTAGGCTGGATGCATGACTTCTCCTGCCTCCGACACCATCACGATGTTCGGCGCCGACTGGTGCCGCGACTGCATCCGCACCAAGAAGCAGCTCGACGCGCTCGGTGTCGAGTACACGTACGTCGACCTGGTCGCCGAGCCCGCCGCCGCAGACGTGGCGAAGGAGATCTCGGGCCGCACCAACATCCCCGTCGTCGTGTACCCCGACGCCTCGCACCACGTCGAGCCGTCGAACGCCGACGTCGAGTCGAAGCTGCGCGAGCTCTCGCTGATCTGACCCCGCGGCATCGCCCCACTACACTGGCGCGATGAGCACCGAGGCTCGGTCCGAACGAGCACCCGTCCGTCTTTCTCCGCGCACGATCGTGCTGTACGCGATCGGCTCGCTCGGGACTGGTGGCTATGCGACACTGCCGGGCCTCGTGCTGACCTACTTCCTCACCGACAACCTCGGTGTCGCCGCCCTCGCCGCCGGTCTGATCGTCACGGCGGCGAAGATCTGGGACGTGCTGATCGACCCCCTGATCGGGGCCGCGTCCGATCGCCAGCTCGCTCGCACCGGGTCGCGCCGCGGGTTCATGGTGACCGGTGCTCTCGCTCTGCCATTCTTCTTCGCCCTCACCTTCGCCGTACCGCCCTCCTGGGGGCCGGTCGCCGGAGCGATCAGTGTGCTGCTGGCGTTCCTGGCGACCGCGACGGCATTCAGCCTGTTCCAGGTGCCGTATGTCGCTCTGCCCGCGGAACTGACCGGCAGCTACGACGAGCGCACGCGTCTGCTCGGGTGGCGCGTGGTCGTGCTGACGGCAGCCATCCTGCTGTTCGGCGCCGGTGGCCCCGCCCTGCGCAATGCCGGCGACGACCCTGTGCAGGGCTACCTCTTGATGGGCATCGCCTCAGGTATCGCAATCGGCATCGGCATGCTGATCGCCTCCGGGACGGCGGATATGGCGGCGAAGCGCACCGCGGCCGCCCCCGTCACCACCGCTGACGCTGCCATCCCCACCGCTGACGCTGCCGCCGCCGTCGCTTCGACCTGGCGGCACCAGTACATGTCGGGCTTCCGCGCACTCGGGCGCAGCCAGCCCTTCCGTGCACTCCTGGGGACGTTCGTGCTGCAGGCGCTCGCAACGGGAACGATGCTCGCCGGCGCGCAGTACGTGGCGACCTGGGTGCTGCGGTCGGAGGACGCGGTCACCTTCGTCTTCGTCGCGCTGGTGGGCCCCGCACTGCTCGCCACCCCGGGATGGACCGTGATCGCGCGACGGGTCGGCAAGGAGCGGGCGTTCGCGATGGCCACCGTGCTGTTCACCGCGGCCGCGGCGTCGCTCGTCTTCGCCGTCTGGGCATCCGGCGCCTGGATCTACGTGTCCGTCGCGGTGGCCGGCGTCGCCTACGCAGGACTCCAGTCGCTGCCGATGGCCATGCTGCCCGATGTGATCTCGCACGACGAACGCACGAGCGGAGCGGGACAGGCCGGCACCTTCACCGGCATCTGGACCGCGGGCGAGACCGTGGGCTTCGCCCTCGGCGCGACCGCTGTGTCGTTGACCCTCGCGGCCACCGGCTACATCTCGACCGTCGCAGGCGCCACGGTCGAACAGCCGGACGCGGCCGTCACGGGCATCGTGCTCAGCTTCAGCGCGCTGCCCGCCGTGCTGATGGCCGGGAGTCTGCTGACCCTCCGCCACTACCGCCTGCGCCGAGCGGACATCGATACCCTCGAGCCCTTCCACGCCTAAGCTGGGATCCCGTCCGAAGGAGACGTCGATGACTTCTGCGAGCACAACCGCCACCTCCGCCCCGACCTCGAAGCGCGCGTCGGGAAGCGCAGCCCCGGAGCTGGGCGAAGGGGAAAGAGAACGGCTCGACGCCGCGGTCGATGCCCTTCAGACCGGAACGCGCACCTGGTCTGCCCTCACCGTCGCCCAACGGGCGACGCTGCTGCGCGCGGTGCGCACGAGCGTCGCCGCCACCGCGGAGGACTGGGCGCACACGGCCGCCGCCTCGAAGGGCCTCGACGCGCGGCATCCCCTGCGCGGTGAAGAGTGGCTCAGCGGACCGTACAGCGTGCTCGGCGCGCTCGACGCCTATATCGAGACCCTCTCGCGCCTGGCGAACGGTGTGAACCCGCTCGACGGGATCACGATCGATCGCGCGCCCGGAGGACGCACCCGCGTGCACGCCTTCCCCCTCACCGGCATCGACGGGTTCCTGTTGTCGGGCTTCGCGGGCGAGGTCTGGCTGGAACCGGGGATCACCCCCGGCGCCGCGCGCGCAGCGGCCGGCCTCGCGCAGCGCACGCCCACCGAGTCGGGCGGTGTGGGCCTCGTGCTCGGAGCGGGGAACGTGACGTCGATCCCGGTGCTCGACGTGCTCTACGAGCTGCTCGCCCACAACCGCACGGCTCTGCTCAAGGTGAACCCGACACAGGATGCGCTGGTGCCGGTCTACAAGCGCGCACTCGCGCCGCTCATCGAGCCCGGGTTCCTGCGCATCGTCCGCGGCGGGCCCGACGTCGGGGCCTACCTCACCGGCCACCCCGGACTCGTGCACGTGCACATCACCGGCTCGGCGGCGACGTTCGACACCATCGTCTGGGGTCCGTCGAAGGGCGAGGGCGCGGCGGCGACGAAGCGACGACGTCGTGAGGATCGCCCCCAGCTGAAGAAGCCCATCACGGCTGAGCTCGGCGGCGTCTCCCCCATCATCGTCGTGCCCGGCGCCTGGACCGATGCCGACCTCACCTACCAGGCCGAGCACATCGCGACCATGCGGCTGCAGAACTGCGGGCACAACTGCATCGCCGGCCAGGTCGTGATCATCTCGTCCGACTGGGACCAGGCGGATGCCTTCCGCGCAGCGCTGCGGCGCGCGTACGCCAACGCGCCGGAGCGCCCGATCTGGTACCCCGGTTCTTCGTCGCGGATGGAGCTCGCGACCGACGCCTACCCCGACGCCCTCGTGCTGGGCGACCGGCTGCTCGTCGAGATCGATGCCGACGACGATCCGACGGCACTGGAGAGCACCGAGTACTTCGCCCCCGTGCTGGGCGTCGTGACCGTGCCGGGCACGGGCCAGGACTTCCTGGACGCCGCCGTGACTCACGCCAACGACAAGCTCCAGGGCACCCTCGGCGCGAACCTGCTGATCGACCCCGCGACCGAGAAGTCGCTCGGCGCCGGCTTCGAGCGAGCCATCGCCGCGCTCCACTACGGGTCCATCGCGATCAACAGCTGGACGGCGTTCGCCTTCATCACCCCCACCCTCACATGGGGTGCATTCCCCGGTGGAACGATCGGCGACGTCGGCAGCGGCATCGGTGTGGTGCACAACGCCCTCCTGCTCGACGGCGTCGAACGCTCGGTGCTGCGCGGCCCTTTCCGCCCGTTCCCCCGGTCGCTGCCGATCGCGAACGGCGGTGGACGATTCACGATCCTGCCGAAGCCGCCCTGGTTCGTCTCCGCGCGCACCGGGGCTGTCGTCAGCGAAGGGCTGACCCGTTACCGGGTGGACGGCAGCATCACCGGGTTCGTGAAGACGCTGACGAAGGCGCTGCAGGCCTGACGGTCAACGCGTCGATCGCGCGAACCGATCGGTCGCTGCTCGGAGCGCCTTCTGCGTGCCGGGCTCTGTGGCCGCGTGACCGGCGTCGTCGACCACGACGAACTCCGCCTCGGGCCAGGCGCGGTGCAGATCCCATGCGGTCATCATCGGTGTCGCGACATCGTGTCGTCCCTGCACGATGACCGTCGGGATATGGCGGATGACGTCGACACCGGCGATCAGCTGCCCTTCCTCCCACCAGCCGCGGTTGACGAAGAAGTGGTTCTCGATGCGGGCGAACGCCGTGGCCTTCGCCGGATCGGACATCGCCTCGATCTGCGCGATATCCGGGGTCAGGGTGACGGTCGATGCCTCCCAGGTGGACCAGGCGACCGCCGCCGGCACGTGCACGGCGGGATCGGGGTCGAACAGTCGACGGTGATACGCCTCGATCATGTGCGAGCGCTCCAGCACGGGGATCGGTGCCAGGAAGCTCTCCCAGAGATCGGGGAACAGCGCCGCGGCACCACCCTCGTAGAACCACTCCAGTTCGACTCGACGCAGGGTGAAGATGCCTCGGAGCACCAGCTCGGTCACGGCTTCCGGGTGCGCCTGCGCGTAGGCGAGCGCGAGTGCGCTGCCCCACGATCCGCCGAACACCTGCCACTTCTCGACGCCGAGATTCTTGCGCAGAAGTTCGATGTCGGCGATCAGATGGGCCGTCGTGATGTGACGGAAGTCGGCGTCGGGTGCACTCGCGTGCGGGGTGCTGCGCCCGCAGCCGCGCTGGTCCAGCAACACGATGCGGTAGCGTTTCGGATCGAAGAACCGCCGCTGCCACGGCGATGTCCCACTGCCGGGACCGCCGTGGAGGAACACCACCGGCTTGCCCTCGGGGTTGCCGCTGACCTCCCAGTAGACCCGGTGGCCGTCACCGACGAGGAGTTCCCCTGTCTCGTACGGTTCGATCGGTGGATACAGTGCATCCGTCTTCTTCATCGTCGGCCCCCCAGCCGGTCGTGCTGACTACTTCGTCAACGGTAGCGGACGTTCGCCCACCCGCCGGGCATCACGGGTCCAACTGATCGGCGGGAAGCGTCAGCACCTGCGCGCAGACGCCCAGCCCGTTCTGATAGCCCTCCGCGAACCAGCGCTTCCGCTGCACACTGGATCCGTGCGTCCAGGTCTCCGGATTCGAGAACCCGGACTGCTCCTGGATGTGGTCGTCGCCGACGGCCTCTGCCGCGTTCAGCGCGTCCTCGATCTGCGCTTCGGTGGGCTTCATCAGGTACGGATCGCCGTCGGCATCCTTCTGCTCGGTCATGCGGCCGAGCCACGCCCCGGCGTAGCAGTCGGCCTGCAGCTCGATCCGCACCCCATTGCTTCCCGGCCCCGTGCCGTTGTTCGGGTAGGCATCCATGTCGCCCGTGATGTTCTGAATGTGGTGACCCCACTCGTGCCCCACGATGTACAGCTGCGCGAGATTGCCGGCGGACGCCCCGAACTGCTGTTGCATGAGTTGGAAGAACGTCGGGTCGACGTAGACCCCTTCCTCCGGGGGACAGTAGAACGGCCCCACGGCATTGGACGCCGTACCGCACTGTGTCGGCGTCGATCCGTCGACGACGATCATCTGCGGCTTGCGATAGCCCTCCACGTTCTCGGCCCAGAAGGCGTCCAGCGCGACCTGAGCACCCGCCATGCGGCAGTCGACGTCGGCGTTCGCCTGCGCCCCCGTATCGCAGTTCTCGATGACCGATCCGCCCGCTGGTTCGCTGCCTCCGCTCGGCGCTCCGCCACCCAGCAACCCGGTCAGGTCGATGCCGAGCAGAGGCCCGGCGATGAGCGCGATGATGCCGAGCACGCCCACGCCCGTGCCACCGGCGATCGCTGCCGTGCGCCCGCGACGACGCGTGGTGTTGCCAGAGATGTCGGCGTCGGGATTGAAGGTCATGGGACGAGGGTACTCCGAGCGGAGGCCCCTCGAACGGACGTAGGCTCGGGGCATGACGACCACGATCACCATCACCGGAGCCGGCGGACAGATCGGCTACGCACTGCTGTTCCGCATCGCGGCGGGCGACCTGCTCGGCCCGGATGAGAAGGTGCGTCTGCGGCTGCTGGAGATCCCGCAGGGGCTCGGTGCCGCGGAGGGCGCGGCGCTCGAATTGCAGGACGGCGCGTTCGGACTGCTGGATCACGTCGAGGTGACGGATGACGCCGCAGTGGGATTCGACGGCTGCGACCTCGCCCTGCTCGTCGGTGCACGTCCACGCGGGCCCGGTATGGAGCGCGGCGACCTGCTCGCGGCCAACGGCGGCATCTTCGGGCCGCAGGGTGCGGCCATCGCGGCGAACGCCGCATCCGGCGTGCGCGTCACCGTGGTCGGCAACCCCGCCAACACGAACGCGCTGATCGCCGCCGCCTCGGCAGATGGCGTGCCCGCCGAGCGTTTCACCGCCCTGACACGGCTCGACGAGAACCGCGCGCGGGCTCAGCTCGCACTGACGCTGGGGGCTCCGGTGCACACGGTTCGCCGCGTGCCCATCTGGGGCAACCACTCGGCGACCCAGTTCCCGGACATCTCGCACGCGACGGTGGGCGGCCGGCCGGTGGGAGAGGCGCTCGAACAGATCGTGGGCGACGTTCCCTCCTGGCTCGACCGGACGTTCATCCCCCGCGTGGCGAAGCGTGGGGCGGAGATCATCGAGGTACGGGGCTCCTCGTCGGTGGCATCGGCGGCGAGTGCGACCATCGATCACGTGCGCGACTGGGTGCGGGGCACCGACGACTGGACGTCGGCCGGCGTCGTCTCCCACGGCGAATACGGCGTTCCGGAGGGCCTGATCTCGTCCTTCCCGGTGCGGTCGATCGACGGTGAGTGGCACGTCGTCGAGGGACTCGAGTTGAGCGAGTGGGCACGCACCCGGATCGATGCCTCGGTGGCCGAACTGCAGCAGGAACGCGAGACGGTGCAGAGCCTCGGCCTCTTGTGAATCCGGTCACCGCGACGCACGCCGACAGGGCAGAATGGATGCCGGAGGTGCGCGATGAGCGAGACGATTGATCCCACGAAGACCACGGCATCGGTCGAAGAGGCTCTGACGAGTCCCCTGCACCTGCCGCACGATGCGGCGTCCTGCCCGAAGTGCTTCACCGAGTTGCAGCAGAACCGCAACTTCTGGACCGCCCGCCCCGACGGCTCACGCCTGGTCGGTCTCGTCGTCGCCCGCGAAGGTCTGCCGTCAGTGGTCGAGCAGCGCGAAGATCTCACCCGTTTCGGTGTGCCGATCGAAGGATTCCGTCACCCGGCGCCCGACATCCTGGAGAGCTGGAACGACCGCCTCGCGCGCCTCATCTCGACCCTGCGCATCGGCGACGTGGTGGTCGTCGTGAACATCAAGGCTCTCGGCCTCGACGCGGACGAAGGCGCCCGCACCGTGGCCGAACTGCGCAAGCACGGCATCATCGTGAAGGTGCTGAATCACGACGCGCGGCACCTGGCCGACGCCGCCGCCGTACACACCTCGGCCCACTGAGACACCGTCCGAGAGCGCTCGTCAGCCGCCGTAGGGCGCGACCGGGAACGCGGTCGTCGTCGGCTGAGGTTCGACGGGCGAGCCGTCTTCGTTGTAGTACACCGGGCTCCCCTCTTCGGGGAAATAGAACCGCGGCTGCCAATTCGGACCCTCGAACGCCGGGAATCGCAGCGAAGCCCCGTCATAGGCGAGTTCTCCGCCGAAGACCATGTCCGAGAGCGCGGCCGCATCGCCGGGGATGCACCCGGGCGTCGCCGTCGCGGAGATCTGGTTCCGACCGGGCCGGATCGTCACGACACCTCGGCCGACGTCGCCTCCGGTGCCGACGATGTTGACTTCCTGCCGATCGCCCTCTCCGAATCGCGTCGTGCTCGCCTCCACCCCGGCATCCTCGAACGCCGCCGTCGCCGCGGCCACCACGGCCTCCACATCGATCTCCTCCGCCGGTTCGAGCACCCGCGCCCAGGAGAACGTGTACCCCGAGACGTCGCCGTCGATCCGGCAGGGAATCGGCGAGGCGCCGAATGAGCCCTGGTCCACGGCCCAGTCGCCTTCGTGGATCGCCATGATCACGGAGTGCATGACGGTGGAGTACGCGACGTAATTCTTCTCGCCATCGCGATACAGCGCATCGCCTTCGGGCGCCGACGTGGTTCCGCAGCTCGTCATCGTCATCACCAATCCGACGGCTGCTGCCGCCATCACTCCGCGCCGCCATATCCCGCGCATTCGTCGTCCCATTCGCTCAGAAGTCGATGAGAGCGTACTCATCGCTGATCCACCAGTTGCTCGCATCCCAGAACCCCTGCGTACTGCCCTCGCCGCCGCGAACGGTACCGGGCTCCCCGGTCTGGATGATCTCCGACACGTTGTAGAAGGATTCCGAACCCGGCTCGAGGTATGCACCGGGCCCCAGAGCATCGTGTCCGGTCGCGGACGGAAGACTGTCGCCGGATGCGCTCACGCCACCGTCGCTGTCGAACACGGTAGTCCCTGACAGGGTCTCCGGGCTGACAGGATGCCCGGGAGCCGTGGCGCGACCGACGCGGGCCACGGCGTCGTCCTCGGAGATCGTCGCATAGATCTGCGGGGGCTCGCCGTTGGTCAGGTTGTCGACGACGGCCGCATCGTTCGGGAACCCGGCGGATCCGACCGCGATCAACGAGGTGACGCCGAGACCGTCGGGCTGCGATCCGATGGCGAGCGCCGCTGTCGTACTGCCATACGAGTGTGCGATCACGTTGACGTCGGCCTCGGGCGACAGCGCGCGTACCGCGAGCAGGTAGGAGCGCAAGGACGCCGCTCCGTCCTGCGCTCGACCCATCGCGGGCTCCTCGAGGAGTTCCGGCGTGTCGTAGCCGAACCAGACGACGGTCGCGGATCCGGCTCCCACGGAGGAGTTCAGCGCCTTCGCCGATTCACCCCACGATTGCAGGTCGTGCACGTTCCCCAGCATCCCGGGGACGAGAGTATTGATCTCCGACGCCGTCAACAGGTCGCCGTAGGCGATCGCCGCGGTCACCTGCTCCGAACCGTCCGGGTCGAAGCTGATCAGATTCGGGGCCGGGATCCCACCCGCGTTCAGCGCTCGCACGATCGCTTCGAGGTCGTCACGGTGCGGACCCGCGGGTTCGGTCTGGAGCACCTCCTCCAGCCTCGCGGCGTTCACCCTCGCACGCACGTCCCAGGGGACCCCGTCGAGGTTGCCGACGATGGCGGGGTGGCTGTCGATGAGCTCCTGCTGCAGTTCGGGGTTCGCCGCCCAGAGTCGAGCGACCTCCTCCGGGCTTGAGGCCGCGAGCAGGTCGGCGAGCAGGTCGCGCGCCTGGTTCGTCAAGACGGCACCCGTGCCTGCGGCGAGTGCGGCGAGGGCCGCATCGTACGCGGCGTCCCAGTCGCCGTAGAGCCGTTCGTACTGGTTCCAGAGCTCGTCCAGCGCCTCTTTCGCGGCATCACGGTCGACGATCGCATCGTTCACGGCGTCGGTCGTCTCATCGATCTCGGACTGATCGTCACCGTAGGCGGCGGCCATGGCGGCACGACCGGCTCGATCGGCGGCGATGTCGAGCCGGGACCACTCGGCGTGCGCCGTCTCGATGTCGTCGATCAGATCGTTGGCGGGCTTGGCATACGCATCGAACGCGTCGGCATAGCTTTGCAGGACGCCGGCGAGGAGTTGTGCCTCGGCGATGTCGGCGGGGAGCAGTGCGGCGAGGTCATCGGCATCTGCGCGCACCGCTGTGACCGCACGACCGACTCCGCGCAGTTCCTGCGCGGAGTTCGCGGCCGAACGCACGTCGCCGAGCCGGTCGGCCACGCGCGTGAACAGACCGCTCCAGTACCCCATGGATCCGCTGCTGCCCTCGAGGCGTTCGAGCGGATACCCCCGATTCGGCGATGTCAGGCTCATGGTCCGTCCCGCCCGGTGAGTTCGACATCGAGGTCGGAGTACTTGCTCGCGATGGCGGAGATCGCGGCAGCGAGGTCATCCCCCGATTCGACGCGGTCGTACACCCGGTCGTGCAGAGCGGTCAGCCGCCGGTGCATCTCGAGTCGCAGAGCGGAGCGGTGCGCCGGGTTCTCGACACCGGTGTCGTCACCCTGCAGACCCGCCGCCTGCGTGAGGACCTCAGAGGTCGCGGTCGTGAGGCTCCTCGCGGCATCGTTCAGCTCCGCGTAGAAGATCTCGACGTCTGACATGGCCACCCCCCGGTTCCGCCGGATTCACCCTACCCCGGTCGCGCACGGTGAGCCGATGGGGAGAACTGCCCATCGACCGCGATCTCCGGACCCGAGGACACGAAGAAGGGGCCGACGGCGAACCGTCGACCCCTTCTCGAGACTGTGCGTCAGCTGCCGGCGAGCTGCT
>NZ_ATAO01000091.1 GCF_000455825.1 Microbacterium maritypicum MF109
AGGGAGCGGAGGGTGCGGAGCATGACTCCAGTCCAGCCGCCCTCATCCTCGGCCGGATCGCGCAGGGGGCGGAGACGGGTCTCCACCCTTCGATGGATCCGCGCGGTGCGCAGGAGGGTCCGGCAGCGGCCTCCTGCCGAGAGGGGCTCCCGTCAACGGGGTTCCACCAGACCCTCCCCCGTCGCCGCACGTGCGCGTAGCGTCGGGTCCAGGCCGCCGATCCGTCTGCGGCCGCGACGAAAGG
>NZ_ATAO01000092.1 GCF_000455825.1 Microbacterium maritypicum MF109
CCTCCTGCAGGGCGTTGTGCCATGCGGCGATCTCCCGCGCCGACGGGGCCTGCAGGATGTTCACGTGCGTGATGCCACGGTCGATGATGGTGCGCATCGACGGAGAGCCGAACAGGCCGGGGGCGTCGAGGTCGTCGCCGAGGGTCGCCATCGGCTGGAACATCTGTCCCGCCTTGTCCTCGAGCGTCATTCGGGTGAGCAGGTCC
>NZ_ATAO01000093.1 GCF_000455825.1 Microbacterium maritypicum MF109
AGTTCTGAGCCTCATCCGGTGTGAACGCGGTGACGTACTTGCCCGCGGCGGCCGCGGCGGCGGAGTCGGCCGTGAGGTCGTCGAGCGTCTTCGGGGCGTCGAGGCCCAGCGCCGTGAACTCGGCCTCGTTGTAGAAGTAGACGAGGGGGCCGGTGTCCTGCGGGAGGCCCACGATGGCGTCGCCGACCTTCATGCCGCTGAACGCACCGGCCGAGAA
>NZ_ATAO01000094.1 GCF_000455825.1 Microbacterium maritypicum MF109
GCTGAACGCACCGGCCGAGAAGTCGTCCTCGTACTTCTTCGCCTCGTCCGCGACGTCCTGCAGCAGTCCCTTGACGAACAGCTGAGGGACCTCCGAGTAGCCCGTCTGCGCGAGGCAGGGTCCGTTGCCGGCCTTCACGTCGGTCTCGAGCTTGAGGATCATGTCGCTCGACTTGCCGTCGAACTTCGTCGCCTTCACCTGGATGTCGGGGTGTTCGGCGTTCCAGCGGTCGACGATCTCGGAGGCGGGGGTCATGCCCTCGCCGTCAGGCAGGCGGTGCAGGTACTCGATCGTGATGGGCTCGCCGCTGGCGCCACTGTCACCGGAGTCGCCGGATGAGCAGGCTGCGAGGCCGAAGGCCGACACCGCGCCGACCGCGACGATCGCGGCGGTGCGGGTGAAGCGAGGGGTGATTGCCATGCTGTTCTCCTCTTTGAGGTCATGTTCCTGCGGATCGCCCTGGGCGGGGGTGACGCCGAGGCGCCGTCGATCACAAGCACATCCAACCACAGAATGTTTGCGCTCACAACCGACAAAAGAAGTCGGTGACGCTTATACTCGGCCTCATCGAGGGAGCGCTGACATGCTCTGACACGCACACGCCGACCGTCGGTTTCGCGGCGATGCCCCGATCCACCGGAGAGGACATCTGCCGATGACACGAAGCCCGCTCATCCTGATGAACGATTGGGTCTCCGCGATGCCTCCGCGAGCGTTGGTCGAGACCGCGCTCCGCGAAGGCTACGACGGGGTGGAGCTCTGGCTTCCCTCGGAGTCGAGCGCCCGGCGCGAGCTCGTCGCGGCGATAGACGAGACCGGTGCGTCGGCCTCGTTGCTCGTCGGAAGCGTCGAATCCGATCCTGAGGCGCACCGCCGCGCGCTCGCGCTCCAACTGGATGCCATCGGTGCCGAGGGCATCGCCCCGCTGCACATCACCCTGCACGCCGGTCGGGACCACTGGAGGGAGCGGGACCTGGACGCGCTCGCCGGCTGGATCGTCGCCGAGCGCGAGCGGACCGGCATGGAC
>NZ_ATAO01000095.1 GCF_000455825.1 Microbacterium maritypicum MF109
GGGGAAGAGCGTCCACGCGAAGTCGTGCAGGCGCCCGGGTGTGGGGTCGGTCTCGAGGGCGCGGTCGACGATGATGCGCGCCTGCCGCTCGTAGAAGTCGGTGGGACCGACGGTCGTGAGCGTGGGCGCGATCAGGCGGGCGTCCGGGGTGTTGCCCACGCCCACCACCGCGACGTCGTGCGGCACCCGGAGGCCGAGCATGTGCGCGGCGTTGATCGCGGCGATCGCAGCGAAGTCGGTGGTGGCGTACACCGCTCGCGGTCGGTTCTCCCCCGACAGCAGCTCCACCGCGGCGGTGAAGGCGCTCGCCTGGGTGTCGGCATACGTCACCGTCCAGCTTGGGTCCGGTTCGATGCTGGCGGCCGCCATCTTCTCGACGTAGGGCGTGTAGCGCGTGATCTGCGTGCCGGCGAGGCGCACGGCTCCCTCCGCGGCGATGCATCCGATCGTGGTGTGCCGCTCCAGCAGATGGTCCATCGCGATCTCGCAGCCGGGGATCGCATCCGAGCGGATCACATCGAAGCCCTCGGGTTCGAGATGTTCGGAGAACACCACGAGACGCTGACCGCGACGCACGAGGTCGTCGAGGTTCTGCCGCGCCTTGTCG
>NZ_ATAO01000096.1 GCF_000455825.1 Microbacterium maritypicum MF109
GGCGGTCGCCGCCGCGGTCGTCGCGGTACGTGCCGGGCCCGGTCGGGCGCTGTCCGGTCTGGCGCTTTCCGCCGCGGTCGTCGCGACGCGGACGGTCGTCGAAACGGCTTCCGGCGCTGGGGCGGTCGTTGTAGCGCGGGCGCTCGGAGCGCTCGTCGTTGCGGTGGTGCGGGGCCTCGCGGCGCCCGGACTCGGCGCGGTTGCGGATCCCGCGCGCCTCGTCGCGGCCGGCGCGCTCCGACGCACCCCAGCGCTGCTTGGGCGCACCCGACTCGGCTTCAGCCGGACGGTAGCCGCGGTGGCCGGCGCTGCGGCTGCCGGGGCGACGGTCGTACCCTCCCGCGGATGCAGCGGTGCGACGGTCGCCGGCATCCGCTCGTCCGCCGCGCTCATCGCGTGCGCCGTCACGGGCGGGGCCGCCGTTGTGACGGTCGTGGAAAGAGGTCTTCTTCG
>NZ_ATAO01000097.1 GCF_000455825.1 Microbacterium maritypicum MF109
GTCTGCACGCCGGTGAGCACCGAGTTCGACGGACACTCCGTCGGCGCGACGAGGTCTTTGTCGGATCCGACCGTGGCCGCTTCCGTGGAGGGTCCGAGATACAGCTGGGCGGCATCGCCCGGAGCCGCCGTGGCGGGCGACGCGGGCACGATCAGTGCGGTGAGCACGAGCGTCAGCAGTGCGGCGACGGCCCAGGGCTTGCGACGGTCACGGCTCGTACGACCATGATGAGTGGCTGGATTCCGCATGGGGTCGCCCTCCGTTTTCTCAGCGTCACCGGAAGCTGAGACTTTGCTCACAGTAGCCGACGAATCCCCTGGG
>NZ_ATAO01000098.1 GCF_000455825.1 Microbacterium maritypicum MF109
TACGACCTTCAGGTCTACATCGACGCGCTCGAGAACGCCGTGCCGTACCCGGCCTCGAAGAACACCTCCGCCTGGACGAGCATCGAGAGCGAGGTGCTCTCGCAGGTGTGGTCGGGCGCGGTGTCCCCGAAGGACGGCCTCCAGGATCTCGCCGACCAGATGCAGGCGGCACTGGACGCCGAGCAGGAGTGACCGCATGACCGTCATCGCGCCGCGCGCGGTCGAGACGGCGGAGCGGGTGCCGGAGCCGCAGAGCCCCGGCACCCGCCGCCGCCGACGGAGTCCGGGAGCGTCCCCCTGGT
>NZ_ATAO01000099.1 GCF_000455825.1 Microbacterium maritypicum MF109
TGGTGGAGAACTTCAGGAACTCCCACGCGGTGCCCTGGTTCTTGCAGGCCGTGAACATCGACACGCTCTTCGAGTCGGCGAAGGTCGTCGGAGTCTCTCGGCCGTCGCTGGTGGGCACCGGCATGAAGCCTACGTCGACGGTGTCGGCGTAGGAGGGGATCGCCCAGGGGCCGGCGAGCTGCATGGCAGTGGTACCTGCCGACATCGCGTCGTCGGTCGACGCCTCGTTCGGCGACAGCTTCTCGTCGTAGAAGGTCTTCCAGAACTCCGAGACGGTGCGCCCGGCATCCGAGTCGAACGTGGACTTGCCGTCTTCGACGAGCATCGTGCCGTCGGTCTCGGCCAGGTAC
>NZ_ATAO01000100.1 GCF_000455825.1 Microbacterium maritypicum MF109
TGCGGGTGCGGGGTACCGGCTTCACCGTGACGCGCAGCTGACGCGCACGCTCGGCCGATCTACGCCGACCATGACAGTGCCCCGACGAGCATAAGAGCTCGTCGGGGCACTGTCGGTTGCGCTACTCCTGCGGCTGTCGACGACGGCGGATGGCGGGGAGGAGCATCCCTCCAGCGAAGAGCATCAGTCCCCCCAGCAGCAGACCGGCCGAAAGCACTCCACCGGTCACCGCCAGTGTGGGCGGCGGCGG
>NZ_ATAO01000101.1 GCF_000455825.1 Microbacterium maritypicum MF109
CCCACCCCTTTCGTCATGTCAGTCCCCGATGCGCACGAACTGCGCCGCGCTGACGCGGTGGATGCTGGTGTTGCGGACCTCGAGCCGCACTGTTCCGGTCGCACCGGCCGCGTAGCGGAACGAACCCAGCGATCGCCACGCTGCCGCGCCCTGGGTCTGATCCACGATCACCTCGGAGCTGCCGTTCTGATGCTCGACGACGTAGGCGGCCGCGGTCGTGGTCGTGGGGTTCGTCGGGTACCAGACCGAGACGCGGTAGAGCCCCGCCTGCGGAAGGTCGACGTTCCACGTCACGGTGCTGCCCACGGAGTCGGAGTCGCTGTAGCGCGTGCGCGTGCCGTTCCAGCCGGAGAGTCCACTGGGATACCAGTTGCCCGATTCCAGGTAGCCCGGCCACGGCGACTGCGTGTGTGCGATCACGCCCTCGTCGGCGACGCGCACGAGCACTCCGCGTCGCAGAGTCTGGTCCAGGCGTGCCTCGAATCGGGTCGACGATCCCGGCGCGACGCCGGCCCCTGCCGTCACCGTCCAGGTGTGAGTCAGATCCGACCTCGGCGGCACCGTGATCGTCGCACTCTGCTGTCCGACGCTCCACCCGGTGAGGCCGTAGAGCGCGAGGGTGCCCTGCAGCGGGGTGACCCCGGTGTTGATGACGAGTGCCGTCAGCTTCGCGACCGCGCCGGGACCGCTGACGATCTCGACGTCCGAGGTGAGCGACACCAGGCGGCGACGGTCGATCACCTCGATCGCGGCGGGGCGCAGCGTCACGGGGTCCTCGCCCGTGACCGTCAGCTTCGCCTTCACCTCGACCTCGCCGAGCGCCGCTGCGGTCGCGATGACGGCCGCGGACTCGACCCGCGCGGAGCCCTGCGCGGGAACGGAGATCGCCGGGACGACACCGTCGAGGCTCCAGCCAGACGGCAGGGTCACAGCCACGGTGCCGGTGACGGGGTCGTCGGTCGCATTGCGCACTTCGATGATCAAGGGAACCCGGTCTCCGGCGGTTCCGGTCGCCTGCGCGATCACATCGCCCGCCAGCCCGGGGTTGGCCCCGCTGATCCGCGACGGCAGCTGGAGGGTGACCTCGGGCGTGGTCGTGCCCCCGGAGGTGATCGTGTACCGGAACGTCTTGGTGAGGTCGTCGACGGGGATCGTCCACTCGAACGGGTACGCCTTCTGCGGAGCCTGCTGCACCGCCTGCGCACCGATGCGGTACGACAGCGTGGCCTGCTGCTCGGTGTCGATCTGCACGTAGGCGTCGTACCCCTGCCCGTCGGGACGCACCAGAAGCATCCCGCGCGCGACCCCGTACTCGGTGGCGGGATCGGAGTCGAGCTCGTGGAAGCTGTCGCGCCCGTGATCGACGACGTCATCGAACGGCAGCCCCGGCCGCTGCACCGTGACGTTCCGCACCACCAGGGCCAGCAGTCCGCGTGCGGGCACCGTGACGGTGATGCGACCGTTCTGGGCCGCCGAGGTCGAGCGGGCGCCGTTCGCGGCGACCACCTCGACCGCGGTCGACGAGCTGCGGGGCAGGCCGGTGAGATCAGTGGAGAGGTCGACGACCACCTGCTGCGCGGTGCCCGCGGAGTTGGTGAGGCTCACGTACAGGGCACCGTTGCCGACGCCGCCGATCCAGTTGACCAGAGGGTTGTCGACCCCGATGAGCCCCTCGGGGAAGTACGGCCACACGCCGTCCTCGCCGAAGAACGTTCCCGGCGCATGACCGTAGGCGAAGAACTTGAAGTAGGCGAAGTCGGCCTCGAACACGTGCGGGAACTCGATCGCGCCGGCGCTGCGGTAGAAGCTCTCACTGATCAGGTAGTCCATCGCGAGTCCGAGCTGGGCCGGCGCGTGGTGGAAGTAGTAGCCCGTGATCCCCACCGGACCGCTCGTCGCGAAGTCGGGCTTCATGTGCGCGACCTGGAACTGCCGCCCGTAGTAGCCGGGATACGTGGTGAACCGTCCGATCACCATGTTGTGCGCGATGTCAGCGAGCAGCTCGTCTCCGGTGTGATGTGCCAGGCGCAGCAGAGCTCCGGCCCAGCACGGGTTGAACACGTAGCCGCCGCCCGGGTTGGTCAACGTGCTGACACCGAGCTTGAACGACGACAGCGCCTCGAACGTCAGGCCGGAGGGCGAGACGTACCAGGCCGGCACCGTCTCCGTCGGAACGTTCGTCGTCGGGTACGACGGGAGCGACGAACGCGACTCCCAGTCGTACTGCTGCTTGATGACGGCTCCGACCGGGACCGTGACGTTCGTGTCGGGAACCGGGCGCACCGCCGTCTGCGTGATGAACCGTTGCACCTCGCGATATGCCCCGTCGAGGAACTCGGTCTCGCCCGTCGCCTCGAACATCTCCAGAAGGTCGACCCAGTACTTCGAGAAGCTGTAGGCGAAGCCTCCCGGCGGTTGGCCGTTGCTGCGATACGGCGTGAGGATCTGCTCCTGCGCATACCTCCGGGCGATCAGCGTCGCCTCCGCCAGATAGGCGGGATCCCCCGTGACGCGGTAGGTCGCCAGCGCGTTCGAGAACGGCGCCCTACTCTGCCCGACCACGCCCGCCTTGGTCGCCTGCACCGCAAGCCGCTGGATGCCGGCGTTGCGGCCGTGCGTGAGCTGGTAGAGCGACGCGAGGTTCACGGCATCGGTGGGAATCTTCCCGATCCGGTACTGCGTCTTGTCGTTGTACACCGGGCTGCCGATCATCGGCGTGTGCCCGATGCCCTTGCGGGAGAGCTGGTACTCCACGAGCGGACGCGCACGACGGTCGTAGAGCGTGCTGTCGTCGGCCCCGGTCAGGTAGTGCGCGGCGAGCACGACTCCGCTGGCCGCCGTGCGGACCGCATCCTCGTTCTCGACGTCGACGAATCCCTTGGCGCGGTTCCACCAGCCCGAGTACGACGGCACGTAGTCGAGGGAATCGTCGCCGCTCGGCTCGACCGCGATCAGGGCGGTCATCGCGTGCACCGCGTCGGTCAGCGAACGGTCGTACACATTGCGCCGATACGCGGTGAGGCCGTACTCGTTCCGGCACAGTTGCGTGTACGTGCCGTACACGGTGTCGGCTCGAGCGGCGATGCCGAAGGCGAAGCCGCGCTGCTGTCCGACGGTCATGGCCGTGCGCAGCCCGGGCTGCGGCGAGTACATGGACGGCACGATGTCAAGGCTGTCGTTGCGCAGGCTCATGCCGTACGGCTGCCGATCCGACATGAGCTGCCGTTCGTGCACGAACTCGGCCACCTCCGACGGCAGGTACACACCCGAGGTGACGGCGACGTCGCCCACGGAATACTGCGTCAGCGCCATCGGGGCGAAGAGCTCCCACGCTCCCAGGGGCGCGGAACCGTCGAGCACCGAGAGAGCGTGCTGGTACGAACCGCACAGCACCTCGTCGAGGTCGTCGAGCGACTTCGTGTCCTGGCTCTGATAGCCGACGATGTAGTCCCCCGCAGTCTTGGCCGTCACCACATAGTGCGCTTCAGGATGGCTGCCCTCCAGACGCCACCGCACGACCAGGTCGACGTCGTCGGTGCTCGTGGTCAGCTCGATCGCCTGCGGCCCGAGCACCTGGAACGAGGTGAATCCGAGCCAGCTGGGCGTGAGCGGTCCGTACAGCTCCGGCGCGCTCCCCGACGGCAGCGTCCCCTCCAGCACCAGCCACTGCTCGTCGAACCGGTGGGCGGGATCGGTGATCGCCAGCCAGCCGCCGTTGCGCTTGACCTCGAGATCGCGCACGATGGTCGCCCCGCCGTCCCAGGTGGCCTGGAAGAACGTCATGCGGTGGTCGTCCCCGACCAATTGCGCGACCTGCGTGAACGCCAGGTTCGGTTTGTCCAGGCGGCGGAGGGCATCGGCGTAGACCCCGCCCGACGTCGTGAGTTCTGTCGCTGCGGCGGGGGCCGAGCCGTAGGGCGAGCCCAGCACCGGAGGAAGCACACCGGCGATCACGAGCATGCGCAGCACGGAGCGGCGGCTCCACAGCAGGGGATTGTCTTCGGCTCCGTTGCCAGCTATTGAATCCATGATGCACATACTGCAATTCATATGCGATCATGTCAATGGATCCGCCTCGCCGATCACGCGCGCTCCTCCCCCTGTCGGCGCCGGTAGCGTCATCGAGGCAGACCATCCGGAAAGGACGCCCGCGGTGACCCACAACCCTCCCGAGGAGATGACCGAGTACTCGCTGGGCGCCCTGCTCACACCGCTCGCATCGCCGGACGAGCCCGACGACTTCGACGACTTCTGGCAGGCGACGTTCCAGGAGTTCGGCGTCGGACCGGTGGCGTGGGAGGTCGCACTGGAGCACCCCGCGACCGCGACGCATGGTGTGACGGAGATCCGCTTCCGCTCCTCGGCCGGGGAAGACGCCACCGCCTTCGTGATGCTGCCGCACGCCACCACCGACGTCCACAGCAGCCTCGTCGTCGGACATGGATACGGCGGTCGGACCGGACCGGACATCGAACGGGTGCCCGCCGGCACCGCGGCGATCTTCCCCGTCGCCCCCGGGACGCACGTCGGCACCGCCAGCCGCTTCCCCGCCTCGCCCGACGAACACGTGCTGGCCGGAATCGCACACCGCGACACGTACTCGCATCGGTTCAGCGCAGCCGACATCTGGCGGGCAGCGACGGTCCTCCTCGAGATGGCGCCGTCGGCGGCGACAGCTCTCGACTTCAGCGGCGGCAGCTTCGGCGGCGGCATCGGAGCCCTGGCGCTCCCCTGGGATACCCGGTTCCGCCGTGCAGCTCTCGACGTGCCGAGCTTCGGGAACCACGATGTGCGCCTCTCGCGGCACTGCACCGGGAGCGGAGAGGCCGTTCGCCAGCACCTCCGTCATCACCCGGAGGTGCGGCCGGTGCTCGACTACTTCGATGCGGCGACCGCCGCACGGCGCCTGCGCATACCCGTGCACGTCAGCGCGGCGGTGCTCGACCCCGCAGTGGACCCGCGCGGGCAGTTCGCGGTCTATCACGCGCTGTCGGGCCCGAAGAGGCTCGGGGTGCGCGCAGGCGGTCACCTCGACGGACCGGTCGGCGTCCTGTCCGACCGACTCGCCCTGCAGGACGGCATGGATTTCCTCGCGCTTCCCGACGAGCGCATCGCGTGAGTATGTCATCTCCTCGCCGACGCGGCATCTCTCAGAGAACACATAGCATTCTCCATAGAAATCGCATAGGAGATTCCGCAGAATAGGGACATGACCAGCGACCTGCCCGAACTGCGCCGCCCCGACGGCTCCCCCCTGCGCATCCTCGCCGTCGACGACGAGCAGATGCTCACCGATCTCCTCGCCATGGCCCTGCGCATGGAGGGTTGGGAGGTGCGCACGGCCTCGTCCGGGATGGAAGCCCTCCAGGTGGCGCGCGAGTTCGAGCCCGACGCACTGGTGCTCGACATCATGATGCCCGATCTCGACGGGATGTCCGTGCTCAAGCGGCTCCGCGAGTCCGGCAACCTCGTCCCGGTGCTCTTCCTCACCGCGAAGGACGCCGTGGGCGATCGCGTCGCCGGGCTCACCGCGGGCGGCGACGACTACGTCACGAAGCCGTTCAGCCTGGAAGAGGTGATCGCCCGTCTGCGCGCGATCATCCGGCGCACCGGTCACGCCACGGCCGACGACGGGCAGTCGATCCTGCGCGTCGCCGACCTCACCCTGAACGAGGACAGCCACGAGGTCGTGCGCGACGGCACCGAGATCGAGCTCACCGCGACCGAGTTCGAGTTGCTGCGTTATCTGATGCGGAACGAACGCCGTGTGCTCTCGAAGGCGCAGATCCTCGACCGGGTGTGGAGCTACGACTTCGGCGGCAAGTCGTCGGTCGTCGAGCTGTACATCTCCTACCTGCGCAAGAAGATCGATGCCGGACGCACCCCCTTGCTGCATACCGTCCGGGGCGTCGGCTACATGATCAAGGCTCCGCAGTGAGTTCTGCGACGGTGATGAGGCGGCCGATGAGCCTGCAGACACGGCTGATGACCGCCGTGATCGGGTTCGTCTCGCTGATCCTCATCATCGTCGCCGTCATCACCAGCGCGACGCTGGGCAGCACGTTGGAGCGGCAGCTCGACGAGAAGGTCGAGAGCTATGCCGCGGGCATCACGAAGCAGCTCGTCCAACAGGTCCCGGCTGAACGAGCCACGGTCGACAACATCCTCAAGGGCGGCAACCCGCAGATTCCCGGCCTGCTGTTCGCCGTCGCGAGTCCTGTCACCGGGGCAACCGGAATCGCCTTCGACAACTCGAACGGCGACCTCGGCGGAACATCCCAGGCTCTCACAGCGGATCAGCTGCACGAACTCATCAGCGCTCTGGGCAGCGGCACGCCGGCGACCGTCTCGCTCGCGGGGCTCGGTTCCTACCGGGTCGTCGCAAACCCTGCGAGCACGGGCGTCGTGGTTGTCACCGGACTCCCCCGTGACGAGATCCAGAACCAGCTCACGCAACTGCTCACCGTCATCGCCCTCGCGACCATCGGCGGGCTCATCCTGCTGGCGCTGACCACTGCGATCACGATCAGAGTGAGTCTGCGACCGCTGCGTGCTGTCGCGATGACCGCGACCAGGGTCGCCAACCAGCAGCTCGATCGCGGCGAGGTAACGATCACCGAGCGCGTGCCGGCGTCCGAGGCGGATCCGCGCACCGAGACCGGGATCGTCGGCGCCTCCCTGAACAAGCTGCTCGATCATGTGAACACCTCGCTCGCCTCCCGCCAGAAGAACGAGGAGCGGATGCGGCGCTTCGTCGCCGACGCCAGCCACGAGCTGCGCACCCCGCTCGCCTCCATCCGTGGATACTCGGAGTTGTCGCTGCGCGCGCTGCGCCAGTCGAACGCGCAGGCGGAGCGTCCCGAGGTCATCGAGGGCACGACGTCGTCGTTGGAGCGCATCCAGGCCCAGTCGCTGCGGATGACCCGCCTCGTCGAGGACCTGCTGCTGCTGGCCCGACTCGACGAAGGCCAGGAACTCGTCTACGGCACGGTCGACCTGACCCAGCTGGCCCTCGAAGGCCTCTCGGACGCACGCCCGACCGCGGCCGACCACCACTGGAACATCGACGTGCCCGACGAACCCGTCACGATCGTGGGAGATGCCGGACGCATGCATCAGGTCGTCGCGAACCTGCTCGCGAACGCCCGCACCCACACGCCAGCCGGCACGACCGTGACACTGAGCGTCGCGCAGGAGGGTGAGGATGCCGTGCTGCGCGTGCACGACGACGGTCCGGGCATCGATCCCGCCATCCGTGACGAGCTGTTCGCCCGTTTCGCCCGTGGAGACAGCTCGCGGGCCCGGCAGACCGGCGGCACGGGCCTCGGACTCGCGATCGCGAAGGCCATCGTCGAAGGGCACCATGGCTTCATCACCGTCACCAGCGAACCCGGTGACACGACTTTCACCGTCCGCATCCCGCGTAACCCGGCGGCAGCCGACGACGACACCGCCGAGGCCTGACCCGACGGGTCGGTCGACTCAGTATCCGGCGAACGCGTCGGTGGTGAGGCTGCGGGCCTTCTGCAGGGCAGGGGCGAGGTCGGCGATGAGCCGCGGCGGGCCCGAGATGAACGCATGACGCATGGCCAGGTCGGCGACGGCGCGCTCCAGGGTCTCCGCATCCAGACGTGCGCCTCGCGCCCAGGACCAGTGCGCGGGTAGGTCGCCAGGCTCGTCACGTGTGAACACCACGGTGGGCACCCCCGTCGCGGCGAGCTCATCGCGGAAGGCGAGTTCGGAGGCGTCGGACGCGACGTACACGAGCACCACATCGCGGCGCTGACCGGTCGCCTGCAACTGCCGCAGCTGCGAGACGAACGGTGTCACCCCGATGCCGGCCGCGACCATGAGCACCGGCTGGTCTCCGCGAGGAAGGATGAAATCCCCCCAGGTGCCGGTCACCGCGAAGGTCGCCCCCGGCTCTGCGGCGGCGAGAGCGCGCTTGTAGCTCGACGGATGCTTCTGGTCGCCGTTCTTGTACGCGATGCGCAACGTCGGAAGATCGGCCGGTGCCGACACGATGCTGAACTCCCGCCGGGTTCCGCGGGCGTCGGGGCGATGATGCGGAACGTCGAGCTCGAGGTACTGCCCCGGAAGGAAGCGCACGCGCCCCTTGGCACGGAACGTCAGCTCCTGCGCGGTCGGGGTGACGAACTCACGCCGCTCGAGCACGAGCCGCACAGAACCGCGCAGGGCGAACGCGAACGCCACCAGGTTGCCGATCAGCAGCGCACGCTCCTGACCGAGGGTGAACAGCCCGGCCACCGAGATCGGCCACCCCGCGAGCAGACCCACCACGACGGCCACGACGAGCTGTTGCCGACGGCGCGGCGGGAGGGTCAGCGGCTCCGAGAGCATGAACGCCCCGAGGAACAGGAAAGGCGACTGCAGCACCGCGAACTGCAGTGCGGCCACGATGTCGAACGTGATGTCGAACTCTGTGGCCTGCACCATCTGACGCACGACCGACGTGGCGACGGCGACGAGCAGGAACACGAGCACGATCCGGATCTTCTCGGTGCGCCACAGCACGGCGAGGCCCAGCACCGCCACGGGGATCGTGAGCACCGGCGTGCCGACCCACCACGACGACGAGGTCCCCAGCCACTCGAACGCTCCGAAAGCGCCGAGGATCGAGACCACGGCCGCCCCGAACGCGGCGGGGTTGAAGATGTGCCGCCCACGCCATGCGATCAGATACTTCGAGACGCTCGCGACGGCACCGGCGAGGGCGAGGCCGAGGAGCGCGCCAGGCTCGATGCCCGGCCGGAGGACGAACAGGAGGATGAGTGCGGTCACCAGTGACGATTCGACGCGCCAGGGCAGCCGGAGGATGCGCTGCGCCACCGCGTCGACGGCGGAGATGACGACCGCGAGCACGAGGAACGAGGCCACGAGCTCGAGCGGGGTCGGCGAGACGATCACGCCGAAGAGCGACAGGACGAAGGCGATGACCGCGAGAGCGACGAGCGCGAACAGCACGAGGCGGTACATCGACAACGATCCCAGCACCGCGAGGACCCGCTGTCGTGCGGCGGCGAATGAGGTGATCACGTCTCCACTCTTCCCTAATTCCGACCTGAGGGGTGCGACGGCCCCGCGGTGACGAACAGTTCGGCCGGGCATCCGGGTGAGCGCTGCACGCGCCCGTCGGTGCTCATGCGCACCCACTCGACGTTCCACATCGCTGCGAGCTCGACACCGCCGTCGAAGAAGAGAGCCGTCGCCACGGCGTCGGCCGTCATCGTCTCCGGCGCCCATGCCCAGGTCGCGGCCCACGTGCGCACGGGCATCCCGGTGCGGGCATCCAGCACATGATGCAGCCCGCTCCCCCACGCCCTCCGGTTGATCGCCGAGGCGCACAGCGCCTGGTCGTGCACATCGACGACCCCGATCGCCTTCGTCGGATCGTACGGGTGCTCGAGGCCGATGCGCACACCGGAGCCGCGGACCCGGATGTCACCACCGGCGTCGACCACGAGGTCTCCGGGCACCGCGGCCAACGCCGCCGCCACGAGGTCCACGAGACGCCCTTTGCCGAGCGCGCCGACATCGATCAGGGCAGGCGCCGAGGCCGTGACATCGGTATCCGTCCAGGACACATCCTGTTCCCAGGCCCCCGGTGCGCGCACGGGATCGCCCGGCACGAGGGAGTAGTCGGCGTCGTACCCGAGCGCGGCGAGGCTGTCCGCGACGAGCGGGTTGACGGCGCCTCCGGTCGCGGCGGAGAGCCCACGGTACGCGTCGAGCATCGGCCGGGCATCGGCGGAGGCGAAGCCGCCCCCCTCACGTCCGAGGCGCACGACCTCCGAATCTGCACGGAATCGGGACCACTCGCGGTCGAAGCGGTCGATCTCCGCTGTCACCGCGGCGCGTGCCGACTCCGGCAGGGGTTCCGTCGTCTCGATCTCCCACTGCGTCCCGATGGCCTCGAAACGCCAACTGGCCATGGTGGATCAGGCGCCTAGGCGGCGGCCTGCTCCTTGATCGCCTCGACGGCCTTGTTGAACCCACCGCTGGTGAGCGACGAGCCGGCGACGCGGCTGACGTTCAGGTCGTCGAGAGCCTTGCCGTCGACCTGCTCGGCGATCCCGTCGATGAACTGCCCCTGGTACTGCTTGCTCTCTGGGGCCTGCGGGTCGCCGGTCACCTCGACATCGGTCACGACGCCGTCGGCGAGGGTCAGGGTGACGGAGATCTGCTCCACCGTCTCGGGCGTCTGGTACGACCCCTCGGCGGTGTAGGTGCCGTCGGCGTAGGTTCCCGTGGAGTCGCCACCGGAGGACGAGGAGGAACCGGCGTCCGGGGTGCTGCTGTTGTCGGCGGGCGCCTCGGCGTCGGCGTTTCCGGAGCATCCGGCGAGGACGAAGAGTCCCGCGATCCCGAGGAGTGCGGTTCCCTTGCGGACAGAGGTCGGTACGGTCGTGCGGATCATGGTGGTCCTCCCGGCTCGGTGTCGGCCGACGCGCTCGTCGGCCATTCGACCGTAAGCACCCCGGCTATGCGCGGGCTGTGCCGTGACGATGCGTTACGCGTCGCCGCCGAACATGCTCGTCACCGAGCCGTCTTCGAACACCTCGTGGATCGCGCGCGCCAGCAGCGGGGCGATCGGGAGGATGGTCAGCTTGTCCCAGCGACGCGACTCGGTGAGCGGGATCGTGTCGGTGATGACGACCTCGTCGATGGACGAGTCCTGCAGCCGATCGGACGCCGGGTCACTGAAGATCGCGTGCGTCGCTGCGACGATGACGCGGTGGGCGCCGTTCGCCTTGAGCGCCTGGGCGGCCTTGACGATCGTGCCACCGGTGTCGATCATGTCGTCGACGAGGAGACAGGTGCGGCCGTCGACGGCACCGACGATCTCGTGCACGGAGACCTGGTTCGCGACCTTCGGGTCGCGCCGCTTGTGGATGATCGCCAGCGGTGCACCGAGGCTGTCCGACCAGGTGTCGGCGACGCGCACGCGGCCCATGTCGGGCGAGACGACGGTGAGGATCTCACGGTCTTCGGGCGACAGCGTGCGCTCGAAGTAGTCCAGGAGCACGGGCTTGGCGAACAGGTGGTCGACGGGACCGTCGAAGAAGCCCTGGATCTGCGCGGCGTGCAGATCGACGCTCATGACCCGGTCGGCGCCCGCGGTCTTCAGCAGGTCGGCGACGAGACGGGCGCTGATCGGCTCACGACCGCGGCCCTTCTTGTCTTGACGCGAATACGGATAGTACGGCGCGACGACGGTGATGCGCTTGGCCGACGCGCGCTTGGCGGCGTCGATCATGATGAGCGTCTCCATGAGCCACTCGTTGACCGGCTCGCCGAAGGTCTGGATCAGGAAGAGATCCACACCGCGGATCGACACCTCGAAGCGGGCGTAGATCTCGCCCGAGGCGAACGTCCGGTGCTCGACCGGTGCGATCTCGGTGCCGAGGGCCTCGGCGACCGCTGCGGTGAGTTCGGGATGCGAACGTCCACCGGCGACGACGAGCCGCTTCTTGGTCTTCGCGATGATCCCGGGGGCCACGCCGTTGTCGCGATCCAGATCGACCGTCTTCTTCTTGCGCGCCATGTCCGCCTATTCCGCCGAATTCTCGCGGGACGCAGCATCCGCCGCGCCCGTCCCTGCTCTGTTCTTCTCGACCCAGCCCTCGATGTTGCGCTGGGGGGCGACGCTCATGGCCAGCGCGCCGGCGGGGACGTCCTTGCGGACGACGGCGCCTGCACCGGTCTTCGCACCGGCTCCCAGCCTAACGGGCGCGACGAGCACCGTGTGCGACCCGGTGTGCACCTCGTCACCGATCTCGGTGCGGTGCTTGTTGACGTCGTCGTAGTTCGCCGTGATGGTGCTCGCGCCCAGGTTCACCCCGCGGCCGATCGTCGCATCGCCCACGTAGGAGAGGTGCGGAACCTTGCTGCCCTCGCCGATCTCGGCGTTCTTGGTCTCGACGTAGGCGCCGATCTTGCCCCGGACTCCGAGGATCGTGCCGGGGCGGAGGAACGAGAACGGGCCGACCGTCGCCTCGGCACCGATCACGGCCAGCGTGGCATCGGTGCGGCGGACGATCGCGTCCTCCCCGACCTCGCAGTCCACGAGTGTCGTGTCCGGACCGATGACGGCACCGGAGGCGATCACCGTGGCGCGGAGGATCTGCGTGTTCGGGAGGATCGTGACGTCGGGTGCGAGCTTCGCGTCGTCGTCGATCCAGGTGGTGGCGGGGTCGATCACGGTCACGCCCTCGAGCTGCCAGCGACGCACGATCCGCTGGTTGAGCAGGCGCCCGACCAGAGCGAGCTGCGCGCGGTCGTTGACTCCATAGGTGACCGTGACATCGGACACCACCGATGCCGCGACACGGTCGCCGTCGCGACGGAGCAATCCCGGCACATCGGTCAGATACATCTCACGCTGGGCATTGTCGAGACTCAGCTGGGGCAGGTACGCCCGCAGCGTCGCGGCGCGGAACACGTACATCCCGGCATTGATCTCGCGGACGGCGGCCTCTTCCTCGTTCGCATCCTTCTGCTCCACGATGCGGTCGACCCCACCGTCGGCATCGCGCACGACGCGTCCGTAGCCGGTCGGATCGTCGACCAGTGCGGTCATCAGCGTGGCCGGCGCGCCCGAGGCGCGGTGCTCTGCGAGGAAGGCGGAGAGGGTGTCGGCATCGGCGAGTGGACAGTCGCCGGAGAGCACGAGCACGTCGCCGTCGAAGTCGGCGGGGAGGGCATCGACGGCCACCTGCACCGCACGACCGGTTCCGGGGATGTCGTCCTGGTCGACGAAGACCGCATCGGGGTAATCGACCGCGAGCGCCGCGACCACCTGGTCGCGCTCGTGACGGACGACGACCTCGACGTGCGCGGCCTGCAGCCGCCCCGCGGTGGTGAGCACGTGCCCCACCAGTGGACGTCCGCTGATCGGATGCAGCACCTTCGGCAGGCGCGACTTCATGCGAGTGCCCTGGCCTGCGGCGAGGACGATGATGGCGAGATTGTTCCCAGTCATGCTCCGCCGCCAGGACTCGAACCTAGACCTCACAGCTCCAAAGGCTGTCGTGCTGCCATTACACCACGGCGGACCGCGCCGCCCACGAGGGCGCCGCGGCATCAAGTCTGCCATGCCCCGGCCCCGGTTCCGCTGACACCCCGTGCGTCATCCACCCGAAACACCGCTCTGGGATGCTGGCGTCATGAGCATCGTGATCGAACGGGTGGAGACCGCAGACCCCGCCCTCGCCGAGTTCCTGATCGCCCATCATGCGGAGTTGGAGCACACGGCTCCACCGGAGAGCCGTCATGCCCTGGTGTTCGAGCGTCTGCTCGCCCCGGGAGTGCGGCTGTTCGCCGGGCACCTCGACGGCCGCCCCGTCGCCACCGGCGCCCTGGCGACGGTGGCGGAAGGGCACGAGGAGATCAAGTCGATGCGCACCGACCCCGCGCTGCGCGGGCGCGGTCTCGGACGCACCATGCTCGCCTTCCTGCTGGAGGATGCCGAGGCGCGCGGCATCAGCCGTGTCTCGCTCGAGACCGGGAGCGCCGAGTTCTTCGCCCCGGCGCGCGCCCTCTACTCCGCCGCCGGCTTCCACGAATGCGGCCCGTTCGGCGGTTATGTCCTCGACCCGCACAGCACCTTCATGACGATCGACCTGCCGGCGGCGTCCTGATCCCCGAGCCGCACACGCGATAATGGGCGGATGAGCGAGGTGGATGAGGTCGACCGGATCGTCGGCGCGTGGAACACCCAGCGCCCCGACCTCGACTTCTCCCCGCTCGAGGTGCTGTCGCGGATGGACCGGCTGTCGCGCCACCTCGACCGTGCCCGACGCGACGTGTTCCGCCGCAGCGACCTGGAGCACTGGGAATGGGATGTGCTCTCGGCGTTGCGCCGAGCAGGGGCGCCGTTCCAGCTCTCCCCCAAGCAGTTGCTGCAGCAGACTCTGGTCTCGAGCGGCACGATGACCAACCGGATCGACCGTCTTGTCGGCCGCCGCTTCGTGCGCCGCGAGGCCGACCCCGGCGACGGGCGCAGCGTGCTGGTGACGCTCACCGACGATGGGCGCATCCGCGTGGATGCCGCCATCACTCGTCTCGTCGATGTGGAGGCCGACCTGCTGCGGGCCCTCTCGCGCTCGGATCGGGATCGCCTCGCGGGGCTGCTGCGCAAGCTGAGCCTGAGCTTCGACTCGTGACCGGCCGCATCTGATGGGCATGCCCTCCCCCCTCCCCGTGCGTGACGGCGTGGGAGCCACACGATTGCACGTGCCCCTCTCCGGCTCGTGGCCCACCGTCGCCGCCTACATGGTCGAGCGCTTCTTCCACCTCGACCCCGAGCGTCTTCTCCAGCGGTTCGACCGCGGCGAGATCGTGCGGGCCGACGGCTCCCCCGTCCCGCGCGACGCCCCGCTCGGCAGCGTCGAATTCGTCTGGTACTACCGCGAACCCGCCGTCGAGACGCGGATCCCCTTCGAGATCGAGGTCCTGCACCAGGACGAGCATCTCGTGGTCGTCGACAAGCCGCATTTCCTGCCCACGACTCCCGGCGGCAAGTTCCTGCAGAACTCGGCGCTGGTGCGCCTGCGCAACCTCCTCGACAATCCCGACCTGGCGCCGATCCACCGCCTGGATCGCGCGACCGCCGGCCTGCTGATGTTCTCGACACGACCGGCGACCCGCGGCGCCTACCAGCTGATGTTCGAGAAGCGGCAGGTGCAGAAGGTGTACGAGGCGGTGTCGGAGCTCCCCGATCACGGCGAGCTCCCCTCGTTCCCGCTCGTCTACCGCAACCACATCGAGAAGCCCCGCGCCCAGGTGCGTGTGCAGGTCGACGATGCCAGGGAGCCGAACGCCGAGACGCTGATCGCGCTGATCGGCAGCGACGATCGCGTGGTGCATACGCTGCTCCGCCCGCACAGCGGCAAGATGCACCAGCTGCGCGTGCACCTGGCCGCCCTCGGCATCGGCATCCTGAACGACCGGTTCTACCCGGAGCTGCTCGACGACCTGCCCGACGACTTCGACCGCCCGCTGCAGCTGCTCGCTCGTGAACTGCGCTTCATCGATCCGCTGAGCGGGACGGAGCGGGTGTTCACCACTCGTCGCACCCTGCAGGAGGCGCCTGCCGACGAGAACCCGGTCGAGAGCCCCGTCAGCGGCGCATGACCTTGCGGGCCAGGCGGGTTCCGAGCGTCTGCGCCACGTGCACGAAGACGACGATGAGCAGCACGGCCGCCCACATCACCACGGGCTCGAACTGACGACGTCCGTAGGTCAGTGCGAAGTTTCCGAGACCGCCTGCACCGATGTAACCCGCCATCGCGGTCATGTCGATGAGGGCGACGATGACGAACGTGTACCCGAGGATGAGCGGCCCCAGGGCCTCCGGGATCACGACCGTGAAGAGCGTCCGCCAGGGGCCGGCCCCCATGGCGCGTGCGGCTTCGATCACTCCGGGTGAGACCCCGACGAGATGCTGTTCGACGATGCGGCCGATCGCGAACATCGAGGCCACGACGAGCGCCACGATCGCGGCGTTCGTGCCGATGCCGCTGCCCACGATGAAACGCGAGAACGGGATCAGCACCGTGATGAGGATCACGAACGGGATGGGGCGGAAGAAGTTGATGAAGAGGTTCAGGACTGCGGAGACCGCCCGATTCTGCAGCATCCCTCCCGGCCTGGTGAGGTACAGACCGACGCCGATCAGACCGCCCAGCAGGCCGCCCAGCACCAGCGTGAGAGAGACCATGTAGAGAGTCTCGACAGCAGCCGTCCAGAACTCGGGCCCCAGCTCGATGAGACGATCCATCAGCGCACCTCCTCGCTGTCGATGTCGGACACGTCGACATGTGGGGCGATGCTCGCGAGCGTCTGCTCGATGACACCGTCCTCACCGCGGATCGCGAGAGTGAGGTGTCCGAAGGCACGCCCGCGGATGTCGTTGATGCCCCCGAACACGAGCTCGAATTCCAGTCCCGCGTCGGCGAGCTGGAGAAAGACCTGCGCCTGGGACGGACCGCCGTCACGGAACGAGAACGTCACGAGGCGTCCATCGTGACGTTCACGGAGCACCGCCCGTTCAGACGGAGAGGGCACCCCCTTCACGACCGTGCCGACGAACCGCTGCGAAGCGGCGTGCTGTGGGTTGGAGAAGACCTCGAACACGTCGCCGTGCTCGATGACGCGACCGCGGTCCATGACGGCGACCTTCGTCGCAATCGTCTGGATGACATCCATCTCATGCGTGATCACGACGATCGTCACGCCCTGTTCCTCGTTCACCTTCTTGAGCAGTGCCAGCACCTCGTGCGTGGTCTCCGGGTCGAGCGCGCTGGTCGCCTCGTCTGCGAGGAGGATGGCCGGCCTCGTGGCGAGGGCTCTGGCGATGCCCACACGCTGCTTCTGACCGCCGGAGAGCTGCTCGGGGTATGAGCGCGCCTTGTCGCTCAACCCCACGAAGCTGAGCAGCTCGGTGACACGCGCCTCGATGTCGGGCTTCGACCACCCGGCCAGCTTGAGGGGATACGCGACGTTCGCCCGCACGCTCTTCGACGAGAAGAGGTTGAACTGCTGGAAGATCATTCCGATTCCACTGCGCACCCGGCGCAGCTCGCGCTCCGCGAGAGCCGTGATCTCCACGCCATCGACAGTGATCCGCCCCTCGGAGGCAGGCTCCAGAGCATTGATGAGACGCACGAGCGTCGACTTGCCTGCGCCGGAGTATCCGATGATGCCGTAGACATCTCCCTGATCGATCTGCAACGTGACGCCGTCGACCGCCGTGATCTGCTCGTCAGCCCCAGCCGGGGACGGGTATCTCTTCGATACGTTCTCGAGGGACACGATGGGCATGGAGTGCTCCGGTCTTGAAGGGGAAAGGAAGGGCGTGGTCGACCTGCAGACGACGAATCGGGCGACGCTCGCGCGTCGCCCGATTCTCTCAGGTCGACCTGATCAGCTGTTCGCCGCGACGTCCTTCTGAACGTCCTTGAGCAGCGAGGCCAGCTCGTCGGCCGGTGTCTGCAACGTGACGCCGGTGCCGCCCGACGACTTCGCCAGGCCCTCCTGCACGTTCTTGTCGGTCTGGAAGATCTCGACCAGCTTGAGGTAGGTCTCGTTGTCGACGTCTTCGGCGCGCGACGCGAAGATGTTCACGTACTGGAGCGCACTCGGGTCCTCGGGGTCGTCGGTGAAGAGCGCGTCGTCGAACGAGAGCCCCGCGTCCTCCACGAAGTCGTTGTTGATGACGGCTGCTGCGACATCGGGCAGGGCTTCAGGGGTGAGGGCCGCTTCCAGCGCTGTGACCTTGACCTTGGACGTGCTCTCATCGACGTCAGCGAGATCCGAGAAGGCGGTGCCGCCGTCCTTCAGATCGACGAGTCCGGCGGCCTGCAGCACCAGCAGCGCCCTGGCCTGGTTCGAAGCATCATCGGGTACAGCGACGGTCTCGCCTTCCGGGATGTCCTTCACGGAATCGTACTTCGTCGAATAGAGACCCAGCGGGTAGATCTGCGTCGATCCGATCGCCGCGAGATCATCGCCCGATGCCTCGTTGTACTGAGCCAGATACACGATGTGCTGGAACTGGTTGAGGTCCACCTCGCCCTCGCTCAACGCAGGGTTCGGAAGCTCGTACGAACCGAAATCGACGAGCTCGACCGTGATGCCTTCCGCCGCAGCCGCATCCACGAACGCGGGCCACTGCGGATCGCTCTCGCCGACGACGCCGATCTTGACGACCTCGTTCTCGGACGATCCCTCACTGCCGGATCCGGCATCGGACGACCCCGTGGCGCACCCGGTGAGTGCGACGAAGAGCGGGACCGCGGCGAGCGCGGCCAGGATGGAAGTGGTACGGCGTGACATGTGAAGGAGTTCCTCTCTTGGGGGACTCGAATACGTTAGGCAGGCCGCGCGACGCACGCGGAATCGAGTGTCACACGGCGTCACAGCGACAGGTCGACCGTCTTCACCCGACTCGGATCGACCGCGCACGCCTGTGCCCTGGCCGTGCGTCATCGAACGACACAGTCGGCGACGGCGAGAAACAGTCGGCGACAGCAGGACACAGTCGGCGACAGCAATCGCACCGTGTGTTCTGCTCGACGCACTCGAAAGAGTGTCGGTGCCGTCCGGCACCGATCCAACGACCGGAGACGTCATGAAAACACGAAAGAAAGTCGCACTCGCCACGGCCACCGCGGTACTTCTGTCCTTCTCGCTGCCCGCCGCCGCTCACGCGGCGACAGAGGAGCATCTGTACGCGAACTCGACAGTCGTCGTCACGGATGTGAGGACCGGAGCGATCGTGTATCAGCAGTCGGAGCAGATCCCTGTGGATACGAACAGCACGTCGGCCACGATCGAGGCGCGGATCCCTTCGACCGAATCATCAGCTGCTCCAACTGAGCCGGGCATCATCGCCCCGCGGTCCTCCGTCGGCGGGAATCACGACAACGGTTCGGTCAAGTCGTCGATCACGATCCAGTACACCTTGAAGGGCGATCAGATTCGGACAGAGAAGGTCACGGGCAGCTGGACGCCCGACCCGGGGTTCGGACTCAAAGAGCGGAAGGTGGAGATCTACAGCGGCGGTGGAGTGCCGTCGATCATCAAGAAGGCGCCGACGGCGAACAGCTACAGCTACAACACCGGATGGGGCTTCCAGATCAAGCCACCGCAGAACTCTCTCACCTCCCCACGGGTGCTGGCCGAGGTGAAGTACCAGCTCTCGGGGACGGGCAGTGCGTGGCTGAAGCTGACGCACTGGGTCGACCTGTCCGGTATCTGATCCCGTGGTGAGGAGGGTCCGAGCAGTATTCGCACACTCGGACCCTTCTCTCACCTCACACGCGGAAGCGTGCGGCACACAGCGTCACAGCTGGTGCGAAGAGCGCGGTGCGCGCAACGCCAGCTTTCCCACGTAATGGCTTCGCAGCGCGTGGTGCGCCTGGGCGACCTCGGCCGCGTCGAACACCTGCGCCACGTGCGGGGCTATGAGACTGGACTCGATGACCTCGTTCAGACGCTGCAGCGCCGCTCGGCTGCGGTCGCCGTCGTAGAACGACACACGCTCGACGACCTCGGCCGACGGTGGCGGATTCACACCGTGCGCCCACGCGATGCGCCCCGACGGTGCCACCCCGCGCAGCGCATCCTCGGCCGCCCGACCTCCGGCGGTGACGAGTGCGCCGTCGAGGCCCTCCGGAGCGAAGCTCTCGATGGCCGCCATCACGTCGTCCCGCCTCCCGTCGACGACGACATCGGCGCCGAGGCCCCCGGCCAGCGACACGCCGTCCTGTCCTGAGGCGACCGCGAACACCCGGAGTCCACGGTGTTTGGCGAGCTGCACCGCGAGGTGACCGATCCCTCCGCTCGCGCCGAAGATCATCACGGCGTCTCCGGGGCGCGCATCGATCGTGTCGAGTCCGCTCGTGGCCGTCAGTGCGTCCCAGGCGAGCACTCCGGCCTGCTCGTCGGTCAGCCGCGCGGGCACCGGGGCGACATGCTCCTGGTCGACCACCGCATACTCGGCGTAGAACCCGCCTCGCGGGACGGGGGTCGACGCGGCGTACACCCGATCCCCCGGGGCGAAGCGCGTCACGTCGGCGCCGACCGCCTCGACCGTTCCCGCCCCTTCCCACCCGAGGATGTAGGGGAAGGTCGACGGCACGCCGAAAGCTCCCTCGTAGTGGCCTTCGCGCTCCTCCCGATCCCATGACCCGATGCCGGCGACATCGATGCGGATGAGTACATCACCTTCGCCGACCGCGGGGATCGGAACCGACTGTTCACGCAGCTCCCCCTCGTCGCCGAATCGATCGAGAATGATGGCTCTCATCATGGTGGGCATCGGTCTCCTCGTTCTCAGGCGGATCGTTCTGGCGGGTGCGCGCCGTCGTCTCGATGCGCTCCGACGGCGGTGTCGTCCGCTCGGGTGTTCAGTCGTACTCCTCGATCCCCTGCAGGCGCACCTGCTCGAGGTCGAGTCGGGCGGAGATGCGGCGCACGACGATGTCGTCGACCGTGCCGGCGCCACGCAGCCCGAGGAGGACCTCACGCTTGCGGTCGATCAGGGCGAGCTTGAGTCGCGTGTGCTCCTCATGCCGGATCAGCGGCGAGCGCTGCGCGAGGTCGACATCGGTCGAGGTCGCGATCATCTGCAGCACCGTGCCGTCGGTGCCCTCCCCCTCCGTCGCCTGCGAGGTTCCGCCTCCCGTGGTGGGGTCGTCTCCGATGTCGGCGGTTCCGGCACCGAGGGGGTCGGGCTCGCCGAGCATCTCGTCGAGAGCATCGGCTTCCGCGTCGACGAGGGCCTGCTCGCGGGCCAACGACCGGGCGTTCGCGAACTCGAGCATCTGATAGCCCTCCGACCGCACGCGATCGAGGACTTCCTGACCCACGCCGTGCTCAGCCGCGAGGTCGTCGAGAGCGGCGAGCGCCGCCCCGGAGATCGCCCGCTCGGCGAGTTCGTATTCCTCGTCCTCGACGTGGTCGACGGGGAACCGCGCCCACCGCACGATCGCGGGCAGGAGCGGCCCCTGCACGAGCAGACTCAGCAGGATGACGCCGGCGGTCACGAACACGATCTCATCGCGTCCGTTGATGGCCCCACCCTCTGTGATGCTCGTGGGGACAGACAGCGCGATCGCGAGCGAGACGGCGCCGCGCATACCGGCGACGGTGGAGACGACTCTGGCCCGTGCCCTGGCGCCGCGTGCGGGTCTCGGCCCGGCCTGACGCTGGAACAGCACGTTCACCAGCTGGAACAGGTAGCGCACGGCCAGCAGCGTCGCCCAGACGGCGAGCGTGATGAGCACCAGGCGACCGATCGCCGCCGCGGAGATCTCATGCACGACGTACTGCACCTCGAGCCCGATCAGGACGAACAGGGCGCCGTTGAGCAGGAAGACGCCGAACGGCCACGCCGCGTCGGCCTGCCGCCGGGAAGAGGCCGTCGTGACCCTCGGCGACACGTAGGCGACGATGAGACCCGCGACCACGACCGCCAGCACACCGGAGGCGTGCACCATCTCGGCGACGAGGAACGCCGTGAAGGGAATCAGGAGCAGAGCGACGTTGATCACGATCGTCGACGACGTGCGCCGCAGCAGCAGGTACCCGAGAGCCGCGACGATGACACCGGCCGCGATGCCGCCGACATAGGAGACCAGCACGTCGAGCGTGACCGACAGCGGGGTGATCTGGCCGCCGAGCGCCAGCGACACCGCGATCGCGTAAAGCACCAGCGCCGTGCCGTCGTTGGTCAGGCTCTCGGCCTTGAGCTTCATGAACATGCGGCGCGGCAGCAGACGCCCGAGGGCGGCGACGGCCGTGGCATCCGGCGGCGCGACCGCGGCACCCAGGATGAGGGCGATCTCCCACGGCATCCCGAACAGCACTCCGATACCGGCGACCGCGAACGCCGAGGCGACGACCAGCACTGTGCTCATCGGCAGGATGTAGCGGAAGTCACGGCGGATCGACCGCAGAGACGTGGTGAGGCTCTCCCAGAAGAGCATCACCGGCAGGAACAGCAGCAGCACCGTTTCGGGAGGCAGCTGCACTTCGCGCAGCGGAGGCACGAACCCCAGCAGCAGTCCGAAGATGACGAGGACGAGGGGCAGCGCGAGACGCACGCGCGGGGCGATCAGGGTTCCGACGAGAATCGTGAGTCCGAGCAGGACAGTTACTTCGAGGCCTTCCATCCCTACCTCCCAACAGCGTTGAGAGAAGGATATTCCTCCGTCAGCCGATCTCCTCCGTGAGTTCGAACCAGCGCAGCTCCAGCTCCTCGATCTCGGCCTGCTGGTCGCTGATCTTCTTCATCCGGTCGCCGAGGCCCGCATAGTCGGACTGGTCGTGGTCCGCCAGCGCGGTCTTGGCGGCGTTCACCTGCTGCGTGAGCTTCTGGATGCGCCGCTCGAGAGCGGACACCTCCTTCTGCGCCGTGCGCAGTGCCGCACCGTCGAGCCCCTTCGCGGCAGCTGTGGCCGTCGCCGTCGCTGCGGCCGTCGCGGTCTGCTTCGACCCGGTGGAGGACTGCAGGTGACGCAGTCGCAGATACTCGTCGACCCCGCCGGGGAGGTGACGCAGGTGACCGTCGAGGATCGCGTACTGCTGGTCGGTGACGCGCTCCAGGAAGTACCGGTCGTGGCTGACGACCAGGAGCGTGCCCGACCAGGAGTCGAGAAGGTCCTCGATCGCGGCGAGCATGTCGGTGTCGAGGTCGTTGGTCGGCTCGTCGAGGATCAGCACGTTCGGCTGGTCGAGCAGCACGAGAAGCAGCTGCAGGCGACGCTGCTGTCCACCCGAGAGATCCTTGACCGGAGTGGAGAGCTGGGCGGAGTCGAACCCGAGCCGTTCGAGCAGCTGCCCGGGCGTGAGGTCCTGCGCCTTGGAGCCGGCCCCCATCGTGTAGGAGGTGCGCAGGCCCGAGATGATCACACGCACCGGGTCGTTCCAGTGCTGGGTGAGCTCGTCGAGCCGCTGTGTGAGGGTCTGCACCTTCACCGTCGTGCCGCGCTTGACCCGTCCGACGGTCGGCTCCACGGTGCCGGAGATGAGGCCGAGCAGCGTCGACTTGCCGGCGCCGTTCACACCGAGGATCCCGGTGCGCTCCCCCGGCGCGATGCGCCACTCGATGTCGCGCAGCACGACCTTCTCGCCGCCGTCCGCCGTCGGGTAGGTCACCCCGACGTCGAGCAGGTCGACCACGTCCTTCCCGAGTCGCGAGACGGCGAGCGACTGCAGCGACACCTTGTCGCGGATCTCGGGGACGTCGGCGATGAGCTCATTGGCCGCGTCGATGCGGAACTTCGGCTTGGCCGTGCGGGCCGGAGCGCCACGGCGGAGCCACGCGAGCTCCTTCTTGGCGAGGTTCTGACGCTTCGCCTCGGTGGCGGCCGCCATCCGGTCGCGCTCGACGCGCTGCAGGATGTACGCCGCGTAGCCGCCCTCGAAGGGCTCGACGATGCGGTCGTGCACCTCCCAGGTCTCGGTGCTGATCTCATCGAGGAACCATCGGTCGTGCGTCACGACCATGAGGGCGCCCGAGTTCGGCGACCAGCGCTTCTTGAGGTGTCCGGCGAGCCAGGTGATCGCCTCGACGTCGAGATGGTTGGTCGGCTCGTCGAGGGCGATGACGTCCCAGTCTCCGGTGAGGAGCTTCGCGAGCGACACCCGACGCCGCTGCCCACCGCTGAGAGAACCGATCTCGGCATCCCACGGGAGGTCGGTGAGCAGCCCTTCGATGACGTCGCGGATCCGCGCATCGCCCGCCCACTCGTACTCCGGGGTGTCGCCGACGACCGCCGCACTGATGGTGAGGTCGTCTGGCAGGTTGTCGGCCTGATCGAGCACGCCGATCCGCGTTCCTCCGCGCACCGTGACGCGTCCAGAGTTCGGTTCCTTGATGCCTGCCAGCATGCCGAGCAGGCTCGACTTGCCGTCGCCGTTGCGGCCGACTATGCCGATGCGGTCGCCCTCCTCGATGCCGAGGGTCACGGAGTCGAAGACGACCCTGGTCGGATATTCGAGGTGGAGGGCTTCAGCCCCGAGAAGATGTGCCATGTTCCTTCCAGGGTAGCCGCGTGCGACGAACCGTCCGGCCGTTGCCCGGAAGGCTGCCTCCGACGGACGTCGCCCGATCTAGGATCGACGGGTGCCAAGGAATCGCCGGGTGTTCTCGCTCATGCTCGACAATCGCAAGGCGAAGCTGATGGAGTCGAAGAGACGACCCGGTCGCTTCGAGCTCAGCGTCGATGGGATTCCGCAGTCCGTCGTCTCGATGACCGATCCCACCGCGCTCGAATACGCCTACATCCAGCACATCGCCAGAGCGATGGACGCCGCGGCGGAGCCCGGTGCCCCGCTGTTCACCGTGCATCTGGGCGCCGGAGCACTCACGCTGGCTCGCTACGTCGCGGCCACGCGTGCCGGGTCCCCGCAGCTCGCGGTGGAGTTCGAACCCGCCCTCTACACCGCGGTGGTCGCCGCCCTGCCGCTGCCCTCCGGCACCGATCTGCGCGTCATCTTCGGCGATGCGCGAGCGGTCGCAGACGCGGATCTCCCCGACGAGAAGCGCTCGTCGGCGCCCTCGTCCTCTGTCCCCGCGGTCGCCGCGGCTGCAGCGGAGAGCACCGCGATCGACACCGACTGGGTGGATGCGCAGTTCACAGTCGTGGATCTGTGGGATGCCGCGGTCATCCGACATCGTGTGGCCAGCCAGGAGTTCTACCGCCGCGTCGCCGCACGCTCCGCCGCGGCGGGCGTCGTGGCCGTGAACCTGCTCGACGGGCACCCGTTCGAGTACTCACGGCGACAGGCGGCCACCCTGCGCACCGTGTTCGACCACGTCGCCGTCGTCCTCGACGCCGAACCGGAGGATGATGAAGGGCCACTGGGCAACGTCGTCATCTTCGCGAGCGACGAGCCGCTGAGCATCGTGACGATCCCCGAGCTTCTCGGCCCGCCACGACCTCATATGCTCCACGACGATTCTCTGACGTCGTGGATCGCCGAAGCGCGCATCATGACCGACGCCGACGGCACGGACTCCCCCGACCCCGACGATCCGATCTGGGACTAGCCCCGGCGCGACCGCCTCGTCAGCCCGCCTCGTCAGCCCGTCTCGGTCGCTGCATCGGCCGAGACCGCCGGTGCGGTGACCGACCCCGCCGTGCGGAGGAACACGATGATCCAGCTGAAGATCAGCACGGCGGCGATCAGCTCGACAGCGGTGAGGTTGTAGTAGCCGACCGCGAAGAAGGCCGCGAGCAGGATGATTACCAGCACGTAGATCCACCCGAAGACCACGAACACACGAGGGATGGTCGGCAGGAACCACGGCAGGCCGACCACGACGATCCCGAACACCACGGTCATACCCGTCGCGACGGTGTTGTGCAGGAGGAAGAACTCGTCCACCGGGAAGATACCGACGCACGCGAGGAAGATGCCCATCAGGATCAGTCCGCCGCGCACCATGAAGCGTCCTCGCCGTTCCTCCGGGCTCTCGGCCGGGAGCCCCGCGGTCGCGTAGCGGGAGATCGTCGTGATCATCACCCCGGCGATGACCAGCGTCACATTGAACGCGACCGATGCGCTGTTGGTGCTCATGCCGAGCGCTGACAGGTTGTCGCGCCACCAGTGCACGTCGCTGGAGGCGAGCATGCTGGCGAATGCGCCGACCACGAGGAAGACGGCGAGCACCAGCGACAGCACCATCGGGGTCAGGGCGACGGCACTGAGGAAACAGACGTATCCGGTCAGCGCGAAGGCGACCGCCACCAGGATGGCGCCGGGGAACGGGAACACCGGGGCATCGGTGAAGCTCCGCTCGAGGAGCTCGGCGACGCCGAGCCAGCCGAGGTACGCGATGGCCGCGTGGGCGAAGGCGATGGCGGTGAGGTCGTACCACCGCAGCCGATCCCCCGGCACGCTGAAACCGTCGCGCGCCGCGCGGGGGTCGGGCTGCGCGGGGCGTACGGCGACGCGCCCGAGGGTGAAGGCGATGACGGCGGTGATCGCGCCCCCGTACGCCGCGAAGACTCCGATCGAGCCGCTGCCGCTGATCGCCAGGTCGTGGCCCCAGAAGACCGGGAGTCCGATCAGGAATCCTGAGACGAAGAAACCGGCGCCGACGATCAGCGCCGTCGCCTCGAAGACGGCCTCCGCCGTCGCCGGGCCGCGCACCTGACGCAGCACCTGCATCACCCTGCTCGCGAGTGCGTTCATCCTCGTCCTTCCCGGTCCACATCCTAGAAGCCGCGCACGCCGCGCACCGGCTTGCGCGCCCGGGCGTTCGTCGCGTGTGCGACTAGCCTGGACGGGTGACCCAGACCATCGCCGCCCGCGCCGCCCTCCTCGACATGGACGGCACCCTCGTCGACTCGACCGCCGTCGTGGAACGGCTGTGGCTCGCATGGGCAGAGCCGCACGGCATCGATCCGGAGACGGTGCTGCGCACCGTGCACGGGCGACAGGGCCATCAGAGCATGGCGATCATGCTTCCGGAGCGCGATCATGCGATCAACCTCCACGAGAACGACATCATGCTCGCGAACGAGGCGGGTGACGTCGACGGAGTGATCGAGATCCCCGGCGCACGTGCGCTGCTCGATGCGCTGCGGCCCTTCCCACACGCGATCGTCACCTCCGCGAACGTCGCACTCATGACCGCACGGATGCGGGCCGCGGGCCTCACCGTTCCCGCACAGAAGGTCACGGCCGAGGATGTGTCCGCCTCCAAGCCCGACCCCGAAGGGTTCCTCCGCGCGGCAGAACTGCTCGGGATCGCTCCGGCGGATTGTGTCGTGTTCGAAGACTCCGGTGCGGGCATCCAGGCGGGCCTCGCTGCGGGAATGCGCGTCGTCGGCGTGGGCACGCACGCCGCGGCCCACCACCCGACCGTCCTAGTCACCGACCTCTCCCAGGTCGCTGTCTCCCCCACGGCCGACGGGTTCGAGCTCACGATCGGATGACGTCGCCCGCTCCTCCCGCCGACCCTTCACGATCTGCCCGCGCCGCTACGATGAGGCGATGCGACGTTTCCCCGCCTCGGTCTACGAAACCGGTGAGGAGCCCGATCCGCGCTTCTCTCTCGCGAACGAGCGGACGTTTCTCGCCTGGACGCGCACCGGGCTCGCGCTGATCGCCGGTGGCGTCGCCCTCGAGGTGCTCGGCCTCGACCTCCACGCCGGCTTCCGTCTCGCAGCCTCGCTGGTGCTGATCGTCACCGGCACTGCCGTCGCACCGCTCGCCTGGTGGGAGTGGATGCGCGCCGAACGTGCGATGCGTCGCTCCCGCCCACTGCCCGGAGCATTCTCTGCCGTGGTGCTCGCGATCGTGGTGACGGTCGTCGGCCTGCTCGTCCTGGCCGGGGTGCTCTGGCGGTGACGGCTCGCAGGTCGGATACCGGACGACCGGATGCTCCGGGGCCACACGCACAGGGGCCTTTCGATCCGGGCCTGCAACCCGAGCGCACCGAACTCGCCTGGCGCCGCACGGCCCTCGCGATCGCCATCGGCTCGCTGGTGTCGCTGCGCATCTTCCCTCTGCTGCTACCGCCCGCCTTCACCGCGTGGGGGTTCGTCCCCGGTGCTGTCGGCCTCGTGGCGGCCTGCGCCCTCTGGTTCGCGGCACGCCGACGTCAGCTGCGGATGACCGCATGGCTGCACTCGACACTTCCGGGCGCGACGCCGCCGGGCTCGGCGCGGATCACGGCGCCCGGCGGAGGGCTGCTCGTCGCCCTCACCGCTCTCGCAACGGCATTCGGGGTCCTGTGCATCGGGATCGTCGTCGTGTCGTCGTTCGTTCAGTTGCGCGGATAGTCCTCGAAGATCAGCGTCGTCCTCGTCGAGCGGATCGAGGGGATCGCCTGGATGTCCTCCAGCACGATGCGACGCAGATCGCGGGCGTCGTTCGCACGCACCAGCAGGATCACGTCGAAGTCGCCACCGACCAGCGCCATGTGCTCGATCTCGGGTATCGAGCGCAGCCGTTCGCTCACCGCCTGCCAGGTCGCCTGCTCGATCGCGAGGGTCACGTAGGCACTGGCGTGGTGCCCGAGCAGCACAGGGTCGGTGCGCACCGTGTACCCCGTGATGACGCCTGTGTCGGTGAGCCGTTTGATCCTCGCGTGCGCACCGGCGCGCGAGATGTGCACGGCATCCGCGATCGCGGTCATCGACGCGCGCGCATCCTGACGCAGTTCCTCGAGGATTGCCCGATCCGTCTCATCCAGAGCGACCATGCGACCCCTTCCTCGATGCAGAATTTCTGACACTTCGCTCAAGAATGCCTCATGTGACGAGCTTTCATCCACGATTCCGCAAAAGATCTTGGATGAGTGACGCCCCAGAGGCATGCTGTCCTCATCGAGTTCGGCAAGGAGGGCGAACGCATGCTGCACACCGACCTGCTCCCGCGCGACACCGCGGTGCAACTGATCGACGAAGACGGAACGGCCGTCGCCGACGAGCGGTATGCGCTCCCCGATTCGGACACGCTGCTCGCGGCGTACCGCGGGCTCGTCGAGGGCCGGCGCATCAACGATCAGGCCGGAGCCCTCGTGCGCCAGGGCCGCCTCGCCGTCTACCCGTCGTCGCACGGGCAGGAAGCCTGCCAGGTCGGTGCCGCCATGTCGCTCGGCGCCACGGATTGGCTGTTCCCCACCTATCGCGACTCGGTCGCCGTCATCGCGCGCGGTGTCGACCCCGCCGATGCGATGGTGCTCCTCAAGGGCGACTGGCATTCGGGGTACGACGTGCGCGCACACCGCGTCGCCCCGCAGGCCACTCCGCTCGCCACCCAGCTGCTGCACGCCGTCGGCTTCGCCCAGGCGGCGAAGCATCGGGGCGAGGACACGGTCGTCCTCGCGCTCTGCGGCGACGGCGCCACCAGTGAGGGCGACTTCCACGAAGCCATGAACTTCGCCGCGGTGTTCCACGTCCCCGTGGTCTTCTTCGTGCAGAACAACGAGTTCGCGATCTCGGTCCCGCTCTCTCGCCAGACGGCCGCCCCCTCGCTCGCCCACAAGGCCATCGGCTACGGGATGCCCGGGCAGCGGGTCGACGGCAACGACGTCGCCGCCGTGGTCGCCGTGCTCGACGAGGCCATGTCTCGCGCCCGCGCCGGCGGAGGGCCGAGCCTCGTCGAGGCGCACACGTATCGGATGCAGGCGCACACCAACGCCGACGACGACACCCGCTACCGGGAGCGCGACGAGGTGCAGGCCTGGATCGCCCGTGACCCGCTGCTGCGCCTTCGGGCGCACCTGACCGCCACCGGCGCGCTCGACACCGCGACCGAGGAGCGCTTCGCCTCGGGAGCCGAGGAGATCGCCGCAGCGATGCGGACCGCGTTGAACACCGACGCCGACCTCGACCCCGAAGACCTGTTCCGCTTCGTGACCGAGACCCGATCCTCTCAGCTCGACGAGCAGTGGGACCTGCTGCGCGGCGAGATCGAACGGTCGCGTCTCACCGATGCCGGAGCCGGAGCCGGAGCCGCGATGAACGGAGCACGCCGATGACGATCGCACAGGACGACACCCGCACCGAGAGCGAAGCCGCCACGGTGACGACGATGACGATGGCCGCCGCGTTGAACCGTGCCCTGGCCGATGCCATCGAGTCCGATCCCGATGTCGTGGTGTTCGGCGAAGACGTGGGCGCGCTGGGCGGTGTCTTCCGCATCACCGACGGTCTCACCGCCCGGTTCGGCGAAGAGCGCTGCTTCGACACCCCGCTCGCGGAATCCGGCATCGTCGGCACCGCTGTCGGCATGGCCATGAACGGCCTTCGTCCCGTGGTCGAGATGCAGTTCGATGCGTTCGCCCTCCCCGCCTTCGAGCAGGTCGTCAGCCACGTCGCCAAACTCGGCAACCGCACCCGGGGCGGCATGCGGATGCCGTTGGTGATCCGCATCCCCTTCGGCGGCGGCATCGGCGGGGTGGAGCATCACTGCGACTCGTCCGAGGCCTACTACGCGCACACGCCCGGCCTCACGGTCGTCAGCCCGTCCACTCCGCAGGATGCCTACTCGCTGCTGCGTGCGGCGATCACCTCCCCCGACCCTGTGGTCTTCCTCGAACCGAAGAAGCTCTACTGGGCCAAGGGCGAGGTCGACACCTCGGTCACCGCCGACCTGGGAACGGCCCGAATCGCCCGTGAGGGTTCCGACGTGACGCTCCTGGCATACGGGTCATCGGTTCCGCTCGCGCTCGACGTCGCCGACGTCGCCGCCGCCGAGGGGCGCAGCGTGCAGGTCGTCGACGTGCGCTCGCTCTCGCCGTTCGACGATGCGACGGTGACGGCCGCCGTGAAGTCGACCGGCCGCGCCGTGGTCATCGCCGAGGCCCCGGGATACGTGAGCGTCGCATCCGAGATCCAGGCTCGCGTCTTCGAGCGCTGCTTCGAGTACCTCGCAGCTCCCGTGCGCCGGGTGACCGGCTTCGACACGCCGTATGCCCCGCCGAAGCTCGAGCACTGGTACCTGCCCGACGTCGATCGCGTGCTCGACGCGATCGACACGCTGCACTGGGAGGACGACGCATGAGCACCCCGCTGAAGCCGCACGCTGGCACGCAGGTGTTCCTCCTGCCCGACCTCGGCGAAGGCCTCACCGAGGCCGGACTCGTGCAGTGGCTCGTGTCGGTGGGAGACACCATCACGACCGATCAGCCGATCGCCGAGGTCGAGACCGCGAAGAGCATCGTCGAGCTGCCGTCGCCGTTCGCCGGCATCGTCACCGCGCTGCACGGCACCGCCGGCGACACGATCGACGTCGGTGCCCCCGTGCTCGAGGTGGCGGACTCCCTGCCGTCTCCGGCCGCGCCCACCGCCGAACCGGCGCAGCCCGAGCACGAGGCCTACCGCGAAGAGGAGCGCGCGGGTTCGGGGAACGTGCTCATCGGCTACGGCACCACCGCGCGTCCCACCATGGGGCGACGCCGTCCGTCAGCCGCCTCGGTGTCTGCGCCTCGGTCACCGGCGACAGCATCGACCCCCACGCCGACCGCGGTCCCTTCCGCCCCGAGCACCCCCGAGACTCCTCCTCCGTCGCGATCGGCCGACCGCAGACCTGTCGCTGTCCGCTCCCCGCTCGTTCGCCGACTCGCTCGGGACCTCGGTCTCGACGTGCACTCGATCGCCGCGACCGGCACCGACGGCGCCGTGACGCGCGCAGACGTGCTGCGGGCCGCCGTCGAGAACGCCGTCGACACTGCCGTGGACACTGCCGTGGACGCTGCCGCTGCACACCATGACGGCTCCACCGCAGGCGGCGGCACGCCCGGACACCCGCTCGCCGAGACGGTCGACGGCCTCGGGGTGCTCTCCCGCGAGCGGATGTCGCCGTTGCGTCGGGCTGTGAGCGCGAAGCTCACCCGCAGCCGATCCGAGATCCCCGAAGCCACCGTCTGGGTCGACGTCGATGCCACCACGCTGTGGGACCTGCGTTCGCAGATGGCACCGGAGGGAGGCAAGGCTCCGTCGGTGACCGCGCTCCTCGCACGTTTCGTCCTGCTCGCCCTCGAGGACTATCCCGTGCTCGCATCGCGCCTCAAGGAGAGCGGGGACGAGATCATCTCGTTCGACGGCGTGAACCTCGGCATCGCAGCAGACACCGAACGGGGGCTCCTTGTTCCGGTGCTCCCCCGCGCGCACGCGCTCACGGTCGCGCAGCTCGACACGGCACTGCGCGAGCTCACCGCCACGGCGCGCTCCGGGACGATGCCGCCGGAGCGCCTGCGGGGATCGACGTTCACCCTCAACAACTACGGCGGCCTCGGGGTCGATGGATCGGCCGCGATCATCAACCACCCCGATGTGGCGATCCTCGGCATCGGGCGGATCATCGAGCGACCGTGGGTCGTGGAGGGGGCGATCGTGGCGCGCCGGATCGTGCAGCTCTCCCTCGCGTTCGACCACCGGGTGTGCGACGGCGGCTACGCCGCGGGCTTCCTGCGGCGGGTGACCGAGCTCATCGAGCATCCGCTGCGCGCGTTCGGGAGGGTCTGACGGAGAAGTCCTGGATTCTCGATTCCGCGGATGACGATGCGCTACGCTCGGCAATTACTGACCGACCATTCGGTCATGAATAACCGGAGTGCTTCATCGCCCTCTCCCCTCGGAATCGCAGAACAACGGAGTTCGCATGACGTCAGCAGTGTCCGACCGCACCTCGTCCGCACGAATGCCCGCCGAAGAACGGAGGGTGCTCGCCGGCACCCTCGTCGGTACGTCGATCGAGTGGTACGACTTCTTCATCTACGCCCAGGCCGCAGGGCTGGTCCTCGCGCCCCTGTTCCTCGCCCCCATCGCCGAGGAGAGTCCCGGCTTCGCGCAGGTGCTCTCCTTCGCCACGATCGGCATCTCGTTCCTCTTCCGCCCCCTGGGGGCGATCGTCGCCGGCCACCTCGGCGACAAGCTCGGGCGCAAGAAGATGCTCGTGCTCACACTCATCATGATGGGACTGTCCACGTCTCTGATCGGTCTCCTGCCGACGTACGCGGCCATCGGCGTGGCCGCGCCCATCCTGCTCATCCTGCTCCGCATCGTGCAGGGGTTCTCCGCGGGTGGCGAGTGGGGCGGCGCGGCATTGATGGCAGTCGAGCATGCCCCGAACAACCGACGAGGGCTCTTCGGGGCCTTTCCGCAGATCGGCGTGCCTGTCGGCATGATCCTCGCGACCTCGACACTGTGGGTGCTCACCAGCTCGATGTCGCCGGAGGCCTTCCTCGAGTGGGGGTGGCGCATCCCGTTCCTGCTCTCGATCGTGCTCATCGCTGTCGGTTACGTGATCCGTCGCGCGGTCGACGAGAGCCCGGTCTTCGAGGATCTGCGACGTCGCCGCAAGGAGGCCTCCGCCCCGCTGAGCCGCCTGTTCCGCCAGAACACCAAGCAGGTCGTCCTCACCGCGATCATCTTCATCGCGAACAACGCGGCGGGCTACCTGCTCATCGCCTTCTTCGCGACCTACGCCGTCACGACGCTGGGCATGGAACGTCCGCCGGTGCTGCTGGCGACGACGCTCGCCTCGTTCGGCTGGCTCATCTTCACCCTGTGGGGCGGACATCTCTCCGATCGACTCGGCCGCATCCGCACCTTCCAGATCGGCTACGTGGTACTCGCGCTCTGGGCGGTGCCGATGTGGTTCCTGATCGATACCGCGAACATCCTCTGGTACTTCGTGGCGCTGTTCGTGATGACGTTCGCCCTCGGTTTGTCGTACGGCCCTCAGGCCGCCCTCTACGCGGAGATGTTCCCCGCGAACGTGCGCTACTCGGGCGTCTCGATCGGGTATGCCCTCGGGGCCATCCTCGGCGGAGCCTTCGCACCGATGATCGCCGAGGCTCTGATGAACCAGTTCCACGCGGCATGGACAATCGGCATCTACATCGCCGTGGCCGCCGTGATCTCGCTCATCGGCGTCTCGCTCGTCAAAGAGACGAAGGGCGTGGATCTGCACACCTGACGAGCCGATCGACGACGCGGGATCGCGGTGGTCACCGCGCCTGTGCCATAATTACCGGACGATCGGTCAGTAATTCGGGCCGATCGTCCGGACAGACCGATCAGCCGGACGACGGTCGCCGTCGAGACAACGAAGTCAGGAGTTCCGCATGACCGAGGCATATCTCGTCGGAGGCGTACGCACCCCGGTCGGACGCTACGGCGGCGCCCTCGCCTCCGTGCGCCCCGACGACCTCGCATCGATCGTCGTGCGCGAAGCGGTGCGGCGCGCGGGGATCGACCCCCTGCAGGCGGAGATCGACGAGGTGATCCTCGGTGCGGCCAACCAGGCCGGGGAAGACAACCGCAACGTCGCCAGGATGGCCGTCCTGCTCGCGGGCCTCCCCGACACCGTGCCCGGCATCACGGTCAACCGGCTGTGCGCCTCGGGGATGTCGGCCGTCACGATGGCAGCGCAGGCCATCCGCGCCGGTGATGCCGACCTCATCGTCGCCGGCGGCGTCGAGTCGATGACACGCGCCCCCTGGGTGCAGGCCAAACCGGAGAAGGCCTGGGCGAAGCCGGGCGCTGCTTTCGACACCTCGATCGGCTGGAGATTCCCGAACCCCCGCCTGCTCGCACGAGAGAAGGCGACGTTCACGATGCCGGAGACCGCAGAGGAGGTCGCTCGCGTCGACCGCATCACCCGCGACGAAGCGGATGCGTTCGCACTGCGATCGCAGCAGCGCGCCGCATCGGCGATCGCCGATGGACGCTTCGAGGCGGAGATCGTCGGCGTCCCCCTCGACGCCGCCGTCAGCGCCGGTGCGGAGGTCCGCGTGGACGAGGGCCCCCGTCCGGAGACGACCCTCGAGGGACTTGCGCGCCTGCGTCCCGTCGTGGCCGGCGGTCAGGTCGTCACCGCCGGCAACTCCAGCGCCCTCAACGACGGTGCTTCCGCGATCGTCGTGGCGAGCGCGGAAGCCGTCGAGCGCTACGGACTGGTGCCGCGGGCACGTATCGTGGCCGGCACCAGTGCGGGCCTGGCTCCCGAGGTCATGGGCCTCGGCCCGGTTCCTGCGACACAGAAGGCGCTGCGTCGATCCGGGCTCTCCATCGACGACATCGGCTCGATCGAGCTCAACGAGGCGTTCGCCACGCAATCCATCGCCTGCATCAGAAGACTCGGACTCGACGAGTCGCGCGTGAATGCCGACGGCGGAGCCATCGCCCTCGGCCACCCACTCGGCTCCTCCGGATCCCGTCTGCTCGTCACCCTCCTCGGCCGCATGGAGCGCGAAGGCTCTCGATACGGACTCGCCACCATGTGCGTCGGCGTGGGGCAGGGCGCAGCCGTGATCGTGGAGAAGGTCTGATGGCCGCCGGCCCCCTCGACAGCGGACCGCTCGTCGTCGAGCGTCACGACGACCGCGTGGTGGCGACGCTCCACCGACCGCACAAGCGCAACGCGATCGACCAGGCCACGATCGACGCGATCCACGTGCTGTGCGCCGAACTCGAAGCCGTGCCGCGCCCGCTGATCCTCACCGGGGCCGGAGGAGTGTTCGCCGCGGGCGCCGACATTGCCGAGCTGCGCGAGCGCCGTGCGGCCGATGCGCTTCGTGGGATCAACGCCCACGCGTTCATCCGGCTCGCCGAGCTGCCGATGCCGGTCATCGCCGCGATCGACGGGTACGCCCTCGGTGGAGGAGCCGAACTCGCCTATGCCGCGGACATCCGCATCGCCTCGCCATCGCTCGCCATCGGCAACCCCGAGACCGGGCTGGGCATCCTCGCCGCAGCGGGGGCAGGGTGGCGCCTGAAGGAGATCATCGGAGACGCCAGGGCCATCGAGCTGCTGCTCACCGGTCGCACCGTGAAGGCCGATGAGGCGCTGCGCATCGGTCTCGTATCGGCGATCCATGAGACAGCGGAGCTTCTGCCCGCCGCCCACGCCCTCGTCGATCGCATCGCCCGCAACGACCGGGCAGCCACCATCGCGACCAAGCGTGTCTTCCGCGCGCCGCGCGACCACCATCCCGCCGTCGACCTGGAAGCGCAGGCCGAGCTCTTCGAGAGTCCGGAGAAGTTCCGGCGGATGACCGACTTCCTGGAGCGGAGAGACCGATGACCGAGAGCAGTTCCCCGGCCCCGCGACACGTGGGGGTGCTCGGCGGCGGACGCATGGGCGCCGGGATCGCCCACGCATTCCTGCTGGCAGGCTCCCGCGTCACCGTCGTCGAACGCGATGCCCATGCGGCCAGATCGGCATCGGCCCGCGTGCTCGAATCCGTCGACTCCTCGATCGCCAGAGGCACGGCGGGCGAATCCGTCGACCGGTACCGGGAGCGTCTCGCCACGGGCACGGATACGGCGCTGTTCGCGTCGTGCGCGCTCGTCGTCGAGGCGGTGCCGGAAGACCTCGCCCTCAAGATCGATGCGCTCCGACGCGTCGAGGCGGCGATCGCGCCCGACGCGGCGATCGCCTCGAACACCTCCTCCATCTCTATCGATGAGCTGGCCGCCGTGCTCGATCACCCCTCACGCTTCCTCGGCATGCACTTCTTCAACCCCGTGCCGGCCTCCACGCTCGTCGAGATCGTGCGAGGTGCGACCACGGCTCCCCCGCTCGTCGATTCCGCCCGCAGCTGGGTGGAGGCGCTGGGCAAGACGCCGATCGTGGTGGCAGATGCCCCCGGATTCGCGTCCTCCCGACTCGGCGTCGCCGTCGGCCTCGAGGCGATCCGCATGCTCGAGGAAGGCGTCGCCTCCGCCGAGGACATCGACGCCGCGATGACGCTCGGATACAAGCACCCGGTCGGCCCGCTCCGGCTCACCGACATCGTCGGCCTCGACGTGCGGCTCGGCATCGCCGAGTACCTCGCCGCGCATCTGGGCGAGCGCTTCGAACCTCCCGCCCTGCTGCGTCGACTGGTCGCCGAGGGACACCTCGGCCGCAAGAGCGGACGCGGCTTCTACGAATGGGACGCCTCATGAAGGGAACCCTCATGAAAGGAACCCACATGAAAGGAACAGAGATGATCGAGACCCTCCCCAGCTACGTCCAGGGAGAGTGGTGGACGCCGTCGTCCGACGCGAAGACCACCGAGGTCCGGGATGCGTCGACGGGTGAGGTCGTGGCCCGTGTCTCGACCGAGGGACTCGATCTGGGCGCCGCCCTCGAGCACGCCCGCACCGTGGGCCAGGTCTCGCTGGGAGAGCTCACCTTCCATCAGCGTGCCGTGCGCCTCAAGCAACTGGCTCTCGCCCTGACGGAGCGCAAGGCCGAGCTGTACGAGCTCTCCAGCCGCACCGGTGCCACGGCGCAGGATTCCTGGGTGGACATCGACGGCGGGATCGGCGTGCTGTTCGCGTACTCGAGCAAGGGCCGACGCGAGCTGCCGAATGCGAAGGTGTATGTCGACGGAGGCGTGGAGAACCTGTCCAAGGACGGCTCCTTCCTCGGCCGCCACATCTACACGCGGCTGCGCGGCGTCGCCGTGCAGATCAACGCCTTCAACTTCCCGGTCTGGGGATCGCTCGAGAAGTTCGCGCCCGCGTTCCTCGCCGGCGTCCCGACCCTGGTGAAACCCGCCACCCCCACCGGGTACCTCGCCGAAGCCATGGTGCGCGTGATGGTGGAGTCGGGGCTCCTTCCCGACGGCTCGCTGCAGCTCGTCTCGGGCAGCGTGCCCGGTCTCTTCGACGAGCTGCGGCTGGGCGACCTCGTGGCCTTCACCGGTTCGGCATCGACGGCCGAGCAGCTGCGCGCTCACGATTCCGTGCAGACGGGAGGTGTGCGCTTCACGAGCGAGACCGATTCGATCAACGCCTCGATCCTCGGGACGGATGCCGTCTCCGGCACGCCCGAGTTCGACGCGTACGTCAAGCAGCTCGTCGCCGAGATGACCACCAAGGCCGGCCAGAAGTGCACGGCGATCCGCCGCGCGATCGTGCCGACGACTGCCGTCGACGACGTCATCGCCGCAGTCCGGGAACGCCTCTCGACACGTGTCGTCCTCGGCGACCCCCGCGCCGAGGGCGTGACGATGGGTCCGCTCGCCTCGATCGCGCAGCGCGAGGAGGTGCTGCGTCAGGTCGGCCGCCTGCAGGCCGGCGGAGGAGAGCTCGTGATCGGCACGACCGATGCACCGACCGTCCGGCACGGCGACGGCAGCGAAGGGCCGGCCCCCGACGGTGCGTTCGTGGCGCCGATGCTGCTGCGGTTCCCCGACCCGGAAAGCGCGGCGGTCAACGAGATCGAGGCGTTCGGCCCGGTGTCGAGCATCGTCGGCTACCGCACCCTCGATGAGGCGAGCGCCCTCGTGGCCCGGGGCGGAGGGTCGCTCGTGACGAGTGTGGCCACGCACGACCCCGAGGTCGCTGTCGCACTCGCGACCGGCATGGCCGCGTACAACGGGCGCGTGCTCTTCCTCGATCGCGATGATGCGCGCAGCTCGACCGGGCACGGTTCCCCGCTCCCGAACCTCGTGCACGGCGGCCCCGGGCGCGCGGGCGGAGGCGAGGAGCTCGGCGGCATCCGCGCCGTGCTGCACCACATGCAGCGCACCGCGGTGCAGGGCTCGCCCGAGATGATGACCGCCCTCACCGGCGTCTGGCATCAGGGAGCGACCTCACGCCCGTACGAGCAGAGCGACGGAGTGCATCCCTTCCGCAAGTCGCTGGCCGAGCTCCATGTGGGCGACCAGGTGGCGAGCGGTTCCCGCACCGTCACCCTCGAGGACATCGAGACGTTCGCCGCATTCACCGGCGACACGTTCTACGCCCACATGGATGAGACCTCGGCCGCAGCGAACCCGTTCTTCCCGGGACGCGTCGCCCACGGCTATCTGCTGGTGTCGTGGGCTGCGGGGCTCTTCGTCGACCCGGCGCCCGGCCCCGTGCTCGCCAACTCCGGGCTCGAGAACCTGCGGTTCGTGACGCCGGTCTCCCCCGGCGACGACATCCGCGTCGAGCTCACCGCCAAGCAGATCACTCCGCGGGAGACCGACGAGTACGGGGAGGTGCGCTGGGATGCCGTGCTGAAGAACCAGCACGACGACATCGTGGCCACCTACGATGTGCTCACGCTGGTCGCGAAGGAGAAGGCGCAGGTCTGACGGCGGCGTCGCAACGACCGCCGGATCCCGGTCAGACGGCAGGGACTCCGGCGTCGTCGTTCGTGCGCAGCCCGTCGAGGGCGATCGCGACCACGTCGTCGGCGAGACGGTCGGCGCCCTCGCGCCCCCCGGGTCGGTACCACTCGACGATCGAGTTGATCATCCCGAACACGAGACGCGCGACCACGCTCGCATCGATGTCGGCACGCAACGCGCCCTCGCTCTGCGCCTCCGACACCAGCGCGGTGATCCGACGGTCGAAGGCCCGACGGCGGATCAGCGCCTTGCGCTCCACGTCGGTGTTGCCCCGTACGCGCAGCAGCAGCGTCACGGCCGGCAGCTGCTCCACGAGCACACGGACGGCACCGCGCAGCACATGCTCGAGGCGGTCCACCGCGTTCGAGGCCTCCGGTCCATCCTCCGATTCCGGAAGCGGGTTCTCGACCACGGCTTCCAGCCCGCTCAGCGCCGCATCGAGCGCGAGGTCGAGGATCTCGTCCTTCGAGCCGAAGTGGTGGTAGATCGCCGACTTCGACAGGCCGAGCCGCTCGGCGAGCATGCCGATCGACGTCGCGTCGTACCCGTGCTCGTTGAAGGCGGCGACGGCGACGCCGAGGATCCCCTGCTGGTCGTAGCCGGGGCGGCCGCGTCGTGTGCTCTGCATCTCGGACATCACCCCACAGTCTCGCACCCGATCAGCCGCACAGGCCGGATCGCCGGCCGCGAGGCGATCCGGGTGTCGTCCGTCGTCACCGCAGGTCGTACACCCGCTTGTACTTCCCCTCGCTTCGCGGCAGCGTCCCCGGCTCTTCCAGCTGGACGGCGACCGTCGACCCGACGAAGATCTTGATGCGCTGCGCGAGCACCTCCGCGGCGCTCTGGCAGGTCTCGACGGACAGGTCGGGGTGGCGTTCGATCCGCACCTTCAACGTGTCCATCCGGCCGTCCTTCGACAGCTCGAGGATGAAGTGCGGCGTCAGCTGTTCGATCCCCAGCACCAGCTCCTCGATCTGGGTGGGGAACAGGTTCACCCCGCGCAGGATGATCATGTCGTCGTTGCGGCCCGTGATCTTCTCCATGCGGCGCATCCCCGGACGCGCGGTCCCCGGCAGCAGACGGGTGAGGTCGCGGGTGCGATAGCGGATCACGGGGAAGGCCTCCTTCGTCAGCGAGGTGAACACGAGTTCGCCGAGCTCCCCGTCCGGCAGCACCGCCCCGCTCTCGCCGTCGATGATCTCCGGCAGGAAGTGGTCCTCCCACAGGTGCGGGCCGTCCTTCGTCTCGAGGCATTCGTTGCCCACCCCGGGCCCCATGACCTCGCTGAGTCCGTAGATGTCCAGAGCGTCGATTCCCAGACGCTGTTCGAGCTCGTGGCGCATCTCGTTCGACCACGGCTCGGCGCCCAGGACAGCGACCTTCAACGACGTGGAGCGCGGGTCGACCCCCTGCGCCGCCATCGCGTCGGCGATCGTGAGCAGATAGCTCGGAGTGCACAGGATCGCATCCGGCTCGAAATCGAGGATCAGCTGCACCTGACGGGCCGTCTGGCCACCGGACATCGGGATGACGGTCGCACCGAGCGCTTCGATGCCCGCGTGCGCGCCGAGTCCCCCCGTGAACAGTCCGTATCCGTAGGCGTTGTGCACCTTCATGCCGGCGCGGATGCCACTCGCCCGCAGCGAACGCGCCACCAGAGAAGCCCACCGGTCGAGATCGCCCCTCGTGTAGCCGACGACCGTCGGCCGGCCCGTGGTGCCGCTGGATGCGTGGATGCGGGCGACGTCGGACATCGGCACCGCGAACATCCCGAACGGATAGGTCTCGCGCAGATCCGCCTTGGTCGTGAACGGCAGCCGCTGCACGTCATCCAGGGTGCGGATGTCATCCGGATGCACACCCGCATCATCGAACTTGCGCGTGTAGAGAGGGACGTTCGCGTACGCATGGCGAACGGTCTGCTGAAGCCGTTCGAGCTGGAGAGCCGCGATCTCCTCGCGACTCATACGCTCTTCGGCGTCGAGCTCGTCGGCTGCGGGAGGGCGGACACGGGAGGGCGTTGCGGTCGTCGTCGACACGAGGGGCTCCGGAGGTGGGGATCAGAGGGTCTGGTTGGTGGTGCGGGAGCGTCCGCGGAACTCGGCGACGGGCTCACCCTGCTCGTCGACCACGCTCACGTCATAGATGCCGGAGCGCCCCGTGCGCGTCCGTCGGACCGCCGTCGCGGTGAGCGTCTGGCCGGACACGGTCGATTTGAGAAAGGAGATGTCCGCACCCGCCGCGACCGTCACCCGGTCATCCTCGTTGCACGCGATCGCGAAGGCGGTGTCGGCGAGGGCGAACACGAAGCCGCCGTGCGTGATGTGGAAGCCGTTCGTCATGTCGTCCCGCACGCGCATCGACACGATCGCATGGCCCGGATCGTCGCGTTCGACGACGAGCCCCAGTGCGGCCGATGCGCGGTCACGTTCCATCATGGCTCGATTCGGGCGCACGGCATCCGGCGTCTGCGTCGTCGCTTCCGTCATCGTCGACCTCCTCGTCGAGCGGGTCGGATGCGCACCTGCAGCACCCGATCCGCTCATACTAACCGACCGATCGTTCAGTTAGTCAAACGGAAGCCCCGCCGAGCCTTCCGAGCGCCCCGCCCCCGCGGGGTGAAGCTCAGCCGAAGTCGGGGAGCCGGCGCAGCGTCGCGTCCTCCGTCAGGATTCCGGTGATCACGGCATCCGGGTCCGCGGCGTCGCGATCGACGCGGAACCGGATCGCCTCTCCCTCGCGAGTCGTCCACTGGTACAGGTACTCCCCCGACGACACGATCCTGATCGATGTCCCGCCCGGGAACGCGCTCATGGCTTCGGCCACGGTGTCCCCGATCCTCACATCGCCTGCCGCCGGCAGCGCAGCCGGGTCCTCACGCGGCTCATCCGCGACGTTGGCGAAGCCGACCGAGGCGGCGACCACCACGGTGGCGCCGTCGTCCGTCCAGAGAAGCAACGACGCAGCCCCGTCGGGACTGACGATCCGGGTCTGCCCGCCCGCCCACTCCGACCGGATGACCTCCGCTCCCGGCACCGCCGCGATGGCGTCGTCGAGCTCGGTTCCGAGGACGATCGGTCCGATACCCTCGACGGTCACGTCCCACGTGCTCCACGCGGCTCCGGGGTCGACCGCGGGCGGGGAGGCAGGGGCCTCCGGCGGATTCGCGGTCAGCTCCTCCACCAGCCGCTTCTGGGCGGCGGATGCCTGGTCCCGGAGGAAGGACGCGGCCTGCGCGCTGTCGAAGGCGGCTTCGCCGGAGAACGGCTGCCAGAAGTTCACGAGCACATTGCCGACCGAGGCATACCCCTGGTAGAGACGGTGTCCGCCGCCGAACCCGTCATCGATCACCAGCGACCCCGCGACGGCCCGAACTCCGTCCTCGGACTCCGCCGTGGTCGAATCGAACGTCGACGCGCCGCCCCCGTACGCGAACTGCGCGCACTGCTGAGCGGCGTCGACGTACGTGTCCATGAGCCCCTGCGCCGCCGCCTCGTCGGCGAACTGGAGCACATGCAGCCACCCCTCCCTCTGCTCGGGCACAGCACTGGTCCAGGTGACGGAGCGTGCACCGATCGACGTCAGGGAGGGTTCGTACACCAACGAGCTGCAGATCGCCGGCGAGAGGTCGGGACCACCGCCGTCGGAGACCTGGATCAGGGACGGTGTCGGCGTGCCGACCTCACCGACGTCGGGCAGGATCCTCGCGATATCCTCCGCGCTCGGCAGGAACCAGTCGAGCTCGTCGCCGACGAAGACCGCGGGGCCGGCATAGGGCTCCGGTGCCGATTCGACCGGCGACGGGGTCGGTTTCGGCGTCGTCTGAGGAGCCGGGGTGCATCCGGACAGGGCCACGACGGCCCCCACGGCCAGCAGCCCGAGAGTTGATCGCGAATAGGACCGCAGCGCGGACATGAGCCCTCCGATTGCTCGTGGGTGGCCACTCGCCCCCCTCTCCTCTGAGCTTAGGGGCCGGCCCGCCACAGCGTCACCGAGCGCGCATGTCGATATCAGAATGAAACGGAGAATATGTCGCTGCACGCATATGGTGCGGGCTGACCCGGGTCGCTCACCCGTCGGCGAGTGCAGCGGCAGCAGCCGAACGTGCCGCATCGGCCGAAGGAGCGCCGACCGCGGCGGCCGCGGCCCGTGCGCACTCCACCGAGGACAGCTCGCTCAGCTTCGCTGCCACCCGACCCAGCGACCGTGGAGCCATCGATAGCGAGGTCACGCCCAGTCCGACCAGCACGGGAGCAAGTGCCGGGTCACCGCCGGCTTCGCCGCACACCCCCACCGGCTTGCCCACCGCACGGCCTGCCTCGCCGACGGCGGCGATGAGACGAAGCACCGCAGGCTGCCACGGATCGTTCAGATCCCCCAACTCGCTGAGCAGTCGGTCGGCCGCCATCGTGTACTGCGCGAGGTCGTTGGTACCCAGGCTCACGAAGTCGACGACCTCGAACAGTTCGGCCGCGAGCAGGGCCGCCGACGGGGTCTCGATCATGATGCCGACCCGGTCCAGCCCCGCCGCCCGGCACCGATCGGCGAACTCCGCGGCCTCGTCGACCGTCGCGACCATCGGCGCCATCACCTCGACCACAGCCTCCTCCTCGGCGGCCGCCCGTGCGAGAGCCCGCAGCTGGTCGTCGAGAAGCTGCGGTCGACGTCTGGCGATCCGCAGACCGCGGACCCCGAGCGCCGGGTTGTCCTCGCGGTCCGCGTTGGCGAAGGGCAGCGGCTTGTCGCTGCCGGCGTCGAGGGTGCGCACCACGACCTTGCGTCCGGGGAAGGCCGCCAGCACCCCTCGATAGGCGGCGATCTGCTCGTCGACGCTCGGGGCGTCCGTGCGATCGAGAAAGCAGAACTCCGTGCGGAAGAGGCCGATGCCCTCCGCCTGGGCCGAAGCGGCGTTCGTCGCGTCCGCCGCACCCCCGACGTTCGCGAGGAGCGGGACGCGCTGCCCGTCGGCGAGCGCGCCTGCACCGTCGAATTCGAGGACCGTCGCCGACGCTCGCGCCTCGGCGACGCGGGACGGCGCAGGCTCGACCTCGACCGTTCCCCGGTCACCGTCGACGAGCACCGTGACTCCGGTCGGGATCGCTTCCGCGTCCGCGAGGCCGACCACGGCCGGAAGACCGAGGGAGCGCGCGATGATGGCGGTGTGCGAGGTCGGCCCGCCCTGCGCGGTGACGAGGGCGATGCATCCTCCGCCGGCGAGCAGCGCGGTATCGGCGGGGGCGAGATCCGTCGCCACCAGCACGAAGGGCTCATCGCGCTCGGGCACGCCCGGCATGTCGACCTGGAGGATCTCGGCGATGATCCGGTCGCGCACGTCACGGATGTCGGCGATGCGCTCGGCCATCCGCCCTCCCAGCGCGGCGAGCGCCTTCTCATGGACGACAGCCGTCTCCCAGACCGCACGGGCCGCACTGCGTCCCTTCGATCGCACGAGCGCCGTGGCCTCGGACACCAGCTCCGGATCGGACGCCAGAAGCCGGGAAGCGTCGAGGATCGCCCTGGTCTCCCCCGTCGCCTGCGCGGTGCGCGAGCGGAGCTGATCGGCCACAGCGACGGCCGCCCACTCGATCGCTGAGACCTCGGAGTCCCGGTCGGCCTCGGGGACGACCGTGGTCGGGTCGGGCTCGGGAAGCGGGGGCGCGAGGTGGACCACGGGCGCGGCGACTCGGCCGGAGCTCACTCCTCGTCCGCGAAGCACCGTGCCGGGCGGGACCGCACGCGCGGGCTCCCCCTCCCGCGACGACGGCGCATCGACCGCGGATGCCTCTGCGGCTCCGGACACCCCGGAAGGCGGTGCGACCGCCGTCTCGGGTGGTGCCTGCTCCGTCCCCTCGCCGAACCCGTCGTCGAACAGAGCGACCAGCCGATCCAGTGCCTCCGTCGCGTCATCGCCGCGAGCGGTCAGCTCCAGTTCATCGCCCTGGCGCGCGCCGAGCACGAGCAGGCGCGTCAGGCTCGCGGCGGCCGCATCCGGGCCGTCGGGAAGCCGTCGCAGGTGTACGTCGGTCCCGGCGGCGGCCCGGGCGATCAGGGCAGCGGGACGCGCATGGACGCCGAGCGGATTGCGGACGCGCACCCGACGCACCTGCACGTCACCATCCGCCTGCGGCACAGCCGGTGCGTCGGCGATCTGGTCTTCCCCGGCGCCGAGCGCGCCGGTCTTCACCCCGAGCGCCGCCGTGGCTTCGGCGGCCACCTGATCCAGCGTCCCGCCCGCAGCAGCGGACACGACGGCGGCGAGCAGTCCCTCCACGAACGGTGCCGGGGCGAGCCGCACCGGCACCGCACTCGATCGCAGCTCGAGGGCGAGCTCGGCGCTGAGCACGGCGGATCCCAGATCCATGAGCACGAGCACGCCCTCGCACTCCGCCGCGAGCTCATCGATGGCCGCTGCCACCGCGACGGCATCGGTGCCGAGGATCGGTGCCCCCTCGGCGTCGACTCCCGCTCCGGCCGCGACCTGCACGCGCACTCCGCCGTCGTGCACCATCTGCAGGGCAAGCTCCAGTGCCGCCTCCCCGAGCCGTGCGCTGTGGGAGACGGCGACGATGCCGATCATCAGGCCGTGTCCGCGACCGCTGCGGCGAGCGTGTCGAAGAGGATCGCCGTGGAGGCCGCTCCCGGGTCGAGGTGCCCCGCGCTGCGCTCCCCGAGGTAACTCGCCCTGCCCTTGCGGGCCACCAGCGGCAGCGTGGCATCGCGTCCGGCTGCCGCGGCGTCCGCGGCGGCCCTGGTCGCCTCGGCGACAGAGGATCCCGCGGCGAGTGCCGCGTCCATCGCATCCGCCGCCGGCGCCATCGCGTCGAACATGGTCTTGTCCCCCGCTTCCGCCTTACCGCGTGCGACGATGCCGTCGAGTCCTGCCCGCAACGCAGCCGCAAGAGCGGGGCCGTCGAGTTCGGACACCGGCCCGGCCGCCATTCCCGTCCGCAGGAAGAAGGTGCCGTAGAGGGGTCCGCTGGCTCCGCCGACGGAACTCACCAGGGTCATGCCGACGGTCTTGAGCAGTTCGTCGACCTTTCCGGGTGCGCCCGCGGAGAGCTTCTCGCCGACGGCGCTCATACCGCGAGCCATGTTGGCTCCGTGGTCGGCGTCACCGATGGCCGAGTCGAGTTCGGTGAGCCAGTCGCGCTTCTCGGTGACGGCGGCACCGAACCGGGCGACCCAGTCGGCGAGCACGACGGTGTCGACCGCGCCCATCAGACGCCCCACCGCAGACCGGGAGTGTTCACCGGGGCATCCCACAACCGCAGCAGCTCATCGTCCGCCTTGAGCAGGGTGACCGAGCACCCGGCCATGTCGAGCGACGTGATGTAGTTGCCGACGAGGTTCCTGGCGATCTGCACGCCCGACTTCTCGAGGATCGCCGCGACCTCGCCGTACATGAGGTAGAGCTCGATGAGCGGCGTAGCCCCCATGCCGTTGAGCATCACGATCGCGGGTCCTGCGGCGTCGAGATCGGCGAGGATCGGCTCGACCAGCTGCCGGGCGATCTCGGATGCCGGAGCGAGGGGTTCGCGGTGACGCCCGGGCTCGCCGTGGATGCCGATGCCGATCTCCATCTGATCGTCCGGAAGGTCGAACGTGGGCTTGCCTGCGGCGGGCACGGTGCAACTGGTGAGAGCCATGCCCATCGAGCGCCCCTGTCCGTTGACCTTCTTGGCCAGCTCGACGACGGCGGCGAGGTCCCGCCCCTCTTCCGCGCCCGCTCCGACGATCTTCTCGAGCAGCACGGTGAGGCCCACCCCGCGGCGACCGGCGGTGTACAGCGAGTCCTGCACGGCGACGTCGTCATCCACGGTGATGCTCCCGACCTCGATCCCGTCCATCGCGGCGAGCTCGGCGGCCATCTCGAAGTTCAACACGTCGCCGGTGTAGTTCTTCACGATGTGCAGCACACCTGCGCCGCGATCCACGGCCTGGGTGGCCACCTGCACGCGATCGGGGGTCGGGGAGGTGAAGACCTCGCCGGCGACCGCCGCATCCAGCATCCCGGTGCCGACGAACCCGCCGTGCAGCGGCTCGTGGCCGGAGCCGCCACCGGAGACGATCGCTACCTTGCCCTGGGCCTTGGGCGTGGCTCGGGTGATGACATGGTTCTCGAGGTCGACGGAGAGCTCCGGATGAGCGAGGGCGACACCCTTCAACGATTCGACGAGAACGTCTTCCGGGGCGTTGATGAGCTTCTTCATCATTCGATCTCCTTTGATCCTTCGAGGTCTCTTTCGCAAAAAATCCGAAAGCAATTCGTTAATGTCGAATATGCTCGGACCCTGCCGGGTTGTCAAGATCAATCGTGAAGCCCGGCTCCATCGGCTCCGGCTCGACGACGCACCGGAAGGAGGCCTCCCCGTGATCCAGGCGATCGACCGCGCGGCGAAGATCCTCGAACTGCTCCAGGGAGCACGCCACCTCGGCATCACCGACCTCGCGGCGGCACTCAGCCTGCCGCCGTCGACCGTGCACGGGATCGTGAAGTCGCTGCGGTCGCACGGACTCGTCGCGAAGGAGCGGGGCGGCCAGCGCTACATGCTCGGTCCGACTCTCCTGCGCCTGAGCAACGTCTACCTCGACACCCTCGACGTACGCGCCAGGGCGATGAGATGGACGCAGGAACTCGCGCGCCGCACCAACCTCTCGGTACGGCTGGGCGCACCGCACTTCACCGACGTGCTCGTCATCCATCACAACCTGCGACCCGACGACAGCCAGCAGATGCTCGAGACCGGGGTGGCCATCCCCGCCCATGCCTCGGCGATGGGCAAGGTCCTCCTCGCCTACGACCTGGGTTTCCAGCAGAGCGTGTTCGAACAGCCGCTGCGCAGCCTCACCGGCGACACGATCACCGACGTCGCTCGGCTGACCCTCGAGCTGCCGGCCATCGCCGAACGCGGCACGGCCGGAGAGTTCGACGAGGCGGTGCTCGGCGAGTCCTCGATCGCCGCCCCCGTCGCTGACGCGTCGAACGACATCGTCGCCGCGGTCGCCGTGGTGCTGCCCACATCGCAGACACCCGCCTCGGACGCGATCCTCAATGCCCTGCGCGAGACGGCACGGAACGTCTCCCGCGAACTCGGCGCGACCACCTGGCCACCGCGCGTGGCGCCCGCCGACGATTGACGTCCGCGCGTCCGATCCGGTGCGGCGGATCAGCACTCGCCCGACGAACCGGCGCTCGCCGACGCCTCCTCCACCCAGCCGCTAACTCCGCTCAGCCGCGAATCCACTCAGCCGCGAATCCACTCAGCCGCGAAGCGCGAGGGCGAACGGCAGGACCGCGGTCGCCCCGGCCTGACGGAGAGTCCGGGCCGCGACCGTCATCGTCCATCGACTGTCGACAAGATCGTCCACGAGCAGCACCGGCCCCGACGGCACGTCGAGGTGCTGCGCGCTGAAACGGTCCCACAGCCCGGCGAGACGGAAGACGCTGTTCCCGCCCGGTCCGCCGGAGGGCCCGCCGCCGACGGGTTCGAGCGCGCCGAGGGAGGGCAGACGGCCGACGTCGGCGAGCCCGCGGGCGAGCGAGTCGACCAGTAGCGGGTGCGAACGCGATGGCATCGCGACGACAGCCACCGGGCGCTCCTCCCAGCCCCATCCGGCGAGCACGCGGACGCAGGCCTGGAGCAACTGCGGGGTCACCGCGGCGTCGGGCGCGCCCGCGGCAAAGATCTCGCGCAGCGCCCCTCCCCAGCCCAGGTCGGTGAGGCGCGCCAGTGCTCGCCCCTCGGCAGCCTGCTCGTCGGCGGGGATGCGCCCCTTGACCGGCACCTCGAGCCGATCGGCTCCGGTCGGCCAGGCACGACGAGGCTCGATCGGCACACCGACACGGTCGAGCGACTCCGCGGCCTGCGAGCTCGCGGATTCTCCGATCTCGCGAGGGAACCATCCGCCCGCGCAGTTGTCGCACCTTCCGCAGGGCGCGGCCGTGTCGTCGTCGAGGGCACGCTGCAGGAACTCCATACGGCAGCCGTCGGTCTGCTCGTATTCGATCATGTGCTGCTGCTCGGCGAGACGCTCGGCGGCGATGCGCTCGTAGCGCTCGGCGTCGTAGGTCCACGGCTCGCCGGTCGCGACCCAGCCGCCCTGCACGCGCCGCACCGCGCCGTCGACGTCGAGGACCTTCAGCAGCAGCTCGAGCGGCGTGCGGCGGATGTCGACCATCGCTTCGAGCGCCGGCGTCGAGATCGGAGCATCGCCGAGCGCACCGATCACCCGCTCCGCCCGCTCCTTGTCGGGCATCGACGCCGTCGCGAAGTAATGCCAGATATCGCGATCCTCGACGCCGGGGAGCAGCAGCACGTCGGCGCTCTCACTCGCGCGACCGGCACGGCCGACCTGCTGGTAGTAGGCCACCGGCGACGAGGGCGCACCGAGGTGGAGCACGAATCCCAGATCGGGCTTGTCGAAGCCCATGCCGAGCGCACTCGTGGCGACGAGCGCCTTCACCTCGTTGCGCTTGAGCATCCCCTCGGACTCGGCGCGTTCATCGGTGTCGGTCTGTCCGGTGTAGGCCCGCACGTCGTGTCCGTGGTCTCGCAGCAGCCGGGCGGTGTCGACGGCGGCCGCGACGGTCAGCGTGTAGATGATGCCGGATCCGGGAAGATCGTCGATGTGGCTGAGCAGCCACGCGAGACGACTCGCCGAATCGCGCAGGCGGAGCACCCCCAGACGCAATGAGGTGCGGGCGAGCGGGCCGCGGATGGTGAGCACCGGCTCGGCGTCGCGGTCACCGCTCTGGAGACTGCCGAGCTGCTCGGCGACGTCTGCCACGACCCGGCTGTTCGCCGTCGCGGTGGTCGCCAGCACCGGCACGTCGGCGGGCATCTGCGCGATCAGGTCGCGCAGCCGCCGGTAGTCGGGACGGAAGTCGTGTCCCCAATCGCTGATGCAGTGCGCCTCGTCGACGACGAGCATGCCGATGCGACGCACCAGCGCCGGCAGCTGCTGCTCGCGGAACGCGGGGTTGTTCAGCCTCTCCGGCGAGACCAGCAGCACATCGACCTCATCGCGGTCGAGCTGCCCGAGCACCTCAGACCATTCGTGCGCGTTGGTGGAGTTGATCGCGACCGCCCTCACCCCGGCACGTTCGGCCGCGGCGATCTGGTCGCGCATGAGCGCGAGCAGCGGCGACACCAGCACGGTCGGCCCCGCCCCCTGTCGACGCAGCAGCAGGGTGGCGACGAAGTACACCGCGGACTTTCCCCAGCCGGTGCGCTGCACCACGAGCGCGCGCCGACGCCCCTCGACCAGCGCCTCGATCGCCTCATACTGCCCGTCGTGGAAGTCGGCGTCGGGGCGGCCGACGAGTTCGCGCAGCGCCGCGCGTGCGGCCTCGCGGGTGTCGGCGGGAGCTGCGAATGTCATGCGCCCACTCTGCCCCACGCCGCCGACACGACGACGTCGTCATCCACAGGTTCGCCGAGCCGTCGGCGAGTCCCGTCGTCTAGCGTGAGGAGATGATCACACGCGAGCTCGCCGTCGCCCTGCGAGACTCCGGACTCGTCTGGCATCCCGCCGAGGGCGACCGCTTCCAGCTCGACCTGCCGGACGAGGTGGAACTCGAAGCGGAGGCCGAGGTCTTCACGGTCAGCGAGATGACGATCGAAGCCCGCCAGACGCCGAGCGGCACCGATCTGGCGTTCAACGGCACCACGGAATGGGCGCTCGACGCGGTGACCCTCGCGGATGCGGTGTGGCTGCCGCGGGAGGATCAGCTGCGCGACCTGCTCCGGGGCACCTTCCGCGCGCTGGTGCGCCTCGAAGACGCCTTTCGCGTCGACGTCGAGATCGGTGGCCATGTGATCGCCTTCGAGCACCCCGATCCCTCGGAGGCCTACGGCCGGGCGCTCCTCGAGCTGATCTCGCGCTCGCACTGAGCAGGTGCCTTGAAACCGGCCGTGCTCTGTGTCAGAATTACCTAACGATCGGTCAGTAAAGTTGGCCGGAGGCCGAGGAGTCGACGATGACCAGTCCCGCAGACCTGTCCCTGGTGGGCGAGCTCTCCGATGAGGAGCGTCTCTTCGACGAGCTCATCGCGAACGAGCAGCGCATCGAGCCCCGCGACTGGATGCCCGATGCCTACCGCAAGACGCTGGTGCGGCAGATCTCCCAGCACGCACACTCCGAGATCATCGGCATGCAACCCGAGGGCAACTGGATCACACGCGCGCCGAGCCTCAAGCGCAAAGCGATCCTGATGGCGAAGGTGCAGGACGAGGCCGGCCACGGTCTCTACCTCTACTCCGCGGCGCAGACCCTGGGCACCACGCGCGACGAGATGATGGATCAGCTCATCAGCGGCAAGGCGAAGTACTCGTCGATCTTCAACTACCCCACCCCCACCTGGGCCGACATGGGCGCGATCGGCTGGCTCGTCGACGGCGCCGCGATCTGCAATCAGGTGCCGCTGTGCCGGGCCTCCTACGGTCCGTACGGCCGCGCCATGGTGCGCGTGTGCAAGGAGGAGTCGTTCCACCAGCGGCAGGGCTTCGAGATCCTGCTCACGCTGATGCAGGGCAGCGCGGAGCAGCGCGAGATGGCACAGGATGCCGTGAACCGCTGGTACTGGCCGAGCCTGGCGATGTTCGGGCCGCCCGACGACCAGTCCCCGAACTCGGCGCAGTCGATGAAGTGGAAGATCAAGCGGTTCTCGAACGACGAGCTGCGCCAGCGGTTCGTCGGCATGCTCGTGCCCCAGGCCGAGATCCTCGGGGTGACGTTGCCCGACCCCGATCTGCGCTTCGACGAGCAGACCGGCCAGTATGTGATCGGCGAGATCGACTGGGACGAGTTCTTCGAGGTGGTGCGCGGCAACGGGCCGTGCAACGCCGAGCGACTCGAGCGCCGACGCACGGCCCACGAAGAGGGCGCCTGGGTGCGCGAGGCCGCCGCGGAGTATGCCCGCAAGCAGTCCCTCGAGACGAAGGCGGTGGCGTGATGGCGACACCGGGCGCGGATGAGCGCGAACCCTGGCCGCTGTGGGAGGTGTTCGTGCGCGCCAATCGCGGGCTCAGCCACGTGCACGTCGGCTCGCTGCACGCACCCGACGCCGAGATGGCGATCCGCAACGCGCGCGACCTCTACACCCGCCGCGGCGAGGGCGTGTCGATCTGGGTGGCGCCCGCCGACGCGATCACCACGAGCGATCCCGACGCCAAGGGCGCATACTTCGAGAGCCCCGCGGGCAAGAACTACCGCCACGCCGTGTACTACACGGCCTCCGAGGGAGTGCCGCACCTGTGAGCACACCGCACCCGACCACCGCGCCCGAGGACGTCGACGTTCACGGCGACATCCACGGCGACGTCTCGGTCGACGAACTCCGCCTCTCGCAGGAGCTCTCCGGCACCGGCGCGGTGGCCATGTCCGCCGACATCGCCGAGTACGCACTGCGCCTCGGAGACGACGCCCTCATCCTCTCCCAGCAGCTGGGCGCCTGGATCTCGCGGGCCCCGGAGCTGGAGGAGGACGTAGCCCTGGGCAACATCGCGCTCGACCTGCTCGGCCACGCGCGCTCATTCCTGCACTACGCGGGGTCGTACGACGGCCGCAGCGAAGACGACCTCGCCTTCTTCCGCGACGAGCCCGAGTTCCGTTGCGCGTGGATCGTGCAGCAGCCCAACGGCGACTTCGCCCAGACGATCGCCCGACAGTTCGTCGTGGCGACCTACATGTTCGAGCTCTACACGGCGTTGCGCGGCAGCAGCGACGAGACCTTCGCCGCGATCGCCGAGAAATCGCTCAAGGAGGTCGACTACCACCGCGATCACGCCGTGCAGTGGATGCTGCGCCTCGCGGGCGGCACCGAGGAGTCCCGCACCCGCATCATCCGGGCGATCGGTGATGTCTGGCCGTACGTCGACGAGCTGTTCCGCGACGATGAGCTGATCGAGCGACTCGGCGATGCGGCCGTGTCCCCGTCGCGCCTGCGTCCCGGGTTCGACGGCGTGGTCGCGACCGTCTTCACCGAGGCGGAGCTGACGGTTCCCGACGTCATGTCGTCGTCGGCGGGCGGGCGTCGCGGCGCGCACGCGACCCCCCTCGGCCACATCCTCGCCGAGATGCAGGTGCTCGCGCGACGGCATCCGGGGGCGACATGGTGACTCTCACTCCGACGCAGGCCGCCTGGCGGATCGCCGCTTCCGTTCCCGACCCCGAGGTCCCCGTCCTCACGATCGAGGACCTCGGCGTGCTCCGTGCGGTCGAGGTCGACGGCACCCGGGTGCACGTCGACATCACGCCGACGTACAGCGGCTGCCCCGCGATGGACACGATCCGAGACGATGTGATCCTCGCCCTCACCGCCGCCGGCTTCGACCGGGTCGATGTGCGGCTGGTCCTCTCGCCCGCCTGGACGACGGACTGGATGACGGAAGTCGGCAAGACGAAGCTCGCGGAGTACGGCATCGCGCCGCCCTCCGGCCGCGCCGCCGTCTCGACCGGGCCGATCCGCCTGGCGCTGAGCGTGCGCTGCCCGCGATGCGGGTCGCTCGACACCCGCGAGGTCTCCCACTTCGGCTCGACCTCGTGCAAGGCGCTCTTCGAGTGCCGCGCCTGCCTCGAGCCCTTCGACCACTTCAAGGTGCACTGACATGTCGCTCTTCACCTCGGCGCCCGCGCCCTCGCCGCGGACGACCGCCGCACGCGCGACCTCCCCCCGGAAGCGCGCCCGTTTCCACACCCTCGTCGTCGAAGACGTGCGTCCGCTCACCGAGGATGCCGTGGAAGTGACGTTCACGGTCCCGGCCGCGCTCGCCGACGAATACGACCACCTTCCCGGTCAGTACGTCGCCCTGCGCACCACCCTCGACGGCGTCGAGGTGCGGCGCTCCTACTCGCTGTGCCGCGCACCGGAGCATCGCGACGACGGACAGGACACCCGGCTGAGCGTCGCCGTTAAGCGCGACGAGGGCGGACTCTTCTCCACGTGGGCGCAGACAGGCCTGCACGCCGGCTTCGAGATCGACGTCATGAGCCCGCAGGGCACCTTCACCTCGGCGCTCGACGACCTCGACGACCGCCATGTGGTGGGGATCGCCGCCGGCTCCGGCATCACGCCGCTGATGGCACTCGCGCACACGGTGCTGAACCGGTCGGACACGTCGCGGTTCACCCTGCTCTACACGAACCGCGCGACGCTCGACGTGATGTTCCTGGAAGATCTGGCCGACCTCAAGGACCGCTTCCCGACGAGGCTCGTGCTCCACCACGTGCTGTCCCGAGAGCAGCGGGCGGCTCCTGTGCTGTCCGGACGCATCGACGAGGAGAAGCTCCGCACGATCCTCGGCACCCTCATCCCGCCCGCGACCGTCGATGAATGGTTCCTGTGCGGACCTCTCGCGCTGGTCGACCTCTGTCGCGAGGTGCTGGCCGATGTCGGGGTCGATCGCTCGCACATCCGCTTCGAGCTGTTCACGACCGGTGATGAACCGGCACGTGCGGCCCGGCCGGTGCAGGTGCGCGCCGGCGAGAAGACCGTGCGCATCGAGGTCACGCTCGACGGTGTCTCCTCGACCGTGGAGAGCCCGGTGGATGCACACGAGTCGGTGCTCAACGCGGCGCTGCGCGTGCGGCCCGACGCTCCGTTCGCCTGCGCGGGCGGCGTCTGCGGCACGTGCCGCGCGCGCGTGATCGAGGGCAGCGTGACCATGACCGAGAACTACGCGCTCGAGCCCGACGAGCTCGAACGCGGATTCGTGCTCACCTGCCAGTCCCACCCGACCAGCGACCGCGTGGTCGTCGACTACGACGTCTGACCCCGGAGGCCCCATGATCGACCTCACCATCGCCGACGACGTCGCCACGATCGTGCTGAACGCGCCGTCGAAGCGGAACGCCCTCGATGAACAGGGGCTGGCGGAACTCGACACCGCATATGTCGAGGCGGAGACGGCGGGCGTGCGGGCCCTCGTGCTCCGTGGCGAAGGACGCGGGTTCTGCGCTGGGCGGGATATCTCCGGCGTCGACCCGCGGGATGACGATGTGCTCGGCTACCTCGGCGGCCTCGTGACGCCGTTGCTGCAGCGGATGTCCCGGTTTCCCGCGCCGACGTTCGCCGTCGCGCACGGTGCCTGCCTCGGGGTCGGCCTCGGCCTCCTGATCGCGACCGATGTCGTGTACGTAGCCGAGTCTGCGAAGATCGGCTCCCCGTTCGCGGCGCTCGGCGCGACGCTCGACTCCGGCGGCCACGCCCTGTTCCTCGATCGGCTCGGGGCGCACAAGACACTCGACCTCATCTACACGGGCCGCCTCATGAGCGGCGCGGAGGCCGTGGCATCGGGCCTGTTCTCGCGCGTGTTCCCGGATGACGAGGTCGTGCAGGCGACGACGGATGCCGCAGCGACGGCGGCGCGCGGTGCCACGGCGGCGTTCCTGGCGAGCAAGGAGCTCATCGCCCGCATCCGCGACGAGCGGCTCGCGCTGTGGGATGCGGTCGGCATCGAGAACGCCGCGCAGGCCGCGCTGTGCGACACCGACGACTACCGCGAGGGCTTCGCGGCCTTCCAGGAGAAGCGGAAGCCCGAGTTCGGCGGGCGCTGACGCGCCGCCCCGCTCACGCGTGCCCGAGCGGGGACACGATTCACGCGGCATCAGGCACTCGCGCCGCATCAGGCAGTTCGGGCGACGATCGGCCTGAATCGGCGCATCGGCCTGAATCCGTCTCCTGTCCAGCGTCGGTGGCCGGTGCGACAATACCGGGATGATGCTCTCCGAGGTCGTCACCACGACAGAAGAGGTCTCCGCCACGGCGTCCCGTCTCACGAAGGTCGATGCCCTGGCGCGACTGCTGGCGCGATCCGCCCCAGATGAGATCGCGACGCTCGTGGGACTGCTGCTGGCCTCCCCACGTCAGGGCCGACTCGGCGTCGGATGGCGGGGACTCACGGCCATCGAGATCGCGCACGCCGACGATCCCGCGCTGACCGTGGGCGATGTCGACGCCTCGCTCGACGCCCTCGCCGCAGCGTCCGGTTCCGGCTCGACGGCCACCCGCACGGGCATCCTCGTCGAGCTCGCGTCGCGCGCCACGGCGGCGGAGTGGGACTTCCTGGTCCGCGCCATGCTCGGCGAACTCCGCACGGGGGCGTTGTCCGGCGTGCTCCTCGACTCGATCGCGAGAGCAGCCGACCGCCCCCTCGCCCTCGTGCGTCGCGCCGCCATGCTCTCCGGCGATCTCGGCGAGACCGCCCGCATCGCACTCACCGGAGACGAAGGCGACCTCGAAGCCGTGGGTCTGCAGGTCGGACGCCCCGTCCTGCCGATGCTGGCGGCCACCGCGCCGACTCCCTCCGCCGCGCTCGAGATCACCGGCGAGGCGTCGGTCGAGTACAAGCTCGATGGCGCCCGCATCCAGGTGCACCGTCATGGCGACGAGGTCGGCGTCTACACGCGGAGCCTCGCCGACGTCACCCACCGGGTGCCGGAGCTCGTCGAGATCGTGCGCGCGCTCCCCGTCACGGATGTCATCCTCGACGGGGAGACGCTCTCGCTCGACGAGGACGGAGGGCCGCTCCCGTTCCAGGAGACGATGTCGCGGTTCGGCGCCGATGTGTCCCGCGAACTCGTCCTGCGGCCGTGGTTCTTCGATGTGCTGCACGTGGATGGGCGCGACCTGATCGACGAGCCGCTGTCCGTGCGGCTGGCCGAACTGGAACGCGTGGCCGGCGACTGGCGGATGCCCGGCATAGTGACAGACGATGCCGAAGCCGCCGAACGTCTCTCGCGCGAGGCCCTCGCCGCGGGCCACGAAGGTGTCGTGGTCAAGGCGATCGACGCGCCCTACGCGGCCGGTCGCCGAGGCAAGTCGTGGGTCAAGGTCAAGCCTGTGCTGACCTTCGATTTGGTGGTCCTCGGCGCGGAGTGGGGTTCCGGCCGCCGTCGCGGCTGGCTCTCGAACCTGCACCTGGGGGCCCGCGACCCGGAGGGCGAGTTCGGCGAGCCCGGCGGGTTCGTCATGGTCGGCAAGACGTTCAAGGGGCTCACCGATGAACTGCTGAGGTGGCAGACCGCGGAGTTCCCCGAGCACGAGTCGCACCGCACCGCGTCGACCGTGTTCCTGCGCCCAGAGCTCGTCGTGGAGATCGCGATCGACGGCGTGCAGCGCTCACCGCGATACCCGGGAGGCATCGCGCTGCGATTCGCTCGCGTGAAGGGATACCGCACCGACAAAACCGCAGTCGAGGCCGACACGATCCAGACGCTGCGTTCGCTGCTGCACGCGTGACCCCCGCGCAGCAGGCTCAGGCGGAGGGCGCGAGCCCCTGATCCTCTTCGCGGACGGTTCCACGGAACGACCACGGGAAGTCGATCCAGAGGTCGGTGTCCTTCCAGGCGAAGTCGGGCTGGATGATCGTCGACGGCTTGGTGTAGATCGTGACCGACCGCACGTCGGCCCCCTTGTCCTTCAGCAGCTGCACGGCCAGGGCGAGCGTGCGACCCGAATCCGCGACATCGTCGACGAGCAGCACGCGGCGTCCGTCCAGGTACGCCATGTCGAGCTCGGGAGGCAGCACCTCCGGTGCGTCGAGCACGGTGCCGATGCCGGTATAGAACTCGACGTTGATCGCTCCGCAGTTCTTGGCGCCGAGACCGTAGGCGATCGCGCCTGCCGGGAGGAGTCCGCCGCGCGCGATGGCCACGACGACCTCGGGCATGAAGCCGCTGTCGAGGATGTTCCGTGCCAGATCGCGCGTCGCCGCTCCGAAGCCGTCCCAGGTGAGTGTCTCGCGCTCGATCTCTGCATCAGTCATTCCTGCATTCTCCCGCATTCCGCAAAGGTCTCCCGCCGGTAGACTGAGCGGGTCCGGCCCGGCCGGTGCCTGAAAAAGAGGCACGAAGCACTCCGCGAAGACGCAGAGGCGAGACACATACGGATTCCGCACTACCTCCGTCCCTGTCTCGAAAGGCTTTCGCATGCCCACCGTGTCCGCGCACGTCGCCCTCACTCTCGCCCAGCACATCGACGCCGTGTTCGGGGTGATGGGCAATGGCAACGCCTACTTCCTCGACGCGATCGAGACGCAGACGGATGCCGTGTTCACCGCTGTCCGCCATGAACAGGGCGCCGTGGTCGCGGCCGACGCCCATTTCCGGGCGTCGGGTCGGATCGCCGCCGGCACGTCGACGTACGGCGCCGGTTTCACGAACACCCTGACCGCGCTCGCAGAAGCCGTGCAGGCGCACGTGCCGCTCGTCCTCGTCGTCGGAGACGAGCCCACGTCCGGTCCCCGCCCCTGGGACGTCGACCAGATCGCTCTCGCCTCCGCCGTGGGTGCCCGCACCTATACCGTGGGGCGTGCGGACGCCGCCGCCACCACCGTCATCGCGATCGAGCACGCCCTCACCTACCGGGTGCCCGTCGTCCTCGCGATCCCGTACGACGTCGCGGCGCTCGAGGCGGGCGAGGTCCCGGAGGCGCCGTCTCCGCGGATCCCCGCTCCGCTCCCCCCGCGCGGGGAGTTCGCCGACGCGATGCTCGACGAGATCGCCGCCGCGCTGGCAGGTGCCGAGCGGCCGTTCCTGCTCGCCGGTCGCGGCGCGTGGCTGTCCGGAGCGAGCGCCGCGCTGGGAGACCTTGCCGCCGCGACGGGCGCCCTCACCGCATCGTCGGCTCTCGGCCGCGGGGTGTTCCCCGACACGCGCTACGACCTCGGTGTGACCGGCGGCTTCGGTGCCTATGGCGCGATGGAGCTCGTGCGCTCCGCCGACGTCGTCGTCGTGTTCGGTGCCGCGCTGAACCAGTTCACGATGCGGTTCGGCGAACTGTTCGCTCCGGGCACGCGCGTCTTCCAGATCGACATCGCACCGGCTGCGACACACGCGCACGTCGGAGGCTTCGTGCGTGCCGACGCCCGGCTGGCCGCGGAGGACCTCGTCGCCAGGATCGGGTCAGCCGGATCGGCGAGCCCGTGGCGCGAGACGGTCGATGTCGCGTCCGCGCGCACGTACGATGCCGGCGACGAGCTCGCTCCGGACGGACGCCTCGACCCGCGCTCCGCCGCGCGCCGCATCGCCGAGCTGCTCCCGGAAGACCGCGTCGTGGTGTCCGACGGCGGGCACTTCATCGGGTGGGCGAACATGTACTGGCCGGTCGCCGCTCCCGACCGCATGATGATGGTCGGCACCGCGTTCCAGTCGATCGGGCAGGGCTGGCCGAGCGTGGTCGGTGCGGCGTTGGCACGACGGGAATCGACCGTGGTGCTGACATCGGGCGACGGCGGTGGGCTCATGGCGATCGCGGATCTGGAATCCGCGGTGCGTGCTGCCGGCGGCCGCGGCATGGCCGTGGTCTGGAACGACGCCGCCTACGGTGCCGAGGTGAACCTCTACGGTCTCAAGGGGCTGGCGGAGGGCCCGATGCGCATTCCCGAGGTCGACTTCGCGGCATTCGGCGCTGCGGTCGGCGCCGAGGGCGTAGTGGTGCGCGCGATTTCCGACCTCGAACGCCTCGCGAGCTGGGCGGAAGAGGACCCGGCGACGCGCCCCTTCCTGCTCCTCGATCTGCGCATCTCCGGCGACGTGATCGCGCCCTACCAGCAGGAGATCATCCGCGTTAACTCCTGACCTCGGCGCATCCGGTCCGCAATCGGGATCGGAATCGGGATCGGGATCGGGCGATGCCGGCACGCCGCCGAGGCCGGGCCGGCACCGCCCGTCGGATCATCCGTGACGCCGACGCCGTCGCCACACGACGAGGCCGAGCCCCACGCCGAGCAGCAGCGCTCCGCCGAGGAGCAACGGCGTGCTGTCGGCACCGGTGGTGGCGAGGCTGTCACTCTTCACCGTCCCGCCCCCGGATCCGGGGGCTGCGGCGCCGCCGGTGCCGGGTCCGCCGTCCGGGGCACCCCCTGGCGATTCGCCACCGATAGAAGCGGTCACGGTGAGCGCGACGGTCGTCTCCGCACCATCGGGGTCGATGACGACGATGCTGTGAGCCCCGGGGGATGCGTCCGCGGGAACGGTGACGGTCGCACGGAACGCGCCCGACGCATCCGTCGTCGCCGTCCCGAGCGGCATCGGAGTCGAACGCAGCTCGATCCGCAGCGCGGTCGTGGCGGGGAAATCGGTACCCGAGATCGTGACGTCGCTTCCGGCAGCGACCGAGGCCGCGCCGAGCTGCACGTTCGGCTGCTCGGGCTCGGGCTTCGCGCACCCCTCGTCGCAGACCGTGAAGTTCGCCAGGACCGCCTTGTGATCGGAGGGCCAGACGGCATCCGGAGTGAAGATCTCATCGGCGCTGTCGTCGACGACGCGGGCGTTGCGCACGATGGTCGACTGTGGACCGACCACGGCCGCTCCGTCGATCGAGAGCCGCCGGTCCGGCGTCGCGAAGATGTAGTCGATACGGTCGCGCTCATCCGCTTCCGGCGCCCAGGTGAGCGATGACGTGGGGAACAGGGGGTTGTCCGAAGGCCAGGTGAAGCCCGGGTTCGCCACGGGGTCGGGGTGCACCGTGCGGAAGGCGTCGATCAGTCCCCCGTCGAGCAGCGTCTGCGTCGTCTGCCAGGGGACGACGACGCCGTTGTGATCGAAGAGACCGGCGGTGGCAGCCGTCCAGTCCTGCGAGGGTGGTTCGTTGAAATCTCCGCCCACGATGGCGAGTCGTCCCGCCGCTCGCTCGGCGTCGATGTCGGAGACGAGATCCGCAGCAGCAGCGGGGCGGCCGGACTGCTCGTTCGCCTTCAGGATCGCCTCGACATCGGTCACGGGAGCGCCGAGCTTGCTCCAGGTGTTCCAGCCGGTCGGCCAGTCGCCGAGGACCTCGCCGCCGTACCCCCGCGGAAGGTAGGTCGTGTACCAGCGGTACTCCAGGTGACCGCCGTAGACGACCACCTCGGAGCCGTTCACATCGAGCACCGCTTTCGACCACCAGCGCCCGACCGTGTCGGTCGAGAGGATCGGATACCGCGAGACGATGCCGGTGTCGGTCGCAGTGAGGTGCTGATACCCGAGCAGTGCCGCGACCTGGGCGGGAGCTTGACCCACCTCGGGCAGGAACGTCACATCGGCATCGGTCTGCGTGATGATGTCGGCGATCTGCCGTGCCCCGTCGGCGACCTGCGTGCCGCCGTGCCACACGTTGAACGTCAGCACGTTGAGGCCGCTCTTCCCCTCGATCTCCGGCTTCGGCTCGGCAGGCGTGACGGGCGGCTCGGCGTCATCGTCCGTGACGGTGAGGTCGATGGGTCCGGCGAGCACGTTGTAGCCGTCGTCCTCGAGGAGATAGACGTCGTACTCCCCCGCTCCCATCGTCGACGAGTTGCGGGTCCACCCCTCACGCGTCGAAGGGTTCCAGGTGACCTCACCAGCCGTGGTGGGAACGTATCGCCAGTCCAGGGACGCCGGACCACCGGGCACCACGCCGTCGCGATAGATCCCGATCCAGTTGCGGTCGTGAACAGCCGTGCCGGCATCGAACGTGAAGGTCACGGTTTCGTCGATCGCGATGCTCGGGGAGTCGACCGCGAGCGATCCGTCCGCCGCATGCGCGGGCGGGGCCACGAGGATTCCGGCGAGAGCGATGGCGGCGCCGAGGAGAGCGAGTCGTCCTGGCTTCGGCCGGGAGGGGGAGGTCATTGCGAGGAGGTCCTTTCGAAGCGCGGTCCGTCGCGACGGTACGGGCGTCGGATGACCGGCTCGTGACCTCGAGGTGAATGCCGGTGGCGGGTGGCACGGAGAACGGCTGCCGGAGCGTCGTCGCGGGAGGTTCGAACCACCATGGGCATCGTCCGCTCCGCCGGCTCTCCCCTGGCAGACTCGGACCATGCCGGGTTTCCATCACGTCGAACTGTGGATCGCCGATCTCGACGCGGTACGCGCGGAATGGCGCTGGATCCTGCAGCGCCTCGGTTTCACGCTCGACAGCGAATGGCCCGGCGGCGAATCGTGGGTCGCCGACAGCGCCTACCTCACTCTCACGACGTCTCCGAATCTGTCGGGCTCGACGCACGACCGCCGACGTCCCGGACTCAACCATCTCGCGTTCCACGGCGGTGCGCGCGCTGCCGTCGATGCGCTCATGGCGCAAGCACCCGCCCACGGCTGGGATCCGCTCTACGCCGACCGCTATCCGCACGCCGGCGGCGACCGGCACTACGCCGGGTGGCTCGAGAACGCCTCCGGCTTCAAGATCGAGATCGTCGCCGACGCCGGGCCCTACGCTCCATAGTCGGGGAGCTGCTGCAGCGTCCAGGAGTTGCCGTCCGGGTCGTCGAACGACACGAAACGCCCCCAGTCCAGCTCCTGCACCCCGCGGGCGGAGACGCCCAGACCCTGCAGGTGGGCGAGCGCCTCATCGGCATCCGGGACCACGACTTGGATCGTGTTCTGGCTGCCCGGCTCGAGGTCGATGCCCAGGCCGGTGCCGAACGCGATCGAGCATGCCGACCCCGGTGGCGTCATCTGCACGAAGCGCAGTCCCTCGGTGGGCGTCTGGTCCCAATCGGCGTTGAAGCCGATCTTCTCGTAGAAGGCCTTCGAGCGGTCCACGTCGGTGACCGGCACGAAGATGAGTTCGATCTTCCAGTCCATCAGGTGCTCCTCCTGTCGGGCGCCGTCGCCCGTCGCCGCCAACGGTACGCGTGAGCACCGACATCCGACCAGCGACATTCGACCAGCGACATTCGACAGTGAGCGAACCGCCCCTCAGATCCACCCCTTGTCGAGGGCGATCCGCACCGCCTGCGCACGGTTCGCCGCCCCGGTCTTCCCGATCGCCGCGGAGAGGTGGTTGCGCACGGTTCCCGCTGACAGGAACACCTCGGCGGCGATCATCGCGGCGGAACGGCCGTCCACGGCGAGTCGCAGCACCTGTCGTTCCCGATCGCTCAGGGGGTTCGCACCGTCGAACAGGCTGTCGGCGGCGAGCGCCGGATCGAGCACGCGCAAGCCGGACTGCACGCGTCGCACCGCTTCGGCCAGTTCCTCGGCGGGTGTGTCCTTGACGATGAACCCGCTGGCACCGGCCTCCAGGGCGGAGCGCAGGTAGCCGGGGCGGGCGAACGTCGTCACGACGAGGATGCGTGTGCCCCCGCTCACCTCGCGGATGCGCCGCGTCGCCTCGACTCCGTCCATCCCGGGCATCTGGATGTCCATGAGGCACACGTCCGGTCGCAGCTCCTCCGCGAGTCGCACGGCTTCCGCCCCGTCCGCGGCCATGCCGACCACGGTGAGGTCGGGCTCCAACTCGAGCAACGCCCCGAGCGCGCCCCGCACGAGAGCCTGATCGTCGGCGATCAGCAAGCGGATGCCGATGTCGCGGTTCGATGCGTTCACCAGGTCACCTCCACGCGTGTGCCCGCGCCGCCGACGGGTCCCAGGACGAACGACGCACCGGCCGCCGCCGCGCGTTCACGCATGCCGCGGATGCCGTTGCCTTCCACCAGGCCGACACCCACTCCGTCGTCCTCCACCACCAGGCGTCCGGGAAGCAACCTCACCCGAACCGTTCGAGCACGAGAATGCCGGAGCGTGTTCGTGGTCGCCTCGCGGAGGATCCAGCTCGCGGTGATCGCCTGCACCGGCGACAGCGCGCTCGGCTCCCCCTCGACCTGCAGAGCGATGTCCGCCGCACGGAACGAGTCGCGAGAAGAGGCGAGCTGCTCCACGAGCGTGGTCCCCCGCGCGCCGGCCACCGTCGAGCGGACGCCCGCGATCGCCTCCGCCGTGAGCCGTTCGATGTCGGCCAGCTCGGCCTTGGCCCGTTCGGGATCGGAGTCCATCAGCCGCCGCACCAACTGCGCCTTGAGCCCGACGACGGTCAGCGAGTGCCCGATCAGGTCGTGCACGTCGCGGGCCACCGCTTCACGCCCTTCGCTCGTCGCCAGCTCGAGGCCGAGCCTCTCCGCCTCCGCCGAACGCAGGATGAGCCACGTCGACACCGTGTTGACCACGCCGAGCAGCGCCACGATCGCGAGCACGGACAGATAGCTGATCCCCCCAGGAAGCAGGAAGACGCACAACGCCGTCACCGTGACCGCGGCGATCGTCGTGATCCAGTGCCACAGGCGCGTCAGCCCGTAGGAGGCGAACGACATGAGGAACGGCAGGAAGCTGAGCGCCGATCCTCCCTCCGCCGGGATCGAGATCACGACGCACCCGATCAGTGCGACGAACGTGATCCACTGCCTCCGCGAGGGTGCGCGACCCAGTCCGCCGCCGCCCCGCATCCCGTGCATGAAACCGGTGACGTACAGCACGACGAACGCGACCAGTGCAGCCCACCCCACCACGACCCACGGGACCGGCGCTTCCGAGCGCAGCAGCGCGATCACCGGATAGACGAGGAACACGAGCCAGATCACGGCCATCAGCCAGCCGAACCGCGCCCACGGGTCCTTCCCCGTAGCGCTGCGCGCCCCGGGAGCCGCCCATGCCGCCGGGGCCGCGCCCGCCGCCGCGAACGACGCGGCCTCGCGGGCGGACCCTGGCGTCTCTGGACTCTCCGGGTTCGTGTGTCGCGTCATCCGTCCAACCTACTGTCGCCCTGTGCCGCCGTCGGGGCCGCTACTGCCGCGCCCGGGAGCGCTTCATCCCCATCATGACGAGGAGGGCGAACAGCAGGAGCCAGACGGCGACGTTGAGGAACAGCATCCAGAGCGGATCGGTCTGTCCCGTCGTGAGCGTCCCGTCGGTGAGGGGCCACCGGCTCAGGGCGACGAAGCCGTACAGGGGGGTGAAGCGCGCGATGTCGAGCATCACACCGTCGAGCGGCATGAACACGTTGCCGAAGAACGCGAAGAACGTCATCGAGATCGAGGCGAGGGCCGCTGCCGAGTCGGAGCTGAAGAACAGTCCGACGCCGAGACCGAAGAGTCCGTACATGAGGCCGATCCCGAGGATGATGCCCGCCGTCGCGACCCAGCGCCAGGCGTCTTCCGCCTCGGCACCGGTCATCATCCCGGCGGTGAACACCGCCACCAATGCCAGCGCCGCGAAGGCGACCGCGGTGATCAGCTTCGTCACCGCGTATCCGGCCGTCGTGAGCGGGGTCATCGCGAGCTGGCGTCCCCACCCCTGCTTGGCCTCCGTCGCGGCGAGCGACGTGAGCGAGCTCATGGCGACCGCCGTGCCATAGGCCGCCATCGAGGTCATCACGTAGAAGGAGACGTTCCCGTGACCGGCAGAGAGCGAGCCATAGCCCATTCCGGCACCGAACAGCAGGTACATCGCGACCGGCATCGCCAGAGTGAACGCGAGCGTATAGGGGTTGCGCAGCTGGCGGAGGCCTTCGATGCGCAGCATGGTGGGTGAGACGAGCATGTCAGTTCTCCGTCAGTGCCGTGAAGGCGGTCTCGAGGGTGGGCGCGGCGATCTCCAGGTCATGGGCACCGTTGTCGAGCAGGATGCGGGCGGCGGCGTCGGAGTCAGCGGTACGCAGGCTGAGTCGATCGCCGTCGAGCCGCACGCCGGCGACACCATCGGCCGCGCTCAGCAGGGCGACGAGCGCGCCCGCGTCTTCGTCGACCGTCGCCGAGACGGTCCGCTCTCCGAGGCTGGCGCGCAGCAGCGCGGTGGGGGCGTCGGCGACGACCGTCCCGCGATGCATCACCACGGTGCGGCGTGCGAACTGCTCGGCCTCCTCGAGATAGTGGGTGGCGAAGACGATCGTGCGCCCGGCATCCGCATCCGCCCGCATGACATCCCAGAAGTGCCGCCGGGCCGTGACGTCCATTCCCGCCGTGGGCTCGTCGAGCACCAGGATGTCGGGGTCGGACACCATCGCGAGCGCGAACTTCACGCGCTGCTGCTCACCACCGGAGCACTTCGAGACCCTTCGGCGGGCGAGATGCTCCAGGTCGGCGCGGGCCATGACATCGTCCACCCGGTCGAGGGCGTCGGCACCGTGGAGAGAAGCGATCAGCCGCACCGTCTCTCCGACGGTCAGGTCGCCGAGCAGGCCCCCGGTCTGCAGCACCGCCCCGATCGAACCGCTGGAAGTGGCGCGCTGCGGTGTCGTCCCGAGCACCCGCACGGTGCCGCTGCTGGGCTCGGTGAGCCCGAGAAGCATGTCGAGCGTGGTGGTCTTGCCCGCACCGTTCGGTCCCAGCAGCGCGACGACCTCGCCACGTCGGATCGACAGGTCGACCCCGTCGACAGCCTGCACCCGGCGGTCGCCCGTGCCGAAGTGTCGTTTCACGGCGCTCAGCTCGAGCACCACGGGTTCATCGGTCGGGGCGGCGGTTACCGGTCGAGCGGAGGCCCGCGTCGCCGTCCCGTCCACGAAGGAGTTGTTCATGCCTCCAGCCTCGTCCGATGCGGGCGGTGGCGCCGGAGGGCGGTGTCATCTCCTGGACGTGACACATGTCATGTCCAGGAGCCCTGCCGCCCCGGGAGGAGAACTCACCCTCGGGCGGAACGACCGGGGCCGACGCTCCGCCCGTCGAGGGGATCTCCGCCCGACGCGGAGCGGAGCCCGGGACCTCAACGCGCCGGAAGCAGCGCCCCCTCGAGGAAGTCGGCTAGCTCGGTCGTGTCATGCAGCGGCAGGATCGCTGCCACGTACTGGTCTGGCCGCACCACGACCACCACTCCGTCGCGCGACAGCTCGCGCGCGGCGAAGATGTCGGTCTCGGTCCACTTGCTGGGGCCTGCCGCGTACACCTTCTCCCAGTCGGTCAGTCCGAGCGGCCCGGTCTTCGGCTGGAACAGCGCGGGAGCCGAGGTGACCTCGACCTCTTCGAAAGGCTGCCGATAGACCGCCTTGACATCGAAGACGGCATCGAGGTCGGCGTCCTCCGGCGTGAAGCGCGCGAACAGCGGCTCGGCCGCGTCCGCCCATGCGGCGAGCCCTTCACCGGTGCGGTCGCCGAACGCGTACACGCGCCAGCGGCCGTCGGCCTTCGCGTGGTGCCCGAGGTGCACGACGTTGCCGTCGCCCACGCGCACGACCTCGGCGGACTTGAAGCGCTTCCCGAGCGGGAAACCCACGGCCAGATCCTGGTGCCGGTCGGTTCCGGTGATCATCGACGAGGTGTACTGCGTCATGAACCCCGACGGGAACTCTGCCGTGGCGAGGTAGTAGGTCGCCAGCTCGTTGGGGTCGGAGATCTCCTCGGGCTTCCGCGCCATCAGGCTCGACCACTCGCGGTCGAAGTCGATCAGCTGCTGCGCCACGGGCCGCCGCTCGGCACCGTACGTGGCCAGCAGGGCTTCCGGGGCACGGCCCGAGAGCACAGAGCCGAGCTTCCACCCGAGGTTGAAGCCGTCCTGCATCGACACGTTCATGCCCTGGCCCGCCTTGGCGCTGTGCGTGTGGCACGCGTCGCCGGTGAGGAACACCCGGGGCGTGCGTCCCGAACCGTCGATCACGTCGTCGAAGCCGTCGGTGACCCGGTGACCGACTTCGTACACGCTGTGCCAGGCGACCTCGCGGACATCGAGTGTGTACGGGTGCAGGATCTCGTTCGCGCGGCGGATGATCTCCTCGATCGGCGTCTGCCGTACGCGGTGGTCATCGTCGTCTGCGACCTCGCCCAGGTCGATGTACATGCGCGAGAGGTATCCGCCCTCCCGCGGGATGTGCAGGATGTTGCCCGCCTCGGAGTTGATCGCGCACTTGGTGCGCCAGTCCGGGAAGTCGGTGTTGACGAGCACGTCCATGACACCCCAGGCGTGCGCGGCCGAGGCGCCCACGTGCGTGCGGCCGATCGCCTGACGCACACCGCTGCGGGCGCCGTCGCAGCCGACGACGAACTTGGCACGGATGGTCCGCTCCTCACCCGAGCGCTCCCCCGCGACGTAACGGATGCCGACCTCGACGGGGTACTCCCCCTCGTCGTGCACCGTGAGGCCGGTGAACTCGACCCCGTAGTCGGGCACGATCCGGCCGGGCCCGTTAGCCGCGGCCTCGGCGAAGTAGTCGAGCACGCGGGCCTGGTTGACGATGAGGTGCGGGAACTCGCAGATGTCGTAGGCGTAGTCGGAGGTGCGCGAGGTGCGGACGATCTCGTCGCGCTTGTCCGGGTTCGGACCCCAGAAGTTCATCCAGCCGATGTTGTACGCCTCGGCGATGATCCGCTCGGCGAAACCGAACGCCTGGAACGTCTCGACACTGCGCGGCTGGATGCCGTCGGCCTGGCCGAGCGGAAGGCGCCCGTCGCGCTTCTCGATGATGCGGGTGGAGATGTCGGGATACTGCGCCATCTGGGCGGCGAGCAGCATCCCCGCAGGCCCCGACCCGACGATGAGCACATCGATCTCGTCGGGGAGGTCGGCGGGCCGCGCAACCCCGATGCCGGCGGCGCCCTGCACGCGCGGGTCAGCGGAGACGTAGCCGTGGTGGTGGAACTGCATCGTCGTCGATTCCTTCCGGACGTCATCGTCGGGTGTGTCTGTCGGAGGTGGTTCATCGGGTCTTGCACCCGACGCCATCGTGTTCTATATTCGAACACGACGTTCTACTATTGAACACAGCCTAAACCGCGCCGTCCGCGATCGCAAGGGAGCACCCGCATGCCCGACAGCACGATCCCCTCGCCCGCCTCCCAGACTCTCAGTCGCGGCATCCGCATCCTCGAGGTACTCGCCGATGCCCGCGGCCCCCTGACGATCGACGAGATCGCGTCCCGTCTCGGTGTGCACCGCTCCATCGCGTATCGCCTGCTGCGCACGCTCGAAGACCACGGGCTGGTCACGCGCGACGCCTCCGGAGCCGTGAATCTCGGGGCGCGCATGGCAGCACTCGCGGCCGGGGTCGCGCACGACCTGCAGGCCGAGGCGCTTCCCGAGCTCACGGCGATCGCCAACGAACTCGGCATGACATGCTTCCTCGCCGTCCTCGACGGCACCGAGTGCATCACGCTGGCCAGCGTCGAGCCTCGGCACGCGGTCGCGAGTGTCGCCCAACGCCCCGGCGCCCGACACCCGGTGTCGGTCGGCGCCCCAGGGAAAGCGATCCTCGCGCAGGTGCCGGTCGCGGAATGGCCGGATGAGGTTCCCGCATCGCTTCCTGCCGACGTCGATGCGGCGCGTGCCCGCGGCTATGCGACGAGCCACGACGAGGTCATCCCCACCGTCCAGTCCGTCGCGGTCCCGCTCACCCTGCGCGGACAGCGCCCGGCCGCGATCGCCGTCGTGCACGTGGCAACAGACCTCGACGATGCCGAGATCGCCGCGCGACTCCGACAGGCGGCGTCCGACATCCGCGACGCTCTCGACGGCTGACGCGCGCGCAGCCCTCGAGACGAAGCTCCCGCCGCGCTTCCTGTCGTCGCCGTGTGGCAGACGACAGGAAGCGCGACGGGAGCACGTCATGCCATCCGCGCGAGGTCAGGCCTTGGCGAGTCCGTAGATCGGGCTGACGGACTGCTCTTCCTCATGATCCGGTCCGAGCGGGATGCCCGAGCGGTCGCGGAGCAGCAGGGTCGCGACGAGACCCAGTACGGTCATTCCGGCCAGATACCAGGTGACGGCCCCCGTCGAGCCGGTCGCCTTCACGATGGCCGTCGCGATCGTCGGGGCGAACGCACCGCCGGCGATGGCGCCGATCGCGTACGAGATCGAGACACCGGAGAACCGGATGCTCGCGGGGAACAGCTCGGCGTACAGCGCCGCCTGCGGACCGTAGGTGAATCCGAGGCCGATCGTGAGGATCGCCAACCCGGCGAACAGCAGGCCGATCTCGCCGGTGTTGACCAGCGGGAACAGCGTGAACACACCGACCAGCTGCAGCGCCCAGCCGACGATGTACGTCGTGCGGCGGCCGATGCGGTCGGACAGCCACCCCGCGAGGAGCGTGGTGAGCAGCCAGGTGACCGCGGATCCGGCGACCGCCCAGAGCACGGGGCCGCGCTCGAGGCCGATGGGGCCGGCAGGGTCCGTGGCGTACCCCTGGATGTATCCGCCCGTGGTCATGTAGCCCACGGCGTTGTTGCCGGCGAACACGAACGCGGCGATGATCACGAGCAGCAGGTGCTTGCGGAACAGCTGCGCGATCGGCATCCGCGCCTTCTCCTTGCGCGCGGCGAGCTCGGTGAAGACCGGGCTCTCCTCGACCTTGCGGCGCACGTAGTACCCGACGAGGATCAGCACCACGCTGAGCAGGAACGGCACACGCCAGCCCCACGCGAGGAACTGGTCGCCGGGGGCGATCACCGTCATGAGCGCCATCACACCGGAGGCGAGCAGGAGGCCGAGAGGCACGCCGATCTGCGGGGACGCGCCGAAGATGCCGCGCTTCTTGCGGGGCGCATGCTCGACGGCCATCAGCACGGCACCGCCCCACTCACCGCCCGCCGAGATGCCCTGCACGATGCGCAGCAGCACCAGCAGGATCGGCGCCATCAGTCCGATGGTCTCGTACGTGGGCAGGATGCCGATGAGGGCGGTGGCCGCACCCATCAGGATCAGCGTCCACATCAGCACGGCCTTGCGCCCGAGCTTGTCGCCGTAGTGGCCGGCGAGGAAGGCGCCGAGGGGACGGAACAGGAAGCTGACGCCGACCGTGGCGAAGCCGATCAGGGCGCTGTTCTCGCCGAGCGGGGCGAAGAAGAGCTGACCGAACACGAGCCCGACGGCCGTGGCGTAGATGAAGAAGTCGTACCACTCGACCGTGGTGCCGACGACGGTGGCGAACACGACACGGCGCCGATCGGCCGCTGTCGCGATGGTTCCGGTGGGCGTGAACCCAGCCTGTGACTGCCCACTCATGGGGTGTCTCCTTTGGTTGTGACCGCATTGTCACGGCGTGCAGCGGAGCGGATCCGAAGTGCTTGCCGAGGGGTGAACCGATGATATATGATTTCGAATACGACGCACAAGGCGTCACGCACGACATCGCAGACGAGCGCAAGGAGGCGCCCCGTGACGGCCCCCATCACCCGCCCCGGCAAGATCATCGCGATCCACCTGAGCTATGCCTCGCGCGCCGACCAGCGCGGCAGGCGCCCTGCCTCCCCTTCCTACTTCTTCAAGCCGGCCAGCTCGGTCGGCGTCTCCGGTGGCACCGTCGAGCGCCCTGCCGGCACCGAGCTGCTCGCCTTCGAGGGCGAGATCGCTCTCGTGATCGGCACTCCCGCCCGCCGGGTCTCGCTCGACGACGCCTGGGACCACGTCGGCTGGGTCACCGCCTCGAACGATCTCGGCCTGTACGACCTGCGCGCGAACGACAAGGGCTCGAACGTCCGCTCCAAGGGCGGCGACGGATACACGCCGCTCGGCCCCGACCTGATCGATGCCCGCACGGTCGACCCCGCCGCCCTCCGGGTGCGCGCCTGGGTGAACGGAGAGCTCCGTCAGGAGGACACCACCGCCGGCCTCATCTTCCCGCTCGCGCAGCTCGTGGCCGACCTGTCCCAGCACTTCACGCTCGAGCCCGGCGATGTGATCCTCACCGGCACTCCCGCCGGTTCTTCGGTCATCGTCCCTGGCGACGTCGTCGAGGTCGAGGTGGATGCCCCGGAGGCCCCCGGCGCTCCGACCTCGGGCCGTCTCATCACCACCGTCACGCAGGGCGAGACGCCCTTCGACGGCGGCCTCGGATCACTCCCCGCCGTCGACGACCTGCAGCGCACAGAAGCGTGGGGCTCTCGCGAGGAGGCAGGCCTGCCTCCCCTCGAGAAGACGCAGGGGCTCTCCCCCGAACTGCGCGCCCAGCTCCTCGAGGCGCCGACGGCCGGTCTGTCGGCGCAGCTCCGCAAGCGTGGACACCACTCCTGCTTCATCGACGGCGTGTCCGTGAACATCCCCGGCAGCAAGATTGTCGGCACCGCGAAGACGCTGCGCTTCGTGCCGTTCCGCGAAGACCTCTTCGCCTCCCACGGCGGCGGCTACAACGCCCAGAAGCGCGCGTTCGACGCCGTGGAAGAGGGCGAGATCATCGTGATCGAAGCCCGAGAGGATGCCACGACCGGCACCCTCGGCGACATCCTCGCCCTGCGCGCGAAGGTCCGCGGAGCGGCCGGGGTCGTCACCGACGGGGGCGTCCGCGACTTCGACGCCGTGGCCGAGATCGGTCTCCCCGTGTTCTCGCAGGGCGCGCATCCGTCCGTGCTCGGCCGCAAGCACGTGCCATGGGATGTGGACGTCACGATCTCCTGCGGCGGCGCGACCGTGCAGCCGGGCGACATCATCGTCGGCGACAGCGACGGCGTGATCGTCATCCCCCCGGCACTGGCTGCCGAGGTCGCGGCGAGCGCCGTCGCGCAGGAGATCGAAGATGCCTGGATCGCCGAGCAGGTGGCCGCCGGCCACCCCGTCGACGGGCTGTTCCCTCTGAACGCCGAGTGGCGAGCCCGCTACGAGGAGGCCATCTCCGACCGGAGCGCCGCCGACCGGAGCGCCGCTGACCGGAGCGCCGCTGACCGGAGTGCACGATGACCACGACGGCGGCCAGCAAGTCCGAGGTGGCTTACGAGTGGCTCCGCTCCCGCATCACGGGTCATATGTTCAGCCCTGGATATCGTCTGGTGCTGGGATCCATCGCGGACGACCTCCAGATGAGCGTCGTCCCGGTGCGCGAAGCCATCCGCCGCCTCGAAGCCGAAGGACTCGTGACGTTCGAGCGCAACGTCGGCGCACGCGTGACCCTCGTCGACGAGAGCGAATACGCCCACACCATGCAGACGCTCGGCCTCGTCGAAGGCTGCGCCACCGCGCTCTCCGCTCCCCTTCTCGACGACGCCGCCCTCGATGAGGCCACCCGCATCAACGAGCGGATGGCGCAGATGCTCGACCAACTCGACGCCCACGCCTTCACCGAGCTCAACCGCCAGTTCCATTCGGTGCTGTTCGAGCCGTGCCCCAACCCGCATCTGCTCGATCTCGTGCACCGCGGCTGGTCGCGGCTCTCCGGCATCCGCGACACGACGTTCGCATCGATCCCCGGACGCGCCCAGCACTCGGTCGAGGAGCACACCGAGATCCTCGATCTCATCCGCGCGGGTGCCGACCCTCTCGAGATCGAACTCGCCGCCCGCAACCACCGCTGGCGCACCATGGACGCGTTCCTCGACGCGCTGCACGCCCGTTCCACCCAGACGACTTCCGACCAGACGACTTCTGCCCAGACGACCGGAGAATTCTCATGACCGATTCGCGCATCCCCGCCGACCTCCCCGACCACATCCAGCACTACATCGACGGCGCATTCGTCGACTCCGTCGATGGAGACACGTTCGACGTGCTCGACCCGGTCACCAACCAGGCGTACACGACGGCCGCAGCGGGCAAGAAGGCCGACATCGAGCTCGCCGTCGCCGCCGCGAAGCGCGCGTTCGATGAGGGCCCCTGGCCGCGCATGCTCCCCCGCGAGCGGTCGCGGGTGCTGCACAAGATCGCCGACATCGTCGAGTCGCGCGATGCGCGTCTGGCCGCGCTCGAGTCGTACGACTCCGGCCTCCCGATCACGCAGGCACTGGGTCAGGCCCGTCGCGCCGCCGAGAACTTCCGCTTCTTCGCCGACCTGATCGTCGCGCAGTCCGACGACGCCTTCAAGGTGCCAGGGCGCCAGATGAACTACGTCAACCGCAAGCCGATCGGCGTCGCCGGGCTCATCACGCCGTGGAACACGCCCTTCATGCTCGAGTCGTGGAAGCTCGGTCCCGCGCTCGCGACCGGCAACACGGTCGTGCTGAAGCCTGCCGAGTTCACGCCGCTCTCCGCGTCCCTCTGGGCAGGCATCTTCGAGGAGGCGGGGCTGCCGAAGGGCGTCTTCAACCTCGTGAACGGCCTCGGCGAGGACGCGGGCGACGCGCTCGTGAAGCACCCCGACGTGCCGCTCATCTCCTTCACGGGTGAGAGCTCGACCGGACAGCTCATCTTCGGCAACGCCGCGCCGTTCCTCAAGGGGCTGTCGATGGAGCTCGGTGGCAAGTCGCCCGCCGTGGTCTTCGCCGACGCCGACCTCGAGGCCGCCGTGGACGCCACGATCTTCGGCGTCTTCTCCCTCAACGGCGAGCGCTGCACGGCCGGATCCCGCATCCTCGTCGAGCGCTCGATCTACGAGGAGTTCGTCGAGCGCTACGCCGCTCAGGCGAAGCGCGTCAAGGTTGGTTACCCGCACGACCCCGCCACGGAGGTCGGTGCTCTCGTTCACCCCGAGCACTACGAGAAGGTCATGAGCTACGTCGAGATCGGCAAGACCGAGGGGCGCCTGGTCGCCGGCGGCGGTCGTCCCGAGGGTTTCGAAGAGGGCAACTTCGTCGCGCCGACCGTGTTCGCCGACGTCTCCCCCGACGCCCGGATCTTCCAGGAGGAGATCTTCGGACCCGTCGTCGCGATCACGCCGTTCGACTCCGACGAGGAGGCGCTGTCGCTCGCGAACAACACCAAGTACGGACTCGCCGCCTACATCTGGACCAACGACCTCAAGCGGGCGCACAACTTCGCGCAGTCGGTCGAGGCCGGCATGGTGTGGCTGAACAGCAACAACGTGCGCGACCTCCGCACCCCGTTCGGCGGCGTGAAGGCCTCGGGTCTCGGTCATGAGGGCGGCTACCGCTCGATCGACTTCTACACCGACCAGCAGAGCGTGCACATCACGCTCGGGCCCGCCCACAACCCGACCTTCGGCAAGAACTGACCCACTGTCTCGTTCCGGTCGCACTCTCCGCCGCCCCACCGACGCGGATGCGACAGAGAGTGCGACCGGAACCTCACGCAAGGACGCTGACATGACACACCGCGACGACATGACCCTGACCTCCTCCGGCTTCTACGTCTCCCAGGAGGCGCCGATCCGCTCCGAGAACCCCATCGCGACGCCGCAGAGCTCGCCGCCGGACATCCTCCGCTGCGCGTACATGGAGCTCGTGGTCACCGACCTCGCGGCCTCGCGGCAGTTCTACGTCGACATCCTGGGCCTGTACGTGACCGCGGAGGACGACGAGGCGATCTACCTGCGGTCGACGGAGGAGTTCATCCACCACAACCTGGTGCTGCGCAAGGGCCCGATCGCCGCCGTGGCCGCCTTCTCGTACCGGGTCCGCACTCCCGAAGACCTCGACCGCGCGGTGGAGTTCTACACCGAGCTGGGCTGCGATGTGCGACGCGATGAGAACGGCTTCGTCACGGGCATCGGCGACTCGGTGCGCGTCGTCGACCCGCTCGGCTTCCCCTACGAGTTCTTCTACGCGACCGAGCACGTCGAGCGGATGTCGTGGCGCTACGACCTGCACATCCCCGGCGAGCTGGTGCGGCTGGACCACTTCAACCAGGTCACCCCCGATGTGCCGCGCGCCGTGGGGTTCATGCAGGATCTCGGATTCCGCGTCACGGAGGACATCCAGGACGATGAGGGCACCGTCTACGCCGCCTGGATGCGCCGCAAGCCCACGGTGCACGACACGGCCATGACCGGCGGCGACGGCCCCCGCATGCACCACGTGTGCTTCGCGACCCACGAGAAGCACAACATCCTCGCGATCTGCGACAAGCTCGGCGCGCTCCGCCGCTCCGACTCGATCGAGCGCGGCCCCGGGCGTCACGGCGTCTCGAACGCTTTCTACCTCTACCTGCGCGACCCCGACGGGCACCGCGTCGAGGTGTACACGCAGGACTACTACACGGGCGACCCCGACAACCCGGTCATCACGTGGGACGTCCATGACAACCAGCGTCGCGACTGGTGGGGCAACCCCGTCGTCCCGTCCTGGTACACGGATGCCTCGCTGGTCCTCGACCTCGACGGCAACCCGCAGCCGGTCGTGGCCCGTACCGACGACTCCGAGATGGCGGTCACGATCGGCGCCGATGGTTTCTCGTACACGCGTGCGGACGACGACAAGGACATGCCCGAGTACAAGCAGGGCGAGTACAAGCTGGGCCACCAGCTCTAAGGGGGCACGGATGGTGTCAGCAGAGACGATCACGCAGATCGCGGCGGAACTCGCGCAGGCCGACCGCACGCACTCCGTGATCCCGCGCATCACGGCTCGGTACCCGGAGGCCACGGTCGAGGACTCCTACGCGATCCAGGGGGTCTGGCGCGACTCGCAGATCGCCGCGGGCCGTCGACTCGTCGGTCGCAAGATCGGATTGACCTCGAAGGCGATGCAGCAGGCCACGGGCATCACCGAGCCGGACTACGGGGTGATGTTCGACGACACGGTCTACGACTCGGGAGCCGAGATCCCGGTCGACCACTTCTCGAACGTGCGCATCGAGGTCGAGCTCGCCTTCGTGCTGAAGACCCCGCTCGAGGGCCCCGACTGCACCCTCGACGATGCTCTCGCGGCGATCGACTACGCCGTCCCCGCGCTCGAGGTGCTGAACTCGCACATCGAGCTCGAGGGCCGCACGATCGTCGACACGATCAGCGACAACGCGGCGTACGGCGCGATGGTGCTCGGCACCGTGCGCAAGCTCCCCGATGAGATCGACCTGCGCTGGGTTCCCGGTGTCCTCTCCCGCAACGGCGAGATCGAGGAGACCGGTGTCGCCGCCGGGGTGCTCGGTCACCCGGCCACCGGGGTCGCGTGGCTCGCGAACAAGTTCCATCAGCACGGCGCGCGTCTCGAGGCTGGAGAGATCATCCTGGCAGGATCGTTCACACGCCCGATGTGGGTGTCGCGTGGCGACGAGGTGCTGTGCGATTACGGACCGATGGGAACAATCGCATGCCGCTTCGTCTAGCCCCTTCGTTCCGCGAGCAGATCGCGGACTCCGATCGCCCCTTCGTGGGCATGTGGGTCTGCTCCGGCAGCCCGCTGCTCGCCGAGGTCGCCGCGGGGTCGGGACTGGACTGGCTGCTGATCGACATGGAGCACTCCGCGAACACGCTCGAGTCCGTGCTCGTGCAGCTCCAGGCCGTCGCCGCGTACCCGATCGCCCCGCTCGTGCGGGTGCCGTCGAACGACACCGTCGCGATCAAGCAGATCCTCGACCTCGGAGCGCAGAACCTGATCGTGCCGATGGTCTCCTCCGCAGACGAGGCCCGCGCCGCCGTCGCGGCCACCCGCTACCCGCCCGAGGGCGTGCGCGGAGTGGGCAGCGCCCTCGCCCGCAGCGCGCGCTGGAACCGTGTCGATCGCTACCTGCAGGAATCGGCGCAGCACATCTCGCTCACGGTGCAGATCGAGACGGCGGCGGGCGTCGAGGCCGCAGCCGACATCGCCGCGGTCGACGGCGTCGACGCGGTTTTCGTCGGCCCTTCCGATCTGTCCGCGTCGATGGGCCTGCTCGGCCAGCAGACCCACCCCGAGGTCACGACCGCCGTCGAGAAGGTCTTCGCCGCGGTCAAAGCGGCAGGTAAGGCCGTCGGCGTCAACGCGTTCGACCCGGCAACCGCCGACGCCTACTTCGCCGCCGGTGCCGACTTCGTGGCCGTCGGGGCGGATGTCGCTCTGCTCGCACGGGCGTCCGAGGCTCTGGCCGCGCGCTTCATCGCCACCGACGACTCCTCCCGCGCCAGCTACTGACCTTTCGAATCGCGCACGTGGCTGTGTCCAGGACCTGGCTGCAACCGTTTGCGCGATTCGAAGGACTCCCGCCCGTGGCAGGATAGCCGGGTGCACAGGAGCGAGGTCGTGAGGTGAGCCGCGGGCTCGCCGCGATGCAGGACCGCAACTTCCGCTGGTTCTTCCTCGCCCGGGCGATCACGATGATCGCCGGGTCGATGTCCTCGATCGCCCTCGCCTTCGCGGTCCTGGAGATCGACAACGACGCGCGATCGCTGTCCTTCGTGCTCGCCGCCTTCACGGTGAGCAACATCGTGTTCGTGCTGTTCGGCGGCGTGATCGCCGACCGACTCCCCCGGGCGCTGATCATCCAGGCCTGCTATGTGGTCGACATCCTGTCGATCGGCACGATCGCCGCGCTCCTGTTCACCGGCAACGCCACGATCCCGCTCCTCGTGATGCTCTCGATCGTCAACGGCGCTTCGACGGCGTTCGTGCTGCCGGCGATGCAGGGCATCATCCCGCAGCTCACGACTCCCGAGCATCTGCAGCAGGCGAACGCGATGCTGTCCTTCGTGCGCTCAGCCGTGACCATCGGCGGCCCGATCATCGCGGGCGTCCTGGTGGCGACCGCGGGCCCGGCCTGGGCGATGGTCGTGCAGGCGACCGGATGGGTGATCGCGATCCCGGTGCTGGCCCTGGTGAAGCTCCCTCCCCCGTCGCACGCGGGCGGCACCACGATGTTCCACGACCTCCGCATCGGATGGCGGGAGTTCTGGAGTCGCTCATGGCTGTGGACGATCGTGCTGGCCTTCATGGTCATGAACGCCATCCACGTCGGCGCCTGGGGTGTCGTGGGCCCGTACATCGCGAAGAACAACGATCTGCTCGGCATCACCGGATGGGGCTGGGTCGTGAGCGCCGAGGGCGCCGGCGTGCTGCTGATGACGCTGCTGCTGATGTGGTTCCCGCTGCGACGGCCGCTGCGCTACGGCATGATCGGCATGGCCGCCTTCGCGATCCCCGTGACGATCCTGGGCATGCATCCCGCGGTGGTCCTGCTCGCCATGGCCGCGTTCATCGCGGGGGCGGGGGCCGAGGTCTTCAGCACGGGGTGGAACCTCGCGATGATGGAGAACATCCCCGGCGAGAAGCTCTCCCGGGTGTCGAGCTACGACATGCTCGGCAGCTTCGTCGTGATGCCGATCGGCACGCTCGTGTACGGCTGGCTGATCACACATGCCGACCCCGCGACCGTGCTCATCGCCTCGGGTGCCGTGTACGCGGTGATCGCGCTGGCCACCCTGATGGTGCCGAGCGTCTGGCGGATGGGACGCCCGGAAGCCGCGACGATCTCCGCGTGAACTAGCGGATTCATAGCATCGACCGCGAGACTGTCGGCATGACCTTCGCCGCGCTCCAGCCCCTCGCCGATCGTGCCGCCCTCTTCGTCGCACTCCGTCAGGATGCTCTCTCCGCCGCCGCCGATGCCCTCGGCGAGCACCGCTGGGACGCGGACCTGGCTGCCGGCACGCTGACCTTCACGGCCGACGCCGATCCGTCCCGCCAGCTCGTGGCCCGCGCGCACCTGATCGCGACGATCGCACCGGGACCCCGGTCGCTGCTGTGGGCCTGGGCACACCCGAGCGGCGACCCGCAGGGAGTCGCCGCGCAGCTGCACGCATACGGCAATGAGCACGGCATCGCCGAACTCACCACCGCCGAGGTCGCGTTCCCCGCCGAGGTCTCCGGCGACGACGAATGGATCGCCCAGGCGGCCCACACGGTCGGCGGCGTCGCGGTGGAGCTCACCGGGCGCTCCCCCTACTATTCCGCCCCGGTCGGCAACGGAACACGGGCGGTCTTCCTGCTCGACGCTCCGCTCGCGCCGCTCACGGTGGCCGATGCGGTCATCGCGCTCCCCCGCGTGCTCTCCGCCGCCGTCCTGCCCGATGCACGCACGGCGGTCTGGGACCTCGCCCGCCTCGCGGGCTGGACGCTCACCTGGACCGATGAGGCGTTCTCCGGGGCGACGGTGTCGGATGCCACGGGAACCGCGACGTTCCGCTTCGACGAGCAGGCCCGCATCAGCGGGATCGAGAGCACACTGCACAGTCAGGGATGACCGGGCACAATCAGGGGTGATCGGGCACGCTCAGGGGTGATCGGGCACGCTCAGGGGTGATCTGCCCTGGAGGTGTGGGATTCTGGGCGCATGAAGAACGGAATCGTCCGGTTCGCCGCGCTCTACGTGTTCGACGTCGCCGTGCTGCTGCTGATCGGCCTGCTGCTGCCCGGTGTGTCGGTCGGTCTGAACGCGCTCTGGGCGTCCGTCATCCTGACCCTCGCCGCACTGTTCGTGAAGCCGCTGCTCGCCGGGGCCTTCCGCACGTCGGCCGCGAAGTCCGCCGCCGAGCGCACCAGGACCGGCGAGAAGGTCGTGCAGTACGTCCTGGTGTATCTCGTCGAGCTCATCATCTGGGTGCTCACGGTGTGGCTGAGCGGGGTGCGTGCCTCCGGCTTCTGGGCGTTCGTGCTGCCGCCGCTCGCACTGCTGTTCGGCTGGATGATCTACGACCAGATCGACGATCGGCTGCGGGCGAAGGCGGGCGAGATCTACGATTCGGTGCAGGCACGCGTGCAGGGAGGCGCGAAGGCCCCATCCTCCGCGCCCTCCGCGCCCGCCGCGCCGCCGGAGACGCCGGAGACCCGCGCCGCCCGTGACGAGCTCCGCGACGGGCTGACGCCCGAGCAGCGACGGATGCTCGACGAACTGGGCTGATCCGGGCGGTAACGCGCCCGGAACGAGGAAAGGCGCCCTCCCGTCACCGGGAGGGCGCCTTTCCTGCGCGAAGGGTCGTCGTCAGAGCGACCGTTCGGCCGCTTCCACGACGTTGGTCATGAGCAGCGCGACCGTCATCGGGCCGACACCTCCCGGGTTCGGGGAGATGTAGCCCGCCACGTCGGCGACATCGGGGGCGACGTCGCCGAACACGAGGCTCTTCCCCGTCTCCTCGTCGGTCTCGCGCGTCACACCGACGTCGAGAACGGCCGCGCCGGGCTTCACGTCTTCCGCGCGGATCAGGTGCTTCACGCCGGCCGCGGCGACGATCACGTCGGCCTCACGCAGGTAGCGCGGCATGTCGACGGTGCCGGTGTGCGTGAGGGTGACCGTGGCGTTCAGGTCGCGCCGGGTGAGCAGCAGTCCGATCGAGCGTCCGATCGTGACGCCGCGCCCGACCACCACGACATGCTTGCCCTTGAGGTCGTAGTCGTTGCGCAACAGCAGTTCGATGACCCCGCGCGGCGTGCATGGCAGCGGCGTGTGGATCGGGCTGTTGACGTTCAGCACCAGGCGCCCGAGGTTGGTCGGGTGCAGGCCGTCGGCATCCTTGGCCGGGTCGATCCGCTCGAGAATCGCGTCGGTGTCCAGATGCTTCGGCAGCGGCAGCTGCACGATGTAACCGTGGCAGGCCGGGTCGGCGTTGAGCTCGTCGATCAGCGCTTCGACGTCGGCCTGGGTCGCTTCCGCCGGCAGCTCGCGCTGGATCGAGTTCATCCCGATCGCCTCGGATTGCCGATGCTTCATACCCACGTACAGCTGCGACGCCGGGTCGGCGCCCACGAGCACGGTGGCGATCCCGGGCGTCACCCCCTTGCTCTTCAGCGCGGCGACGCGCTCGGTGAGCTCGGCCCGGATCGCGGCCGAAGCCGCCTTCCCGTCGAGGATCTTCGCGGTCATGGTGTCTTCCTTACGTCGTCACCGCCGAGTGCACGGCCTCCCGTCGAGCGCACGGCTTGTTCACGTCGACAAGCCGTGCGCTCGGCAGTACCCCGTGCACTCGCGAGAGGGAGGTGCTGCGGAATTACTGCTGCAGGTCCGGGTAGAGCGGGAACGCGGCGGCCAGGGCGTCGACGCGGGCGCGCAGGGCCTCGACGTCGGCCCCCGGGAGCAGCGCGAGGGCGATGATGTCGGCCACCTCGGTGAACTCGGCATCGCCGAAGCCGCGGGTCGCGAGCGCGGGCGTGCCGATGCGCAGGCCCGAGGTCACCATGGGCGGACGCGGGTCGTTCGGGACGGCGTTGCGGTTCACGGTGATGTGGATGTCGTGCAGGAGATCCTCGGACTGCTTGCCGTCGATCTCGGCGTCGCGCAGGTCGACCAGAACCAGGTGCACGTCGGTGCCGCCCGAACGTACGGAGATGCCGGCGTCCTTCACGTCCTGCTGCGACAGGCGCTCGGCGATGAGCTTCGCCCCGCGCAGCACACGCTCCTGGCGCTCCTTGAACTCGGGAGTGCCGGCGAGCTTGAACGCCGTGGCCTTGGCCGCGATCACGTGCATGAGCGGTCCGCCCTGCTGCCCGGGGAACACCGCGGTGTTGATCTTCTTGGCGAGCTCGGCGTCGTTGGTGAGGATGAAGCCCGAGCGCGGGCCGCCGATCGTCTTGTGCACGGTCGAGGAGACGACGTGTGCGTGGGGCACCGGGTTCGGGTGCAGACCTGCGGCGACCAGACCGGCGAAGTGCGCCATGTCGACCCAGAGCAGCGCGCCGACCTCGTCGGCGATCTCACGGAACGCGGCGAAGTCCATCGTGCGCGGGTAGGCCGACCAGCCGGCGATGATGACCTTCGGCTTGTGCTCGATCGCGAGGCGACGCACCTCCGCCATGTCGATCGTCGAGGTCTCGGGGTCGACACCGTAGGCGACGATGTCGTACAGACGGCCGGAGAAGTTGATCTTCATGCCGTGCGTGAGGTGGCCGCCCTGGTCGAGGGACAGACCGAGCAGGGTGTCGCCGGGACGGGCGATCGCGTGCAGGACCGCCGCGTTCGCGGAGGCGCCGGAGTGCGGCTGCACGTTCGCGAACTCCGCACCGAACAGGCTCTTGGCCCGCTCGATCGCGAGGGACTCCGCGACGTCGACCTCTTCGCAGCCACCGTAGTAGCGGCGTCCGGGGTAGCCCTCCGCGTACTTGTTCGTGAGCACGGAGCCCTGCGACTGCAGCACCGAGACGGGCACGAAGTTCTCCGACGCGATCATCTCGAGGAAGGTCTGCTGACGCTTCAGCTCGCGATCCAGGACCTGAGCGATCTCGGGGTCGACCTCGGAAAGCGGGGCGTTGAAGTAACGGTCGGTCATGATGACGTGCTCCTTTGACAACGGATTCGAAAGGGGTGTTCCTATCGGCCCAGGCGCGCGGTCGAATTCCGTGGTCAGTCGCTCCCCGGTGGTAGTCCACCCAGACGCCAGTCGCGACGGTTACGAGCATAGCCGATGCGAGCCGCCGCGCACGCTGCCGTCTCATGGCGGGCGCAGAATCGATTCGAGTTCTGCCATTCCGCTGAGCGGCACCGACGGGTAGGTTTTGTTCATGGTCCTTCCTCATCCTCTTCCGCTCGTTCCCGTGCCCGTGTCCGCCGTCGCACGAGAGGGACGGATGCCGATCACCGCGAAGACGCGCGTGCGCGGTTCCTCCCCCGCAGCCGCCCAGCTGATCGACGCGGTCGAGCGCCGCAGTGGCATCCGGCTCTCCGTCGTCGACGAGGCCCTCGCCGACATCGAGTTGATCGTCGACCCGGAATCCTCGGCGCCGGAAGGCTACACACTCGAGATCGGCGATCAGGCCATCGTCGTCGGGGCCGACGAGGCAGGGCTCTTCTACGGTGTGCAGACACTGCTGCAGCTGCTGCGCCAGGACGACTCCGGTTGGGCGCTGCTCCGCGCCGACGTCGCGGACTCCCCGCGCTTCCCGCGACGGGGCGTCATGCTCGACGTCGCCCGGCACTTCTTCGGCGTCGACGATGTGAAGAGGTTCATCGACAGCACGAGCGCGCTCAAGTTCAACCACCTGCACCTGCACCTGAGCGACGACCAGGGGTGGCGCGTGCACATCGACTCCTGGCCGCTGCTCACCGAGCGCGCCTCCGGCACGTCGGCGAACGGCGACCCCGGCGGCTTCTACTCGAAGGACGACTACCGCGAGCTCGTGGCGTACGCCGCCTCGCGCCACATGATCGTGATCCCCGAGATCGACCTGCCCGGGCACACCCACGCGATCGGCGTGGCCTACCCCGAGCTCGTCGAGGCGCCGGTGCTGAACGACAACCTCATCGCGGATTCCGCGCGTCTGGGCCAGCCGTTGCCCGTCGCCGGCGAGACCTACCTCGGCTGGGGTGTCGGCCATTCCAGCGTCCGCATCCACGAGGAACGCACGTACGAGTTCGTGCGCGACGTCGTCCGCGAGTTGGCCGAGATGACGCCGGGGCCGTACATCCACATCGGCGGCGACGAGTCGCTCGGCACTCCCCAGGCCGACTTCGATCTGTTCGCCGCGCGCGCGACCTCGATCGTCGTGGAAGAGGGGAAGATCCCGATGGCCTGGCACGAGATGGGCTCCGCGGCGAACATCGCCGAGGGCACCGTCGGGCAGTACTGGGGGAAGACCACGCCCGAAGGCACTCACGCCGAGGAGGCCGCCCATTTCGTCGAGCGGGGCGGCGCTCTCCTCATGTCGGCGGCTGACGTCACCTACCTCGACATGAAGTACACGGAGGACTTCCCCCTCGGACTCACCTGGGCGGCGATCATCGACGTCCGCTCCGCCTACGAGTGGGAGCCCACCGCGGTGCTCGACGTCCCCGAGGCCGCGATCCTCGGTGTGGAGGCCCCTCTCTGGGCGGAGACCACCCGCACGATCGACGAGGTCGAGCAGCTGGTCTTCCCGCGCGCCGCTGCGCAGGCCGAGGTCGCCTGGTCGCCACGAGAGACACCGGAGCGCACATGGGAGTCGTTCCGCCTGCGGGTCGGGTCGTTGGCGCCGCTGTGGAAGGCTGAAGGGGTCGATTTCCACCCCGCAGACGAGATCCCCTGGAGCGCACGTTGAGCACCCACTCCTCTTCGACCGGTTCGCTGGTCATCCACTCCGCGCGGATCATCGATCGCGGCGACATCGTCGAGGACGGCTGGATCCGGGTCGAGGACGGTGTCGTGACGGCCCGCGGGACGGGATCGGAGTGGACGCCGGCGGACGAGATCGTCGACGCGACCGCCGTCGCCGGCGCGGGCGCCCTGCTCACTCCCGGTTTCATCGACATCCACGGGCACGGAGGCGCCGGTGCCGCGTTCGACGACGGCGTGGAGGCGATCCGCACCGGACGAGACCTGCACCGCGCGCACGGCACCACCCGCGCGGTCATCTCGCTCGTGACCGCGTCGCTGGACTCCCTCGCCCGCAGTGTCGCGCTCATCGCGGATCTGACCGAGACGGACACCGACATCCTGGGATCGCACCTCGAGGGGCCCTTCCTCGACCCCGGGCATCACGGAGCCCACGAACCCTCGCTTCTCCGCCATCCGGCGGCCGCGGATGTCTCCCGCCTCCTGGATGCCGGCCGCGGCACCGTCCGTCAGGTCACCATCGCGCCGGAGCTCCCCGGCGGGATCGACGCGATCCGACAGATCGTGGCAGCGGGCTCTGCGGCCGCCGTCGGCCACACCGATGCGGATGCCGCCATGGCGATCGCCGCGTTCGAGGCGGGAGCCTCCATCCTCACCCACGCGTTCAACGCGATGCCGGGGATCCATCACCGCGCCCCGGGGCCGGTTCTCGCGGCGGCGGCCGATCATCGTGTGGTGCTCGAGGCCATCGCCGACAACGTGCATCTGGACCCGCACGTCGTCAAGCTCGTCTTCGACTCCGCCCCCCGTCGGGTCGCGCTGATCACCGATGCGATGGCGGCCGCCGGGAGTGCCGACGGCCACTACGACCTCGGCGCGGTGAGCGTCACGGTGCGCGACGGCGTGGCGAGGGCTGACGACACCGGATCGATCGCCGGATCGACGCTGACGCAGGACGTGGCCCTGCGGCGGACGGTGCAGGCAGGCGTGTCGCTGCCCGAGGCCGTCCGCGCGCTCACGGAGACGCCGGCACGGGCGATCGGCCGCGATTCCGCTCTCGGCGGTCTGCGCAACGGGATGCTCGGCGACGCCGTGCTCCTGGATGCGGAACTGCGCGTCGCGCGCGTGTGGTCAGGACCCCGGCTGCTCGTCTGAGACGGCGCCGCGCGCGACGCGCAGCTCTGCGCTCTCCGGTCATGCATGTGTGACGGGGCGGGAGGCCGCCGTTCCCCAGATCGGCGGCCTCGTTCCCCCTCGTGAGACGGGCGGCCGGGTTCTCCTCCCCCGAGGATCCCGACCTGCCCGACCAGTGCGAATGCCCCCCGCACCAGTGCCTGGATCCCGCCCCCCCGGTGGGATCCTCACGGCTGTCTCTATGGGATGAGACGACGCTCCTCCCGATTCATTACGCGACTTCTCGAAATTCCTTCGAGAAGTTCTTCCCGATCCTCGGATCGAACGTGCGGGAGGCCGCCGCTCCCCAGATCGGCGGCCTCGTTCCCTCTCGTGAGACGGGCGGCCGGGTTCTCCTCCCCCGAGGATCCCGACCTGCCCGACCAGTGCGAATACCCCCCGCACCAGCGCCTGGATCCCGCCCCCCGGTGGAATCCTCACGGCTGTCTACATGGGATGAGACGACACTCCTCCCGATTCATTACGCGACTTCTCGAAATTCCTTCGTACGAGTTTCGGGGACCCCCGACATCCGGCTCCAGCGGCACCTCTGGCGAACCCGGGCATCGCCTTGGAGTTCCGGGAAAGGGTGGCTTCCCTGGGAGATTCGCGAGAGAATGGAGAAGTCGCGTGATGAGAGGCGCTCTCATGCGTCTCTTCCCGTGGAGGCGCACCTGCGCCCGGCGACAGATGGATGATTGTGCACGAAGAGAACACGACACACGACGAAGCGATCGGCGACGCCGACCTGATCCTCCGCACCCGTTCGGGCGACACGGAGGCGTTCGGTGAACTCTGGCGACGACACTACCCGTCGGGTCTCTCCGTGGCCCGCTCGGTCACCTCGTCGATCGACCCCGATGACCTCGTGCAGGAGTCGTACACGCGCATCTATCAGGCGATCATCAAGGGGGGCGGACCGAACGGGTCCTTCCGCGCCTACCTGTTCACGAGCATCCGCAACACGGCGGCAGGCTGGGGACGCGCCCGCCGCGAGACCGCGATCGATGAACTCGACACCGTCGCCGACCCCGACACCACCGATCAGGCTGCGAGCGAGGCACTCGACCGCAGCCTCACCGCGCAGGCTTTCCGCAGTCTCCCCTCCCGCTGGCAGGAGGTGCTCTGGTACACCGAGATCGAGCAGATGAAGCCGCAGGAGGTCGGCCCTCTCCTCGGGATGAAGGCCGGCGCCGTGTCGCAGTTGGCCTTCCGCGCCCGCGAGGGTCTGCGCGAAGCCTGGATCCAGGCGCATCTGCGCAGCGCCGAAGACGGCTCCGAGTGCCAGTGGACCATCGAGCACCTGGGCGCCTACTCACGTGGCAACCTCAGCACGCGCGACCACAAGCGGCTCGAGCTGCACCTCGATGAGTGCGCTCGATGCATGATCGTCGCGGCCGAGGCGAAAGATGTCTCCAAGCGTCTCGCCCTGGTGCTCCTGCCTCTCGTCCTCGGCGTCACCGGCGCCGCCGGCTACCTCGCCACGCTGCAAGGCGCCGGCACGCCGATCGTCGCGCTGGCGGCCATGCCGTCGAGCATTCCCGGAGCCGTCTTCGCTGGTGACCCCGGTGCTTCACACGCCGCGACGGGCCTCGCCGCGACCGGTGGTTCAGGTTCAGGTTCCGGTGGCGGGGCCGGCGGCTCGGCGGGAGGCACTGCCGGCTCGTCCGCCGGTGCCGGATCCGCGGGTGGCGTGTTCACCGGGATCGGCGCGCTCGTCGGTGTGGGATCGGCCGCTCTGGTGGTGGCCGGTGTCGTCGCTGCCGCCACGATCCTCCCCGGACTCGCCGGTGCCGACCCGGCGACCTCGCTTCCGAGCGCGGGGGACGAGGACCCGTCGTCGATCTCGGCGGACGTCGGACCGGACGAGAAGCTGAGCCTCGACGAGCCCGTCGTCATCGAGCCGCCGGTCACCGTGCCGGAGCAGCCCCCTGCGCCGCCGGCCGCCAACGAGAGTCCGCAGCCCGGCGCCGATCAGTCCGGACCTGCTGTCACTGCTCCGCCGGTGACAGCGCCGACCACGCCCCCGGTCGAGCCGGCGAAGCCGGTCGAACCCGAGAAGCCGGTCGACCCCGTGGATCCGGGCGTTCCGACCGATGTCCCGGAGTGGGCCCTTGCGACGATCTCCGTCACCGACGATCCGCTGGGCCTCACGATCCATTACCGCGTGCCCGTCACCGGCCTGCCGGGGGCGACGGTCGAGGCGCTCCTCGACGGCAGCTCACGCGGTGGTGACCGGATCGTCCTCGACGACACCGGAACCGGCACCCTCAACTTGCGTCCCGATATCGTGCAGTATGTGTTCGCCCGCTCGACCCTGGTCAGCTTCCGGTACATCCTCGACAACGGCGACACCGGACTCTCCGTCACCCCATCACTGTTCGAACTGCAGCCCGCGCGTCCCGGCATCGAGGTTCCGATCGAGGAGATTCCCGCCGAGGAACTCCCTGCCGAAGAGACTCCGCTCTCCGCGTCGCCGGTCGACGAGCCCCTCGTTACCGTCGAGGCACCGGCAGAGGTAGCCCCGGCACCCGTGGAAGCGCCACCGGTCGAGACCGCGCCCGTCGTCCCGGCACCGATCGAGACCGCACCCGTTGCTGCAGTACCCGTCGCTGCAGTGCCCGTCGCCGCAGTACCGACCGCTCCTGCTCCCGTCGAACAGGCACCCGACGCGGAGCCGGCCGCCGGATCCCTGGCGACCGTGGACCCGGCCGCTGCCCCGGCTGAGGACGCCCCCGCCGCCGAATAGACTGGATCCATGTCCTCGGATCCCGCTCCCGTCCCCGGCGTCGACCGCCCGGTCATCACCGCTCTCGACATCGTCCGCGCCGTCGTCCTCATCGTCGCCGTGGCCTCTCTCGCCCTCTGGGGCTTCGCGAGCTGGGACCTTCCCTGGAACGTCGTCATCGGCGTCGGGGCCCCCGTCGTCGTGATCCTGATCTGGGCGCTGTTCCTGTCGCCGCGTCCGGTCCTGCGCGTGCACCCTTTCCTCCGCGCCGCCGTCGAGTTGCTGATCTACGTCGGAGTCACCATCGCCTGGTGGTCGATGGGCCAGGCGCTCATCGGCACGGCCTTCGCCCTCGTCGCGGTGGTCGCCGGTGTGCTCAGCGGCCGACGCGCGCTGTCCTGAGGCTTCTCTCGTGAGCACACCGTCGTGAGCACGCCATCGTGAGCGCCCTCTCCCTCCTGCAGGAATCCCTCGGAGCGCTCGTCGACACCGACGACGCCTCGCTCGAACAAGCCAGGGCCGACCGCTCCGGTCATGCCGCAGTGGGCCGCCCACTCGCCGTCGTCCACGCGGAGCGGATCGAGCATGTGCAGCAGACCATGCGCATCGCCACCGCCACCCGCACTCCGGTCGTGATCCGCGGCGCCGGAACCGGGCTGGCGGGCGCCGCGAACGCAGGAACCGGCGAGATCGTGCTGTCGCTGCGCCGGATGACAGCGATCAACGAGATCCGTCCCGATGATCTGCTCGCCGTGGTCGAGCCCGGAATCCTGAACGCCGACCTCAACGCCGCACTCTCCGAGCACGGGCTGTGGTGGGCGCCCGACCCCGCCAGTCGCGACATCTCGACCGTCGGCGGCAACATCGCCACGGGCGCCGGCGGTCTGCTCTGCGCCAAGTACGGCGTCGTGCGCGACGCGGTACTCGGGGTCGACGTGGTGCTCGCGGACGGGCGGCTGATGCACCTCGGGCACCGCAGCGTCAAAGGCGTCACTGGACTGGATCTCACCGCACTGATGGTCGGCTCGGAAGGAACGCTCGGAGTCGTCGTCGGGGCCACCCTGAAGCTGCGCCGTCTCGTCCCCGGCGAGATCTGCACCGTCACAGCGACCTTCCCCGGCGTACGCACCGCGGCCGCCGCCTCCGCTGCCGTCACCGCTGCCGGCGTCCAGCCGGCGATCATGGAGCTGATGGACGCCGCGAGCCTCTCCGCCGTGCATGCTCTCCTCGCGCTCGCTGTTCCCCCGGAGGGCGCGGCCCAGCTGACCATCCAGACGGACGGCCCGGCGGCTGCCGCCGAAGCGGACACGATCGCCGCGATCCTGCGCGATCACGAGGGGGCGGTGATCGTCTCCCATGACCGCGACGAGGGCGAGCGCCTCCTCGCCGTCCGACGGTCTATGCACACAGCGATGGCATCGCTGGGCACGACGCTGATCGAAGACGTCTCGGTACCGCGCAGCGCCATGCCGGCGATGTTCGACGCGATCGCGCGCATCGAGCGCGAGTACGGCATCGTGATCCCGACGGTCGCCCATGCCGGCGACGGCAACCTGCACCCGAACTTCATCTTCGAGGGGACGGAGACGCCGCCGCACGTGTGGGCGGCAGCAGACGAGCTCTTCCGCGCCGCCATCCGTCTCGGCGGCACCCTGACAGGCGAGCACGGCATCGGAGTCCTGAAACGGCGCTGGCTCGCCGAGGAGTTGGGTGACGACCAATGGCAGCTCCAACGTCAGATCGCCGCCGTGTTCGATCCGCTCGGCATCCTCAACCCCGGAAAGGTGTTCGCCTCCGATGCCTGACATCCATGTGAGCGCGGCGGTGATCGTCGATGAGTCCGGACGCGTGCTGGTCGTCCGCAAGCAGGGCACGACCATGTTCATGCAGCCGGGCGGCAAGCCCGAGGCTGGCGAGTCCGCCGCGCAGACGCTGATCCGCGAGCTCGACGAGGAACTCGGGCTGGTCCTCGACGAAGCCGACCTCGAGCCTCTCGGCACGTTCGTCTCCGCGGCAGCGAACGAACCGGGGCACCGGGTCGTCGCAGAGGCTTTCGCGACCTCCGTCGACCCCGGGGCGGTGAGTGTTCAGGCAGAGCTCGCCGAGCTGCGGTGGATCACCCCGGCCGACGTCGCCACGCTTCCGCTGGCGCCGCTGAGCGTCGAGCACCTGCTCCCGATCGCCTGGCCAGCGCCGGCGAGCTGAGCGCGCCGGCGCGGCGCTAGGGCAGGCCTCAGATGCCCTGCCAGGCGGGCTTGTTGGCGAACGTGTAGCGGTAGTAGTCGGCGAGTGCGAGGCGCGACGCCGCGGCTTCGTCGACCACGATCGTGGCGTGCGGGTGCAGCTGGATCGCGGAACCGGGCAGGAGAGCCGTGAGCGGTCCCTCGACCGCTCCGGCGACGGCCTCGGCCTTACCCTCACCGAAGGCGAGCAGCACGAGGTGACGCGCCCTCAGGATCGTTCCGAGCCCCTGCGTGATGCAGTGCATGGGAACGTCGTCGATCGAGTCGAAGAAGCGGGCGTTGTCTTCGCGCGTCTGCTCCGTGAGCGTCTTCACGCGAGTGCGGGACGCGAACGACGATCCGGGCTCGTTGAAGCCGATGTGTCCGTCCGTGCCGATGCCGAGGATCTGCAGGTCGACGCCCCCGGCGGCATCGATGGCCGCCTCGTAGTCATCGCCCGCGTGCTGGATCGTCGCCTGCGCACCGTTGGGGACATGGATGCGCTGCGGGTCGAGGCCGAGCGGCTCGACGACCTCACGGGTGATGACGGAGCGGTAGCTCTCCGGGTGCGCGGGGTCGATCCCGACGTACTCGTCGAGGGCGAAGCCGCGCACCTGCGAGACGTCGTGACCCGCGAGCTGCGTGCGCAGCGCCTGGTACACCGGCAGCGGTGTCGATCCGGTGGCGAGGCCGAGGACCGCATCCGCACGACGCGCGATCAGCTCCACGATCTCGGTGGCGACCAACGCACCGGCAGCCTCGGCATTCTCGACGATGACGACCTCAGCCATGGGGAACGATCTCCTTCTCGGTGATGGAAGCGCCGACGAGTGCGGCGCCGAATGCGGCGGCGGGAGAACCCGCGGGGAGCAGTTCGATTCTCTCATCCAGGCGGAGCGACCGCATGAACGGTGACGCCTCGGCGCCCGCGTGCAGGGCGGCGCGGATGCCGTTCTCGAGCCGGTCTCCGAGAGCGGTGAGTCCTCCCCCGATGACCACCGTCTCGACGTCGGCGGAGAGCACGAGAACCCGCACGGCGGCTGCGGCTCCGTGGTAGAGGTCGTCGCGAAGGGAGAGTGCCAGCGGATCGCCGGCGTCCGCCGCGTCGAAGATGTCCCGGATCGGCAGCGCACCGGGGCGACCCCACGCCTTGGCCAGCGCGCCCCCACCGCAGAAGGTCTCGACGCAGCCGTGCTGTCCGCAGCCGCACAGTCGTCCACGCGGATCGACCGAGAGGTGACCGACCTCGCCGGCCGTTCCCCGCGCGCCGCGCCAGATGCGCCCGTCGATCACGATTCCGGCGGCGACGCCCGTTCCGAGGTTCAGGTAGGCCATGGACCCGGCGACTCCGCTCAGCACCGCGGCTCCGAGCGCCGCGGCCTTCACGTCGTTCTCCACCCGGAAGGGGACACCGAGTGCACGCTCGGCCGTGGCAGCGAGGTCCAGGGACTCCACCCCGAGGTTGACGGCGTGATCCACGCGGCCGGCCTCGGCGTCGACGAGTCCGGGGATCCCGATCCCCACGGATCCGACGTCGTCGAGGGCGAATCCGCTCTCGACGGCGAGGGCGGTGACCGCCGCGACGATGCTCTCGACGACGGCGTCGTCACCCCAGCCGGTCGGTCGGCGCAGTCTCCCCCGGATGTCTCCGGACGGATCGACGGCGACCGCGTCGATCTTCGTACCGCCGACGTCCAGGCCCACTCGAATGGGCCGACCGGAGCGGTCGGCACTGCCGGCACCCATCATCGGATGCTGCTCCCTGCCGTGACGGTGATGGTGGCGTCGACGATCACGACACTCCCAGCTGTCCGGAGAGCACCATGACGGCGGCTCCTCGCAGGACGATGTCCTCCTGGTGCGTCAGCCGCACCACGACATCCTCGAAGACGCCCTCGAGGGTCCGCGCGTGCAGCGTCTCGATGGCGGCGTCGATCAGGATGCCGTCGAGCAGCTCGGCCGGTCCGGAGAGCACGACCTCGGAGAGATCGAGCGCCGCGACGATCGGGGCGACCGCGATGGCCATCCGCGTTCCGGCATCACGGAGGATCTCGTCTCGCGCATCGGGGTCCGCAGCGATCGCCGCGCCGAGGCGGCTCACGCTGAGCCACGCTTCGAGACAGCCGTCCTTGCCGCACGCGCAGCGCGGTCCGCCGTCGGTTCCGACCACGACGTGACCGATCTCCCCTGCGGCGAAGCGGCTGCCGAGCAGAGGCTGGCTGCCGGTGATGAGACCGGCGCCGACGCCCTTGCCGATCTTGATCAGCATGAAGTCGGCCTTGGCGTCACCGAAGGTGTACTCCGCGAGCACCGCTGCGTTGGCGTCGTTTCGGGCGAGGACGGGAAGGTCGAGGTCGACGCCGAGCTTCGCCTCGAGCGGGAAGTTCGTCCAGCCGAGGTTGGGCGAGCTGAGGACGAGGCCATCGGGACGCACCACACCGGGCGTGCCGATTCCCACACCCAGCAGAGGCTGGGTCGATGCGGCGACGAGGGCGTCCGCCAGCTCACGCAGTGCCGCATAGGCCGCCTCGCCGTCGGGCGATGCGGGGCGGGCCACCTCGCGCCGCTCGAGCACATCTCCGTCGAGACTCAGCACCGCACCGGTGAAGGCGTCCGGTCCGGAGAGGTCGAGACCGACGATCTGATGCCCGAAGCGGTCGATGTCGATGAGGATCGGCGGCTTGCCGGGGCCGACGGCCTCACGGACGCCCATCTCGATCACGATGCCGTCGGCGATGAACTCTGCGACCAGGTCGGAGATGGTGACCCGGGTGAGTCCGGTCTCCCGGGAGAGGTCGGCACGACTCATCGCGCCGGCGTGGTAGAGCGTCTGCAGCACGAGGGCGCGGTTGTGCCCTCGTGCGTGCTCGGGCAGCACCTTGGATCGTGAGCGCAGGTGGCGCCCGGGGCCGAAGGCGTGCGCATTCGCACCGACGTACTCTGACGGCGATGCGGAACGCTGTTCATCCGAAACGGACATGTTTGTTAGTAGACCTTACGAACAAAATTTGCGCAACCTCTACCCGCGGACGCGCGAGCAGGGTTACCGAAACGTTACATTACTTTCGATCGTCTTCGGCGACCGTGTTCGAGCGCTCGAGGAGACGCTCCACCAGGCCCGCGACGATCTGCTCCCGTGCCTCGATCGTGAGCGGCTTCCCCGGCACGCCGGGACGGCGCTGAGCGGGTTGCGGACCGTCAAGGGGACGATACCGCACCCCGGCGGCGGCGAGCCGGCGCAGATGGGTCGGCAGGCGGCGTCCGAAGCCGGCATACGGTGCGGCGTCGCCTCCTTCCCAGAGTCTCTCGGCGATCGCCGAGAGACGCGGGAACACCGCGAAGTCGACGCGATCCGCTGTCGGCAGATGCTCGCTCCACACGTTCGCCTGTCCCCCCACTGCGCCATCCACGACGCGCAGCGTGTAGGCGCGCTCGATCGTGAGCGGCGGACCGACCCTGATCGGCTCCTCCTCGGACTCCGACTGCGGGTAGTCGAGATAGACCTCGAGGTCGGGGCACGCCACGACCTCGATACCGAGACGCAGCGCCTCGCGCATCGCCGCCGGGCCGCGCCAGGCGAGGATGCGCACCCCCTCGGGGACATCCCCTTCGAGAACCTCGTCCCAGGCAAGCGCGGTGCGCCCCCGGGAACGCACGTGCGCCACGAAGTGCGCGGTGAACCACGGCTGCACGTCATGCGGCGTGGCGATGCCGAGCTCACGCATCCGCGCGCCGGCCGCTGCGCTCTGCGCCCACTCGGTGACCGGCACCTCGTCGCCGCCGATCCCGATCCACTCCGAATCGAAGGCATCGCACAGCGCATCGATCGCCGCACGTCCGAAGGCCAGAGCGGCATCCGTGGGCGCCAGGGTGCGCGGGTTCACCCCGAAGCGCTCCCAGGCGGAGGGCGCCGGCTCCCCGACGTCGAGGTTGCCGAGCTCGGGGTACGCGGCGAGGCCCGCCTGGATGTGCCCCGGCAGTTCCACCTCCGGCACGAGGGTCACGAATCGCTCGCGAGCGTAAGCGACCAGATCGTGCAGTTCCGCCGTCGTATAGAACCCCTCGTGCACACCGGGGACGACGGTCGACGACGGACCGTGTCCCAGCTGTGTCGCCTCCCGCCGCCCGCCCACCTCGGTGAGCCGGGGGAAGCCGGGCACCTCGAAACGCCAACCCTGGTCGTCGGTGAGGTGCAGATGCAGGACATTCAGGTGATGGTCGGCGAGAAGGTCGATGAACCGGCGGACCTCCTCGACGCTCCGGAAGTGCCGGGCGACGTCGAGCATGGCTCCGCGCCAGCTGTACGCGGGCGCCCCTTGCCAGACCCCCGCGGGGATCAGCGCCGTCGTGGCATCCGAGTCCCGGAGCTGTCGCAGTGTGGTCGCGCCCCGGAACACGCCCACGGGACTCGCGCCCCTGACCTCGATCCCGGACGCGCTCACGGTCACCCGGAAGGCCTCGTCGCCGATGCGGCCGGCGACGGCGGCATCCGCGCCGAGGGACTCGTCGATCACCAGACGGATCGGCGAGAGTTCGCCGTCGCCTCCCTCGCCGCCCAGGCGCGCCACGGATGCGCGGAGATCAGAAGCGGTGAGATCAGAAGCGGTGATACCGGAAGCGGTGATACCGGAAGCGGTGCGGATCGGCGTCCGTTCCGTCCACAGGAATCCCGGGGCGGCCGGATCGATACGCGCATCGACGCGCGGCACCGTTGCACGGTGCGGCGGCGGCGGCATCCGCAGCGCGCGGCCGGGAGTGAGTCCGGTGACGTCACCGGCCGACACCACCGGTACGCCGTCGACCAGTACCTCGACGATGCCCTGCGGGGCGGCGAAAGGCGCCTCGAAGGTCGCTCCCGCCGCGATGGTCTCCGGATCGAACAGCACCAGATCCGCGGTCGCACCCTGCGTGACGATGCCACGGGGTGCATCGCCGCGATCGAGCCCCAGACGCCTGGCCGGAGTTCCGGAGAGGTGACGGACGGCTTCCTCCCAGGTGAGGATGCCGAGTTCGCGCACGTAGTGCCCGAGGTATCGCGGGAATGTGCCGCGCCCGCGCGGGTGCGGCCGGGCGCCGATCAGGATCCCGTCGCTTCCGCCCGCGTGCCGCGGATGCCGCATGATCGCGCGGACGTTCTCCTCGTCGCCGATGTGCATCAGGATCCCGGTGGCCCCGGCATCATCGATGATCGTGTCGAGCACCACATCGACGGCGCGGCGGCCGGTCGTGGTGGAGATCTCGGCGATGGTGCGTCCGACGAGATCGGCCAGGGCCGGATCGGCGGTGCCGGAGATCTGGATCTGCGTCCAATCGGCCTTCTCACCGTGGAAGCCGTCGCAGCCGACCTCCTCGAGCTCCACGCGCACGGCCTCTCGGCCGGCACTGTCGAGCCCGGCGATGGCACCGAGCAGATCGCCGGTGGCTGCGAGCCTGCTGGGCAGCAGTGCGGAGAGGGTGGTGGCGCCGGGAAGATAGGGATACGTGTCGAGCGTGACGTCCACGCCATCCGCGATCGCCTCGTCGACCAGAGTCAGCAGGTCACGCGCGCGCCCCCGGTTCGGAGCGAAGTTCATGGTGGCATGGGTCAGATGCACGGGGCATCCGGTGCGACGGCCGATGTCGAGCGCCTCGCGGTACGCCTCGAGCGCCCCTCCCCCGTAGCTCCGGGTGTGCGGCGCCCAGTAGCCGCCGCGTTCGGCGACGACGCGGCACAGCGCCTCGAGCTCGGCCGTGTCGGCGTACATCCCCGGCGTGTAGGTGAGTCCGCTCGACATCCCGAACGCTCCCGCATCCAGCGCTTCGCCCAGGAGGTCGGCCATGGCGGACACCTCGGCCGACGTCGCCGGACGGTTCTCATGACCGACGACCATCATCCGCAGGTTCCCCTGCGGTACGAGGACAGCGGCGTTCGCGACCGCTGCGGCGTCGATCGCCACGAGCAGATCGTCCATCGTCCGCCATGGCACCTCGGCGGGCATGCCGTTCCATCCGGCGATCTGCGCGGGGATGACCGCGGCCGCCGCATCGTCGAGGGGCGCGTACCCGAGCCCGTCCTGACCGAGCACCTCGGTCGTGACGCCCTGGCGGATCTTCGCGTCGTGCGCGGCACCGCTCAACACGGCGAGTTCGCTGTGCGCATGCATGTCGATGAATCCGGGGGCCAGCACGAGGCCGTCGGCTCTGATCTCCACAGCTCCGTCGGGAAGCGCGAGCACCGGCTCCGACGCCCCTTCGGGGATGATCGCCACCACCCTCTTCCCCTCCACGGCGACGTCGGCGACATACCTCGTCGCGCCCGTCCCGTCGATGACGGTGGCTCCGCGATAGACCCGCACCAGGCCGGCGGCGGCCTTCTCTGCGCTCAGAAGCATGTCGCCACCGCTCCGATCACCCGAGGGTCGGCGGCGTCCGGATCGTCGATCACCGCGACCACCCGCCATTTGTCGAACGCCGTGCAGGGATGTGAGAGCCCCAGCCGCACGACATCGCCGACGGCGACCCTCGCGTCATCCGCGAGGCTCAGGAACGCGTGCTGGTCGTTCAGCGCGGTGATCGCACCCGCGACGCTCTGGGGAACGGGCAGGTCGAGATCGAAGGGCACGTCTCGACGACCGGCGTCGAGCAGCGCGAGGCCGTCCTCGGGCTGTGACACCACGCGCGACCAGGCGTGCATCGCAGAACGCAGCGGTGCGGTCCCGGTGAGCGGTCCGAAAGGCGACATGCGGGAATAGAAGCCGTCGTCGTGGATCTGGAAGGCGCCGGAGCGCAGCACGACATCCGCCTCGGCGCCCACCGTCCCGAGCACCGCCGCCGCCCGGTCGGGGAAGGAACTGCCGCCGGCGCTCAGCACAGGGCGCACGTCGTCCGGGTACTCCAGCCGCGTGTGCAGCTCGATGAGCGTCTCCAGGTAGGCGTCGACCGCGGCCACGGAGGTATCGCTGCGGTCCGGTCCGAACGGCCCCTCGTATCCGGTGACGCCCGCGAGGCGCAGTCCCGGGGCGGCGGCGATGGCCTGCGCGATGCGCTCCCCCTCCGCCACCGTGCGCGCGCCGGTTCGACCGTGTGCGCCGCCCAGCTCGACCAGCACGTCCAGCGGACGCGACGCATCGCGCATGCCGTTCGCGAGGATCATGACGCCGTCGAGGGAGTCGGCCCAGCACAGCACACGCAGCCCGTCGTCCGCACCGAGCAGGGATCCCAGTCGGCGCACCGCCGCGGGATCGGTGACGGCGTTCGCGATGAGCACGGTCGAGACGCCGGCATCCACGGCCACTTCGGCCTGCCAGGGCGTCGCGACCGAGATCCCCCACGCGCCCGCGTCGAGCAGCCGCTGCCACAGGGCCGGCGCCATGGTGGTCTTGCCGTGTGGAGCGAGCAGCACGCCACGGTCTTTCGCCCAGGTGAAGACGGTCTCCTCGTTGTGCGCGAGGGCACCCTCATGGACCGTCAGGACCGGGGTGACCAGATCGGAGAGGTGCAGGCCGGCCTCGGCCACCTCGGCGAGACGCAGTCCCGCAGCATGCGCCGGGAAGCCCTTCGTCCAGGCGCCGATAACGGGATCCGGAATTTGTAGAGGCATCTAACAATGCTACTAGGCTTGACGGCATGACCGAGAAGATCCGCGTTTCCACCGATGCCGCCCCCGCCCCCGCCCACACGTTCTCGCAGGGGATCCGCAAGGGCCCGTTCGTGCAGGTGTCCGGTCAGGGGCCCGTCGATCCGACGACGAACGAGTACCTGTTCCCCGGCGACGTGGCCGCCCAGACCACCCGCACGCTCGAGAACGTGAAGGCGATCGTCGAAGCCTCGGGCGCGACGTTCGACGATGTCGTGATGCTGCGCGTCTACCTGACCAAGCGCGAAGACTTCCCGATCATGAACGACGCCTACGGGGAGTTCGTGACCGCGCACACCACGAACGGGGTGCTGCCCTCGCGCACCACCGTCTTCACCGGCCTGCCGCGCGAGGAGATGCTGGTCGAGATCGACGGCATCGCCATCGTCGACTGACCGGGGCGAAGCGGGGAGGAACGCTATCACGGACCGTTGCCTCCCCGTTACCTCTCATCCCGTACCATTGGACGTCAGGACACGTTTGAGAACCGGGGGGTGAAGTTCGTGACCGATCTGATTTCTGCGCCGGGCGCAGCAGCCGAGGCGCGTGGAGACGACTCCGCGCCCACTGCAGTGCTCACTCCCACGGACGCTCCCACCGAGACCGTTCCACCGACCACAGGCGACCAGCCCCTGGCCTGGGCACCCATCGAGCCGTCTCCCAAGAAGCGCCGCCTCGGCCTCTGGATCGGACTGGGCCTGGGGGTCGTCGCACTCGGCGCCGGCGCCGCATCCATGATCCTCATCGCACCGGGCACCACGGTCGCGGGAATTCCCGTCGGATGGATGACACCCGGAGCCGCAGCCGACGCCATCGACTCCCACCTGGCCGAGACCGAGATCACTCTCACGGGAGACGGAGACGGCACTGTCCTGACCGGCGCCGACCTCGGCGTCACCGTCGACGCGACCGCTCTCGCCGACAAGGCCTTCGCCGAGCACCCGCTGTGGAACCTCGGCGCGTGGATGGGCGAGCCCGTGCCGGCGGAGATCGCATTCGACGCCGAGAAGGCGACCACCGCACTGCGCGACGCGGTACCGACCAGCTTCGACGACCCCGTGGACGCGGGTGTCGTCTTCGATGCCGCGAGCGGCACCTTCGTCATCACCCCGGCCGAAACCGGAACCGGCATCGACCTCACCGCGCTCAACGCCGCCTTCACCGAGGCGGTCGGCGAAGGCCGTACCACGCTCGAGTACTCGGGCGACGCGGCCGAGGCCCTGCCCGCCGTCTCGGACGACGATGCCACCGCCACGGCCACGGCTCTCAACACCATGCTCCCCACCGTCGGGTTCTATGTCGGCGAGGAGCGCACCGTGCCGGTGGACCCCGCCGTCGTCGCCACCTGGCTCACGGTCTCGGACGACGACGGTCAGCTGCGCATCGACGCCGATCCGCAGGCGATCCAGGCGACCGTCGACGGTCTTCCCGCTCTCGTCGACCGCGCGCCGGTCAATGCGACCAACATCGTCAACTCCGCCGGCACCGTGCTGCGCGCAGAGCAGGAGGGCGTCGCGGGGCGAGCGCTCGGAGACACCTCCGGCATCGCGGAGAAGTTCGCCGACCAGCTCGCCGCCGGCAACGGCGCCTTCGCGCTTTCGGTCACCGAGACCCCGTTCGAGACAGTGAGCCTGTTCCGCCGCATCGACATCAACCTGAGCTCCCAGCGCGCCGTTCTCTACGAGAACAACGTGGTCGTGAACTCGTGGGCCGTGTCGACCGGCCTTCCCGGAACGCTGACGCCCACCGGCAACTTCACGGTCTTCGCGCACACCCGCATCCAGGACATGGGCTGCTACGAAGGTGCCCCGTACTGCACCAAGGACGTGCCCTGGATCACCTGGTTCGCCCCGAACATCGGCTTCCACGGCACCTACTGGCACAACAACTTCGGCCAGCGGATGAGCCACGGTTGCGTCAACCTGCCGATCGACCTCGCCAAGTACGTCTACGACTGGTCCCCGAAGGGCCTCGAGGTCTCCGTCCACTACTGACGAGCGCTGTCCCTCTGCGCACGTGGAGGGACAGACGCGTCCCCCGCTGCCGACGACCGCATCGTCGCGCTCCGGCATCACGCGATCAGGTCGAGTCCGGAGACAGGACGCGCCACCCACGCACCCGTACGCCCGACGCGGCATTCCGCGCGGACACGACGCGGGCTTCCGCGCGGACACGACGCGGGCTTCCGCGCGGGTACGCAGAAGGGGGCGGACGCCGCGGCGTCCGCCCCCTTCTGTCGACTTATGCGTCGACTGCTCAGCGTAGTGCGTCGACGATACCGTTCAGGGTCGCGGACGGACGCATGACCGCTTCGACCAACGCGTCGTCCGGACGGTAGTAGCCGCCGATCTCGACGGGCGCGCCCTGCACGGCGTTGAGCTCGGAGACGATGGCCTCCTCGTTCTGCGCGAGTGTCGCGGCGATCGGTGCGAACGCCGCAGCGAGGTCGGCGTCCTTCGTCTGCTTCGCCAGCTCCTGAGCCCAGTACAGACTCAGGTAGAAGTGGCTGCCGCGGTTGTCGATCGTGCCCAGAGCACGACCGGGCGAGCGGTCCTCCTCGAGGAACGTCCCGGTCGCGGCGTCCAGCGTCTCGGCGAGCACTCGGGCCTTCTCGTTACCGGTGCGGTCGGCGAAGTGCTCGAGCGAGGCAGCCAGCGCGAAGAACTCACCGAGCGAGTCCCAACGCAGGTAGTTCTGCTCGACGAGCTGCTGCACGTGCTTGGGCGCCGAGCCTCCGGCACCGGTCTCGAACAGGCCGCCGCCGGCGAGCAGCGGCACGATCGAGAGCATCTTGGCGCTCGTGCCGACCTCGAGGATCGGGAACAGGTCGGTCAGGTAGTCGCGCAGCACGTTGCCGGTGACCGAGATCGTGTCGAGCCCGTGACGCATGCGAGCGAGCGTGTAACGCGTGGCCTCCTCCGGCGCGAGGATGGTGATCGTGAGGCCCTTGGTGTCGAGGGTCGCGAGACCCTGGTGCACCTTGGCGATGATCTGCGCGTCGTGCGAACGGTTCGCGTCGAGCCAGAAGACGGCGGGGTCGCCGGTCGCACGGGCACGGGTCACCGCGAGCTTGACCCAGTCCATCACCGGGATGTGCTTGGTCTGCGTCGCGCGCCAGATGTCGCCCTTGCCGACCGTGTGCTCGATGAGCACGGTGCCCTCGCTGTCGAGCACCTGGACGATGCCGTCTGCCGCGATCTCGAACGTCTTGTCGTGGCTGCCGTATTCCTCAGCCGCCTGCGCCATCAGCCCGACGTTGGGAACCGTGCCGATCGTGGCCGGGTCGAGCGGACCGTTCGCGATCACGTCGTCGATCACAGCCTGATAGACGCTCGCGTACGAGGAGTCGGGGATGACGGCGAGCGTGTCGGCCTCTTCGCCCTCCTTGCCCCAGAGCTTGCCGCCGTTGCGCACCAATGCCGGCATCGACGCATCGACGATCACATCGCTCGGCACGTGCAGGTTCGTGATGCCCTTGTCGGAGTTCACGTACGACAGACGCGGACCCTCGGCGATGGCCTTGTCGAAGGCCGCGGCGATCTCGGCGCCGTCAGCCACATTCGCGAGACCCGAGAGGATCGAGCCGAGCCCGTCGTTCGCGCTGAGGCCCGCAGCGGCCAGCTTGTCTCCGTACTGCGCGAACACGTCTGCGAAGAACGCCTTCACGACGTGACCGAAGATGATCGGGTCGCTGACCTTCATCATGGTCGCCTTGAGGTGCACCGAGTACAGCACGTCGTCGGCCTTGGCCTCTTCGAGCGTCTGGGCGAGGAACGCGTCGAGCTCCTTGGCGGAGAGGAACGTCGCGTCGATGATCTCGCGCGGGAGGACCTTGAGCCCCTCCTTCAGGACCGTGACCGTTCCGTCCTCCGCCGTGTGGCGGAAGCTCAGCACGTCGTCGTGTGCGGCGACCCAGGAGCGCTCGTTGTGCTTGAAGTCGTCGTGACCGAGAGTCGCGACGCGCGTCTTGGAGCCCGAGGCGAAGGGCTTGTTGCGGTGCGGGTGCTTCCTCGCGTAGTTCTTCACTGCCAATGGGGCACGTCGGTCGCTGTTGCCCTCACGCAGCACCGGGTTCACGGCGGACCCCTTGATGCGGTCGTAACGAGCGCGGACGTCCTTCTCCTCGAGCGAGGACGGCTCGTCCGGGAAGTCGGGGATGTCGTAGCCCTGCTTCTGAAGCTCGGCGATGGCCCCCTTCAGCTGCGGAATGGACGCCGAGATGTTCGGCAGCTTGATGATGTTCGCCTCCGGGAGCGTGGCGAGACCGCCGAGCTCGGCGAGCGAATCGCCCACCTGCTGCTCCGGGGTGAGCTTCTGCGGGAAGGCGGCGAGGATGCGGCCTGCCAGCGAGATGTCGCGCGTCTCCACCTCGATACCGGCCTGGCCGGTGAATGCCTGGATGATCGGGAGGAACGAGGCGGTGGCGAGCGCCGGTGCCTCGTCTGTGTACGTGTAGATGATGGCGTCGTCGGTCACCGGGAGGTACTCCGTTCGCGGGGAAATTTGTCTCGATACCAAGATACCTGAGCCGGTCTGGCCCTGCGGCCTCGGCCCACGACCGGTGGCCACCCCATATCGACGAACGGCCAGAGCGCAGCGAAATGTTGTCCGGAAAGGTGTCGCGCCTGCCGGGAGGGGTTAGCCTGGGTCCATGTCCGAACTGCGCATGGTCGAACTCTCCGCTGCGACGATCGTCGCCGTGAACAACCTGTCGCTCAAGCCCGGGCAGGAGCAGTTCCTCGCTCCGGTCTCGTACGGGATCGCAGCGACCGTCATCAACCCGCAGACCTCCTGGCAGCGGGTGATCCTGGACCGCAACGAGGTCGTGGGCTTCGTCAGCGCCAACTTCGACGCGGAGGCACCGGAAGAGCACTTCCGTTCAGTGCTGTGGCGCATCAACGTCGATGCCGACGACCAGGGCCGCGGTGTCGGCCGGTACGCCGTCGAGGCGCTCGTCGATGAGGCCCGCGCGCGCGGCGTCGACCACGTCAACGTGATCTACGAGGCGGGCGAAGGCGGTCCGGAGACCTTCTTCCACCGCGTCGGCTTCACCCCCGTGGGCGAGACCGCCTACGGCGAGGTCATCGCCGAGATCCGGGTCACGACCTAGACCGGGCGGCGGGGTCTCGAATCCCCTCCCCCATCGAGACCTCGTCGCCCTTTCACGGGGTTCCGGGGGAGCGCTCTCACGACCTCCTCATGTGACGCGCTGTCGTGGCGTCCCCCTCGTGACTCAAGGGCGTTCGTCCGGCTTGCCGCCGCCGGGCTTGCGCCGATTCGTCCACGACGAGAGGGCGGCCGCAGCCGCACCGGCCGCCCGGTCGAGGGCTTCGGCGGAACGGCTGAGCATGTCCTGCGCAGCGTCCTGCCACGCTGCCGTGGTCGGCGCCTCCCCCGCCTGCACCTTCGCGGCGTGCTCGGCCGCTTCGAACGCGCGCTCGAGCTCGGCGACGGCATCGCGATAGGCGGCGAACTCCGCCGGCGTGATGCGTCCGGCCGCCGCGCGGCGCATGTCCGTCGCGTGGCCGGCAGCACGGAAGTAGGCCGCCGTCTCGGGACTCTTGACGTCGGTCATCGCCGGATAGGAGATCTGCAGTGCCGGATCGGTCTCGTACCGCATCCACCGCGCCGTCACAGCATCGTGAGCGGCGTGCAACCGCTCCAAGGGGCGGGGCTCCGATGCCGAGGGCACCGCGGCCCGCGCCGCATTGAGACGCACCTGACGCGCGCGGACATCGGCCGAGGCGGCCTTCGCATCACGCTCCCGCTCCTTCAGCATCCGTCGCGCACCGGCCACCTGTTCGGCCGTCGCCCGCTGCGCCGCCCGCTCAGCGGTGACGCGAGCCAGGTCGGCGCGTGCGATCTTCCAGGCGGTGCGCCTCTCGGCCGCGGCCAGTTGCGCCTCCCTGAGATCATGACGCGCAGCATCGACTGCGAGGCGGCGTCCGCTCACCGTGCTGTTGCGACGACGCATTCCCATCACCCCCACCGTCCCCGCGGCGACCGCACTCGGCGCGATCCACCACCACTCGGCAACGAGCAGCAACGGGTCCATACCTCGATGCTACCCACGCACCGCGCTCGATGCGCGCCCCCGGACGTTCGCCCGAGGTCTCGACTGCTGCGGCCGTGATCGCCTCGCCGGGACGATGAGGCGGGCGTGGTCGCAGCAGTCGAGAGGGCGATCAGACGAGCGTCTCCTGCCACGCCGCGTGCAGCTGGGCGAACTTGCCTGTTCCGCCGATGAGCGCGGCAGGGGTGTCATCCTCGATGATGCGTCCGTGCTCCATCACGAGAACCCGGTCGGCGATCGCGACCGTCGACAGGCGGTGCGCGATGATGATCGCCGTGCGGTCCTTGAGAAGGGTCTGCAGGGCATCCTGGATCAGTCGCTCCGACGGGATGTCCAGCGACGCCGTGGCCTCGTCCAGGATCAGCACCGCCGGGTCGGCGAGGAAGGCCCGGGCGAACGAGATGAGCTGACGCTGACCGGCCGAGACCCGACCGCCGCGCTTGTTCACATCGGTGCCGTAGCCGTCGGGGAGCGACGAGATGAACCCGTCGGCGCCCACGGCCCGCGCCGCCGCCTTGATCTCGTCGAGCGTCGCCTCCGGCTTGCCGAGGGCGATGTTGTCGGCGACGGTCCCGCTGAACAGGTAGGCCTCCTGCGTGACCATGACGATCGCGCGGCGGAGGTCCTTCGGGTGCAGCGAGCGCAGGTCGACGCCGTCGAGGGTGACCCGCCCATCGGAGGGGTCGTAGAACCGGGAGATGAGCTTGGCGAGTGTCGACTTGCCCGCGCCGGTCGTGCCCACCAGAGCGATCGTCTGCCCGGCCGGGATGTCGAGGGAGAAGTTCGGGAGGATCGTCTTCTCTCCGTTGTAGCCGAACGTCACCTCGTCGAACTCCACGTGCCCGCGGGCTTCCCAGAGGTCGATCGGCTTCTCGGGATCCGGAACCGTCGGCACCTCCTCGAGCACGCCCGACACCTTCTCCAGCGCGGCCGTGGCCGACTGGTAGGAGTTCAGGAACATCGCGATCTCCTGCATCGGGGCGAAGAAGTTGCGCACATACAGCACCGCCGACAGCAGCACGCCGACGGTCAGCGCCCCCTCTGAGACGCGGATACCACCCCACAGCACGACGATTCCGAGCACGAGGGCCGCGACACCCATGAGCCCGGGCTCGAACGTGCCGAACAGCAGCATCGAGCGACGGTTGACGTCGCGATAGTCACCGGCGATCTCCTGGAACGCCTTGTCGTTGCGCGGCTCCTTGCGGAAGGCCTTCACGGCCCGGATGCCGGTCATCGTCTCGACGAACTGCACGATCACCTTCGCGCTGATCACCCGCGACTCGCGGTAGACCAACTGCGAGCGCGAGTAGAACCACTTCATCAGGAAGAACAGCGGCACGCCGCCGATCGCCAGGATGAGACCCGACTGCCAGTCCCAGAAGCACAGCGCGATGAAGGTGAAGAGCCCGAAGAGCACGCCGGAGACGAGCTCGTTCAGACCGCCGTCGAGGAGCTCCTTGATCGAGTCGAGGTCACTCGTCTGGCGCGAGATGATGCGCCCGGACGTGTACGACTCGTGGAACTCCAGGCTCAGGCGCTGGGTGTGCAGGAAGATGCGTTTGCGCAGATCGAGCAGCACCGCCTGGGTGAGCTTGGCCGCGATGATCACGTACCACGCGATCAGCACGGCGGCGAGCGCACCCGCCAGCAGATAGATGCCGCCGATCATGAACGTCGGCATCCAGTCGGCCCGATCGATGGCCGCGGGCAGCGCGCGATCGAGGCCGATGCTGATCAGGATAGGGCCGGCGACCTGAAGGGCGGTCGACACGATCAGCACCGCGGCGGCGAGGACGATCCTCGGCTTCAACGGGCTGACCAGGGATCCGAGGAGTCGGAGGGATCGACGACGGATCTCCCGGCTCTCTTCGCGGGTGTACTCGGAACGATCCTCGTTCTGGGTTCCGGTGACGGCGGAGCTCATCGCTGCACCTCCTTCTCGGTGATCGGGTCTTCGTCGGCGGCCTGCATCCCGAGGCCCTCGCGGACCTCTTCGTCGATCTCGGCCTGCTCATCGCGGATCACGGGGATCGCGCCGGTGCGCGCCGCTTCCTCGGCCTCCAGGCTCGAGATGACGTGGCGGTAGTGCCGGCTCGACTTGAGCAGCTCGGAGTGCGTCCCCACCGCCGTCACACGACCCGCCTCGAGCAGGGCGACGCGGTCGGCGAGGGCGACGGTCGAGGGCCGGTGCGCCACGATCATGGCCGTGGTGTCGGCGAGCACGTGTCGCAGGGCCTCCTCCACGAGGGCCTCGGTGTCGACATCGAGAGCCGACAGCGGGTCGTCGAGCACGAGCACCTTCGGCTTCGCCGCGACCGCACGGGCGAGGGCGAGCCGCTGACGCTGGCCGCCGGAGAGGCTGAGCCCCTCTTCACCGATCACCGTCTCGACGCCGTCGGGCAGCGCGTCGACGAACGACGCCTGGGCGACGTCGAGGGCCTCGCGGAGCACGCGCTCGCCTTCGTCGCTGTGCACATCGAGTTCGGCACGTCCGAGCAGCACGTTCTCACGGACCGTCGCCGAGAACAGTGTCGCGTCCTCGAACGCCATGGCGATGTGCTGACGGAGCTCGGCGAGAGGGAGATCCCGCACATCGACACCGTCGAGCGTCACCTTGCCGCCCGTCACGTCGTACAGACGCGTGGGCAGCGTGGTGAGAGTGGTCTTGCCGCTGCCGGTCAGGCCCACCAGCGCCATGGTCTCACCCGGGCGCAGCACCAGGTCGATACCGTCGAGCAGATCCCGCTCGTGGGCACCGGCGTCCTGATAGCGGAAGTGCGCGTTCTGGAACGCGAGCTCCCCACGCGGGTTCTCGATGTGCACCGGGTTCTCCGGGTCGGTGATGGTGTTGGTCTCCGAGAAGATGTCGAACACGCGGTCGGTCGCCGTGCGCGCATCCAGCATGAACGAGAACAGGAAGCCGATCGACTCGATGGGCCACCGCAGCACGACCGCCATCGCGAAGAAGGCGAACAGCTGTGCCTCGTCGATCTGCCCCACGGAGATCAGCCAGATGCCGGACATCAGGCTGAGACCGAAGGCGATCTGCGGCATGAGGTCGAGCCAGAACCAGATCGACGCGATCGCACCGGCCTTGCTCATCTCGGTCTCGCGCAGCGTCTCGGCCTGGCGGCTGAAGCGGCTGAGAGCGTGCTTGCCACGACCGAACGCCTTGAGCACGCGGATGCCGTGCACGCTCTCCTCGACACTCGTGGCGAGGTCGCCGGCCTGGTCCTGGCTGCGACGGGTGAGCGCGCCGTAGCGCTTCTCGAACAGGTAACCGCGGATCCACAGCGGGATCGCGGTCACCAGGAAGATCGTGCCCAGCAGCCAGTGCCAGCGGAACAGCAGCACGGAGCCGATGATGATCGTGAGGATGTTGACGACCAGCAGCACGAGGCCGAACGCGAGCCAGCGGCGGATGAGGCCGATGTCCTGCATCATGCGGCTGAGCAGCTGTCCGGAGCCCCACCGGTCGTGGAACGACACCGGAAGGGTCTGCAGGCGCGAGTAGAGCTCGGTGCGCATCTTGTACTCGACCTCGGTCGAGGGGTTGAGCACGAACTGGCGTCGCAGCCACACCATCAGGGCCTCGCCGAGGGCGAGAGCGAAGACGGCGACGGCACCCCAGACGATGGCGCTGATCTCACCGGAGCGAACGGGTCCGCTGATGATCTGCTCGAGCACGATCGGGATCATCAGGGCGATGACGGCGGCGATGAGCGCGCTGGCGGCACCGCCGGCGAGCCGCCAGATGACGGGCTTCACGAAGGGCTTCAGGCGCCACAGTGCGGCCGGAGTGGAAAGGGTCGATGAAGGCGAGGGATTCTGCACGGAAGGCGAGGAAGACATGTCTCTCAGACGAGTTTCGTATGGAAAGCGATTGCGGAAGGGGACGGATACGAGAGCGGACTCGTGGAGTCCGGTATCCGACGAAGAAGGGGCGGGGTGGCTCTAGGAGAGCGGACGCGCCGGGGTCGAGCCGAGAGCTGCGATCCGCGCGGTGGCGATCGTGGTCATGGTGTCCTCCTCAGGGGCTCGGCGATGTCGTCCGGTTGGCGCGACAGCCCACCAGCCTATTGCTGTGAACCAGCTGAAAGCAAGAGTCATTCCCGATTCGTCGACCGCGGCTCTCGACGACCGCGGAGGGGGACGCCGGGAGCCTCAGGCGAGGGCTGCGGCTCCGAGCCCGGATCGGAGGAACCGCTGCAGGTTGCCGCCGAGGACGGCGAGGATCTCCTCTTCCCGCCAGCCACGACGCATCAGCGCCTCGGTCACGAGCGGGAGACCTGCCGGGCCCTCGAGGCCCGGCAGGTATCGATCGGCCGGCACGCCCTCGATCGTCGTCTGCACGCAGCACGGTGCCGTGGTGTCTTCCAGCACTTCGCGGACGAAGTCCGGCCCCATCCCGACGTGTTCGATTCCGGCGACCGACACCACGCGTTCGAAGTGGTCGATCAGTGTGTCGATCGTGTACGCGCTCTCATGCAGGTACGGAGCGAAGAAGTTGACGCACACGACTCCCCCGCTCTCGGCGACCCCGGCGATCTGGGCATCGGTGAGGTTGCGGTGGTGGTCGAACAGCGCACGGGCCGAGGAATGCGTGGCCATGACCGGGCGCGTGGCGAGCTCGAGCACGTGGTCGACCCCGCCCGCTCCGAGGTGGCTGATGTCGAAGATCATGCCGATGCGCTCCATCTCGGCGAGCGCTCGGACCCCGGTTCGCGTCAGCCTGCTGCCTGCGGCGTCTTCGCCGCTGCCGTCGGCGAACGCGCTGCGCCCGAAGTGCGCCACCGAGCCGATCCGCACCCCGAGGCGATGCACGGTCTCGAGGAGCTCGACGTCGTCGGCGATGCCGGGCATCCCCTCCAGGGCGAGCACCAGCGCGATGCGGCCCTCGCCGATCACCCGATCGATGTCGTCGCCATCCCCGCACAGACCGACGATGTCTGCGTTGCCCTCCGCCAGCCGATGCGCGGCCTCGATCATGCGGAGGGTGCGACGCAGCGCCCCCTCCGGGCGATACACGTCATCGATGAACACGGGCAGCACCTGCAGCCCGACACCACCTTCGTGCAGCTGGGGAAGCCACTGGGCGCGGAAGTAGTCCGACCACTCGTCCGCGGGGCGGCTCGCCACCGAGCAGAGCAGATCGTTGTGTGCGTCGGCGACGACGGCGCGGCGGTGGAGGGCGAGTGCATCGTTGGCGGTCACGGCACGAGCCTATGGCCGCGTCGGTCGGGATGCTTCGTCGACGGGCACCATGTCGACCGCCCGTCGTGGTGCCGGCGACTCAACCCGCGCGACTCTCGCGCGCGAGCAGGCTCTCCTTGACATCGATCCCCCAGGCGAATCCGCCGAGGGTGCCGTCGGTGCGCAACACCCTGTGGCACGGGACGAACAGCGCCGGTGCGTTGCGCGCGCAGATGGATGCCGCCGCTCGCACGGCGCGGGGATTGTCGAGCCGCGTCGCGAAACCGGTGTACGTCAGAGGCTCGCCCGGCTCGATCGACCGCAGCGCCGACCAGCCGGCGAGTTGGAGGACTGTTCCGGTCTGCTTCACGGCGACATCGTCGATCGCGGAGAGGTCGCCGGCGTAGTAAGCGAGCGCTGCCTCGGCGGCCTCGGTCTCACCGTCTCGGAGATCTTCCGGTCGGTGCGCCGCGGACAGCCTGCCGAGGATCGCCTCGACGTCTGAGGTCCATCCGGAAGACAGTACGCGCTGCCGGTCGTCGGCAAGGATCGTGAACGCGCCGTCCGGCGTCTCGATGGTCTGGATGAGGGCGGTCATGAGGTCTCCTTCGTCGTCGTGTCTTCCGCGGGGGTGGGACGTGCCGCAGCCGAGGCGCGTCGAGGACCCCCGGGGCGTACAGGTGCTGCGCGCCACAGGTGCGCGCTGAGATAGCTCCGCCAGGGGGCGGTGCGCTCGGCCCAGGCGGTGAGCGCACGTGGTTCGCCCGGCAGGCCGGAGGCCGCAGCGCCGGCGCGCAGCGCGACGTCTCCCGGGAGCAGCACATCGGGATCGCCGAGCACACGCATGCGCACGTAGTCGGCTGTCCAGGGTCCGATTCCCGACATCGCGAGCAGAGCAGCGCGCTGGTCGACACCGTCGTCTCCGACCGTGAGCGTCAGGGAGCCGTCGGCGAGAGCGGCCGCAGCGCCGGTGATGGCGCGGATGCGGGCGGCCGGCCCTCGCAGCACCTCGGCTCCGTGGGCGGCGATCGCGGTCATCGTCGGGAAGAGCAGCCCGTTCTCGGTGCGCTCCCCCAACGCCTCGGCGAGCGCTGTGAGCGCGGTCCGGGCGGCGACCACGGTGATCTGCTGACCGACCATGGCGCGGATGAGCATCTCATGCGGATCGGCCGAACCCGGCACCCGGATGCCGGGGGTGCGCGCGACGAGCGGGGCGAGTTCGGTGTGCGCGGAGAGCGCCTCGTCGATCGCCTGCGGATCGGCATCGAGGTCGAAGATGCGCCGCACGATCGACACGAGCGGGGCCAGGTCTCCCAGCCGCGCGACCCGGGCGCGCAGGTGCAGACGAGACGCATCGTCCTGACGCACGTCGAACCATGCGGGTCCTCCCGACATCCGCAGATGCCGGGAGAACGACGTCGACGTCGTCTCCTCGATACCGGGAACGGCGCGTGCCGCCATCCAGGCGAAGATGCCGCTCGCGTCGAGCGGGCCGCGGTAGGGCAGCACGAGGTCGATCGCGCCGGGAACCGCGGACGCCGGAAGCCTTCGTCGGGCCCTGAGCTCGCCCGGGGTGAGTCCGAAGACCTCGCGGATCGTGTCGTTGCATTGTCGGATGCTGGCGAATCCGGCGGAGAACGCGACATCGGAGATCGGCATGTCGGTGCCGACGAGGAGCATGCGCGCGGTGTGCGCCCTGTGTGCTCGCGCCAGTGCGAGCGGCCCGGCGCCGAGTTCGGTGGTCAGCAGCCGCGTGAGGTGCCGGCTGGAGTATCCGAGGCGCGCAGCCAGCCCGGGAACGCCCTCGCGCTCCACCACGCCATCCGAGATCAGGCGCATCGCCCGCGCGGCGGTGTCACCGCGGATGTCCCACGCGGGAGAACCGGGCGCCGCCTCGGGCAGGCATCGCTTGCACGCCCGATACCCGGCCTCGTGAGCCGCGGCGCTCGTCGGATAGAAGGTGACGTTCTGCGGCTTGGGCGTGCGGGCGGGGCAGCTCGGACGACAGTAGATCCCGGTCGAGCGGACGGCGGTCACGAACTGCCCGTCGAAGCGGGTGTCGCGCGCGCTGATCGCGCGGTAGCGCTCGTCGAAGTCGGTCAGGGGGAAGCTCATGCCTCCACTCTGTCACGCTCCCTCGACGCCGACTGGCGGAAATCGGACACGGCTGTCGAGTCGGGAACGCCGAGACCCACCCGCCTCGTCCACCCCCACGTCGCCGGAGCGGCGCGTGCGGGTCTCGACGTGGAGAGTGGGTCTCGAGGTGCGAGCGCGGAGAGCACTCAGTGGAAGAAGTGGCGCTCCCCTGTGAAGAACATCGTGACGCCGGCCTTGCGAGCCGCGTCGACGACCTCCTCATCACGCACGGATCCGCCCGGCTGCACGATCGCCGTGACTCCGGCGTCGATCAGGACCTGGGCGCCGTCCGCGAAGGGGAAGAACGCATCGGAAGACGCGACCGATCCGGCGGCGCGGTCGCCTGCGCGCTCGACCGCCAGCCGGCACGAGTCGACACGGTTGACCTGGCCCATGCCGACGCCGACCGTGGCGTTGTCCTTCGCGAGCACGATCGCGTTCGACTTCACCGCGCGGCACGCCTTCCACGCGAAGATGAGGTTCTCCATCTCCTCGTCGCTCGGACGCTCGCCGGAGACGAGCTCCCAGTTCTTCGCGACGGAGACGATGTCGTCGGGGAAGCGGTCGGCGTCCTGCAGCAGCAGTCCACCGGAGACGAGACGCACATCCATGCGCTCCTGCTGCCAGTCCTCGGGCAGCTGCAGCAGACGCAGGTTCTTCTTCGCCTTGAACACCTCGAGCGCGGCCGGCTCGAACGACGGCGCGACGATGACCTCGGTGAAGATGTCCTTGAGGTTCTCGGCCATCTTGAGGGTGACCGTGCCGTTGGCCGCGATCACCCCGCCGTATGCGGAGACCGGGTCGCACTCGTGCGCGCGCAGGTGGGCGCTGGCGATCGGGTCGAGAGCGTTCGGCGCGGTGGTCGCGATGCCGCACGGATTGGCGTGCTTGATGATCGCGACCGCCGGCTTGACCATGTCGTAGGCGGCACGCAGCGCGGCGTCGGCGTCGACGTAGTTGTTGTACGACATCTCCTTGCCCTGCAGCTGCGTCGCCTGGGCGATGCCGTGGCCGCCGGCACGGGTGTAGATCGCGCCGCGCTGGTGCGAGTTCTCGCCGTAGCGGAGCGTGGCAAGGCGCTCGGCCTGGATCGTCAGGTGGGTCGGGAGGTCGCCGTCATCCTGCAGCGTCCCCTCGGCGAACCACGACGCGACCGCCGTGTCGTAGGCCGCCGTGTGCGCGAAGGCGCGGGCGGCCAGTTCGCGGCGCTGCGACACCGATGTGCCAGCGTCGGCGAGGGCCGAGATGATGCCGGGGTACGACTGCGGTGAGACCACGATCGCCACGTTGGCATGATTCTTCGCGGCGGCACGCACCATCGCGGGCCCGCCGATGTCGATCTGCTCGACGACATCATCGCCGACGGCGCCCGAGGCGACGGTCTCGACGAACGGGTAGAGATTCACGACGACGAGCTCGAACGGGGTGATGTCGAGTTCGGCGAGCTGGCGCTCGTGATCCTCGAGGCGCAGATCGGCGAGCAGACCGCCGTGGATCTTCGGGTGCAGCGTCTTGACGCGACCGTCGAGCATCTCGGCGACCCCCGTGACGGAGGCGACGTCGGTGACGGGGAAACCCGCATCGCGGATGGTCGATGCCGTCGAGCCGGTCGAGACGATCTCGACGCCCGCGTCGGCGAGAGCCTCGGCGAGGACCAGGAGATCGGTCTTGTCGCTCACCGAGACGAGAGCGCGCCGGATCGGCACGGTGTCGCGATCGCGGTAGAGCGTGGGGTCGTGGCGGGGGCCGGCCATGATGGGCTCCTTCGTGCGGGGGGCGTCGGGTGGAGGGGGTCATGAAGAGGGGTCGAGGACGAGCGCGCCGGTGGCGATCCCGCGGACGACGTCGATGAGGAGTCGACGTTCGACGGGTTTGATCCGTTCGTGCAGGCTGTGCTCGGTGTCGCCCTCGAGGATCGCGACACGTTCCTGCGCCAGGATCGGCCCGGTGTCGACACCGTCGTCGACCACGATCACGCTGGCACCGGTCTCGGCCGCGCCGGAGGCGAGGGCGTCACGGACGCCGTGTGCCCCGGGGAACTCGGGAAGGTACGCGGGGTGGGTGTTGATGAGGCGTGGCGAGTACTGCGCGACGAGCGACGGAGGAAGCAGACGCATGAGGCCACTGAGCACCACGAGATCGGGGTTCCAGACGGCGAGCTGGCGGGCGACCTCCTCCCCCCAGGCTTCGCGGCTCTCGTGCTCATGCCACGGCACGGTGAAGCTGGGGATGCCGAACTCCTCGGCGTGGGCGAGCCCGTCCGCCTCACGGTCAGCACCGACGACGATCACCCTGGCGGGGAAATCGGGGTGACGAGCGGCCTCGAGGAGGGCGCGAAGATTCGAGCCGGTGCCCGAGATGAGAACGGCGACCGTGAGCACGCGCCCAGTCTACCGGGGCGCGAAGCCCTCTTCCGCCCGGCTTCCGCTCACGGGCGGTGGACGTCAATCGCGCTCGTGACGCGGCGGGGCGAAGCCGCGGACATCGTCCAGGGGCGCCGTGTCGTCGAACGTCGGCGTCTCGGAGAAGGGGATACCGGGCGCTGTCCGCGCCGATGCGAGGCTCGGATCGAACTCGGTCATCTCGGCGATCCAGCGGTCCGTACGCTCCTCGGCCAGCTCATCGCGGTGACGCGGTGACAGCAGCAGGATCGCGGCGCCGACGAGCACCTCCAGTCCGAGGGCCAGCATGAACGGAAGAGCCGCGGGACCGACATCGGCGAGCTTTCCCGGACCCATCGAGCCGTTCGCGAGCACCGCGGCGAGGCCCGCGACCCCTGCGCTGACGACGGCGATCCCCACCGCGATCGCCGCCCGCTGCATCGTCCCCAACGGCGTGCCCTCCCAGACGAGGCGCGAACGCACCGCCCAGCCGGCGAAAGCACCGGCGGCGATCGGGACGAGCACCACGATCAGCATCCACATCGAACTGTTCTCGGGCAGCAGCCCGAACACCGGGATGCCCGGAACGACTCCCAACTGCGTACCGGCGGGCGAGACCGCGGTTCCGACGCCGACGGCGAAGCCGGGACCGGCGAGCCAGGACGCCGCCCACACGATCAGCGTCGGGAGATACACGAGCTGCGCCAGCGTCATCACGGTCGCGCCGAGCGCATCGACGCGGGCAGCCTGGAACAGCGCCACGACCTCGCCGCCGCGGAACAGCGTCATGACGGCGAGGGCCAGAGCGGCCGCTCCGATCACGCCGACCAGGGTGAAGGCCGTGCCGCGTACGATCGCGACGGGGACGGGCGCCCAATCCTCACGGGCGTCGATGCGGTCGTGCAGACGGTCGAGGACTCCGCCATCCCCCTCTTCCCACGCGACCCGGACAGCCCCGCACACTGCGCCGACGAGGTAGACGGCGGTGGGGAGCCCGATCGCGAGTGCCAGGGGGGTCTGCACGGCATCCAGTCGCGCGGTCAACGCGACCCCCGTGGAGATGGCCGCGAACACCACCGTCCCTGACACTGAGCCGAGCAGCCAGGTTCCGGCTGCCGCGGCCCTGGCACCCGAGCGGGCGGCGAACAGCAGGGTGAAGAGCAGGAACGCCAGCGGGGTGATCGAGACCGCGAACGAGGCCGCCTGCGGGGGGATCGCGAGAGCGACCAGCAGCTCGTCCGGGATCGTGACCTCGAGCGGCACGCCGTGACCGAACTCCCAGAGCGTGCCGGTGAGCGGCCAGAGCGCGCCCCAGTCGGCCGTGACCCCGAAGGCGAGCGTCCACAGCAGCGTCAGCGGCGCGAGCAGCACGACGAGGCCGACGGCCGCAGCGATGGCGGCGTCGAAGGCGGCGAGGAGCGCGACGAGGAGGCGTTGCATAGCGTTTCGAGACTACGACGAGTTGCCGACGAAGCCCTGGGGGCGCGCGTGGGGTCGGCGACACGATAGCGTTTCTCCGGAGGTTTCCCGATGACAACTGCCCCGCCCGCCCCGGCATCCACCGAACCCAAGAACTCCCTGGACCGCTTCTTCGAGATCAGCAAGCGCGGATCCACGATCGGCACCGAGATCCGAGGGGGTCTGGTGACATTCGTCACGATGGCCTACATCGTGATCCTGAACCCGATCATCCTCTCCGGCAAGCCCGATGTCGCCGGAGACATGCTCAGCTTCAACGCCGTGGGCGCCGCCACCGCGCTGACCGCCGGTGTGATGACGATCCTGTTCGGGCTCGTCACGCGCCTCCCGTTCGGTTTCGCTGCCGGCCTCGGCATCAATGCCTTCGTCGCGTTCTCGGTCGTCGGCCAGGTGACCTGGCCCGAGGCCATGGCGCTGGTGATGATCAACGGTGTCGTCATCGTGCTGCTCGCCGCCACCGGGCTGCGGAAGGCGATCTTCGACGCGGTGCCGTTCCAGCTGAAGATCGCGATCACGGTCGGCATCGGCCTCTTCATCGCGTTCATCGGCTTCGTCAACTCCGGCTTCGTCACGGCGACCGGCGCCTCGTCTCCTCCGGTCGGCCTCGGCGTGAACGGATCGGTCGCGACCGTTCCGACCCTGCTGTTCGTCATCACCCTCCTCCTCACCGGCATCCTCGTCGCCCTCAAGATCAAGGGCGGCATGCTGATCGGACTCATCGGCGGCACCGTGCTCGCGGTCATCGTCGAGGCGATCTGGCACATCGGGGCCCGCGGCTTCGATGACGAGGGCAACGTGGTCAACCCGGGCGGCTGGGGCCTGACGGTTCCCGCGCTCGACGGCTCCCCCGTGGGTGTGCCCGACCTCAGCCTGATCGGCGCCGTCGACTTCAGCTTCGATCTGAGCAAGGTCAGCCTCGTCGCGATCGTGATGATCGTCTTCACGCTGCTCTTCACGAACTTCTTCGACGCCATGGGCACCATGACGGGCCTCGCGAAGGAGGCGAACCTCGCCGACGACAACGGCGACTTCCCCCGCATCAAGTCGGCGCTGGTCGTCGAGGGTGTCGGCGCGATCGCCGGTGGCGCGACCTCCTCGTCTTCGAGCACGGTCTTCATCGAGTCGGGCGCCGGTATCGGCGAGGGTGCGCGCACCGGACTCGCGAACGTGGTCACCGGCGTCGTGTTCCTGATCGCGATGTTCCTGACCCCGCTGACGTCGATCGTCCCGACCGAGATCGCCGCTGCCGCGCTGATCATCGTCGGTGCGATGATGATGGCGCAGATCCGCTACATCGACTTCAGCGATTTCCGCGTTCTGCTGCCGGTGTTCCTCACCGTCTCGGTCATGCCGCTGACCTACTCGATCGCGAACGGCATCGGCGCGGGCTTCGTCAGCTGGGTGCTCATCCACGCGTTCTCCGGCAAAGCCAAGTCCATCAGCCCGCTGCTGTGGGTCGTCGGCGCCGGCTTCTTGATCTTCTTCGCCCGAGGTCCGATCGAAGCGCTCTTCGGCGTCGGGATCTGACGCCGATCCGAGATCACGAAAGAGGGGCGGGTGCTGCGGCATCCGCCCCTCTTCCGTACCTCCGCCGCCGCGGCCGTCACATGCATGTGCATCGGCCGGATGCAGGAACACACGCCCCGAGCGGCCATGCATCCGCCGAGAGGTCATGCATCTGACGAGGACGGCCACCTCGCGCGGCTCAGGCGTAGGCAGCGGCGAACTCCGGCGACGGCTCGATCGGCTCGATCACGTCGATCAGCACACCGCCGGGCGCCTCGACGATGAAGTGGCGCTGACCGAAGGCCTCGTCGCGGAGCGGCAGCCGTTCCGACAGACCCCGCTCCCCCACCAGGCGCGCATGCTCGGCAGCGGCATCCGGCACCTCGACGTTGAGCAGCAGCCCGCGCACGGGCTCACGAAATCCCTTGGGGATGGTCTCGTGCGAACGGTCGAGGATCGCGAGCTCACCGCCATCGAAGCGCAGGCTCACGTACCAGTCGGCCTCGAACACCACCTCGAAGTCGAACTCCTCTCTATAGAACCGCGCGCTCGCTGCGACGTCTTCGACCATCAGCACCGGGTAGAAGCTCGTGATCCGCATTCGTCTCTCCTTTACATACAGCGTGTTTGTATTCTGCATGACTAGGATACATACAACCTGTACGTAAGGAAAGAGTCATGCCCCGAGCATCCGCGGCCGACGCCGCCGAGACCGCGCGACGAATTCTCGAGACCGCCACGACCCACTTCGCCGCGCACGGGTACGCCACCGCATCCGTGGACGAGATCGCCCGCCTTGCCGGAGTCACACGAGGTGCGGTCTACCACCACTACACGTCGAAGCCGCTGCTCTTCCGCGACGTCGCGGCCGCCCAGCAGCAGTCCGTGGCCGACGCGATCCGCGACGCCACGGAAGACAGCGCTCCGGATGCCGCTCTCCGCGACGGCAGTCACGCGTTCCTCGACGCGATCACCCGGGGAGCGGCGTCACGCGTGCTGCTCGTCGACGGTCCCGCCGTGCTCGGCGGGGTGCAGTGGCGCCGACTCGACGCGGAGGGACCGGAGCAGGAGCTGCGCACGGGCCTACGCGAAGCCGGCGTCTCCCCCGCGCTCGTGGATCCGCTCACCGCCGCACTCTCCGGAGCGATGAACGAGCTCGCGCTGTGGCTCGCCGCGCACCCCGATGACGCCGACGCGCGGTCGGAAGCGCACGTGGCACTCGAGCGCATCCTGGATGCCGTGGTCCCGCCCAGCTGAGTGCGATGCGGCGCGCCGACGGCGCAGCGCGCCGACCGGCGTCGAGGGTGGAGTCCCGACCCTGAGGAGATCCCGTGCATCACCGACACCGCGACGACCACCCGTTCGACCTGAGACGGGACGTCGACCGGCGCCTCCTCGAGTACCGGGAGCTCATTCTGGCCAGCCTCGAAGGCCTCACCGAAGAGGAGGCGCGGTCCGCGCCGATCCCCGGCGCTCCGAGCCTGCTGGGAGTCGTGCGTCACACGGCGTACGTGGAGGGCGTCTGGTTCGACGAGAGGATCACCGGGCGCCCCCGGGCCGAGAGCGGCCTGCCGGTGGCCACCGCCAACTCCTGGAAAGTGCGGCGCACCGACGATATCGCCTCCGTCACGGCAGAGTGTCGACGCATCAGCGCCCTCGCTGACAGCAATCTGACCGATCGCGGGCTCGACGACGAAGTCGGCGAGAACCGGCACAGCCTGCTCGCGATCTACGTCCACGTGTTGAGTGAGCTGGGCTGGAACACCGGACAGCTCGACATCCTGAGGGCAGCGATCCTCGCTGCCCGCCGCCGAGACGCCGGACCGACCGAACGGGCATGAAAGAAGGCCCCGGAGTGGAGTCCGGGGCCTTCAGATCAAGCGTAGCTCAGATCAGAGCGCTTCGATGATCGCGCGCATCAGGTCTGCCGTCTCGGACGGCGTCTTGCCGACCTTGACGCCGGCGGCCTCGAGGGCCTCCTTCTTCGCCTGAGCGGTGCCGGCCGAACCGGAGACGATCGCACCGGCGTGACCCATGGTCTTGCCCTCGGGAGCCGTGAAACCCGCGACGTAGCCGACGACCGGCTTCGTGACGTTCGCCTTGATGTAGTCGGCGGCACGCTCCTCGGCGTCGCCACCGATCTCACCGATCATCACGATCGCCTTGGTCTCGGGGTCGGCCTCGAACGCCGCGAGCGCGTCGATGTGCGTGGTGCCGATGACCGGGTCGCCGCCGATGCCGATGGCGGTGGAGAAGCCCAGGTCGCGCAGCTCGAACATCATCTGGTAGGTCAGGGTGCCCGACTTCGACACGAGGCCGATCGGTCCCTTGCCCGTGATGTTCGCGGGCGTGATGCCCACGAGCGCCTCGCCCGGCGTGATGATGCCGGGGCAGTTCGGGCCGATGATGCGGGTCTTGTTGCCCTTGCTCTGCGCGTAGGCCCAGGCCTCGGCCGAGTCGCCGACGGGCACGCCCTCGGTGATGACCACGAGCAGGGGGATCTCGGCGTCGATGGCCTCGATCATCGCGTCCTTGGTGAACGCACCGGGCACGAAAGCGATCGACACGTCGGCGCCGGTCTCCTTCATGGCCTCGGCGACCGAGGCGAAGACGGGCAGCTCGACGGCGTTGCCGTCCTTGTCGGTGTGCGAGACCGTGGTGCCGGCCTTGCGGGCGTTGACGCCACCGACGACCTGGGTGCCGGCCTTGAGCATCAGTGCGGTGTGCTTGGTGCCCTCACCGCCGGTGATGCCCTGGACGATGACCTTGGAGTCCTTGTTGAGGTAGATCGACATTCTTCTCGTCCTTCAGTCTCAGGCGTTGGCGAGCTCGGCGGCCTTGTCGGCGCCCTCGTCCATGGTGGCGGCCAGGGTCACAAGCGGGTGTGCGTACTCGGCGAGGATCGCGCGACCCTCGTCGACGCGGTTGCCGTCCAGGCGCACGACGAGCGGCTTGGAGGCCGTGGCGCCCAGCGTCTCGAGAGCACCCTTGATGCCGTTGGCGACGGCATCGCACGCCGTGATGCCGCCGAAGACGTTGACGAACACGCTCTTGACCTGCGGGTCGCCGAGGATGACGTCGAGGCCGGCGGCCATGACCTCGGCCGAGGCGCCGCCGCCGATGTCGAGGAAGTTGGCAGGCTTCACGCCGTTGTGGTTCTCGCCCGCGTAGGCGACCACGTCGAGCGTCGACATGACCAGACCCGCGCCGTTGCCGATGATCCCGACCTCGCCGTCGAGCTTCACGTAGTTGAGGCCCGACTCCTTGGCCTTGGCCTCGAGCGGGTCGGCTGCGTCCTTGTCCTCGAGCGCTTCGTGCTCAGGGTGACGGATCTCGGAGGCGTTGTCGTCGAGCGTGACCTTGCCGTCGAGCGCGATGATGTCGCCCTCTTCGGTGCGCACCAGCGGGTTGACCTCGACCAGCGTCGCGTCCTCGCCCTTGTACACGTCGTAGAGCTTCACGAAGACATCGGAGACCTTCTCGATGAGGTCTTCGGGGAAGTTCGCCGCGCGAGCGATCTCGACGGCCTTCTCCTTGTCGATGCCCGTGAGCGGGTTGACCTCGACGCGTGCGAGCGCCTCGGGGCGTTCGACGGCGAGCTCTTCGATCTCCATGCCGCCCTCGACCGAGCAGAGGCTCAGGTAGGAGCGGTTGGCGCGGTCGAGCAGCACGGAGAAGTAGAACTCCTCGGCGATGCGCGCACCCTGCGCGACCATGACGCGCTTGACGATGTGGCCCTTGATGTCGAGGCCGAGGATGGCCTTCGCTGCTTCGTACGCCTCGTCGGGCGTCTTGGCGACCTTGACGCCGCCCGCCTTTCCACGGCCGCCGGTCTTCACCTGAGCCTTGACGACGACCACTCCGCCGATCTTCTCGGCAGCCGCCCTCACCTCTTCAGGGGTGTCCGCGACGATGCCGGCGAGGACCGGCACTCCGTACTTTTCGAAAACGTCTCGTGCCTGGTACTCGTACAGATCCACTGTGGTTCCTTCACTGGGCTGCTGTCTGGTAATTCTCTCGATGTCGAGACATCGACCAGTCCCCCAGCCTACTACCCCGAACTGAGCGCTCCTGCGGCCCCGGCGCCTCGACCGCTCAGCGTCGAGTCGGCACCCCGGCTCCACGCGCGGGGAGGGCGACCCGTCGAAGCTGTCGGGTGATCAGGAACGGCATGACCACCAGGGCCGTGCCCGTGGCGACGATCACGGGGCGCACCACGACCACCGGCAACGAGCCCCACAGGGCGATGAGGATCGCGCCGATCATGACGGCACCGAGCACAAGTTCGCACACGAGGAGCTGGCGGCGCACCGATGCGCTGTCCTCGGCCATGGTCGTCTCGCGCCCGCGCACCGAGATGTGCGAGGTCCATCGCGTGCCGTCCCACCAGCGCCGCGTCCCGCGCCGCCGCGTGTCGAACCAGCCGGCCGGAATCCCGTCATCTCTCACGCTCCTCAGTATGACGGCGACGCCTCGGCGTCTCCGCCCGGCGAGGTCTAGGCTTTCGCCATGCACGAATCCGCAGAACTGCGCACCGGCGTCGTCGCCGCAGCGCTCGAACTCTTCAGCGCCCAGGGGTTCGACCAGACGTCGGTGGAGCAGATCGCCAAGGCCGCCGGCGTCTCCCGCTCGACCTTCTTCCGCCAGTTCGGCGGCAAGGAGGACGTGGTCTTCGCGGATCACGAGGTGCTTCTGGAACAGCTCAGGGAGTTCCTCGAAGAGGGGCACGATGACCCGTGGGGCGCGGTGTGCGCGGCTTCGGAGTCGGTCTTCGCCCACTTCGCGCACGACCCGGAACTCGCCAGGCGCCGCTATCAGATCGTGCGACAGGTCCCCGTGCTGCGCGAGCGCGAGATCATCACGGTCTTCCGCTACGAGCGACTGTTCGACGACTACCTGCGCGGGGCGCTCCCCGGCGTGGATCCCCTGGACGCGGTCGGCTTCGCCGCCTTGGTGACGGCCGTGCACAACCATGTGCTGCGCCAGCTGCTGCGTGGCCGCAAGAAGGTGCCGCTGGCGACACTGCAGACGGCGCTGGCCGACGTCCGCCGTCGCTACGGGGTTGCGGGCGAGGCGGCCACCGCCCCGGATGACATGGTGGTCGCGGTGTTCCCCCGCTCCATGCCGATCGCCGAGGTCAGCCGCAGGCTGCAGTCACAGCTCGACTAGCTCGACGTGCCGTCGGGTCGTGGAACCGAGTATCGAGGAGTACGATACTTGGTGCCACGAAGGAGTCCCATGAGCACTGCAGCCTCCCCCTTCCCCGGCGAGCGCGTCTCGTCGTACGACATCACCGGACGTCAGGACAGCGACTACTACGCCGTCTTCACCGACATCCCCGCCGCCGATCGGGAGGCGTGGGACCGCGCGAAGGCCTACGTCGACGAGGTCGCCCCGCAGATGGCCGACGCCTGGGACCGCGCGGAGTATCCGCTCGATGCCGCGCGTCGGATGGGCGAGATGGACCTCGTCGTCGACGGGGTGCAGCACCCGTCGCTCACGAGCCTGTCGCCACTGGCCGCAGGACTGGTGAACATGGAGATCTCCCGCGGCGACGGCTCCCTGGGCACGATCCTCGCGGTGCAGGGCGGACTCGCACTGCGCACCCTGGCCCTGTTCGGCTCCCCCGCGCAGCAGGAGAAGTGGCTGACGGGCCTCGCCGACGGCTCGGTGCTGGGATCGTTCGCCCTGACCGAGCCCGATCACGGTTCCGACTCCGTCTCGCTGGAGACCGTGGCCCGCCGCGACGGCGACGGCTGGAGCCTCCGCGGAACGAAGAAGTGGATCGGCAACGGCGCCTCCGGCGGCATCACCTTCGTCTGGGCGCGCATCGACGACGAGGGCGCCGAAGAGCATGGCGCCGTGCGCTGCTTCCTCGTGGAGCAGGAGACCCCGGGCTACACAGGCAGCGTCATCCGCGGAAAGGCCTCGCTGCGCGCGATCCACCAGGCACACATCGTGCTGGACGACGTACGGGTGCCCCTCGATGCGGTGCTGCCGGGGACCAAGAGCTTCAAGGACGCCTCGATCGTGCTGTACGCGACCCGTTCCGGTGTCGCCTGGTCGGCGCTCGGACACGCGACCGCCTGCTACGAGGCCGCCCTCGCCTACGCCACCCAGCGGGTGCAGTTCGGAAAGCCCCTCGCCAGATTCCAGATGGTCCAGGAGCGTCTGACCCACATGCTCGAAGACCTCACCGCCATGCAGCTGTACTGCCGGCGGATGGCAGACCTCGAGACCGCCGGTGAACTGCGCCCGACCCAGGCCTCGCTGGCGAAGTTCCACAACACGCGTGCCGCGCGCCGCATCGCCTCGACCGCCCGCGATCTGCTCGGCGGCAACGGCATCCTGCTCGAGAACGGCGTGATGCAGCACATGGCCGACATCGAGGCCATCCACACCTACGAGGGAACCGAGAGCGTTCAGGCCCTGCTGCTCGGGCGCGACATCACCGGGATGAGCGCGTTCGCCTGAGGGCGGATCCCCGGAGTCGACTCACCGGCGTCGGGCGCTCACGTGGCGCTCTCGACTCGCCGCCGACCCCGCGACCGCCTGCACCGCGAGGAGCAGCACGAGCGCCAGGACCGGGACGACCCACCCACCGACCGTGGCGTGCAGGATGCCGAGGCCGAGCGGACCGAAGCCGGCCAGCAGGTAGCCGACTCCCTGCGCCATCGTCGACAGGTGCGCCGTGTGCCTCGCATCCGGCGCGCGGAGCACGATGTACGTCAGCGACAGCGAGATGGCGGCCCCCTGCCCGAGACCGAGCAGCGTCATCCAGAGCCAGGGCGCGGCTCCACCGGGCGCGACGAGGAGGCCGATCAGCCCCGCCGCGCAGAGCAGCGCGGAGAGCACGACGGGGAGCCACGTCGGCCGCATGCGGCGCATCATCGTCGGCACGAGGAGCGCCGCCGCGATCCCGGGAAAACTGGAGTACGACAGCAGCACCCCGGCATCCGACACCGAGACCCCGCCGTCCTGCAGCATCGTGGGAATCCAGGTCAGGGCCGCGTAGTAGCTCAGGCTCTGCAACCCCATGAACGCGGTGACCGCCCACGCGACCGGGTCCCGCAACAGCGCCGACATCCGCGGCTCGTCGATGGGTTCCGTGATCGCATCGACGGGAACGCCCGCCACCGCCGGGGAGGTGACGACCCGACGCATCGCCCGGGGCAGCCAGACCGCCAGGGCGAGTGCGGCGGGAATCGCCCAGACCCCCAGCGCGCCACGCCACGACCCGTCCAGGGCGATCATGAACGGCACCGTGAATGCGGCCGCCGCGGCGGCACCCAGGAACAGCGATGTGGAGTACAGCCCCATCATCAGACCGAGACGGTGCGCGAAGTCCTGCTTGATCACGGCGGGCATGCAGACGTTCGCGACCGCGATGCCCGCCCCCACCAACACCGTGCCGCCGAAGAGAGCCACGGGTGAGGGAAGCAGGCGGATGCCGATGCCGAGTGCCACCACGACCATCGTCAGCGCGAGCAGCCGATGCAGTCCGATCCAGCGTGTCAGCGCGGGCGTCAAGAACGCGAAGGCGCCGAAGGCGAACACGGGGATCGTCGTCAGGAGCCCTGCCGCGGCTGCTGGGATCCCCAGGTCCTGCTCGATCGCGGGGAGGACGGGTCCGACAGAAGCGACGCCCATGCGCAGGTTCAGCGCGATCAGCAGCAGGCCGGTGCCCACGTAGATCCCGGTGAGGATGCCGCCGCGCCGGGTGGACGGCCTGGTCAACGGGGTCGGCGCGGTATCGAACGGTTCCTGCATCGTGGTCATGCATCGAGTCCAGCATTCACCCGGTATGTCAGGAAACACGTACACTGCATTTTGATGTCGAATACCCGCCAATCCTCGCGAATGGTCGACCTGAATCTGGTCGACTTCGATTCCCTGGCGGCCCTGCCCATGGAGGGCGCCTACCGGTTCGCGCACGCCGAGACCTCCCCCCGCCACGCCCACCCGCTCGGACACCTGGTGCATGCCGCTTCCGGAGTGCTGTCGCTGCTCACCGACGAGGGTGCCTGGATCGCGCCGTCGACCCGCATGGCCTGGGTGCCCGCCGGCGCCGAGCATCGTCATCGCGCGCACGGGCGCACGGACATGCGCATCGTCCATCTGACCGACGAGCTCGCCGCACTGCTCCCGGCCTCCCCTGCGGTGCTCGTCGCGACGCCACTCGCGCGCGAAGCCGTGCTGTCGATGACCTCCGACCGCACACGCAGCGACGAAGCCCTGGACCACCTGCGTCGCGTGATCGTCGACGAAGTCGTGACCGCGCCCGAGCAGCCACTCCATCTCCCGGAGCCCCACGATCCGCGCCTGCGCCGTGCCGCACGCATCGTCGAGGATGACCTCGCTCTGCCCGTGCCGCTCGGAGAACTCGGCGCACGCACCGGCACCGCCGAGCGGACGCTGAGCCGCCTGTTCCAGCAGGAGACCGGCATGGGATACCGGCAGTGGCGCCTGCAACTGCGCGTGCATCGGGCACTCGTCCTGCTCGCCGACGGCGCCACGGTGACCGACACGGCCTCCGCATGCGGGTGGGCCACGACCAGTCAGTTCATCGAGCAGTTCACACCGCTCGTCGGGATGACCCCCGGCCGATACCGGCTGTCGCAACCGACCGCGTGAGGGGAAGGACCACGACTGCGGTCGGCTCAGACCACGCGCGCCATGCACACGAGGCGTTCGCGATCGTCCCACGAGGGCACCCGCTCGAAGCCTCGCGATTCGTAGAGACGCACGGGGCCGTCCCGCCATTCCCACACCGACAGCCGCACCTGCGACGCACCGAGATCGACCGCATCGGCCACCGCCGCGTCCAACAGCGCCGAACCCACCCCGCGGCCGCGCACGTCAGGCTGCGCCCACAATCGCTTGATCTCCGCCACACCGTCGTGCACGGACAGCACCACGACCCCGACGATGCGTTCGTCGAGCTGCGCGACCCGCACTCGATGCGCGGCATACGCCTCGGCCGGGTCATCGACCTCGCGGAGATAGCGGTCGGGCAGCGGCACGGCGGAATCGCGCTCGGATCCGTGTTCCTGCCGACTCTTCTCCCGCTCGGTCTGCAGCAGATACGCACGCACAGCCGCACCGACCTCGAGTGCGTCGGGTCCGGTCAAGTCGGCGAGCCGGATCGACGGTCGGTCGAGCCCGGATCCCGCCTCGGCGCTCACGGTCAGTCGCAGCCGCAGCCGCCGGACGGCGTCTTCACCATGAAGCACACGTCGCACACGCCGTAGTCGCGATCCTCGACCGGCTTCGGAGCCTTCTCGGCCCGCGGGGCGGAGACGCGAGGAGTCGTCGTGCGCTTGGCCGCGCGCGGCGGGGTGAGCGGGATGAACTCGCTGGGGTGGCTCACGTAGAAGTACGGCGCCCGGCCTTCGCTCGGCTGCAGACGCAGCGGAGCGGAACCGACGACGAGGCGCTCGTCCTCGGTGAAGCCGTTCGTGTAGGTGCGCCCGATGTGCAGAGGGGCGCCCTCACCTCGACGGATCGCTTCGATGTAGCGACCGCGGTCGATGAACGAGCTGATCCCGATCGCTTCGACGATGGCGGTGATGAACGCGTGGTTGGCCGGATCGATGCGGTGCGCGCGCAACGCCTCCGGGAGCGAACGGTATGGACGGGAGGTGCCTGCGGGGGTCGGCCCCTGTACTTCTTTCATCAGTTCCAGGATCGCACGCCCAGAGGGGTACAGCCGACCGTTTTCCGCTCGTATACGTGCCAAACTGACGTCATGGCCCAGGCGACGATCATCGGCTCCGGCCCGAACGGGCTCGCTGCCGCAGTGACGCTCGCGCGCGCCGGCTATCGGGTGCGAGTTCTGGAGGGCGCCGACACCATCGGCGGCGGGGTGCGCACACGCGAATCCACGCTTCCGGGGTTCCGGCACGACCTCTGCTCCGCCGTGCATCCGGCCGCCCTCTCCTCCCCGTTCTTCCAGGCGTTCGGCCTCGACCGGCGGATCGAGTGGATCCGTCCCGACGCCTCGTACGCGCATCCGCTCGATGACGGGCGCGCAGCGATCGCCTGGCGCGACATCGAGCGCACGGCGGCGGACCTCGGAGTCGACGGATCCGCCTGGACCTCACGTCTGCGTCCACTCAGCAGCCACATCGACGGGGTCGTCGACTTCACCGGCAACCAGCTGCTCCGCATCCCCCGCGATCCGGTGACCGCCGCGCGTTTCGCGATCCGGATGCTGGACCAGGGCACTCCCCTGGCAGCTCGCGCCTTCCGCACGGAGGAGGCGGCGGCGCTCATCTCCGGGGTGGTCGCGCACGCCAACTCGCCGCAGCCCTCCCTCGCGGGTGCGGCGGCCGGGCTGCTGCTGGCCGCGCTCGGACACGCAGGCGGCTGGCCGTACCCGCGCGGAGGTGCGCAGCGCATCGCCGACGCGATGGTCGCCGACATCGAGCAGCACGGCGGAACGATCGAGGCGGGCACCCCCGTCTCCGATCTCGGTGCCCTGGACTGGGGCGACCCGCAGCAGGGCGACCTGCTGCTGCTCAACACCTCGCCGCGACTCGCCCTCACGCATCCCGACGTGCCCGCCGGCTACGCACGGGCCCTCCGCTCGTACCGGTACGGGCCCGGAGCAGCGAAGGTCGACTTCGCGCTCGACGGCCCGATCCCGTGGACGAACGCCGACGTGGCAGCGGCCCCGACCGTGCATCTGGGCGGCACCCGCGCCGAGGTATGGGCGAGTGAGAACGCCGTCGCCGCCGGACGCGTGGTTGAGCGCCCGTATGTGCTCGCCGTGCAGCCATCGGTATTGGACGACTCACGCGCCCCCGCGGGGAAGGCCGTGCTCTGGGCGTACATCCACGTGCCCCCGGGTTCGGACCTCGACCCGACCGAGCTGATCACCGCCCAGGTCGAGCGCTTCGCTCCGGGCTTCCGCGACCTCGTCCTCGCGCACCACGCCGTCCCGGCGTCGTCGCGCGAGGCGATCAACCCCACGGAGATCGGTGGCGACATCTCCGGTGGCGTCTTCGACATGCGCCAGGCACTCCGGCGCCCGGTTCTCTCCCCCTCCCCGTGGCGCACGCCGATGCGTGGCGTGTACCTGGCGTCCGCCTCGACACCCCCCGGCCCCTCCGTGAACGGGATGGCCGGTTGGCATGCCGCCTGCACGGCGCTGCGGGATGCCGGAGAACCCGCCACCGTGACCGACCTCTTCGGCTGATCGTCCTCCCCTTCCGCCGCGGATCATCGGCGGCCAGGATGGGAGCATGCGCTACGACATCCCCGCGCCGATGCTCGCCAAGGCGGCGCCGGCCGTGCCCGACCCCGCGAAGACGCCGGGCGGATTGCTGTACGAGCCGAAGTGGGACGGCTTCCGTGGACTCATCGCCTGGGACGGGGAGACGGTGGAGATCGGGTCACGAGGCGCCAAGCCCCTGACCCGCTACTTCCCCGAACTGGTCGACGTGATCCCCCAGCTGCTTCCGGAACCGTGCCTGCTCGACGGCGAGATCGTCGTCGCCACCGGGCCGGACGGCTCGCAGCGCCTGGACTGGGAGGCCCTCAGCCAGCGCATCCACCCCGCCGCCTCACGCGTCGCGAAGCTCGCCGTCGAGACCCCAGCCATGTTCATCGCGTTCGATCTGCTCGCCGTCGGGGTCGACGACCTGCTCACGCAGTCGTTCGAGACGAGGCGCGCACGCCTCGAGACCCTCATGGAGGGCGTCGGACATCCGCTGCACATCACCCGCACGACCCGCGATCGCGAGGCCGCGGTGCGCTGGCTCGCCGAGTTCGAAGGGGCAGGGCTCGACGGTGTCGTCGCGAAGCCGCTCGACCAGCCTTACGCGCCGGGAAAGCGCACGCTGTTCAAGATCAAGCACGCCCGCACCGCCGACGTCGTCGCGCTCGGCTATCGCATCCACAAGTCCGGATCGGGAGTGGGTTCCCTGCTGGTCGGGCTGTACGGCGACGACGGGGAGCTCCACCAGGTCGGCGGCGTGGCCGCGTGGAGCGATGCCCGTCGGCAGGAGCTCGTCGAAGAGCTCTCCCCGCTGGTCGAGCGCGACGAGTCGGGCGACGCCGTGACCGCCGAGGGCGAGCGGTCGCGATTCAGCGGATCGAAGGATGTGTCGTTCGTGCGGCTGCGCCCGGAGCGGGTGCTCGAGGTGCGATACGACCAACTCGAAGGCGCGCGGTTCCGCCACACCGTGCAGTTCGAACGCTGGCGCCCCGATCGCGACGCCCGCTCCTGCACCTACGAGCAGTTGGACACGGTCGCAGGCTACGACCTCGCCGATGTCCTGAGCTGAGCGGGAGCCCTCACTCCTTCTCGGCCGGGGTGCCGTCCTCGTCCCAATTCGCTGCGACCTTCTTGCTCGGCTGCACGCGCGGCGGCTCACCCGGCATCTTCGGGAACTCCGGAGGGAAAGGCAGTTCGCCGAGACCGTTCTGCGTGTCACGCTCCCACCACTCCAGCAGCGTGTCGATGCGGCCAGGGTTGTGCGGCATCGACGCCCACGGGTCGCCGACCTCGCCCAGACGCTTCGGGATGCTGCGCACCGTGAACACCTTCGGATCGAGACCGTCGAGCTCGTCCCAGGCCACCGGCGTCGACACGGTCGCTCCGGGAAGCGCGCGAGGACTGTAGGCACCGGCCATCGTGCGGTCGCGGTTGGCCTGGTTGAAGTCGACGAAGATGCGCGCGCCCCGCTCCTCCTTCCACCAGTTCGTCGTGACCTGCTCCGGCATCCGTCGCTCCAGCTCGCGCCCGGCGGCGATCACGGCGTGCCGCACCTCCAGGAACTCGTGGGTCGGTTCGATCGGCGCGAACACGTGCAATCCTCTGTTGCCGCTGGTCTTGGCGAACGCCTCCAGACCCGCCTCGCGCAGCACCTCGCGCAGGGTGTGCGCGGCCGTGACCGCATCTGCGAAGTCGGTACCGGGCTGCGGATCGAGGTCGATGCGCAGCTCGACGGGGTTGTCCGCGTCAGTGGCGAGCGACGCCCAGGGGTGGAAGACGATCGTGTTCATCTGCACGGCCCACACGATCGCGCTCGCACGGTTCAACACGATCTGCGGATGCTGGCGCCCGCTGTTGTATGTCACCGTCACCGCGTCGACGAAGTCCGGGGTACCTTTGGGCGGGTTCTTCGAGAAGAAGCCCTCGGCCCGCGCCCCGCCTGCGGGTCCGATGCCGTCACGGAACCGCTCGAGCGAGACCGGGCGGTTGCCGTTCGCCGCCAGGAACGGCACCGCGACGAGCTGCACATACTCGGCCAGCTCCGCCTTGGTGATGCCGAGGTCGGGCCAGACCACACGGTTCGGGCTGGACAGCGCGACCTCGCGTTCTCCATCGGAGTCGGCGACGGTCAGGGTCACGCGTTCTGAGGCCATGCTCCGACCCTAGAGCGCCGCCCGGACAGACGGAACCCCGCCGACGCGGACAGTGCGCGGAGTCCGGATCGTCCGTGTCCGGGTCGGTTCAGTCGCCGAGGTCGACCGCGAGCACGAGGACCGGCGTGAGCGCAGCCCGCTCGACGACGATCGACGGACCGGCCGAGTCCACGATCACTCCGGCGATGTCGGCGTGGCTCGTGAGGACCTTCGCCAGCTGCTCCGGCGCGAACGGGAGCGGACGGTCGCCGCGTCCGAGCGCGATGACCTCGAGCGGGTGCGAGAACAGCTGCAGGAACCGACGTCCGTCGGTCGTCTGCGCTTCGGCGATGCCGACGGGGCCACCGCCGGAGCCGTCGTTGACCGCGACCCACATCCGCGTGGTCGCAAGGGCTTCGCCGACCTTGACGACGGAATCCTGTTCCCGGGGAGCGGCGAGGATGCTCTTCACCGTCATGTCGACATCGGCCTGCTCGAGCGTCTTCTGCAGCAGCTCCGTCGGGAACACCACCCGATGCGGGGCCGACGCGTTGTCGACGATGAGGCCGGCGAAATCTCCGGACACGACCTGCTGCAGCACCGAGGTGACCGGCTGGGCGACCGCCGAGGTCGACGACGGGTCCGCTTCGAGCTGCACGGAATCACGTACCGCGCCGGCCGAGCTGAACGCCAGCATGTACTGGTTGTCTTCACTGTCGCGGACGACGGCGACGGAGAGCGCCTTCCCTTCGCTGATCTGGGCACGCGCATCGCCGTTCACGCGGATGTAGAGGTGTCCCTGAAGAGCCTGACGCATGACGCCGAGGAGCTGGTCGTTGGTCGCGCCCGCCTCGATCTCGCTGAGGGCCTCACGCAGGAGGACATTGTCCTTCATGCCGGCGACGGTCTCGGTCTGCTCCGGCGGCAGCACGGAGGCCAGAGGCAGGCGCCGCTCCTGGGGCGTCTCGGGCTGAACGGGCGGAGAGGGAGAAGCCTGCGGCGCGGCGGGCGCCGCAGAGGCGGACGAGGCGTCGGAGTTCGAAGTGCCGTCGGACGCCGGAAGGGAGACCTCGGGGCCCGCCTCGGCACCGACGCCCCGGAACGCCTGCACCGAGATCCCGATCGAGGGCGCTTCGACGGGCTGCTCGGCGGTCGGGCTCTCTGATGTCGTGTGCTCTCCGGCGACCGCGCCCGCACCGTTCTGCGTGGTGTCGTTCGGCGCGCTATCGCTCGCGACAGCCTCGGCGGTGGGGGCGACGACATCGTCACCGGACTTCTTGCGGCGGGAGAAGAGGGCCATATGAGCCAGCCTAACCGGCAATCCGGTCGGTGTTTCGCCGAGGCGGAAACACCTGCGGTGGGCTAGATCTTCTCGATCGGCGCGACCTTGATGAGGAGCTTCTTCTGCCCCGCCGAGTCGAATCGCACGTGAGCGATGCGCTTGGCACCCTCGCCCGTCACCGCATCCACCCGCCCTTCGCCGAAGTCGACGTGACGGATGCGGTCGCCGGCGGCGAGCTCGAGATCACCGTTGTCGCGCATCTTGGCCGTGACCCGGTTGGGGAACTTGTCCATCGCCGTCGACAGCGGCTTCAGGGAGTCTCGACCCGGCAGCGACTTCACCGCGAAACGATCGCCCGAGCCCGAGCCGCCGAAGCCGCCCTGGCGACGCGCGTTCAGTGCGCGCGACTGCATCCCCCCGCGCGAGTTCACGTCGCCCGGAGACTGTCGCCAGTCGATCAGGCCCGCCGGGATCTCCTGCAGGAAGCGGCTGGGCATCGCCACCGTGACCTCGCCGAACTGCGCCCTCGTCATCGCGAGAGAGAGGTGCAGACGCTTGCGCGCACGCGTGATGCCCACGTAGAAGAGACGGCGTTCCTCCTGCGGTCCCCCGGGCTCGCCGGCCGAGATGCGGTGCGGGATGAGATCTTCCTCGACGCCCGTGACGAACACGGCGTCATACTCCAGGCCCTTCGCCGTGTGCATGGTCATGAGCGAGACCGAGCCCGACTCGTCGTCGAGGTCATCGGCATCGGAGACCAGAGCGACCTCGGTGAGGAAGTCGACGATCGTGCCCTCCGGGTTGTTGCGCGCGAAATCACGAGCCACCGCGACGAATTCGTCGAGGTTCTCCACGCGCGCCTCGTCCTGAGGGTCGCGGCTCGCACGCAGGGCGTCGAGGTATCCGCTCTTGCCCAGCAACAGGCTCAGGCCGTCGGCCACCGCGGTGGGGGGAGGCAGCTCGCCGCTCGCGGGGGTCAGGATGGCGGCGGCTTCGGTGAGCACCGCGTCGAGCTGCCCGATCGCCGCTTGGATCTTCGGCCCGACCCCGAGCTGACCCGGCATCGACAGCGCATCGCGGAAGCTGATCCCGTGCTCCTCGGCGAACCGTGCGATGGCCGTCTCCGTGACGTCGCCGATGCCGCGCCTGGGCTTGTTCAGGATGCGGCGCACCGACATCTCGTCGGCCGGGTTCGCGACGGCGACGAGATAGGCGAGCGCGTCCTTGATCTCGGCGCGATCGTAGAACTTGGTGCCGCCCATGATCTTGTACGGCACCGCCGAGCGGATGAAGATCTCCTCCAGCGCACGGGACTGCGAGTTGGTGCGGTAGAACACCGCCATCTCGGAGTAGGGCATGCCGGCGCGGTGCAGGGCCTCGACCTCGTCAGCCACGAACTGCGCCTCGTCGTGCTGCGAGTAGCCGGTGAAACCGATGATGGGATCGCCGTCGCCCTTGTCGCTCCAGAGCTTCTTGTCCTTACGATCGAAGTTGTTGCCGATCACCGCGTTCGCCGCCGACAGGATGTTCTGCGTCGAGCGGTAGTTCTGCTCGAGCAGCACGACGCGGGCGCCGGGGAAGTCACGCTCGAACTCGCTGATGTTGCGGATGTCCGCGCCGCGGAACGCGTAGATCGATTGATCGGAGTCGCCGACCACGGTGAGCGAGGCACCGGGTTCGCCGGCGTCTGCGGTGGGGGCGGGATCGGGCTCGAAGATCATCATGCCGTTGGAGGCATACGGATCCGGCGCGGCACCGGCAGCACCGGACACGGGGCGCGTGAGCTCGTGGATCAGCGAGTACTGCGCGTGGTTCGTGTCCTGGTACTCGTCGACCAGGATGTGACGGAAACGACGACGGTAGGTGTCGGCGACCTGCGGGAACGCTCGGAACAGATACACGGTCTGCCCGATGAGGTCATCGAAGTCGAAGGCGTTGGCCTTCTGCAGCTGCCGTTGGTAGTCGGCGAAGACCTCGATGAAGACGCGCTCGGCCGGGTCGCTCATGTTGGCCTGACGCGCATACGACTCGGCGTCGGACAGCTCGTTCTTCAGCTTCGAGATGCGCGACTGCACGGACGCGGGTGTGAGCCCGTAGGCATCGGCCTCGTGCTCTTTGACCAGGCGCTTGAGGAGAGCCCGCGAATCGCCCGAATCGTAGATGGTGAACGACTTCGTGTACCCGAACTGCTCGGCCTCGCGACGCAGGATGCGCACGCACGCGGAGTGGAACGTGGAGATCCACATGCCACGGGCGGCATCGCCGATCAGCCCTTCGACACGCTCGCGCATCTCGCCCGCGGCCTTGTTGGTGAAGGTGATCGCGAGGATCTGGCTCGGCCATGCCTCTCGGGCCCGCAACAGCGAGGCGATGCGGCGGGTGAGCACGCTCGTCTTGCCCGATCCGGCGCCCGCGACGATGAGCAGCGCCGGGCCGCGGTAGGTGACGGCCTCGAGCTGCTGAGGGTTGAGGCCGGCGAGGAGATCGTCCTGCCCCGGGGCTCCCGACGAGCGAGGACCGGCGGTGGAGGGGACGATGAGAGGAGCTTCGGTCATGGCCCTATGAGTCTAGGCGTCGGCACCGACACCGCGGCACGGCCTCGCGCCGTCCGGAGGCCTGCTCACGACGCGGCGTCCCGAGCAGGCTACCGGGTCTCCAGCGCGAGACGTCCGGCCAGGAGCACGTACGTCGCGGCGAAGGAGCGGCGCAGCCACGTCATGACCCTCGGTCGCCCCAGCACCTGGGCGCGCATGGTGGCCGCGAAGACGCCGTACAGCGCGAAGACCACGAACGTGAGCGCCATGAACACCAGGCTGAGCCCGACCATCTGCCAGGTGCCGTTCGGCGTCTGGGCCGGGACGAACTGGGGCAGGAAGGCGAAGAAGAAGATCGTGAGCTTGGGATTGAGCACGTTGATGAGGACAGCGGTGCGGATCACTCGCCAGGACGACAGCGGGGCGACGCTCTCGTCGGCCTGGATCAACGACTTGTCCCTCATGGTCTGCCAGGCGAGGAACAGCAGATAGGCGATGCCGAGCCACTTGATGGTCTCGAACGCGATCGCGGAGGCGTTCAGGATCGCTGCGAGCCCCGTGATCGCGGCGATCATGTGCGGGATGACACCGAGGGTGCAGCCGAACGCGGCGATGACTCCGGCTCGGCGACCTCGCGAGATGCCCGCCGCTATCGAGTAGACGGCACCGGTCCCCGGCGTCGCGACGATCACCAGGGTGGTCAGCAGGAATGCGATGCTCATCGACGGCCCTCCGCGCGCGGTCCTTCCGCGCCTCCCCCATGTCTAGCGGTGCCGGTGCCCTGCGCGCATCCTCCGCTGCAGATGATTCACGCGGAGCGGCGGGCACGTGACCGTCCGGCCGCCGGAGGGGGCACACGAGCGCACGCGCGCGCCCCCTCCCATGGCTCATGCCGTGCGCTTGCGCCGCACGGCCACCGCACCGGCGGTGAGCAGCATCAGCGCCAGTGCGACGGCGGCGACGGGGAGTTCCGCACCGGTCGTCGCCAGCCCACCGACCCCTGCCCCGGCCTCTCCCCCGGCCCCGGCCCCGCTACCCGCCGCGACGCGGAGGTCCGCCCAACCGAGGAGCGCGCCGCTCGCATCGAACACCGCGATCCTGTGCGCGCCGAGCGGAGCGTCCGCCGGGACGGTCACCGAGATGGTGCCCGCGTCCGTGAGCGTCCCCGACGCGATCCGCGTCGGGTCGGAGTACATCCACACCGACACGTCCGTTCCCGTGCCGCCGGCCCCGACCGTGATCGTGACCTTCTGCCCGCGGGTCGCGACCGACGGGTCCACCGTCAGACCGTGGCGATTGTCGTCGACGAGGCCGGTGCCCGGGAGCGGCGGGGTCTCGCCGCCGGGGGTGCCGTCGTCGACTCCCGGCAGCGTTCCCGTGCGCAGCGCCTCGGATGCGAACCCGTCGGCGAACCACCACACCGGGCGCTGTCCGTCAACCGACAGCGAGGCCGGCGCGGTCGCGAAGCCCTCGTTGTTGATGTCGGGCATCCCGGCAGGGCGGGGGTAGTGCACGAGGCTCGGCTGCCCGGTGCCGTTCAGCGTGATCTCGGCGGAGCGGCCCTGGCAGCCGTCGTCGCACACGGCCCACAGGGTGTTACGCACGGTGTCGTAGTCGAGCGCCATGACTCCGGTGAGACCGGGAGCGATCTCCGACACGAGCGTCGCGGAGCCGTCGGCCCCGAGGGCGAATGCGTAGACGTGACCGTTGTCCTCGACCGCGACGAAGAACAGCCCGTCACCGTGACCGGCATAGTCCTTCGGGTCGTACGCCGCACCCGTCCTGTCATCGAAGAGCTTTCCGGCGAGCGCGGCATCCGGCACCCACTGCACGGCCTCCATGCCGAGGTTCGCCCCGACGGCAGGAAGCAACGCGGTCAGATCCCATTCCTGCTGGGCGACGAGATCGCCGTCCGAGGCCTCGGGGTCGACCTTCAGCACCACGTTCTGGTTCACGCCCTTGGCGCTGTTGTCGCGTTCGGACGCCACGTAGACGAAGCCGTCTCCGTCGACCGTGATGCCTTCGGTGTCGGGGCCCGCGGCGCCCGGGTTCGCGGCGTCCTTCTGGAAGCGCACACGCTTGCCCGCATCCCAGCCGTCGACCTTCTCGACCGAGCCGTCGGCGTGCGCCTCGAGCTTCCAGATACGGCCTTGTCCGTTGTCGACCGCCCAGAGGAACGCGCCGTCGGCGGTCTCCTGCACGTCGAGCCCCGAGCTGTCCTCGAGGAACGTCGGGATGCTGTCCACCACGCGCACCTCGGCAGAGCCGGGCCACGGCGACACGGCAACCTCACCGGTGCACACGTTCGCGGTGCCCTTCGTGGGCGCTGCGGTGACGGCGAACGCGCCGCTCGTGTCGGGGCAACGACCCCAGGTGGTGGCGGCGTGGCCCGCGCCCCACGTGGTCTCGTCCACGAGCAGGTCGCCGTCGAACACCCGCACCGCATCGCCAGCGCCGAGGCCGAAGCCGAGCTGCGCCCGCTCGATCACGAGGTACTCCCCCGCACCGATCGACGTACCGGCCGGGATCGCGTACGCGTGGGTGTCGTCGTCGTCCTTCACCACGATGCCCGACACATCGAGCGCCGTGCTCGTCGGGTTCACGAGCTCCACCCAGTCGTCGGGCGAGCCGCCGTCGGATTCGACCTCGTTGATGCGCACGGGGTTGCCGCAGGCGTTGCGCAGCCCCTTGGTCGAGACCGCGATGTCGACGAAGTCGCCGGTGGCATCAGCGCAACGCGCGAGGACCCCTGCGGCATGCGCGGCGTACACGTGCTCATCGACCGTGTTGCCGTTCGCGTCGCGGATCGACACGGTATCGCCGTTGCCGAGACCGAAGACGAAGTTCGTGGGCTGGTCGAAGACGAAGTAGCCTCCGGGCTGCAGGATCGTGCCTGCGGGCAACGGAGTGGTTTCACCGGCGTGGCCGACGGGGTCGCTGTCCATCACGGTCCAGCCGGAGAGGTCGACCGCCGTGCTGCCGGTGTTGACGACCTCGACCCAGTCGGTGGTGTCGCCGTTCGACTCGATCTCGTTGATCACGACGTCGGGCATGACGCACGAGTTCGTGGCGCCCGGGGTCGGGTGCGCGAGCACGAAGGAGCCGACGCCGTCAGGGCAGCGCGCCAGGGTGGCCGCGGCGAAGTCGCCGTCGATCGCCGCGTGCCCCTGCCACGGGAGCGTGTCGTCGATCATCGCGCCCGAGGTGTCGTAGAGGCGGATGCGGTCGGCGCTGCCGATGCCGATCGGCTCGCGGAATGCGGCCTCGACGCCTCCGGAGACCCCGACCGTACCCTCTTCGACCACGAGGAACTGTCCCGCGCCGATCTGCGTTCCCGGGAGGAACTGCCAGCGGTGATCGTCCGAGTTGTCCCGGATCTCGTAGCCCGAGATGTCGAGCGCAGCGGTGCCGGGGTTGTAGAACTCCACCCAGTCGGCCGGCTGCGAGTCGACCTCGTTGATCACGATGGAACCGGCGACAGGAGCAACCTCGCAATCGTTCGCAGCGCCGGGCGTCACCTGCGTCGCCGGCGCCCAGGTACCCGTGCCGTCAGGGCAGCGCGCCCACACCGACAGCGGCGCGGTGTTCGCATAGGCATAGGAGTCGACCTCGGTGCCGTCCGGGTCGAAGAGCACGACCTCGTCGCCCTTGCCGAGCCCGAACGCGAAGTCGACGTCCTTCACCAGCACCAGGAACTCCCCCGGGGCGAGCGACGTGCCATCCGGGGCCGCGCCGAAGGTGTCGCGCTTCTCGTCCGCGATCTTCCACCCCGCGAGATCGACCACCTCGGTCCCGGCGTTGTAGATCTCGACCTGGTCGGCGAGGCCGGTCGCCGCGTCGTCGTAGACGATCTCGTTCAGGACGAGACTCGGAGCGGTCGACGTCGCCACGGACGGGCGGATGCCGGGGTCGGCGCCGATCGCGGCGAGGGGAGTGACGAGCAGGGCGGCGGCGCTCAAGGCGCACACCGCCGTGACCGCCGCTGCACGGTGCAGGCGGGGCATGGAGGACTCCTGGGTGGCTGGGCCGGCAGACCCCAGGGTGCAGGGCCGGACCGGAGGGGGGACTCAGTCGGGTACCCGCCCAGACCACCGACCCCACGTGGCCGCAGAGGATCCGCCGAGTGCACGGCAGATGAACGGAAGGTGGCCATCCGCTGCCCACGTCTTCGCCGTTCCCGGTTCCCGTCCCGGTCGCACTTGCCGCCGCATCAGCGCGTCCGGAACGGCGAGTGGTGCGACCGGAACGTGCCCGAGGGGAAGAGCCTCAGGCGATGCGCGTGCCCGGGGGCAGCCGGCGAGCCGGCGTCCGCGTGCGCGCCCATGCCCCCGCGAACAGCGAACCCGCGATGACGATCTGCACCCCCAGGCCGACGAACCAGCTCGGCACCGTCGAGTCGATCACCTCTTGGGGTGTGCGGTACCCGCCACCGGGGTCGCACTCGTCCCAGCGCTGTTCCAAGGGCGAGAGCTGCGCGCTGCGCAATCCGTACTTGATCTGACCGAACATGTCGACGGGATAACCCCCCGTCGCGTACTCGGTCGGGGTCGCGTCGGCGAGCACGACGAACGGGTTCGCGGCGAGCGTCCACCACACCAGATCGAACCGAGGCACATCCTGGGTGCTGTTCACCTCCCAGCGATCACAGTCCGGCGTGCCGTTCGCGTCGTACGGGCGCGAGTACACGGTCGCTTCGCTGCGCACCGCCATGCCGCCGAGTCCGAACACGATGAGCGTTCCGAACACGAGCGCGGCGACGACCAGGTAGGTCGTCGCGACCGAGAACAGCGGACGCGCGATGAGTCCACTCAACCCCACTCCGATCGCGGCCACGATGATGATCTCGGCCGCGAGCACGAGCAGGGAGATGAGCAGCACGGCCGGGTTCGCTCCCCCACCCAGCAACGACAGGGCCAGGAACGGCACCGCGACCACCAGGAAGGCGCCGCCGGTCGCCACGGCCGCGACGAGCTTGCCGAGCATGATGTCGCCGGTCGACGCGGCGGTCACCTGCACGGCCGCGAGCGTCGCGGCATCGCGATCCCCGTTGATCGCGTTGCCGCTGAGCGTCGGCGACACCAGCACGACCAGCAGCAGCACGATGTTGACGACGATCGAGTAGACGCCGGCACCGACCGCATCGCCCCAGGAGTACACGGCGAACGAGAGCCCCGTGACCCCGAGCAGCACCAGGGCGAAGACCCCGAGCAGCACATACCAGCCCACGCTGCGCAAGCGTTGGGTCAGTTCGAGTCGGGCGATGATGCCGATGTTCGCGAGGCTCATGCGCCCGCCTCCGTTCCTGTGGATGCCTGGGGTGGTGTCGCATGATGCAGGTTCAGGAACGTGTGCTCCAACTGGTTCTGCGCCGGAGCGAACTCCACGACCGGGAGCCCCGCCTCGATCAGATGCCGAAGGGCCTGTGCCGCGGCATCCTCTCCCTCGAATCCGACGAGCACCGCTCCGCGATCCTGCGAGAGGGATTCGGGGGCGATACCGAGATTCGAGGCCACCTGCCAGGCATCGGCCTTCATCCGATCCTCGGTCGCACCGGCGAGACGCACCCGCCACGCGCGCAGCATGCTCCGCGCCGGTGCGGCATCGACGACGGCACCGGCGACGAGGAAGACCGCGTCGTCGACGACCTCTTCGAGCTCCGAGAGGATGTGGCTCGAGATCAGCACGGTGCGCCCCTCCGCCGCGAAACGGCGCAGCAGCACCCGCAGCTGCACCCGCGCCTCCGGATCGAGACCGGAAGCCGGTTCGTCGAGGAGCAGCACCTGCGGGTCGTTCACCAACGCGCGTGCCAGGCCCAGCTTCTGCTTCTGCCCTCGCGACAGCACCTTGGCCGGGGAGTCGGCGAGTTCGGTCAGCCCGACGAGGGCGAGCAGCTGCTCCGCACGGACCGCGGCCTGCGGCTTCTCGATGCCGTACAGGCGGGCGGTCGTGACGATGGTCTCCCGTGCGGTGAGCGACGGCCACGCACCGAGAGCGTCCGGCATCCATCCGAGCAGGCGTCGTGCGGCGAGCGGATCGACGGAGGGGTCGACGCCTCCGATGCTGATCGTCCCGGTGTCGGGAGCGAGGAGGGAGGCGAGCATCAGCAGCAGAGTGGTCTTGCCTGCTCCGTTCGGCCCCACGAGGCCGGTGACGCGGCCGGGCTCGGCTCGGAGAGTGGCGCCCCTCACCGCCTGCACCGTCCCGAACGCTCTGCTGACGTCTTGCACCACGATTCCGGTCATGCGGTCAGTCTGGCATCCGGAGTCCGTCGCCTCCGGGACCTCGGGGCGGATGCTCAGGCCCGGCCGCAGAGGGGTGACACAATCAGCTCATGCGCACGATCCTCAACATCATCTGGGTCATCCTCGCCGGCTGGGCCCTGTTCCTCGGGTACGTCCTCGCCGGCATCCTGCTGTGCATCCCGATCATCACGATCCCCTGGGCGATCGCCTCGTTCCGCATCGCCGCCTACGCGATCTGGCCGTTCGGCCGCGAGGTCATCAGCAAGCCCACCGCGGGTGTCGGGTCGTTCCTCGGCAACGTGCTGTGGGTGATCCTGGCCGGCTGGTGGCTCGCGATCGGACACATCGTGTCCGGAATCCTGCTCTGCATCACGATCATCGGCATCCCGATGGGCATCGCCGACTTCAAGATGGTCCCGATCTCGCTCATGCCGCTGGGCAAGGAGATCGTCTCCACCCGCCGCGGTGCCTTCGACCGCACCCTCTGAGCGGGAGTCCGCCGACACCGGCCCCATTCACACCGGCCCCTCTACACTGGGCCGATGGATGCCGCCCGTCTGATCGCCTGGGATCAGGAGCTCCGGTCGGCGCACTCCCGTCTGCGTGCCGCCCTCGCCGCCACGCGCGACGCCCTCGACCAGGGCACGGACGTCCCCGATGCCACATCGGAACTCGTGCTCTACTGCGTCGGATTCTGCGCCGCCCTCGACGGCCATCACGGCGCCGAGGATCGGCAGCTCTTCCCTGCTCTGCGCGCGGAGCATCCGGAGCTCGGCGGGATCATCGACAAGCTGATGCAGGACCACTCGATGCTCGCCCACCTGCTCGCCTCGCTGCGCGGTGCAGCCGAGCGCGGCGACGATGCGACCGCGATCGGCGGTCACCTCGACGGGATCGCCGCGATCATGGAATCCCACTTCCGTTTCGAGGAACGCGAGATCCTCGAGCCCCTGCGCGCCCTCGTGCTCGAGAGCGACGTGCAGAGCGTGCTCGGACCGCTCTGACGACGCGGACCTGCGCGACCGCGTCAACTGCGGAAGAAGGCGACGCCCAGATCCGGATGATCGACGAACACGCCGTCCACGCCCTGACGTGCGATGACGCCCCACTCCGCCTCGTAGTCGCCGTAGGCGCCGCGCCCGCCCGGACCACGGAATTCCGCCGCGAGGAAGGCGTTCTCCGGCCGACACGTCCACGTGAAGACCTGCAGACCTCGTGCATGCGCATCCGCGACGATCGTGTTGCCCCGGTCGAGCAGCATCTTCTTGCTCACGCTGATGCCGTCGACCTGTCCGACGAGGGCGTCGAGCCCCTCCGGGGTGACGGTCTCCCTGTACGTGCGGGCGTGCGTGCCCTCGGCCACCAGGAGGTCGTACGGACGCCCCGACGCCTCGATCAGGTAGATGTACGATGCGGAGATCCCGCGTTCCCGCAGCTGCCCGAGCACGGTCGACTCGAAGCACTCGATCACCAGCGGCAGCTCCCCCTCGGCCCATCCGGCGTCGCGCAGCTCGCGGTCGATGAGGGGGGCCAGGTCGAGGCCGATGCTCGCGAAGTACGTGGCGTGCTTGACCTCGAGCACCACGCCGATCTCGCGTCCATGCTCCGCCGATCCGTCGCGCACGATGTCGAGCACATCGCGCAGGCGCAGGATCTGCTGGGCGCCGTCGAAGCTCGCGCTCGATGCCCGCACCTCGGGCAGCCGCTCGCGGATGCGCAGGGTCGACAACTCGTCCCACGTGAAGTCCTCGCTGAACCATCCCGTCAGCGCCTGCCCGTCGACGCGCTTCGTCGTCTTGCGGTCGGCGAACTCCGAATGTTCCGCGACGTCGGTCGTGCCCGAGATCTCGTTCTCGTGCCGCACGATGAGCACGCCGTCCTTGGTCGCCACGACGTCGGGTTCGACCGCATCCACCCCCATGGCGAGAGCGAGCTCATAGGAGGAGCGGCTGTGCTCCGGGCGATAGCCGGGCGCACCGCGGTGCCCGATGACGAGGGGTGATTTCCTGGGCACGCTCTCAGCGTAGAACACCCCGGCGATGCGCCCTCCCGAGTATCGTGGAGGAAAGAGACCTACTACCCCCCTTTTGGAGTGAGGCCCACCAATGAGCAACTTCGCTTTCAACAACCCTGCTTTCCAGCAGCAGGACCCGCGCAACGTCGCGACGTACCCGGGCGGACCTCAGGCTGCCCAGGGCGCGCAGAACGCCTCGCTCCAGCACGGGGCGATGGACGCTGCGGCCAACGCACAGCTCGAGGGCATGTACGCCGCCCCGCCGGCCGGAGCGATCGAGACCGACCGCATGTCGGTCGAGGACACGGTCTGGAAGACGGCCGGCCTGTTCGGCATCCTGCTCGTCACCGCCGCGATCGGCTGGGTGCTGACGCTCGGCGGCCTGGACGTGCCGCGATATGACCCGTACAACCCCGCGCCCGTCAGCATGCTGCCGTGGATCGTCGGCGCCCTCGGCGGCTTCGTGCTCGCGATGGTCATCACCTTCACGTCGCGCAAGAAGGTCCGGCCCGCGCTGATCTTCGCCTACGCGGCGTTCGAGGGCCTCTTCATCGGTGGCATCTCGGCGTTCTTCGAGGTCATCTACCCCGGCATCGTCTTCCAGGCGACGCTCGCGACCGTCTCGGTCGTCGGGGTGACCCTGGCTCTCTTCGCGAGCGGCAAGATCCGCGCGTCGAAGAAGGCGACGAAGATCTTCATGATCGCGATGATCGGCTACCTGGTCTTCTCGCTGCTGAACCTGGTCCTCATGTGGACCGGCGTGCTGCCCCAGGGCCAGGCCTTCGGCCTGCTGAGCGCCAACATCTTCGGCATCCCGCTCGGTGTCATCATCGGCGTGCTCGTCGTCATCATGGCGGCGTACTCGCTCGTGCTCGACTTCGATCAGATCCAGCAGGGCGTCCGCAACGGTGCTCCCCGCAAGTACGGCTGGCTCGGCGCCTTCGGCATCATGGTCACGGTCGTCTGGCTCTACGTCGAGATCCTGCGCATCATCGCGATCGTCCGCGGCAACAACTGACCGCGCACCGATCCGACCGCGTCGAGAGGCCCGTCTCCCCTGGGGAGGCGGGCCTCTTCGCACATCCAGGCATGTGTGCGCAAGGGGTTGGCACGCGAGCAGCGATGTCGGCACTCTGGATACCAGAAGCCCCGGCACCCCGGGGCTCCCGATCCACAGGAGCTGACCATGAGTTTTCTCGGCTTTCTTCTTCTCGGCCTCATCGCCGGAGCCATCGCCAAGCTGATCCTTCCCGGCAAGCAGGGCGGCGGCTGGTTCATCACGCTGCTCCTCGGCGTCGTGGGCGCACTGCTCGGCGGCTGGCTCGGCAGTCTGATCCTCAACCGTCCGCTCACCGAGTTCTGGGACCTCGGCACCTGGCTCCTCGCCATCGCCGGTTCCATCATCGTGCTCCTGATCTACGGCCTGATCGCCGGTCGCGGCCAGAAGGCGCGCAGCTGACGGCATCCGCCGTCGACGCCACGCGCGTCACCCTGATGCCCGTCCCCTTCGGATGCCTCGCGCACCCGAAGGGGGCGGGTCATTTCTGTGCCCCTCGTGCCTTCCGCTCCAGCAGCGATCTCTCCCGATCATTGCCGGCGAGTCCGGCGGCGACGGTGAACTCGCTCCGGGCTTCCTCCTCGCGCCCGAGCCGACGCAACAGTTCGCCGCGCGTCGCGGGCAGCAGGTGGTAGCCGCGCAAGGCGCCCGAACTCGACAGCTGGTCGATGATGAGCAGAGCGGACGCCGGCCCGGTCCCCATCGCCACCGCAGCCGCTCGGTTGAGCTCGACCACCGGCGACGGAGCGAGCCGCCCGAGCGCCTCGTAGAGCAGCACGATCCGTTCCCAGTCGGTCTCCTCGACAGACGCCGCCACGGCATGGCACTCGGCGATCGCCGCCTGCAGCCCATAGGCACCGCGCCCGCGTCCGAGAGCATCGGCGGTCGCCAGCGATGCACGTCCACGCGAGATGCGGCCACGATCCCAGCGCCGACGGTCCTGATCGGCAAGCAGCACCGGGTCGCCGTGTCGATCAACGCGCGCCCCGAATCGCGCGGCCGTCAGCTCCATCAGCGCCAGCAGGCCGTGCACCTCGGGTTCCTGCGGCATCAGCGCGGCGAGCACGCGCCCGAGACGGATGGCCTCGTCACTCAGCTCGGGGCGCATCCAGTCGGGCCCGCTGCTCGCGGCGTGGGCCTCGTTGAAGATCAGATACAGCACGCCGAGGATCGCACCGATGCGCGGCGCACGCTCCTCGCGCGAAGGCACCTCGAACGGGACGTTGGCGGCGGAGAGCGTCTTCTTCGCCCGCACGATGCGCTGCTGCACGGTGGCGGTCGGCACGAGGAACGCGCGGGCGATCTCCTCGCTGGAAAGCCCACCCACCACCCGCAGCGTCAGGGCGACCTGCGCCTCTTTCGAGAGCACAGGGTGGCAGGAGATGAAGATCAGGCGCAGCACGTCATCATCGACGGCGTCCGGATCCCACAGCAGGTCTCGCCCCTCCCGCTGCTCCTGCTCCAGGTCGTGTGCGAGAAGGGCGACCCGCTCGTCCAGACGCTCCTGTCGACGCCACCGATCGATGGCCTTGCGTTTCGCGACCGCGGTCAGCCAGGCCCCGGCCTTGCGCGGGACGCCGTCGACCGGCCACTGCCGCAACGCATCCACCAGCGCCTCCTGAGCCAGGTCCTCCGCGAGGCCGAAGTCACCGACCATGCGCGTCAGAGCTCCGACGATGCGGGCGGACTCGATTCGCCACACGGCGGAGACGGCGCGCTCCGCAGACCCGGTATCGGGAGCGGAACGCGCCGTCTCGCTGTGTGGGGAAGAGTCCGTCACTGCTGTGCCATCACTGCCGTGCCATCACTGCTGTGCCGCGCGCTGAGCTGCTTCCTCGCGCCAGCCCTCTTCCTTCTGGATCCACTCGTTGTCCGCCGGGAAGTCCTCGACGCCGGTCACGCGACGCACTTCGAGGAACGAGCCGGCGCCGAGAGGCGCACGGCTGGCCCACTCCGCCGCCTCTTCGCGCGTGGGGACCTCGATGATCCAGAAGCCGTTGAACAACTCCTTCGTCTCGCCGTAGGGGCCGTCGGTGATGAGCGGCTTCTCGGTGCTGAAGTCGACCACGAAACCCTCGGCCGCATCGGTCAGGCCCTCGCCCGCGACGAGCACTCCGGCCTTGATCATCGACTCGTTGTACTTGCCCATGGCCTCGATGACCTGCTCGAAGGGCATGTCCTTGTAGGCCTCGACGGCCTCGTCGGTCGCGCGCATGATGAGCATGAACTTCATGATGTTCTCCTTGTTCGAAGGGCCGTCTCTCGACCCTCTCATCAATGACGTCGAACGGGAACGGCCCGGATCGACATCATCTCGGAATTCTCTCTGAAGAACTTCTCGGGGCGGTCGTAGACTCGCTCCCGTGACCGCCGCAGACCTCGTGCAGAGCATCCGATCCGCGCTCCGTGATGAGGCCGATCCGGAGCTGGCACCCGCGCAGCAGGCGTACATGAAGTCGGCGCTGCCCTTCCTCGGCGTACGTGTTCCCGGGGTGCGAGCCGTGACGCGTGGGCTCGCGCGCGAGGTGACGGACACGGCGGTGTTGCGCGGTACGGCACTCGTGCTGTGGCGGGAGGCGGCATTTCGCGAGGAGCGCTACGCCGCCAGTGCTCTGATGGCTCTGCGTCCGGTGCGAGCCCGACTCGACATGCTCGATGTGCATGAGGAGATGATCCGCACAGGAGCGTGGTGGGATCACGTCGACGAGGTCTCGCATCGGCTCACCGAGACGCTCGATGCGCACCCTGCCGAGATGACGCCGGTGCTGCGGACGTGGTCGCGCGACGACGACTTCTGGGTGCGCCGGGCGAGCATCATCTCCCAGCTCGGACGCAGAGGTGCCACCGATCGCGAGCTGCTCGCCACTGTGATCGAACCGAACCTCGCCGACACCGAGTTCTTCATCCGCAAGGCCATCGGCTGGGCGCTGCGCGAGCTCGGCAAGACCGACCCGGCGTGGGTGCGAGCCTTCGTCGAGTCGCACGAGCTGTCGCCGCTCTCCCGCCGCGAGGCGCTCAAGCTGCTCTAGATCACGCTCCGGTCGCAGTTCCTGCCGCGCGGGCCGCCGTGAGGCGACAGAAAGTGCGACCGGAGCGGTCAGCCGGAGCGGTCAGGCGACGCGGTCAGGCGACCCGGTCAGACGCGACGGGACGGGCGCGCGGCGACGTCGGCGATCGCCGCGGTCAGGGCGTCGAGCGAACGCTGCGGGCTCCAGGCCGCAGCAACCGACGGGGCCTCGGCGCTCAGCGCCGCGAGCCGATCGGGGTCGGTCAGCAGCGCGCGGATCGCCTCGCCCAGCGCCTCGACGTCGCCGCTCGGGACCAGGACGCCACCGCCCTGTTCCAGCACGTCACGGATGCCGTAGCGGGCGTCGTATGACACGACAGGGGTCCCATGCAGGAGTGCCTCGACGATCGACAACGGCTGGCCCTCGAAGGCGGTGGCCGTGACGATCATCGACGCCCGATCGAGCACGGTGCCGGGCGAATCGGTGTAACCCGCGAGCAGCACGCGGTCCCCCGCGCCGAGCTCCTCGATCAGCGCGCGCAGCCGATCCTCTTCGGGCCCGCCGCCCCAGATCTCCATCCGGGTTCCGGCGACGTCCGCGGCGAGGAACGCCCGGATCGCCTGATCGATGCGCTTGCCTGGCGCGAGACGACCGAGCACGACGACGAGCCCGTCTTCGCGGAGGTCGTCCCGATGCTCCACCGGGGCGATCGGGTTCGGCACCACGACATGAGAAGCCGCGGAGCCGAAACGCGCCACGACATCGTCGCGCTGGGTGGTGGTCGGCCAGATGACGGCGTCGAAACGGTCGGTCAGCCGGAACCAGCGCGTCCAGAGCGTGTTCATCGGAGCATCCGGGGTGTACGGCGCCTCCACGTGCATGGTGTGGATCGGGTGGACGATGCGCACACGCGGATCGGACCAGTCGGCGATGAGCTCGCCGAGCTGCCGGGATTCGCAGATCACGACGATGAGACGATCACCGAACGCGTCCGCGACGTGCTCGAGCCAGGCCCGGTAGAGCCCGCGGAACCCGTGCAGCGCCCCGACCACCTCGCCTGCGGCGTCGTGGACGAGAACGGGTTCCTCGGTCAGATGCCAGTCCGGATTGCCGGGGATGATCGGTAGCGCGGCGAACGGCCGGCCGTCGACATCCGTCAGCACGCGGTACTCGACGTCGGGGTCGGCGGTCACCGCGGGGTCGGCGGCAGCGCGCAGCCAATCGGCCGCTCCCCCACCGGAATCCGTGGCCTCGTCGAACAGGTTGCGCATGCGTGAGGGGTCGACGAGCGCCCCCTGCTCCGCGAACGTCCGACGTTGCGCGGCATGATCGGCAGCCGTTCCCGGGTCGAACGTGAGCAGCTGCGGACCCGCCCCCTCCGCGACCCCGGCCTCGGCGAGCTGCCGGGCACGTGTGAGCGTCGCGATCGTGTAGCCGCCGTCCATGCCCGGGATCAACCGACTGGACAGCACCACGTACTCGGCGTCGGGAAGCACCGGCGCCGCACCGGGGAGCATGGCGCTCCCTACTCCCACTCGATCGTTCCCGGCGGCTTCGACGTGACATCGAGCACGACGCGGTTGACGTCGCGCACGCCGTTCGTGATGCGGTTCGAGATCTTCGACAGCACGTCATACGGCAGACGCGTCCAGTCGGCGGTCATGGCGTCTTCGCTCGACACCGGGCGCAGCACGATCGGGTGGCCGTAGGTGCGGCCGTCGCCCTGCACACCCACCGAGCGCACGTCGGCGAGCAGCACGACGGGGCACTGCCAGATCTCCTGGTCGAGGCCGGCCTTGGTCAGCTCCTCGCGGGCGATGGCGTCGGCCTCACGCAGAATCTCGAGACGGTCAGCGGTGACCTCACCGATGATCCGGATACCGAGGCCGGGCCCCGGAAACGGCTGGCGTCCGACGATCGCCTCGGGGATGCCGAGCTCGCGACCGATCGCGCGGACCTCGTCCTTGAACAGGGCGCGCAGCGGCTCGATCAGCTCGAAGTCGAGGTCGTCGGGAAGGCCGCCCACGTTGTGGTGCGACTTGATGTTCGCCGTGCCCGCACCACCGCCGGACTCGACGACGTCGGGGTAGAGCGTGCCCTGCACGAGGAACTTCACGGGAGCGCCGCCCGAAGCCTTGGCCTCGGCGACCAGGTCGAGCTGCACCTTCTCGAACGCACGGATGAACTCGCGTCCGATGATCTTGCGCTTCTCTTCCGGGTCGGTCACCCCCTGGAGGTGGCCGAGGAAGGTCTCTGCCGCGTCGACCGTGATCAGACGCACGCCGGTGGACTCGACGTAATCCTTCTCGACCTGCTCGCGCTCGCCCTTGCGGAGGAGGCCGTGATCGACGAAGACCGCGGTGAGCTGGTCGCCGATGGCCTTGTGCACCAGTGCCGTGGAGACGGCGGAGTCGACACCGCCGGAGAGCGCGGAGATGACCCGAGCGTCGCCCACCTGCTCGCGGATGCGCTCGATCTGCTCGGCGATCACGTTGCCGCTGTTCCAGTCGGACGCGAGGCCCGCGCCCTTGTGCAGGAAGTTCTCGAGCACGCGCTGACCGTGGTCCGAGTGCTTGACCTCGGGGTGCCACTGCACGCCGTAGAAGCCGCGCTCCTCGTTCGCGAACGCCGCGACCTTGGTCGCATCCGTCGTCGCGAGCACGTCGAAGCCCTCGGGGGCCTTGGCGACCTGGTCGCCGTGGCTCATCCAGACGTTCTGCTCGGCCGGCTGACCGCCGAGCAGCGTCCCGCCGTCGCCGGTGATCACGGCATCCGTGGCGCCGTACTCGCGCAGACCGGTGTTCGCGACCTCGCCGCCCAGCGTCTGGGCCATGTACTGGAAGCCGTAGCAGATGCCGAGGGTCGGCACCCCGAGGTCGAAGACCGCCGGGTCCAGCTTCGGCGCTCCCTCCTCGTACACCGACGAGGGGCCTCCGGAGAGGATGATCGCGACCGGGTTCTTGGCGGCGATCTCCTCAGCCGTGGCGGTGTGCGGCACGATCTCGCTGTACACACCCGCCTCGCGGACGCGGCGGGCGATCAGCTGCGCGTACTGCGCGCCGAAGTCGACGACGAGCGCAGGACGCTGCTGGGTCTCGGACTGTTCGGTCAACGGACACCTTCCGGGGCGGGGGCGGAGGCCTCGGCGGCCTCTCTGGTGGCGAGATAGGTCTTGACTTCACGGGCGACGACGGCCTCCATGAAGAACGACAGCAGCGGCACGACGCCGCCGAGCGCGAGCAGGATGAAGCGCGGGAACCGCCAGCGCATCAGGCTCCACATGCGGAAGCACGCGAAGAGGTAGACGACGTAGAACCAACCGTGCGCCACGAGGATGAACAGCGACAGGTTGAATCCGTCGCCCAGCGAGGTCATCTCGCAGGAGTTGGTCATCGGGGCGAACAGCGACCACCACTGGCAGTCGGGCCCGGCGAGCACGCCGGCGAACCAGAGCGGTCCTCCGGAGCCTCCCATGAAGAGCTCGAGGTGGATCGGCGTGTACTTGAGCACCATCTCGGTCAGCAGCAGGAGCAGCATGACTCCTGTGATGATCGACGCGATCTGGTAGAACTTCAGCGCACCGCGGATCGCCGGAAAGCTGGCGACTTTCGGTTCGGGCATGCGTCCAGTCTAGCCGCCGGGAAATCGTGTCGAATCCGGGCACCATCGTGCGGAGAGAGCGCTGCGCATCGGTCAGGAATCGAGAAGCACGCGGGAAGACGCGCTCGTAGCGTCGTCGACATGAACACCACGATCGATTCCCTCACCCTCGACGTCCCCGACGTGGACGCCGCCCGCTCGTTCTACGCGCACGCGTTCGACCTCGGCGATCGCCTGCGATTCCGCACCGCGGATGCCGACACCACCGGCTTCCGCGGCTACACCCTGTCGCTCGTCGTCTCCCAGCCTGCGAATGTGCGTGCACTCGTGGATGCCGCGGTCACCGCCGGCGCCACGGTGATCAAGCCCGTGTCGAGGTCGCTGTGGGGCGTCGGCGGCACGATCCAGGCCCCGGACGGCGCTATATGGAAGGTCGCGACCTCGGCGAAGAAGGACACCGCTCCCCCGAGCCGGACGGTCGACGAGATCATCCTCCTGCTCGGAGCGGACGACGTCGTCGCATCGAAGACCTTCTACACGGAGCGCGGCATCCCGGTCGGCAAGAGCTTCGGCCGCAGCTATGTGCAGTTCGACACCGGAGCCGGCCCGATCGGCCTCGGCCTGTACCGGCACGCATCCCTCGCGAAGGACGCGGGCGTGCCCGCCGAAGGATCCGGCTCGCATCGGATCACGGTCAACGGCGTGCTCGGCGCTGCGGTCGACCCCGACGGATTCGTGTGGGCTCCCGTCGCAGTCGACGCCTGAAACCCGCACGACAGACGACGAAGGCCGCCGGGAGAGTCCCGACGGCCTTCGCCTGTGTCATCCCCTACCCGATCAGAACCACCGGGTCAGCAACTCCCAGAGCCAGTCGAGGATCGCACCGATGATGCCGCCGGCACGGTTGACGGTGACCGTGGCGGTCGCCGCGTCTCCATCGGCCTGCGACGCCGCCACGGTGTACTTGCCCGACGGGGCGCTCTTCGGCACGGTGACCGAGGTGCTGAACGTACCGTCGGCGCCGACCTGGACGGTGCCGACCTGCACCGGCTTGCCCTTCTTCGGGCGCAGCTCGATCGACACGGTCTCGCCGGGCACGTAGCCCTCACCGGTGACCTTGAGGCTCTTGCCCGCGGTCACCTTGGACGAGCCGAGGGCGATCGTGCCGGCGAACTCGGCTTCTCCCTCGATCGTGAACGGCACCTGCACCGTGGTTCCGGTACCGGCGACGTTCACGGTGAGCACCTGCTCGCCGAAGACACCGGACGGAACCGTGAAGGTCAGGCTGGCGCGCCCGCCCTCGTCGGTGGTGTCGACGACCGCCGGGTCGACCGCACCGGCCGCGAGCTGCGTGTCGCCGAGCGACAGCGACACCTCACCCGGAGCCGGCTCGCCCGCGCTGAAGGCCAGCGAGGAGAGCGACACGGTCACCTGGTCTCCGGCGCTGTAGCCGTCGGCATCCGCGGGGCTGACCGCCACGCCGACCGCGCGCTGGGCGTAGTCGGGGCTCGCGGTCTTGTTCGCGTCGAACCAGTCGACCATGGACTGCAGGTCGACCTTGCCGGTGTCGCGCTTGCCCGTGCCCTCCTTGAAGGTGAAGAAGTTGTCTCCACCGGCCGCGAGGAACGAGTTGGCGGCGACCGTGTAGTTCTTCGCCGGATCGAGCGGGGCACCGTCGAGGGTGATCGAGGTGATCCGCGAACCCTGCGCTGCGGCGGGATCGTAGGTGTAGACCAATCCCTTCGAGACTCCGAGCTTCAGGAACGGACGAGCCGAACCTGCCGGCTGCCACTGCTCCTCGAGCACGCCCTTCAGCTGCGCCCCCGTGAGCGTCAGCGTCACGAGCGTGTTGGCGAACGGCTGGACCGTCGCCGCTTCACGGTAGGTGACGTTGCCGTCGGGGTCGGACGCGCCGGCCGACGCGTACGTGAGGTTCGCCCGGATGCCGCCCGGGTTCATGATCGCCACATCAGCGCCCGTGGACCACTTCTGCACATCGGCGACGAAGTTTCCGATGGTGGACTCGCCACCGCGGTTCTCGGATCCGTTCGTCTGACGCGCGCGGTTGAAGTCGGCCGTGATGTCGCCGACCTTGATCGCACCCAGCACATCGGCCTCGGCCTTCGCCTTGGCCACGATGTCCGCGACCTCGGGGACGGCCGGGTAGAGCGGCTTGCCCCCAGCGGTGAGGGGCTTGATCTCGTTGGTGATCGAGATCAGGTCCTTCGTCTTCGGGTCGACCTTGATGTTCATCAGGCCCAGGTTCTCGCCATACTGCCCCGCGGAGACGACCGGGCGGCCGTCGATCACGTGGTTGTAGGCGAGGTGGGTGTGCGCCGACACGATGGCGTCCACGTCGTCATCGACCCCGTAGACGATCTCGCCGAGGGGCGAGTCCGGCGTGATGCTGGAGAGCTCGACGCTGGACGCGCCTTCGTGCACGAGCAGGATGACGACATCCGCCTCGCCGTTGGACTCATCGCCGTCGCGCAGGTCGTCGGCCACCGCGTTCACGGAATCGACGATGCTGCGGACCTCGAGGTCCTTGATGCCCTCGGGCGAGACGAGCGAATCGAGGTCTTCGGTGACCGCACCGACGAAGCCGACCCGCACGCCGTCGAGCTCCTTCACCCAGGCCGGTGCGAGCGCGGGCTCGCCGGTCTCGGTGACGAACACGTTCGAGGAGATGTACTCCCAGTCCGCGCGCTCCTGCACGCGATCACGCAGGTCTTCCCAGCCCTGATCGAACTCGTGGTTGCCCGCCGCACTGACGTCGAGGCCGGCCGCGTTGAGCGCGTCGATCGTGGGGTTGTCGTCGTTGATGAACGAGGTGAACGTCGACGCGCCGATCAGGTCGCCGGCACCGGCGAAGATCGTGTTCGGGTTCGCCTCACGGAACTGCTTGACCGCACCGGCCAGGACCGCCGCACCCGCCGCAGCGCCGTCGGCCTCGATCCGACCGTGGAAGTCGTTGACCGTGACGACGTCGATGCTCACCGGCGGGATCTCCGAGGAGACGCCGACGATGATGGGGTCGTGGTCGCTGGAGCGGTAGGGCGTTCCCTGCTCGGTGGCGCCGAACGCGTAGCCGCGGTCGCTCCATTCCGGGGAGTTGATGCCCCACACGCCCGCACCGGTGATCGACGAGGCGAGCGACGGCGACGCGATCACGTGGTCGAGCGAGCCGAGCTCGCCGTCGAACGAGTACGTGTACTGGCCGGAGGCCTTGTCGGCGACCAGGTCGCTCCACCCGTTCGAGGTGAACACGTCGATCGGATCTTCCTTGCCGTAGGCGTTGAAGTCGCCGATCAGCAGCATGTCGCCGCTGCCGGTCGTCTGCTCGAGCTGGTCGGTGAAGGCGAGGATGGCGTTCGCCTGCTTCACGCGGTCGGCGTTGAAGAAGCCCTGTCCGTCGGCCGGCTCCGCTCCTGCTCCCTCGGGCGGCGACTTCGACTTCAGGTGGTTCGCGACGACGGTGACGACGCGGCCGTCGATGTCGAACGCCTGCGCGATCGGCTCGCGGGCGTTGCCCCACACGGTCTCGTCGGTGACGGTGACGCTGTCTCCGACCCGCTTGACCGCATCCTTCTTGTAGATGATCGCGTTGGTGATGAAGTCGGTCGTCGCCGCGTTGTTCAAGGCGGCGGGAGTGGGCACGTAGCCCCACACGTCGCTGCCGGCGTCGGCGTTGAGGCCGGCGACGAGGTCCTTGAGGGCGGTGTCGATGGGCTTGCCCAGCTTGACCGAGTTCTCGATCTCCATGAGCGAGACGATCTCGGCGTCGAGCCCGTTGATCGCCGCGACGATCTTGGACTTCTGGATCGCGAACTGCGCCGCGTTCGCCGCACCTCGGGCGTTGGAGTTCTCGCTCTTCAACGTCGTGAAGTAGTTGTAGACGTTGAAGGACGCGACCTGGACGTCGCCGCCCACGGACGGCGCGCTGTCGGTGCGCGGGTTCGTCGCCTCGAAGCCGACCTTGAGGTCGGCCGACGAGGAGTCGTCGATCGGCACGACCGGCTGCAGGCGCCAATCGTTGAAGCCCCACTGCAGCACGTAGCCGTTGTCGCCGAAGTCGACGGTGTCGCCGTTGCGGACCACCGTGTCCTTCGTGAAGTAGGGCTGCTCGCCGGGGTGGCCGCTGTTGGACACCTGGATCGACCAGCCGTCGTCCAGCAGGATGCGGTTCGCCCGGTTCGCCGCGGCGATCGCGGCAGCCTCGGCACCGGGACGCGTGGTTTCGGTGCTCTTCACGGCGAGTGCGTCACCGGCATTCAGCCAGAGCGTGCCGAAGTTGAAGAGCTGGTGGCTGGAGGCGAGACGGTAGGTCCCCTCCGGAGCCACGTACATGTTCTCGAACTGCTCGCGGTCGGCTCCCTGCACCGCGGCGGGCAGCGGTGTGACGGCGGGAACACCGACGCCTGCCGTGACGACGGAGACGTCGGCGGCCGCGGCCGGGTTGATCTGCGTCTGTCCGAAGTACTCGCTCACAGAGCCCGTCACCGAGACGAGGTCGCCGATCGCGAGGGTCGGGTTCAGCGCGTTCAGGAAGACGAAGACGCCATCCGAGGCACCGGGCGTCGCGTCGGTCGCGCCGCCGGAGCCCTGGGTCTGGATGACGATGCCCTTGTAGCCGCCGGTGCGGTAGTCGGCAGTGACCACGCCCTCGACCTGCACGGTCTGCCCGTTCAGCGGCGAGACGTCGGTCGTGCCCTGGACCTCGGCGATGGTGGCCGTGGTCGGATCCGTGCCCGGACCGGTGCCAGGGTCGGTGTCGCCGGAGTTCTGCGGGGTGATCGTGGGCGAGAGCGTGAAGTCGGCGCTGTTGACGTCGGTGTCGACGCCGCCTGTGCGGTTGAGCGACTTGACGTCGGTGTTGCCGGAGGGCGCGGTGGCCGCCGTGCCCTCGAAGGTGTTCGAGGTGCCGTAGCCCAGCAGGTCGACGACGCCGTCGACGCCGACGGCCGAGCCCGGCGTGAGGCTCACAGCCGCGGTGCCCTCGACGAGCGCGAGTGTACCGTTGGTCCCGCTCGGGGTCAGGGTGCTGACGGCATCCGGTGCGGGCAGCTCGGCACCGTTCGCGCCGTTGCTGTTGCCCTGCACCAGGTAGTAGCCGCCGGCGGGGATGACGCCGGTGAGCGGAGCCACGCCGTTGAACGCGGCCGTCCCGTTCGCCGAGCGGTACTGCAGCGACATGCCGTCGAGGGTGATCGGAGCCGAGGTGGGGTTGTACAGCTCGACGAACTTGTTCTTGAACGCCGCTCCCGCGCTGCCGCCGGAGAGATACGCCTCGTTGATCACCACCCCTGTGCCCGAGGTGTCGGCGGTGGCGGGAACGGCGGCCAGCGAGCCGAGGCTCAGCGCGGCGACACAGGTCACGGCGAGAGCGCCGATGCGCCCTCGACTTCTACGGTGCGAGACGGGAGCCATGCGGTTCCCCTCGTCTGGAGCGGACATCATCGGTGCGGTCTCCTCGGTCGGGTTCGACACTTCTCAGGACTGTCACGGCACACAGGGGAAACTCCCAGCGTGCTCACATGGTTGCGAGCATACGGAGCGGTCCGGACATCCTCAACGGAGTTTTCCGATTCGTCATCGAGCGATCACCGGATGGCCGGAACGACCCCTGACGAAGGTCACTACCCACACACGATGGCGCACAATTGCGCACATGAACGCGCGCGGATGCGCGTGAGATCAGGCGGTGGTGCCGCCCTGCGCCTCGTCCTCGAACTCCTCGACCTCGCGCTCCCAGGCATCCTTCGCGAGGCGATACCAGAGATAGAACGCGAAGCCGGCGAAGATGGCCCACTCGACCGCGTAGAAGACGTTGACCCAGTTGACGGGAGACATCTCATCGGGTGCCGGCGAGGAGATGTCGACCAATCCTGCCGTCGCCGTGGTCGAGGCGAGGTAGGGACGGTAGACGTCGAGCTCCTCGACATCGTGCCAACGGCTGAGGAGCGCGGCCGGCGACATGCGATCCAGCCGCTGCGGATCGGAGTGCGGCGGCACACGGGGACCCTCGTCCGAGATGATGCGTCCGGTGACGTCGACCTCGGAGCCGTCGGCGCCGGCTTCCAGTTCTTCCACGGCCGCGTCAGCCGTCTGCTGATCGGGAGCCCAGCCGATCGCGACGGCGATGGAGGTGCGCTCGGCGACCCGCAGCTGACCGGTGACCCAGTAGCCCTCGACATCGTCGTTGAAGCGGCTCGACACCACGATGAAGTCCCCGGGAACCCAGGTGCCGGTGGTCTCGACCCGCTGACCCACGAGCGGCTCGGGCAGATAGGCGCCCGGCTCGAGGACGTCGGTGAGCTGCTGGACCTGCTCGGTGGCACCGGGAGCGGGCGGATCGGTCTCGATCGCGCGCTCCAGCTGCCACTGTCCGAGCCAGGCGAAGATCCCGGCGACGAGGAGGCAGAGCAGGAGCATCCCGATCCAGCGTCCCCGCAGCATGACCTCGCGGAGAGTCGGGGGAAACAGAGCAGGAGTGGTCACGGTGGAGCGCAGGACCCTCAGGCCTCGTACGGTGCGAGCACGACCTCGACCCGCTGGAACTCCTTGAGGTCGGAGTATCCGGTGGTCGCCATCGACTTGCGCAGCGCACCGATGAGGTTCGCGGTGCCGTCTGCCACGGGCGCCGGGCCGTAGAGGATCTCTTCGAGCGTGCCGATGCCGCCGACCTCGACACGGTGGCCGCGCGGCAGCTTGGGGTGATGCGCCTCGGGCCCCCAGTGGAAACCGTGGCCGGGTGCGTCGGTGGCACGGGCGAGCGCGACGCCGAGCATGACCGCGTCGGCGCCCATCGCGAGAGCCTTGACGATGTCGCCGGACGTGCCCACGCCGCCGTCGGCGATCACGTGCACGTAGCGTCCGCCGGACTCGTCGAGGTAGTCACGGCGAGCGGCGGCGACGTCGGAGACGGCCGTCGCCATCGGCGCGTGGATGCCGAGGGTGGCGCGCGTGGTCGACGCCGCTCCCCCGCCGAAGCCGACGAGCACACCGGCGGCGCCCGTGCGCATCAGGTGGAGGGCCGCGGTGTAGGTCGCGGCACCGCCGACGATGACGGGCACGTCGAGGTCGTAGATGAACTTCTTGAGGTTGAGGGGCTCTGCGACACTCGACACGTGCTCGGCCGACACCGTGGTGCCGCGGATCACGAAGAGGTCGACGCCGGCGGCGGCGACGGTGTCGTAGTACTCCTGAGTGCGCTGCGGGGTGAGGGACCCTGCGACCGTGACGCCCGCTTCGCGGACCTCGGCGAGGCGACGGGTGATGAGCTCGGGCTTGATCGGCTCGGAGTACAGCTCCTGCATCCGCACCGTGGCCCCGGCATCGTCGAGACCCGCGATCTCCGCGAGCAGCGGCTCGGGGTTCTCGTAACGCGTCCACAGGCCCTCGAGGTCGAGGACCCCGAGTCCGCCGAGCTGACCGAGCATGATCGCGGTCTGCGGGCTCACGACCGAGTCCATCGGCGCGCCGAGCACCGGGATCTCGAAGCCGAAGGCGTCGATCGTCCAGGCGGTGGACACGTCCTCCGGGTTGCGCGTGCGCCGCGAGGGCACCACCGCGATGTCATCGAACGTGTACGCGCGGCGTGCACGCTTTCCTCGGCCGAGCTCGATCTCCATGGTCACCCCACCAGCCTACCCGGCGGCCGGACGGGCCCGTGCTGGAAGACTGGCTCCGAGATCGGGAGGACGACATGAGGACCGAGACCGTGGACGTCGTTGTGGTGGGCGGCGGCGTGATGGGGCTGGCGACGGCGTGGGAGCTGGTGCGACGAGGACGTCGTCCCGTCGTGGTCGACCGCTTCGCACGCGGCCATCATGAGGGCGCTTCGCACGGGGCGACCCGCAACTTCAACAACGCGTACGACGAGGATCACTACCTCGATCTGCTCGTGCGCGCCCGCGCCGGGTGGGATGCACTGGGCGACGTCGACGGCGAGCCGCTCCTGCGCCTGCACGGACTCGTCACCCATGGCCACCCCGACCTCGCCGCGGTGCACGCGGGGCTCGACGCCCGCGGCATCCCGAGCGCGGTACTCTCCCCCGCCGAGACGAGCGCCCGGTGGCCGGGGATGCGCTTCGACGGCGACGTGCTGTGGTCCTCCGACGCCGGAATCGTGCGCGCGACGGAAACACTCCGCGAGCTGGAACGGCGGATCGTCGCCGGGGGCGCAGAGGTGCGCTGGAACATGCCGGTCGCGCACATCGACGAGCACCGGGACGGCGCCGCGGTCGATCTCGCCGACGGCAGCCGGCTGCGTGCGGAGATCGTCATCGTGACCGCCAGCGCGTGGACGCAGAAGCTCCTCGCCCGCTTCGGCCTGCCGCGACTCGCCGTCACCGAAGAGACGCCGGCGCATTTCCGGCCGCTGACCGACGCGACCTGGCCCTCGTTCAATCACTACGTCGATCCCGCGGCATACCCTGCCACCGTCTACGGCATGCCGACGCCCGGCGAAGGCGTGAAGGTGGGTTTCCACCGCGTGGGAGATGCGGTCGACCCGGACGCCCGACCCACCTGCCCACGCATCAACGCGCGCTGGCGGACTACGTGCGCGAGTGGATGCCGGGGCTCGACGCCGCGTCCGCCGTGCCGATCAGCTGCACGTACACCTCGACCGACGACGGGACGTTCGTGCTGGATCGCCGGGGCCGGATCGTGGTGGGCGCCGGATTCTCCGGTCATGGCTTCAAGTTCGCCCCGGGCGTCGGCGGGATCCTCGCCGACCTCACGATAGATCCCACCGCGCGCGCCGCTGCGCCCTTCCGGCTGCCCTGATCCGCGCCGAAAGTCAGCGTGTGCGCGCCACCCGCTTCTCGTCCCACACGGGCTCGTCGGATTCGTACACGTCCCCGTCCGATCCGAACACCAGGAACCGGTCGAACGACCGCGCGAACCAGCGGTCGTGGGTGACGGCGAGCACGGTGCCCTCGAATCGTGCGAGCGCCTGTTCGAGCGCCTCGGCCGACTCCAGGTCGAGGTTGTCTGTCGGCTCGTCCAACAGCAGCAGCGTCGCCCCGGAGAGCTCCAGCAGCAGCACCTGGAACCGCGCCTGCTGTCCACCCGAGAGCGAATCGAACGTCTGCTGAGCCTGCCGCACGAGGCCGTACCGGTCGAGCGCCGAGCTCGCGGCATCACGCGGCATCCCGGCGCGTCGATCGTCGCCGCGGTGCAGGATCTCGAGCAGCGTGCGTCCGACGAACTCCGGATGCGCGTGCGTCTGCGCGAACAGGCCGGGTACCACGCGCGCACCGAGTGCGGCTGTGCCGGTGTGCTCCACCGCGCTCAGCTGCTCGCCGGTCGAGGTGACATGGCCGAGCGTCGCATCGGGATCGCTGCCGCCGCGCGCCAACAGCCGCAGGAAGTGCGACTTCCCCGATCCGTTCGAGCCCAGCACGGCGACCCGGTCGCCGTACCAGACCTCGGCATCGAATGGACGCATGAGCCCGGTCAGCTCCAGCCGCTGCGCGACCACCGCCCGCTTGCCCGTGCGCGCGCCGCGCAGTCGCATGTCGAACTCCTGCGCGGGCGGCCGCTCCTCGGGCGGGCCGGCTTCCTCGAACTTGCGCAGACGGGTCTGCGCCGCCTGATACCGCGACGCGAAACCGTCGTTCGCCGAGGCTTTCACCTTGAGGTTCGCCACCAGGGTGCGCAGCTTCTCGTGCTGCTCGTCCCAGCGCCGGCGCAGCTCGTCGAGCCGGTCCATCCGGTCGGTCCTCGCCTGCTGGTAGGTGCCGAAGCCGCCACCGTGCACCCAGGCCGTCGCGCCGGCTCCCCCGGGTTCGAGGGTGATGAGCCGATCGGCCGCACGAGCGAGCAGCTCGCGGTCGTGCGACACCAGCAGCACGGTCTTGGGCGTCTGACGCAGTTGTTCCTCGAGCCAGCGCTTGGTGGGCACGTCGAGGTAGTTGTCCGGCTCGTCGAGCAGCAGCACCTCGTCGGGCCCCCGCAGCAGCGCCTCGAGCGCGAGCCGCTTCTGCTCACCCCCGGAGAGCGTGGTGAGCTCGCGATACCGCGCCCGCTCGTACGGCACCCCGAGGGCAGCGATCGTGCACTGGTCCCAGACGGTCTCGTGCTCGTAGCCTCCGGCATCCGCATACTCGGCGATCGCCGACGCGTAGGCCATCTGCGTGTCGTGCTCATCGCGTTCGATCAGCGCGTTCTCCGCCGCCTCGAGCCCTTCGGCCGCCGTGCGGATGCGTGCAGGAGCGACCCGCACCAGGAGCTGCTGGACGGTCTCGCCCGCCTCGCCGTGACCGACGAACTGGTCCATCACGCCGAGTCCGCCGTCGATCGTCACCACGCCGTCATCGGCCGTCTGATCGCCGCGGATGATGCGGAGCAGGGTGGTCTTGCCCGCGCCGTTCGGGCCGATCAGCGCGCTCGTCGAGCCGGCGCCGACGCGAAAACTCGCCTCGTCGAGAAGAGGTCTGCCGTCGGGGAGCGTCAAGGAGACGCTGGATACATCGATAGAGCCCACGGTGCGTGGCCGTCCTTCCGCCCGCGCATGCCGAGCCGACCAGGCTATCAGCAGGAGCGGGCATGCTCCACACCGCGGCCGGAGATGCTCCGAACGGTCAGACCAGAACGCTCGACGTCGGCACGGGCGCGGCGAAGAGATCGAGCACGGGGCAGTGCGCGTCGACGACGGTACGCAGGTTCTCGTACTCCTCCGGGGTGTTCGGGCCGGTGATGTCGACCGCCACCCGCACGTCGTGGAATCCTGCACGCCCCGACTCGTCGAGGCCGAACAGCTTGCGCACGTCGAGGTCACCCTCCGCAGTGATCTCGATCCCGTCGATCGTGAGCCCGAGAGCCTGGGCGTAGAGCCGGTACACGACCACCTGACACGAGACGAGCGCACCCAGCGCATACTCGACCGGGCTGGCCGCCACGTCGTCACCCGCGAGCGCGCCCGGCTCGTCGACGATGAAGCGGTGCTTGCCTGCGCGGATCTCGGTCGCCACGGAGCCGATGCCGCGCCCAGTGACCCGATACGTCAGCCGGGCATTGGCGTCGTCCGCTGCGATCCGGTCGTTCCACGCCGATCCGGCGTCGGTGAGGCGCTGCGCGCGCTCGGGCGGTGTGACATCGGCGACACCGGCGAGCTGGTCCTGGAGAAGAGTCATGGCCCGACGGTAGCGGCCATCCCGCGTGCGCTGCCGGCCATTCGTCATCCGGCTTCACACCGGGACACGCAGCGTCACGACGCCGAGAAGTTCTCCGCTCGGGTCAGCGTCGCAGCTGCTCGATGCGCTCGGACTCGCCCCACGCGCGGTCCGCCGTGAGAACGGGCATGTCGAGACGTTGCGCGAGTGCGAGACACAACCGATCTCCCAGTGAGAGCCCGCTCCCGCGCTCCCATGACTCCGCGGCGGCTTCGGCGTCGCGCTGAGACACGGGTTCCACCCGCACTCGATAGCTGAGCAGCAAACCGGAAGCGACCCCCAATCGGCACCGGCTGCGCGCACCTTCTGCGCGAGCTCCGACCAGTTCGCCGCTCCGATCACCGACTCATCGAGGACTTCCTCGACCCGATCGGCGCCCGGTTCTCCCTGCAGGAACGCGAGGAGCGCTGACGCATCGACCACCATCACGCAGCCGCGTCCTCGGAGTTCGCTGATCGGCGTCGCTCTGCAAGAAGGGACTCGAGAGCGTCCTTCCCTTCCAGCTGCGACCTCACCAGCGCCTTGGCTTGCTCCCGGGTGACGAGAATCACGCCTCCCGCCGTCTCGATCATGAGCAGGGGAACCCCCTGCTCCCAGTGCTGACGGGCACGGAGCTCGGCAGGGACCACCAGACGCCCACGGTCGCCCATCGGTGCAACGAATGTGGTACCCATGCCCCGAGAGTACCACCCCCAGCTCGATGAGGGACTCAGTCGGGCCGGCTCAGGCTCATCAGCACTTCGGTACGAGGCGCAGCCGGCAGGAAGAAGCGGAACTCCGTCCCGACACCCTCCTGACTCGTCACGTCCATCGTCCCCCCATGCGCCAGCACGATGGCCCGGGTGATCGTGAGGCCGAGCCCCACCCCCGGCACCGCGTTGCGCGTCGCGGTCGATGCACGGAAGAAGCGGGTGAAGAGCATCCCCTGCTCGTCCACCGGAATGCCCACTCCGGTGTCCGCGATCGAGAACTCCACGCCTCCGTCGAGCGTCCGCACCCGAGCGGTGACCGTACCGCCTCGCGGCGTGAACTTGATGGCGTTCGAGAGCAGATTGTCGATGGCCTGCCCGATGCGACCAGCGTCGACGAAGACGGGGATCGCATCCGTCCCGACTTCGGCCACGAGATCGATGCCCTCGCGCTGCGCATGCGGCCCGGCCGACGTCACGGCCGATCGCACCAACTCGGCGACGTCGGTCTCCTCGCGCTCGAGCGGGAACCGCCCCGACTCGACCTGCGCCGTGAAGAGCAGATCGCCCACGAGGGTGAGCAGACGCTGCGCGTTGCGCTCGATGATGCCGACGAACTCCTGCTGGTCATCGGTGAGCGGCTGCCCCGGATCGTTCTGGAGCAGATCGAGGAAGCCGATGATCGCGCTGAGAGGCGTGCGGAGCTCGTGCGAGATCATCCCCACGAACTCATCCTTCATGCGGGCGACCTCGACGGCCCTGGTCTCGTCGGTCAGCACGAAGAGGTAGCCCTGCTGTGCGCCGGCGCCGTCCTTGTGGGGGCTGACCGTCACGCGCGCCGGAACCGTGGTGCCCCCTGCCGTGACCACCTCGATGTCGCTGTCCACCGTCGACCCGGCATCGGCCTGCGCGAACAGCGCTTCGATCCCGGCGGCGAGCTCGGCATCCCGCGGAGGATTCCCCCGCACGACCTGCGCGTCCTGCGCGTTCTCCGCGGCGAGCATCGAGAGCACGGCGGTGGAGAAGAAGCGATCGATGCGCACGTCGCGGAGCGCCTCGTCGACCGGCAGCCCGAGAAGCCGCACCGCGCCGGGGTTCCACGCCGTCACGATGCCGCGCCGATCCGTGGCGATCACCGCCTGTGCCGTGATGGACGACCAGAGGCTCTCGAACGAGTCGAGCAGCTCACGGTACTGACGCTCCTTGTCGCGCAGCTGCACGATCATCGCGACGTTCTCCGACAGCGCCCTTGTGCGTTCGGCGACGAGCTCCTCCGCCTGCTCCACGCGCATGCGCTGCTGTCTCGAGAGCTGGTTGATGACCGCCGCCACCGCCGAGAACACGAGCGGTCCGACCACACCGCGCAGCCATTCGACCGAGGTCTCGGGCGGGTCGGTGAAGTATGGCATGAGCAGGGCGATCGAGGTCAGCCCGCCGACCACGAACACCCAGCGGATTCCGGGCGCCGCGGCCAGCCAGACCACGGGGAGGAGCACGAGCGAGGAGAAGAGCGAGGTGGCGCCACCGGTGCCGGTGCGGAAGAGGCCGAGCCCGGCGATATCGACGATGGGGATGAGGAGGACGGCCCACCCGTCGATCGTGCCGCGCGCGGTGAGCACGGCGGCGAACGCGGTCGCCGCGAGGACCACCGCGATTCCCGCCACGGCCGGTGCGACGTGCGTGATCGGCAGGTCGGGGACCCACCAGGTCAAGATCGCCGCGATGACGGTCGCGATGACCGTCGGTGCCTGCTTGAGCAGCGGGCTCGGGTTGTCGAAGACCTGATACCAGCGGTTCTCCGCCCGGTCGAGCGGAGTCGCCCTCATCGCCGCACCGTCCCCACGATGGCGTGCAGGTCGGAGCCGGTGATCGGCTTCGGCAGGGCGGCATCGGCCGGCGGATAGTCGGCGGCGTCGAGCACGGAGCTGATCACGAGGAAGCACTCGGGGAACCGCTCCTGGACCAGCCGCGCGCACTCCTGACCCGAGATGCCGGGAAGGATGAGGTCGAGCACCGCCAGCACGGGATCGATCTCGGGGAACGCCGCGATCGCCGACTCCGCGTCGCGGGCGATGAACACGTCGAAGCCCTCACGATCGAGGTATCGACGCAGCAGGGCGGCCTGGTCGGGAGCGTCCTCGACGACGAGGGCCAGCGGCCTCCCGGTCATCGAAGGAACAGCTCTCGCACGACGACGATGATGACGACGACGACCAGGGCGAGCAGGGCTTGAGGGATCAGTCGCCGCTCGCGTCGGGCGTCCGCGGCGATCTCCTCGACTTCGGCATCGTGCGACGGGGTTGCGGTCATGAGTCGACACGTCCGATCTTCTCGGTCTTGATCCAGGAGGCGTCGGCTCGACGCCATTCTTTGATGTAGGAGTCCACGGTGATCGCACACAGCAGCGACCCGTATCCGCAGATGTACAGCAGCAGACCGGCGAAGAACCGTCCACCGGGAAGAGGCTCCACCGCGCGCGCCAGCCAGATGCCGAGCATCGAGATCGGGCCCCACAGGTAGAAGATCACGGCCCAGACGAAGCGGGATTGATCCGTCAGCCCCAGCCCGACGGCGGTCAGGAGCGATTCGAATGCCCAGGGGAAGAGGGCGATCGCCATCAGGATCAGGGCACCGAGCCCCGGGAACATGATCGCCTCGCGCCAGGAATGTCTGCCGGTCCGCGGGTCGAGCTGCACGGAGTAGAGCATCGAGAAGAGGTAGATGCAGGCCGCGGAGATCCACATGAAGCGGAAGACGAACTCGGCGATGTCGCTGTGCAGGACGAGCAGTGCGAGCATCCCCGCAGCCGCGAGCAGCATGAAGGCGGGCAGCAGCAGGATCGTGAACCAGGCCAGCCCGAAACCGAAGCTGCCCAGGTTGTGTTCGCGGCTCGGGCGGAACCAGAGCTTGCGGTAGATCGAGGTCAGCTGCACGTTGCCCCGCGCCCAGCGCAACCGCTGCTTCCACAGGCTGTCGATCGTGCGCGGCTCCTCGGCCAGCACGACCGCGTGCGGCTCGAAGACCATCCGACGTCCCTTGAGCTGACCCTCGAAGGTCGTCATGGTGTCTTCGGCGAGCGTGCCCGTCGGGATGCGTCCCCCGATGGCCTCGAGGTTCGCCCGCGAATGCAGCTGCGCGCCACCGGCGAGGCAGGCGATCGCACCGCCCACGTTCTGCACCCGGCGGGCGGAGAGCTGGCCGATCACGTACTCGATCGCGATGAACCGGGTGAGGTAGTTGCGGTCGCGGCTGCCCTCAGCGATGTACGCCGTCACCGCGCCGACCTTCTCGTCGGCGAGGTGCCTGGTGAGCTTGCGCAGCGAGTCGCGCGCGAAGATCACGTCCGCATCCATGATGAGCACCGCTTCGGTCCACGAGTCGGCGAGGACCACATCGAGACCGTGGTTGAGCGTGTGCGCCTTGCCCTCGCCACCCTTCTCGCGCCGCAGGTGCACGACGCGACCCGGATGGGCCTGCGCCTTCGCGCCGACGATCGCCGGGGTGTCGTCCGTGGACGCATCGTCGACGACGAAGACCCGGAGGCGTTCGGCGGGATACTCCAGCTGCAGCAGTCGTTCGATGGCCGGACCGATCACCGCGCCTTCGTTCCAGGCCGGGATGATGACGGCGACGTGCGGGTGGTACGGCGCCGCCTTGCCGTAGTGATTGCGGAACGCGTGCAGCGGCAGCACGAGGAACTGCAGCCCGGTATTGATCACGGGCAGCGTTCCCACCAGCACGCAGAGCAGGAGGACGATGACCAGCACGGCCTCCAGCACCGAGAGATCCGTCATCACGACACCTCCATCGCGTCGAGCAACGCGATCACCCGGGAGTATCGGCCGACCTCCGAGGCGTCATGACTGTCGGTGGAGGCGACGATCTCGCCGCCGACGCGCCGCAGGGCGGTCAGTGCCGGGACGCCGGGGCACCCCCACTTCTCGTTGACCTCGACGAGGGTGTCGGTCTCGGCGGCGGCCCGGGCCCAGGCTTCCGTCCGCTCCGGGCCGAGATCGTCTTCAGACAGGCCGATCTTCGGCAGGATCGAGAAGCAGTGCGCGAGCTGGTTCCCCGGGTACCGGCGCATCGTAGCGACGAGCGCCTCGACGAGCTGATCGAGCACATCGTCGGTCGCCCAGCCGGCGGCGATCCGCTCCCGGACCGCCGAGGGCCCGAGAGGACCGGCCGCACCGGGGAACTGATGATCGGCGATGAGGATGCGGTCGATCCCGTCCGGGAGCGTCGGGATGTCCAGCGTTCCCGCGGCGTCGAGGATCTTCGCCTCCACTCCCGTGAGCACCGCGAGACCATCCGGCACCCGGAGGGCCCGCACCGCAGCGAGGTACTCCGGCACCCAGGTGGTGCCCTGTCGCACGTGATCGACCAGACGCAGAGTGGTGAGTCCCGCGGCCGCTGCCGCCTCGACGTTCTGGGCGAGCGTCGATACGGCATCGTCCGAGAACGTCGAGTGGACGTGGTGATCGCCGCGAAGCAGAGCGTGGCTCACAGCTCCTCCTGGTGCCCTGCATGGGCGGAGACCAGCACGTCTTCGATCTCGACGATCACGTCCTCCAGAAAGCGCACGGAAGCGACCTCACGGAACGGTACCTGCACCGGCAGCTCGCGCCCCAGGAACAGGTCGGCCACGAGCGACGGGATGTCGACGCCCGCGGCTATCGTCAGCGGCAGGGCCCCGGGAAAGCGCGGATTGACCTCGAGCAGCACGGCACGACCGGTGCGATCGCGCCGCAGCTGCACGTTTGCGACGCCGACCAGTCCGATCGCACGCGCGATCGATGCCGCCGTCTCCTCGAGCTCCGGGTCGCGGACGGTGCGCCCGGCGATCGCCACGCCGGAATCGACCCGGGCACGGGTGCGGGGCACGGCCGCGACGACGTTGCCGGCGGCATCCGCGATGACGTCGACCGAGTACTCCTCCCCCGGGAGGAAGTCCTGCACGATGAGTCCCTCGTCCGTCGGCAGCGCCTCGAGAGCCGCGCGATCGGGGACGAGCCGCACGCCACGGCTTCCCGCGCCTTGACGCGGTTTGGCGAAGACCGGGAACTCCCAGTCGACGGCCTCGGCGTCACGTCCGGCGAGAACCGTGCGCGGGGTGTGTCCGGTCGGCGCGCAGCGCTCGGCGAGCGCGAGCTTGTCGAGCGCGGTGTTCAGGGTGTCCGCCGACGGAGCGGCCAGGACAGCGGGGGCCAGCTCCTCTCGACGCTCGGCGAGCGCGATGAGCTCGACGTCGACGGTCGAGATCACCAGGTCGAGGCCGTCTTCCGCGGCCAGGCGGGCGATCGCCGGTACGAAGTCGGCGTCCCTTCCCGGCGGCACCAGACGCCGCTGCGCCGGTGGAACCAGGTAGATGCCGCTCGCCCAGCCGTCCATGTCGGCGGCGAACACGGTCAGATCGGATCGGCGCAGCAGCGACCGGATCACCGCCACTCCTGCCGGTCCCCCGGCACCGGTCACCAGCACCCGCTTGGTCATCAGCTCTCCCGTCGCGTGAGTTCGTGGGCGCCGATGAACTCGGCGGTCTCGCGGACCACTTCGAGAGGTTCGACCGCGGTGCCTCCGCCGAACCTCGACCAGTACCGGGCCGTTGCGGTGACGAACTCGGGCGCCAGGTAGTCGCGGCTCGCGGTCTGCGATCCGAAGCGCTCCAGCAGCCGCAGCTTCTCGTCGAGGTAGTGGTCGATGCGCACGAACCTCGTGGGACGGAAGTCGATCGTGGAGGACGGGCTCTGGTAGCAGGCAACGGTGCCCACGCGCCGCGTCGCGACGATGGTGGCCTCGCTCACGGCGCGGTGATCCTGATGGCGGTCGTGACTCGAATGCGTGTAGACGATCGTCGGCTGGATCTCCTGCACGATCTCTTCGATGATCCGCACCGTGGAGCCGCCTCCGGAGATCTCCGTGTCGACGAGGTCCTTCAGGAACAGACGGGCGCCCAACATGTCGGCCGCGGCCAGGGATTCGTTCTGACGGCTGTCGGCGTCGCCCCCTCTGGCCCCGCGGGAGAGCGTGAGGATGGTGATCTCATCGTGAGCCGCGGCGTGCGCCGAGAGCAGCCCGCCGACGCCGATCTCGACGTCGTCGGGGTGCGCACCGATCGCGAGCACCCGCTCGGGCTTGCGCGCCTCTTCACGGCGTCGCCGCCCCTCTTCGACGAGACGGGTGACCGCCTCCACGAGCTTGCCGTTGTCGAGCGGCTTGGTGAGGAACTCATCCGCCTGCGCCCGCAGAGCAGAGACGGCGTACTCCACCGAGACGTGGGCGGTCATCACCACGACCGGAACCGAGGGAACCGTCTTCCGCAACTCGGCGAGCAGTTCGAGCCCGTTGAGTCCCGGCATCTCGATGTCGGTGACGACGACGTCCGGACGCACTTCGGCGACGCGCTCCACAGCCGAACGGCCGTCTTCGGCGACGTCGACGATGCAGCCGGCTCGCCGCTCGAGCACGGTCTTCACGAGCAGGGCGACGTCCGGATCGTCATCGACGACGAGAACGCGAGGGGATTCCTCCATGTACAGCTCTCCTTGGGGAGGTTCCCTGACCGATGGGGGTCGGTCACGCGATCTCGATGCCCTTCAACACCGGGTCCGCAGGGAAAGTCGAGCGGGGTATGTCGATTCTGGCATACGGCACCGTCCTGGCGACGGCGCCTCTCCTACGCTCCGGCGCGGGCCGCGCGCTTCTCCTCCTGGAAGACCCGGATCGCCTCGTACCGCTCAGCGGATCGGGCCCGCCTCTTCGCCGCTTCGTCTTCGCGATTCTTCGGCGGCGCCGTGGTGACGAGCTCGCTCAGGAGCCGGCTGACGACCACGGCGATCTCACCGACGGCGCTGTCGAACGCCGGCTGGTTGGCTCTCGACGGGGTCGTGGTCCCGGCGATCTTGCGCACGAACTGCAGGGCGGCGTCGTGGCATTCCTCATCGGTCGCTGCGGGTTCGAGGTTGTTCAACGGGACGATGTTCCGACACATACCGGAACGCTACGCCGCCCCGCACGCAGACGGAAGAGGCCGACCGGAGGTCCACGGCGCGGAGGGGATGGTGCGGTCGTGGGGCGGTCGCTACGCTCGGGGGCAACCGGGACCGCCCGTGCGTTCCCTCCCGCCTCGTCGACAGGAAAGCACATGACCAACCCCCCGTTCCCCGAACCGCCAGCGCCCGACTCCTCGAACCCGGTGCCGCCGCCGGCAGCCGCCCCCACTCCGCCTCCGCCCGCCTCGGCACCGACCTGGGATACCGCTCCGGGCGCGGCACCCGCCTCCGGATACCCGGCTCCCGCAGCACCCGCGTATCCGCAGCCGGAACCGACCCCTCCTGGACGCGTGCTGTCCATCATCGGCCTCGTCCTCGCGTTCGTGGCTGCACCGATCGGCCTCATCCTGAGCATCGTCGCCGTCGTGAAGCTCGGCAAGGCGGGGCAGCCGAAGGGACTCGCGATCGCCGGCATCATCATCGGCGCGATCCTGACCATCGCCGGCATCATCGGGATCATCCTGTTCGCGACGGTCATCGCCGGCCTCATCGGCATGTGTGCCGAGCTGGGCACCGGCGTATGGGAGGTCGACGGCGTCACCTACCGGTGCGGCTGAGCCACCCCCGACGAGAAGACGAGAGGGACCGGATGCGACACGCATCCGGTCCCTCTCGTCGTCTGTGGCGGCTACTTCTTGTAGTTCGGCGCCTCGACCACGATCTGCACGTCGTGCGGGTGCGACTCCTTGAGCCCCGCCGAGGTGATGCGCACGAACTTGCCACGCGTCTTGAGCTCTTCGATGGTGCGCGCGCCGACGTAGAACATCGACTGACGCAGTCCGCCGACCAGCTGATAGGCCACGGCGGAGAGCGGACCGCGGTACGGCACCTGCCCCTCGATGCCCTCGGGGATCAGCTTGTCGTCGCTGGGGACGTCGGCCTGGAAGTAGCGGTCCTTGGAGTACGAGGTCTGCTTGCCACGGGTCTGCATGGCGCCCAGCGAGCCCATGCCGCGGTACTGCTTGAACTGCTTGCCGGACTGGAAGACGATCTCGCCCGGGGACTCGTCGGTTCCGGCCAGGAGCGAGCCGAGCATCACGGCGTCGGCACCGGCGACCAGGGCCTTGGCGATGTCACCCGAGTACTGCAGTCCGCCGTCGGCGATCACCGGAACCCCCGCGGGACGCGCGGCGAGCGACGCCTCGTAGACCGCGGTGACCTGCGGGACGCCCACACCGGCGACGACGCGCGTGGTGCAGATGGACCCGGGACCGACACCGACCTTGACGGCGTCGACGCCCGCGTCGACCAGCGCTTGGGCGCCCTCGCGGGTCGCGACGTTGCCGCCGATGATGTCGATGTGCTCGAACGAGGTGTCGGCCTTGAGACGGCGGACGAGGTCGATGACGCCCTGCGACTGCCCGTTGGCGGTGTCGACAACGAGCACGTCGACACCGGCGTCGCGCAGCGCCTCCGCACGCTCCCAGGCATCGCCGAAGAAGCCGATGGCGGCACCGACGCGCAGGCGGCCCTGGTCGTCCTTGGTGGCGAGCGGGTACTTCTCGCTCTTGTCGAAGTCCTTGATGGTGATGAGGCCGGCGAGCTTGCCGTCGCCGTCGATGAGCGGCAGCTTCTCGACACGGTGCTTGGCGAACAGCGCGATGACCTCGCCCGCGGCGACGCCGACGGGAGCGGTCACGAGGTTCTCCCGCGTCATGACGTCCTTGACGAAGGTGGTCTGACGCTCGAAGCCCGAGACGAACCGCATGTCGCGGTTCGTGATGATGCCGACCAGCTTTCCTTCGTCGTCGACCACCGGAAGACCGGAGATGCGGTACTTCGCGCAGAGGTTGTCGACTTCTTCGACGGTCGCATCCTGCGTCGTCGTGATGGGGTCGGTGATCATGCCAGACTCGCTGCGCTTGACGCGGTCGACGTGCGCGGCCTGGTCGGCGATGGAGAGGTTACGGTGCAGGATGCCGATGCCGCCCTCACGGGCCATGGCGATCGCCATGCGGGATTCGGTGACCGTGTCCATCGCGCTCGACAGCAGCGGGGTGGCGACCGAGATGCGGCGCGTGATCCGCGACGAGGTGTCGGCCTCGCTGGGGATCACGTCGGTGTGCCCGGGGAGCAGCAGCACGTCATCGTACGTCAGTCCGACGAAGCCGAAGGGATCGTGCTGTTCCATGGATTCTCCTTCTGCGCGAGTCGCGCATGTCCGAGTGCGAGGGGGTGGTCGACGTCGGCCGGTGCGGGGCCGCGGCCCGTATGAAGATTCTAAGCGAGACACGCCCGAGAACATTCCCAGAGCCCCGTCGTTACCGGACTGTTGGCAGGGACCGTAGGCGAATCGCCGATCGCGCATTACGCTCAAGTGCGTCGTCCATCCCCGCGGTCGACCCGACACCGCGGAGACACAGCACTCAAAGTGGAGGTTGCGTGGGACCCACAACAATCGCCGTGCAGCGAAAGCGCCCCTGGGTGGTCGCGCTGCTCGCTATCCTCATGGCGCTCACCGCGTTCGTGTTCCTGCCCCCCTCATCGGCTTCGGCCGAGACGACGGACGACGGGCAGGAGGTCACGGAGTTCTACTTCGCCGGTGTCGTCACCTTCGATGATCAACCTGTCGAAGGCGTCGTCATGTCCATCGAGGGCAAGGGCTTCAAGGGTGAGACCGAGACCGACGCCGAAGGCAAATGGCGTCTCTACGTGCCCGAGAAGGAGAAGTACACCCTGACGGTCGACGAGTCGACCCTGCCCGAGGGCGTGATCGTCGACGCGACCCAGTTGCCGGAGGGAACGCAGCCGATCGCGGGGACGACAGCCTCCTTCGAGGTCGAGTTCGGTCTCACCGGGACCAAGATCATGAATCTGTTCCTCGGCGAGGGCCAGCGGGTCACGGTCTCCTTCATCGACCAGCTGCTCTCGCGACTGGTCGGCGGCCTGAACTTCGGTCTCCTGCTCGCACTCGCCTCGATGGGTGCCGCGCTCATCTACGGCACCACCCGGTTGTCGAACTTCGCGCACGCGGAGATGGTGACGTGGGGCGGTCTCGTCGCCCTGGTCACGACCACGTTCTGGCATCTCCCGCTCTGGCTCGGCATCGCCGCGGCCGTCATCGGCGGCGGCCTGTTCGGCTGGGCGCTGGATGCGGGGATCTGGCGTCCGCTGCGGCGACGTGGGCTCGGTGTCGTCCAGCTCATGATCGTCAGCATCGGACTCTCCCTGGCCCTCCGCTACGCATTCCAGTTCATCATCGGCGGAGGCACGTACCAGCTCCCCGGCGCCAGCCCCACGCCGATCCAGTTCGGTCCGATCTCGCTGTCCTACATCGACATGATCGCGATGGGCGTGAGCATCGTCGTGATCCTGGCGGTGGCGTTCTTCCTGACACGCACGCGGATCGGCAAGGCGACGCGAGCGATCTCCGACAACCCCCAGCTCGCCGCCGCCTCCGGCATCGACGTCGACAGGGTCATCCGCTACGTCTGGATCCTCTCCGGAACACTGGCCGCGATCTCCGGCATCCTCTGGGCCTACTTCCGCCCGGGTGTGAAGTGGGACATGGGCATGCAGATGCTGCTGCTGATCTTCGCCGCCATCACGCTGGGCGGTCTCGGCACGGCGTTCGGCGCCCTCGTCGGCTCCCTCATCGTCGGCATCGCGGTCGAGGTCTCGACCCTCTGGATCCCGTCGGACCTGAAGTATGCGAGCGCTCTCGTGGTGCTCATCGTCATCCTCCTCGTGAGACCGCAGGGTCTGCTCGGACGCAGGGAAAGGCTGGGCTGATCACCATGGACTTCGGAAGCATCTTCTCGAACACGGCCGTCTACCTGTTCAGCCCGGTCACGATCGCCTACGCCCTCGCGGCGACCGGCCTCGCCGTGCACTTCGGATACGCGGGTCTGCTCAACTTCGGCATGGCCGCCTTCATGGCCATCGGCGGCTACGGCTACGCCATCTCGGTGCTGAGCTTCGGCCTGCCCTGGTGGATCGGCATGCTCATCGGTCTGCTCGGCGGCGCGTTCTTCGCCGTCCTCCTGGGCATCCCGACGCTGCGCCTGCGTGCCGACTATCTCGCGATCGCGACGATCGCGGCCGGTGAGATCGTCCGCCTCCTGTTCACGACGCAGCTGTTCGACGAATGGACCAACAGCGCCGACGGCCTCGCGCAGTACAACGGCGGATTCCGCGATGCGAACCCCATCCCCACGGGCACCTACGGGTTCGGCCCCTGGATGTACAGCGCGAACGATCTCTGGAACCGCGTCTTCGGCGTGATCGTCCTGGCGGTCGCCATCCTCCTGGTGTGGGCGCTGATGCGCAGCCCGTGGGGTCGTGTGCTCAAGGGCATCCGCGAGGACGAGGACGCGGTGCGCTCGCTCGGCAAGAACGTCTTCGCCTATAAGATGCAGGCGCTCGTGGTGGGTGGTGTGATCGGCGCCGCGGGCGGGATCATCTTCGTACTCCCCTCCGCGGTCGTCCCCGGCAGCTACTCGACGTCGCTGACGTTCTTCCTGTGGACCATCCTCCTTCTCGGCGGCGCGGCCACGGTGTTCGGCCCCACGCTGGGAGCGGTGCTGTTCTGGGTGGTGTTCGCCTTCATGGCCAACCTGCTCCCCTCGATGGCGAAAGCAGGGCTGCTGCCGATGTCCGACAGCCAGGCATCGACGCTGGTGTTCGTCTTCGTCGGCATCGCGCTCATGCTGCTCGTGATCTTCCGCCCCCAGGGCATCCTCGGCGACAAGAGGGAGATGACCTTTGTCAAATGAACTGACCCCCGAACAGGTCCCCGGCCCCGGCGATGACGCCGCGACGGCTGCGCCGTCCACGGGGAGCATCCGCCGCCCGAAGACGACCGGCCTGACCAAGGGAGAGGTCAAGCCCGGCGTCGCCAAGGTGGATCCGATCCTCGTCATCGATGCGGTCCAGCGTCGTTTCGGTGGCCTGACCGCCGTCGACGTCGATCACCTCGAAGTGCCCCGTGGCGCGATCACCGCTCTGATCGGCCCGAACGGCGCGGGCAAGACGACGCTCTTCAACCTGCTCTGCGGATTCGACAAGCCCAACAGCGGCACCTGGTCGTTCGACGGCACCAGCCTCTCCGGAGTGCCGTCGTTCAAGGTGGCCAGGATGGGGCAGGTGCGCACGTTCCAGCTGACCAAGTCGCTCTCGCTGCTGACCGTCCTCGAGAACATGAAGCTCGGTGCTCCGCATCAGCGCGGCGAGGGCTTCTGGTCGAGCCTGTTCCCCTTCCTCTGGCGCGCACAGGACACCGAGATCGAAGGCAAGGCACGGGAACTGCTGACACGCTTCAAGCTCGACGCCAAGGAGAAGGACTTCGCCGCGTCGCTCTCGGGCGGTCAGCGCAAGCTCCTCGAGATGGCCAGAGCGCTGATGAGCGATCCGACGCTGGTGATGCTCGACGAGCCGATGGCCGGCGTCAATCCCGCCCTCACACAATCGCTTCTCGACCACATCCTCGACTTGAAGGAGCAGGGGATGACCGTGCTCTTCGTCGAGCACGACATGCACATGGTCCGCCACATCGCGGACTGGGTGATCGTGATGGCCGAGGGCCGCGTCGTCGCGGAAGGGCCTCCCGACGAGGTCATGGAGAACCCGGCGGTCGTCGATGCCTACCTCGGTGCGCATCAGGACCTCGACTTGGGAGCGGTCACCGGGCGCATCCCCGTGCTCGAGGACGCCGCGGCGGTCAGACTCCGCGAGAAGATCGAAGCAGAAGCGGAGGCCGAGCTCGAAGCGAGCGATCCGGTCTCCGGGACCGAGGGGAAGGGCAGCGCATGAGCGCGGAGACGCCGACCAACGCACCGCAGGCCGTGCCGCAGGACGACGTCGTCGTCGAGCTGACCGATGTCCATGCCGGATACCTCCCCGGAGTGAACATCCTCAACGGTGCGAACCTCATCGCCCGCCAGGGGGAACTGATCGGGATCATCGGCCCGAACGGCGCCGGCAAGTCGACCCTGCTGAAGGCCATCTTCGGTCTGGTGAACGTACGCAGCGGCGACATCACGGTGAAGGGCGAGAGCATCGTGGGCCTGAAAGCCGACAAGCTCGTCCGGCGCGGGGTCGCCTTCGTTCCGCAGACGAACAACGTCTTCCCCTCTCTCTCGATCGAGGAGAACCTGCAGATGGGGCTCTACCAGAACCCCAAGATCTACACGGAGCGGCTCGAATTCGTGACCGGCATCTTCGCCGAGTTGGGAAAGCGGCTCAAGCAGCGCGCAGGCTCCCTCTCCGGCGGCGAGCGGCAGATGGTCGCGATGTCGCGCGCGCTGATGATGGACCCGTCGGTTCTGCTGCTCGACGAGCCGTCGGCAGGTCTCTCCCCCGTGCGTCAGGATGACGCGTTCATCCGGGTGTCCGACATCAACAAGGCCGGCGTCACGACGATCATGGTGGAGCAGAACGCCCGACGCTGCCTGCAGATCTGCGACCGCGGGTATGTGCTCGACCAGGGCAAGGATGCCCACGAGGGCACCGGTCGGGATCTGCTGAACGACCCGAAGGTGATCGGTCTCTACCTCGGAACGCTCGGCACCGACGCGGCCTGAACCGCCGACGCCGACGCGGCGACACCACGACAGGACATCACACGACAAAGGCCCCGGATCGGATCCGGGGCCTTCGTCATGTGATCGTCTGATCAGTTGGTGCGGGTGATCATGTTGTCGGCACCGTACTTGTAGATGCCGATCGATGCGCCCTGCGGGTCGCCGGCCTCATCGAAGGTGATGTCGCCGGAGTAGCCGTCGTAGTCGGCCGTGCCGCCGTCGTTGATGATCTTGGCGCACTCGGCGAAACTGGTGCACTTCTTGCCGTCGCCGGAACCGCCCGAGACCTCCTGCATCTTGGCCGCGATGTCCGCGCCCTCGGTGGAGCCCGCCGCCAGCGACGCCAGAGCCACGAGGATGACGGCGTCGTATGCCTCAGCCGCGTAGGTGAAGTCCTTGACCTCGGGGTTGCCCTCGCCGGTCCAGTAGTCCTGCAGACGCGAGGTGAAGTCATCCGCGAGCGCAGGACCGGCCTTGGTTCCCTGCGCGCCCTCGAGCGAGACCGGGATCTCCGTGCCGTAGTCGGACAGGTTGCCGTCGACCATGTAGAACTTGTCGGCCGAGATGCCGGCGTTCACCAGCAGCGGTGCGATGGTCTTGAACTGGTCGAACGACACGATCGCGACCGCGTCGGGGTTCTGCGCCTTGATCGACTCGACCTGCGCGTCGAACTGCGCGTCGCCCACGTTGAACGAGACCGACTCGACGACCTCGCCGCCGGTGCTCTCGAACGTCTTCGTGATGGCGTCGTTGAGGCCGGTGCCGTACGCGTCGTTCTGGTAGATGATGCCGAGCGTCTTCGCGCCGTCCTCGGCGATCAGGTTGCCGAGCACCTCGCCCTGCAGCAGGTCACTGGGGGCGGTGCGGAAGTACAGGCCGTTGTCATCCCACGTGGTGAAGTCGGGCGACGTGTTCGACGCCGAGATCTGCAGGATGCCTGCGCTCACGTTGCCGTCGAGGATGAGCTTGGAGACGCCCGACGCCGCGGCGCCGACGATGGCGGAGACGCCCGCGCCCTGCAGCTTGGTGATCGACGTCTCGTAGGCCTTGGTGTCGGTGTCGCCCTCGTCTTCGGCCGTCAGGTCGATCGTGACGCCGGCGGCGGCGTCGTTGACCTCCTGGACGGCGAGCCCGACACCGGACTCCATGGGCGGGCCGAGGAACGCCAGCGAACCCGTCTGCGGAAGCAGCGAACCGAGCTTGAGCGTCAGATCGGCGGCGGGCTTGTCGCTGCCGCCGCTCTCCGAGCTCGGAGTGCTGCTGCAGCCGGCGATGACGATGGCGGATGCACTGATCAGTGCGATCCCGGCGAAGACCTTCGCTGTGCGCGAGCCCTTCAATGCGTTCATGATGCTCCCTTGCGTAACTGAACGTGGATTGTGGCCACAATCGGGTGCTCTAACACTAGGGCGTGAGTCCCGCGCACAGGGGTCGCAAGTATCTCGGTGCGTTAACGATCCGACACCCGGTCCCTCGGCGGATGAATCCGGGGATCAGGCGGGTTCGGCCCGGGGAATCCTGCGCCCCCGACGCGCGGCGAGCAGCAGGTCGACGATGAAGACGCCGATCGCGATCCACACGATGATGAAGCCCGCCCAGCGTTCGGCCGGCATCGGCTCATGCAGCACCAGGACGCCGATGAGGAACTGCATCACGGGGGTGATGAACTGGATCATGCCGATCACGGTGAGGTTGATGCGTCGGGTCCCCGCGGCGAAGAGCAGCAGCGGGACGGCCGTGGCGACACCGGCGAAGGCCAGCAGCAGCGCGTGCGCCCAACCGTTCGTCCCCATCGTGATCCCCGTGGTCTGTGCGACGACGATCAGCTGCACCACCGCGATGGGGATCAGCCAGAACGACTCCAGTGTCAGACCGCTGACCGCATCGACGGCAGGGCCGATCTTCTTCTTGATGAGTCCGTAGACCCCGAAGGACGCGGTGAGTGACAGCGCGATCCACGGGAACTCCCCGTAGGCGACGACGATCACGACGACGGCGATCGCGGCGATGCCGATCGCCGCCCACTGCAATCGGCGGATGCGCTCCTTCAGCACGAAGACGCCGAGCAGGACGGTCGTGATCGGGTTGATGAAGTAGCCCAGACTCGTCTCGACGACGTTGCCGCTGAGGGTTCCGATCAGGAACACCTGCCAGTTGACGTAGATCAGCAGCCCCGCGAGCGCCGTCCAGCCCAGCAGCCGGGGTTGCCGGATGATGACGCCGAACGCCGCCCAGCCACGCATGACCGTGAGCAGCAGGAGGCAGAAGACGAACGACAGCAGGACGCGCCAGGCGACGACCTCCCACGGCCCCGTCGGAACCAGGAGGAGGAAGTAGAGGGGAAGCACACCCCAGAGGAGGTAGGCCCCACCGGCGTAGGCGACGCCGGCGGTCTGCGCGGCGCGGGTGGTCTGTGGTGGCACCGCACAACCCTATGCCCGCGGCGGCGTCGCGAACCGCGCCGCCGGCCCGTCGATCGCAGTTCGGCAGGAATCGGACGCTCGCTGGCGGATGCAGAAGGGGCCCGGATGCGATACGCATCCGGGCCCCTTCGATGGCCTTGCCCGCCCCTCAGGAGAGACGGGAATCAGGTTCCGCAGATCAGCGGACGACGACCGCCAGGACGTCGCGAGCCGACAGGACGAGGAACTCGTCTGCGCCGAACTTCACCTCGGTGCCGCCGTACTTGCTGTAGAGCACGCGGTCGCCGACAGCGACGTCGAGCGGAACACGGTTGCCGTTGTCGTCGATGCGGCCGGGGCCGACCGCCACGACCTCGCCCTCCTGGGGCTTCTCCTTGGCGGTGTCGGGGATGACCAGGCCACTCGCGGTGGTCTGCTCGGCCTCGACCTGCTTGATGACGATGCGGTCCTCGAGCGGCTTGATGGAAACCGACACGGTCTACCTCTTCTTTCTTGACGCTGACACGAAAGACTTGTTCGCACTCTCAACCCGAGAGTGCTAATCCAGTCTAGGCGCTCGGCTGGCACTCACGCAATGCGAGTGCCAGTGCGCGCCGCAGTTCGACGACTCGCACGGGCAATTAGGCTGAGCGGGTGGAGATGTCCGAGCTGCGCGCCCTGCTGACCCCCGCCGGTCTCGAACTGCTCGACGCGGTCGGGCCCATCGAATCGACCGCCGATGTCGCCCGCACCATCTCGCGGCTGCGCGCGGGCGGCCACTCCCCCGAGCTGGTCTCCGCCGTCGTCGGCCAGGCCCGCCTGCGCTCCAGGGCCACCGCGAAGTTCGGGCCCTTCGCCGCACGCATGCTGTTCACCCGCGCGGGGCTGGAGCAGGCGACGAGGCTGGGCGTCGCAGCCCGGCATGCGCAGCGGATCCGTCACGCCGGTTTCACCCGTGTCGCCGACCTCGGCTGCGGAATCGGCGGTGACGCCCTGGCCTTCGCCGGCGCCGGACTCGATGTGCGCGCCGTCGATGCCGACGACGTGACCTCGGCGATCGCCGCCTACAACCTGGCCCCGTTCGGCGACAGCGCGGTCGTCGACCATCGCACGGCCGAAGACGCCTTCTCGTCGCTGGACCCGGGGAGCGCGGTCTGGATGGACCCGGCCAGACGCACTTCGGGTCACAGCGAGACCCGACGCGTCTCGGCCGACGACTACTCCCCCTCGCTGGACTGGGCATTCGAGGTGGCGGCTCACCATCCGACCGGTATCAAGCTCGGACCGGCACACGACCGCGACGCTCTGCCGGTCGACGCCGAGGCGCAGTGGGTCAGCGCCGACGGCAGCGTGGTCGAACTGGTCGTCTGGAGCGGCGCGCTCGCCCGGGAAGGGGTGCGGCGGGCGGCCCTCGTGATCCGCGACGAGCGCTCGCACGAGCTGACGGCGCCGGCGGACGCCCCCGATGAACCCGTGCGCGAGCTCGGCGCGTTCGTGCACGAACCGGACGGCGCCGTGATCCGTGCGCGGCTGATCGGCGAGGTCGCCCGGAGCCTGGAGGCGGGGATGCTCGACGAGCACATCGCCTATCTGACCTCCGACGCGGCGTTGACGAGTCCTTTCGTGCAGTCCTTCCGGGTGCGCGAGACCCTCCCGGCCCACCCCAAGGCGATCAACGCCGCCCTGCAGGCGCAGGGCATCGGGCGCCTGGAGATCAAGAAGCGCGGAGTCGACGTGGATCCCGCCGCTTTCCGCAAGAAGCTCACGCTGCGTGGGGATCAGGAGGCGACACTCATCCTGGCCCGCATCGGCGATCAGCGCCGCGCGATCCTCGCCGACCGGGTGCCCGCAGCGAACTGACCCCCGCTCAACGCTCCGCGTCGCGACCCGGCGGCTCGACCACGATGGGGTCACCGGGAGGCGCGTCGACCCGGACGGTATCCCCCGGCTCCGCGCCGGTCACCGGCGCGTCGGTGATGGTCAGATAGGGCGTCTGCCACCTCGTGAACCGCGCCTCGAGCACCGACGAGCCGACGACCCCGCCGGAAGCCCCGTCGACGTCATCGATCCGCGCTTCGATCCCGGATTCCGCTGCCGCGTCGAGAGATGCGCACGCCGTCAGATCGACGGCGTCGACGACGAGGCACTTCTCGATCTCGCCCTCGTCCGAGAGACGGTCCCCGACCCACACCGGGGCCGTGCGGAAGTAGCCCACGATCTCGATCGTGAACGCGAACCCCTCATCCACCAGTTCCTCTGCCCGCGTGCGCTCGTCGCCCGCGAACTGCGAGGGCGCCGTGGAGGGCATCGACCAGTGCTGGAGCACGACCATCGGCTCCCCCGTCGTCGATACGAGCATCGTGGCGTTCACACCCCCCACGCCACGCGGGTCGCCGTCCGGGTCGTCGTCCGGCGCGGCGAGCGGCACGGGAAACGACACGCTCAGGCCGCGTCCGGTGTCGGCGACCGGCAGACAGTTCGACTGCGACTGTTCGCCCGCATCGAGGATCACGCACACGATGCTGCCGTCGTCCTTGGTCGCGTACCACGCCAGGGCCTCCTCGTCCCGAGCGACAGCACGGAGCGAGCCGGGGTCGAAGTCGGCCGCGGCGAGCACCTCTCGGCGTTCCTGCTGCGCTGCCGTGAGCGGGATGCTCCCGTCTCGTGGCGCGAACACGACCCCACCGATGGCGGTACCGAGCGCCAGAAGCAGGACGGCGAGCGCCGACACGCCCCACCGATAGCGCCGAAGGGCACGGCGAACCGCGCCCCATGACCGTGGCGCATCCACCGGCTCAGACTCAGGCGCAGGCTCAAGCTCAGGCACCGGCACCGGCACCGGCACCGGCACCGGCACCGGCACCGGCTCAGGCTCAGACTCAGGCGCAGGCTCAAGCTCAGGCTCAGGCTCAGGCTCAGGCGCATCCACCGGCTCAGGCGCATCCACCGGCTCAGACTCAGACAGAGGACGCTCCGGGCCGATGCTCACCGCGAGTGGCTCCGCAGGAGTCGGCGTGCTCGTCGACATCGCGGATCGTCGAGCGTCCTCGAGCTCACGCAACCGCCGGAGCTCGTCATCCGTCACCACACCGTCGCGGGCGTAGGCCCTGCGCCGGAGCGCGCGGAGCTCGTCGGCGTCAGCCTCCCCCTGCACGGCCAGCACCCCCCTCACGCCTGATCGTCAGAGAGGAGTTCCCGTTGCTCGCGGTCGGAAGCTCGAGGCGCACGAGCTCGCCGCTCGCATCGTCGAGCACGTTCAGCACCAGCGTGGCACCCTGCTCCTGCATCGTGAGTGCATCCGCGCAGACGCGCGGGAAGCGGTCGTCCGAGCCGTCGTAGATCAGGCAGGTCTGGAAGCCCTCGAGCTCCATCCCCGTCCACACCGGCACCTCTCCGTCGTAGCCGATGACCCAGAGCGAGTTGATCTCGAACCCCTGCCCGGCGATCCGCTTCGCCTTCTCCGCTTCCTCGGCGTTCTCGTAGATGACGCCGTTGGTGGTGCCGGGGCCGTACTCCGACGTGTGGACGGCGACGGCGGGCTCCCCGGAGGGGGCGAACATCAGCTGCACATTGAGCTCGCGTCTGATCTCGTCCTTCGACTCCAGCGTGACCGCGCCGAAGAGCCCCGTCCTCTCGACCGTCTCGGTGCGCTCGCAGGTGGGCAGGGCCGACGGGGATGTCGCCACGAGCAGGCACGTGCTCTCTCCGTCGTCCTTGGTCGCCGCCCAGATGACGGCGCCCTGTTCCACCGCGAGGGCGCGCAGGGATCCCTGATCGTAGCGCCCACCCGCGATCAGGGCGCTCTGCCATTCCTGCTGCTGCGCACTCAGGGCGACCGAAGCGGTGCCGGATCTGCCGAAGAGCATCCAGCCGCACCCCACACCGACGATCAGCAGCACCGCGACGGCGATCGCGGCCGCCCGCCAGTGCACGCGCAGCAGTGGGAGGACGCGCGGGGCGATGTCGTGCGAGGCTGCGTCGGCCGACGCCCCCTCCGCAACAGACGTCTCCGCATCCGACACCTCGGCGGCATGCGTGCCCTGGCGCTCGGTTCCGGCGTCCGGGAGATCGACCGGGGATCGTCCAGCCGCCTCCGACGCGGAGGAAGTCACGGCATCGACGGGTGACGCCTCGCCGCGCGGCGCGATCGGACGCGCGACCCGGCGCTCCTCCAGCTCGCGCAGTCTGACCGCGTCGGCGCCCGTGAGCGAGGAGTCCCGGGCATAGGCCCGCGCCTGCAGGGAGCGCAGTTCCTCGAGCTCCGCCCCGTCCAGCACCGGTCAGCCGAGTCTCTCGAACTGCATGCCAGCCCAGACCAGCCAGCCCAAGCTGTAGACCGTGGCGCAGAGACCGAGCACGAGCGCCCACCGCGCGATCGCCCGGCTCTCGACAGGGCGACGCAGCGACATGATCGCCGCGATCACCGAGACCACCGCGACGGGGATGCCCCAGCCGACGAAGAACGATGCCCCGAGAGCCACGATCGCGGCCAACAGCGCCCACGGAGCGAGACGGGTGTCGTCGATCGGCACGGATCCCGTCGACGGCTCCCACTCCGTGTCATCGGGCGCATCGATGTCCGGCCCGGTCGCGACGACCGGTTCGATGCCGACCGGCCCGGTCGGCATCTTGGTGTAGCCGTCACGGCGGGCGCCGGGCAGACGAGCGCTGCCGGCCGGATGCTCGACCTCGCCGCTGGGACGTTCGATGCGCGCCGCCGGCGTCGTCGAGGGTGTCGCCTCGGGAGAGCCGGAAACGTCGCTCATGCCGACACCGCCTCCGCGATCTGGATCTCGGTCACGGGAAGCGTCGAGTCCGCACCGAAGTCCAGGGTGGACGGACGGCGGCCGGACGAGATCAGCTCGGCGGCGAGCGCCGCGATCATCGCGCCGTTGTCGGTGCACAGGGACAGTGGCGGAATGCGCACCGTGACCCCCGCGGCTCCGGCCCGTTCCAGAGCGACCTCGCGCAGACGCCGGTTGGCGATCACGCCGCCTCCGAGCAGCAGCCGCGGCACACCGAGGTCGGCGCAGGCGGCCAGCGCCTTCGTGACCAGAACGTCCACCACTGCTTCCCGGAAGCTCGCAGCGACATCGGCGACCGGGACCTCGACCCCCTCGGCTTCACAGCGCTCGACCCAGCGGGCCACCGCCGTCTTCAGCCCCGAGAACGAGAAGTCGTAGCGGTGCTTCGCCAGGTCGGAGGCACGGGACAGCCCGCGGGGGAACCGGATCGCGTTCGGGTCACCGTCGGCCGCTGCCCGGTCGATCTCCGGTCCGCCGGGATACGGCAGCGACAGCAGACGGGCGACCTTGTCGAACGCCTCTCCCGCCGCGTCGTCCATCGTCTCCCCCAGCAGCTCGACGTCGGTGGTGAGATCGCGCACATGCAGCAGCGAGGTGTGTCCACCGGACACGAGCAGCGCGACGGTCGGATACTCGAGCGGAGCGGAATCGGCGGTGAGGATGTCGGCGGCGATGTGCCCGACCAGATGGTTCACCGCGTACAGGGGCTTGTCGAGCGAGACCGCCAGGCCCTTCGCCGCGCCGACGCCGACCATCAGGGCCCCGGCGAGCCCAGGGCCGCTCGTGACGGCGACCGCGTCGAGGTCGTCCAGGCGCACATCGGCCTCGGCGAGTGCCGCATCGATCGCCGGCTGCAGCGCCTCGAGGTGCGCTCGGGCGGCGACCTCGGGCACGACGCCGCCGTATCGCGCGTGCTCGTCCATGCTCGAGGCGATGGTGTTCGAGAGCAGGGTACGTCCGCGTACGATGCCGATGCCCGTCTCGTCGCAGCTCGTCTCGATGCCGAGGACCAGCGGTTCGCTCATGACTTCGCCTCCTCGGCCGTGGCGCCCGGCACCGGGTGACCTGGCAGTTCTCGACGCATCACGATCGCATCGACGTCGTCGGGCTGATAGTAATGCGGGCGGCGGGCGATCTCTTCGAAACCCTCGGCCAGGTAGAGCCCCTCGGCAGAGGGGTTGTCGGCCCTCACCTCGAGGAAGATCTCGCGCGCACCACGCTCCGAGGCCGCCGCGAGCAGCGCACGCAGCAGCGTCCTGCCCCGCCCCTGGCCGCGGTACTCGGCGAGCAACGCGATGGTCTGGACGTCGGCGTCGGCGCTTCCCTGCAGGGCGCGCACCCCGCCGTACCCGACCACCGCCCCCTCATGCTCGTCGACCAGGTACCGTCCGTGCGGGCTCGCCAGCTCGGCGGCCATGGTCTCCGAGCTCCAGGCGTCCGACGGGAACGACCGGTTCTCGATCGCCATGATCGCGTCGAGGTCTTCGACAGTGGCGTTGCGAAGCGTCATGTGCCCACCTTCTTCGGGGCGCCGGGGAGCGTGACGTCGGGGTGACGCATGTAGAGAGGCTCGTCGCCGGCGAGGGCGCGACCGGCCGCGAGCGCGCGTGCGCCGACCCGCGCCAGATCCGTCCCGGAGAGCGTCGCCACATCGATACGTCGGATGCCGTCGAGGTACGCGTCGGCCTCTGTGGCCCGCACGAGCACGGTGTCGGAGACGATCACCGGGATGCCGTCGTCGTCGAGGCCGTGGAACACGGTGATGGCGACCTCGCGGCGGCGGGCGTCCGTCACGATCGCGAACGGTACGGTCGCGGCGTCGGCCTCGAGAGCAGTGAGTGCTGCCGCGAGATGGCTGGGGACGGGGATCACCGGCAGTCCGCGCCCGAGGGCGAAGGTGCGCGCTGCGGCGATGCCGATGCGCAGCCCGGTGAAGGGACCGGGTCCCATGCCCGCGACCACGTGGGTGATCTGGGCATCGCCCGCCTCGTGGAGAGCACGGACGAGGAGGTCGCCGATGACCTCGGCATGGCCGAGCGGGTCGACGGCACCGGCTTCGGCGCGGCGCGTCCCGTCGGCATCGATGAGGGCGACAGCCGTGCCCAGGGAAGTATCGACGGCAAGGATCACGACTCCAGATTAGCCGCCGCCGCCTGAGGAGAGCGGCCGACGGGAGCCCAGGTCCGGGGTCAGCCGAGCGGGGCGCGCAGCGGGTAGTCCTGATCCTCGAGGATCACCTGCGATGCGGCTCCCGTCGTCCGGTTGACGATCACCGGGGCGAGGAGATTCACGCTCACCCCCTCAGCGGACGGATGGGCGACCACGAGGATCAGCGCGTCATCCGGCGATCCCAGCGCAAGCCCCTCCGCCTGCTCGTCGGTCAGGGTCGGCGCGTACTCGCTCAGGACGCTCCGGGGATCGACGAGGTAGAGGCGCAAGGCGGAGTCGTCGACGGCGCGCATCGAGAAGAGCCCGTCGGATCCGTCGACGGGTGCGAGCGCGAAGTCGACGTGGGGGGCGAGTCCCGGCGGCGGGGCGAGGAAGGTCAGTGCGGCGGTCATCGGAGGAAGTCCATGAGCGAGGGCTGGAGGACGCGCGCATTCACGGCGAGCGCCGAGCGGTACACGAGCTCCTGTGCCTGCAGGCGCACGAGCACCTCGATCGAATCGACGTCCTCCACCGCCGTCCTGCGGGACTCGAGGGACACGGAATTCTGCACTGCCGCCTCCTTGGCGCGTTCGATCTGAGCCTGCCTGGTGCCCACGGAGCCCTGCACCGCGAGCATGGCCGTACGGCGACCGTCGATCTCGCCGAGCCGGGGACCGACGTTCGTGCCGGATCGGAGGTCGGCGACGATCTTGTCGACGAGGGCGAAGACCGAGTCGTCTCCGGTGCCGTACACGGCGGCGCCGTCGGTGTCGACGCGGACGGATGCCGCGTCCGACACCCGTCGGGTGACCTCGGCTCCGGGCACCCCGCTGTGGCTGTAATCGGCAGCGAAGGCCGCGGTGTCGGAGGTACCGGCGAACACGGAGCGTCCGAGCAGCCGGGTGTTGGCCTGGGAGAGGAGCTCTTTGCGGATGCCCTCGAGCTCGACGGCGAGGGCCTCCTTGGCGGTGGCGTCGAGCGCACCGTCGTTCGCTCCCTGGGCGGTGAGGTCGCGGACGCGCCCCAGCAGGGCCGTGCTCGCGGTGATGGCCGTGTCGGCGGCGGTGACCCAGGCCAGGCCGTCGTCGATGTTGCGGGCATACTGCTCGGTGCGCCGCTGTTCGGCATGCAGTGCGAGTGCGGCTGCCGCGGCTGCCGGATCGTCGGATGGGGCGGCGAACGCGCGCTGGGACGTCGCCTGCTCCTGCAGACGCGCCAGCTCGGAGAGGTTGGACTGCAGCTGGCGCATGGCCGTCTGCGTCATCGCGGATGACGTCACTCGAGAGATCACGGTGCTCCTTCGCTCAGCGTCCGACGAGACCCGTGCGGTTGATGAGCACGTCGAGCGCCTCATCCACCGCGGTCATCACGCGGGCTGCGGCCTGGTAGGCGGTCTGGTAGGTGAGCAGGCTGATCGTCTCCTCGTCGCCGTCGACAGCCGCGACCGACTGCTGTGCGCCGACCGCGGCGACCGCAGCGGAATCGGAGAGCTTGGCGCGCTGCACGTCGGCGGCCGTCGCGACGCCGAACCGGGTGACCTGATCGGACCAGATCGCATCGGGAGAGCCGGCCCGCCGGCCGATCTGGGAGATCAGGTCGGCGTTCGTCGCGTCCAACGCCCCCGACCCCGGGGCGGCGAGCGCCAGTTCGGAGGCGGATCCGACCGCGACCTTCAGACCGAGCGCTGCGGATCCGGTGGCGGGGAGCGTGAAGAAGTCGCCGCCGGCCTGGCCCGTGGAGGTGACGCCCGCCCGGTGCTGCGCGTTCATCGCGTCGGCGAGGGCCGTCGCCACCGTGTCGTAGGTCGCCGCGAGTCCGGCGAGCATGCCGCCGTCGGCCGCGGGTGCCAGAACCGAGAGCGAGGCGCCGAGCTCGCCGCCGTCGATCGACACGGGGAGATCGGGCGCGGACGCCCAGGAAAGGCTGAAGCGCTGACCGGAGTCGATCGAGGCCGGGCCCGTCAACACGAGATGGCGGGCGTCGGAACCCGAGACCAGTGCGTTGCCACCGAGGCGGACCGTCATCGTGCCGTCGGCCTCGATCGTCGCCGCCGCCCCGGACATCCTCGCCACGTTCTGCGCGAGGACGCTGCGTTGATCCATCAGCTCGTTCGCCGAGCGACCGGAGGCGAGCGCGTCGCGGATCTCGTCGTTGAGCACCGCGATCTGGTCGGCGGTCGCGTTCACCTGCGAGACCGTGCGATCGGCGGAGTCGCGGGCGTTGCTCCATTGCGTGGCGACGTTGCGATACCCGCCGGCGATGTGCGAGGCGAGCTCCTTCGCCGATTCGAGGATGCTCGACGCCGCCGCACCCGAATCCGGGGTGTTCGCGAGATCCTGCCAGCCCGACCAGAACTTCGACAGCCGCGCCGCGAGTCCGTTCGCGGTCGGCTCGGCCAGCGACGCCTCGATCGTGGTCGCGGCCACGGCCCGGGTGGACCAGTACCCCGAGGCACCGAGGGCGTCACGCACCCTGGCGTCGAGAAGAGCGTCACCCAGTCGCGCCACCCCGTCGATGGACACGCCGTGCCCCGGGAGGGCGCCGACGCTGAAACGGCCGGTCTGCGCGATCGCGGCGACCGCGGAGGTCGTCACGCGCTGGCGCGTGTATCCCTCGGTCTTCTGGTTGGCGATGTTCTGCCCGACCACGTCCATGCCGCGCCGGGCGGCGGCCAATCCGCTGGCCGCCGTGTTCAGTCCACTGAAGGTCGACATGATCCCCTCTCGGTCACATCTCGGTGTCGATGATGCGCGCAGCGTCGTCGCGTGCGCGGTCACCCTTGGTCGTGTACTCGCCGGTGTCGTGTCCGAGTGCGGCGATGGTCTCCTGCGTCGCGCGGAGCACGCCGCTGAGCTGCTCGGCGTTGGCGTCGCGCATCTGCTCGACCTCGGCGGCGAGCTTCGTGAGCGCGCGCAGGTGGTCGGCGAAGACCTCCTGCCATGCGCCTTCGGGGGCGTGCGCGATCAGTTCGCGGATGGTCGTCGCGTCGGGAGCTCCCCACTCCTCGGCGACGGTCGCGACCTCGACGGTGCGGGCGAGCCCCGCGCCACGCAGCCTGTCGAGTACCTGATCGATCTCGCGCGCGGCAAACTGGATCCATTGGGATCTTCCGGCGGCGAGCAGCAACTGCTGCTCATCGAGTTTGAAGAGCAGCATCTCGAGCAGTTCGCGCTCGCGCCACAGCTGTATCGATAGTTCGTTGGCTCCCATGATCCCCTTTTCCCCAGTGATCGCCCCGCCTGACAACGCGGCCAAAGGTCACTATCGGCCAGCGCTCGCCTAACGTTACTATGTGGAACGGCGATGGACAGTTCTCCCCATGTACAGATCACGAGAAGTGTGATATGTGCATCTGTTCATCTCCTCGGAACTTCCGGAGTGCATCCAGAGAGGTGGATCATCCCCCATGTCGTCGCGCGCTGAGCGCAATCTGCTCATCGAGAGCAACCTCCCTCTGGTCGGATACCTCGCCGCCGAGACCCATGCCCGTGCCACCCACATCCCCCGCGACGAGCTCGCCGCCGTCGGAGCGCTCGCGCTCGTGACCGCGGCCGAGGCCTTCGACCCCGAGCTCGGAGTGCCCTTCGGCGCCTATGCCCGTCGTCGCATCCTCGGCGCCTTCGCCGACGAGATGCGCTCGATGGACTGGGCCTCCCGGGGCATCCGCAAACGCATCAAGGAGACCGTCGCCGTCCGCGAGACCCTGACCGCCGGTCTCGGCCGGACCGCCACGGCGACCGAGGTCGCCACGGCGATGGGCGTTCCGAAGGAGGTCGTCATCGAAGCGCTCGGCGATGCCGCCAGGACGCTCACCACCATCGACGACACCTCGGCCCGGGACGTCGCCGCCGACATCCCCCTCCCCGAGGAATCCGCTCTGATCGGGGAACGGCGCGAGGTGCTCGAACAGGCCGTCGCCGCCCTTCCCGAACGGATGCGCCGGATCGTGCAGGCCGTCTACTTCGACGAGCGTCCGGTCAAGGAGATCGCCGAAGAGCTGGGCGTGACGCACTCGGCCGTGTCGCAGCAGCGGTCGGAGGCGATCCGGTTGTTGCGCGACGCCCTGGATCGGTTCTTCGCCGAAGGGACCGCACCGACCACCACGACGCGGGTCTCCGCCGGCGCCCGCGATGCCTACTTCACACGGATCGCCGACGTCGCGGGTTCCCGGATCGCCGGGGTCTTCCGCGATCCGGCACCCGCCTGAGCCGATTCCTATACGCACGGCTAACGCTCGCGTCCCCTCCGCCGATAGGTGTGACCGGGAGACCACGGATGGTCTCCCGCACAACACCATTCACGGAGGAGAACCCTTATGGGTATGCAGATCAGCACGAACGTGTCGGCCCTCAACGCCTACCGCAACCTGTCCAACACCCAGAACGACCTGTCGAAGTCGCTCGAGAAGCTGTCCAGCGGCTTCCGCATCAACCGCGCGGCCGACGACGCTGCAGGCCTCGCGATCTCCGAGGGCCTGCGTTCGCAGGTCAACGGTCTGAACGTCGCGGCACGCAACGCCCAGGACGGCATCTCGGTCATCCAGACCGCGGAAGGCGCCCTGACCGAGGTCCACTCGATCCTGCAGCGCGTTCGCGACCTGACCGCTCAGGGTGCGAACGACTCGAACAACGCGAAGTCGCGCGACGCGATCCAGAAGGAGATCAACACCCTCGGTGATGAGCTCACCCGGATCGCCGGCAGCACGAACTTCAACGGCATCAAGCTGCTCTCGGGTGGCGACACGCTGACGTTCCAGGTCGGTGCGGGCTCCGTCGCCGCCGAGGACCAGATCTCGGTCGCCCTGACCGACTTCGCCACCCTCGGTGCCGACATCAAGACGCTCGCGGCGACCATGACGGACGCGGCGACGTACGGTACCGCACTGGCGGGCATCGACACGCAGATCCAGGCGGTCTCGACCGCACGTGCCGGCTACGGTGCGCTGCAGAACCGCTTCGAGTCGACCATCAACAGCCTCAACGTGTCGGCGGAGAACCTCGCCGCTGCCGAGAGCCGTATCCGCGACACCGACATGGCGTCCGAGATGGTCAAGTTCACGTCGAAGAACATCCTGTCCCAGGCAGGTACGGCGATGCTGGCCCAGGCCAACCAGGCCAACCAGGGCGTGCTCCAGCTCCTGCGCTGAACCATGCCATAGGGTCCGGGCGCCCACCGGCGCCCGGACCCTGTCCGCTCCCGACCTGGAAAGGCGACCATGTCCCTCTCGCTCGACGGCCTCGTCTCCGGCCTGAAGACCACCGAGGTCATCAAGGCGCTGATGGATGTCGCGGCCATCCCCCGTTCGCTGCTCAAGGCGAAGATGGATGACAAGAACGGCATCGTCACCCAGCTGCGGACGCTGAACACCGCCGTGCAGAACCTCGCCACGGCGGCGGAGAAGGCCGCGACGCGCGACGGGCTGGCCCGCTTCACCACCACGTCGTCCTCTCCCACGGTCACGGTCGCCACCCGCGAGGGCGCGGCGCCGCTCGCGGCCGACATCGTCGTCGACAAGGTCGCCAAGAACCACACCATCGTCTCGGCCGCCTCCAACGGCTGGCCCGTCGACCCGCCCGTGATCACCCTCGAGAACGCGAAGGGCGAGCGCGTGCAGGTCACGGCCGACTCCACGTCGATGCAGGATGTCGCGCGGGCCGTGAACGAAGCGGGCTTCGGCATCGTCGCCGCGGCCGTTCCCGCCGGACGCGACGCCGACGGCAACCCCATGCACCGCCTGCAGCTTCGTGCCGCCGATTCCGGGGAAGCCGGACAGTTCCGCGCCTATCGCGGAGACACCGCGGCGGTCGCTGCGGGCACCGCCTCCGACATCTCCACCGAAGCAGGAGCAGCCGTCATCGACGTCGGCGCCGATGCGCAGGTGCGGCTGTGGGCGGGCACCAGCGCCGAGCAGGTGCTGACGTCGTCGAGCAACACGTTCACCGACCTGTTCGACGGCGTCGACGTGACCGTCTCCGCCGTCTCCACCGCCCCCGTCACCATCGGCGTCGCCGTCGACACCGCGGCACGCACCAAGGCGTCCGCCGACTTCATCGCCGCCGTCAAGGACATCCTGACCCGCATCGACAACGGCTCGAAGGCGACCGTCGCCGCCAAGCAGGGCGACAAGACCACCCTGGGCGTGTTCACCGGCGACAGCGCGGTCCGAGGACTCCGCACGGCCCTCGCCGACGCGGTGCAGCACCCCGTGAACGGCGTCTCCCCGTCGTCTATCGGCATCTCGACCGACATGTACGGCGTGCTCAGCTTCGACGAGAAGAAGTTCGCCGAGGCACTCGCGAAGGACCCCGACGCGGTCGCAGGGCTGTTCTCCGACATCGCCTCGCGGGTGCAGGACACCTCGAAGGTCTACTCCGACAAGTACGAGGGCCTGCTCACCACGCGCATCACCGGGCAGGAGAGCGAGGTGAAGGGTCTCGGCGAGCAGATGGAACGCTGGGACGTCCGCCTCGCGCAGCGCAAGTCCACTCTCGAGCGCACCTACGCCCGCCTCGAGGTCATGCTGTCGCAGCTGCAGTCGCAGTCCTCGTACCTGTCGTCCCAGATCGCCGCCCTGCCGGGCTCGAGCTCGAACTCCGGGAAGTGAGCATGAACGCCGCCATGCGCGCCCAGCAGCGCTACCGTGACGACGCCGTGCTGTCGGCACCGCCCGAGCGTCTCGTCACGATGCTCTACGACCGCCTCCTGCTCGACATTGAACGCGGAGAGGTCGCCCAGCGCGCCGAGGACTGGGAGGAGGCGAACGCCCAGCTGCAGCACGCGCAGGCGATCGTCTCGGAACTGTCCTCGTCGCTCACCGACGACTGGAACGGCAGTGCGGGTCTGCGCTCGCTGTACGTGTTCCTGTCGCAGACGCTCATCGGGGCCAACATCGGTCGCGATCCCGAGCGCACGCACGCCTGCCACGAGATCATCTCCCCCCTGCGCGACGCCTGGCACGAGGCCGCGCGCACGGTGGCCGAGGCGCGGGCGTGAGCGTGGAAGAGTGGACCTCGCTGCTCGACCGACTCGAGCAGGAGGCCGAGCAGATCCTCGACGCCGCGCCCGGTGCCGCCGCCGAGGCCACCCTCGCCCCATGGACGCCCCCGCGCACGCCGCTTCCCGCTTCTCTCGCCGACCACGCCCGGCGGGTGATCGACCTCCAGCGCTCAGCGATGGACCGTGCCCGTTCCGACCTCGACGGCATGCGTCGGCATCTCGGCGCCGTGAGCCGCATCCCGAGCACGCGCCGTCCCGAAGAGCCCGCCTACCTCGACGTCGACGGGTGAAACCGCTTCCTAACATCGCGGACGACCCTGCCGATAGAGCAGGGCGAGCACGGATGGCTCGCAAGACTCGGCCATGGATCGGCCATACCAGCCACACACGGGGAGCCGGTTCGTGTTCGATTCTGTGACCATCAACGCACTGACGAGTGCGCTCGACGGCCTCGCGCAGCGCCAGCGCGCGATCTCCGACAACATCGCCAACATCAACACCCCGAACTATCACGCCAAGCGCGTGCAGTTCGAAGAGGCGCTCGCCCGCTCGATCGATGCGGGCGACGGACGGGTCGGCGCGACGGTCGGCACCTCGCTCGAACCCACGCGCCTGAACGGCAACAACGTCAACCTCGACACCGAAACCCTGTCCAGCATCGACACGATGCTGCGCTATCAGTTCGCGACGCAGGCCGTGAACGGATCGTTCACGTCGATGCGCACCGCGATGAGGACCTCATGACCTTCGACGCGATCGGCATCGCCGGCACCGGCCTGACCGTGCACCGCAAGTGGCTCGACGCCATCAGCGACAACATCGCCAACATCAACACCGCTGCTCCCAGCAACGGTGCGGCGTTCCGCGCGAGGTACATCCTCGCGCAGACGAGCGACCAGTCCCCCGGCGTCTACGTGGCCGGAACCGCGCAGGGCAGCGCGCAGGGACGCCTCGTCCATCAGCCCGACCACCCTCTCGCGGACGCGGACGGCTACGTGCGCTACCCCGACATCGACCTGGGCGACCAGATGAGCCAGCTCATCCTCGCCCAGCGCGGCTACCAGGCGAGTGCGGCCATCGTCGACCGCGCACGCAACTCCTACGAATCCGCCCTCCAGATCGGACGCAGCTGATGGCCTCACTCCCCGGCATCGAAGCCATCTCCTCCGGTTTCACGCTCGCCCCGCCCGCCCCCGCGACGACCACGGCCACCGACGACACCGCCTTCGCGAGCAGCGTGACCGGGGCCATCGACGAGCTGCGTTCGCTGCAGTCCGAGTCCGACAAACTCAAAGTCGCGGCCGTCACCGGCGACCTCGACGACATCCACTCCGCGATGATCGCGTCCTCGCGCGCATCCGTGACCCTCGAACTCGTCGCCGCCGTGCGCAACAAGGGTGTCGACGCGTTCAACGAGATCATGCGGATGCAAGCCTGATGCCCCAGGCCGTCACGAACGTGTTCCAGCGCATCGGACGCGTGATCGCGGGCTTCTCGCTCGCCCAGCGCACGATCGCCATCATCGGCGTCGCCGTGCTCGCCCTCGGCATCGTCGCGCTCTCCAGCTGGCTCAGCCGCCCGACGTACACGCCGCTGTTCTCCGGCATGAGCGCCTCCGACGCGAACGCCGTGGTCGAACAGCTGCGGTCGTCATCGGTGCCGTACGAACTCGCCGACGGAGGAGCGACCGTCCTCGTCCCCGAGAAGGACGTCTACGACCAGCGGCTCGCCGCCGCGTCGGCGGGGCTCCCCGGCACCAGCTCCGGCGGATACTCGCTGCTGGACAAGATGGGCGTCACGACGAGCGAGTTCCAGCAGTCGGTGACCTTCAAGCGGGCCATCGAGGGCGAGCTCGCCGCGACGATCTCCTCGATCAAGGGTGTGACCGCCGCATCGGTGCAGCTCGCGATCCCCGAGGAGAGCGTCTTCGTCTCGGAGACCGTCGATCCCACCGCCTCCGTCTTCGTGGAGACCTCCGGCAGCTCGACGCTGTCGCCGAAGCAGGTCGAGGCGATCGTGCACCTGACCTCTGCCGCGGTCAGCGGCATGAAGCCCGAAAACGTCGCCGTCGTGGACCAGAGCGGACAGACCCTCTCCGCCGCGGGCGTCGGAACCACCGGCGGCATCGACCAGCAGGCCAGCGACTACGAGGCGCGAGTCACCGCGAACGTGCAGCAGATGCTCGACACCGTCGTCGGGCCCGGCAACGCCAAGGTGACCGTCGTCGCCGAGATCGATCACTCGGTCAACGAGCGCGTCGAAGAGACCTACACCCCGGCCGAAGGCGCTCCCCCGCTCACGGAGCAGACCAGGACCGACCGGCAGAACGGCTCGAGCTCGAACGCCGGCGTGCTCGGCCCCGACAACATCGCCGTCCCGTCCGCCGACGGCGACGGAACCTCCGAGTCCACCGAGACCTCGAAGACCAACGCCGTCAACAAGAGCACGCAGAGCACGTCCACTCCCGCCGGATCGCTGCTGCGCCAGTCGGTCTCGGTCGCGGTCGACGCGGGTGCGGGCGGTGACCTGAGCACCGCTCAGCTGAGCGACCTCGTCGAGAGCGCCGCCGGTATCGACACCGAACGCGGAGACTCGATCGCGGTCGAGCTCGTCTCGTTCAACCAGACCAGCTCCGAAGCGGCGCAGGCCGCGCTCCAGGCCGCGAAGGACGCCGAGGGGGCCGCACGTCAGGCCGCGCTGCTGAACACGATCATCATCGCCGCCGCCATCGCCATCCCCCTGCTCGCCGGCCTCGCCGCCCTCATCATCCGTGCACGCCGACGCAGCAGCGCCGACACCGAGTTCGACCAGCTCTTCGGCGAGCGCCCGCCCGCGCTCACCGTCCTCGATGCCGGCGCCACCGCGGCGATCGACCAGGCGCCGACCACTCCGCTCGCCTTCCTCGAGACGACTCCCGACCCGGAGCCGGAGCCCGACCCGGAACCCGCGCAGGTCAGCCTCGAGCGCCGCCGCGCCGAGATCGACTCCCTCACCCGGCAGGACCCGAAGCGCACGGCCGACCTGCTGCGGACCCTCATCGACGACAGGCAGCAGGTATGACCGGACTGACCGACAGGCAGACGGCGGCGGTCGTGCTGATGAACCTCGATCGCGCGCAGGCGATCGAGGTGATGAAGCACCTCTCCGAATCCGAGGCGGAGGCCGTCGCCGCCGAGATCATCGACCTGCAGAACCTCGATGCGGCGACCACAGCGCGGGCTCTCGGACAGTTCCACCGGATCGCCTCGGGCCACCTGCCGCCCGCCCGTGGCGGCCGCGACATCGCCGCAGGACTGCTGGAGGCGACGTTCGGCGCCGAACGTGCCGCCGCCGTGCTCGGCAGAGTCGGTTCCTCCTCGATGACGTCGTCCTTCGAATTCCTCGGATCCGCCGACCCTGCGCAGCTGGCGACCCTTCTGGACGGCGAGCTCCCGCAGACCGTCGCCCTGGTGCTCGCCCACCTGCCGACCGACCGCGCCGCCGCGGTGCTGGCCGCCCTTCCCGACCCCACCCGCACCGATGTCGCGCATGCGATCGCGACGATGGGAACCGCATCGCAGGAGGCCATCGCGATCGTGGCGGATGCGCTCAAGGCGCGGACCGGGACGTTCGCCGCACGCGACACCCCCGAAGTGCTCGGCGGTGTGGAACCGCTCGTCGAGATCATCGCCCGCTCCGGGGCGACGGTCGAGAAGGCCCTCCTGGCGAGCATCGAGGACAGGGACAGTGCCCTCGCGGAGGACATCCGCTCGCGCATGTTCACCTTCGCCGACATCGTCAAGCTCGACGACCGCGACACGCAGCGTGTGCTGCGGGGCATGGACATCCGCTCGCTCGCCCTCGCGCTGAAGGGTGCGCACCAGCCCATCGCCGACCTCATCCGGCGCAACGTCTCCGAGCGGAACAGGGAGAACCTCGACGAGGAAGCCCGCACCCTCGGACCGGTGCGTGTGTCCCAGGTGGAGGAGGCCAGAGCCGAGATCGTGCGCACGATCCGCGCGCTCGAGGCGGCCGGCGACATCACCGTGCAGCGCGCGGACGAGGACGAGTATGTCTACTGACGCCTTCTCGCCGGTGCTGTTCCCGCGTCTCGACGGACGCGGGAGCGGAGAGGAGCATGCCAGGGCGAAAATGCGCGGCTATGCCGACGGACACGCGGAAGGCTTTCGCGCCGGCCGCGCCGAGGCGGAGGCGGCACAGCGCGTGGCGGAGGAGGCATGGGCCGCCCGTGAGGCGGTCGAAGCCGGAGAGGTCGCGCGCGCGGTCGCCGTGCTCCACGCCGCCGCTCGGTCGCTGAACGAGCGCGAGCGCGAGCTGACCACGGCCGCGCAGGACCACGTGCTGCGGTGCGCGATCGAGCTCGCGGAGCTGATCGTCGCCGGGGAGCTCTCCGATGCCGGCGCCTCCGCCGCAGCCGCCGCGCGACGAGCCGTCAGCGGTGTCGACCCGTCGGAGATCCGCGAGGTGCGCCTGCACCCGGACGACCTCCGGACGCTTCGAGGATCGGCAGCCGAACCGGCCGGCATCGCGCTCATCGCCGACGACACGCTCGCCCGGGGTGACGCCATCGCGACCCTGCCCCACGGGCACATCGACGCCCGCGTCGCCCGTGCGCTCGAGCGCGCCCGCCGCGCCCTCGCCGAGGCCGGTGCATGAACGCCTGGGACGCGGTGCGCGAAGCGGTGCGACCGGAGCGTGTCGGGGAGGTCTCCCAGGTGCGCGGGCTGAGTGTGCAGGTGCGCGGACTCGAGGGAGCGGTCGGCGACGTCGTGACCCTCGACGGCATCGATGCCGAGGTCGTTGCGATCGGCGAGGGCGGACTGCGATGCATGCCGCTCTCCCCCGTCGCCGGCCTCACGGTCGGCGCTCCGGCGCGCGCACGCGGAGGGGCGCTGCGTGTACCGACCGGTACCGCGCTGCTCGGACGGGTCCTCGACGGGCTGGGGCGCCCGATCGACGGGAAGGGGCCCCTGACCGGTGCCGTCCCCGTGGGCCTCGACCATGCTCCGCCCTCGATCATGGGGCGCGACCGGATCGACTCGCCTCTTCCCCTCGGCGTGCGCGCGCTCGACACGCTCGTGAGCGTCGGACGCGGACAGCGTGTCGGCCTCTTCGCCGGCTCCGGTGTGGGCAAGTCCTCGCTGCTGTCGATGATCGCGCGCGGCACCGAGGCGGAAGTCACCGTGATCGCCCTCGTCGGCGAGCGCGGTCGCGAGGTGCGCGAATTCATCGAAGACGATCTGGGACCCGACGGGCTCGCCCGCTCGGTCGTCGTCGTCTCGACCTCGGACCAGCCGGCCATGGCGCGCATCCGTGCGGCCTACACCGCCACGCGGATCGCCGAGGCGTTCCGCGACGACGGCGCCCACGCCATCCTGATGATGGACTCGCTCACCCGCGTGGCGATGGCGCAGCGGGAGATCGGCCTCTCGGCCGGGGAACCTCCCGCCACCCGGGGCTATCCGCCTTCCACGTTCTCCCTCCTCGCCGGCCTGCTCGAGCGGGCGGGCACCGACACCCGTGGCTCGATCACCGGCATCTACACCGTGCTCGTCGACGGCGACGACCACAACGAGCCCATCGCCGACACCGTCCGGTCGATCCTCGACGGTCACGTGGTGCTCGATCGCGCCCTCGCTCTCTCCGGTCACCATCCCGCGATCGACGTGCTCGGCTCGGTGTCGCGGGTGGCCGGCAAGGTCACCGCTCCCGAACGCCGGGCGCAGGCGGCCACGCTGCGCGCCGTGCTCGCGGCGCGGCGGCGCGCGAACGATCTCATCGACATCGGCGCGTACCAGGCCGGGGCGGACGCCCGCATCGACGCGGCGATCGCCCACGAGAAGGCCATCAGCGCCTTCCTCACCCAGTCCCTCGACGAGACGAGCGAGATCGGCGAATCCTGGCGGCGGCTGGACGAACTCGTCACGGCGTTCGGAGGAGTCTCATGACGCGGTCCTTCTCCCTGGCCGGTCTGCTGCGCGTACGCGAGATCCAGGAGCGCGCGGCGGCTCAGCGGCTCTCGCGCGCCGTGATCGACGCCCAGCACACCGAGGCCCGCGACCGCTCGCTGCGCGCGCACCTGTCGGGCGTCGGGAGCGAGGCCGTCGACGTGCGCTCCCTCGCCGCCCTCGCTGCCGCCCGTGTGGCCGGCCGGACCCTGCTCGCCGACCTCGCGACGCTTTCGGAGCTGCAGGAGCAGACGGTCGATCAGGCGCGGACCGAGCACGCGGACGCGCGACGAGCGATGCGCGGACTCGACAGGCTCGCCCAGGCGCACGCACTGCAGGTGCGGGCCGCCGAGCTGCACGCGGAGCAGGCCGAACTCGACGAGATCGGCGCGCGCGCCCAGACGGACAGGGAGGGCCAGGCATGACGTCTCTCGGCATCGTGGATCTGCTCGGCGCGCGGACGAATCGCGCATCGGGTACACCCGCCCACTCCCGGCAGGTCACGCCGGGAGCTGCGGCATTCGCCGACGTCATCCTGGATGCCTCGCGCGCCTCGACCGATGATGCTCTCGCCGGATCATCCGCCGCGTCGCCTGCCGCGTCGTCTGCCGACGGATCATCTGCCGGCGGATCATCGGCGGACGGTTCGGCGTCGGACGCGCCGATCCCGTCTCCCCCGCCTGTCCTCCCTGCGCCCACGCCGAGTCACCCGGCGTCTCCGGATGGTGCCGTGGTCTGCATCGACGGCTCTGCGGCCCGAGCCCCCCTCGTGCCGGGGCCTGCGCCGGACGGCGCGGATCCGACGACGACCGCCGAGGGGACACTCGAGCACGAGGCCGGTGCCGCAGGCCTCGCCACGCACACCGGGTCGAACGGCGCTCCGGTTTCTTCGTCGGCGGCCCCGGCAGCGGTCCCCGCGAACGCAGAGACCCGCATGCTCGCGTCGTCGCAGAGTTCCACTCCCGGACCTACGGCCGCTCCTGTTCCGGGAGGCGTCGCGCCTGCGGTGACGGCCGCGATCGGCACGGCCGGCCACGCAGCGCCGTCGGCGAACCCGGCTCTCCCGACCGTCCCCCGCATCAGCGTCGGTGGGAATCCGACCCCGACCGTCCTCGGCGGTCCCGGAGCCCCGATCCCGACAACCCGGACAGGAACGTCGGAGACGTCCGTGACCGTCGGCGACAGCTTCCCGGATGCCGCGACATCCGCTGCTGCGGCGACCTCGACTCCCGTCGCCACGGCGTCTCCCTCGCCGACAGCCACGCCGACAGCGACGCCGGGTGACGCGGCCCTCCCTCCCGTGGGCACCACGCCTGCCCCTGCGCCCGTGACCTCCGTGGCGGCTCCGGTCGCGGTCCCCACCGCCCGGCCCGCGCTGCTCCCGCAGATCGCCGCGCCCGTGGTGTCGCTCGCCCAGGCTCCGGACGGCGACCACAGCCTCACCCTGACGGTGTCCCCCGAGAACCTCGGTCCCGTGACCGTGCGGGCGCACATCTCCGGCGGTGCCATCCACATCGAGCTGCACGCGCCGAACGACCTCGGCAGAGAGGCGCTCCGTGCGATCCTCATCGACCTGCGCCGCGACCTGGCCGCTGCGGCACCGCACGCCTCGCTCCTGCTGTCGAGCGCGGACGACGGCCCGGCGTCGTCGAACCCGCAGCATTCCGCCCCGGGCAACGGCACCGGTTCCGGGAACAACGCCGGTCCCGGGAGCAACGGCGGTTCCGGGAACGGCGCCACCGGGACGCACGGCGGCCAGCCGGGAACCGGCACGGGTCGCGACGCGAATGCCCTGCCCACCACGTCCGACGGCGCTCTGCCGACTGATCCGTCGTCACCCGCAGACCCCGCATCTCCCCCGTCCCTCATCGCGCCGCACGGCGGCATCGACGTCTTCGCCTGATCCGAGAGGAACCCATGACCACGGTCGACCCCATCTCCGGCACCATCCCGCCCTCCGGCGTGCAGACGGGCAGCACCACGCCCCCGACGGAGCGCAAGAAGACTCTCGACTCCGAGGTGTTCCTGAAGCTGCTGGTCACACAGCTCACGAACCAGGATCCGAGTTCGCCCATGAACACCAACGAGATGATCTCGCAGACCACGCAGCTGGCCTCGATGGAGCAGTTGACCGCGCTCACGGCGACCTCGACCGAGAGCTTCGCGCTCAGCATGCGCCAGACCGCAGCCGCTCTGATCGGCCATGAAGCGCAGTACGTCGATGAGAAGGGTGTCACACAGAAGGGCATCGTCACCTCGGTGTCCTACGCCGGCGCCGTGCCCCTCGTCACCATCGGCGACGCCTCCATCCCGCTTGACGCCGTCTCCGGCGTCGCCCTCGCTCCCCGTTCGCAGTCCTGACCAGTCCCTTCCAGAAAGGCATCACCATGCTCCGCTCTCTGTTCGCCGGAATCTCGGGTCTGCGTTCGCACCAGACCATGCTCGACGTCACCGGCAACAACATCGCCAACGTCAACACGACCGGGTTCAAGGCCTCGGCCGTGCAGTTCCAGGACTCGCTCTCGCAGCTCGTGCGCAACTCGATGATGCCGCAGCAGGCCGCCGGCGGGCAGAACCCCGCCCAGGTCGGTCTCGGCGTGCAGGTCGCCGGCATCAGCACGAACTTCGCCTCCGGGGCTCCGCAGCCCACCGGCGTGCCGACCAACCTCATGATCGCCGGCGACGGGTTCTTCGTCGTGCGCTCGGGTGGCGAGACCCTGTACACCCGCAACGGCGGCTTCTCGTTCGACGCGAGCGGCAAGCTGGTCTCGGCGGACGGCGCTCTCGTGCAGGGTTGGACGGCCCAGAACGGAGTGATCGTGCCCGGTCAGGGCATCGGCGACATCCGCCTTCCGGTCGGAGCGCTCAGCCCTGCCACCGCCACCACCACCGCCCGCGTCACCGGCAACCTGCCCTCCGGTGCCACCGTCGGCGAGCAGCTGGTGCGCGACATCAAGACCTACGACGCCGAGGGCACGGCCACGTCGCTCCGTCTCACCTTCACCCGCACCGCCACGGGCTGGAACGTCACCGAGCCCGGCGGCACCAACACCGCCCTCACGTTCACCGACGGCAAGCAGCCGGCGGCCTCCTCCATCGTCTCCGGCGGGGTCACGGTCGACCTCTCGGCGGTCACCGGGTTCGCCGACGTCAGCGATGTCGCGATCAAGGAGCAGAACGGCAAGCCGGCCGGCACGCTGAGCTCGTACGCGCTGATGAACGACGGCAGCCTCGTCGGCACGTTCAGCAACGGCGACACCGAGGTGCTCGCCCGCGTCGCACTGGCAGGATTCGTCAACCCGGGCGGACTCGAGAAGGCCGGATCCTCCCAGTACCGCCCGAGCGGGAACTCCGGAGAGCCGACGCTCGGTCAGGCCGGCACCGACGGGCTCGGCGGCATCATCAGCGGCGCGCTCGAGATGTCGAACGTCGACCTGTCGCAGGAGTTCACCAACCTGATCGTCGCGCAGCGCGGCTTCCAGGCGAACGCCCGCATCATCACCACCAGCGACGAGGTGCTGCAGGAGCTCACGAACCTCAAGCGCTGACCCCGCCCTCGCACATCACGTCTGCGTCGTCGCTCTCACCCGCTGCGGGTGAGAGCGACGACGCATCCCCTGGACCGCAGGTGTGCGCTTACATAGAATCCTCAGGACATGACCACGTGGGCTCCGGCGTCGCACCACATCTGATCCGCTCATGCGGCATCGGCAGCCTGTACTCCTTCGTTGCCCTCGCGGCTTCCCCACGAAACGAGCACAATGTCCAGGACGAATCGACCCGCCGAGAACCAGCTGCGCCGCTTCCTCTTGGCACTCATCGCCATCATCGGGCTCGTCGGTGCCGGACTGGTCGTCCCGCTGGCCGCCCAGGCCGCAGAATCCTCGCTCCGCATCGACAAGCTCGTCGACGGACTCGATACGCAGGACTCCCTGCAGCCCGGCGATGAGTTCACCTACACGGTCGATCTGGTCTGCGACGACGTGGACTGCCTCAACGTGGTCCTCACGGACACCCTTCCGGCCGAGTTCGCCGGCTTCGAGTTCGTCGGCTCGTCGTACACCCCCTCCACTCTGCCGCTGAACGTCACGACGACCGGATGCGTCGAAGAAGGCGGTGTACCCGTCGAGGTCACCGACGACTGCTCGGTCAGGGTCGTCTTCGAGCAGCCCGTGGATGGCGGGGTCGGCCTCGAGGCCGGCGGAACCCTCAAGCTCAGCGTGGTGCTGCGCGCACCGCTCGACCTGCCCGCCGACTGGGCGTACAACGGCGACACCGTGACGAACACGGCGACGGCGGACTGGGACAACGGTCCAGGAGACGTCCCCGCGACCATCTCGGACACGGCGGATGCGGTCGTCACGATCGACACCGTGATCGGCGTCGAGGCCAGCAAGAACTGGTCGCCCGCCGCGCAGCAGTTCGACGCCGGTGCGACCTCCCAGATCACGATCGGCGCGCAGAACCAGTCGAACATCGGCGGCGACGCACTCGTGATCCAGGAGCCGACGGGCGCCGTCGACGGAGCGGCGACCCTCAGCGCCGACAATCCTTTCCGCATCGTCGACTTCCAAGGGTTCGTCTCCACGACCCTTCCCCCGGACGCGACCACGGTCCAGGTCGATGCGTATGTCTACGACGAGGGAACGGGGACGTGGAGTTGGCAGACCGGCACACCGGGCAGCGCTCCCGAGCTGCCCGCCGGCGTCGATCCCGGTGATGTCGGCGGCATCCGCCTGACCTATGCCGGTGGCACGATCGCCTCGGATTCCGCAGCCTCCACGGGCTTCACCGTGGAGCAGCGCGCGACGGATCGCAACGACGAGAGCTCGCTCGCCACGGGCGCCTCCGTCACGAACAGCGTCACGTCCACCGTGAACGCACCCGGCGGTGCGACGGCGAGCGACGAGGCAACGGCGCCCTACGAGATCGGTCCGCTGACCGTCGACGTGGTCGCGGGCAAGACGATCACTCCGGCGGAGCTCCCCGCCGGCGGAGACGCGATGGCGGAGCTCACGGCGACGAACACGTCGAACGGCCCTGTGCAGAGCCTCAGCATCTCCGATCTCGGCTTCTTCGACGCCGAGATGCTCTTCGGCGGCTTCCCCTCCGGCATCCCGTACCCGGACGGAGCCACCGCCGGCACGATCACCTGGTACATCGACGGGGTCGCGCAGCCTCCCGTCCCGTTCGCGGACGGGGACGCGCCGACCCCGCCCACAGGCACCGTCACCGGTTTCGTCATCGACTTCACCGGCCAGATCCCTGCCGGCACGGTCGCGACGATCGACGTGGGAATCGAGCCCTCGCTCGCGCTCGTCAGCACCGAAGCACCGACGCACCAGCGGACGAACAGCATCGACGTGACCGCGACCAACGACGTGGGTACCGCTGACGACGCAGCGGCCGATGACATCACGGTCTACTTCCCGCAGATCGGGGTCGCGCTCGACAAGCAGATCACGCCGGGCGGCGCCGTCGAACCGGGCAACAGTGTGGTCGCCAGCCTGACCGCGACCACCGAGACGGGCGTCGCGCAGGTGGATCCGACTCAGATCGTCGTCGAGGACTCCTGGCGAGACGACCAGGCGGACGACTTCTGGAACGCATTCGACATCGTGGCGATCGCGCCCACCCAGGTCCCGCCGAACACCACCGCGACGGTCGAGTACCAGCGGCCGGACGGATCGTGGGCGACGCTCGCCACGGTCAGCACAGGCGAGACCGCGCAGACGTTCCAGATGAGCCGTGCAGAGTTCGCGGCCGCGCTCACGCCACCCGATCTCCCCTCCGACGTCACCGGGATACGGTTCACCTTCGACAACCCGGACGGATTCTCCCAGGGGTTCAGCGTCGTGCCGAACGTCGTCTTCGATGCGCGGGCCGACCTGCGCGACGGATCCGGCCCTACCGACCCGCGGGATGCCCCCGAGGACGAGCAGTCCGCGCAGGAGCCCACCGTCTATGAGAACGAGGCGAGCGCGCAGAGCCACGGCGAGGTCGACGGCCTGCCTGAGGGGATCGACAGCGATGTCGTGACCGACCAGGACACGATCGGTGTGCAGACTCCCGCCACCGGCGAGGGCGTGGGCGTCGACGCGAACAAGCGGTGGGTCCAGACGAGCGACAAGACCACCGATGCCGACTTCCTCGATGCGCAGTCCGGCGCGATCGTCTCCACGCGCAACGAGTGGCGGACCGGGACCCGCGGGATCGACACCCTCGTCCTCACCGATCCCGCCACGGCTCCGGACATGGATCCCCCGGGCGCAGCGAGCACCGTGTTCCAGGCTTTCGACCTGCTGAGAATCGATCCGGTCACTCTCGCCGACGATCCCCTGCTCGCCTGGGACGACATCACCGAGGTCTGGCTCTTCGTCGATGGCGTGTGGACCCCCATCGCCGCGCCGGGAGGAACCTGGATGGGAGCCGACGGATTCGTCGGCTACACGCTCACGCCCGCGCAGACCGCCGGGACGACGGGAGTCCGCCTGGTCTACGAGCCCGATGACGCCGCACGCACGGCGAGCACGGATCCCACGCGACCCGAACCAGGCTCCGGACTCGCGACCTCCGCTGTCGGAGAATATCGGCCGACCTTCCTCACCTGGGAGCTGCGCAACGTCGTGCGCGACGACACAGCGACAGGCGACCGCTGGGTGAGCGCCGACGAGACCTTCAACGACCCCGACCCCGGCATCGTGTGGAACAGCCTCCGCGGTGACTGGACCTCGGCAGCGGGCAACGGCAGCGACTCGGAGCAGGACAACATCACCCTGATCGACCAGCCGCCCCTCGTCTCGGTGGAGAAGACCGTCACGCCGTCGAGCGTGACGATCCCGGAGTCCGCCGACGTCGACCCCGCGAACTATCCGGACGTGACGTTCGACATCGATGCCAGAAACGACAGCACCGCACGCGCGTCGTACGTGCGCGTGACCGATCCGATCCCCTGCGCGGCCGGAGCGGCGGACCAGTGCGTGAGTGCTCCCGGCGCCTGGGCGGATGATCCGTTCGACGACGCGGTCTACGACGCGGACACCAACCCCTACGAGCGCCTCACCGTGCAATCGCTCACCTTCGCCTATCCGGTCGAACAGGTGGACCCCGCCGCGTCGACCGTCACGCTCTGGGACCGTGCGACCGATGGCACGCTCAGCACCCGCACGCTCTCCGTGACCGACGCGGGAACGCTCACCGCCGGCGATCTCGCCACCGTGGTCGGGGTCAGCGTCGTGTTCCACGGCATCGACCCCACGATCGAGGGCGGCAGCATCCGCGCCGGGGAGGACCTGAGCGTCGGGATCGTCACCAAGGTGCGGCAGTACGAGCGTTCGGATGCCGATCAGCTCGTGGAGCCCGGCACCGTCGCCAACGACGTGATCGCCCAGTCCTATGACCCGGTCCTCACTCCTTCCGGCAACGCGTCGACGCCGAGCGACACCGCGAACGACACCGTGGTGCTCGTCAGCGCCCTGCTCGACGCGACGCTCGCGAAGACCATCGATCCGGAATCGATTCTCGAGACCCAGCTGCAAGACCCCGTCACCGTGACGCTCGACGCGACGGACGGCTCTTCCACAGCGGCGACCCAGCAGGTCACCATCACGGATGCGGACGCCGCCTTCTGGAACGCGGTGCAGCTGGCTCCCGACCCTGCGCTGAGCGTGGTGCTGCCGGCCGGTGCCGACCAGGTGCGGATCGACGCGCTCGTGGGATCGACCTGGGTCGAAGGTGCGTTCGCGGCGACTGCGGCGCTCCCCACGGCGGCGGACCCGGCCGCGATCGTCGGCCTTCGGGCGGTGTTCCGCAATGCCGCCGGAGAGGTCTTCTCCCGCAATGCGCCGCCCGACGACTGGACCGCGCAGCTCGCGTTCGACATCGTCGCGCTCACGACGCAGCGAGACGGCACTGACCTGTCGTTGCCGACGACGCTCCCGAACACGGCGACGGTCGTGAGCGAGCGACTCGATGGACTGTATGCGGATGCCGATGCCGACGCCGATGCCGACCTGACGATCGATCCCGGCACGCACGAGCTCGATGTCGTGAAGTCGCAGCCCGGAACCAGCCACGTCGTGTCCATCGGCGCCAGCCTCCCGTGGACGCTGCAGTTCACCAACACCGGCACCGGTTTCCTCACGATCGACCAGGTCGTCGACACGCTCCCCGAGTACCTCGACTGGGACTTCTCCCCGCCGACCTATCAGACCTCGGCGGGGGGCACGCTGTCGACGGACGTGTCGGCTCTGATCGACGACACCGGCAAGAACGTGACCTTCACCTGGCCGGAGGCCGGGAATCGGATGTCACCCGGTGAGGTCTTCACGATCACCGTGAACCTCGTGCTGGCCCCGGGACTCGCCCTCGACGAGTTCACGACCAACACGTTCGTCGTCACGACCGATGAGGCGCTCACCGCATGCACGAATGCGTCCGGCAACGGGGAGGGCACGGTATCCGGCCTCGACGACGACCAGTGCGGAACGACCAACTATGTCCAGCCGTCACCGGGAGGATCCCTCGCGGCGTACAAGTACGTCAAGGGCGAAGTCGACGGCGACCTGGTCGACGGCGAGGTCAACCTGAACAACCCCGACGCGGCCTGTCCGCTCGACCCTGACGGCTACACCCGCACACCGTGCGCCGCCTACACCGCTGTCGGCGCCACGGACGACTGGCGGCTCTCCGTCGTGAACAGCGGCACGGTCGGATTCGAGACCGTATCGATCGTCGATCCCCTGCCGCGGATCGGCGACCGGCTGCTGGCGACCGGCGCTGCACGCAACACCACATTCGACCCGGTGCTCCTCCCCGAGTCCCTGGCCGCGAACATCCTCCCTGTCGGAGCGACCCTGACCCTGGACGTCACGACCTCGGCTTCGCCCTGCGTGGGCACGGGATCGAGCTCGGCATGGTTCGGCGATCTGCTCTGCGACACCACCGCGACCTGGGTGCCCGTCCGCTCCTACGCCGGCGCGTGGGAGGAGGTGACCGGAATCCGGGTCACGATCGACTTCACCGCCACGGCGGCCGGGTCGTTCGGCCCTGGCCAGGTGCTGTCGCTGCACTATGAGACGCAGAACGTCCCGGAATCGCCGGAGTATCCGGACCTCGCTCCGATCACCGTCCCCGATGCCGGGGGCTTCGCGTGGAATCAGATGGGCGCGGTGGGCACGGATGCAGGAGGGCGCGAGTACTCCGTGGCCCCAGTGCAGGCCGGGGTCACCCTGCTCGATGGCGACCTCGGGGTGCAGAAGGTGCTGGCCGGCGACACGGGGCGAGCTCCGGACAGCTTCGATTTCCTCGTCGAGTGCACGGTCGCCGGCGTTCCCCTCGTGCTCCCCGCAGGCGGCACCCTCACCGTGTCGAGCGCGGACGACCTTCGCACGCGCCTCGACGGTATCCCGTTGGGCTCGGTGTGCCGAGTGTCCGAGACCGGCGCGGTCGGTGCCTTCGGAGAGGGGTCGAGGCTCAACGACGGCCAGATCGTCACGATCACCGCCCCGGCCACCGGAGGTGAGCCGCCGACGTCTCAGATCGCGGCGATCACGAACGTGTACCTCGTTCCACCCCCGGATCCGAATCCGGACGGCGGCGGCGGCCTCCCGTCCACCGGAGTCGACGGGCCCGCCGTATCCCTGTTCGCAGGGATCGGGATCCTGCTCATCCTCGCCGGGGGACTCCTGGTCCGCCGTCGACGTCACGGGGTCGCCCTCACCTGACCGTCTCGTCGCCGGGAGGTTCGGTCCGGCTGTTCTGCCGCGGGATCCACACCTTGCGGATGACGATCAGCATCGATGCCGTCAACGGGATGGCGACGAGCGCCCCGAGCAGGCCCAGGAGGGTCGCCCCCACCATCGCACCGATGATCACGAGCACACCGGGCACGGCCGCCGCCTTGCCCATGATCCGCGGCGTGACGATGTACGCCTCCACCTGGATGTACACGAGGTACGCGACCACGAAGACCACCGCGGCCGTCGGGCTGACGAACAGCGTCGCTACGCCGCCGATGATCAGGAACACGAGAGAGCCGATCATCGGCACCAGAGTGACGAAGAAGGCGATGATCGCCATCACCGCCGGAACCGACGAACCGACCGCGAGTTGGATCACGAAGACGACGAGGGCGTTTATCGCCGACAGGGTGACGCCGCCCGCGACCACACCGCCGACTGATCGCGTGATCTCCTCCAGCACCTCGGTGAACCGAGCCCGCCGATACAGCGGAACCAGTTGCGCCGCCGCTGCCTTGATGCTCTGCAGCGAGGAGACGAAGTACAGGGTGAGCACGACCACCATGACGAAGCTCGACACTGCTCCGATCACACCGAATCCCGCCTTCAGGACTCCTCCCGAGATCGCCAGGAAGGAGGACAGCGTCGTGAGGGAACGAATGCCCTCTGCGATGACGGCCGAGAGATCGATCCCGAGGCTCGCCTCGAGGGACAGGTACCACCCGCTCTGCTGCACCGCCGCGATGGTCTCCGGGGCCGCCTCGATCGCCGCCGAGATCTGACGGACCGTCGCCGGCACCAGCAGCAGCAGGATCACCGCGACGACGAGGAGGAAGATCACGGCCACGATCGTCACCCCCGCGGCACGACTCATCCCCCGGCGTTCGAAGGCTCGAACCGACGGATCGAGACCGAGCGCGAGGAACATCCCGAGGAAGATCGAGATGAGCACGGTCGAGATGCCGGCGACGGTGGCTGCCAGAGCGATCGCGAGGAGGACGCCGACCGCGACGGCGAATCCCGACGCCAGCGGCTTCGCGGGCAGCACCAGCTGCAGCCGCGACGGCTTCGGTCGGCCCTCTCGTTCCGGATCGGGCGCATCCATGCTCTCGTCCACACGCTGCACGCTACGCGCGGGCAACCGCGCACGCGCGCACTCCCTCACCCGTTCCTGATGATCGCCCCGCCCTCTCGCGACGAACCCGTCAGAGCACGGCGTCTTCCGCGATCCTTCACCCCGGCAGGATGAACGAGCGCTTCCGTATCCCGCCGAAGAGCACGAGGATCGGGCCATGCCGCAGGAAGCCAGGAAAGAGTCGGTCCGCACGACCCGCGTGCTCGATATCGTGACGGTCGTGCTGCTCTCGGTGACCGCGGTGCTGACGGCGTGGTGCGGGTTCGAGGCCTCGAAATGGGGCGGAGAGATGTCCATCGCGTTCAGCCAGGCGTCCAGCGCCCGTGTGCAAGCCGCCTCCGCGCAGTCGACGGCGCAAGCCGCGCGCCAGTACGACCTCACGCTCTACACCGAGTGGGTGCTCGCCGGGGCCGAGGGACGCGACGACCTGGTCCGGTTCGTCGAGGAACGCTTCACCGAAGAGTTCGCCGTCGCGTTCGACGCGTGGACGGCCGAAGGTCGCACTGCCCGAGGACCCTTCGTGATGAACGAGTACGTCCCGCCGGGTTCGGTCGAGTCCGAAGAGTTGAGCGCCCGCGCCGACGCGAAGTTCGACGAGGCTCTCGCCAACAATCAGCGCGGCGACGACTACTCCCTCCTCACGGTGCTCTTCGCCCTCGTCCTGTTCTTCGCCGCTCTCTCGCAGCACCAGGCGGCTCCATGGCGGCGCTGGGTGTTCCTCGGCTTGAGCGGGGTCATCGTCATCGCGGGGATCGCGACGCTGCTGACCTTCCCCATCAAGATCTGAGGCGAGCCCGTCCGGGTCACCCCCTGGGGGTGACGTGGGGCCCACAGACGGGACACGCCTGGGTAGCGTCGCGGATGGTGGCGGGTTCACCGCCCCATCTCGAGACGGGGGTACCGGCATGGCTGAACAGTTCAACGGCAAGATCGCGCTCGACGTGCGGGACTCGGTGCCGGACTGGAAGCCGTACCTCTTGCCGACCGCGCCCGAGAACGCCCCGAACGTCCTCGTGATCCTCTACGACGACACCGGGATGGCATCGTGGTCGCCGTACGGCGGCCGGATCAACATGCCCACTCTCGACCGGCTCGCCGCGAACGGACTCACGTACACGCAGTGGCACACCACCGCGCTGTGCTCGCCCACTCGCTCCGTCTTCCTCACGGGGCGCAACCACACGCGCAACAGCATCGCCTCGCTGATGGAGTCGACCAACGGGTTTCCGGGCAACTCCGGCCGGATCCCCGATGACTGCGCACCGATGGCTCACATCCTGCAGGACAACGGCTACTCGACGTTCTGGCTCGGCAAAGATCACAACGTCCCGGAACAGGACAACGCCGCCGGCGGCAGCCGCCGCCAATGGCCGCTGCAGATGGGATACGACCGCTTCTACGGGTTCCTCGGTGGTGAGACGAACCAGTGGTATCCGGACCTCGCTGAGGACAATCACTTCATCGAGCAGCCGTACACCCCGGAAGAGGGGTATCACCTCTCCAAAGACCTCGCGGATCAGGCGTTGCAGATGTTGCGCGCCCAGCAGGCGACCAACCCGTCCAAGCCCTGGTACATGTGGTTCTGCCCTGGGGCCAACCACGCGCCGCACCAGGCGCCCCAGGAGTACATCGACAAGTACAAGGGCGCCTTCGACGACGGATACGACGCCTACCGCGAATGGGTTCTCGGCCGCATGATCGAGCGCGGCATCATGCCCGCGGACACCGACCTGACGCCGTTCAATCCGATGCCGGAAGATCAGGCGAACTCCGCGGACCATGTGAAGCCCTGGGACACGCTCAGCGAAGACGAGAAGACGCTCTTCCGTCGCATGGCGGAGGTCTTCGCCGGGTTCAGCGAGTACACCGACTCACAGATCGGACGCATCGTCGACTACCTGGAGGAGACGGGCCAGCTCGACAACACGATCATCTTCTACTGCGCCGACAACGGCGCGTCCGGAGAGGGGTCGTCCGATGGTTCCGTGAACGAGAACAAGTTCTTCAACAATTACCCCGACGACCTCGCGGAGAACCTCACCCGCATCGACGACCTCGGAGGGCCCGAGGCCTACAACCACTATCCGACCGGCTGGGCAGCAGCTTTCTCCACCCCGTTCCAGATGTTCAAGCGCTACAGCCAGTATTCCGGCGGCACCTGCGATCCGATGATCATCCACTGGCCCGCCGGCATAGAAGCGAAGGGTGAGATCCGTCACCAGTACCACCACGCCACGGACATCGTGCCCACGATCCTCGACGTCGCCGGCTTGGAGATGCCCGAGGTGTATCGCGGTGTCGAGCAGGCCCCGCTGCCCGGCGTCTCTATGCGGTACTCGTTCGACGCCGCCCCCGACGCTCCCACTCGGAAGAAGCGCCAGTACTACAACATGATCGGCACCAGGGGACTCTGGCAAGACGGCTGGAAGGTCGCCGCCACGCACGCCCCGATCACCGGACACGGTCGCTTCGACGAGGACGCGTGGGAGCTGTACCACGTGGACCGAGACCGCTCGGAATCGAAGAACGTCGCGGCGGACCACCCCGAGAAGGTCAGAGAGCTCGTCGACGCCTGGTTCGAAGAAGCCGACGTCAACTTCGGACTCCCCATCGATGACCGCACCGCGATGGAGCAGCTCACGATCGAGCGCCCCTCTTCCGAACCTCCGCGCCACCGCTACATCTACTACCCCGACAGCGGGGCGGTGCCGGAGGGTGTCGCCGTGAACGTGCGGGGCCGATCGTTCAAGATCATCGCGGACGTCGAGATCGAACACGACACCGAAGGCGTGATCTTCGCCCACGGGTCACGGTTCGGCGGCCACGCGCTGTTCATCCAGGACGGACGACTGCACTATGTCTACAACTTCCTCGGCATCCCGCCGGAACAGACGTTCGTGTCGGAGCCCCTCACCGCAGGGAAGCACTCCCTCGGCATGGAGTTCCATCGCGAGGGACCGGGCGAGTACAAGGAGTCCATCGGCACCACGACGCTCTATGTCGACGACCACGCGGTGGCGAGCGGCCCCATGCGCGCCCAGGTCGGGAAGTTCACCTTGTGCGGAGACGGACTGTGCATCGGATACGACAGCGCGGACTCGGTGAGCCGTTCCTATCGTGCTCCCTTCGCGTTCACCGCTGGAAGGATCCACGGTGTGGCGGTCGATGTGAGCGAGGAGCAGTACCTCGACCTCGAACTCGAAGCGCAGGCCGCCTTCGCACGGGAGTAGGGACCGCGGAGCAGTCCGCGCGAACCTCTTCGATCCGCGCGGACGATGCTCCCGGTTGCGGGTCGTCCGGCTATCCGAATTCGCGCAGCTCCGCGGTCATCTCGCCGCCGGCATCGCCCGTGTTGACGGTGCCCTTCGGCTCGAAGAGGATCGCGTGCACCTCGTGGTCGGCGCGAGGGCAGTGCTCGACGCCCTTCGGGACGACGAAGACATCGTTCGGTCCGAGCACGACATCGCGGTCGCGCAGCTGGATCGTCAGCTCTCCGTGCACCACCATGAAGAGCTCGTCGGTATCGGGGTGGGTGTGCCAGACGAACTCGCCGAGCAGTTTGACGACCTTGACGTCGTAGTCGTTGATGCTCGTCAATCGATGCGGCTGCCAGTGCTCGGTGATGCTCGCCAGCGCCGCCTGCACGTTCCGTGTGTCTTCGTCCACCCCGTCAGCCTAGGCCGCCGGGTTTCGCCGGTACTGTCGTCTGAGGGAGAACGGAGCCGGTCATGAACGCGGTCGACGCTGTCGGCACCATCGCCGAGGTCCTCTCGTGGATCGGCCTCGGCATCGGGCTCCCGCTGCTCGCGATCGTGCTCCTGGTGAAACTGCACGACGGCTCCTGGGTGCCGCACGAGGTGGTCATCGTCGAGGACGACGGCGGCCGGGCGCGAGCACGCTGGTTCGCCGCCGGCGACTTCTGGGAGCGCCCGCTGCGCGCGGAGGAATCGGTCCATTGGCACGGGCGGGAAGAAGCCGACGCGTTCCTCAGTGAACGGCACCCGAGCCTGATGCGGTTCGAACCCCGACGGCCCCTGCTGCATGCGTTCCAGGTGCTGGGGATCACGCTGGCCGGGGTCGGCGCGGCCTCCGTCATCCTGTCGATCGTGCTCCTCTTCCTCGGCTGAACGGATGCGGTGTCCGCTGATAGGGATCCCGGGCAGGATGGAGGCATGCCCGAATCCCCGCTCGCCTCCCGACCCTGGCTCGACTCCTACGCGGAGGGTGTCCCCGCGGAGATCGCGGATCCGTCGCAGACTCTGCCCGAGATGCTGTCGGCGACTGTGAAGTCTTTCGGGCGGCGCCCGGCACTGGACTTCTTCGGAGCGGTCACGACCTATCGCGAGCTCGGGGAGCAGGTCGAGCGGGCGGCCGAGGGTCTGCGGCGCCTCGGCGTCGGCCACGGCGACCGGGTGGCGCTGGTGCTGCCCAACTGCCCTCAGCACGTGGTCGCCTTCTACGCGATCCTCCGGCTCGGCGCGATCGTGGTCGAGCACAACCCGCTCTACACCGCGCGCGAGCTGCGGCATCAGTTCGAGGATCACGGCGCCCGCGTCGCGGTCGTGTGGGACAAATCGGTCGACACGGTCGCCGGATTCCCCGTCGATGTCAAGGTCGAGCACATCGTGAGCGTCGACATCACCACGGCGATGCCGCTGTCGAAGCGCCTCGCGCTCCGCCTGCCCCTGCCCCGGGCCCGCGAGGCCAGGGCGAAGCTCACCGGCGCCCCGAAGGCGCGGCACCTGATCGCGTGGAAGAGCCTCGCCGATCACCGACGCCTCTCCCGACGGGTGGCGGGACCGGGCCTGGAAGACACCGCCCTGCTGCAATACACGAGCGGGACGACGGGTGTCCCGAAGGGAGCGATCCTCACGCACGCGAATCTCCGTGCCAACGCGATGCAGGGACGGGCGTGGGTACCGGGTCTCGTCGACGGCGAGGAGACGTTCTACGGCGTGCTGCCGCTGTTCCACGCCTACGGCATGACCCTGTGCCTCACCTTCGCGATGAGCATCGGCGCGCGACTCGTCCTCTTCCCGACGTTCGACCTGGGATTGGTCACCGCGGCGGCGCGTACGACGCCGCCCACCTTCCTTCCCGCCGTGCCGCCGATCTACGACGCGCTCGCACGTGCGGCCGCCCGCGGGACCATCGACCTCTCGACGGTCCGCTTCGCGATCTCCGGGGCCATGAGCCTTCCGGTGGCCACCGTGAAGCGCTGGGAGGAAGCGACCGGTGGCCTGCTCGTCGAGGGCTACGGCATGACCGAGAGCTCACCGGTCGCGCTCGGCAATCCGATGGGTCCCACCCGTCGCCCCGGCACCGTGGGGGTGCCCTTCCCGAGCACGGAGATCCGCATCGTCGATCCGGTGGACCCTGCGGTCGACCTGCCCGCCGGCGAGTCCGGCGAGCTCCTCATCCGCGGACCGCAGGTCTTCCAGGGGTACTGGGGGCGTCCGGGCGAGACGGCAGATGCCCTGCTGCCGGACGGCTGGCTCCGATCCGGCGACATCGCCCAGGTCTCCTCCGACGGGTTCGTGAGCATCGTCGACCGCCTCAAGGAGCTCATCATCACCGGCGGGTTCAACGTGTCTCCCAGCGAGGTGGAAGACGCGCTGGTCGCCCACCCCGATGTCGTCGCCGCGGCGGTCGTCGGCCTGCCGCGACCCCACGGCGGAGAAGAGGTCGCCGCCGCCGTGGTGCTCCGCGACGGTGCGGCCCTCGACGTGGATGCGCTGCGCGACTTCTGCCGCACCCGGCTCACCCCCTACAAGGTGCCTCGCCGGATCACCGCCGTCGACGACCTCCCCCGGTCGCTCATCGGCAAGGTGCTGCGTCGTCAGGTGCGCGACCGCCTGCTCGCCGACCGCTGAGCCGTCTCGGTCGCACAGCGAGCACGAAGCATCTCGGAGCGACACCCACGTGATCGCAGTCCCGCCGGTTGGCCCTTCAGTTGCCCATCTCCGCCTGGATCCGCCGGTCGAGGTCGTCGAGCTCCGCGAGCAGTTCGGCGACGACCCAGACACGGTCCCGCTTGCGTCCGGTGATCTCTTGCACGAATCCTGCCGCTTCGAGCTGAGCGATGGCCTTGTAGGCCTGTTGCTCCGACGAACCTGAGCGCTGCTCGATCTCGCCTGCTGCCATGACGGGGTGATCGTAGAACCCGGGAATCAGCGCGGCGACCGCAGAACCGGCCCGCGGGCGCAGCTCGTTCGCCCACTCGGCTGGAAGACCTTTGATGCGGGCGATGGATTCGCGCGAGCACGAAGCCGCTGCGCGGGCCGCCCGGGCGAACAGCGCAATGAGCGGCGACGGCTCACCCCGCCGATAGTCGCCGAGCGCGGCGAAGTACTCGTCCCGTTTGGCGAGAAGCCCGCTCGCCAGGGGAACGACGGCGTTGACGGCAGCGCCACGGCGACGAAGCACGGCCGACACGAGGGCGCGGCCGAGACGACCGTTGCCATCCGTGAACGCATGGATGGACTCGAACTGCGCATGTCCGATCGCCGCCTGCACGATCACCGGGATGTCGTCTCGGTTGAGGAAAGCGATCAGGTCGTCCATCAACGCGGCGACTCGTTGCGGTGCCGGTGGCACATGAAGCGCACCTCGCGGCGAGTGGTCGCTTCCCCCGATCCAGTTCTGCATGTCACGCAGACGACCGGCATACGCCGCTTCGACGGGATCGTCCTTCATCAAGTCGTGGTGAGCGATGAGGAGGTCCTCGACCGCGAACAGACCTCGGTCGCCGACTCCGGCGACGAGGCCATGCAGTGCCGTGCTCGCCGCCACCATGCTCGTGGCCGAGGCGTTCGAACGGTTGCCGGCCAGCGCCCTGGCGTAGTCGGTCGCGCTGGCGGTGATCCGCTCGATCTTCGACGACGCGACGGATTCTGTGCGCATCATGAATCGGCTCAGCGCCGCCGAATGCCCCTCCGCGTCGGTATCCGCTTGCGCGATAGCAAGCAGAGCACCCTCCGAGGCGACGACTGTCGCCATGGGGGCGGCGTAGTCGAGACCCGCGATCATCGGGGGGATCGTGGCGTCGACGGATGCCAGCGTCCGATCCTCCCGTGTGCCGCCACGGACCTGTTGGCGCCACGGAAGCGTCTCCACGGTGTGTGCCGGCCACCTGGTTCCCGGCGTACTTGCATCAGTGTCCACAAAGACGAGTATCGCACTCGTTACTAAGGTTTAGATCAATTAAAGACGAGTAATGTCGGACTGCTCGCGCTTCTGCTCTCCGCCGACGGCAACTTCGTCGCGCGAACCTCACGAACCGGGCCTTGCTAACGACCGGAGCCGGCCGGCCGACAGTCACCCCCGACAGCCCAGGACGGGCCGTCGGGTCCGTGCTCCCCGGAACACGGACGGATCTTTCCAGGATGGAGCCCATGATCGTCCTCACGCGCCTGAACCGTTCGCGGTTCGCGGTGAACCCCGACCTGATCGAACGTGTCCAGGCCACGCCGGACACGACGCTCATCATGGTCGACGGTGCGACCTTCGTCGTGACCGAGACGATGGATGACGTGATCGCGCAGATCACCCGGTTCCGCGCCGGAGTGCTCGCCACGGCCGCCGCTCTGATCAGCACCGCCGGATCGGATTCCGCCGCCCCCGATGCCGAGGTCGGTCTCTGATGGATCCGTCTCTCATCCTCGGACTGGTCCTCGCGTTCGGCGCACTGATCGCCATGATCAACCTCGAGGGCGCCACCATCGGATCGCTGCTGATCCCCGCCCCGATGGTGCTGGTCTTCGGAGCCACGATCGCCGTCGGCATCGCGAGCGGCACGGTGCGCGATGCGCTGCATGCGGTCAAGTCGCTCCCCCGCGCCTTCCGCGGCGAGCGCCGCACCGCGTCGAGCATGATCGACACGGTGGTCGGCTACGCCGAGAAGGCGCGCGCCGAAGGGCTCCTCGCCCTCGAGCAGGGACTCGAGGACGAGAAGGACCCGTTCCTGCGCCAGGCACTGCAGAGCATCGCGGACGGGACCGACGCCGAAGACCTGCGAACGCTGCTGGAGGATGAGCTCACCTCGACCGCCGCCCGCAACCGCACCGCCTCACGCTTCTACATGACGCTCGGCGGCTTCGCGCCCACGGTCGGCATCATCGGCACCGTCGTCTCCCTCACGCACGTGCTGGAGAAGCTCGACAAGCCCGACACGCTCGGTCCCATGATCGCGACAGCGTTCGTCGCGACGCTGTGGGGTCTGCTCTCGGCCAACTTCATCTGGCTGCCCATCGGCGGACGCCTCCAGCGTCTCGGCGAGCTCGAGCTCGAACGCATGACCGTGCTCATGGAGGGCATGCTCGCGATCCAGGCCGGCGCACCGCCGCAGTTCGTCGGCGAGCGCCTGCGAGCCCTCGTGTCCGAACGCTCCTCCGCCCGCTCCGGCCGGAAGGCCCGCACCCGAGCAGCCGAGGAGACGGAGCAGGCGTCATGAGCGTCCGTGCCCGTCGCCGCGTGCCGCAGGAGGAGCACAGCGGTCCGGACGAGCGGTGGATGGCGTCATACATGGACATGGTCACGGTGCTGATGTGCATGTTCATCGTGCTGTTCGCGATGTCGACCGTCGACCAGGAGAAGTTCGAGGCTCTCAGCGCCTCCCTCGCGACCGGCTTCGGGCAGGAGCCCTCGGACGAGATCGACGCCACGACAGGCGTGGTCGTGCCTCCCGAACTGGTCGATGAGAAGGGCGAGGACTTCGCCGACATCGACCTCGCCGCTGCGCAGACCGAGTTCAACGAGCTGTCGGCGCTGCGTGAGCGCCTGCGTCAGGTGCTCGCCCAGAACGGTCTCGAAGCCGACGTCACCTTCACGATCGATGAGCGCGGCCTCACGATCGGCCTCGTGAGTGCCGAGACCTTCTTCGACACGAACAGCACGACGCTCAGTGCGAAAGCGCTCCTCGTCCTCGACGCGCTCGGCTCGGTGCTGGTCACCACCGCCAACGAGATCTCGGTCGAGGGCCACGCCGACGTGCGCGGATCGGTCGCCCCGTACCCCACGAACTGGGAGCTGTCCGCCGGACGCTCCACCCAGGTGCTGCGGCACCTCGTCGAGGCCTCGGGGCTGCCGCCCGCGCACCTGAAGTCGGTCGGATTCGGCGACACGAGGCCGGTCGCCCCAGGCGACTCCCCCGATGCCCTGGCCCAGAACCGACGGGTCGACATCGTCGTCCTCTCCGATGCGAACGAGGAGGTGCGCGCGCTCATCCCCCAGGCACAGGCGGGAAAGCCGTCCTCCTGACCCGCCTTCTCACCTAACGCACGCCGTTCACCGCCCGATAGTCCGGTTCGTGGTGATCGAGGACAGCGTGCGCTCCGACGTGCGCGCGGGAACGGCTACGAAGAGCGCCGACGTCGAGGTGTACGACTTCGGCCGTTCGGCGACCCTCTCGCGCGAGCACACCCGAGCCCTGGAACTGGCCTTCGAGACCTTCTCCCGCCAGTGGTCCGCGCAACTCTCGGCGAAGATCCACGTGCGCGCCACCATCGCGGTCGAGCACGTCGGCATGATGACATACGGCGAGTACGCCCAGTCGCTGCCGACGACGACCACGATGATCGTGTGCGCCCTGCCCGACTCGGAAGAGCGCCTCATCGTGCAGCTGCCGACCTCCGCCGCGACCGCCTGGATCGTGCAGATGGTGGGCGGACGAGCTTCCGCAGCCTCAGAGGACCGCACGTTCACCCCGATCGAGCAGGCCCTGATCCGATCGCTGATCGTCGACGCGATCGACCACCTCACCGGTGCGCTCGACGGTCTTCTCCCCACCGGGGTCGCCTTCAGCGGCATCCAGTACAGCTCGCAGTTCGCCCAGGTGGCGGCATCCGGCGAACCCGTCATCGTCGCACGGTTCTCGATGCGTCTCGCCGGTCGCACCGTGCCGACGAGCGTGATGCTGCCGGCCTCCGTGCTCGCCGGTTTCACCGTGCGTCCGTCCGACGACGAGCGCACCGCGGCACCCGCCCGGATCCGTCGCCAGGTCGAGATCGCCCCGGTCGAACTCGCGCTGCGACTCGCACCGCGAGCCGTGCTGCCCCGCGAGGTCCTGGATCTGTCCGTCGGCGACGTCATCGCGTTCCCGCACTCCGCCGATCGTCCGATGGTCCTCTCCGTCGGTGATCAGACCGTCGCCACGGCAGCCGTCGGTAGCGCAGGAGCGCGCTTGGCCTGCGTCGTGACCACCACCGTCCCCGATCCCGCTTTCGCCGAGGAGCCCGCGTGACCAGCACCACCACCTACGAGTCCGCCGTCGCCGCCGCCTTCGCCGCATCGTTGCCGACCGCCTCCCCTCTCGTCGCGCGCGCCTCGCAGGTCTCCGGCGACACCGGCGACGCCCTGGTCGTGCAGTTCGTCGGTGAGGCGAGCGCGCAGTTGGCGGTACAGCTGTTCGAGCCCGAGATCCTGGTCGACGGCCTCGGCGGCACGCCCCTGGCCGACCGGCTGCGCGACGCGCTGGAGAGCGCGACCAGCGCGCTCGGTGCCGGTGCCCTCGGCGCAGGCACGGTCGGCGATGCCTCCTCCCTCTTCGCCGACCCGGCCGTGCAGCTCTTCGACCTCCAGGACGACGCCGACCACACGGTCGGCCGGCTCGCCGTCGTCGTGACGCGCGCGCCCGCCGGTGCCTCCTCGTCCTCGCGGCGGCTGCACCGCATCGCGGGCGTCGAGATGGAGCTCACCGTCGAGATCGGGCGCACCAGGATGGCGGTGCGCGATGTGCTCGATCTGGAACCGGGACGCATCGTCGAGCTCGATCGCTCCGCCGGCGCTCCGGCCGACATCAAGCTCAACGGACGCATCATCGCGCACGGCGAGGTCGTCGTCGTCGACCAGGACTATGCGGTGCGGATCACCCGCATCCTCGAGAACGTCGAGGCCTGACCCTGGACGACCTCCTGCTCGGCCTACGGGTCGTGCTCTCGCTCGCCGCAGTGCTCGGGGTGCTGTGGTTCCTGCAGCGACGCGTCGCGCGCACGCAGGCGCGTCGCCGCGACAGCGAGGCGATCACGGTGCTCGGGCGCCAGGGGGTCGGCCCGAAGGCGCAGATCGTCGTGATCCAGACGGAGGACGCCCGGTACGTGCTCGGCGTCACCGAGCACGGCGTGAACGTCGTCGACCGTCTGCCGGTCAGACCCGCAGATGAGCCGGAGGAGACCGCACGGTCGACGTGGTCGGCGACGACGTCAGAGGCGGCGTCCGACGCCGAGGAGTTCGACCGCATCCTCGCCGCCACCGCCCTGACCGAATCGGCGGCCGGCCCTCCCGTGACCCCGGCGCCGCAACGCCGGGTCCGTCACCGGAACGACCCGCTGCGTGGCTCCATCCTCTCCCCCGAAACCTGGCGGCAGACCGCCGAGGCCATCCGGCGCACCCGATGAGCGTCGCCCGTGGGGTCGTCGACGGGCGCGCGCTGCGGCGAATCGCGCTGATCCTCGCCGCGGCCGCGGTGCTGGTCGTCGTGATGACGCTCCTGTCGGGCACGGCCGCCCACGCACAGGTGACCCCGGACGACCCGGGCGAGGGCGTCACGATCGACATCAACGGCGTCGACGGCGGTCCGTCCGGCTCGATCCTGACCCTGCTGGGCATCACCCTGCTCTCGGTCGCCCCCGCGCTCCTGCTGATGATGTCGTCTTTCACGAAGATCTTCGTGGTGCTGGCGATGACCAGGAATGCCCTCTCGCTGCCGACCATCCCGCCCAACCAGGTGCTGGCCGGCCTGTCGCTCTTCCTGTCGCTGTTCATCATGTGGCCGGTGCTCACCGAGATCAACACGGTGGCAGTGCAGCCCTACATCGACGGCACGCTCACCTTCACGCAGGCCATCGACGTCGGCCAACTGCCTCTGCAGGAGTGGATGCTCCGCTTCACGCGCGAAGAGGACCTCGCCCTGATGACCCGGATGGCGGGTCAGCCCAACCCCGAGGACCCTTCGAGCGTCCCGATGTACACGCTCATCCCCGCGTTCATGATCTCCGAGCTGCGGGCCGCGTTCATCATCGGCTTCGTGATCTTCGTCCCGTTCCTGGTCATCGACCTCGTCGTGGCCGCGGCGCTGATGTCGATGGGCATGATGATGCTCCCGCCCGTGATGATCTCGCTGCCGTTCAAGATCCTGCTGTTCATCCTCGTCGACGGCTGGGGGCTCATCATCCGGGCGCTGCTCGAGAGTTACGGAGGGGTGGGATGAGTCCCGAAGCCGTCATCGACATCGGAACGCAGGGGCTGCTCATCGCGGCGAAACTCGCCGCGCCCGTGCTGGTCACCGCCCTCGTGGTGGGCTTCGCCATCTCGCTGCTGCAGTCGATCACGCAGGTGCAGGAGGTGACGCTGTCGTTCGTGCCGAAGATCGTCGCCGTCGGGATCGCCCTGCTCATCGCGGGCAACTGGATGATCGCGGAGATGATCGCCTTCACGAACGAGATGTTCGCCCGTATCCCCTCGCTGCTGAGCGGATGACGACGTGTACATCCCGATCGACTTCGCCTGGCTGGAAGCCACGATGCTCACCGCCGTGCGCATCACGGCCTTCATCATGATCGCCCCGCCGTTCTCGTACGGGGCGATTCCGGTGCGGGTGAAGGCGATGCTCGCGATCGGGCTCTCCCTCGCGGTGGGCACGGCCGTGGCCCCCGGCTACGTGAACCTCGACACCGGCCCGTTCCTCGGGGCCCTGGTTCTGCAGCTGGTCACCGGTGCCCTGCTCGGCTTCCTCGTGCTGTTGTGCTTCTCGGCGCTGCAGGCGGCCGGCAGCCTGATCGACGTGTTCGGCGGGTTCCAGCTCGCTCAGGCTTTCGACCCGCACTCGCTCGTGAACGGCGCCCAGTTCACCCGGCTCTTCCACCTGACCGCGCTGACGCTGCTGTTCGCGTCCGGCGGGTATCAGCTGATCCTGGCCGGGCTCGCCCGCAGCTTCGAGGCCGTGCCCGTCGACGGCATGTTCCAGGCGGCGGGACCCGCAGAGCTCCTCGTCGACGGGGTCTCGCAGATGGTGCTCGCCGCCGTGCAGATCGCCGGGCCCCTGGTGCTCGTGCTGTTCCTCGCCGATGTCGGGCTGGGACTCATCACCCGCGTCGCTCCCGCGCTGAACGCGTTCGCGATGGGCTTCCCGGTCAAGATCCTGCTGACGCTGCTGCTCGCGGGCGCCGTCTACGCCGTCCTCCCCGGCATCGTCGATTCCCTCGCCGCGCAGGCCCTGCGCATGATGCAGGGGGTGCACGAATGAGCGGTACGGACAGCGGCGAACGCAGCGAGAAGGCGACGGACAAGCACCTCAGCGAGGCCCGCAAGAAGGGGCGGCTGTCACGCAGCCAGGATCTGACCGCCTGGCTGGGGATCGGCGCGGCGGCCGTCACGATGCCGGCGGCCATCGCCCTGGGGGCTTCGGCGGGAACCGAGCAGCTGCTCACGCTGACGTCCCTGGTCGATGCTCCGACACCGCAGGCGGCTCTGGCGGCCCTCGGGCGCGGACTCGCCTCCGTGCTCCCGACGCTCACCGTGATGCTGGCCGCCGTCGCGATCGTCACCCTGATCGGCGCGGTCATCCAGGGCGGGGTGCATCTGAAGCCGCTCACCGGCCGTTTCGAACAGTTCAACCTCGTCACCGGGATCCGCCGGGTGTTCGGCATGCAGGCCCTCTGGGAGGGCGCCAAGGCCCTCATGAAGACCGCGGCCATCGGCATCGCCCTCTGGTTCGTGATCGCGAGCCTGATGCCCGTGCTGACCGCGAGCGGCGCGCACTCGATCTCCCGCCTGCTCGGCACCGCGAGCGAGGGCACGACCGCGCTGCTGCAGACCGCGATCGGGGTCGGCCTGGCCCTCGCCGCGATCGACATGTTCGTGGTCATGCGCCGCAACCGCAAGCACACACGCATGACCAAGCGCGAGATCCGCGACGAGAACAAGAACTCCGAAGGCGATCCGCTGATCCGCCAGCAGCGACGTTCGCGTCAGCTCGCCGTCAGCCGCAACCGCATGATCGCGGCCGTCGCCGGCTCCGACGTCGTCGTGGTCAACCCGACGCACATCGCGATCGCCCTGCGGTACGAGCCCGGCCGCGCCGCCCCCAAGGTCGTCGCCAAGGGCAGCGGGGTGATCGCCGAGCGCATCCGCGACGAGGCCGTGCGCGCCGGTGTGCCGCTGGTGCGCGAGATCACCCTCGCCCGGGCCCTGCACGCCGCGTGCGAGCTGGGCCAGGAGATCCCCGAAGACCTGTACAACGCCGTGGCACGCGTGCTCGTGTTCGTCGACTCGTTGCGACGACGCGGGGCGGCCCGCGGCATCCACTCCCTTCCCTACCGGAGGACCGCATGAGACAGCTGCTTCCCAAGCTCGGGGTGCCGATCGGCGTCGTGGGCATCATCATGCTCCTCGTCGTGCCGGTGCCGCCGTTCCTGCTCGACATCCTCATCATCCTGAACATCATGTTCGCGCTCGTGATCCTGCTCACGTCGATGTTCGTCAAGAAGCCGCTCGATTTCTCCGTCTTTCCCTCGCTGCTGCTCGTGGCGACGCTGTTCCGGTTGGGACTGAACGTCGCCTCGACCCGTCTGGTGCTCGGCGAGGCGTACGCAGGGCAGGTGATCGAGGCGTTCGGCGCCATCGCGGTCGGCGGCTCGCTCATCATCGGCGCCGTCGTGTTCCTCATCCTGGTCGTCATCCAGTTCGTCGTGGTGACGAAGGGCGCAGAGCGCGTCGCCGAGGTCGGTGCACGATTCACGCTCGATGCGATGCCCGGCAAGCAGATGGCCATCGACGCCGATCTCAACGCCGGACTCATCACCGATGCGGAGGCGCGCGAGCGTCGCGCCGAGGTCGCCGCCGAGGCCGACTTCTACGGAGCGATGGACGGTGCGTCCAAGTTCGTGAAGGGCGACGCGATCGCCGGTCTCGTCATCATCATCATCAACGTCGTGGGCGGCATCGCCATCGGCATCGTGCAGCACGGCATGACGATCGACGAGGCCGTGAACACCTACAGCCTGCTCACGATCGGTGACGGTCTGGTCACGCAGATCCCGGCGCTGCTGATGGCGGTCTCCACCGGCATGATCGTGACCCGCTCCACGGCGGAGGCGGAGATGGGGACGGCGGCATCCGCCCAGCTCGGCCAATCCCGCAATGCGCTCATCATCGCCGGCTGCGCCGCGATCATCATGTCGCTCATCCCGCACATGCCGATGCTGCCGTTCGTCGCGATCGGCGCCCTCCTCCTCCTCATCGCCCAGCGCATCAAGGCGACCCAGAAGCGCGAGGAGGCGGCCGCCGCCGCGCAGAGCCCCTCCGCCGCCCCGGCCGACCAGCCCGAGGAACTCATCGAGAAGATGCGCGTGCATCCGCTCGAGATCCTCCTGGCCCCCGACATCATCGATCTGGTCACCGGCGGACCCGACGATCTGCTCGCGCGTGTCAAGGCCCTCCGACGCCGGATCGCCCTCGATCTCGGGCTCATCGCGCCGCCCGTCCGCACCCGCGACAGCATCGAGCTGCCGCAGGCGACCTACGTCATCCGCATCGCCGGTGTCGAGACCGGCCGCGGCACGGCGCCGGTGGGTTCCGTGCTCGCCCTCGGGCAGGGGCTGGACAGCCTCCCCGGCACCGCGACGCTCGACCCGGTCTTCGGGCTCGAAGGCAAGTGGATCCCGATGGAGATGCGCCACAGCGCCGAGTTCGCCGGTGCGACCGTGATCGACAGGGCAAGCGTGATCATCACGCACCTGTCCAGTGTGATCCACGCCCATGCCGCACGCCTGCTCAGCCGCGAAGACGTGCGCCAGCTCACGGACGCCCTCAAACAGGTCTCCCCCGCTGCCGTCGAGGAGCTCACGCCCGCGCTGATGTCCCTGGCCGAGGTCCAGCGCGTCCTGCAGGGCCTCCTCGCCGAACGGGTGCCGATCAACGACCTCAGCCGCATCTATGAGGCGCTCGCCCTGCGCGCCAGGGTCTCCACCGACCCCGAGGGCCTGATCGAAGCCGCACGGGCCGCGCTCGGCCCCGCGATCGCCGCCCGCTTCGCGGATGCCGGCACCCTGCGCGTGGTGATGATCAACCCGATGCTCGAACAGGCGATGCTCGAGAGCCTGCGCCCGGGCGACGACGGCAGCCAGATCGTGTTCGATCCACAGCGCATGGAGGCGGTGGTGGATTCCGTGAAGCAGGCCGTCGCCTCGGTACACGAGGGCGGCGAGCCGGTGCTGGTGTGCGCACCGTCGCTGCGGCCGGCCGTGCGACGCCTCGTCTCGGCGCAGACGGACGGCCTCCCTGTGCTCTCGTACACCGAGGCGACCGCGGCCGCCCTCACGATCGAGACCGTCGGTGTCGTACGAGACATCCCCACGCCGTCGGTCGGCGTCGTCCCCGCAGCACTAGGCTGAACGAATGCTGGTTTTGACGAGGCGGATCGGTGAGAGCGTGCGCATCGACGGCGACATCGAGATCACGCTGCTCGAGATCAAGGGCGACAGCGTGCGGATCGGCGTGAAGGCACCGCGCGAGACGCGCATCCAGCGCACCGAGATCATCGAGGCGGTCGTCGCCGAGAACGTGTCCGCCGCCGCGGAGACCGATGCCGAGGCCGAAGGAGCGATCGCCGCCGCCCTCGCCCGCGGCCGGGAATCCCGCCCCGCCTAGCCGGACATCTCCTCAGGCCGACGTGAGATCCGCCGCGGTGGCGCGCTTCCACTGATCGCCGCCGGCATCCCGCGCCCTGACCGCTGCTCTGCCCGCCGCGGCGACGAGGGCGTCGTAGTCGTAACCGACGACCGAGGCGGTCGCCCAGCCGATGCTCGCCGAGGATCGGATCCCGGTGACCGCCGTCTCCCTGTCGATCACCGAGATGCGGGTCAGGATCCCCCGCAGGTGGTGCCGGACCGACTCGTCGCCACCGCGGATGACGACGATCGCGCGACCGTCGGCGACCCGATCGGCGTCGGCCGACGCGGGGAGCCCCTCCTGGATGTCGTGATGGAAACGGTCGACGATCATGGCGAACGCGGAACCCGTCGACGCCTCCCGGAGGTCGGCCGGATCGTCGAGCCGGATGTCGAGGACCGACCACGGCAGGTCGTTCTGCGCCTCGGCCTTGCGGAGCCGGCGACGGGCGCGGTCGGCGATGTCATCGGCGTCCCTCGTCTTCTGCTCCGAACGCACCAGCAGCACCAGGGTGAACGCCGCGCACGTGCTCACCACCACCGTGCCGACGGCATTCATACCGCGCAGTGCGCTCAACTGCGCCTCGGTGCCGGCGCCACCGGAGACCACGGCGGACACGGCGCTCACGACCGCCACCACGACGAAGCCGCATGAAGCGAGGGCCAACGGCAGCACGATGTCCCTGACGGCCGGCCTGTCCCGCAGCAGCTCGTAGGCCACCAGGCCTGCGAAGACGGCGCTCCCGAGGAAGACGAGCTGGAACGAGGGCAGATACCAGACGCTGCCGGCCGTGGCCACCAGGAGCGTGGGAGAGACCAGGATGAAGACGACGACCGGCCACCAGCGCGCTCGCCGACCGAGGTGCATCCGCAGGCCGATCCAGACCAGCGGTTCGAAGCAGAGCATCAACGCGGAAGCGGCTCCGCGCAACACCGGTTCCTCGGTCTGCTGGCCCGCGAGCCAGAGGTAGGCCGCCAGCATCCCCAGGCCGAAGGCCGCTCCCCAGGTCACCGTCGCCTTCGACGGGCGGGCGAGGGTGCCGAGGCCCACGACCATCACCGTGAGCACGGTGACGACGGCCACCATGCTCGTCGTGATGTCGACGTTGACGGGGACGAGCGGGTTCACGTCTGCACCTCTTCCGGGGAACGCGGCGGGAAGCGGAGTGTCACCCGGGTGCCGACCGCGATCTCGCTGGAGACGTCGATGCTGCCCTCATGCGCAGCGACGATCTCGCGCACGATCCCCATTCCCAGTCCCGTGCCGCTGATGCCGGCACGCACAGCGCTCTCGGTGCGGAAGTAGGGCTCGAACACCCGTGACAGATCCTCCGGGGTCATCCCGAATCCGTCGTCGACGATCGTGACCTCCGCCTGACCCGTCGTGGCCGTCCCCAGACCGATTTCGATGCGCCCTCCTGCAGGGGTGTACTTGGCGGCGTTGCTGAGGAGGTTGTCGAGCACCTGCCGCAGCCGGAAGGGATCGCCCGAGATCACCAGGCGTGCGGCGCCCCCGATCCCGAGCTCCTGTCGGTTGCCGGCGATGACGGGTGCGTACGAGGCGGCCGCCGCCTCGACGACCTCGCGCAGATCGACCGGGGCGAACGGCTCCTGCGCGGAGCGGCTCGTCTGCTGCAGGATGCTCGAGACCAGGTCCTGCATCCGCTCACCCGCGTGCGCGATGATCTCGAGCTGCGCCGGCACGCGTCCCGGCAGGTCGTCGCGCTCGCGGAGCAGATCGACGTGACCGAGGATCGCGGTGAGCGGATTTCGCAGTTCATGGGAGACGACCGCATTGAAGGTGCGTCGTTCCTCGTCGACTTCGAGCAGCGCCGTCACGTCGTCGATCACGACGAGCGTGATGTCCTCGCCCTCTCCCGCGGTGGCCATCGGCTGTGTGCTCACCTCGAGCGCACGCCACTGTCCCGTGCCGTCGAACAGCCACACCCGTTCCGCCTGCAGCCGCTCGCCACCGGCGGCTCGGGCGAGCGAGGTGCGCGATGGCGGAAGCGCCGTGCCACGCCGCGCGTCGTACTCGACCGCGGCCGAGGGCAGAGCGGCACCGAAGCGATCACGACCGTAGAGCGTGCGGTAGGCGTCGTTCATCTGCAGGACGCGCCCGCCGGTCGTCACGACCACGAGCGCCACGCTCAGCGCGTCGACGATCTGCGTGACGCGTCGCTGGTTCGCCTCCGCCCGCTCGGCGGCGCGGTTGACCTGCTCGGATCGGCGCTGCAGGAGGCGGCGCGCGGCGCGGGAGCGCTGCGCGCCGATGCGGACCGTCACCCCGAGGAAGCCCAGGGTGATCACGAGGGTGAGCAGCCGTAGCAGGATGTCGGCCGGGGTACCGCTCTGATCGGCGAACAGCACGAGAGTGGCGCTGATGAAGGCGATGCCTCCGAGCACCCAGGGCATCGTGAAGTAGCTGGCCAGCCACACGACGGGAAAGACCCAGAGGAACCCGAGGCGGAGGTCGGGCGCGTTGGTCGTGAAGCCCACGGCGAGCGCGTCCAGGAGCGGCACGACGGTGGCGGCCGTGCGCGGGAGCCGGTGCCACGGCAGCGCCAGGGTCATGAGCGTGGTGACGATCACGAGACCGACGCCGGCGACCACCAGTGGGTTGGCGAAGGTCTGCGGCTTGAACGCGGTGATCATCACGACGATCGCCACGATGCTGCCGGTGAAGACGAGCTGCCAGCGCCAGATAGACACAGTGCGGACCATCAGCGCTCACCCTCCCCCTCGAACCTCAGCTTTGCCGCAAGATTACTCAAAGATCGATGCAGCCCGCTCTTCAGGTGGCCTCGCACCCCTAGCATTCTGAGTGGGGGCCGATACTGCGACTGGGGAACAACGCAGACGCTGGGGCCACGCGAGTGGGGATTCGCAGGCAACCGGGGCCGTGGTTGGGGAACCACGGTCCCGCCCCGCGGCATTCACGGACCATCGGCCGGCGTGAGACGATAGCCGACGCCGCGCACCGTCTCGATGTAGCGCGGCTGCGTCGTGCTGTCGCGGAGCTTGCGCCGCAGATTGGCGATATGGGTCTCGATCGCCCGTTTGTCCGGCTCGCTCACGTACTCGTTCGAGCCCTCGGGTGCCCCGCGCAACCCTCGCGCGAGATCGGCTTTGCTGCGCACGCGGAGCCCGGCCTCGAGCAGCATCGCGAGCAGGTCGAACTCGGTCGGCGTGAGGTCGATGCGCCGCTGCCCGATCAGGACCATCCGCGTGTCGAGGTCGAGGCTGAGATCCCGATGGACACGGCCCCGCCAGGTGAGGACGGTGGCACCGTCTGCCGCCGGGTCGGGCTCGACCGCCGCTCGTCCGGTCTCCGGGAGCCGGGGAAGCACGGAGCGGGGTTCGTAAGGGTGGGGTTCCGAGGGGCGGGGATCGGCGACGCGGGGGCGCCGCAGCAGCGCCTCGATGCGCGCACGCAGTTCGCGCGGACGGAACGGCTTCACCAGATACTCGTCTGCTCCCGACGTGAGACCGAGGACCACGTCGGATTCCTCGGAGAGCGCGGAGAGCATGATGATGAAGGTGTCGCTGATCCGCCGGATGCGTCGTGCGACCTCGAAGCCGTCGATGCCGGGGAGATTGATGTCGAGCGTCGTTATCACCGGCTGGTGCTGCTCGATGGCCGCGAGCCCCTCCAACCCGGAACCGGTGAGGATCGTCTCGAAACCGGCGGCGAGGAACACCTCTTCCAGGAGGGATCGCACATCGGGGTCGTCCTCGACGATCACGGCGACGAGAGCGCGATCCACGGCCGGGGTCATACGATGCTCTCTCGCACGATCGTGACGATCCTCGGCGCGTCGGCGTCGAGCTCGGACGGATCCAGATCGGAGGATCCGACCGGGCGCTCCACCTCGACATCCCACCACGAGTCGGCCAGTTCCTCGGCCATACCGCGTCCCCACTCCACCACCACGACCGATCGCTCGAGGTCGAGATCGAGGTCGTCGAGCTCCGCGGCGGAACCGAGCCGGTAGGCGTCGACATGCACGAGTGGCGCTCCGCCGACCAGCGAGGGATGCGTGCGGGCTATGACGAAGGTCGGACTCTGCACGGGACCGCGCACTCCGAGCCCCTCGGCGAGGCCGCGGGTGAACGTGGTCTTCCCCGCGCCCAGCGGGCCCGTCAGGACGAGCAGGTCGCCTGCTTCCAGCTGTTCCCCGATCCGCACGCCCAACTGCTCCATCGCGTCGGCGGTCGCGATCTCTCGTCGACCGAGGAACGCAGGGTCCACGCTCACGAGGTCCGCCGGGGGACGCGCGGACCGATGCGGGTGACGATCTCGTAGTTGATGGTGTCGGCGGCATCCGCCCAGTCCGTCGCGGACGGTACGCCGAGGGTGGGGTCGCCGAACAGGACCACCTCATCGCCGATCGAGACCGGAGCGTCTCCGACGTCGACGACGAACTGGTCCATCGCGATGCGTCCCACGTTCACGAACCGGCGTCCGCCGATCGAGACCGGGAGCTTTCCCGATGCGTTCCGCGGCACCCCGTCGGCGTATCCGAGAGGCACCAGGACCAACGTCGTGTCGCGGTCGGTGCGATGGTCGTAGCCGTAGGAGACGCCGGTTCCTGCGGGCACTCTGCGGACGGCGGCGATCGCACCGCGGAGCGTCATCGCCGGGCGCAGACCGAGCTCCGCGGAGCTGCGGTCGTCGAACGGCGAGAGGCCGAAGAGCCCCACGCCGATGCGCACCGCGTCGAGGCGCATCTCCGGCAGGTCGATGGCGGCGGCCGTCGCAGCGATGTGCCGGATCTCGGGACGGATGCCGAAAGCCGCCGCCGCGGCGACGCCTTCCTCGAACTTCGCGAGCGCAGCTCTGTCGTCGTCGACCGACGTGTTGGAGAGGTGGCTGAACAGCCCGACGATGCGCAGGCGTCCGATGCGCTCGAGGCGCGCGGCTTCGGCCAGCACGCGGCCCCAGTCGGCGGGGGCGATGCCGTTGCGCGACAGCCCGGTCTCGAACTTCAGGTGCACGCCGACCGGACGGTCGACCGTGGCGGCAGCTCCGGCCGCCTCGAGCTGGTCGAACGACGAGATCCCCACTTCGATGTCCTGCGCGGCGGCGTGCTCGAATCGTTCCCCCGGCGCGTGCAGCCACGCCATGATCGGTGCACGCACGCCCTGTCGGCGCAGTTCGAGCGCCTCGGGGATCTCGGCGACGCCGACGCGGGTGGCACCGGCGGAGAGCGCCGCGACGGCCGCCGCCGCCGCGCCGTGGCCGTAGGCGTTGGCCTTCACGATGGCGATCACCTCGACCCCGGTGAGTCGTCGGAAATGACGCACGTTGTCGGCGATCGCGTCGAGATCGATGGTCGCTTCGCGGAACGGGACGGTCACAGCGGTGCTCCTTCGACGACGACGAACGCCGCGGCGAGACCGGCGTCGTGGGTGAGTGTCAGATGCAGCGTCAGGATGCCGCGTTCCTCGACGACGGCGGCCGTCGAGCCGGAGAGCACGAAATGCGGGCGACCAGACGGCTCCGACGCGATCTCGATCTCGGTCCAGTGCACGCCGTCCGAGCCACCGAGCGCCTTGATCAGCGCCTCCTTGGCCGCGTAGCGGGCGGCGAGGGACGGAAGGCGGAGGGTGCGCTCCGGCGGGGTGAAGAGCCGTTCGCGCAATCGCGGCGTCCGTGCCATCGTCCGCTCGAATCGCGGGATGTCCACGAGGTCGATTCCGGTGCCGATGATCACCCGTTCAGCCTACCGAGCCTGATTCCGGTTGAAATCGCCCAAATGGCTCCGTTTCCACTGGAAACGAAGCCATTCGCGCGATTCGGAGGGCGGGTCTACTCGACCGTGACCGACTTGGCGAGGTTACGCGGCTGGTCGACGTCGAGGCCCTTCGCCGTGGCCAGCGCCATCGCGAAGATCTGCAGCGGCACGACCGCGAGCAGCGGCTCGAACATCGCTCCGGCGAGCGGGATGTGGATGACCTCGTCGGCGAACGGCAGCACGGCGGCGTCGCCTTCCTCGGCGATCACGATCACCCGGGCACCGCGCGCGCGGATCTCCTGGATGTTCGAGACGACCTTGGAGTGCACGAGCGCGGAGTGACGCGGGGAGGGAACCAGCACGAACACCGGCTGCCCGGGTTCGATCAATGCGATCGGTCCGTGCTTGAGCTCGCCGGCGGCGAAGCCCTCGGCGTGGATGTAGGAGATCTCCTTGAGCTTGAGAGCGCCTTCGAGGGCGATCGGGTACCCGACGTGGCGTCCCAGGAACAGCACCGAGCGGGTGTCGGCCATCCACCCGGCGAGCTGGGTGACGTGCTCCTGCTCGCTCTCGAGCACCTTGGCGATCTTCTCGGGAAGAGCAGCGAGTTCGTCGACGTCGACCGAGGCATCGGCGACCGCACCGCGCACCCGGCCCATGTGCAGGCCCAGCAGCAGGAGCGCGGTGATCTGCGCGGAGAACGCCTTGGTCGAGGCCACGGCGACCTCGGGGCCGGCATGGGTGTACACGACGGCATCCGACTCGCGCGGGATCGTGGCGCCCTGCGTGTTGCAGATCGACAGGGTGCGCGCACCGCGTTCCCTGGCGTACTTCACGGCCATCAGGGTGTCCATGGTCTCGCCCGACTGGCTGATCGACACGACGAGGGTGTCGGCGCCGATCACGGGGTCGCGGTAGCGGAACTCGTGGGCGAGCTCCACGTCGACGGCGACACGTGCCCACTGCTCGATCGCGTACTTGCCCACCAACGCCGCGTATGACGCCGTGCCGCAGGCGGTGATGATCACGCGGTTGATACCCACGAAGAGCTCGTCCAGTCCGTCGAGCTCCGGGATGACGACCTGTCCGTCGTGGATGCGACCGCGGATGGTGTTGGCGACGGCCTCGGGCTGCTCTGCGACCTCCTTGGCCATGAAGCTCGACCATCCGCCCTTCTCGGCAGCGGCGGCATCCCACGACACGTCGAACGGCTCGGGCTCGACGGGCGTACCGGCGAAGTCCATCACGGTGACGGCGTCGGGGGTGATCGAGACGATCTGATCCTGGCCGATCGCAAGCGCCTTGCGCGTGTGCTCGATGAACGCGGCGACGTCGGAGCCGAGGAAGTTCTCGCCCTCACCGAGTCCGATCACGAGCGGGGAGTTGCGGCGGGCGCCGACCACCAGACCGGGGTGGTCCTGGTGCATCGCCAGCAGGGTGAACGCACCTTCGAGGCGGTTCACGACGCTGCGGAAGGCGAGCTGCAGGTCGCCGCCGTTGCCGGCGTACTCGCGTCCGAGGAGCGCAGCAGCGACCTCGGTGTCGGTCTCACTGCGGAACACGACGCCGTCGGCGAGGAGCTCGTCGCGCAGTGCGGCGAAGTTCTCGATGATGCCGTTGTGGATGACGGCGAGCTTGTCGTCGTCGGCAAGGTGCGGGTGCGCGTTGCCGTCGGTCGGTCCTCCGTGGGTCGCCCAGCGGGTGTGCCCGATGCCGGTCGACCCGTCAGGGAGCGGCGCGTCGGCGAGCGAATCGCGCAGCACGGCGAGCTTTCCCGCCTTCTTGCGCATGCCGAGCGAGCCGCCGCCATCGATGACGGCGACACCCGCCGAGTCGTATCCGCGGTACTCCAGGCGTGCGAGGCCTGCGAGAAGGATCTCCTGGCTGGGGCGCGGGCCCACGTATCCGACGATTCCACACATGCGATCAAGAGTAAGACGAGTTTTTTGCGAGTCGTCCGTACATTCTTCCGCCCCGTCGCGGGTCGCGCGCGGGGTCAGAGCTTGCGCAGCAGCACCGTCTCGACATCGTGGTCGGCACCCTTGCGCAGCACCAGGCGCGCGCGGTGCCTGGTGGGCATCACGTTCTCGATGAGGTTGGGCATGTTGATCTCGTTCCAGTAGCCGAGAGCCGTCGTGATCGCCTCGTCGTCCGTGAGGTGCGCGAACACGTTGAAGTAGGACGAAGGGTTGCTGAAGGCCGCCTGCCGGAGTGCGAGGAAGCGGTCGACGTACCACTTCTCGATATGCGACGTATCGGCGTCGACGAAGATCGAGAAGTCGAACAGGTCGCTCACGGCGACATCGTTCGGAGCCGGCGGCGGCTGCAGCACGTTCAGCCCCTCCACGATGACGACGTCGGGGCGACGCACCACGACGTTCGCGTCCGGCACGATGTCGTAGCGCATGTGCGAGTAGAACGGGGCGCGCACCTCGGTGGCACCGCTCTTGACCTCGGTGAGGAACTCGATCAGCGCGCGCCGGTCGTACGACTCGGGGAAACCCTTGCGGTCCATGATCCCGCGGCGCTCGAGCTCGGCGTTCGGGTACAGGAAGCCATCCGTGGTGACCAGCTCCACCCGCGGCGTCCCCGGCCAACGGCTCATGAGCTCGCGCAGCAGACGGGCGATGGTCGACTTGCCCACCGCCACGGAACCGGCCACGCCTACGACGAACGGCGTCGTGGTGTCGTCCTCCTGGAGGAAGGAGGAGGTCGCCGCCCCCAGCCGTTTCGTCGCCGTGGCGTACAGGCTCAGCAGGCGGCTCAGGGGCAGGTACACCTCGCGTACCTCGGTGAGCGAGAGACGGTCCCCGATACCGCGGAGCTCGACGACCTCGGTCTCGGTGAGCGGCTGGTCGAGCCCGGCCGCGAGCCGCGCCCATTCCGCGCGTCCGATCTCCCGATAGGGCGACAGCGGCAGTGTGGGGTCGGCGGTGGTCACGGAGTACATCGTATCCGGGGGGCGAGTAGTCTCTTCCCGTGCGCCTGGGAGTCCTCGACATCGGATCCAACACCGTCCACATGCTCGCTGCCGACGTCCGTCCCGGTGGACGGCCGCTCGCGACGACGAGCGATAGGACGGTGCTGCGCCTCATGCGCTATCTCACCCCCGACGGCTCCATCTCGGAGGAGGGCGTCGCCGCGCTCGAGGAAGCGGTCGCGCAGGCACGGCGTGTGGCCGAGAGCGAGCGTGTCGACGCGCTGCTGGCCACCGCGACGAGTGCGGTTCGCGACGCGCGCAATGGCAGCGAGGTCATCGCCCGTATCGAAGCAGCCCTCGGCCAGCCGTTGCAGGTGCTCGACGGTGAGACCGAGGCCGAGCTGACGTTCCTCGCGGTACGGCGCTGGTTCGGCTGGTCCGCCGGTCAGATCCTGCTCCTCGACATCGGCGGCGGCTCGCTGGAGATCGCCGCCGGCGCGGAGGAGATGCCGGACGCGGCCGCGTCCGTTCCGCTCGGCGCCGGACGCATGACGGTGCAGTTCCTGCCGCACGATCCTCCGGGCGAGGCCGAGGTGGAGCGGCTGCGCGCGCACGCGACGACAACCTTGGCCGATGTGCTGCCGCGGTTCGTCGCCCTCCCCCGCCCAGACCATGTCGTCGGATCGTCGAAGGCGATCCGCTCCCTTGCCCGCCTGGTCGGGTACCCGGTACCGGGATGGTCGGGAAGCGAGCGGATGCTGCTCCCCCGCGCCTCCCTCGGGTCGTGGATCCCGCGCCTCGCACGCCTTCCCGCCTCCGCGCGGCAGGAGCTGCCGGGCATCACTCCGGACCGGACGTTCCAGATCGTGGCCGCCGCGGTCTCTCTGCATACGGCGATGACGGCCCTCGACGTCGACGAGCTCGAAGTGTCGCCATGGGCTCTGCGCGAAGGCGTGCTGCTGAGGTACATCGAACAGCTCAGCTGGTCCGCCTCTCGAACCTGAGCGGCGTCCGCCCCTCGAACATGAGCGGAGGACGACGCGGCACGAACACGCCCTGTTGCCGCGTACCTCCGGCGGGTATCCTCTGACGAAGCGAGCACCTCTCCCGCGGTCGCAGACCGCTGGCGGGAGGTACGAGCCCGGCGAGCCGACCTCATCGTTCGGCGCCGCCCATCGATCATCGGCGTCGGGGGGTGCTGAGTGAGTCCGGGAGAGGCATTGGCCATCGGCTCGGCCGAACTGATCTCGCACGGCGTACGCGCAGTCGACGATCCGGCGACGATCCGCGCGACGCGGCGGACGCCCGGGCCTGTGATCCTGCTGTCGATGCAGGGCACGGCGACCGAACTGGCGATCGACACCACCACCGCGCACCCGCACCACGCCGTCTTCGCCTTCGTGGAGGCAGGGGGAATCTCGGCGAAGGAGCAGCACGGCCCATGGGTGCCGCTCGGCAACGGGCTCGTGATCGCCCCGCCCGGGATCGACCAACGTGTTCGGTGCGACGGTGCCTGGCGCATCATCGCCGCCTTTGTTCCCCGCTCCGCACTCGGGTCGTTCGTCGCGACGCTGCCCGCCACCAGTCGAGTCCTCGAAGAGCGGCGCCCGTTGGATCGCGCCATGCAGGCGTTCATCGAGCAGGTCCTCACCGTCGACGACGACGCGACGGCGATCGAGCGATATGCCATGGAGCATCTGATCGTGGAGATGAGCGGAGCGATCCTGCTCGACCGCGTCGACACGGCGTCCCCGCAACGCTCTCCCCACGCCGCGCTGCGCGACCGCGCCATCGCCGTGATCGCACAGCAGTGCGGCGACCCGGCGTTGAATCCTGACCTCGTCGCCCGCGAGGTTCAGGTCTCCCTCCGTCAGCTCCAGCTGGTCTTCGCCGAAGTGGAGAACAGTGTGGCCGGCGAGATCAGACACCAGCGCGCGCGCCGCGCCCGATCGCTTCTCATCGACAGCCGTTTCGATGCGCTGAGCATCGAGCAGGTGTCCCAGCGCTCCGGCTTCCATTCCCCCATCAGCCTCCGTCGCGCGCTCCAGGAGGACTACGGAGCCACGCCGCGGGCACTGCGCGCCCACAGCGGCACGGGATCGCAGAGCGACACGGGATCACGGAGCGGCGAACGCGAGACGGCCGATCGCTGAGATCAGCGATCGGCCGTCGTAGCGTCAGGTCAGGTCAGAGCGACAGGCGCTCTTGGACCACCTCTGCGAGGCGTCCGGCGTACGCATGCACGGATTCGGCATCGGCCGCCTCCACCATCACGCGCACCAACGGCTCGGTGCCGGACTTGCGCAGCAGCACCCGTCCGGAGTCGCCCAGCTCGGACTCGATGTCACGGACGGCTTGCTGCACGACCTCGTCATCGGACACGCGATCCTTGTCCACGTCGCGCACGTTGATGAGAACCTGCGGGTAGACCGTCATCACCGAGGCGAGCTCAGCGATCGACTTCTTCTGCCGCGCCATCTCGGCCACCAGGTGGAGGCCGGTGAGGATTCCGTCGCCTGTCGTGGCGTACTCGCTCATGATGACGTGACCGGACTGCTCACCGCCGAGGGCGTACCCGCCCTCGTTCATGTCCTCGAGCACGTAACGGTCTCCGACGGCCGTCTGGCGCACGGTGATCCCGTGCTCGCGCATGGCGACATGCAGACCGAGATTGCTCATCACCGTGGCGACCAGCGTGTCGTCCGTGAGGTGGCCGCGCTCCTTCATGGACACTGCGAGGATGGCCATGATCTGGTCGCCGTCGATGTGATTGCCCTCGGCGTCCACGGCGAGGCAGCGGTCGGCGTCGCCGTCGTGAGCGATGCCGATGTCGGCCCCGAGACGCACGACGGCCTCGGCCAGGTTGTCCAGGTGAGTCGAGCCGACACCGTCGTTGATGTTCCAGCCGTCAGGGTCGGCACCGATCACGGTGACCTCTGCTCCCGCATCGCGGAATGTCTCCGGAGAGACACCCGAGGCCGCGCCATGGGCGCAGTCGAGCACCACGTGGATGCCGTCCAGCCGGTTCGGGAGCGATCCGAGAAGATGCACCACGTAGCGGTCCTCCGCGTCGGAGAACCGGTCGATGCGACCGACGCCGGCACCCGTCGGGCGCAGCTTGTCGCCGGTCAGCGCTTCTTCGATGCGCAACTCGACCACGTCAGGGAGCTTGCGTCCTCCGCGGGCGAAGATCTTGATGCCGTTGTCGGGCGCAGCGTTGTGCGACGCCGAGATCATCACGCCGAAATCGGCATCGCGATCGGCGACGAGGAAAGCGAGAGCGGGCGTCGGGATGACTCCCGCCTCGAGCACGTCGACTCCGGAAGAGGCGAGACCCGCGGCGACGGCCGCGGCGATGAAATGTCCGGAGACCCGGGGGTCCCGGGCGACCACTGCGGTGAGTCGCTTGCCTTCGGCTTTGCGAGCCTCCGCAGTACGGCCCTGGCCCAGGACGACAGCAGTCGCCTGGGCCAGGGTGAGCGCCAGGTCGGCGGTGAGGGTGCCATTGGCGAGTCCTCGCACACCGTCCGTGCCAAAGATCGGCATCGGAGCAGTTGACCTTAACGCTTCGAGTACTGAGGCGCCTTACGGGCCTTCTTGAGTCCAGCCTTCTTGCGCTCCTTGACACGGGCGTCGCGCGAGAGGAAGCCGGCCTTCTTCAGGGTCGGACGGTTGTTCTCCTCGTCGATGCCGTTCAGCGAACGGGCGATTCCGAGGCGAAGCGCACCGGCCTGACCCGAGGGGCCTCCGCCGGAGATGCGTGCGATGACGTCGTACGCACCAGCGAGGTTCAGCACGGTGAACGGGTCGTTGATCAGCTGCTGGTGCAGCTTGTTCGGGAAGTAGTCCTCGATCGTGCGGCCGTTGACCGTGATCGTGCCCGAGCCGGGGACGATGCGCACGCGGGCGATGGCCTGCTTGCGACGGCCGACAGCGGCGCCCGGGACGCTGAGGACGGGGCGGGGAGCCGCCTCGACCACGTCGGTCTCGGGAGTCGACGTCGAGAAGTTCTGGGGGGTTTCGGTGGTGTCCTGGATGTCAGCCACGAGTATGTCCTTAAGTCTTTACGGCGCTTACTGGGCGACCTGGTCGAGGGTGTACGGCGTCGGCTGCTGTGCGGCGTGCGGGTGCTCGGCACCGACATACACCTTGAGCTTGGACAGCTGCTGGCGGCCGATGCTGTTCTTGGGGAGCATGCCACGGATGGCCTTCTCGACAGCGCGGACCGGGTTCTTCTCGAGGAGCTCGGCGTAGGTGACCGACTTCAGGCCGCCCGGGTAACCGGAGTGGCGGTAGGCCATCTTCTTCTGGAGCTTCTGACCCGTGAGCGCGACCTTCTCCGCGTTCACGATGATGACGAAGTCACCCGAGTCGATGTGGTTGGCGAAGGTCGGCTTGTGCTTGCCACGCAGGAGCGTTGCGGCGTGCGAGGCCAGACGGCCGAGAACGACGTCAGTGGCGTCGATGACGACCCAATCGCGCTGGACTTCGCCAGCCTTGGGGGTGTAAGTGCGCGTCACGATAGTGCTGCTTTCTTGTGTCGAACGGAGAAGTTCGTGAATCCCACTCCGGGGTGGTTCTTCCCGACAGGGAGGAACACGCCAGTGGAGGGCTCACGTTCGGACGATGCCCCTTCTCCGCGGACGGGGAAAGGCACCAAAGAGAAATCATACGCCACGCCGTGCGTATGCCCAAACCCTGGCCTCAGTCGGGCTTGACCGTGACGAGGATGGGACGGTGATCGCTCGCGCCCTGCGGGAGAGTCGTGATGCGTTCGATCTCGAAGCCGGTCGACGTGGCGAAGTCGTAGTGCCCCCGGAACACGCGGTAGCGCGTATACGTGTGGTCGTCGCTGAGCGACAGCGCATACCCGTGCTCTCGAACGGCCTGACCGAGGTTCTCCTTGAAGATCGGATAGTTGTAGTCCCCGACCATCAACTGCGGCAGTCCCTCGCCGAGCGCAGCGAGCTCGGTGAGGGCGGCGCGGATCTGGTGACGTCGCAACGAGTTCAACGCGGTCAGCGGCGCGGCATGGAAGGAGGCGACGATGAAGTCCTGGCCATCGTCGATGTCGCGCAATCGTGCGCCGAGGACGCGCTCGTGCGCCGGCTTCGCGATGCGGTCGTGCAACGACTTCTTGAGGCCGAGCATGCGGATCGCCTGCAGATGGAATGTGCTCGCTCGATAGAAGAGCGCGAGCCCGAGACGATTGCCCTGCGTGGCGTCAGCCAGCACGAGGTCGCCGATCTGCGCGGGCAGCTCCGGAACATCGCACTCCTGCAGGCAGAGGACGTCGGGATCGTGCGCACGCACGAGCGCGGCGAGTTCGCCGGCTGCCCGGTGCTTCTGGAGGTTGTACGAGATGACCTTCATGATCGTTCCCACGCTACTCCCGACCGCTGTGCGTGGGCTCCGCGCAGCCGCCCGACGGCGTGTCCTGGACGCGATCGGTACCGGCGCCCGTGCCGATGAGGGCGCCGGTACCGACACGCATCGAGCCCTGT
>NZ_ATAO01000102.1 GCF_000455825.1 Microbacterium maritypicum MF109
GGGGGTGGAGCGGCTGTGATCGTCTTCGAGATCCTCGCCGCCGCCCTTGCGGTCGCCGCCGTCGTCTACCTCGTGGTCGCGCTCGTCGCGCCGGAGAGGTTCTGATGGACGCGACGATCTGGTTCGGCATCCTGCAGGTCACGGCCGTCGTGGTCGTTCTCGTGCTCCTCTACCGCCCCCTCGGCGACTACATCGCCCACGTCTTCACGTCGGCGCGCGACCTGCGGGTCGAGCGCGGCGTCTATCGGCTCATCGGCGTCGACTCGTCGTCGGAGCAGACCTGGCGCGCGTACGCCCGCAGCGTGCTGGCGTTCTCGGTGGTCGGCGTTCTGCTGGTCTACGGCCTGCAGCGACTGCAGGCGTTCCTGCCGCAGTCCCTCGGCCTCCCGGCGGTGCCGGAGGGGCTCTCCTTCAACACCGCCGCCTCGT
>NZ_ATAO01000103.1 GCF_000455825.1 Microbacterium maritypicum MF109
GGTCTCCGACCATGCGGCCGAACGTGCGGGGGAGGGCGAACGGGATCACGAGGATCAGCAGCACCTGCAGCAGGTTGGTGAAGCCGGTCGGGTTCTCGAAGGGGTGCGCCGAGTTGGCGTTGAAGAAGCCGCCGCCGTTGGTGCCGAGGAGCTTGATCGCCTCCTGCGAGGCCACCGGGCCGCCCGGGATGCTCTGTGTGCCACCG
>NZ_ATAO01000104.1 GCF_000455825.1 Microbacterium maritypicum MF109
CATCCGCCCCGTGCTGGTGACGGTCGTGCTGGTCACCTTCATCGGCCCCTGGAACGAATTCCTCTGGCCCTTCCTCATCACGAAGGATGCGAGTCTGCAGCCTCTGGCCGTCTCACTCGCGAACTACATCTCCAACGTGGCGCAGTCCACGGCCAACCCGAACGGCGCGATCCTCGCCGGCGCCACGGCGCTCGCGTTCCCCGTCGTCATCCTGTTCGTCGTCTTCCAGCGCTTCTTCAAGGCCACCGACCTCGGCGCGG
>NZ_ATAO01000105.1 GCF_000455825.1 Microbacterium maritypicum MF109
GAACCAGGTGCCCTCGCATCTCGTCGACAGCCTGTCGGATGCCGCGGATGCCGCCGCCGAGCTCGACAGTCGCATGGAGCGCCTGCACCGGGAGGCGCACGGCGTGCCGCAGCGTCAGCTCGCCCCGCCGCCCCCTCCTGCCCCGCCGTCGATCCCGGACGCCCCGCCGGCGGTCCCGGACGCCCCGACCGGCCCGCGCGTCGTCGGGGTCTGACCGAAGACGCGCTGAGCACCCGTCCACAGCTCCGGAGAAGCTGCGGACGGGCGGCGCCCTGCGTGGCGGTGTTGCGACGGAGCCGCGGTGCTGGGAGCATCGGCGGGTGGTGAGAACGCAGGAAGCCGTGTCCGTGGACGCCGAGCACGACGTCGACGAGTTCGCGCGCGTCGACGACCTCGCCGGGCTCGATCGCGACCGGCAGCGGTGCGAGTGCGATCACGGCGACGACGACGGCTACCAGCCGTGCGGACGCAAGGCCAAGTGGCGCGTGACGGTCGACTGCGTCTGCGGCGAAGGCCACCCGCGCCGGGTCGAGATCCTGTGCTCCCGATGCATGCGGACACTGCGGAAGTTCCAAGGACGTGAGGCCGTTACCGTGCGCCGCCTC
>NZ_ATAO01000106.1 GCF_000455825.1 Microbacterium maritypicum MF109
GCCTCGAAGCGCGTGCCGGCATGTACGACGACGTCTCCTGCGGTGAAGACGCGGGTGGGCGTCCACACGACTGCCCCGTCGATGTCCGTCGCGAACTCCTGCCACGGACCCACGGGGTCGCCGGGGCGCTGGTCACGCGTCCACCACGACGCCTGCCACAGCCGCCCGTCGAGCGACACGAGCTCGCCGCCGGCATAGACGGTCTGCGCGCTCCACCCCGCAGCGGTGGGCAGGGACAGCGTCGCCGGCTCGACGGAGTCCGACACCGAGCGGACTCCGTTGACCCCCGTCACCTCGAAGGATGCCGCGGCGATCGAGCCCCGCGCGACGTCTTCTGTCGTGAGCCGGACGACGATCGCCTCGAGGGGTGCCGCCTCACCGGGGACGAGCGAGCCGACATCCGCTCCGGCAGCGGTCACGGCATCGAGCACGACGTTGCCCGTGTTCTCGACGGTGCGCGTCCAGGTCACGGTGTCGGAG
>NZ_ATAO01000107.1 GCF_000455825.1 Microbacterium maritypicum MF109
CATCAAGGACGACATGCTCGCGAACAACGAGCAGATCACGTGGGTGCCGGAGAACGTCAAGCACGGACAGTTCGGCAAGTGGCTCGAGGGCGCGCGCGACTGGTCGATCAGCCGCAACCGCTACTGGGGCTCGCCCATCCCGATCTGGAAGAGCGACGACCCCGAGTACCCGCGCGTGGACGCGTACGGGTCCTTGGAGGATCTGGAGCGCGACTTCGGCACGTTGCCGCGCAACCCCGAGGGCGAGGTCGACCTGCACCGGCCGTACATCGACGACCTCACGCGTCCGAATCCGGACGACCCCACGGGGAAGAGCACGATGCGCCGCATCGAGGACGTCTTCGACGTGTGGTTCGACTCGGGCTCGATGCCCTACGCGCAGGTGCACTACCCGTTCGAGAACCAGGAGTGGTTCGACTCGCACGCGCCGGCGGACTTCATCGTCGAGTACATCGGCCAGACCCGCGGCTGGTTCTACGTCATGCACGTGCTGTCGACCGCGTTGTTCGATCGTCCGGCCTTCACCGGCGTCAGCTGCCACGGCATCGTGCTGGGCAGCGACGGCTAC
>NZ_ATAO01000108.1 GCF_000455825.1 Microbacterium maritypicum MF109
CGGCATCTCCCCGGACAAGATGCTGATGGGGCGCATCTTCGCCTACCCGGACGCGCAGCGCCACCGCATCGGCCCGAACTACAACCAGCTGCCGGTGAACCAGCCGCACGCGAGCGAGGCGCGCAACTACCAGCACGAGGGCTCGATGCGCTACCAGTTCAACGACGCCGCGCACCGCACCTACCAGCCGAACTCCTATGGAGC
>NZ_ATAO01000109.1 GCF_000455825.1 Microbacterium maritypicum MF109
GCGTCGACGTTCGTCCAGTACTGGAAGAAGCGCTCGCGGATGGCGTCGACGGTGATCGAACGCCCCTGGCCGGTGAGCGTCTCCAGGAAACGTGCCCGCTGCTCGGCGTCGAACACCTCGCGGTAGAGCGTGCCGGGCTGCCCGAAGTCGTCGTCCTCGGGGTGCAGGGTCGCGGCGGAGCGCTGGATCTCGCCGTCGGCCTCCCAGTTCACCTCGATGCCCTTCGACGGGTCGGCCTCCGGGCCTCCTGCTGCTCCATAGGAGTT
>NZ_ATAO01000110.1 GCF_000455825.1 Microbacterium maritypicum MF109
ATCCAACAGGCGGCGTTCGGGTCCGGCGAGCGGCTCGCCGTTCAGCTCCAGCACCGCACGGGGCCCGCCCCCGGGGACGACGCCGACGGGGATGGTCGTGGCACGTCCGTCGGCCACGGGTTCGCCGTCGCTCGCGAGCACCTCGCCGTCGGGAGCGATCAGGCGCACGCCGCTCAGGCCGAACGCCTCTCGGGTGCGGCTGACCAGAGCCAGCACGGCGTTGTCGCCGCGGAGCACGTTGCCGGCGACTGCGGCGAGCAGCTCGGCCTCGGCGGCGGCGCGCTGCGCGGTGCGGGCCCGTCGCGCAGC
>NZ_ATAO01000111.1 GCF_000455825.1 Microbacterium maritypicum MF109
CGCCTGTGTCGAGCACCTCCCACTCGCGCTCGGTCGCCCAGAACTTGACCTTCGCCGCATCCTCCGCGGTGAGCGTGTTGTCCTTGTAGGCGAGCAGTGCGCGGTCGATGTACGCCCACATCGCATCGGTGGTCGCAGACATGTCGGCGAGCCGGAAGCGGGTGTTCTGGAAGTCGGCGATGCGCTCACCGAACGCCTCGCGATCCTTCGTGTAGGCGATGGTCCAGTCGAGGGCGGCCTGTGCGGCTGCGGCCGCGGCGACGCCGATCGAGAGACGCTCGAGCGGCAGGTTCAGCATCAGCTGGAT
>NZ_ATAO01000112.1 GCF_000455825.1 Microbacterium maritypicum MF109
GCGCCCTTCGCGCGATTCGAGCGCGGTCAGTGCTCAGCGGCCAGCAGCGACTGGATGATGCCGACCGCCGCGAGCTGACCGGCAGCCGCGGCCAGCAGCACTGAGGCCATGGGCCCGGGAAGGGTCGCGCGGTGCGCGAGGTCGCCTGCAGCGAAGACGCCGGGGCGCGAGGTGCGTCCGAACTCGTCGATCTCGATGCACCCGGAGTCGAGCATTCCCAGTCCGAGCTGGGCGGCGAACGGCGACCGCTGGCGCATCTCCCCGGCGGAGATGAAGACGCCGTCGACGACGCTCTCGTCGGTGTCCGTGTGAACGCGGACACCTCCGTCGACCTTCTCGACGGAGGTGACCGGCGTGCGGCGCACCTGCGCGCCTTTCGCCTCGAGAGTTCGGACCTCGTCGTCTGCGAACTCCTCCCCGACGGGTACGACGGTGATGTTCCCGGCGATCCGACCCAACAGGCCGATGAGGTGCTCGGCCCGAGGTGCGGCGCCGATGATGGCGATGTCCCTGCCGGCATGCTCGTGTCCGTCGCAGAACGGGCAGCTGAAGGCGAATGTGCCCCACAGGTCGTGCAGCCCCGGGACATCGGGAAGATCGTCGGCGACGCCCGTGGCGAGGACGACCCGACGGCCCTCCGCGACGGTGCCGTCGGACACGCCCACGACGAACGCGCCCTCGACGCCCGAGACGCTCGTTGCCGCCGCGTCGCGGATCTCCACGTCGTCGTACTCCGCGAGCTCGGCGCGGGCGGTCGCGCGCAGCTCCGACGGTGGCATCCCGTCCGCGCCGATCATGTTGTGCATGTGCAGGACGGTGCCGTTGCGGTACTCGCCCGAATCCAGGAGCAGAGTCGAGCGGTGCATCCGTCCGAGGGTCAGGGCGGCCTGGAGTCCTGCCGGTCCTGCGCCGATCACGATGGCGTCGTACATGGGGGTCCTTCCGGTGGCGGGGTTGCTTTCCCCGTCAGTCTGTGACTTCATGTCAACATGAAGTCAAGCGATGCGCACCCCTGGTCCGTCGGCGATGTGGCCGAGCGCTTCGAGCTGCCGACGAACGTGCTGCGGCACTGGGAGTCGGTGGGGCTGCTCACTCCTCCGCGCGACTCCTCAGGGCGGCGGCGCTACGGCGAGGATGAGGTCGTGCGCATCGCCGTGATCCAGCGCAGCAAGGCAGCGGGGATGAGCCTCGAACAGATCGCGGTGCTGCTCGACGACGGGAGCGCCGGGCGGCACCAGGTGTTGCAGCAGCACCTGGACGACATCGATCGCCGTATGGAGGAGATGCGTCGATCGCGCGAGATGACCGAGCACGCGATGGGCTGCCGCGCGCACGACATCGCCACCTGCCCGCGTTTCCGCGCGGGTGTGGACGACGTCCTGGCGCGCTTCTGATGGGCCTCCGAAGGGTGCTCGTTTCCGGCTCGCGCATAGGAAGCTCTGCGTAAACTCGGAGTCGTGCCAAGCGAATCGACGGTCCGTCCGATCCGCAGCGGCCGCTCCTCCCGCACACGGCGCTCGCGCCGTGCGGTCGGTGCCGCGCTCGCTGCGGTGCTCGCCATCGGTCTGAGCGCCTGCGCTCCCGATCCGGTCAGCGAATCGTTCCTGAACGGCGAGAACACCGGTTATGTCGCCGCTGACGGCGCGATCGTCGAGATCCCGGTCTCCGAGCGCGGTGAACCCGTCGTCTTCAGCGGAGTGACCGAGAAGGGCGAGGAGTTCGACAGCGCCGACATCGCCGGACAGGTCGCGGTCGTCAACTTCTGGTACGCCGGCTGCGCGCCGTGCCGCCTCGAAGCAGCCGATCTGGAAGGTGTCTGGCAGGACTTCCGCGATCAGGACGTCGCGTTCATCGGCATCAACACCCGTGACCAGGCGGACACGGCAGTGGCCTTCGCGAACGAGTACGGCGTCACGTACCCGAGCCTGATCGACGTCGACACCGCCCAGGCCAAGCTCGCCTTCGCGAAGGAGACGCCGATCGCCGCGACGCCGACGACCCTCGTGCTCGACAAGCAGGGCCGGGTCGCCGCGCGCATCATCGGCCCGATCGACGGCAAGTCGATCCTCTCCACGCTCGTCAAGGACGCCCTCGCGGAGACGTCGTGACCACCCGGGGAACGTCGTGAATCCCGAAGCGATCATCGGATCCGGGGCCCTCTGGATCGCGATCCCGGTGGCGATGCTCGCGGGACTCGTCTCGTTCCTCTCCCCGTGCGTGCTGCCTCTCGTCCCCGGTTACCTCGGCTTCCTCGGCGGTGCCGTCGCTCCTCGGTCGACCGCTGCTGCCGGTGCGGAAGGTCAGACGACGACGCAGACCACCGAAACCGCGACGCGGGGGCGACTCGTCGGGGGCGTGCTGCTGTTCATCCTCGGGTTCACGATCGTCTTCATCCTCTACACCGTGCTCGGCGGAACGGCCGGGGTCTTCCTGCTGCAGTGGGGCGACCTCATCACCCGCATCCTGGGCGTGGTCATCATCGGGATGGGCCTCGTGTTCCTCGGCCTCTTCGGCTTCGCGCAGAAGGAGTTCCGCTTCCACGTCGACTCCAAGGCGGGGATCGTCGGTGCGCCGCTCCTCGGGGTGGCGCTCGGGATCGGCTGGGCACCGTGCATGGGGCCGACGCTCGCGGCCATCCTCGCCCTCTCCTTCAACGCCGGCGATCCGGTGCGCGCAGGTTTCCTCGGCCTGGCCTATTCGCTGGGCCTCGGGATCCCGTTCCTGCTCGTCGCCCTCGGCTTCGGCTGGGCGACGAAAGCGGTCGGCTTCCTCCGCCGCCACGTCCGGGTCGTCAACATCGTCGGCGGCGTGATGCTGATCCTGCTGGGCATCCTGATGGTGACCGGCCTCTGGACCGACATCATGTCGCGCCTGACGGCGGTGATCGGAAGTGTCATCCTCCCGCTCTGATCGCTCCACGACGTCCACCAGCTCCGACAAGAACCCCCGCACTGAGAAGGCCATGACCAAGAACAAGGGTGCCGCGAACAGCGACTCCAGCGATCCGCTCCGCCCGTCCGACCACGTCGACGGCGACGACTCGATCACCCAGCCGCGGCTGGGGTTCGTCGGCTGGCTGCGCTGGGGTTGGCGTCAGCTGACCTCGATGCGCACGGCGCTCGTCCTGCTGCTCGTGCTCGCGATCGCCGCGATCCCCGGCTCGATCTTCCCGCAGCGGATGGCCGACCCGAACGGCGTCACGCAGTGGGAGCGCGACAACCCCGACCTCTTCCCGGTGCTCGACGGGCTGAAGCTGTTCGATGTGTACCTGTCGCCGTGGTTCTCGGCGATCTACCTGCTGCTGTTCGCCTCGCTCGTCGGGTGTGTGATCCCGCGCATCAAGCACCACGCCAAGGCACTGCGCGCGCGTCCGCCGCGCACTCCCGCTCGACTGCAGCGACTCGAGGACTACCGTGCCGTCACGCGCGATCCCGCTGTGGACTCCGGAACCAAGACGGGTGATGCGGAAGCGGAGGCGGTCGCGTCCATCGACGTCGCGACGAAACAGCTGAAGGCCCTCGGTTACCGGGTGGAGCGCTACGACCGCGGACGCACGTTCTCAGTCTCCGCCGAGCGCGGCTACTGGCGCGAGACCGGCAACCTGATCTTCCACCTCGCCCTCGTGGGCGTGCTCGTCACGGTCGGCATCGGCGGCGGCTTCTCGTACACCGGTCAGCGCGTGCTGGTGGAGGGGGAGACGTTCGCCAACACGCTCCTCGACTACGACTCGATGAACCGCGGTCGCTTCGTGGGTGACGATGCGTTCGCCCCGTACTCGATGCGCCTCGACTCGTTCGATGTGACGTATCAGCCGTTCGGCGAGCCCGGCTCCGGACAGGCCGGCGACTTCTCCGCCAACGTCACGGTGCAGGAGAACGGGGAGGAGCGCACGGGGTCCGTCAAGGTCAACGAGCCGCTCGGGGTGGCCGATGACGACGTCTTCCTGCTCGGCAACGGCTACGCGCCGACCGTGACCGTGCGCGACCCCGAAGGCAATGTGGTGTTCACGAACAGCACCCCGTTCCTCCCTCAGGACAACAACATGACCTCGCTGGGCGTGCTCAAGGTGCCGGACGGGCTGGCCGAGCAGGTCGGCCTGGTCGGGTTCTTCTACCCGACGACGGGTGTGCTCGAGAGCGGCGCGTTCTTCTCCGCGTACGGCGACCTCACGAACCCGACGCTCACGCTCGACGTGTACACGGGCGACCTCGGCATCAACGAGGGCGTGCCGCGCTCGGTCTACGTGCTCGACACCACCGGGATGACAAAGCTCACCGGCCGCACCACCGACGTGAAGTCGATCGAGCTCGCCCCCGGACAGACCGCGCAGCTGCCCAACGGCCTCGGCTCGGTGACCTTCGAGGACGAGTCGCCGGCCGGCGCGACGGATGCCTCTGAGTCGGTGAAGCGTTTCGCCTCGCTGCAGATCCACCGCGACGAGTCCGGAGTGTGGGTGCTCGGCTTCGCGCTGCTCGCCCTCGGCGGCCTCATGATCGCGCTGTTCGTTCCGCGCCGACGCGTGTGGGTCAAGGCCACGGCGCACGATGGCGAGATCGCCCTCGAGTACGCGGCCCTCGCGCGAGGGGAAGACCCGACGCTCGCGGCAGCCGTGGAAGACCTCGTCGCCGGTCACGCCCGACTGCTCGATGCGGCCGGGGGCACCACGGCGCGCCCACCGATCGATGATCCCGCGGACGAGTCCGCCGAGCCGGAAGCCCCGGCAACCGACACCCGGAAAGTAGACTGACACCATGCTCGAGCTCAACGTGATCTCGCCGGTCCTGCTCTGGACGGCGATCGCGATCTACGCGGCGGCCTTCGTGGCGTACGCCTTCGATCTCGCGCGGCGCTCGCAGGCGACGGCCGATGCGCAGAACGTGCGCGAGTCGGTGCTCGTCGGGGCCGGTGGCGGCAGCATCACCGCATCCACCGGCGCTCCCGTGGCAGACGCCGCTCCGCAGCGATACGTGATGGCCCGGATCGGCACCTCCCTGACCGTGCTCGGTTTCCTCTTCCACCTCGCCGCCGCGGTCACCCGTGGCATCGCGGCAGGCCGGGTGCCGTGGGCCAACCTGTACGAGTTCGCGATGATGGGCACGCTGCTCATCATCGCGGTGTACCTCGTCGTGCTCACTCGCATCGACCTGCGCTTCCTCGGTACCTTCATCACCGGCCTCGTCGTGGTGCTGCTCGGCCTCGGTGCGACGAACTTCTACGTCGATGTCTCGCCGCTGATGGACCCGCTGAAGAGTGTGTGGCTCGTCATCCACGTGTTCGTGGCCTCGGTCGCGACGGCGTTCTTCGCCCTCGCATTCGCCCTGTCGGTGATCCAGCTGATGCAGTCGCGACGTGAGCGACTTCTCGGCGAAGGCGCGAAGAAGACCGGGCCCGGCTTCCTCCGTACCTTCCCGAACGCCGTGCGCCTGGAGAGCCTGGCGTACATGTTCACCATCATCGGCTTCATCCTCTGGACCTTCACGCTCATCGCGGGGTCCATCTGGGCCTACTACGCCTGGAGCCGCTTCTGGGGCTTCGACGTCAAGGAGACCTGGACCTTCGTGATCTGGGTCATCTACGCCGGATACATCCACGCCCGTGCGACGCGCGGCTGGCGCGGCAACCCCTCGGCCTGGCTGGCGATCGTCGGGTTCTCCGCTGTGATCTTCAACTTCACGATCGTGAACGTCTTCTTCAAGGGCCTGCACGCCTACTCCGGCCTGAGCTGAGCCTGCCTCCGGCTGCGAAAACGGAGACCTCCCGGCTCCGTCCCGGCGCGTCTGAACAAGACACGCGGGGCGGGGTGCGGGAGGTCTCTGTTTTGGCCGAGGGGCGAGCTGGGCCGAGGATCAGCCGCCGAGAGGGAGGACCTCGGCGTGCTCGATGCCGTCTTCGTACCAGACCAGCTCTGCTTCGGCGATGACCTCGGTGGGCGCGGATGAGAGCGGGCGGACCTCGGCTTTCGCGAATCGCGACCAGTCGGCCGCGTCGAGAGTCTTGCCGTAGAGCACCGACAGGTGGAACGTCCAGTCGGCCAGCGGGAGTTCGCCGAGGCGGCGGTAGTCCGTGGCGTCCAGCGCGGCAGTCAGGGTCGAGTACGCCGAGACGAGCGAGGCACTCCGGGCGAGGCGCACGATCAGGATCTGCCAGGGCAGGGGGAACTCGTCGACGGCCTCGGCGCTCACCTCGATCGGTTCCTGCCGTGCCGCCCAGGTGCGGATCAGCGCGGTGAGTTCCTCGCGCCGCTCGGGCTCAAAGAACCCCCGGAGCGTGACGTGTCCGGTGTGCGGACGCCGCGCCGGGATGACGAGGCGATCGAGCGCGGTCTCCTGGATCTCCCGATAGACCTCGGCGACCGCACCGGTGGGCCGGAGCACGAGGTACTGCTGCCCCTCGAGGCTCGCGAGTTGGTCGGGGGTGTCCATGAACGGTCGACGCATGTCAGGATCCTAGGTCGCGGGCGACGCATGCCGAAACGGAGACGGTCACAGGCGCGGCCCGGCGCGTCATGCGTCGACGCGCCGGGCCGGGCACTGGTGGTCTCCGTTTTGGCAGGGAGGTGCGGACGACGTCAGGCCGTGGCGAGGACCGCCTTGGCCGAGGTCGTGCGTCGCAACGTCACCGCGAGCGTCGTGGCCACGAGCGACAGGACGCCCCAGACCACGAGTGCCGCGACCGCGGAACCGCTCGGCGTGATCAGACCCGCGAAGGCCGGAGCCGTCGGGAGGGCGGCCCCGATGCCAGCCAGCCAGTCCGGCACGGTCGAGATCAGGCCGGTCGCGACCGCGAGCACTCCGACGAGGGCGGAGATCCAGCGTCCGACGCCCCCGAACAGGGCGACGAGGGCCTGGTTCACGGCGGCGAACACCACACCGGCGAGCACGGCCGTGCCCGCGAACGCCCACCAGGTGCCGGCGTCATAGCTCGCCACGATCTGCACGATCAGCGACACCAGGAGGCCCTGAGCCGCACCGACCAGCGCGGCCGGGGCGAAGGCCCGCAGCGCGAGAGTAGCGGATGACCGGCGCGAGGTGAGGGTGCGAGCGGTGTGCGCACGCATCACCACGAACGACGCGAGACCGCCGAACCAGAGCACGACCGCCGCGAGCAGCGGGATCGCCGTCGGGCCGAAGATGGTGTTCATCGACGAGTTCGACGACACCGGGTCGGCGATCACCGAGGCGAGCGACTTCGACTCGGTGTCGCTGAACGAGGGCAGGGAATCGGATGCCGTGCGCAGCCCGCCTGCGAGGTCACCTGTGCCGGTCGCCAGGGTGTCGAGCCCGGTGGTCAGTTCGGTGGCTCCGTCGGCGAGGGCGGTCGCTCCGCCGGAGAGCTGGGTCGCGCCGGAGGCGAGGCCGCGGGCGCCGGTGGCCGACGCTCCGATGCCCTGGTCGGCGAGCTGGGTGAGTCCGGACGACAGCTGTGTGGCGCCGGCGCCGGCCTGGGCCATCTGGGGTGCGATGGCTCCGGGGAGCGCTGAGAGCTGCCGAACACCGGCATCGGTCTTCGCTGCCCCCGTTGCCAAGGCAGTCAACTGGTCGCAGTATGCCGCGGTCATGACCAGAGGATCGCAGTTGTCCGCAAGCGCTTTGATCCCTGCCGCGAGCTGCGTGGTGCCATCCGCGAGTGCGAGCGCACCAGGCGCTTGCTTCTGCAACTCCACCGCACCGGCCGTCAGCCCCGATCCGATCTGCGCCGCGCCGGCCGCAGCCTCACGCGTCTTGCCCGCGATCGTGTCGAGCCCGGAGGCGAGCGACGATGCACCCGTCCCGAGCTCACCCGCACCGGAGGCCAGCTTCGTGGCACCCTCCGGGATCGCTGCCGCTCCGGTGGCGGCATCGCGCGCGCCGTTCGCGAGCTTCACGGCGCCGTCTGCCGCCTCGCCGATCTGGTCGCCGATCGTGGTGAATCCGACGAGGATGTTCTCGGTCGTCGCCTCGGAGAGCATCGTGCCCATGGTCGAGGCGGCGACGTTCGCGATCTGGCCCGTGATGAGGTCGTCGGCGACGAGGCCGTCTTCCGGCGTGGTCACTTCGATGGTGGCCTGCTCGGCCTTTCCTCCGCCGTCGGAGATCGCGGTACCGGCCGAGGTGGCGGCGGACGAGAAGTCTTCCGGGATCGTGATGACGGCCTGGTAGGAGCCGTCGGCGAGACCGTCGGCAGCGTCGTCCTTGTTCGAGATCACCCACGTGAGGTTCGAATCGAGGTCGTCCGACCCCTCCACGAGACCCGAAGCGAGCTGGCGTCCGAGGGGAGTCATCTGACCGTCGATGGTCACGGGCTCGTCGAGGTTGACGATGGCCGCGGTCATCGAGTCCAGGCGTTCGGTCGGGTTCTGCAGCGCCGCGACGAGGATGCCGCCGACCGCAGCCGGCAGCAGCAGTACGCCGAGGATGGTCAGCCAGGTGATGGGCTTGCGGGAGCGCGCGCGCTCGATGGGGAGGGTCATGCGGTCACCTCGGTGCAATCTGCGGTACTCCGGCGAGGAGCACGCGTGTCGAGAGTCTGGGGGTCGGGCCATCCGGCCTCGGCGAGGACGGCCCGTGCCGAGTCGGCATCGGAGGCGGTGGCGAACACCGCGAGCGTGCGGGAGGCCGCGGCATCGCGCAGCATGGCCGTCGCCTGGTCGCGCTGGCCACCTGCCAGGCGGTCGAGTCCGTCGATCACGACGATCTGCGACTTCCCACGGAGCGCTTCGGAGAGGTCGCCGAGTGCGGCATCCGCGTCGTCGACCAGCACGCAGCCGACGTGCGCGCGCACCCAGGCCGCACGACCGGGGAGCAGGTGTCCCGCGACGCGGAGCTTCCCGTCCGTCGGCACGAGGCGTCCGGCGACCGTGAGGGCCAGGGCCCGACGAGCCCGCAGATCGCCGCCCGTCGCGATGACCGCACCGCCCTCGGCGATGCGCATCGACAGGCCCTCGACGAGCGGCGCATCTGCGCTGATCTCGAGGTCGTCGGCCGCGACGACCGATCCGTCGCCGGGCCAGGCGGCCAGGTGGCGTTCGCGTTCGACCGCCTCGCCTTCGACGTCGACGCGGGGGAGGATCTTCTCCAGCCAACGCGGGAGCTCCCAGGCACGCTCGCCCAGGATCGCCATGAGGGCGGGGATCAGCGTCATGCGCACCAGGAAGGCGTCGAATGCGATACCGGCGGCGAGGCCGAGTGCGATCGGTTTGAGCGAGGAGTCGCCCTCGGGGACGAACGCGACGAAGACCGCGAACATGATGAGCCCGGCCGCGGTGACGACCTTCGCCGAGCCGGTGAAGCCGCTGCGCACGGCCCGGAGCGCGGCGGCCCGCCGGGTGGCACGGTTCGGGCTCGTCGCGTCCTTGTCATGCACGAAGTCCTCGCGCATGCGGGAGACCAGGAACACCTGGTAGTCCATCGCGAGACCGAACAGCACGCCCATCAGGATGATCGGCATGAAGCTGATGATCGGCCCGACCTTGGCGACGTGCAACAGATCGGCGAACCAGCCCCACTCGAACACCGCCCCCACCACGCCGAAGGCGGCGACGATCGACAGCAGGTAGCCCACGGCGGCGGTGATCGGCACCCAGAGCGAGCGGAACACGATGGTCAGCAGGATCAGCGAGAGGCCGATCACGAAGATGCCGAACGGCAGGAGCGCGTTCCCGAGCTGGTCGGAGATGTCGATGCCGACGGCTGTGAACCCGGTGACCTTGAGGTCGATGCCGAACTCGTCGAGCCATTCGTCGTGATGGCTGCGCAGCTCGCGCACGAGATCGGCGGTCGCCGGGTCGTCGGGGGCGGTCTCCGGGATGATCTGCACGATACCGGTGTCGGCCGTCTCGTTCGGCGTCGCGAGGGCGACCTCCTTGACGCCGGGGACCTTCGCCACGGCGTCGCCGAGATCTTCCATCAGGGTGAGCGGATCGGTGGAGGTGACGATCGTGCCGGTGAGGATCAGTGGACCGTTGAAGCCGGGGCCGAACTGCTCCCCGACGAGGTCGTAGTTCTGGCGGGCCTCGGAGTCCTTCGGGAGCACACCGGCATTCGGCAGCGCGAGGTCGAGGCTCAGCGCGGGAACGGCCACGATCCCGAGTCCCAGGACGACGGCGAGAGAAACCAGCACGGGGTGCTTCATGACGCCGCCGACCCAGCGGGCGCTGCCCTTCACCGGGGCGACGACGTCCTTCGGCTCCTCCGACGCGTCGGAGGCGGTGCTCTTCTTCGCCTTCGACGCCTTGACCTTCTTCGGGCGGCCGACGACCCTGCCCTTCATGAAGCCGAGCAGAGCCGGGGTGAGGGTCACGGCGATCGCCACGGCGACGGCGACCGCGGCGGAGGCGGCGATGCCCATCGTGGTCAGGAACGGGATACCCGCGAAGCCGAGGCCGATCAGCGCGATGAGCACAGTGACGCCCGCGAACACGACAGCGGAGCCTGCGGTTCCGACGGCGCGCGAGGCGGACTCCTCCGGGTCCACGCCCGCGCGCACCTGATCCTGATGTCGAGCCATGATGAACAGCGCGTAGTCGATGCCGACCGCGAGCCCGAGCATGAGCGCCAGCAGCGGGGTGGTCGAGGAGACGGTCGCGAACGCGGTCGCGGTGAAGATGCCGGCCATCGAGATGCCGACGCCGAGGATCGCGGTGAGCAGGGGGAGGCCCGCCACCACGAATGAGCGGAACGTGACGATCAGCACGAGCAGGGCGATGAGCAGTCCGACCGCTTCGGTGAGGGTGACGCCGGGGATGGAGATCGCGAAGAGGTCGCCGCCGAGGGAGGTCTGCGAGCCCGCGGGGAGCTCGGCGTCGAGGTCGCTCACGACCGAACGCAGCGCATCCTTCGTCTCGTCCGAGACGTCGGTGGACTCGCCGTCGAACTGCACGCGCACGATGGCGGCGGTGTCGTCGTCGTTGATCATGCCCTTGACCATCTCGTCGTACGGCGAGGTGGCCGCGAGAACACCGTCGAGGTCGCTCAGCTCGTCGACCGCGCCCTCGATGTCGTCCCGGTACTCGTCATCCGTGATCTTGTCGCCGTCGGCCGCGACCACGATGAACTGCGCGTTCGTGCCGCTCACCTGCGGGAACGAGCGGGAGAGCTGCTCGAGCCCCGCCTGCGACTCCGTACCGGGGATGGAGAACGTGTTGTCGGTTCCCGCGCCCAGCACGAGCGCTCCGGCGCCGGCGATGCCGAGCGCGAGCAGCCAGGACACGAGGACCCGCCACGGGTGCCGGAAGGACCAGCGTCCGAGCGAGGACAGGAGTGTGGACACGCGTTCCTCCGAGGGGTGCGGGGTGGATACACAGGTGTATCCAATACATAGATGTATCGTAAGGTGACCCGCCCGGCCAAGCCTGTGTGCGGGGTGTGAATCATGCGAGAGTGAAGGGTCAGGAGGTTTCGATGTCGACACCCGCAACCCGCAGCCGCGAGAACACGCGAGCCCGCCTGCTCGAGGCGGCGGCGCAGGTCTTCGCCGAAGTCGGGCTCGATGGAGCGTCGGTGGAGGCCGTCTGCGAGCGTGCCGGTTTCACCCGCGGTGCGTTCTACTCGAACTTCGAGTCCAAGGACGAGCTGTTTCTCATGCTCGCCGCCAGCGTCTCCGAGGTGCGCGTGAACGCGGTGCGCACCCGCGTGGAGGAGCTGACGGCCGCCGGTGCCCTGGTCGAGGGGTGCGATCCGATCGACCTCGTGCAGCAGATCATGGAGCTCGGCGGAGACGATCGTCTCGGTGTCATGCTGCTCAGCGAGATCCGTATCCGTGCACTGCGCGACGCGAGGTTCGGCGAGGCCTACCTCACGCAGGAGCGCGAGATGGTCTCGAGCATCGCGCAGATCGTCGACGACATCGTCACCGCCGGCCTGCTGCGCCTTCGCCTGCCGGCCGAGACGGCTGCCCGCATGCTCATGATCATCTGGGAGGGCATGACCGTGCGCGGCGCCATGGCGGGCCAGGATGACGCCCAGCTGCGGCACTCCGGTGGCGAAGAGCTCGGTCGTCTGGTGCAGCTGCTCATCGAGCAGTAGTCCGCAGGTTCGCCGGGGTGGAGGTGGAGGGGTCCACCCCGCTCAGCGCGCGCTGTTCGAGAGCTCGTAGTGGCAGCGGGCGAGTCGGGCGAACCACCACTCGCGACGCTCGTCCGAGGCGGCGAGACGGTTGAGGGACTCGGCATCGGGCGTCACGCGGCGGACCGGGATCGTGCCGTCGACGGGACGCAGGTCCGCCACGTCGTCGAGGAAGAGCGACGCCGTGCCGAGCCCGCAGTCGTAGTCGAGCGACGGGAGCGCGGCAGCGAGTGCGGCCCCCTGTGACAGGCCGACCGCCGTGTCCAGCGCACTGGAGACCACGACGGGCAACCCCGCGGCGGTGACGATCTGCAGGGCGTGGGTGATGCCGCCCAGCGGCTGGGCCTTGATCACGAGCAGATCCGCAGCAGAGGCACGTGCGACCGCGAGCGGGTCGGTCGACTTGCGCACGCTCTCGTCGGCCGCCACCGGGATGCCCATGTACTTCACGCGCCGGCGCAGTTCCGCCAGCTCCGGCACCGTCGCGCACGGCTGTTCCACGTACTCCAGGTCGTATTCGCCGAGCGCGTGCACCGCGTGCTCGGCCTCGTCGACGTTCCACGCGCCGTTCGCGTCGACGCGGACGCGTCCCTCCGGCCCCATGACCTCCCGCACGGCGCGCACTCGCGCCACGTCGTCGGCCAGGGTCTGGCCCGGTTCGGCGACCTTGACCTTGGCCGTGCGGCATCCGGGGAACCGTGCCAGCAGCTCGGGCACGCGCGCCGCATCGATCGCCGGCACCGTGGCGTTCACGCCGACCCGGTCGCGCAGCGGCTCCGGCTGCGCACGCCACGCATAGTCGATCGCGGCGGCGAGCCACGTCGCCGCCTCCGCATCCTCGTACTCCACGAACGGGGAGAACTCCGCCCACCCTTCCGGCCCCTCGAAGAGCAGGGCCTCCCGCACGTCCACGCCACGGAAGCGGCTGTGCATCGGGAGGGCGACGACCCTGGCCGAGTCGAGCAGGTCTGCGAGTGGCGGGATCATGTGCCCATTCTGTCCCCGCGGAGTCTCTGAGCGCCGCACGTCAGGCCAGGTGTTTCTGCAACTCGCCCATCCGCTCGGTGGGGGCGAACCCGAGCAGGGTGTTGACGGCGAGCATGTGGGCGTTCGACTCGGCGTTGTAGGTGTAGACCGCCCGTGCCTGCGGCGCCGCGTGCTGCAGCAGGCGGAGATTGGCGATCTTCACCGCGGTGCCGAGGCGGTGGCCGCGATCCGAGCGACGTACGAGTGTTCCCCACTGGTAGGCGTTGCCGTCGTCCCCCGACACGACCAGCTGGGTGTAGGCGACCGCCTCGCCCTGTGGGTCGAGGGCGATCGTGCCGATCGACAGACGGTTCTGCCGGATGAGGAGGTCCTCGTGCTCGCGGATGCTCTCCACATCGGGCTTCGCGGGTTCGATGTCGAGATCGCCGCTGGGCGCTTCGGTGTCGATCGAGGCATCGAGGATCGCCCAGCCTTCGACGACATCATCCGGTACCGGCCCGACCCAGCTGCGGATCGTGTAGCCCTGGATCGCGGCGGCGATGTCGGCGTCGATGCCGTCGAGCACTGTCGGCGCGACAGGAAGTGCGAGCCTGTTCTGCACATCGCCGAGCGCGAGCGCGTAGCCGTGTCGACGAGCGAACTCCCGGCCAGGGTCGCCGGAACCGTCGGAGCCGAGCTCGTACCGCCACGAGGTGTCGCCCTGCGCGGTGGTGCGTCCGGCGGCCGCGGCTTCGCTTTCGAGGAACGCGAGGGCGGCGGACCCGACTCCGCGCCGTCGGTGCGCGAGGGGCACATCGATGTCGACGTAGGCGACGTGCGTGTTGTCCTTCAGTGGGAGGGTGAGGCCCGCGGCACCCACGACGAGGCCGTCGTCGTGCAGCAGGAAGGCGCGCCGCTCGTTGACCCGTGACTCCTGCTGCAGCTCGCTGCGGGTCTCCTCCCGGGACCAGACGGGGATGTCGTCCCCGCGGTCTGCGCGCTCGGCGGACGCATAGGCGTCCCACCAGGCATCCACCGCAGCGGCGTCGAACGGGTCGATGCGCGTGATCTCGAGCGTCATGTCTCCACGGTACTTTCCCGCCTCGACACTCTCCCGTCTCGATGCTCTCTCGTCTCGCCTTGGATCGCGCATAAATGTGTGATTGACAATGGTGTGTGACGCACAGTAATGTGATCGTCATGAACGAGACGCTCGACACGCACCTGCAGGAACTGCGGCGCGGCACCGTGGTGCTCGCCTGCCTGCAGCTGCTGCGCACGCCGGGGTACGGCTATTCGCTGCTCGAGCAGCTCGAGCAGCGCGGCTTCGCTACCGACGCGAACACCCTCTATCCGCTGCTCCGCCGCCTGGAGAAGCAGGAGTACCTCACGAGCGAGTGGAACACCGACGAGGCGCGGCCCCGCAAGTTCTACCGCACCTCCGACGCCGGCATCCGCCTCGCCGACACCCTCACCGACGAATGGCGATCACTCACCATCGCGATCGCGTCCCTCACCGCAGAGGAGAACTGACATGACCACGACGTTCACACTCACCGAGCGCTACATCAGCGCGACGATCCGCAGTCTGCGCCCCGACGCCCAAGCCGACGTCCGCGCTGAGCTCGAGGCCTCCATCGCCGACGCGATCGAGGCCAGGGTCGAGCAGGGGGAAGCGCCGGAGTCGGCAGAGCGCGCAGTGCTCACCGAACTCGGCGACCCGGGAATCCTGGCCGCAGGCTACGCGGATCGCCCGCTCTACCTCATCGGGCCGCGCTTCTACTTGACCTGGTGGCGGCTGCTCAAGCTGCTGCTGATGATCGTTCCCGTCTGCGTTCTGGGCGGCGTCGCGCTGGGACAGACCATCTCCAACGCCCCCGTCGGGGAGATCATCTCGACCTCGATCCTCGCGACCGGTGGTGCGATCCTGCACATCTGCTTCTGGACCACGCTCGTGTTCGTCATCCTCGAGCGCTCGAACAGCACGACCGCGATCGAGAAGTGGGATCTGGATCAGCTGCCGGAGCCGACAGAGAAGGGAGTGGGGCGGAGTGAGCTGATCGCCTCGCTCGTCTTCCTCGGCATCGCGATCGGTGCTCTCCTCTGGGATCGCTTCCGTGGTTTCGTCCACGTCGACGGCGGGGCGTTGCCGATCTTGAATCCGCAGTTGTGGCCGTGGGGGATCGGCGTCCTGTTACTGCTCATCGTCGCGGAGGCGGTGTTCGCCGTCGTCCTCTACCGCAGGGGACGCTGGAGCACCGGACTGGCCGTGGTGAACACGGTGCTCGCCGTCGCGTTCCTCGCCTGGGTTCTCGTCCTGCTGCTGACCGGTGACCTGGTGAATCCGGAGTTCCTCGCGCAGATCACCGCAGCAGGCGGGGAGGAGTTCGCGTCAGGGCAGGCGGAGTCGGCCGACGAAGGCGGGGTGTTCCGCATCCTCGCCGTCCTGTTGGGGTTCGGCATCGCGGTGGGCGTCGGTTGGGACATCGTCGACGGCTGGATGAAGACCTGGCGGGCGCGGCGTGGGCGCGAGGAATAGGCTGGATGCCGTGACCACCGCCTTCGTCTCCGATCTGTTCGACCCGGCCGAATGGGTGCTCGCGCCCGGGGCGGAGGACTACACCGACATCACCGCTCACGTCTCGCGAGACGGCGGTGTCGCACGCATCGCGTTCAACCGGCCGGAGGTGCGCAACGCCTTCCGTCCGCACACCGTCGACGAGCTCTATCGCGCACTCGACATCGCCCGGCAGGATGCGCGCATCGGCGCGGTGCTGCTCACGGGAAACGGACCGAGCCCGAAGGACGGCGGCTGGGCGTTCTGCTCCGGCGGCGACCAGCGCATCCGCGGTCGTGACGGGTACAAGTACTCCGACGCGGAGACGGCGATCGTCGACGGGGCGAGCCGCGCAGCGGTCGGCCGCCTGCACATCCTCGAAGTGCAGCGCCTCATCCGCTTCATGCCCAAGGTCGTCATCGCGGTGGTACCGGGATGGGCTGCCGGTGGCGGACATTCCCTGCACGTGGTGTGCGATCTCACCATCGCCTCGGCCGAAGAGGCGCGCTTCAAGCAGACCGATGCGGATGTCGGCAGCTTCGACGCCGGCTACGGCTCGGCGTACATGGCCCGTCAGACCGGTCAGAAGTTCGCCCGTGAGGTGTTCTTCCTCGCCGAGGAGTACTCGGCGCAGCGTGCCTACGAGATGGGCGCCGTGAACCGGGTGGTGCCGCATGCCGAGCTCGAGCGCGAGGCGCTGAAGATGGCGCGCACCGTACTCACGAAATCTCCCACGGCGATCCGCATGTTGAAGTTCGCCTTCAACGCGGTCGACGACGGATTGGTCGGCCAGCAGGTCTTCGCGGGGGAGGCCACCCGCCTCGCCTACGGCACCGACGAAGCCGTCGAGGGCCGCGACTCGTTCCTCGAGAAGCGCGACCCGGACTGGTCGTCCTTCCCCTGGCACTACTGACCAGGGCAGCCCAGAGTCGGAGACGCGCATGACCGCCCTGATCCCCACGGATGCCGAAGATCCGGTTCGCCTGCGAGAGGCCCTGCAGCGCGCGCTCGACGGCGGTCCGGCGCTGGGGCTCGGGATGGTGACCGGCGCCCCGGAGGACGTGGCGGACGGCCTCGCCGCCGTGATCGCGACCTCGGGGTCGAGTGGGGTGCCGAAGCGGGTCGCGCTCAGCGGGGAGGCCCTGCGGGCGAGCGCCGAGGCCACGGCCGCGCGGATCGGGAGCGGTCGCTGGCTGCTCGCCCTTCCCGCCGGCTACGTGGCGGGACTGCAGGTGCTGGTCCGCTCGATCCTCGCGGACACGCAGCCCGCGCGGATCGAGGGCCGCTTCTCGCCGACATCGTTCGCCGAGGCGACCCTCGAGATGCTGCGGCCATCGCCAGGGGCCGGGGTCCCGGAGCTGTTCACGTCGCTCGTCCCGGCGCAGGTCGCGACTCTGCTCGACGCCGCGGACGACACCGCCGTCCGTGCCGCATTGACGGCCTACCGGGCGATCCTGGTGGGCGGGCAATCGCTCCCCGAACCGTTGCGCGAGCGTGCCGCCGATCTGGGGGTGCGTCTGGTGCGCACCTACGGTTCGACCGAGACCAGCGGCGGCTGCGTCTACGACGGCGTTCCTCTCGACACGGTCGGCGTGCGCACGGTCGACGGCGAGCTGCGTATCGCGGGCCCCATGCTCGCCGAGGGATACCTCGGTGACGGATCGCTGACCGCGCGTACGTTCGTGCGCGACGAGCACGGCATCCGCTGGTACCGGACCGGGGATCTCGGTCTCGTCGAAGACGGTGTCGTCCGGGTGCACGGCCGTGCCGACAACGTGATCGTGTCCGGAGGGATCAACATCTCGCTCGATCGTGTCGAGCGGGTCGTCCGCCGGATCGCGGGGCTGCACGAGGCGGTGGTGGTCGGCGTGGAGGACGAGCGCTGGGGCGAGGCGTCCGTGATCGTCGCGGCCCGGGGCGAGGTGCTGCGTCGCAGCGAGTCGGAGCAGCTCGCGCAGGCGCGCGACGCGGTCGAGGACGAACTCGGCAAGCATGCCCGACCGGCTCGTCTGATCATGGTGGACGAGATCGAGGTGCTGTCCTCCGGCAAACCCGACCGCGAGGCCATCCGCCGCATGGTCGCGCAGCTGCACTGAGGGCGGGCTCTGCCAGACTGAACCGCATGGCCTCGTACACGCATGGACATCACGAATCCGTCCTCCGCTCGCACAACGTGCGCGACATCGCGAACTCGGCCGCGTACCTCCGCCCCCACCTCACGTCCACGACCCGCCTTCTCGATGTCGGCGCGGGCCCCGGCAGCATCACGGTCGACTTCGCCGGCATCGTCGCGCACGTGACCGCGACCGAGATCGACGAGGATGCGCTGTCGCTCTCCCAGGGACTCGCGGCCGACCGGGGCCTGACGAATCTCGACTTCTCGGTCGAGGACGTGCACGCACTGGGCTTCGCCGACGACTCCTTCGACGTCGTGCACGCACATCAGGTGCTGCAGCACGTCGGCGACCCGGTGCAGGCATTTCGGGAGATGCGCCGCGTCACTGTTCCCGGCGGGATCGTCGCCGCGCGCGATGCCGACTACGCGGGCTTCCTCTGGTTCCCCGTGCTGCCCGAGCTCGACCGCTGGCTGGCGCTGTACCGTGCGGCCGCACGAGCCAACGGCGGCGAGCCGGATGCCGGTCGCCGTCTGCTGTCCTGGGCGCGGGCCGCAGGCTTCACCGATATCACCGCGACGGCCTCCACCTGGTGCTACGCGTCACCCGCCGAGCGCGCCTGGTGGGGTGGGATGTGGGCCGACCGCATCCTCGAATCCGCCCTCGCGCGGCAGCTCGTCGACAGCGACATGGCCACGCGCGCCGATCTGCAGGAGATCAGCGATGCGTGGAGGCGCTGGGCCGACGACGGCGACGGCTGGTATCTGGTGCCGCACGGCGAGATCCTCGCCCGCGCCTGACGGACGCGGATACATCCCACGACGGATGCCGGCGCGAGGGCCCCTCGCGTAGCGTGGGGGAGTGATCCGCCCGCTCTCTCGTACGGCGCTGACCCTCGACATCGTCGGGGCGGCGCTGCTCTTCCTCGTGCTCGTGCCGATGTCGCTGGTGTTCTACGGGCCCGGAACGGGGAACACCGCGATCGGGGGAGCAGCGGTCGCTGGCATCGTCATCGCGAGCGTCCTGATGTCGGGCGGCGTCGCCATCGGCCGGCTCGCCCCCGGGTGGGCGCTCGTTGCCGCATGGGCCGGCGCCGTGCTGCAGATGCTCTCCGGGTTCGGACCGTTGCCGATCGACATCGCGATCCTGCTCGTGCTGTACGCCACCTCCGCCTGGGGCACACGCCGCGTGCTCTGGTGGGGATTCGGTTCGGCGCTGTTCGGCGGCCTGGTCGCTGCCGTGTTCATGGTCATCGTCAACGGCGTCGCCTTCGGCACGGGCAGCGGGTGGGAGAAGGTCAGCGCGGGCACACTGCTGCTCGTCGTCTCCGTCATGGCGCTCGGGTTCGCCTGGGTGTGCGGGCTGCTGTGGCGCGTCGTCCTGCGCGCTCGCCGCACCCGGTCGGCCCAGCTGCAGGCGGAGTCGCTCGCCGCGGAGGAGCAGGAGCGGGTGCGGATCGCGCGCGACATGCACGATGTGGTCGCCCACTCGCTCGCGGTGGTGATCGCGCAGGCCGACGGGGCCAGGTACGCGGCCGCGGTGAAGCCCGAACTCGCGACCGAGGCGCTCGGCACCATCGCCCAGACGGCGCGTGGCGCCTTGAGCGACGTGCGGATGCTGCTCACACAGCTACGGCACCGGCAGGGCGACGGCCCGCAGCCCACGCTCGCCGACCTCGAAGCGCTGTTCTCGCAGGTGCGGCAGGCCGGAATCGAACCGCGGGTCACCGTCGACCCGATGCCGCCGGGGGAGCCGCCGGCGGCCATCCAGCTCGCGGTCTACCGCATCCTGCAGGAAGCGCTCACGAACGCGATCCGGCATGGGGACGGCGCGGTCGACGTGCACCTCGCCTGGCTCGCGGACCGCGTCGACGTCGATGTGCGCAACACCGTCACGGGGGAAGCGACGGTGTCTCCCGGCGGGCACGGTGTCATCGGCATGCGCGAGCGTGCGCAGCTCGTCGGCGGTAGTCTGCAAGCCGAGCGCCGAGGGGCACAGTTCGTCGTCCACGCCACGCTCCCGATCGGAGTCTCCGAATGATCAGAGTCGTGCTCGTCGACGACCAGGCGCTCTTCCGTGCCGGGATCCGCATGCTCGTCGCCTCCCAGCCCGACCTCGAAGTCGTCGGAGAAGCCGGCGACGGCAAGGAGGCGCTCGAGGTCGTCCGCACGACCCGGCCCGACGTGGTGCTGATGGACATCCGGATGCCGGTCATGGACGGGCTCACGGCGACCGCCGAGATCCTGGCACGCCCGGAACCGCCGCGCGTCGTCATGCTCACGACGTTCGACCTCGACGAAGCGGCGGCACGGGCCATCCGGCAGGGCGCGAGCGGCTTCCTCCTCAAGGATGCCGATCCGGAGTTCCTGCTCGCCGCGATCCGCACGGTGCACTCGGGCTCGAGCGTGATCGCCGCCGCCGCGACACGCGACCTGTTCGAGCACTTCGCCGAAGCACCCAAGCCCGTGCCGCCGCAGTACGCCGACCTCACGGACCGCGAGCGGGAGATCTTCGCGCTCGCCGCCCGGGGGCTCTCGAACGCCGAGATCGCCGGCCGGGAGTACCTGAGCGAGGCGACCGTGAAGACCCACATCAGCCGCATCCTCAGCAAGCTCGCGCTGCGCGACCGCGTACAGCTGGTGGTCTTCGCGTTCGAGCACGGCCTCGCCTGAACGCCGTTCCGCGGGCGGAGTCCGCGGATCATCCTTGCGATGTATGCGGAAGGGTCCCCGGGAGCGATGACCGGCGAGGTACCGCGGAAATAGCGTCGGATGCATGGAGATCACGACCACCGACCTGGGGCTCGCCGCCCGCGTCCAGCACCTGAAGAAGACCTACGGCTCCGGTGAGGGCACCGTCCATGCGCTGGACGACGTCAGCGTCGGCATCCGCCGCGGACAGTTCACCGCCATCATGGGGCCATCGGGCTCCGGCAAGTCCACCCTGATGCACATCATGGCGGGGCTCGACAGCCCCACCGAGGGACGGGCCTGGATCGGTGACACCGAGATCACAGGTCTCGGCGACATCGATCTGACGATCCTCCGGCGTCGACGGGTCGGCTTCATCTTCCAGGCCTTCAACCTCGTGCCGACGCTCGACGCTCTCGGCAACATCATGCTGCCGTTCGAGCTCGACGGTCGTCGTCCGAGCGCGATCGAGAGGGCGCGCATCGACGGACTGATCGAGACGCTCGGGCTCGGCTCGCGTCTCTCTCACCGCCCGCATCAGCTGTCCGGCGGGCAGCAGCAGCGTGTGGCGATCGCCCGAGCCCTGGCCACGGCACCGGATCTGGTGTTCGCGGACGAGCCCACGGGCAACCTCGACTCGAAGACCGGACGCGAGGTGCTGCGTCTGCTCGCCACCGCGAGCCGTGAGCACGGCCAGTCCATCGCGATGGTCACGCACGACGCGATCGCCGCGAGTCATGCCGACCGCGTGCTCTACCTCGGTGACGGGCGCATCGTCGCCGACCACCCGCGTCAGACCGCAGAAGAGATCTCGGCCTACATGCTCGCCGCCGAGGTGGCAGCGTGACCGCCGTCGCCACGGTCGTCCCCGAGACCCGCGCGACCGGTCCTCGACTGGCCTGGCTGCGAGACCGGGGGATGGGCGCGAGCGTCCTGGTCGCCGCGCTGTCCGCCGCGTTCGGAGTGCTCCTGGTCGAGATCACGGCCTACATCGGCGCCGTGCTGCAGGCCGATCCCTTCATCGGCGACAGCGGGACGCTCGCCTTCGTCGTCGCACTGCTGTCGGTACTGCTGACGGTCGTCGCGATGTACGTCGCCGCGATCGTCACCGCGAACACCTTCTCGACGATCATCGCCGGACGCACCCGTCAGATCGCGCTCATGCGTCTGATCGGGGCGACCGCGCGCTCGCAGCGGGCTCAGGTCGGGAAGCAGGGGCTCGTCGTCGGGCTTCTCGGCGCGGCGGTCGGCATGCTCGCGGGTCTCGTGCTCGCGGTCGTCGGGGTGCAGGTCGGCGGGCAGCTGATCGCCAACGCCCCGACCGACTTCTCCCTCGCGCAGCCGTTCGTGGCGCTGCCGGCGATCGGCGTCGCCCTCACGACCTGGGCGGCGGCATGGGCGGGTTCCCGCCGTGTGCTGTCGGTCACGCCTCTGCAGGCGCTCGGCGGGTCTGTCGAGCGCACGCACGATGATGTCTCCGGCACGCCGGGTCGGCACATCGGCGCCTGGGTGCTGCTCGTCGCCGGTGCCGCGCTCCTCGTGGGCGGGGTGCTGATCGGTCTCGTCACGCCGCTCGGGGTCGTCGTCGCCTTCTTCGGCGGTGTGCTCTCCTTCACGGGGCTCGCGCTCGGATCCGTTCTGTTCATGCCGCCGGTGCTGCGCCTGGTGGGGCGGATGTTCGGATCGAGCGCGACGGCTCGTCTCGCGGCCGAGAATGCGCTGCGCTACCCGGAACGCTCGTCGAGGATGGCGATCGGCGTGGTCATGGGCGTGACCTTGGTGACGATGTTCGCCGTGGCCCTCGAGTCGGCCAAGCGGCTGATGATGAGCCAGACCACCGGAGAGGTTCCTGCGGCGTTCTTCGCCCCGATGGACGCTTTCGCGGCGGTGATGATGGTGCTGGTCGCCGTCTCGGCCGTGATCGCGGCGGTCGGGCTCGTGAACCTGCTCACTATCGGCGTGGTGCAGCGTCGTCGCGAACTGGGGCTGCTGCGCTCGATCGGGCTGTCCAATCGCCAGGTGCGACGGATGGTGCTGCTCGAGGCGACCCACATCACGGTCGCCGCGACGCTGACGGGACTCGTGCTGGGCGTGGTGTACGGCTGGATCGCCGCGCAGTCGCTGCTCGGATCGGTGCCGACCCTGCCGGACTTCGTTCCCGCGGGACTCATCGCTCCGCAGATCCCGTGGATCCCCGTCGCCATCATCGTCGTCGCGACGGCGGTGCTGACGCTGGTGGCGGCGGCGACGCCCACCCGACTGGCGACCAGGGTGGCCCCGGTCGAGGCGCTCGCGGCGGACTGACGCCTCTAGGCTTGTCGGATGCCGTCGCCGTTCGATCAGTCCACCTACCAGGTCCGCCTCGACTGGGGCACCGCGGGTCTCGCCCGCCTCGCCGATGCCGACGTCGTCGTGGTCGTCGATGTGCTGCGGTTCTCCTCCACGGTCATCGATGCCACGGCGTCCGGCTCTGCGGTCGCGCTCGCGGAGGCGGAGGGGTGGTCGCGGAACGGGGCGGCCGTCGTCGCTGCGGCTCCCTCCGAGGCGACGGTGCTCGTCGGCGGCATCCGCAACGCGGCGGCCGTCGCACGGGCCGTGCAGACCATCCAGGAGCGACGGCAGGCACGCACCTCTGTCGCGGTGATCGCGGCCGGCGAGCTGGATGAGGCGGGTGCGCTGCGGTTCGCCGTCGAGGATCAGCTCGGGGCCGGTGCGATCGTCTCGGCGCTCTCGGATCGGGGTATCGATCACACGGCTCCGGACGCCGCGGTCGCCGCCGAGGGCTTCCACGCCCTGCGCGGCGCGGTGCGGCACATGATCGGTGCGAGCGGATCCGGCCGTGAGCTCGCCGCCGGCGTCGTCGCGACCGCCCGCATCGAAGCATCGGGTCTGATTCCGACCTCCGTGGCGGATGCCGCCGTCCTCGATGCGGTCGACGTCGTCCCGGTGCTCCACGAGGGATCGTTCGTCCGCTTCGACTGATGCGCATGCCCACCCCGTTCGGAGGATTTCTCCCCGACGGGCGGACGCGCGGCCGCAGGACATCCTCCCGACACGGAGATCTCCGCCGGTCACCGCGGGGCAGGCGCCGACACGGCCGTGGGCACGTAGGGTCGTGGCATGAGGTACCTTCCCGCTGTCGTCGTCGATGTCGTGCTCGTGCTGATCTTCGCCGCGATCGGTCGCGCGTCCCACGATGAGAACCCTGCGGGTTTCCTGCTCACGGCATGGCCGTTCCTGATCGCTCTGCTCGTGGGCCATCTCCTCGCCGCGCTGCTGCCCGGCCGACCCCGTCGTCCCTGGTCGCTGCCATGGGGCGCAGTGGTGTGGGTCGTCACGGTCGCGGGTGGGATGCTCATCCGTGTGCTCAGCGGCGACACGGCGGAGCTGCCGTTCATCATCGTGGCGACGCTCGTGCTCGGGGCGTTCCTGGTCGGTTGGCGCGCGATCGCAGCCCTGCTGCGTCGTCGGCGCAGCGCTGCCGATGTGACCGTGGAATCCGGCGCGGCGGTCGATTCCGGCGCAGTGGTCGATTCCGGCGCGGCCGTCGAACCCGGCGCAGCACTGACGACCGATGCGGAGAGCCGCGACGAGCCGAAGGGCTGAGCCGCGGTCAGCGCGGCATCTGCGCGGCGAGGCGCACGTCGGTCGAGATCTCCCGTCGGGTCCAGGCGAAGAGATGGCGGGAGTCGAATGTGCGCGAGCACCGGGCGCACGATGTCGGTCTCGTCGGGCGGCGGTGCCGGTAGGTGACGTGACCTGCGGGGCAGCTGCCCACCCAGGGAGCGAGCTCCTCGGCCGTCTCACCGTGGTGGGTGGTTCCCCCGACGTAGCCGAGATCACGGGCGACGCGCTTCCACGCGGGACCATGCGCAGCGGCGTGACCGGCGAGGGCGTGCGCGACCTCATGCAGCAGCACCTGATGGATGTCGTCGTCTTCGAAGCGTGCGGCGAGATAGCGGGACACGGTGATGCGCTTCTTCGTGTAGTCGCACTGCCCGGCCCGCCGCTTGGCGTTGTCGAAGCCGAACGACCAGCTGTCGTCGAGGTGCAGCGTGATCAGTGCTTCGCCCCAGACGCGCACACGGTCGAGTTCCGCCATGCGATCAGGCTAAGCCATGCCGCCGACATCGCGGTGGCACGAAGACTCAGCCCGCGATGAGCTGCGGCGGGCGGCGCCGCTCGACAGCCTCGATGGCCAGGAGCGCCGTCTCGAGCTCGCGGTCTTCCGCACCCGACTCACGCCGGAGGAACAACGACTGCTTGAAGCTCTCCCTGGCGGTCTCGTAGTCGCCTGCGTCGTAGGCGTTCTTGCCGTGGTGCTGGTACGCGAACGCGGCGATCGACAGCCAGCGCTGCCCCTCCGCCTCGGTCGCGCAGGTCGAGAGCTCCTGTTCGGCTGCGGCGTGCGCGCCCCGATACTGCAGGATCGTGGCGTGCAGCACGCGGGCGCGCAGAACGTCCTTCCGGGTGCCGGCCATGCGCGCCTGACGCACCGTCTCATCGGCCAGCGCGAGCGCCTCGTCGAGGCGGTCGAGCACTTTCAGCAGCCACACGCGCTCCAGCAGAGCGGGCAGACTGCGCTGCGAATCGATCTCCGCGAGTCGTGCCTCGCACTCATCGAGATCGACCTTCTCGCGGAGGGTGTCCTGGTCGTATCCCCGGATCAAACTCATTGCTCTCCTTCCGCAGCGTCCCCCACCAGTCTGCCTTCCGGTGACGGGGTCGTCGGGGCGGCGCGCCCTGGTCTCCGCATCCTCTCTGCGACACACGGCGCCCCGGCGCTGCTGTCACCGATCGTGCCTCTCCTCGGACGCCGGAGACGCTCGTGGCTCAGCGCAGGAAGAGCGAGGCGTCGGGTCGCGGGGAGGCGATGGCGTCGGCGTCGGTCACGATCCGCGCCCCGTGGAGGAAGGCGTCCGCCTCGGCGCCCTGCGCGATCTTCGCGGGGTGGGGACCGGCGGCCAGGATGCGCGGCAGCCATTCCGTCGGCAGGGGAGCGGCCGAGGCCGCGACGACGAGGTTGCCGAACCGCCGGCCCTTGAGCACCTGTGTGTCGGCGAGGATGCCGATCTCGGGGAGCACGTCTGCGATGGTCGCGGCCTGTCGGCGGGCGAAGGCGAGACCGGGGCCGTCGGCGACGTTGACGAGGAGCACGCCGCCGGGCGCGAGCAGCTCCGCGAGCTCACGGTAGAACTCGACGCTGGTGAGGTGGGCGGGCGTCTGGGCTCCGGAGTACACGTCGGAGACGACGAGGTCGCAGCTGGCCTGCAGTCCGCTCGGCAGCTTCGCCACGCCTTCGCGGGCATCGCCGATCCTGATCCGGATCGGCGCGCCCTTCGGCAGGGGAAGGTGCTCCCGCACCAGCTGAGCCAGCGGGGCCTCGAGCTCGATCACCTGCTGGCGCGAACCGGGACGCGTGCTCTCGATATAGCGCGGGATCGTCAGGGCGCCGGCTCCGAGGTGCACGGCGGTCAGCGGGCCGGGCGGCAGCTGGTCGATCACCGCCCCCATGCGCACGATGTACTCGAAGTGCAGGTGCGTCGGGTCGTCCAGATCGACGTGCGACTGCGGCGTGCCGTCGACGATCAGCTCGAAGCCGCTCGTGAACTCCGACGGGATGATGCTGGCGATTCCGCCGTGATCCAACCGGACCTGGGGATGCTCGGTGTCGCGCGATCTCGTCCGGCCCATGGGCACGAGCCTACGCGCTGGCGATGCGGCTCAGCGCTGCTTGCCGTTCGCGCACGTCTCCTGCTCCGCCGTCTGGCCGGAGATGGCCGAGTCGAGCGTCGCACGGGGCGCCGGGGCGTCGGTCGCCGGGGCGTCGGTGGTCGGGGCGTCGGTGGTCGGAGGGTCGGTCGCGGGAACCTCGGGGGCGGTTCCCGGCGCGGGCTCCACGAGCTCGACGCCTCCGTTGTTGCTGACGTCCCCGGTGAGCTGCACGGGCTGCCCGGCCTTCAACGCGTCCCAGATGCTGGCCGCGGCGTCCCGGTTCGGGACGACGCGGTCGGAGTCGTCTGGATCGGCGAACACCGGATACTGCAGGAAGACGAATTCGGAGAACGGCACGTCCTTGATCGAGAGGGCGAGCTGTGCGAGTCGGACGGGGTTGCCCAACTCGTCGCTGGGGTCGATGTTGTCGACGATCGTGTCAGCGAGCCCGAGCACCTTCCCCGGGTCGGAGAGCACCTCGTCGCTCATGATCTTCTTCACCAGGCGCGACATGTACTGCTGCTGGTTCGACACGCGCGCCATGTCGCTCTCGTCACCCACGCCGTGCCGTGTGCGGATGAACTGCAGTGCCTCGTAGCCGGAGACCGTGCGCAGTCCCGGCTCCCAGTCGATCGACGTGTGCTCGTCGCGGATGCCCTCGCCGCCGATGCACACCTCGACCCCGCCGATGGCGTCGGTGACCTCCATCACCCCGTCGAAGTCGATCTTCGCGGCGAAGGGGATCTCGATGCCGGTGAGCTCGGTGACGCTCTTCGCCACACACGACATCCCGGCGTTCTGATAGATCGAGTTGATCTGCGACTTGCTCGTCTCCGAGGCGACTGATCCGTCTTCCCTGGTGCACTCGGGTGTGGGGATCATGAGGTCGCGCGGGAGCGAGACGACCGTGACGTTGCGGGGCTCGGCCGACACGTGCACGAGCAGGTTCACGTCGTTGAGGATCCCCCCGTCGGCCTCCGAGCATCGCGCGGCGAGGAGCCCTGTCGACACCTCACCGCACTCGTCGGTCCCGATGATGAGCATGCTGAACTCGCCGGGGTACGCGCTGATCGAGGGCGGCTCGACCTCGGGCGCCCCTTCCAGGGTGACGGCGCCCTCATTGAAGCGGTTGAAGTAGTCGGTCACGACGAAGGCAGCGACCGCGATCGCGGAGACGAGCACGATGCCCAGGGTGATGCCGGCGATCTTCAGGATTCCTCTGGCGGGCCGGCGGGAGGGGAGCGTCGCGTGGCGGGCGACCGTCGAACGGTCCTTGTCAGGGGTGCGGCGAACCATCCGGGGAGCCTACCGGGAGAAGCTGATGTTACGGCCGCATGACGATTGTGAGAGGAACTTGCAGGTAATTAGTTAGTCGTGGATACTTTTTCCTAACCCCCGGTGAGTACCCGATGCTTGCCAGGACTTTTCAAAGAGGAGATCCCCGCAATGCACAAGCGCATTCTCTCGGCCGTGGCGCTCGGCGCCGTGGCCACGCTCGCCCTCGCCGGTTGCGCCGGCGGCAGCGACACCGGCTCCACCGACGGCAAGGGTCAGGAACTCACCGTCTGGATCATGAAGGGCACGAACCCCGATGCCTCCGCCTTCTACGACAAGGTGTCCGACGCCTTCGAGAAGGAGACCGGCGCGACGGTCAAGATCGAGGAGATCCAGTGGGCTGACGCCCACGACCGCTTCGTGACCTCCATCGCCGGCGACACGACCCCCGACATCGCCGAGACCGGCACCACCTGGACCGCCGAGTTCGCCGACGCTGGTGCGCTCGAGCCGCTCGACGAGTACGTCGATGCCGAGAAGGGCCTCCGCGACGACCTCGTCGAGGGCCTCGAGGTCGCCGGCACCTACGACGGCGAGCTGTACGGCATGCCGTGGTACGCGGGCGTCCGCTCGCTCGTCTACCGCGCCGACGTGTTCGAGGAGCTCGGACTCGAGGCTCCGAAGACGTGGGACGACATCGTGGCTGCGGGCGACGCCATCAAGGCCGCCAAGCCCGACATGCTCCCCTTCCCGGTCCCGGGCGACGCCGAATTCCAGGTCTACCCCTGGGTCTGGGGCGCCGGCGGCGAGATCGCGACGAAGGACGGCAAGACCTGGACCAGCGAGCTGGACAGCACGGAGTCGCAGGCCGGCATCGAGTTCTACACCGGCCTGGCCACCGAGCACGGCTTCTCCTCCGCGGGTGCGACCACCTGGAAGGAGACCGACCTCCGTGACGCGTTCACCCAGGGCAACGTCGCCATGATGCTCTCGGGTTCGTGGACGCCGAAGTCGCTCGTCGAGGCGAACCCCGACCTCGAGGGCAAGATCGGCGCGGCCGTCATCCCGGGCGAAGACGGTGGCATCGCTCCGTCCGTGCTCGGCGGATCGCACCTCTCGGTCTTCAACACGACCAAGAACGCCGACCTGGCGTGGGAGTTCGTCAAGCTCATGACCACCGGCGAGTTCGCCGAGCAGTGGTCGAACGAGACCGGCTACTTCCCGGGCGTCCAGTCCGCGATGGAAGAGGCACTGGCCTCGACCGACCCGCTGGTCGCACCGTTCGCCGAGCAGATGGTCGACGGCGGAGCATCCGTTCCGGTCACCCCGAACTTCGGCGCCGTGCAGGCGAAGAAGACGACCAACTCCATGATCCAGGCCATCCTCAGCGGACAGAAGGACGTCGCGACCGCGACGAAGGACGCCGCCGCCGAGATGACCGAACTCCTCAACCAGAAGTAAGGAAGCATCCCTTCCATGTCGATGGTGCAAGCGCCACTGCCGGCCACGAAGGCGGAGTCCACCTCCGCCTCCGTGGCCGGCGGCCGGAAGCGACGCGGTCTCTCGATCGTCGCGGCCCGCCCCTGGCTCCTTCTCGCGCCCGGGCTGGCCATCCTCGCGGTGCTCATGCTCTGGCCGCTCGTCCAGGTGTTCATCTACTCGCTGCAGGACTACGGTCTGCGCGAGATCAACACCGGTGAGAACAACTGGATCGGTCTCGACAACTACGTCGAGGCGCTCACCAACCCGACCCTCTGGACGGTGGTGCTGCCCAACACCGTCGGGTTCGCCGCCGTGGCCGTATTCGTCACGGTCGCCGTCGGCACGCTCGTCGCACTCCTGCTCGCACGCCTCGGCACCACCTGGCGCGTCATCGTCTCCAGCTGCATCATGGTCGCCTGGGCGATGCCCGCCGTGACCGGAACCTATGTCTGGACCTTCATCTTCGACGCCGACCGCGGCATCTTCAACACGGTGCTGCGTGACCTCGGTCTCATGGACGACCCGGTGAACTGGTTCACCAACCAGTGGTCGTTCTACGCCATCGTGCTCCTCAACGTGGTGCACCACGGCTTCCCGTTCGTCGCCATCACGGTGCTGGCCGGCCTGCTCGGTGTCTCGAAGGAGATGCTCGAGGCCGCCGCTCTCGACGGTGCCGGCGCCTGGCGTCGATTCTGGAAGATCATCTTCCCCACGCTCAAGCCCGTCTTCTCGGTCGTGATCATCCTGTCGACCATCTGGGACTTCAAGGTCTTCGCGCAGGTGTACCTGATGCCCGGCGGTGGGGGTGGCAACCGTCAGGTGCTCAACCTCGGCGTCTGGTCGTATGTGGAGTCCTTCGGCCAGAACCGCTATGGCTTCGGTGCGGCGCTCGCCGTGCTGCTCACGCTGGTGCTGATCGGCATCACGATCGTCTACATCCGCTCCCTCATGAAGGAGGACGAGCTGTGAACCCGCGCCCGAGGCTCCGCTCCCGCATCGGAATCGGGATCGCGGTCGCCGCCGTCCTGATCTTCACGCTGTTCCCCGTCTACTGGATGGTCTCCAGCGCATTCGACGGCAAGGCGTCCAGCGGTGGCCAGTCACTGCTCCCGCAGGAGTTCACGTGGGACAACTTCGCCTTCGTGCTCACCGACGGCGGATTCGGCACCTACCTGCGCAACTCGGCGATCGTGGCGCTCGTCACGGTCCTCGTGAGCGCGCTCGTGTGCCTGCTCGCCGCGGTCGCGGTCGCGCGCTTCAAGTTCAAGTTCCGCACCACGATCCTGATGATGATCCTGATCGTGCAGATGGTGCCGCTCGAGGCGCTCGTCATCCCGCTCTTCCTCCAGGTGAAGAGCCTCGGTCTGCTCAACAGCATCCTCGGCCTGATGGTCGTGTACGTCGCACTGTCGCTCGCGTTCGGCATCTGGATGCTCCGCGGCTTCGTCGCCGCCGTCCCGGTCGAGCTCGAGGAGGCCGCGTACATCGACGGCGCGAGCTGGTGGCGCATGTTCCGATCGGTGCTGCTGCCGCTGGTGATGCCCGGCCTCGTGGCGACCAGCATCTTCAGCTTCATCACCGCGTGGAACGAGTTCATCTTCGCGATGACCATCCTGGGCGCGCAGACCGACCAGTACACGGTCTCCATCGGTCTGAAGTCGTTCTTCGGCCTGCACTCCAACGACTGGGGCAGCATCATGGCCGCGTCGACGATCATCACCGTGCCCGTCATGATCTTCTTCGTGCTGGTGCAGCGCAAGCTCGCCTCCGGCATGGTGGCGGGAGCGGTGAAGGGATGACCGACGACCTCGAACGCCTCGCGAACGGCGTGCTGTGGCCGGGCTTCTTCGGCACGGAAGCCCCGGAGTGGCTCCGCGACGAGCTGCGCGACGGACTGGCCGGGGTCGTGTACTTCGGTCAGAACGTCGGCGCGGGTCTTCCCGCCCTCAGCGCCGCGATCCTCGACGCGAACCCCGACGCCCTGATCGGCATCGACGAGGAGGGCGGCAGCGTCACCCGGCTCGAGTCCGCCACGGGCTCGACGGTTCCGGGTGCCGCCCAGCTCGGTCTGCTCGACGACCTCGTCGCGTCGGAGAAGACCGGCGCCGAACTCGCGCGTCGGGTGCGCGCCGTCGGGGCCAACGTGGTGCTCGGTCCGGTCGCCGACGTCAACACCGATCCTCGCAACCCGGTGATCGGCGTGCGGGCCTTCGGCGCTGACGAGGCGCTCGTCTCACGGCACGTGGTGGCGACGATCGACGGCATCCAGGACGGGGCGGTGGCCGCCTGCGTCAAGCATTTCCCGGGCCACGGCGACACCCACATGGACTCGCACCACGCGCTCCCCGAGATCACTCTGGATCTCGACGAGTTCGAACGGGTGCACCTCGAACCGTTCCGCGCTGCGGTCGATGCCGGCGTCGACGCGGTCATGACCGCGCACATCGTGGTTCCGGCGTGGGGCGAGCAGCCCGCCACCCTCAACCCGCGCGTGCTCGGCATGCTGCGCGACTGGGGCTACGACGGCGTCATCATCACGGACGCCCTCGACATGGCCGCGATTCGTGAGACGGTCGGACTCGGCGGGGGAGCAGCCCAGGCGCTCGCTGCCGGCGCAGACCTCCTCTGCATCGGCAACCCGACGAATCCGGGCGATGCCGCTCTTCCCGACCAGGACGAGCAGGACTTCCGCGCCGCCAGAGACGGGATCGTCGCCGCGCTGCGCGACGGTTCGCTCTCGCGGGCGCGTGTCGAGGAGGCGGCAGCCAGGGTCGCATCCCTCGCCGCCAGGCTCCGCGTCGCTGCGGAGCAGACGCACGAGCCGATCGAGCCCTTCGACGCGGCGGAGATCGTGCGCCGCGTGGTGACCGTCTCCGGCGACGCCCCGCAGGCGACGTCCGAACTCGCCGTCATCGACGCACGTCGACGCTCGACGCTCGCCGTCGACAGCGCGGGGTCGTACGTCGCGAGTGCGCTGGCCGGAGATGGCCTGCGGGTGCGCCTCGACGTGGCATCCGCCCCGGTCTCCGAACAGGACCGCGTGATCGACGAGGTCTCCGCAGCCGCAGGCACGACGGTGCTGCTGATCGATCGTCCCGACACGGACGCCGCGCAGCGTGCACTCGTCGAGCGTGCCGCTGTGCGTGATCCTCGTGCGGTGGTCGTCAACGTCGGCCTCCCCACGGCGAATCCGCTGCCGCTGCCGACGATCGAGGTCGCCGCAGCCAGTAGGCTCGGTGCGCAGACGGCGCGTGAAGCACTCCTGGGGCGGTTCCCGGTGCAGCAGAGGATGACCAGCGCCGGCTGAGACGGGATTCCCTCCATGGACGACGACGTTCTCGCTCGGGTGCGGCGCTCACTTCCCAAGGTGAGCGCCGCCGAAGCGCGCGTCGCGGAGACGATCCTGGGAGACCCGACACTCGTCGTCGACCTGGCGATCAACGATCTCGCCCAGCTCTGCCGCACGTCGCTGTCGACGGTCGCCCGGTACGCCCAGGCGCTCGGATACAGCGGGTACCGGGAGCTCAGGGTCGCAGTCGCCCGCGCGGTCACCCTGGAACAGGCGCAGCAGGCCCGGTTCGGTCTGGACACCACGGCGATCGATCCCGACGACGGTCCAGCGGCGATCGCCGCCAAGCTCGCTGCGCAGGAGATCGACGCCATCGAGAAGACCGCCCTGGCGCTCGACCCCCTCGCCCTCGATCGGGTCGCCCGCGCCGTGGTCGACGCGCGGCACATCGACCTCTTCGGTCAGGCGGCGTCGTCGCTGACGGCGCAGGACCTGCAATTGAAGCTGTCACGTATCGGATGCTCCGTGTCGCACTCGGCGGACCCGCATCTCGCGGTCACGACGGCTTCGCTGCGGACTGCCGACGATGTGGCGATCGCGTTCTCCCACGGCGGAGAGACCGCGGAGACGCTGCGTGCCCTCGAAGTCGCGCGCGATGCCGGAGCCCTCACCGTGGCGGTCACCAGCGCACCGGACTCGCCGCTGGCGCTCGCAGCCGATGTCGTGCTGCTCACGCACGCGCACGAATCGCCGTTCCGGATGGCCGCGATGTCGAGCCGCATCGCTCAGCTCGCGCTCGTCGACGTGCTGTTCGTGCGTGTCGTGCAGCACCGCGGCGAACCGGTTGCGGTCTCGCTTCAGCGGACCCACGACGCCGTTCCCACACGACGCCGCACCTGATGATCGGTATCCGCCTCGTCGGGCGGAGGCCGCTGCGTGAGGCGGAGTTGTGGGCGTAGCTGTTCCTCCCCGCGGGGATCTCTCCGTCCGCGGCGACGCGCCTCAGTCCACGTGATCGCGCGTGCTCACCAGGGCACGCGTCGCGATGCGGTGCCCTCGGGCGACGCTCCCCGCCAGCGACAGGCCGGTGAGGATCCCGGCGAGGAAGCCGGCCGCGAAGGCATCTCCGGCCCCGATGGTCTCCACCACGGGTGCGTCCAGCGCGTCGCTCTCGGCGGTCTCCGTGCGGTCGAACGCCACGGCCCCGCTCGAATCGGTGACGAGCAGATACCGCGGCTCAGGGAAGAGTGCTCGCAGCTGCTGCGGATCGCTCGTCCCGAACACGGCTTCCGCGTCGGGCCTGGTGCAGAACACGACGTCGGCCCGGCGTGCGAAGTCGGAGACGATCCTCCTGCCCTCCGCCTCGCGGCCGCGCCAGAGCGCCGGTCGCCAGTTCAGGTCGAAGCTGAGCAGCCGGTCGGATCGTCGATCCGCGAACAGGGCCTCCTGGGCCGCGAGCGCCGAGGCAGAGAGCGCCGGCGTGATGCCCGAGGTATGCACGAGTGCGGCATCGGCGAGGAGGGCGGATGCCGCCGGTGTGGTCAGCGTCTGCGGTGAGAGGGCTGCGGCGGCGGAGCCGGCACGGTAATAGTGCATGGTGCCGTCGACCGCTCCGTCGTCACGGGCCGAGAGTTCTTTCACGTAGAGGCCGGTGGGCGCGTCGCCGTCGACTTCGACCGCGGAGGCGTCGACGTCATGGGCGTGCAACTCGGCGAGGAGGAAGCGTCCGAATCCGTCGTCGCCCACACGGGAGAGGACCGAGGTGCGAATGCCCGCCGAGGCCAGGGCGATCGCGGTGTTCCACTCGGCGCCCGCGAGGGAGCGGTGGAAGGTCCGGCAGTCCTCGAGCGGACCGGCGGTGGCGGCGACGAGGGCGACCATGCCCTCGCCGAAGCAGACGGCGAGCGGGGTGGTGTCTGGCACGATCTGGACACTACCGGATCGGTGCGGGCTGCGCCGATATCGGATTGCAACATGGATGCGTTTGGCATCTGAGGATCTGCTGGGTACCGTCGAGTCATCACCGTCCCCGAGGCGAAGAAGCCTCGGGACGCGCAACGAAGCGCCCGACAGGGAAGGTCACACAATGCACCAATCAGTCAAGCGTCGGCGAGGACTCATCGCCGTAACCGGAGCCACGATCGCTGCGCTCGCCCTCGCGGGCTGTGTCGCCAGCGAGCGTGGTGACGAAGGGTCTGAAGGTTCCGGCGACGTCGACGGCACGTTCGTCTTCGCCGCCTCCTCCGACCCGGCGAGTCTCGACCCCGCCTTCGCGCAGGACGGCGAGAGCTTCCGCGTCTCGCGTCAGATCTTCGAAGGTCTCGTCGGCACCGAGCCCGGTACCGCCGACCCGGCACCGCTCCTCGCCGAGTCGTGGGAGTCGTCCGAGGACGGCATGTCCCATACCTTCGAGCTGAAGAAAGACGTCACGTTCCAGGACGGCACGCCGTTCAACGCCGAGGCCGTCTGCGTGAACTTCGACCGCTGGTTCAACTGGACAGGGCTCGCCGCGTCCGAGGCCTTCGGCTACTACTACAACAAGCTCTTCAAGGGGTACGCCTCGAACGCGGCGGATGCCGTGTACAAGTCCTGCACCCCCGACGGCGAGAACTCGGTCACGATCGAGCTGAACAAGCCGTTCGCCGGCTTCGTCGCCTCGCTCTCGCTGCCGGCCTTCGCCATGCAGAGCCCCTCGGCGATGCAGGAGTTCGGCGCGGATGAGGTCAGCGGCTCCGCCGAGGCCCCGCAGCTCTCCGAGTATGCGATGGGTCACCCCGTCGGCACCGGGCCCTACGCCTTCGAGGAATGGGCACCGGGCGAGCAGGTCACGCTCAAGTCCTATGACGGGTACTGGGGAGACAAGGGACAGGTCGACGAGATCATCTTCCGCACGATCGACGACCCGACCGCTCGCCGCCAGGCGCTCGAGTCCGGATCGATCGACGGCTACGACCTGGTCGGCCCCGCTGATACCAAGGCGCTCGAGGACGACGGCTTCACCATGGTGTCGCGTCCGCCGTTCACGATCCTCTACCTCGCCTTCAACCAGGCGGTCCCGGAGCTGCAGGACCCGAAGGTCCGTGAGGCCCTCTCGTACGCGGTCGACAAGGATGCGCTGATCAGCCAGGTGCTGCCGGAGGGCACGCAGAAGGCGATCGAGTTCGTGCCCGAGGTCGTCAACGGCTACAACCCCGATGTCACGACCTACGACTACGACCCCGAGAAGGCGAAGTCGCTGCTGGCCGAGGCGGGCTACACCGAGGCGAACCCGTTGAAGCTCACCTTCAACTACCCGGTCAACGTCTCGCGTCCCTACATGCCGGACCCCGAGCAGATCTTCACGGTGCTGTCGTCCCAGCTCTCCGAGGTCGGCGTCGAGACCACCCCGGTCTCGGAGGAGTGGGTCGAGTACCTCGACCGCACCACCGGCACCTCGGACCACGGCATCCATCTGCTCGGTTGGACCGGCGACTACAACGACACCGACAACTTCGTCGGCGTCTTCTTCGGCCAGCAGAGCTCCGAGTGGGGCTTCGACAACCCCGAGCTGTTCCAGAAGTTGAACGAGGCGCGCGGCGTCTCCAACCTCGAGGACCAGACGGCGCTCTACGAGGAGATCAACGAGATGGTCGCCCAGTTCATCCCGGGCGTCCCGCTCGCGCACCCGGCGCCGACCCTGGCGTTCGACCCGCGCGTGAAGAGCTATCCCGCCAGCCCGGTGAACGACGAGGTCTTCACGGACATCGTCCTCACCAAGTAGGCCTGACCACCTGATACGACGCTCTCCCGGTCCCGCGCATTCAGCGGGACCGGGGGAACGGCGTACCTTCTGATCGACGGAGATCTTCGTGCTGCGCACCATCGGCAGGCGACTGCTGTTCCTCATCCCCACCCTGTTCGGGCTCAGCATCCTGCTGTTCGCCTGGGTCAGGGCCCTCCCCGGCGGCCCCGCGGTCGCCCTGCTCGGCGAGAAGGCCACACCCGAGGCCGTCGCGAGAGTCAACGAGCTCTACGGCTTCGACAAGCCCCTCATCGAGCAGTACTTCATCTGGATCGGACGCCTCCTGCAGGGAGACTTCGGCACCTCCATCCAGACCAACCGACCGGTGACGGAGGAGTTCCTCCGCCGGTTCCCCGCGACGCTGGAGCTGAGCGTCATGGCGCTCATCTTCGCGGTGGGCATCGGCATCCCGCTGGGGTACTGGGCCGCCCGCCGCCACGGGAAGTTCACCGACCACGCGTCGGTGGTGCTGAGCCTGATCGGCATCACCATCCCGGTGTTCTTCCTCGCGTTCATCCTGAAGTACGTCTTCGCGGTGCAATTGGGATGGCTGCCGTCGGACGGGCGCCAGAATCCACGAATAGACGCGACCCATCCCACCGGGTTCTATGTGTGGGACGGCATCATCACCGGCGAGTTCGATGCCGCATGGGATGCGATCCTGCACCTGATCCTCCCGGCGCTCGCGCTCGGCACCATCCCGCTCGCGATCATCGTCCGCATCACCAGGGCCAGCGTCCTGGAAGTGCAGAACGCCGACTACGTGCGCACCGGCCGCGCGAAGGGTGTCGGATCGCCGACGTTGCGGAACCGCTTCATCCTGCGCAACGCCATGCTCCCGGTGATCACCACGATCGGCCTGCAGACCGGGCTCCTGATCTCGGGGGCGGTGCTCACCGAGACGGTGTTCGCCTTCCCCGGAATCGGCTCGTTCCTGGCGAGAGCGATCTTCACCAGGGACTTCCCGGTCCTCCAGGGTTTCATCATCTTCATCGCGATCGCGTACGCGCTGATCAACCTGGCGGTCGATGTCTCCTACAGCTTCATCGACCCGAGAGTGAGGGTGCAGTGATGTCCCTCCCCATCGTCCGAAAGGAGGCGGTCGCATGACCATCGCGCTCCCGCCCGCCCAGGGCCCCTCCGCGGAGAGCGGCGGCAGCATCGACACCGTCGCCATCGCCCAGGCCGATCTGAAGAACGGCTCCGGCGGCTTCTGGCGGGACGTGTTCCGCCGCCTCCGCCGAAACCCGACGGCATGGATCGGCGCGGCCATCGTGGTGGCGTTCCTGCTCATCGCCGCGCTCGCGCCCCTGATCGCTCCCTACCCGGAGACGGCGCTGCCGGGTGCGAAGTACATCACGCCGACCTACATCCCGGGACCGGGGGAGCTGCCGCAGTTCCCGCTGGGCCTCGACCGCTTCGGCGGCGACGTGCTGTCCAAGCTCATCTGGGGCGCGCAGGCGTCTCTTATGATCGGGGTCATCTCCACGGCGATGGGCCTGGTCGGCGGCATGATCCTCGGCCTGCTCGCCGGCACGTTCGGCGGCTGGGTCGACACGCTCATCATGCGCATCGTCGACATCATCCTCTCGGTGCCGAACCTGCTGCTGGCGGTGTCGATCGCCGCGATCCTCGGGCAGACCCCGTTCGCCATCATGATCGCGATCGGGGCCTCCCAGGTGCCGATCTTCGCCCGGCTGCTGCGCGCCTCCATGCTGCAGCAGCGCTCCAGCGACTACGTGCTCTCGGCGCAGACGCTCGGTCTGGGTCGCGGCAAGATCACCATGTCGCACGTGCTGCCGAACGCGATCGGACCCGTGATCGTTCAGGGCACCCTGACGCTCGCCACCGCGGTCATCGATGCGGCGGCGCTGTCGTTCCTCGGCCTCGGCGGCGGACGGCCCGAGACGGCGGAGTGGGGGCGCATGCTCACCTACGCGCAGGCCGAGCTCGCCATCGCGCCCTGGCTCGCCTTCCTCCCCGGTATCTGCATCGCCGTCACGGCGCTCGGCTTCACCCTGCTGGGTGAAGCGCTGCGCGAGGCGATGGACCCCCGGACGAGGGCGCGATGAACGCGCGGGACGACGGTGCCGTGAGCGCCGCGAAGGAGAAGCAGATGTCGACCGAACCGTTGCTGTCGGTCCAGGGACTGGCCGTGGACTTCGCCACCATGGACGGCGTCGTGCACGCCGTCGAAGGCGTCGACCTCGAGATCCGTCCCGGCGAGACCGTCGCGATCGTGGGGGAGTCCGGCTCGGGCAAGTCCACCACCGCGATGGCCATCATCGGACTGCTCGCCGGGGGAGGCCGGATCGCGTCCGGCAGCATCCGGCTCGACGGCAAGGAGATCTCGCGGTCACCCGAGCACGAACTGCGCACGATCCGCGGTCGTGACATCGGTCTCGTGCCGCAGGACCCGATGTCGAACCTGAACCCGGTGGCGAAGATCGGCACGCAGGTGGCGGAGACGCTGCTCGCGCATGGCCTCGCCACCCGACAGAACGTGCAGGCGAAGGTGGTCGAGGCGCTGACCGCCGCGGGCCTTCCCGATCCGGCGCGGCGGGCGAAGCAGTACCCGCACGAGTTCTCCGGCGGCATGCGCCAGCGTGCGCTCATCGCGATCGGTCTGGCGTGCAAGCCGCGACTGCTGATCGCCGACGAGCCCACCAGCGCGCTCGACGTCACGGTGCAGCAGACGATCCTCGATCAGATCGGGCAGATGACGCGCGAGCTGGGCACGGCGGTGCTGCTCATCACGCACGACCTGGGCCTCGCCGCCGAGCGTGCGGAGCGGGTGATCGTGATGCACCGCGGCAAGGTGGTGGAGCAGGGCGATGCGCGCCAGATCCTGGAGGACCCGCAGCATCCGTACACGCAGTCGCTCGTGAAGGCGGCCCCGTCCGTCGCGGCGGCACGCCTGCGACCCGAGGCCTTCCGGACCCGGGAACGGGCGGCCGATGCCGTCGCTGCTGCCGATGCCGTCGTCGAGGCGGCCCCCGCGGACAACATCGTCGAGATCGAGAATCTCACCAAGGTGTACCCGGTGCGGGGCCGCGGCGAGGATTTCGTGGCCGTCGACGACGTGTCGCTGGTGATCCCGCGCGGGGAGACGGTCGCGATCGTGGGCGAGTCGGGTTCCGGCAAGACCACGACCGCGCGGATGCTGCTGAAGGTGATCGAGCCGACGAGCGGGCTGATCCGCTACGAGGGCAAGGACATCGCGTCGCTGAGCCGGGCGGAGACGAAGGAGTTCCGGCAGCAGGTGCAGCCGATCTTCCAGGATCCGTACTCGAGCCTGAACCCGATGTTCACGATCGAGCGCCTGATCGCCGAGCCGCTGGAGTTCTACAAGCGGGGGAGCGGCGCCGATCGGCGCAAGCGCGTGCGGCAGCTGCTCGACGACGTGGCCCTGCCGCAGTCGATGCTGCGGCGGTATCCGTCCGAGCTGTCCGGCGGCCAGCGACAGCGTGTCGCGATCGCACGGGCTCTCGCCCTCTCGCCGGATCTGATCGTCTGCGACGAGCCGGTGTCGGCGCTGGACGTGCTGGTGCAAGACCAGATCCTGAAGCTGCTCGGCGACCTGCAGCGGGAGTACGGCCTGAGCTACCTGTTCATCTCGCACGACCTCGCGGTGGTGCGGCTGATCAGCGACTACGTGTGCGTCATGAAGGACGGCAGGCTCGTGGAGGCGGCGACGTCGGAGGAGATCTTCACGAATCCCCGTGACCCGTACACGCGGCGTCTGCTGGCGTCGATCCCCGGCAACGAGCTGGGCATCGCGTCCTGAGATCACCTCCTCCGATCGCCGGGCCGCATGTGTTCCGGTCCGGCGATCGGAGACTCATACCGCAGCTTCCGAGATTGGTCAAGGACTGCGCTTGCCATGTCGCATAATCGTGCGTATAGTTAGTAGTTGCGCTCGTTTCTCCCTGCCCTCATATGGTGGTCGGCATCTGTCGAGTTCCCGGGCGCACACTCCACCTGACGACAAAGGAATCGAGAAGCCCTGCGGGGCTCACGGAGGTTATTCCCTTGGCTGCTGCTCGCAACGCATCCACATCCACCACCACCAAGAACGGACGCGGAGCTTCCCGTCTTTCGTTCGCCAAGATCTCCGACACGCTGACGGTCCCTGACCTTCTCGCCCTGCAGACCGAGTCCTTCGGTTGGCTGGTCGGCAACGACGCCTGGAAGGCGCGCGTGGCCGAGGCCAAGAAGCAGGGTCGCACCGACGTCAACGAGAACAGCGGTCTGGGCGAGATCTTCGAGGAGATCTCTCCGATCGAGGACCTCGGCGAGACGATGCAGCTGTCGTTCACGAACCCCTACCTCGAGCCGGAGAAGTACTCGATCGAGGAGTGCAAGGAGCGTGGCAAGACCTACGCCGCTCCGCTGTACGTCGAGGCCGAGTTCATGAACCACCTCACGGGTGAGATCAAGACCCAGACGGTCTTCATGGGCGACTTCCCGCTGCAGACCGACAAGGGCACGTTCATCATCAACGGCTCCGAGCGCGTCGTCGTGTCGCAGCTCGTGCGTTCGCCGGGTGTCTACTTCGACAAGACCCCCGACAAGACGTCCGACAAGGACATCGTGTCGGCGCGCGTCATCCCGAGCCGTGGTGCATGGCTCGAGTTCGAGATCGACAAGCGCGACCAGGTGGGCGTGCGCGTCGACCGCAAGCGCAAGCAGTCGGTCACCGTCTTCCTCAAGGCACTGGGCATGACCAGCGAGGAGATCCTCGCCGAGTTCGCCGGCTACACCTCGATCGAGGAGACGCTCGCGAAGGACACGATCGTCACCAAGGAAGATGCGCTCCGCGACATCTACCGCAAGCTCCGTCCGGGCGAGCAGGTCGCCGCCGAGGCCGCCCGCGCGCTCCTGGACAACTTCTACTTCAACCCGAAGCGCTACGACCTGGCCAAGGTCGGTCGTTACAAGATCAACCACAAGCTGGGCCTGGACCAGCCGCTGACCTCCTCGGTGCTGACCGTCGAGGACATCGTGGCCACGATCAAGTACCTGGTGCGCCTGCACGCCGGCACCGAGGAGACCTTCACGGGCATCCGCGGCGGCAAGAAGGCCGAGATCCGTCTCGCGACCGACGACATCGACAACTTCGGCAACCGTCGCATCCGCGCGGTCGGCGAGCTGATCCAGAACCAGGTCCGCACCGGTCTGTCCCGCATGGAGCGCGTCGTCCGCGAGCGCATGACCACGCAGGACATCGAGGCGATCACCCCGCAGACCCTGATCAACGTGCGCCCCGTCGTCGCCGCGATCAAGGAGTTCTTCGGAACGTCGCAGCTGTCGCAGTTCATGGACCAGAACAACCCGCTCGCCGGTCTGACGAACAAGCGTCGTCTCTCCGCGCTGGGCCCGGGTGGTCTCTCCCGTGACCGCGCCGGCGTCGAGGTCCGTGACGTCCACCCCTCGCACTACGGCCGCATGTGCCCGATCGAGACGCCTGAAGGCCCGAACATCGGTCTGATCGGTGCTCTCGCGACCTTCGCGCGCATCAACTCGTTCGGTTTCATCGAGACCCCGTACCGCAAGGTCGAGGGTGGCGTCGTCACCGAGCACATCGACTACCTCACGGCTTCCGAAGAGGTCGACTTCAACATCGCGCAGGCCAACGCCCCGCTCGATGCCAAGGGTCGCTTCATCGAGAGCCACGTGCTGGCCCGCCCCAAGGGCGGCAGCGGCGAGGTCGACATGTTCCTCCCGGAGGACATCGGCTACATCGACGTCTCCCCGCGCCAGATGGTGTCGGTCGCGACCTCGCTCGTGCCGTTCCTCGAGCACGACGACGCACAGCGCGCCCTCATGGGTGCCAACATGCAGCGTCAGGCTGTGCCGCTGCTGCGCAGCGACTCGCCGCTCGTCGGAACCGGTATGGAGGGCTACACGGCCATCGACGCCGGTGACGTGCTCACCGCCGACAAGGCCGGTGTCGTCTCCGAGGTCTCCGCAGACCGCGTCGTCGTCATGCTCGACGAGGGCGGGACGCAGGAGTACCACCTCCGCAAGTTCGACCGCTCCAACCAGGGCACGTCGTACAACCAGAAGGTCGTCGTCAACGCCGGTGAGCGCGTCGAGGTCGGAGAGGTCATCGCCGATGGCCCCGCCACCGAGAACGGCGAGCTGGCCCTCGGAAAGAACCTCCTCGTCGCCTTCATGACGTGGGAGGGTTACAACTTCGAGGACGCGATCATCCTGAGCCAGGACCTGGTGAAGGACGACACCCTCTCCTCGATCCACATCGAGGAGTACGAGGTCGATGCCCGCGACACCAAGCTCGGCAAGGAGGAGATCACTCGTGACCTCCCCAACGTCAGCCCGGAGCTGCTGAAGGACCTCGACGAGCGCGGCATCATCCGCATCGGCGCCGAGGTCCGCCCCGGCGACATCCTCGTCGGAAAGGTCACGCCGAAGGGTGAGACCGAGCTGTCGGCCGAGGAGCGTCTGCTCCGCGCGATCTTCAACGAGAAGAGCCGCGAGGTCCGCGACACGTCCCTGAAGGTGCCTCACGGCGAGCAGGGCACGATCATCGCGGTCAAGGAGTTCAACGCCGAGGACGGCGACGACGAGCTCGGCTCCGGCGTCAACCGCCGCGTCGTGGTCTACATCGCCCAGAAGCGCAAGATCACCGAGGGTGACAAGCTCGCCGGCCGTCACGGCAACAAGGGTGTCATCGCGAAGATCCTCCCGATCGAGGACATGCCGTTCATGGCGGACGGCACCCCGGTCGACATCGTCCTGAACCCGCTCGGCATCCCCGGTCGAATGAACTTCGGCCAGGTCCTCGAGACCCACCTCGGGTGGATCGCGAAGCAGGGCTGGAAGGTCGAAGGCACTCCGGAGTGGGCAGCCCGTCTGCCGGAGCAGGCATTCGAGGCCGCTCCCGGCACGAAGGTCGCCACCCCGGTGTTCGACGGTGCGAGCGAGGAGGAGATCGCCGGTCTCCTCGACGCGACCATCCCGACGCGCGACGGTGTCCGTCTGATCGACTCCAGCGGAAAGGCCCAGATGTTCGACGGCCGCTCCGGCGAGCCGTTCCCGGCCCCGATCTCGGTCGGCTACATGTACATCCTGAAGCTGCACCACCTGGTCGACGACAAGATCCACGCACGTTCCACGGGTCCGTACTCGATGATCACCCAGCAGCCGCTCGGTGGTAAGGCGCAGTTCGGTGGACAGCGCTTCGGTGAGATGGAGGTGTGGGCCCTCGAGGCCTACGGCGCCGCATACGCGCTCCAGGAGCTCCTCACGATCAAGTCCGACGACATCCTCGGCCGCGTCAAGGTGTACGAGGCGATCGTCAAGGGCGAGAACATCCAGGAGCCCGGCATCCCCGAGTCCTTCAAGGTGCTCATGAAGGAGATGCAGTCGCTCTGCCTGAACGTCGAGGTCCTCTCGGCCGACGGCACGCTGGTGAACCTCCGCGACACCGACGATGAGGCGTTCCGCGCCGCAGAAGAGCTCGGTATCAACATCTCCAGCCGCTTCGAGGCCGCCTCGATCGACGAGATCTAATCCTTCGGGGGCCCGGGACACGCGTTCCGGGCCCACCGAAGCAGACTTCTCAAAAAGAATTTCCGACACAGGAGAACTAGTGCTCGAGTCCACAACTTTCGATGAGCTTCGCATCGGCCTGGCGACCGCAGACCACATCCGCGCGTGGTCCTACGGCGAGGTCAAGAAGCCCGAAACCATCAACTACCGCACCCTGAAGCCGGAGAAGGATGGTCTCTTCGGAGAGCAGATCTTCGGCCCGTCCCGCGACTGGGAGTGCGCCTGCGGCAAGTACAAGCGCGTCCGCTTCAAGGGCATCGTCTGCGAGCGCTGCGGCGTGGAGGTCACCAAGAGCTCCGTCCGTCGTGAGCGCATGGGTCACATCGAGCTCGCCGCTCCCGTCACCCACATCTGGTACTTCAAGGGCGTGCCCTCGCGTCTGGGCTACCTGCTCGACATGGCGCCGAAGGACCTCGAGAAGGTCATCTACTTCGCCGCCTACATGGTCATCTCGGTCGACGAGGAAGCTCGTCACCGCGACCTGGGCACGCAGGAGAACAACATCCGCCTCGAGCTGAAGACGCTCGGCGACCGCCGCGATGCCAAGATCGCGGAGCGCCTGGCCAAACTGGAGGAGGAGCTCGCTGCCCTCGAGGCAGAGGGTGCCAAGGCCGACGCCAAGAAGAAGGTCAAGGACGCCGCCGAGAAGGAGATGTCGCTCATCCGCAAGGGTGCCGACGAGGCGATCCTGAAGCTGGAGCGCGTGTGGGAGGACTTCCGCACCCTCGAGGTCGGTGCTCTGCGCCCGGAGGACGACGTCTTCCACGAGCTGCAGGACCGCTTCGGCCAGTACTTCGAGGCCTACATGGGCGCCGAGTCGATCCAGCGTCGCCTCGCGGCGTTCGACCTCGTCGCCGAGGCGGAGAACCTGCGTCTGCAGATCTCCGAGGGCAAGGGCCAGCGCAAGATCCGTGCGATCAAGCGCCTCAAGGTCGTCAGCTCGTTCCTCGAGACCGGCATGAGCCCGGCCGCGATGGTCCTCGACGTCGTCCCGGTGATCCCGCCGGAGCTGCGCCCGATGGTCCAGCTCGACGGTGGCCGCTTCGCGACCTCCGACCTGAACGACCTGTACCGCCGTGTGATCAACCGCAACAACCGTCTTCGTCGTCTGATCGACCTCGGTGCCCCCGAGATCATCGTCAACAACGAGAAGCGCATGCTGCAGGAGGCCGTCGACGCACTGTTCGACAACGGTCGCCGTGGTCGTCCCGTCACCGGTACCGGCAACCGTGCCCTGAAGTCCCTCAGCGACATGCTGAAGGGTAAGCAGGGTCGTTTCCGCCAGAACCTGCTCGGAAAGCGTGTCGACTACTCGGGCCGTTCGGTCATCATCGTCGGCCCGCAGCTGAAGCTGCACCAGTGCGGTCTGCCCAAGCAGATGGCTCTGGAGCTCTTCAAGCCGTTCGTGATCAAGCGCCTGATCGACCTCGGTCACTCGCAGAACATCAAGGCGGCCAAGCGCGCCGTCGAGCGCACCCGTCCTGAGGTCTGGGACGTGCTCGAGGAGATCATCCGCGAGCGTCCGGTGCTGCTCAACCGTGCACCCACCCTGCACCGTCTGGGCATCCAGGCGTTCGAGCCTCAGCTCGTCGAGGGCAAGGCCATCCAGCTGCACCCGCTCGTCTGCGCGGCGTTCAACGCCGACTTCGACGGCGACCAGATGGCTGTCCACCTGCCGCTGTCGGTCGAGGCTCAGGCCGAGGCCCGCGTGCTGATGCTCGCGTCGAACAACATCCTGAAGCCGTCTGACGGCCGTCCGGTCACCCTGCCTTCGCAGGACATGATCATCGGTCTGCACCACCTGACCACGGTCAAGGAGGGCGCAGCCGGTGAGGGCCGTGCGTTCGGTTCCGTGGGCGAGGCGATCCTGGCCAAGGACGAGGGTTCCCTCGACCTGCAGGCGAAGATCCGCATCCGCATCCCCGGTCTGACCTTCCTCGAGGGCGAAGCTCCCGAGGGCTACGAGCGTCACGGTCTCGTCGACGCCTCGCTGGGTCAGGCGATCTTCAACGACACGCTGCCCAAGGGCTACCCGTTCGTCCGCGAGCAGGCCGACAAGAACAAGCTGTCGCAGATCGTCAACAAGCTGGCCGAGGAGTACCCCAAGGTCGAGACGGCTGCCTCGCTGGACCGCATCAAGGACGCCGGTTTCTACTGGGCAACGCGCTCCGGTGTGACCGTCGCCCTCAGCGACATCCTCACCCCGCCGAACAAGGCGGAGATCGTCGCCGGCTACGAGAAGCAGGCCGCGAAGGTCCAGTCGCAGTACGAGAAGGGTCTGACGACCGACTCCGAGCGTCGCCAGGAGCTCATCAAGATCTGGACCGAGGCCACCGACGAGGTCCAGGCCGCCATGAAGGCGAACTTCCCCGAGGACAACACCATCAACCGCATGGTGTCGTCGGGTGCTCGTGGTAACTGGCTGCAGATCCGGAACATCGCCGGTATGCGTGGTCTGGTGAACAACCCCAAGGGTGAGATCATCCCGCGTCCGATCATCTCCTCGTACCGCGAGGGTCTGTCGGTTGCGGAGTACTTCATCGCGACGCACGGTACCCGCAAGGGTCTGGCCGACACCGCTCTGCGTACCGCCGACTCGGGTTACCTGACCCGTCGTCTGGTGGATGTCTCGCAGGACGTCATCATCCGCGAAGAGGACTGCGGCACGTCGAAGGGCCTCGAGCTCCCGATCGCCGCACCGAACTCGCAGGGTGAGCTCGTGCGCGACGCGAACGTCGAGAACTCGGTGTTCGCTCGTACGCTGGCCTCCGATGTCGTGAGCGAGTCGGGCGAGGTTCTCGCCTCGGCCGGTGACGACGTGGGTGACGTGCTGATCGACAAGCTCGTCGGGCTCGGTGTCGAGAGCATCAAGGTGCGCTCGGTCCTGACCTGCGACTCCGCCGTCGGTGTCTGCGCGCAGTGCTACGGCCGTTCGCTCGCGACCGGCAAGACCGTCGACATCGGCGAGGCCGTCGGCATCATCGCGGCCCAGTCGATCGGTGAGCCTGGTACCCAGCTGACGATGCGTACCTTCCACACGGGTGGTTCGGCATCGGCGGATGACATCACGCAGGGTCTTCCCCGTGTGCAGGAGCTCTTCGAGGCGCGTACCCCCAAGGGCGCGTCGCCGATCGCCGAGGCCGATGGCCGCATCGCGATCGACGAGACCGACAAGGGCAAGAAGGTCATCCTCACGCCCGACAGCGGTGACGAGCCGGTCATCTACCCGGTGCTGAAGCGCGCGACGCTTCTCGTCGAGGACGGGCAGCACGTCACGGTCGGTCAGCCGATCCTGGTGGGCACGCTCGACCCCAAGGAGATCATGCGTGTCATGGGTGCTCGCGAGGTGCAGCGTTACCTCGTCGGCGGCGTCCAGGGCGTGTACCGCTCGCAGGGTGTGCCGATCCACGACAAGCACATCGAGGTCATCGTCCGTCAGATGCTCCGCAAGGTCACCGTCGTCGATCACGCCGACACGACCCTGCTCCCGGGTGAGATGGTCGACCTCAAGCGCTACCAGTCGATCAACCGCGAGGCTGTGGCAGAGGGCAAGCGTCCCGCGTCCGGCCGTCCGGAGCTGATGGGTATCACGAAGGCGTCGCTCGCGACCGAATCGTGGCTGTCGGCCGCCTCCTTCCAGGAGACGACCCGCGTGCTCACCGAGGCTGCGATGCAGGGCAAGCGCGACCCGCTGGTCGGTCTCAAGGAGAACGTCATCATCGGTAAGCTCATCCCCGCCGGAACCGGTCTCTCGAAGTACCGCGACGTCACGGTCGAGGCCACCGAGGAAGCCAAGAGCGAGCGCTACCCGAACCGGATCTTCGCATCCGACGGTGCGTACGCCGACGGTGACTTCGGCTACGTCGACTTCGACGCGTTCTCGACGGACGACATCACCCCCGGTACTTACAACTGATCGAGGCGAGAGCCGCAGTACTGAGTACTGAATGACGCAGAAGGCCCCAGGCGACTCGCCTGGGGCCTTCTGCGTGCCCGGCGGTGTGCGACGTGGCGCGAGTGCACGGGAAGCTGCCGAGCGCACGGGTGACGTGTGTCGCCGAGCCGTGCACTCGTCGAGAAGCCGTGCAGTCGGCGGAGGATCCTGACACGCGCGGAGCGCGTTGGACGTCAGCCGAAGATGTGCTCCACGATGCTCGAGGTGTAACCGGTCGGCGCGAGGTTCGTGTAGCGCGTGTCGATGAGCACATCGCGAACGACGAGGAGGAGGAACGCGGCGGCAGCGCCGGCGAGTCGGGGCTTCATGTCCACACCGTACTGCTCGTCGGCGGCGCGACGGGAGAGGAACGCGATGCAGCCCGTCGGTGCACGGCGCCACGATAGTGTCGGCGGGTGAGCAATCAGACTTCTTCCGCCGGTTCCGTTGTCGTGATCGGCGATGCCTTGATCGATGAGATCCGCGACGATTCCGGCGTCCGCGAGCTCGTGGGCGGTGCGGCACTCAACGTCGCCGTCGGACTGCGGCGGCTGGGAGTCGAGACGACGCTGATCGCCATGGTCGGGGAGGACGAGGCAGGCGCGCACATCCGCGAGTACCTGTCCGACCACGGTGTGCGCCTGATAGGGAGTGAGGCCCCCCTCGGCTCGTCCCGCGCGATCGTGCAGCGGGCGGCCGACGGCGAACCGCAGTACGTCTTCAACGAGGCCGCCCAGAGACGCAGCATCCGATACTCCGACGACGCTCGTCAGGCGATCGCCGACGCCGGGCTCGTCGCGATCAGCTGCTTCCCCTTCGATGAGCCGGCGGAGGTCGACGCACTGCGCGATGCCCTGGGAGACGCACGCGTCGCGATCGATCCCAACCCGCGCGCCGGGATGCTCAGCGACCGGGAGGAGTTCGTCCGCGGATTCGAACAGCTCGTGGCTTCGGCTGCCATCGTCAAGGTCGGTGCGGATGATGCGGCGATCCTCTACGACGGTGACCTCGACGCGCTGCGTGCGCGCCTGCGGGACCTCGGTGCTGCGGCTGTCCTCGCGACCGCGGGTGCCGACGGCGCCACGATCGACGCGGATGCCGGCATCGTCTCCGCCCCCATCGCGCAGCTTCCCGGCGCGGTGATCGACACCGTCGGCGCGGGGGATGCGACTCTCGCCGCCGTCGCAGAGGGCCTGGTCACAGCGTCTCCGTCCGACCTGGGGGAGTGGCGCGCACTGCTGCTGCGCGCGATGGATGTCGCCGCCGCGACCTGTCGCGCAGAGGGCGGACTCCTGCGGACGCCCGAGTCGCTGGAGGCGTCCGGTCGCGGCGTGAGCGGCAGCTGACGGTCCGATTTCTTGCACCCGCCTCCGACAGGTATGCTTGTCTCTCGTGCCCCCGGTTGGCTGTCGAAGTCGGACGGGTGCGCTCTGGCGAGTTACCCAAGCGGCCAAAGGGATCTGACTGTAAATCAGACTGCTCTGCATTCGGGGGTTCGAATCCCTCACTCGCCACCATCACCTCCGCGGAAGACTGCGGAAATCCGAGGGCCCACGCGATCACCGCGGGGGCCTTCTCTCATCCCCGCCTCCCGGATGTCGCCACCATGAATATGGTGGTCACATGCTCCAGACGATCCGCGCCCGCGTCGACCTCGGAGAGCGACCATGAGCGCCCCCGCCGGGTGGTACACCGATGACCAGGGTGCGACGCGATGGTGGGACGGATCCCGATGGGATGGCGAGGCGCCGACCCCCGTGACGTCGGGAGAGTCCCCGTCGGTCCCGGAGGGAACGAGCGCGAACACCGTATGGGTGTGGCTGATCGTGCTCCTCCCGGTGCTCAGCGCGATCGCCGCCATCGGATACCTGGTGCAGATGCAGCAGGGGATGTTCGACATGCTCGCCGTCGTCCCGCTGGACGGCTCGTCGTCTCTCGACGTGGAGAGATTCATCGCCGCGGAGATCAACGCCTTCCTCACGCCGTGGTACCTGGTCCTGACGCTGTCGGGCTGGACGATCTACGGGCTCTCCGTCTGGTTCGCCGCCCTCGATGCCCGCGAGCTCGCCGGCCGAGGGTTCTCCCGACCTTTCCCCTGGGCGTGGACCTTCTTGTCCTCTCTCGTCTACGTGATCGGTCGTCATGTCGTGGTCCGTCGACGGGGAGGACGGGGGTCGACACCGCTGATCGTGATGATCGCCATCCAGGTCGTCTTTCTTCTCGCGGCGTCCGTCTGGGCATCGGTGTTCGCGGCTCAGCTGTTCGAGACGGTCTTCTCGATGGTCACGATGCGGCGGATGTGACGTGGCCCCGCGAGTGCGAACGGTTCATAGACTGGACTGATGCGACCGCTCACCGAAGCCGAAGTCCGGGCCTCGTTCGTCAATGCGGATGCCGACGAACTGCGCCTCATGGAGATGCCGCACGACTTCCTCCTCGTCGACTGGGACTATCTCGACTTCTTCGCCTGGCAGGATCCCGGCGCGAGTCGCCGTGGCTATGTGCTGATCCCGCACGACGAGGAGATCGTCGGTATCGTGCTGCGCGCGACGGATCCCGGACGTGCGCGTTCGGGCATGTGCAACATCTGTCACACGATGCAGCCCGGCAATCAGGTCGCGCTCCTCTCCGCACGTCGGGCGGGGGAGGCGGGGAAGCGCGGCGACTCGTTCGGCACCTACATGTGCGCCGACCTCTCCTGCCACGAGAACGTGCGTCTCGCCCACCCGCTCGCACCGAACGAGGTCAGGACTCCGGGGCAGGTCGACTTCCGCCTCGACGGCACGCGTCGCCGAATGGAGAGCTTCGTCTCGCAGGTCTGGGAGCGGGTCTGATCGCGGTTACGCTGGTCCCACACGTCCTGCGCTCGAAGGAGAAGCCATGAGTGATGCCATCCTGTTCGCCGTCGAAGAGGGAATGGCACGGCTGACGCTGAACCGCCCCGCTCGCCTCAACGCCTTCAACGCCGACCTCGCACACGCCTGGAAGGACGCGACGGCCGAGGCGACGTCGAGATCCGATGTGAAGGCGATCCTGATCGATGCCGTCGGCCCCGCTTTCTGCGCCGGGGGCGATGTGATCGACATGGCGACGACGATGGGGGCTTCCGGCGCAGAGATCACCGCTCTCGCCGAGGTCATCAACACCGGCATCCGCTCGTTGACGGAATCGGCGGTGCCTGTCGTCGCCGCTGCCCACGGCACCACGGCCGGCGGTGGTCTGGGGATTCTGCTGTGCAGCGACTATGCCGTGGTCGGCTCGCGATCGAAGCTCGGCAGCCTCTACGCGAACATCGGTCTGACTCCGGATCTGTCAGTCTCCGCTCAGCTCGCCCGTGCCGTCGGTCAGCGCCGTGCCCTGCAGCTCGTGCTGCAGGATCGACTGCTGTCGTCGGTGGAGGCTGTGGAGTGGGGTCTCGTCGCCGAGGCCGTCGAAGGTGCGGACGCCGTCTCCGAGGCGGAACTGGTGCGTGCTCGCGGCGAGGTGATCGCGCGATTCTGGTTGGCGGGCGCTGCAGACGCCTACGGCCAGGCGAAGCGGCTGGTGCGATCGCAGCCGGAGCGCACGTTCGTCGAGCAGCTGAGTGAAGAGGCGCGTTCGATCGGAGCAGCCCTGGAGACGCCGGATGCGCAGGCCAGAGTCGCAGCCTTCGCCGCAGCATCGGCGAAGAAGGCCGGCTGACCTCTCCTCCACAGAGGCAGAGATCGAGAAAGGTCTTTGGCGACGAGGGCGGCGCCCGTGGCATCTGCGGGCGCGCGTGGCAGGATGAAGGCATCGCCGCACGACGAGAGGATCGCCATGTCCCAGCCGGACATCACCACGCATCAGACGCAGGGTGAGAAGAAGAACATGTCGCTGCTCATCAGGGGTTCCCTGTGGATCGCCATCGGGGCCCTGATCGCCGCGGCGCTCGTGTGCGTCATCTGGGTGCTCATCGGCGATCAAGATGGTCTGATCGGCCGGGCGTTCCTCACGATCCTGCTGCTCGCAGCGTTCGCCGGCATCGCGATCCTCGAAGCCGGTCTCGCGCCGAACCGTCCCGACTGGCTCCAGTTGGCGAGCATGGTGAGCTGGATCGTCGCGCTCCTCGTCGGAGCCGTGAAGATCTGGCTGCCGGAAGACGGCTTCTACTTCGGTGCCGAGCGCTTCTTCCAGCTGCTCCTCGTGATCGGCATCCTTCAGCTCGCCCTGCTGCACGTGCGCCTGTTCACTCCCGCGGCGCAGCGATACGTCACAACATTCACGCGGGTCATCTACATCGTCACGATCACGTTCCTCGCTGGCCTCGTCGGCATGCTCGTGTTCTTCCTGGCCTTCCCGAACACGTTCCACTACGGCGAGCTCTACTGGCGCATCGTGGTCGCGCTGACGATCCTGGTGGCCGTCGGCACGACGCTGATCCCACTGCTGAACGCGCTCTTCGCTCCCAAGAAGAAGACGCCCGCCGATCGCGCTGTGGCATCGCCGCCGTCCTGGCCCACCTACGCAGACGGCATCACCCCGCTCCCGGCGCTTCCCGACGCATCGCCCGACTGGAACGCCTACTACACGGGGCACCCGACCGTCGTGCCGCCGCAGCAGGCGCTCGCCGCAGCACCGGTCTCGAGTTTTCCGGTCGCGCCCCAGCCCACATCGCCACAGCCCACATCGCCACAGCCCACATCGCCACAGCCCGCTGCTCCGCAGTTCACGCAACCGGTCGCCTCGCCGCAGGTGGCTCCGGGAGAGCATCCGGTGCCACCGGCGCCGGCCGCGCAGCCGACGGCTCCTCCGCAGGAGACCTTGCCGGCCTTCCCGCCGCCTCCCCCCGCCCCGCAGCGGCCTGCCCAGTGACACTCGAACTCGAGCTCCTCGAGCTCGCGAGCGAGATCGCGGAAGAAGCCGGACGGCTCGCGCGCACGCGTCGACAGGAGGGGGTGCGTCTGGCGGCCACCAAGTCGTCGCTGGCCGATATCGTCACCGAAGCCGATCGAGAGGTCGAGGCGCTCATCCGCGAACGCCTTCGGGCTGCGAGGGCCGACGACGGTTTCCTGGGGGAGGAGACCGGTGCCGAGGTCGGCAGCAGCGGGATTACGTGGGTCGTCGATCCGATCGACGGCACCGTCAACTATGCATACGGCATCCCGGCGTACAACGTGAGCATCGCCGCCGTCCGCGGCGATCCCGATCCGGAGACCTGGGAAGCACTCGCCGGTGCGGTCAACGCCCCCGCGCTCGGCGAGATGTTCACGGCCGCCCGCGGCCAGGGCGCATGGTCGAACGGCGACCGTCTCGAGGTGACCGGAGAGACCCCGGCCGGAGCGCTGCTCGCCACGGGGTTCGGCTACGACCCGACCACGCACGAGGGTGACATCGCCACCGTGGGGCGGGTGATGCCGATGGCCCGGGATCTGAGACGCATGGGAGCCGCAGCACTCGACCTCGCCTTCGTCGCGGCGGGGCGACTGGACGGATACTTCGAGCGGGGGCTTCGTCCGTGGGACTTCGCCGCCGGTGCCCTCCTCGTCGAAGAAGCGGGTGGTGTGGTGTCGCGCATCGACATCGACTCCCCACGTCCGATGCTGCTCGCGGGCGGGGTGGAAGTGCACTCGCGACTGCGCGCCATCCTCGACCAGAAACATTGAACGATTCATGGCATTCCCAGACTGATCAAGATATGGTTTATGCGATCGTTACTTTCGCCACCCGAAGGTGAAAGTCAAAGTTTGCGCCCCCCGAGCTTGACGCACGACCGAGAGAACCGCTTTGCCCTTCGAGACTTCCCAGGCTGCCTCTGCGCCCACGCGCCGGTCCAGCCGACTCCGCACTGCGGCCTCTGAGGCCCCCGCGGCGGGACCGACGGCACCCATCTCTGCCGCCGAATCCGCCGCCGCGCCCACTGCCGCCGCCCCCACTGCCGCGGTCGACGCCACAGCCGTCGCCCTGGCTGCTGTCGCCCCGCTTTCCCGGCGTGCCGCCCGCCAGCGCCCCACGGCCGACGATGTCGCCGCCGAGCCGCTGGTCGAGCCCTTCATCGCTCCGAACCCGGAGCCGATCATCGCCGATGTTCCCGATGTGCCCGGCGACGACGCCGACGCGTTCGAGCGTGCGTCCCGCGCGTTCCGTGCGACCGGTCCCGTTCCCACCGTCTCCGCAGCCGACCGTGCGCGGGCGCAGTCGGCGCGCGCCTCCGACGACGAGCCCGTCGCCTCCGTGCATGTGGCCGCCCGTCGTCCCCGCAACATCCGCAAGGCTGTGACTCTCAGCGCGACTGTCGGGGTGATGAGCCTCGCCGGTCTCCTCGCGGTGTCCATGACGCTCCCCGCCGAGGCGGTCGCCGGCGTGCAGGGTGCTTCGGCGGCATCGATGTCGCTGGTGTCGTCCTCCGCCGAAGAAGCGAAGGACACGGCCGAGGGTGAGATCCAGGCGTTCGTCGCGCCATCCGGTGTCGAGAGCGAGGCGCTCACCCGCGCCGATGACTTCAGCACGGTCTCGCTCGCCGAGGTCGCCGCGGAGCAGGGCATCAACTATTCGGGCGAGATCTTCACGAACGACCCCGACGCCGCGATCCAGTGGCCGTTCCTCGTCGGCGTGGGCATGAGCTACGGCTACGGCATGCGCAGCGGCCGCCTCCATGAGGGCATCGACTTCGTGCCGGGCAACGGCGCGCCGATCCAGGCCATCGCCGACGGCACGGTCCGCATCGCGACCGAACAGGGCGGTGCCTTCGGTGTCACGGTCTACATCGACCACGTCATCGATGGCCAGGTCATCACGAGCCACTACTCGCACATGCAGTACGGGTCTCTGAACGTCAAGGCCGGCGACACGGTGACGGTCGGCACTGTCGTCGGCAAGACCGGAAACACGGGCCGTTCCTACGGCGCCCACCTGCACTTCGAGCTCATCGTCAACGGATCGACCATCGACCCGATGCCGTGGCTCAAGGAGAACGCGGGTCGAACGTCGTACTGACCGGCTCGATTTCATGAGGACGCCACAGTGATGGTATTCTCGTACGGTTGCCCCGCGAGGGGCAGCACGCCCCGATAGCTCAGTGGCAGAGCACTTCCATGGTAAGGAAGGGGTCGTCAGTTCAATCCTGACTCGGGGCTCGCAAGCATTCTTCTCACGCGGACGGATGCCTCGCGGCAGGGTAGCTCAGCTGGTTAGAGCGCACGACTCATAATCGTGAGGTCGCGGGTTCAAGCCCCGCTCCTGCTACAGATCAAGACCCTCGGATTTCCGGGGGTTTTGTCGTATCCGGGGCGATGGCTGGCGCAGCGCAGGGGAGGGCTGTGCCGGTTTTGTGCCGGTAGCAGTCGCGATGAGGGGTGCAACCCCGTCCGAATCTAGGGATGCAGCTCGTTCCGCCCACCGAGAGAAAACCCTCATCATCGGCGTTACCGATTGAATATCACACAACGCCGATAGGCTACGAGTGCCCAGCGAGGAAGCTGGTAGGAGCGGGGTCGATATGTCGTCAGCAGTACAACAGCTACTACCCGAACACAACAGCTCATGCGAGCGAGCGCGGTTATCCGCCTGCAACTGCTTCTGTCACGGCGCTGGTCATCAACTTGACCTCATCAAGCGGGCAGTGACTTGCACCTCCACTGGTGAAAACAACATCGGCCAGCTCCTCGCTGATCTTGAAGGTGTGTACGGCGGGTTTCATTCCAGTCTGCGTGACGGAGTCCCTGAAGCTCGACGAAAAGTTCCAGAAGATCTTGCACAGCTCGACCTCAATCGCGGTCGCGGCGCAACATGGGTAGAGACGCTGATTCTCGATGAGGCACTTCACGCTGCGTTTGTCGGTGTGGCTCGGGCTAGCGTCTCGCTAAGCAACTCTGAGCGGGAGAGTCGGAAGGCGTTCGTGATTCGGCTATACGAAGGCGCACTCCCTATCGTGGGTGGAGATGTGGAAACACACAATATCTGCGATGGACATCTCTGGTGCAGCGTGCTTGCAGAAGCGAACGACCCCCGTGCGCAGACTGCTACGCCGAGCGGGAACCAAGCCCCTCCTCATGGTCGAATCGCGTACCCTCGTAGCCGTCAAGCGCGTATTCCACTGCGATTGGCCGCGGTGAGATCACGCGGTCTGGCCCATGTTAGGTCAGCGGTCGGTTCGAGTACACCGGTTCCGGGTGCGAGTGAGATCGTTCACCTGCTGGGCACAGCCACTTGCCCCGACCTTTGGCATCACCCCGCTGCCGTGCGTCATTCATTGCTCTCCTTCGTTGCGGCATCTACCTGGGCGCCCGCGGGCACAACGACCCTCGCATCTCGGTCTCAACTTGGCGTTCTTGAAGAACGGTGGGAGAAGCGTGGAAACTGGTGAACTTGGCTCGGAGAGGCGCAGGGGACGGCTGCTCCGCTAGTAGTAGGTGAGGAAGCTGCGCAGACGGACGAATCTACGGGCTGTCAGCGGCGTGGACGTCGGGGCAGTCCGCGAGACAGCATCCGCAGATCGGGTGTTCGTGCGTCCCCATGTCGGCCTCGTTCGGGCACTCGCAGTCCGGGCATGCGCAGCGAGTGCCCAGCGCTGGATGTCCGAGTTTGGCGCGCTCGGCATCAGTGAGGTCGGCGCTGACCACCACGAGGTGCGTCTCGCCGTCGAGCGTGACGTAGGTAGCTTCTTGATTTGGCATAACGGATCAGGATACGCGATGTCGTCGCGGTGCAGAGGGAGAAAGCTGTTTTTGCCGATAGCTCCCGATAGTTCGCTTCATTTATCGGCAACTATATGGACCGTCAGTCCTCGTACGGCGGCGAAGTCGTCAGGCCCAGGCTCCTCGATACGCGATCGGAAGCTCATCGTTTAGGGACTTGAGTATCTCGCGGAACGGCGGCAGCGAGACACTATCGCTCCAGAACTCGGTTGCTCCCGCCCACTGCGCGATCCAGAGAGGCGGCTCTGCGCGGGCTGCATCGACCCGGACGAGACATTCGCTTTCGAGCAGCCGCGCAAGGGTCCGGTTCTTCACTCGGACCGTGTCAAGGACGATGCCGCCAGCTTGCGCCAGTGCTTGGGGGCGGCTTGTCGATGCTTTCGAGATGCCGACCTTGTACAGTCCCGGCTCCTCAAAATGTATGAGGTAGACGACGCACTCCTGGTTATCCTCGACCTCGAAGTCCAACATGTCCCACGCATGCCGAAGGTACATCTTGATCTGTCGCGATTGATCTTCCGAGGAAGGCTTCGTGAGTTGACCCGTCCGGCGAAAGGCAACGGACAGATCGTCGTATCGAGGATCGGGGCGACGCCACGCCGCGAGCCAACTCCTTGCCTGGAGCCTTGTGGGATGTCCCGACCACCAACCTTCTCCGGGCGTGCGTGCGGCGTCGGGGAGGGCGCACCCGAGGATGGCTTCGATCTCGACGAAGCTCAGCAAGACCTCCTCCGCTTCCTCGTGGGTACGCAGGTAGTCGTACAGCGGCGCGTATGGCCCCATCTGCACCTCGTGGTGATCTCGCAGCGCCATCACTCTGTTCCCATCAGTTTGTCGAGCGCGCCGTTCGCGCGGACCGCTGCATCAGATCTTGCCCGGCTGTATCGCTCCGTGACCTGCATCGAGGAATGCCCGAGGATCGCCTGGACGTCGTTCGCAGCAGCGCCAGCATCGAAGAGCAGGGTCGCGAGTGTGTGGCGAAGGTCATGGATGCGCAGATCAGGGCGATCGAGTCGATTCCTCAGCTCGTCCCAGTCGACGGCCCGGCGAACATTCGATGTGTTGAGCCGGCCGCCGTTCGGGCCTGTGAACACCAGCTCGTTCCGTCCGAGACTTGCAACCCTGCGAACGATGATCGAGCGCAGAGCGGAGGGCAGCGGCACAGTACGTTCCTTGTGACTCTTTGGCGATTGTTCGCGCACTCTGCCACCGCCAGCAGGCGAGAAGCTACGCCGGACATGGATAACACCGTGCGCCAGATCGACGTCGCCCACCCTCAACGCGCTTGCCTCGCCGGCACGCATGCCCGTGTACACCAAGGCCGCCAGATAGTCGCGGTGAGGCCCCTCATCGACAGAGTCGAGCATCGTTGCAACCTCGGACAGCGTCAGTGCCCGTGAACGAAAGCTGGACGGGCGTTCGCCTCGTGGACGCCTCGCCAACCGCACCGGATTCACTCCGATGATCTCTGCACGCGCAGCGCCCTCGAGTAGCCGACTGAGCACAGCCAGGGCGTCATTGCGGGTGGACGCCGATCCGCTCCATCCCGTTATCGCGTCGTCCACATCACTCACCCCGATGGACTCGATCTTTCGATGGCCAAGCCACGGCTGCACTCGGAGTCGCCACCCACGTTCGTACGCCGCGGTCGTCGCGGGGCGTAGTCCTTCTGTAAGCGACGGCCAATGCCGAACCTGCCAAGCATTCAGCGTCATCCCGTCGGCGCGCACCTGCGAACGCATCTCGCTACGGATCTTCTTCGCTTCGCCGAGCGTGTCCACGAGGTAGCTCCGCTCTCGGTCTTCTCCGTTGAGGCCGGTAGCCCACACGCGGACCTGATACTTGTTGCGGTCCGCACGATAGCGAATGCCCTCGGGCAGCGGCTTGCGGGTCTTGGGATCGATCCGCGCGCTACTGGAGGCCACGAGTGCCACCCGCGTCGAGGAAGGTTTCGATTGTTGACAGCCTCCACAGCATGTGCTTGCCCATGTGCGCGTCAGGAAACGGGACCCGTGCCTGTCGTCGCAACGAATCGAACGTCGAGAGAGGCACGCGGCAGCGGGCAGCCACCTCCCGGCGAGTCAGGTACTTGTCCTCGACGGCCTCTGACTCAGCAGTGTTTTCGACCAGCTCAAGTTGTTTACGCATCACTCTTTCCTCTCTGAGATTCGAACCGCACCCGTCGTGCGTCTCGCCATTCACGTGCGGCGCGGGCGGCTTCGATCGCGAGAGCCCGGTCACCCTCATTCCGCCAGCCCATTCCCGCAAAGCTCCATGAGCCCACTACCAGCACCTCGTCGACGTCGTAGCCTTCCTCTTTGGCTCGTTCCACGGTGCGTGCCAAGCGCCAAGCGCGACGGGCTCCTCGGAGCGAGCCAAGTGTCACCGAGTACCGGCGCGACTTCGAGGAGAAGTGTCCACGGAAGCCCAGCATGTGCGACCACTTCCTGAGCAGCGCGTAGGGGCCCTCCGGACCGTTCTCCTCGGCAATCAGCTCAGCGGTGGCCTTGATCACTTTCACGTGCGGGCGGTCACGGCTCCCGCTACTGAGATCCTCCGTCGCCTTGGTGGCGTACTTTGCGATGTATGCCGCTACGGCTCGGTCAGAGAGCGTGCCGTCGAGCCCCTCACGACGAACGATCGGTTGAACATCGATCTGCGCACCCCACCGGAGAACCCGAGCGGATGCCTCTCCACGCACCGCCGGAGTCTCATACACGACTCGACGCGACGACTTCCGAACCGCAGCGATGAGACATGCTTCGGTCACTTGGTCCGGGGCAGGCGGGAACTGTTCTGTCGGGCTAACGCCGTCGAGCCGAATGATCGCGTGAAAGTGCACCGCTCCGCGTCGCTGAAACTCCGCCACTTTGGCGAACTGGACCCGTACGATCTCCGCAGCGGCTCTCTGAGTCATCCCGAGCTCGTAAGCCAGCTGCCGCCGGAGCTGAATGGTGAACCGCCTCCACAGCTCGGGTGCAAAGTACTGCCACACGACGTGGCCAACGTAGTCATAGCATTCCTCGCACAGCGGCTCGCCGAGGAGTCCGTCGTCGTCATCGTGATTGCAGAAGCACCCGCGCGGCTTGCCATGAACGCAGGTGCCACGTCTCCGCGAACCAGCCAGAGAGTGGACGGCACCGAAAGACGGAGCGGTGAGTGTGACGAACGCCATCGGGTGTTCGCCTACCCCTTCGGGAACCCCTTTCATCCCACCCGCAGCGCCAGCCATGATCATGTGCCACGTATCGCCCTTGTACTCGTGGCTGCAGGATTCGCAGCGACGGGCGCGACGGTTTCCGCATCTCGTGTATGAGATGCGGTCAGGTTGCGTCTCCGCCACGAACTCACGGATCACCTCACCGGTCTGCGGATTCATCGTGGCCGACGAGCCGGTGAGTCGAACCGGGTTGGAGCAGAATCCAACGCGTGCCGCGCCCGCCATCCATTGATCGAACTCGGAGCTTCGCAACCGCGCGGCTACGGCCTCAGCGATACTCAACGTCGACCTCCGTGGGCACAACGCACGAGAGTGGAGTGCGCGTCAGCGGGTCGATAGACAGCGGGCGACAGACTCTGTTATCGAGCCCATCGGATTGCTGCTGGTCCTGCCAGGCGATGATCTGCGCATCAGAGCACGCAGGATTCGCGATGCGTACGTCGACCGAATCCTCATCGGCAACGGCCGGAACCTCACCCTGCGGGAACCACAGATTGCAGGGGGAGGGCTGCCTGTCTGGTGTATCCGATGAAGCGGTCGTGGATGCCGTTCCGAGTGTGTAACCGGCAGCGGCACCTAGACCGAGCAGGAGCGCTGCTCCCATAATCGACGCGCCGAGAACGGCGACTGTTCTCTTGTTCATGATTCTTCTCCTGATCTGTTCGTTGCATTCGACCGTGATGCTCGCGGACGCCGTGCCCCTGGAGCAGCTACCTGCTCGACGACCTCGACAGGGCGTGGACGCGGGGTGGCAAACGTCTCAGCTGCTTCCCTGATCTGCGCGTCAGTCGCGAAGGCTGCCCGCACACGCACCGGAGGCCCTGTTTCGGGAAGCACGTACGCGACTCCAGGCGTAGACGGCGAGATCTCGTGACACATCGCACCCGCTGCAACTGCCCCGTCGCCAAGAACCATGGCCGTCTCGGTGCGGTCACGGAGCCTGAGCCCTACGGTCTGTGTGAACAGGCCCCGCGCCGGGAGCGTCTCCTTGCGGGGATCCTGCAAGCACGCGAAGACGATGAATCCCACCGCCCGTCCTTGGGATGCGAGCGTCGCGATTGCGGCATTCGCGCGGCGGAGCATGTCTCGATCGGTTTCGTACGATGTCAACGCTGCAAGCTCATCGATCAGCACGATCACGGTCGGGCTGTCGACCGAGGCGACGTGCTGCCTGGTCACCCCTGCAAGCTGGCGCGCTCGTATCTGCATCTGCGCGACAGCGTCTTCCAAGAGCGCTACGGAATGCGCTGCATCGTCTGCGAACCGCGTGAGCAGACGGCGGCCCATCGCAAGCTCCATGCCACCCTTGCGGTCGATGCCCCAAACTTCGATGAGGCCGGAGTGGATGGGCTGCGCCAGTCCCAGTAGAAGGCCCCACACGAGCGAGGCTTTACCGCTGCCGGATGACCCCGCGACCAACGTGTGTGGGCCGAGCGGGAGCCGCCAATCGTGACCACCTTCCGACACGCCCATCAGAACTGATCTGCCGTCCCAGTTGCTGCCGAGCTGAAGCGCGAACGAACGTGCCAGCACGTCGACGTAGTCGATCCGCAACGCGAGCGCCCCGATCTGCTGGCCTTCTACGGCAACTCGAACGGCGTTGAAGGCCTCAGCGATGCGCCCTGTCGCCGCGACAAGATCCTCCCGCGCCAGTCCCGGAGGCATCGCAACGGGAAGGAGGCACGTCCATCCATCCCATTGCGGCTGCCCCGCGCCGGACACGAGGGGATTCCCCGCGATGTCCTTGACCTCTAGCCGGAGGTTGCGGGCCAGGGCAGGCCATGACGCCAAGATCCGTGCGCCCATCTGCTCTTGCCACCGCCGGTGCAACACGGTGTCCAGATCACGCGCTGCAAGAAGGCGGCGCAACACGACCACTGCGAACGCGCCCACCACCAGCCAGTTGACGAGCTGGCCGACGAATGGCACCGCGCTGAAGAGCCCGAGGACTATGAGCATTGGGACTAGCCACCATCCGCGACGCCACAGGCGCGGCAACTCACCAGCCCAGTACGCGCGTTCGATCCGCCATGACCAGTCCATCAGTCGTTGCTCCTCGGCTTGCCTGCGGGCTTCATTTCGCGAGCGCGGAGTGAGAACGCAACGCGCGGACGCCCACCGTTCTCCTTGACATACGGAGTGACTGAAAGACCGTCGAAAAAGACCGGGCGGAAGGGGAGCCCGTTGGCCTCCGGCGGTGCCGCAGGTTCCGCGATGCTCGCGATCTTGACTGTGACCTCGTTCTGTCCCTTGCGGGCCTCAGGGTCTGCGTCGATCACGCGCACCTGCCAGAGCGGGTGCCCGGTGTTCTTGTCCAGATCCTGTCCCTGCCGTTCTCCGTCATCGGACCACTTCGCGACGGGCTCGACCTCGCCGACCATGAACGCTCCACGAGGGAAGTACGCCTCGAAGCTGACCGGGATTCCTGACTGCAGTGCCATTGCTCATTCCTTTCAGTTGGTGATGCTTTATCTCTGTACGGAAGACTGCACGTCAGTACGGGTTTTAGTCAATGTTCGGTTTTTGTCTTTTTCTAGTCATGTACTCCTTACGGCAACGGGCCTATCTCGGATAGGCTGTCGAGCATGGAGGTTGTGCGATGAGTGAACTGTCCGCGCTACCCGTGTGGGGCGTCGTGCCGCTACCGGTCGCCGCCGTTCTTCAGCGACTGAAAACCAAGGCGGCAGATGCTGTCAACGCCATGGACGCGGCGCAGGTCACTAGCGGCACGCCGCAGAACCACGACGAAGCGTTCTTGAAGATGTCCGCAGCGGCTGAGGCGGCGGATCGGGCGACTCGCGACTACCGGAGTGTGTTCAATGCCTACGCTCACAGGTTCCACAAGCCGAAGCCGCCCATTGGCGAACTTGCCGCTATGCAGGGCACCATCACTCAGTCGTTCGCTTCTCGCTACACGGCGAAGACGGTCGGCGCGATCGAGGCTCTTCTTTCACCGGCCCCGGACCTTGATGCCATCCGGCTTGGCATCCGCGCGCTTGGGTTCAACGACCTTCGGGGCATCTCGCCCGAGCTGGACCGTCAACTTGCTCTGGCGGAAGCCGACGCCAAGTTTGTCCCGTGGAAGCCGGTGCCAGACGCATTCGGGCGCTACTCCGTAGTTGGCAGTGCGGCTGATCAGTCTCTCGGTGATCTCAGCTTCGACCTGACACGCAAGGTCTCGTCTCCCGAGGCGGTAGCGGAGCTGTGAGAACTTTCTTTACTCGTTCAAGGCCGACCTAGCGGCCGGCTGCGCCACCTGCGGTGCGTCCGGTCCTCGCTCCGCTGCGGTCCGGGCGCTCCTCGGGGGCGCGCACCGCGAGAGAAGCGGCCATCGAGTGTGACGACCGCGACTTCATCCTGCGGCCACGCCGGGGACAGAGCGTCTAGCACGCCTTCGGGGCGCTGTCAGTCGCGGGTGGTAGTGTTGGGCTGAGTTGACGAGCTAGCCGGAGGGGAGGGCCAAGTGACATCTGTATTTGACGTAGCCGCTGAGCTCCTTGAGCGCGGCGGCGGCACGATGGAAACCGTCAAACTGCAGAAGCTCTGCTTCTATGCTTTCGGCTGGTATGCGCGTCTGACCGCCGAACCGCTCTTCGGCGAGAAGTTTTATGCGATGCAGTACGGTCCGGTCGTCGGCGAGTTGCTCAGCGCGCATGCCAAGCTCAAGCGGATCGATCAGACCGCGATCAGCGTTCAACGGGATGTTCGCGGAGACGATTCCGCAGAACTGGACAGCTACAAGTCGGCGGTTATCGACGCCGTGTGGCTGGCATACGGTCGTGAATCTTCGTGGGATCTAGTTGAGCGCACGCACGACGAGCAAGTTTGGATCGACGCGTGGGAATCGCGACACGAAGGTGCTCTTCGAGGCGACTTGTATCAGTCGGCCCTTATTGAATACTTCCTTGATCGTCCCCTCGAGGCTGGCGAGAAAGTTATGCTCCCCCCTGCAATGGTCTCTCGTGCACCATTTGCCGAACTCTCCACAATTGAGAAAGACGCGAAGGTGCACGCGTCGTTCGTTGATTCTGTCCGCACGTTCACTTTCGCAAGGTGAGTGCACAGTTCGCACCCTTCCTCGCCGGGAAGGGCCTAAGCCTTCGTCGCCTTGACGATGAGCACTACACCGACTTCTTCGATTGTGGGCACGACGAAGCGATGTCGTCATGGTTCTGCAACACCGCGCGAAACTGGCAGGCCGAAGACATGTGCGCGGTGTGGGTATTGTCACCCGCTGACAACGAAAGCGATCCTCTTGGATTCTTCACGTTGTCCGCCCACCAGATCATCCCGGGAAACATCGCGCGCAACGACAAGGCGACTGATCCCGAAAATCGGCGCTGGGCGAACAACCTGCGACAGCCATACCCAGCACAGCTTCTTGGCAAATTCGCGCTCGACCGAAGCCAACACGGAAAAGGCCTTGGGAAGATGTTGATGCTGAGCGTGTATGCGAAACATCTGGAAGCCGCCGATGCCGCAGGAGCAAAGTACTTGGTCCTCGACGCCAGGGAAGATCGCTTGGTCCGTTACTACACCGATGAATACGGCTTTGTCCGTTCTGGGTTTGCCGGTGAGGTAGCTCAGATGTACCGACCCACTGCGATCATCCGGGAAGAGCTGCGCCTTACCTGCGAGTAGGAAGTTCTCAGGCAGTTCGCGACGAAGTGAGTACACCACTCGTGTTGGCTCTGTTCAGCGCTTCGAGCTGTGCGCGCGCACACGAACGAAAGTGGCGATCCATTGCAGCGTCCGCGCCGCCAGTTCGCCACCGCCGCTGGTACCCAACCGGTGCCCCAAGTCAAGTTGTCACCAGAACCTGCATCAGTCCCAGGATCCGCCAACATCGCTGACCCTTAACGCCTAGAACAAGCTGCGGGTGCTCGAGCCGCTTGTGCCGGTTCTGTGCCGGGACCTCCACTGAAAGCACCCTCAACCAGCCGCGACCAACCACGACGACTTCCCTGGAATCACGCGGCAAACGGCGATCAACGAGCACCCGTTGTCCCACGGAATCTAACTCATAATCGTGAGGTCGCGGGTTCAAGCCCCGCTCCTGCTACAGAACGAAACCCCGGTTCGCCGGGGTTTTTCTGGTTCCCGGGGTGCGACCCGAGCCTCAGTGCGACGGTTGCAGGCCTCCGATGGGTGAGTCCATATCGCCGTTGACGTACATGTACCTGTCGACGATGTCGGCCGAGCGACCGACGCTCAGCCAGGTGTCGACGCCGTCGCACACGTTCGTCGTCTGGGGGACGAGCGCTTCCAGGTCGATCCTGCCGGAGGACTCCTGCGTCCATCGGCCGCTCAAGTCGTTGCATCCGTCGTTGCCGTCAACCGTGCCGTCGGCGGAGAACCGCAGGTACGGGGTGCCGCCGACGCTCGCCTCCCAGTCTCCGACGGGGTCGGGGAGCGGCGGTGGCGTCTCGACCGGAATCTCGCCGCTCGCGATCCTGTCGTTCCGCTCGTGCATCGGGGCCAGGCCGACCTGGAACAGGATGCTGGTCACGATCGCCGACAGCAGGACGAGGACGACGCCGAGCAACGGGCCCCAGTACGCGGGCTTCCTCGTGCGTCGGGACACCACGGCGACGACCACCGCCGCGAGGACCGAGGCCCCGATCGCCCACGGATAAGCGGCGCGGGCGCCGAAGGCGAGATCCAGATCGCAGTCGCCTTCGCAGCCGACAGCGCTGAACGACTCGAGGATCTGCGCAAAGTACGTCACGAGGAGGATCAGAGGGATGAGGATCCACAGGCTGACCGCGAGTCCGCGCCGATCCGACCGTTCCTGGTCCGCTGTTCCGACCGAGGAGTTCGCCGCGCGCATGCCGTTGAATGTAACAGCCTCGCTGCTGGGTATCGCGATTCGGCGCTCCTTGCGGCGGGAACGCTCCGCCGAGGTCGCCCATCTCCACGATGCAGGCCAGTATCTTTTGGATACCAGGAGCGCTTGCGGGTAACTAGAGTGCTTCGGATAGCGTGACGCGCATGACAACCACGAACACTCCGAACTCCGCCTCCTCGTCGCATCCTCTCCCCGAGCGCATGCCCGCGATCGGCGCCCGCGGTCGACGTCCCGTGACCGATCCCACGTCCCTCAGCGACATCTCGCTTCCCGTGCCGAACCCCGTCGGTCGAGATCTCCTCGTCGAGGTGCAGGGCGTGTCGGTCAATCCCGTCGACGTGAAGGTGCGCGCCGGCGCTCCCACGTCGGGTGCGCCGCGGATCCTCGGATATGACGCGGCGGGAGTCGTGGTCGCCGTCGGTGACGAGATCACGCGTTTCGCGGTGGGGGATCGCGTCTACTACGCCGGGCAGATCGACCGCCCCGGCACCGACGCCCGATACCACCTCGTGAACGAGAACATCGTGGGTCATGCGCCGCACACGCTCTCGGTGGCCGAGACGGCCGCTCTGCCCCTCACCGTCATCACCGCCTGGGAGAGCCTGTTCGACCGCCTCGCCCTCACCCGCGAGAGCGAGGGCGTGCTCCTGGTGATCGGCGCCGCAGGGGGCGTCGGATCGTTGATCATCCAGCTCGCGAAGGCGCTCACCCGTCTCGAGGTCGTCGCGGTGGCCTCTCGGCCTGAGACGGCGGAGTGGGTGCGGAAGATGGGCGCGGATCACGTCGTCGGCCGTGACTTCACCACCGAGGTGTCGGCCCTCGCTCCGACCGGTGTCGACTACGTGTTCACGTCGTTCACGCCCGGCAACGTCCGCGCGATCGCCGACGTCATCCGTCCACGAGGACAGGTGGTCTCCATCGACGAGACAGGGGGCAGCATCGACGCGCTCAAGACGAAGAGCGTCACCTGGCACTGGGAGCTCATGTTCACCCGGCCGGTCACCGACCCCGCCGATCACTACCAGCATGACCTGTTGGAGAGCGTCGCCGCCCTCGTCGACGACGGCACCCTCCGCACCACGGTCACGACCCACCTCACCCCGCTGAACGCCGAGACCATGCGTCGGGCGCACGAGATCGTCGAATCGTCCCGCACCATCGGGAAGGTCGTCGTGACCGACTGGCCGGAGGCAGACCTACTGCAGTGAGGCCGACCCGAGCGCGGGGGTGCGCTCGTCCACTCCGCGGATCACGACCCAGACGATCGCGACACCGACGATCCCCACCAGCAGGTAGAGGAGGTTGGCGATCACGGAGACCCCGCTCGGCGTGCCCACCCCCGCGGCGAAGACCGAGAAGTCCCACACGCCGTGCAGCACCATCGCCCAGATGAGCGATCCGGTCACCCGGCGCAGGATGTAGAGCGCCGTCCCCATGAGGAAGGCGGTGCCCACCTGGCTGACGGTGCCGGCGAACGGTGCGCCGAGAAGCACGTTGACGAAGTGCATCACCGCGAAGAGGGCCGAGGAGAGGAGCCACACCCAGACCTCGGCGAACCGGGATCGCAGAGCCGTGAGCAGCAGTCCGCGGTGCACGATCTCTTCCGTGAAGCCGACCAGGAGGAGCACGAGCGAAGCGCCGAGGAACGCACCGCTGTACGCGCTCCAATCGGTACCGGCGAGATTCAGCACGGCGGCCACGGCGACCAGGATCGGTACGAAGATCGGCCAGGTGTGACGGCTGCGCTGCGCCTCGTGGATCGCCGGGCCCCACCAGCCGAGCAGGCTCGTGGTGATCGCGAGGAGAATCGTCGCGACGATGAGGGAGAGCCCGGCGCCGAAGAAGAGGTTGCCGGCGCTGTCGCCCCATGTGTCGTAGGGGATCCCCGTGGACTTCTGGATCGCGAACACCACGACGATGTAGCCGACCCAGATGACCAGGCCGATCCATACCCGCGGCTGCACGCGGAGCGACGGCGCCGTCATGCGGGGCGCGTCTCGGAGAAGGACGGCTGGGCGTCGCCGACGCGACCGCGGATGAAGAAGATCAGCACGAACCCGGTGATGATCACCGCGATGTTGCCGAAGGCGGCGAAGGCCGTGAGCGCACCGTCCGCGGGATACGCGGACTGCAGGAAGATGCTCGGGTCCGTGCTCGCGTGCAGCAGGATCGGTGCGATCAGCGTGCCGGTGACGCGAAGGGCCAGATACATCAGGATGCCGAAGGCGAAGGTGTACAGGACCTGGATCGCGGTGGTCAGCAGAGGCTGTCCCGAGAGCAGGTTGCCCGCGTGGAGGAGGGAGAACAGCGTGGCCGAGATCACCGCGACGACGATCTCGCGGTAGCCGGCCTTGCGCATCAGGGTCACGACCAGGCCGCGGGTGAGGACCTCCTCCGTCAGCCCGATCAGGAGTCCGGTGAGCAGCCACGTGAGGACGACGTCGACGCCGACAGCTCCATAGTCGATCGTGGCGAACCGGAGGATGTTGAAGAGCAGGACGACGACGATCGCGATCCACATCCAGCCACGGCCGCGGATCGGCTGCCGCGCGAAGAGCTCGCGCCACCATCCGACCGACAGGGTGAAGAGCGCCAGGATCACCGCTCCGATGATCTCGGGCAGCAGGTAGAACACCGCGACACCGGCTGTGCCCGCCGGGTCCTGGACCTGCTCGGCGAGAGGGGTGAAGACCAGTGACAACAGCTGGAACAGGGCGAAGTAGACGGCGGTGAGCAAGAGGGCTCGCCACCAGCCGCCTTTCTCCCAGAAGGTCTTCCAGAAGGATGCGGCGGGTGCGGGTGACGACACGGGGACTCCAGGCGAGGTGGGGGACGGCCTACTGGTCGTCAGTCTGGCGCAGACCGACATATCGCGTCCACCTGATCATCACGGCGTGTCAGCGTGGTGCAGACCTTCTGCCGTGCGCGCCGCGGGCCGGGGGAAGGTGCGGGATCGGGATGGGGCGCGTCGCTCGGGAGGTGTCCTGGAACCGCCGCACGGCCTCGAGGACGTCTTCGGCGGAGGAGTAACGCAGGGCGAGCGGGAGGTCGCGGCGCCACAGCACCTCGACCTCGGTGGGGGCATCCTCGAAGATCGTGCAGACGACTCTGCGGTGGTCGTTCTCCGGGTACTGCAGATCGTGGATCGCCCAGTCGCTCGCGCTGACCTCGACCAGCGTGAATCTCCGGTCTGGATCGTGCTCCATCATTCTCCTCGCTGCCCCCACGATGAACACTGCTCGATCGGGACGCGAAAGGGGAGCCCCTTGACAGAGAGCCGCCCCTGCCCCAGGCGGGCAAGGGCGGCTCGCTCAGCGCGCGACGGGCCTGGAGCCGGGGTCCGTCGGCCCGGCATCGGTCGTGGCGTCGGCGACGGCCGCATCCGACCGTCCGCCCCCGCGCTGCTCGGCCTCCAGCCGCTCCGCCTCGTCACCGCTGATGGCCTCGCCGCGTGCGACCAGTCCGGCCTGATCCGACAGCGGGATCTGCTTGAGGAACAGCGAGAGCAGGAGCGCGAGCACGATGAATGGGACGAGATACCAGAACACCGGCGCCAGGGCGTCCGCATAGGCGGTGACGATGCCCTCTCGGACCTCGTCGGGCAGGGAGCTGAGCGTGGACGGATCGATCGTCGACGCGGCCTCGGAGGCCGCCTCGGGTGAGGCGCCGGCTCCCGCGAAGACGCCGAGCAGGTTCTCGGTGAGCCGCGTGGTGAAGATCGTGCCGAACACCGCCGTGCCGAGGGAGGCGCCCACCTCGCGGAAGTAGTTGTTCGTGCTGGTCGCGGTGCCGATCTCGCCGGCCGGGACCGCGTTCTGCACGACCAGCACGACGACCTGCATGATGAGGCCGAGACCGGCGCCGAACACGAACAGGAACACGCAGATCAGCCAGATCGGGGTCGACGCCGACAGCGTGGTCATCGAGACCATGGCGATGCCGGTGATGATCGTGCCCAGGATCGGATAGATCTTGTATCGGCCGGTCTTCGAGATCGCGATGCCCGAGAAGATCGAGGTCCCCATCAGGCCGACCATCATCGGGATCATCAGCAGACCGGATTCCGCGGCAGAGGTGCCGGAGGACATCTGCAGGAAGGTCGGCACGAATCCGATCGCCGCGAACATGCCGATTCCGAGGACGAGTCCGATCGCGGTGGCGTTCACGAAGATCGGGTTGCGGAACAGGCTCAGCGGGATGATCGGGTCCTGCACTCGCGACTCCGTGATCACGAAGGCGGTCGCTGCGACGACGAGTCCGGCGCCCCAGGCCCAGGTGGCGAGCGAATCCCAACCGAACTCCTTGTCTCCGCCGAAGTCGGTGAAGAAGATGAGGCACGTCGTGGCGATGGAGAGGAAGATCACCCCGAAGATGTCGATCGGCTTCTCGGCCTTCTTGCTCGGCAGCTTGAGCGCGACCAGGGCGATGATGAAGGCGGCGATGCCGACCGGGATGTTGATGTAGAACGCCCACTGCCAGGTGAGGTGGTCGACGAAGTAGCCACCGAGCAGTGGACCGGCGACAGCCGAGAGGCCGAAGACGGCACCGAGCGGTCCCATGTACTTGCCACGCTCATTGGCGGGGACGATGTCGGCGATGATCGCCTGCGACAGGATCATCAGACCACCACCGCCGAGACCCTGCAGTGCACGGAACACGACGAACATCCAGAAGTCGGTGGCGAACGCGCAGCCGACCGAGGCGAGGGTGAACAGCGCGATCGCGACCAGGAAGAGATTGCGCCGACCCAGCACGTCGCCGAACTTGCCGTAGATGGGCATCACGATGGTGGTCGCGAGCAGGTAGGCGGTGGTGATCCACACCTGGTGGTCGACGCCGCCGAGCTGCCCGACGATCGTCGGCATGGCGGTGGAGACGATGGTCTGGTCAAGGCTGGAGAGCAGCATGCCCGCGATGAGGGCGCTGAAGATGATCCAGATGCGGCGCTTCGTGAGCAGGAAGGGCGCATCCTTCGTGGCGGTGACGGACATTCAGTGGGCTTTCTGTGACGGCGCGTACAGCGATCGGGCGAGGTCGAGGCGTCGGGTGATGAGGTCGGCGAACGACTCGATGGACTGGTGATGCAGGAGCTGGTCCATGCTCATGCGCACGAGCGCGCCGACGGTGTGCACGACCACCTCGGCGCGCAACTCCGCGTCGGCCGTGTCGTCGGTCTGATCGGAGCCTTCGGCGTCGACAGTGCGGCGCAGGATCAGGCCCACATCGCGTCGTTCGTTCTTCGCGATCTGCTCGAATGCGGCCTTGAGCAGACGCGGCTCCTGCTCGATCACGGCGAACATCGCCGGGGCGTCTTCCACGGGATTGAAGAGCTCGAAGCGGCTGATCGTCAGCTGGATGAAGTCGTCGATGAGGTCGCCGCGGCGGGCGGCGAACTCCTCCTCGAGCGCCTCCTGGCGGGAATCGATCGTCGCGAACCCGAAGACCGCGTTCTCCTTGCTCTCGAAGTAGTTGAAGAACGTGCGACGGGAGACCCCGACCTCGGCGCACAGCTCCTCGATCGTGAAACCGGCGAAGCCCCTCTCCGTCGTCAGTCGCCGCGCGGCATCGGTGAGGGCGCGGGAGGTGTCCCGCTTGCGTTGCTCCCGCAGTGAATCTGCACTCTCGCTCATGGAGTGCAATATTGCACTCTCAACCTTGGAGTGCACTGAGAGTGGTGCGTTGAGCCTTCACGAGAATCTTTTCGACCGATCTGTGACATCTGCCCTCCGGCATACGTCTTAGTGATGGCGTCGCCGACCGCGACCTGCGCACCGCACTGCGGGCGGCACACGGATGAAGGAGCTCACGATGACGAACACGACGGGTGGCATTCAGCCCGAGATCCAGGTCGTCACTCCGGTGCAGGGGGCTGCAGTGGGGACGACCACGATCGAGGATGCGGTGATCGCGAAGATCGCCGGCATCGCTGCGCGTGACGTCAGTGGGGTCCACACGCTCGGCGGGGGCGCCGCGCGCATGGTGGGCGCGATTCGGGATGCGCTCAACACGACCGACCTCTCGCAGGGGATCAGCGTCGCGGTCGGCGAAGCACAGATCACGGTCGATGTGACGATCGTCGCGGAGTATCCGGTGTCGCTGCAGAAGGTCGCCGACGACGTGCGCGCAGCCATCCACCGGGACATCGTCGAGCTGGTGGGCGTGCAGGCCGTCGAGGTCAACGTCACCATCGACGACGTGCACGTGCCCTCCGACGATGACAACGACACGGACGACGCGCCGACCGCATAGGGCGCCTCGTCGAAGACGCGGTCCCGAACTCCGGGGCCGATATGGGAGAAGGAGAAGCCATGAGTGCTGAAGACAAGATCAAGGCCGCTGTGGAGAAGGTCTCCGGCAAGGCGAAGGAGACAGTCGGCAAGCTCACCGACAACGACAAGCTCGTCGCCGAGGGCAAAGCCGAGCAGGCGAAGGGCGACGTCCGCGACGCCGCCGAGAACGTGAAGGATGCCTTCAAGAAGTGACGAGGCGGGGAGAGGCCGCGCGGCCTCTCCCCGATCCTTCCCAGGTGGGTGAGAAATGATCCGATCCGGTGGGGCGACTGTTCCGAACCTCTCAGGGGATCGGGTCGAGGGGTGGGGTAGATGGAAGACGAACGCTTTCGCACAGCGCTCGAACATGCGGACGACGGCATCGTCGCCGGCCGCGCGATGGATGGCGACGTCGCGGCGTTCGCGGTTCTCGTGCGCAGGTACACGCCCATGATGCGGGCGTACACGCAGCGGATGCTGAACGCATCGGCCGATGTCGACGACATCGTCCAGGAATCCTTCGTCACCGCCTGGCAGCGGTTCGGCGAGCTCGACGACCCGACCAAGGTGAAGAGCTGGCTGATGCGGATCGTCAGTCGGAAGGCCGTCGATCGCATCCGTGCGACCCGACCGGCCGTGGACATCGACTCGATCGACCGTCCCGCCCCGCTGCACGCGTCGCCGACCGCGGTCGTCGAAGCGCGCGCGGGCGTCGCGGCGCTCGGTGCCGCCCTGCGCGAGCTGCCGGATGCGCAGCGCGAGTGCTGGGTTCTGCGGGAGATCGGCGGGTACTCCTATGAGGAGATCTCCGAGGAGCTCGACATCCCCGTCTCGACGGCCCGCGGACTGCTCGCCCGAGCACGGAAATACATGATCGTACGGATGGAGGAGTGGCGATGACCGACGACAGAGAGAGTCCCGACGTCCGCCGGCTCGGCCTGGAACCGACCGATCTCGACGGGCACACGCTCGACGAGCTCACCGACTATCTCGATGCGGGGCGACAGCCCGCAGATCGCTCGATCGACGAGTCTCCCGGTTGCCAGCTCGCACTCGACGCACTGACACGGCTGCAGGGGCTCGGTGCCGAGCTCATCGCTGCGGAAGCCGCTGCCGAACCTCCGGTCGACGAGAACTGGGTCGATCGCATCCTCAGTGGCATCGCCATGGATGCGCGCGCCGGAAGGCGCATCCCATTCGAGTCTCCGGATCCGCAGGTGGATCTCGCGATCACCGAGGGTGCGGTGCGAGGACTCATCCGGTCGGCGGAGAACGCCGTGCCCGGCCTTCTCATCGGACGGTGCCGACTCGACGGGGACGTGACCCGACCCGGGACCCCGATCCGTGTCGAGATCGATGCGAGCGCGCTGCACGGACAGTCCATCCCGAAGGTCGCCGCCGAGCTGCGAGCCGAGGTGGATCGTGGTCTGCGTGCACACACCGAGTTGAACGTCGTCGCGATCGACATCGCGATCAGAGACATCCGGGAGGTGTCGTCGTGGGCGGGGGAGAGCTGATGGATGCACAGGAGCGCGGCGAGCTCGCCGCAGCGATCGAGGCGGTCGTCCGGTCGACGCCGGGCGTCCGCAGCGTCTATCGGTCCGGGTCGTTGATCTCGAACCTGCTGCGTGCGGGGGCCGAGGCGATCGGCGTGCGCACGAACGAGGAGCCGATCGTCTCCGTCGCCGGGAACGGTGACGGTATGGTCATCGAGGCGACCCTCGGTGTCGACTCCGCAGCGCGTTCGGCGGAGATCCTCCACGCCGTGCAGGCGGCCGTCGATGCGGTGCTCGCGGAGCGCGGCGTCCGCCGTGAGAGCATCACCCTCACCGTCGCTCACGTGCAGGTTCCGGTGCAAGCGCACGCGGCGACCTGACCCAGCGATGAAAGCCACCGCGTGCCGCCGTCCGGGGGGACGACGGCACGCGGTCTCCCCGCGGGATCAGGCGGAGGCGGCGCGCAGCCCCTCGGCGAGCGGGGTCGTCGGGCGGCCGATCAGACGTGCGAGCGTGCCGTCGGTGTCGCCGAGGGCGCCGTTCTTGATTCCGGCGTCGAGCGCAGCGACGAATCCGGCCGTACCCTCGTCGAGGCCGGCGCCGCGGAGCGCGGCGATCTGGTCGTCGAAGCCGAGCGGGACGTACGAGACCTCTCGTCCCGTCACCTCGGCGAACGCCGCGGCGAGGTCGGAGTAGTTCCAGGCGACGTCGCCGCCCAGCTCGTAGACCTCGCCGATGTGCCCGTCCTCGAGCGCCACTGCGGCCGCGGCTTCGGCGAAGTCCTTGCGGCTCGCCGAGGCGACACGTCCGTCGCCGGCGCCGGCGGCGAGCACGCCCGTCTCGGCGGCGCGCGCGAGGTCGGCGGCGTAGTTCTCGGTGTACCAGTTGTTGCGGAGGATCACCGCGGGCAGTCCCGCGGCCGCGATGAGCTCTTCGGTCGCCTTGTGCTCCGGCGCCAGGATCAGGTCGCTCGTGGTCGCCTTCGGGGCGCTCGTGTAGACGAACTTGGAGACGCCGGCGGCCTTGGCGGCCTCGATGACCGCCTGGTGCTGTGCGACGCGCTGGCCGACCTCGGATCCGGATACCAGCACGACGGTGTCGACACCCTCGACGGCAGCGGCGACGGATGCGGGGTCGGTGTAGTCGAGGGGGACGACGCGCACGCCCAGATCAGCGGCCTTGGCCGTGTCGCGGGCTCCGGCGACGATCGACTGCGGAGCGGCTCCGCGCTCGAGCAGGCTGGCGATGATGAGGCGGCCGAGGTTGCCGGTGGCGCCGGTGACGAGGATGGTCATGAGGGTCCTTTCTTAGGTGACACCCTCGACAACCACGGGGTGGGCATCCGGCATTCCAATCCGACGGTACCCACTTTGAAGTAAGGTACCCACATGACGGTTAGTTTCGCGCAGATAAAAGAATCGACTCCATTCGTCTTCGATCAGAATTGTGGAACGCGGGTCGTCCTCGATCACATCATGAGCAAGTGGGGAGTTCTCGTGCTCTCCTGCCTGTCCGACGGCACCCACCGTTGGGGTGCGCTGCGTCGGGAGGTCGGCGGGATCAGTGAGAAGATGCTCGCGTCCACGCTGCGCACGCTCGCGGACGACGGGTTGGTCCACCGGGAATCGCTCCCGACCGTGCCCCCGCACGTGGAGTACAGCCTGACGCCGCTCGGCCGCGATCTGATGGAGCGGATGCTGCCCCTGATGGAGTGGGTGGCCGATCATGCTGACGCCATGCTCGAAAGGACCTGAATCGACGGAATCCGTCGTCAAGGCGCATCTTGTGCTTCGGATTCAGATGGTCGAAGAAACCCATTGACGCGATAACCGTGGTGGCTCTACTGTTCTGACATGGCAGCAACGACGCCGATTCATCTGGAACGACCCGACGGCAAGGGTCTGGCTGCGGGAACACTGGGACTCTGGGGGTCGACCGTCATCGGTCTCGCCTCGACGGCCCCGGTCTACTCGCTGGTCGCGACGCTCGGTTTCGTGGTGCTCGCCGTCGGCGCGCAGGCTCCGATCGCCTTCATCATCGCCTTCGTCCCGATGCTCCTGATCGCCTTCGCCTATCGCGAGCTGAACAACGCGGTGCCCGACTGCGGCACGACCTTCACCTGGGGGACCAAGGCGTTCGGCCCCTGGGTGGGATGGATGGGCGGTTGGGGTGTCGCGGTCGCCGGCATGGTCGTGCTCGCCAACCTCGCCCAGATCGCCTCGGTCTACTTCTGGTCGCTGATCGGACAGGACCTCGAGAACAACGACTGGCGTGTCGTGGTCGTCGCCGTGCTCTTCATCGCGGCGATGACGTGGGTCAGCTGGCGCGGGGTCGAGATCGGCGAGCGCATCCAGAACATCCTGCTCGGGATCCAGTACCTGGCGCTCGCGATCTTCGTCGTCGCGGCGCTCTGGCAGTTCTTCGCCGGCACCGCCCCGAACCCGACCCCCTTCGACTGGGAGTGGATGAACCCGTTCGCGTTCACCGACTGGTCGGGCTTCACCGAGGCCATCCTGCTCGCGCTGTTCATCTACTGGGGATGGGACACCTGCCTCGCTCTCAACGAGGAGACCAAGGACCCGAAGCGCATCCCGGGTCGTGCCGCGCTGCTGACGACCGTGATCCTGCTGTTCACCTACGTCGCCGTGACCATCGCGGCCATGATGTACGCGGGTCTCGGCGAGGACGGCACGGGCCTGGGCAACGAGGCGAACGCCGACGACTTCTTCCTGGCGATCAAGGACGGGCTGCTCGGCCCGTTCGGATGGGTGCTGGTGGTCTCGGTGATCATCTCGGCGATCTCGTCGACCCAGACCACGATCCTGCCGACGGCCCGCGGCACACTCGCGATGGGTGTCTACCGTGCCCTGCCCGCGAAGTTCAAGGACGTGCACCCGACCTACAAGACCCCGTCGTTCTCGACGATCGTCATGGGAGTGGTCGCCTCCGTCTACTACGTCGGGATGACGCTGATCAGCGACAACATCCTTCAGGACTCGATCCTCTCGCTCGGTCTCGCGATCGCGTTCTACTACGCCATCACCGGCTTCGCCTGCGTGTGGTACTTCCGCAAGGACCTGACGTCGTCCGCCCGCGAGTTCTTCTTCAAGGGCCTGTTCCCGTTGCTGGGCGGACTCATGCTCACGTGGGCGTTCCTCCAGTCGGCGATCGACATGTGGGACGTCGACTACGGCTACACGGTGCTGTTCGGCATCGGCGGCACTTTCGTCATCGGTGTCGGATCGCTGGCCTTCGGCCTGGTGCTGATGTTCGTCTGGTACCTGTTCCCGCGGTCGAAGCGGTTCTTCCGCGGCGAGAGCCTGAACCGCGAGACCGAGGTGATGGTGCCGGACGAGCCTGCGGTGACGATCCGTTCGATCGACGGAGGCATCTGAGGATGCCGGTCGCGACGGCCGACCTCTACGACCAGCTCGGAGAAGGGATCCAATCCCTTTCGCTGCAGCTGCGCTCGTTCGGGCGCAGAACGGCATTCGACGGGCCGATCCGTACCGTCCGCTGCTTCGAGGACAATGCGATCGTGAAGTCCGTCCTCGCGAGCCCCGGCGAGGGGGCCGTGCTCGTCGTCGATGGCGCCGGATCGCTCGAGACGGCGCTCATGGGCGATCTGATCGCGGCATCGGCCGTTGCGAACGGGTGGGCGGGCGTGGTCATCAACGGGGCGATCCGGGACCGCGTCGCCATCGACGCGCTCGACCTCGGGGTGAAGGCTCTGGGCACCAATCCGCGCAAGAGCGCCAAGCTCGGCACGGGTGAGCGCGACGTGACGCTCGTGATCACCGGGGTGGTGTTCCGGCCCGGGGCCCACCTCTACAGCGATGAGGACGGGATCCTCGTCGAACGCTGAGGGGCGACCGGTGGGGGAGAAGCGCGTGTCCTAGGCTTGCTCCGTGCGCATCCGGCTCGACATCGCCTACGACGGCACCCACTTCCGCGGGTGGGCGAAGCAGCCGACTCTCCGCACCGTGCAGGGCACGCTGGAGGCCGCGCTCGCCCGGATCGTCGGATCCGACGTGCAGTTCGTGGTCGCGGGGCGCACCGACGCCGGTGTGCACGCAAGCGGCCAGGTCGCGCACGTCGACCTGGATGAGAGACAGTGGGCGCGCATCGAGGCCCGGCAGGGACGCGCGCCGCTGGAGCCCGCGGAGACCATCGCCGGTCGCATGAGGGGCGTGCTCGGCGCCTACTCCGACGTCACGGTCACGCGGACGTCGATCGCCCCGGAGGGGTTCGACGCCCGATTCTCTGCGGTGTGGCGTCGCTACCGATACCGTCTCGCCGACGCGCAGGCCGGTTTCGATCCGCTGCGCCGCCACGACACGACCACGGTTCGCGGGCGGCTCGACGATCAGGCGATGGATGCCGCCGCGCGTACGCTCATCGGGCTGCACGACTTCGCGGCGTACTGCAAGCCCAGGGAAGGGGCGACGACGATCCGCACCCTGCTCGACTACCGCTGGGAGCGCGATGCCGATGGCGTGCTCGTGGCGGAGGTCAAGGCCGACGCGTTCTGCCACAGCATGGTGCGCGCACTGGTCGGCGCCTGCGTGGCGGTGGGGGAGCGGCGTCTCGATGTGGACGACCTGGTGGTGCTGCGTGACGCGCTGACGAGGACGAGCGAGTTCAAGGTGCTGGCCGCGCGAGGCCTGATCCTCACCGAGGTCGGGTATCCGGCCGACGCGCTGCTCTCGGCGCGGGCGGAGCAGACCCGCGCGCGACGCGATGACACGCGTGGCAGCGACTGAAGGCGTCGGCGCGCCCAGCAGCACTCGACCTCCCGCGCGGACACTCGGTGTGAGAGCGGCGCATACGACGAAGAGGGCCGACCGT
>NZ_ATAO01000113.1 GCF_000455825.1 Microbacterium maritypicum MF109
CGTCGACACCCTCGCCGCGATCGCCCTCCAGGCCGGGCTCGCCGTGTCCGCGGACCGGCGGCTGCGATCGAGCCAGTCCGCAGAGGAATGGCTGCGTTCGTCGGCAGCGGACCGATGGGCTGTCTTGGTCACCGCATTCCGGGACGCCCTTCCCCGTGGTGTCCGTTCCGCAGGCGGCGGATGGGTTCCTCCGGAGGCCTGGCCGTTCGCCCACCCCTGGGATCCCACCTGGGCCGAGCGTGCGCACGTCCTGCAGGATGCGGCCGCGCTCCTCGGCCTGATCGCCGAAGACGGCACCGAACCCGCATGGGCGGTGAGCCTGCGACGCGGAGGCGACGCGGAGGCCGAGGCTCTCGCGCGACTGCTGCCGGCCGAGGTCGATCGCATCTTCCTGCAGAACGACCTGACCGCGATCGCACCGGGTCCGCTGCAGCCGGCGCTGGATGTGCGGCTGCGCACGATCGCCGCCCGTGAGTCCGCGGCCCAGGCGTCGTCGTACCGTTTCACCTCCGAGTCCGTGGCGCACGCGTTCGTCGCCGGCGAGACCGAGGCGTCGATCCTCGATTTCCTCACCTCCGTCTCCCTCACGGGAATCCCGCAGCCCCTCGGCTACCTGATCGCGCAGACAGCGCAGCGTCACGGACTCGTCCGCGTCTCGACGGACGACGAGACCGGCCGCACGCGGATCGAGAGCTCCGACGCTCACCTCATCCAGGCGATGGCGGTGGACCAGTCGCTGCGTCCGCTGGCTCTGTCGGCGCATCTCGATTCCCTGACCACACGCGTCGGACGCGACACGGTGTACTGGGCTCTCACGGACGCGCGGTACCCCGCGACGCTCGTCGGCCCCGACGGATCCCTCCTGGTGCGGGAGCGCCACCCCGCTCCCCCTGCCCCCGCTCCGAGCGGAGACTCCACAGACCTCATGCCGCTGATCACGCGGCTCCGGTCCCACCAGGGGCCCGATGCCGACGCCGCGTGGCTCGACCGCGAGCTCGAAGCCGCCGTGCGGGCGAAGTCGGTCCTCGAAGTCACGGTGGGGATGCCGGACGGGTCCACCCGACAGCTCCTCCTGGAAGCGACCGGGATGGGCGGTGGCCGACTCCGCGGGCGCGACCGTGCAGCCGATGTCGAACGGACACTTCCCGTGTCGAGCATCCTCACAGCGACGATCGTCGCGTCATAGGCCTCGCACCCCGCACGACCGCTAAACTGGTGAGCTATGTCTGATGGCCCCCTGATCGTCCAGAGCGATCGCACCGTGCTGCTCGAAGTCGCCCATGCCGATGCCGAGAGCGCCCGGCATGAACTGGCGATCTTCGCCGAACTGGAACGGGCTCCCGAGCACATCCACACGTACCGGATCACGCGTCTGGGTCTGTGGAACGCCCGCGCCGCAGGGCACACCGCCGAGGACATGCTCGAGACGCTGGACCGCTGGTCGCGCTTCCCGGTGCCACCCTCGGTTTCCGTCGATCTGCGCGAGACCGTCAACCGTTACGGGCGTCTGGTCATCGAACGCGATGAGGAGGGAACGCTCATCCTGCGCTCCTCCGACCCCGCGGTGCTGGCGCAGGTCGCGAACAACAAGCGCATCCAGCCGCTGCTCATCGGGCACCCGACACCGGAGACGTTCGTCGTCGATGCCTGGGCGCGCGGGCAGATCAAACAGGAGCTGTTGAAGATCGGCTGGCCCGCCGAAGACCTCGCCGGGTACACCCCGGGCACCCCGCACGACATCGACCTCGCCGAGGACGGCTGGCACATCCGTCCCTACCAGCAGGATGCCGTCGACGCCTTCGCGAAGGACGGATCGGGCGTGGTCGTGCTGCCCTGCGGTGCCGGCAAGACGATCGTGGGCGCCGGCGCGATGGCCGCGACCAAGACGACGACGCTGATCCTCGTCACGAACACGGTGTCGGCGCGGCAGTGGCGCGACGAACTGCTCAAGCGCACCAGTCTGACCCCCGAGGAGATCGGCGAGTACTCGGGCCAGGCGAAAGAGGTCAAGCCCGTCACCATCGCGACCTACCAGATCCTCACCGCGAAGCGCAAAGGCGAGTACGCCCACCTGGCGTTGCTCGACGCGCTCGACTGGGGGCTCATCGTGTACGACGAGGTCCACCTGCTCCCCGCGCCGGTTTTCAAGCTGACCGCCGACTTGCAGGCGCGCCGCCGCATCGGCCTCACCGCCACCCTCGTGCGCGAGGACGGTCGCGAGGGCGACGTCTTCAGCCTGATCGGCCCGAAGCGCTTCGACGCCCCCTGGAAGCAGATCGAAGCGCAGGGCTTCATCTCCCCCGCCGCCTGCTACGAGGTGCGCGTCGATCTGCCGCCGGACGACCGGCTCGAGTACGCCGCGGCGACCGACGATGAGCGGTATCGTCTCGCGGCGTCCGCCCCGGCGAAGGTCCAGGCCGTGCGCGAGCTCATCGCGAAGCACGAGGGCGAACGCATCCTCGTGATCGGGCAGTACCTCGATCAGCTCGAGTCGCTCTCCGAGGCCCTGAACGCCCCGCAGATCACCGGCGCGACCCCGGTCGACGAGCGCGAAGAGCTCTACCGTGCGTTCCGTGAAGGCGACATCTCGCTGCTCGTGGTGTCGAAAGTGGCGAACTTCTCGATCGACCTTCCCGAGGCTTCCGTCGCGATCCAGGTGTCCGGGTCGTTCGGATCGCGTCAGGAGGAAGCCCAGCGTCTGGGCCGCCTGCTGCGCCCGAAGCAGTCGGGCCACACCGCGAGCTTCTACACCCTCGTGGCCCGCGACACCATCGACCAGGACTACGCCCAGAACCGTCAGCGCTTCCTGGCCGAGCAGGGCTACAGCTACACGATCATGGACTCGGACGCGATCGCTGCCTGACCTCGGGAGATCATGCTCCGGTGGTGCGGCCGTGCAGTACGCCGCCCAGTCGATGGGTTCCGAGCACTCCGGCCGGCGCGGATGCGGCCCGGGCCGTGCGTGCGATCCCGAGCCTTGCAGCCCAGCGGTCGGCGAGCAGGGCGTAGACGACCATGGCCAGTGCCGAGGCGAGCAGGTCGACGGCGGTCCCCGAAGTCGCGTTGGCATCGACCAGCGTGACGGATCCGAGCAGGAAGATGAGCACGTTGTTGACGATGTGCAGGGAGATCGCGGCTTCGAGTCCCCCCGTACGCCAGGTCAGCCAGGCGGCGACGATCGCGAACATGCCCACGCTCGCCGCGCCCCAGATGTCGTAGCCGTGACCGAGCACGAACAGCGGCACGGGCAGCAGGATCGCGAAGGCGGGATGACGGAGCCAGCTCCCGACCAACTGCATCAGGTATCCGCGGAACACATACTCCTCCGCGGCGGCTTGAAAAGGGATGAGCAGCAGCACGAGCAGCACCATCGTCCAGAGCCCGGGGTGGGAGAAGTCCGCGACGACCGCATCGCCGCTCAGGGCCGACCAACCCAGCACCGCAACGAAGTAGACGGCGAACACGGCGAGCGCCAGCAACAGGCTCTTTCCGAGCCACCCCATCCGCAGCCGTCCGGTGACCGATGACAGCAGCCCCACACCGCGACCCTCCACCATGCGCGAGGCCAGCAGCAGTGCGGGGATCATCAGGATCAGCGGCAGCACCAGTGCGACGAGCAGCCACGGCCGGTCGAGGTCGAAGAACTGCGAGGTGGCGAGGAGCGTCTGCGATTCGACACCCCACCCGGGGACGAACATCGACACGATGGCCAACGGCACGATCACGATCACGAGGATCGCGACGTAGAGGGCGATGCCGACGAGTCCGGTCAGCAGCATGCGCCACCAGCGATACCGCGGACGCAGATGCGCCAGCCGATGATAGGCGACCTGATCGACATCAGGCGCGTCCGGCAGGGCGACGGGGCTTCCGGGGGCTTCAGGGCTTCCGGGGGCGACGGTGACGTCCTCGTTCCAGCTCATGCATCGATCCTCCCCCGTGCACCTGTGCGGCGCATCCACCCCCGGGACGATCTCGCTCCTACGGACTGTGCACACAGCATCGAAGGATGCGTGCGCACGCTTCCCGAAGGGGCGACTCCACGCCGTTCCGCACAATAGTCAGCATCCCCATGGCCGAAGTCACCATAATGGGGACATGACTGCTCCGCGCATCCTGGTCGTCGACGACGAACCCAACATCCGCGACCTGCTCTCCACGGGTCTCAGCTTCGCCGGATTCCAGGTGAAGACGGTCGCCAACGGCGCCGCCACGATCTCGGCCGTCCTCGAAGAGGAACCCGACCTCATCATCCTGGACGTCATGCTGCCCGACATGAACGGGTTCAGCGTGACCAAGCGCCTCCGCGGTGCGGGATTCACGGCGCCCATCCTGTTCCTCACGGCGAAGGACGGCACCGAGGACAAGATCGAGGGACTCAACGCGGGTGGCGACGACTACGTCACCAAGCCCTTCAGCCTCGACGAGATCGTCGCCAGGGCTCAGGCCATCCTCCGCCGTACGATGCAGGCCGACGAGGAGTCGATCATCCGCGCCGGCGAGCTGTCCATGGACCAGGACACGCACGACGTTCATGTCGGCAAGGAACCGATCGAGCTGAGCCCGACCGAGTTCAAGCTGCTGCGCTACCTGATGCTCAACCCCAACCGCGTGCTGTCGAAGGCGCAGATCCTCGACCACGTGTGGGAGTACGACTTCAATGGTGACGCCGGCATCGTCGAGAGTTACATCTCCTACCTGCGTCGCAAGATCGACCCGCACACCGAGGAGTCGCTCATCCAGACCAAGCGCGGCTTCGGCTACATGCTGAAGGTCGGCAAGACGGTCTGACGACCACCGCACCACCAACGACGCCGCCTCGCGGCGCAGCCGCCGCACCGGGGAGGACCGCATGGCGCACAAGCCCGATGCGGTCACCGGCTGGTGGCGGCGCATCAGCCTTCGGGCCAAGGTCACCGGCGTCACGGTGGCGGTGCTGGCGCTCGGGCTGCTCGTCGCGGGTATCGGCACGGTGCCGATCCTGCGCAACGCCCTGGTCGCGAACATCGATGCCCAGTTGCCCGCCCTGGTCTCGAGCGATCTCGTCGACCGCTACTTCGACACGGTGACGGTCGACGGCGTCACCACCTACAGCCCGCGCGATGAGCAGCCTCGAGACTTCTCCTTCGCGATCTACGATGCGACGGGTGAACTCCGCGCCACGGCACGAGGCACCTCGGGCCAGGCGCCCCTCTTCCCCTCGCAGTACTCGCTCGCGAAGGCGACCGCCAACACGGATCAGATCCCGCTCGAGATGACGGGAGCCGAAGGCGAGCTGTTCCACGCGGCGGTCGCCGTCGTCCCCTCGGAAGGCGGTGTCCTGCGCATCCAGCTGGTCGCTCTTCCCCTCGCACCCGCCGACCGCATCATCAGCCAGTACTTCGGCATCTACATCTCGATCGCCCTGATCACGATCCTGATCGCCGCGCTGCTGACGCGCGGGCTCGTGACCCTCACGTTCCGCAGGCTCGGTCAGGTCGAGGCCACCGCCATGTCGATCGCGGCCGGCGACTTCCGGCAGCGGCTGACCGACCTCGAGCCGACCACCGAGGTCGGCCGGCTGAACACCGCCATCAACACGATGCTCGACCGGGTCGATCGCTCGCTCGCACAGCGGGACCGCACCGTGCAGCACATGCGGCGCTTCATCGGCGATGCGAGCCACGAGCTGCGCACCCCCCTGGTGAGCGTGCGCGGCTACGCGGAGCTCTACCGCATGGGCGCGATCAAGGGCGAGGAGGACACGGCGCGGGCCATGGAGCGCATCGAGAAGGAAGCGATCAGGATGGGGGTCCTGGTGGAGGACCTCCTCGCTCTCGCCCGGCTCGACGAGGAGCGCGAACCGGAGATCGTCCCCCTCGACCTACGGCCGATCGCGCGGGATGCAGCGCTCGATCTGCGTGCCGCGGCCCCCGGCCGGACCGTGACGGTGATCGACCGCACCGCGGACAGCAAGACCGCGGTACCTTTGCACGAGATCCCACCGCTCCAACCACCGCAGCCGCCGACGCCGCGAGGCCTCTCCCGAGCCACGCTCTCGCGTCTTCGCCGACGCCCACGGCAGCCGGACCAGACTCCCGCGATCGACTTCACTGAAGTTCCCGATCTGCCCGTGCGCACCCCGCCGATCGTGCTCGGCGAAGAGAACAAGGTCCGCCAGGTCGTCACGAATCTCCTGGGCAATGCGCGCCGCTTCTCCCCCGAGGACGGGCCGATCGAGATCGTGGTCGACTCCGACCGGGCGGCCGGCACCGCGAGCATCGCGATCGTCGATCACGGCGAGGGCATCCCGCCGCAGATCCGGGAGCAGATCTTCGAACGCTTCTGGCGTGCCGACACCTCCCGCGCGCGGGAGACCGGAGGCTCCGGCCTCGGACTCGCGATCGTCGCGTCGATCCTGAAAGCGCTCCACGGCGGCGTCGATGTATCGGAGACTCCGGGTGGGGGTGCGACGTTCACTGTGACTCTCCCGCTCGCACCGGCGCGCGCCACGCCTGCGCATCTCCTCGAAGACACGCAGCCTCTGGATCGACTCGACCTGCCGTAGCGGCCGTTCCGACGCCGGGCGCTCTCTGCACCGCCTGCCCGGCTGCCCCGTTGCTCACAGCGCACGGGATGACAGCGACCCGGAGAGGATACGGACGCCGACGCTCGCTTAGCCTCGGAACCCCTACGAGAAGGAGTTCCCATGTCTGTCTTCACCGTCGACACCGAGGCCGTCTACGCGGCCCACGGCGCCACCCGCGCAACGATCGAGCGCTTGCAGGGCGAGTCCGCGACTCTGATGGCGCAGCTCCGACAGCTGCAGTCGACGTGGTCCGGCACGGCATCCCATGCTTTCCAGACGTGCGCCGAGCAGTGGCAGGGCGCGCAGCTCCATGTGGAGCAGGTGCTCGAATCGATCGGAACGTCGCTCGGCGCGGTCGCGACCCAGTACGCAGACGCCGATCAGTACTCGGCCAGCCTGTTCCGCTGACGCACACGCGTATCGACGCAGAACGCCCCCGGCCGAAGCCGGGGGCGTTCTGTCATGAGAGCAGGATCAGAAGTCCATGCCACCCGACGGGTCACCCATGGGAGCAGCGGCCTTCTCCGGCTTGTCAGCGACGACGACCTCGGTGGTGAGGAACAGCGCCGCGATCGAGGCTGCGTTCTGCAGCGCCGAGCGGGTCACCTTCGCGGGGTCGATGATGCCGGCGCCGAACATGTCGACGTACTCGCCCGTAGCCGCGTTCAGGCCCTGGCCCGCGGGGAGCTCGGCGACCTTGTTCGCGACGACACCGGCCTCGAGACCGGCGTTCAGCGCGATCTGCTTCAGCGGAGCCTGGATCGCGACCCGGACGATGTTCGCGCCGGTCGCCTCGTCACCCGTGAGCGAGAGCGCGTCGAGCGCCTTCGTTCCGGACTGGATGAGCGCGACGCCACCACCGGGGACGATGCCCTCCTCGACGGCCGCCTTCGCGTTGCGGACAGCGTCCTCGATGCGGTGCTTGCGCTCCTTGAGCTCGACCTCGGTCGCGGCTCCGGCCTTGATGACGGCCACACCACCGGCGAGCTTCGCCAGGCGCTCCTGCAGCTTCTCGCGGTCGTAGTCGCTGTCGGTGTTCTCGATCTCGCGACGGATCTGCGTGACGCGACCCTCGATCTGGTCTGCCTCACCGGCACCCTCGACGATCGTGGTCTCGTCCTTGGTGACGATGACCTTGCGCGCACGACCCAGCAGGTCGAGCGTGGCGTTCTCGAGCTTGAGGCCGACCTCTTCGGTGATGACCTGTCCACCGGTGAGGATCGCGATGTCCTGCAGCTGCGCCTTGCGGCGGTCGCCGAAGCCGGGAGCCTTGACGGCGACCGACTTGAAGATGCCCTTGAGCTTGTTCAGGACGAGCGTCGCGAGAGCCTCGCCCTCGACGTCCTCGGCGATGATGACGAGCTCCTTGCCGTCCTGGATCACCTTGTCGACGATGGGCAGGAGGTCCTTGATGTTGGAGACCTTCTGGTTCGCGATGAGGATGTACGGGTCCTCGAAGACAGCCTCCTGGCGCTCCGGGTCCGTGACGAAGTACGGGTTCAGGTAGCCCTTGTCGAAGCGCATGCCCTCGGTGAGCTCGAGTTCGGTACCGAACGTCTGCGACTCCTCGACGGTGACGACGCCTTCCTTGCCGACCTTGTCGATCGCCTCGGCGATGAGCTCGCCGATCGCGGGGTCAGCAGCGGAGATGGAAGCCGTGGCAGCGATCTGCTCCTTCGAGTCGATCTCCTTGGCGCTGGCGAGCAGCTCCTCGGTGATCGCGGCGACGGCCTTCTCGATGCCGCGCTTGAGCGAGATGGGGTCGGCGCCGGCTGCGACGTTGCGCAGACCCTCGCGGACCAGAGCCTGAGCGAGGACCGTGGCGGTCGTGGTGCCATCACCTGCGACGTCGTCGGTCTTCTTGGCGACCTCCTTGACGAGCTCCGCGCCGATCTTCTCGTACGGGTCGTCCAGCTCGATCTCCTTGGCGATGGAGACACCGTCGTTCGTGATCGTGGGGGCTCCCCACTTCTTCTCGAGAACGACGTTGCGGCCACGCGGGCCGAGGGTGACCTTGACCGCGTCGGCGAGGATGTTCAGGCCGCGCTCGAGGCCGCGGCGGGCCTCCTCATCGAAAGCAATGATCTTTGCCATGAGTTTTTTCGTCCCTCCTGGACGTAGACGTTGGGTTTAGCACTCAGAGTAAGAGAGTGCTAACGCCATTCTGGCACTCGACACCTTCGAGTGCAAGCCGCCGGAGGAGTGGCGCACGCGGAGGTCAGGGGGCCGGGGTCTCCCCGGGCGTCTCGGGCGCGGAACTCGATCGATCGAGGCCGATCACCACCGTGAACTGCTTCAGACCGTCCTCCGTCTGACCGGAGTAATAGTCGCTCTGCTGCACGGCAGCGCCACCGAGGAGGTTCGCCAATCCGATCGCGGCGAGCTCATCCTCATCGTTGACGTAGAAGACGGTGGTGGTGGCGAAGTCCTGACTCGAGCTGTCTCCGGCGAAGACGATGTCCGGCGCCCATCCATTGTTGACGAGGACGTCCCGCATCTGCGTGTCGAGCCCCTCGTCCGGCGTGCCGTTGAGGATCATCACGGAGACCGAGGTGTCCACCACACCCGTCTCGACCGGAGTGGGGACCGGCGTGGACGCCGCCTCGGGAAAGAGCGAGATGCGCCCCATCACCACGAGGGAACCGAAGATCCCGGCGATGATGAGGACGAGGGCGGCGACGAAGGACCAGAGCAGCACGACCCAGCCGTTCATCCCCGGAGCTTCGGCGCGATGCGCTCCCACACGTCCGGAGGAACGGGGAACGTCATCGAAGCGATCGCGGGAGGGCTTGGACACCCCTCGATGCTAGCGTCACCTTCCTGGCATTCTGATCCGCGGCGCGGAACACCCGATTCGGGAAGCCGCCGACGGCTCTTCTCAGCCGACGAAACCCGGTGTGCGAGCCGAGCGCTGCCTGGCGCGTGAATCCCGGATGCGGCGCAGCCGCCGCACCAGCATCGGATCGTACTCCAGAGCGGCTTCCGACTCGATGAGCCGCCCGAGGAGCTGGTAATAGCGGGCCGAACTCATGCCCAGCTGGGCGCGGATGACTTCTTCCTTGGCTGAGCCGTGCCGCGGCCAGGCGACCTCGATGGCGAGGATCGCGCGATCGCGCTCCGTCAGGTCTCCGAGCATGAGTCCAGGTTAGGACGCGACGGTCGAGGGAGACGTTCGCCACTCCCACCAGCCTCCGAGGGGATCAGCGGCGGCGCGCACCCTCCCGTCGATGGCGACGACGAAGCCCGGCCAGCCGTCCGCATCCACCGACGGCACCCAGACGTCGAGCGCGCCCGGCGGATCGATCGTGATCCAGCGGGCGTCCAGCGCTGCTATGCGGGCGACCAGCGCGTTCCGCTGCGCTCGCGGGATGTGCACCAGCACTCCGGGCGTGGTGATGACGAGCGTGGCATTCCCAGGCGCGGCAGCCGCCAGGGCATCGATGCGTTCCAGAGCGTCTCCGACGAGGAGCAGTGCGGGATCGGAGGCCGCGATCTCGAGCGCAGCATCGATCCGCTGCTCCCGTCCCTCCTCACCCGGCCACACGAGTCCCCGCAGCCATCCCCGGTCACGTGGGTCGGCCGCGTCGAGCGGCGCCAGATCGATGCCCGCCCGCCACGCCACCTGCGGCATCCGCAGCGGGGGCATCGCGCCGGTCACCCGGCTCTCCAGCACGACGGTCGACGGTCCCTCCACGGGATCAAGGCCGACGCGGAGCGCACCCTCTTCATCGACGAAGCGGTACGAGTACCTGTCGGGATAGAGACACAGCCCGGCGGAGGCTCCGATCTCGAGCAACGCGATCGGACCCTCGATCTCGGACAGCACGGGAAGCAGCGCGGCGAGGCGCAGCGGTTCGTTCGTCTGCAGGCTGCGACGGGCGCATTCCGCCACGACCTCGTCGGCGTTGCGCAGCACGAAGTCCCGCCACTGCGGATAACCGGCGAGCTCGGCCCCAAGCAGACGGGTGACGGCGAACACGAGGGGCGGCTGCCTCCGGGTCTCGGGAATCCGCAGCAGGATGCGCCTCACCTCGACATCGGCCGCCACGCCGGCCGCCCATTCCGCGTACAGCGCGCTGCGGCCGGGGGCCTCGTCACGGGCGAATCGTGCGTATCGTTCCTGCACGGCATCCGTCATGCGTCCATTCTGACCCGGAGCACCCGATACCCCGTCGCACGGGGGAGAATGGACGGGACTCAGGAGGACACATGTCGTACAGCGTGGACAAGACCGAAGAAGAATGGCGCGAGGAGCTCGGCGAAGAGCAGTACGCGGTGCTGCGCCAGGCCGCGACCGAGCGGGCCTGGACCGGCGAGCTGCTCGATGAGGAGCGGGCGGGCCTGTACACCTGTGGCGCATGCGATGCCGAACTCTTCAAGAGCGGCACGAAGTTCGACTCCGGATGCGGATGGCCGAGCTTCTACGAGTCGATCCGCCCCGATGCGGTCGAACTCATCGAGGACGACAGCCTCGGGATGGTGCGCACCGAGGTGCGCTGCGCCAACTGCGGATCGCACCTCGGCCATGTCTTCCCCGACGGATTCGGCACGCCGACCGGCGACCGCTACTGCATGAACTCGATCGCACTGAACTTCACTCCCGAAGCCTCGTGAGCGCCCTCGACGCTGTCCTGGCACGGCAGTCCTGGTCGAAGGTCGAAGACACCGCCCCGACTCGCGACGAACTTCTCACGTTCATCTCGGCGGCCGGCCGTGTGGCCGATCATTCTTCTCTGCGCCCCTGGCGGCTGATCGAACTCCGCGGCGCGGATCGCGAGGTGCTGGGCGCGGCGATCGCCGAAGCCCAGGGCGACTCCTCGCCCTCGTCGAAGCCGCTTCGTGCCCCTCTGCTCATCGCCGTCGTCGCCAGTTACCGGAAGAGCGAGAAGGTACCCCGTTGGGAACAGGAGGCCGTCGCCTCCGGTGTCGCCCACATGCTGAGCCTGCTCCTCGACGAAGCGGGGTGGGGCGTCATCTGGCGCACCGGCCACTACACGCGCGCGAAGGCGGTCGCCAGAGCTCACGGCCTCGCCGAGAACGAGGAGCTCCTCGGCTGGCTGTATGTGGGAGGCAAGCCCGAAGACAAGAAGCCCGGTCGGCGCAAGTCCGTCGATGCACGCACACTCGTCACGCGCATGCCGCACGCGAATACCGAGAATGCCCCGAAGACGGCGACGAACACCGAGAAGGTGAAGAAGGTGAAGAAGGCCAAGAAGGCCAAGAAAGCGGAGAAGGCGAAGAAGGCCGAGAAGAAGTAACCCCTCAGCGGCGACGCGGCCACGGAACCGCGACCACCACCGACGCGACGGCCACGACGACCATCGCGAGCACCTGCCAGAGCGCTGGTCCGGCCGCGGGCGGCCACATGAGGTCGATCACGACCGACGTGACCAATTGCCCGAGCACCGACCCCAGGCCCATGAGCAGCACCCCGGTCTGCGCCACAATGAACGTGCCGAGGAGGATGTAGGAGGCACCAAGGAACCCTCCGAGGTACAGCCAGGGCTCGGTGGGAAGCCCCGCCGGTGCGCCGCGGAACGCGATGCTCACCCCGGATGCCAGGGCGAGCACCACGGTGCCGGCGATGAAGCTCATCAGAGTGGCGGCGAGGGGCGAACGCGCCCGCTGGGCCAGGCGCCCGTTGGTCGCTGCCTGCCAGGCGATCCCGACACCCGCGGCGAACGGGAGCAGCAGCATCCACAGCGGCGCGGTGGCCAGCACGTCGCCGGAGAGCGAGATGCCGACCGCGGCGAGCGCGAGCAGCCCCCCGAGCACCCGCCCTGGCGTGACCGCCACGACTCCTGCGGGCCCGAATCCGATCCGATCGAGCACGAGGCCGTGAACGGTCTGCCCCGCCACCACACCGACGGTGAACAGGGAGACGCCGAGCACACCGGCGGTGAGACCTTGCGTCGAGACGGTGAGTGCGCCACACGCTCCCCCGAGCAGCATCCAGACGGGGATCGTCTGGTGTCGGATGCCGCTCCACAGGCGTGCGACGCCTCGCCGAGCCGACGGGAGGGCGGAGATCACGACGGCGAGCGCCACGAGTCCCACGGAGAACGAGAGGAAGCCGGCGACGATCCCATCGTCGACGCGCACACCGAGCACCCCGTTGATCCGCGCCTGGATCGCCGTCATGACACCGATCGCGACCGCTCCTCCGAGGGCCAGCGGAGCGGGAAGTCGACGGGTCTCTGGCACCTGTCGACCCTACCCGAGCCGCCGCCCGCTCCTCTCTCCGCGAATGTCGGAGGCCGGGACTACGCTGGCGGCATGTGCGCGAGCTACGGACTCGATCCCCGATTCACCGATGCCGAACTCCTCGCCGCCGCCGACGATGCGGTGCTCGAGGGCCTCCGCGTGTGGGCGCAGGAGAACGCGGGCGAGACGGTCCGCCCGACGGGCAAGAACCTGCGCAACCTCAACCCGTTGATCGTGCAGCCAGACACCGCCCCGACCCTCGAAGCCGCGTGGTGGGGGTTCCTCATCGACGGCGAGCCGGCGAAGTTCCCGTCGATCAACACCCGCTCGGAGCGGCTGCAGGAGCGTCCGGGCGGGGCGAAGTCGAGAGCGATCGTCCCCGCGACGAGCTGGTACGAGATGCAGAAGCCGTCTCGGCAGTGGAACGAGTTCATCGTCGACGACGGCACTCTGTTCGGCATGGCTGCGGTCACGCAGCGCGGCCGCACGGCCGACGGCGAGTGGTTCACGTGCTATTCCATCGTGATGCGTCCCGCTCCCCCTCACCTCGTCGACCTGCACGACCGGATGCCCCTCCTCGTCCCGTCCACCCTGAGCCATGACTGGCTGACCGCACCGGCGTCGCGGGAGATCATCGACGAGGCCGTCATCGCTTCAGACGAGATGGCCGCGCGGGTGCAGGCTCGCCCTCGCGCCTGACCGCTGATGTCCCACGCGGGTCGGACACTTCGCCGTCAGATGTGTACCTGAGGGGGACGCGCGACACCCGGGGCGCTCCGTAACGTTGTGCCCATGATCACAGCAGAAGGCCTCACGAAGAGGTTCGGAGACAAGACCGCCGTCGACGACGTGTCGTTCACGGTCAAGCCGGGCAGCGTCACCGGCTTCCTCGGCCCGAACGGCGCCGGGAAGTCGACCACCATGCGGATGATCGTCGGCCTCGACCGCCCGACGTCGGGGCGTGCCACCATCGCCGGACGCGAGTACCGCAAGCTCCGCGCACCTCTCACCGAAGTCGGTGTCCTCCTCGACGCCAAGGCGGTGCACACCGGTCGCACCGCTCGCAACCACCTCCGCGCCATGGCCGCGACACACGGCATCCCCTCCTCCCGAGTCGATGAGGTCATCGACCTTGCGGGCATCGGGTCGGTGGCACGTAAACGCGCGGGCGGATTCTCGCTCGGAATGGGGCAGCGCCTCGGCATCGCTTCGGCACTGCTCGGCGACCCGCACACGCTGATCCTCGACGAGCCGGTGAACGGCCTCGACCCCGAGGGGGTGCGCTGGGTGCGCCAGTTCGTCCGTCACGTGGCATCAGAGGGGCGCACCGTGCTGCTCTCGAGCCACCTGATGAGTGAGATGGCGCAGACCGCCGACCACGTCATCGTGATGGGCCGCGGTCGGGTGCTCGCGGATGCCCCGCTCGCGGAGCTCGTGCGCTCCTGGACTCGGAACACGGTGCGGGTCCGCACACCGAGACCAGCCGACCTGGCTGCCGCCGTCGGAGGGCCGGAGGTGGAGATCGTGAGCTCGGCTCCCGATCTGCTCGACATCGTGGGGCTGCCCGCCGCGCGGATCGGCGATCTGGCCGCCGACCGCGGCATCCCGCTCCACGAACTCACCCCGACCACCGGATCACTCGAAGACGCCTATCTCGCCCTCACCGGCGACTCCGTCGAGTACCGCACCAAGGAGATCTCATGACCACGACACAGGCTCCCGCTCCCACGCGGACACGCGTCGACACCGGTCGTCGGCTGACGTTCATGCGCGCACTGCGCGGCGAGTGGATCAAGCTCGCCACCCTGCGCTCGACGTGGTGGTCGATCGGCATCACCGCCGCCCTCACGGTCGGCATCGCCGTGCTCATCGCCCTCGCTGTCGATGTGCCGGACTTCAGCCCGATCCAGGCCGTGGTCATGCCGATCCAGTTCACGATGCTGCTCGCCGGCATCATCGGCGCGATCTCGGTCACCGGTGAGTACTCGACGGGGATGATCCGTTCGACGCTCACTGCGAACCCGATTCGCGGTTCGGTGCTGGCCGCGAAGTCGACGGTGCTGGCACTGTTCCTGTTCGTCTCGTCGCTGGTGATCTTCGTCGTCTCCGCGCTGGCCGTCTCCCTCATCGTCGCCCCGCGTGACCAGGGCATCGACTGGTCGGACCCGACAGCATCGGTGCTTCCGATCGTGGTGGCTTCCTTGTCGATGGCCGTCTTCGCGCTCATCGGCGTCGCGTTCGGATTCGTCCTGCGCTCCGGTGCGGGCGCCATCGCCGCAACCGTCGGTGTGCTGTTCGTCCTGCCGATCGTGGCGAACTTCTTCTCCTTCGCCGGAGAGACGTGGGCATGGGTCCTGCAGGCCGCCGCCTACCTTCCGGACGCCGCCGCACGGAGTGCGATCATGCCCGGAGCCGGTGCCGCACTCGACGCTCCGGTTGCGTTCCTGACGCTGGCCTGCTGGGTCGTGGGCGGTGCTGCCGTCGCGTGGGGCGTGCTGCGCACCCGCGACGCGTAAAGTCGGCCTGTGAGCAGAACGCGAAGCCGCAGCGACTCGGTCCGCGAGGACGAGGAGCTGCGGCTTCCGCGCGCCCCGGGCCTGTTCCGACGGTTCTGGGCCCGCCATCCGCTGTTCGCCGACATCCTGCTCGCGCTGATCTGCCTGTTCCTGTCCCTCGCCCCCGCCGCGCCGTACCCCAACACCTCGCTCCCGGAGGGCACATACATCGCCATCAACATCGCGACGTTGGTGATGGTCGCGATCGGATGCAGCACTCTCCTCTGGCGTCGACGGGCACCCCTGGGTCCCTTCGTCGCTGCGGTGATCCTGGGGACCGTCGGACTGTTCACAGGCATGTCCGGAGGCATCGTCCTCCTGCTCGTCGCCTGCTACGGCGTGGCGGTCTACAGATCGGCGCGTCTGGCCTGGATCTGTTACGGGATCGGTGCCGCTTGGTTCCTCGGACTCACCACGATCCTCATGCTGACCGGCACGACCCTGCTCCAGGTCGGCATCGATACCGCCCTCGGCTACGTCGCGCTCGGGCTCATCGGCACGCTCGTCGGGGTCAATGTGGGCGGCCGCAAGCGCTATCTCCTCGCCATCATCGACCGATCCCGTCAACTCCTGATCGAGCGCGATCAGCAGGCGCAACTCGCCGCCGCATCGGAACGCGCCCGCATCGCACGGGAGATGCACGATATCGTCTCCCACTCCCTCACCGTGATCGTCGCACTGTCCGAAGGGGCGGCCGCCACCCCCGATCGAGAACAGGCCCGGAGGGCTGCGGTATCCGTCGCGGACACCGCCAGAGGCGCTCTCACCGAGATGCGTTCGATGCTCGGTGTGCTGCGCGACGACGAATCGCCGCTGCCCCTGGCGCCGATGCAACCCGTACCCGCGCGTGACACCGTGGAGACGGCTCAGCGCGCGGGCTACCCGGCGACGCTCACCGTCATCGGGCAGGCCGATGTCTCCCCCGCCGTCGCGCATGCGATCGGCAGGATCGTGCAGGAGGGCGTGACCAACGCCATGCGCCACGCCCCGACCGCGAAGAGCATCACCGTGCGGCTGGAGTACACGGCCGACACGGTCGTGATCGAGATCGTCAACGACGGCGTCTCGGGTGAGATCGGCTCAGACGGATTCGGTGTGCGCGGGCTCTCTGAGCGTGCCGCCCATGTGCATGGGACGGTGCGATCCGCACCTGCGGATGGAGGACGATGGATTCTGCGGGCGGTGCTTCCCACATCGGGAAGCAGGCCCGCCGCACCGCGACAGACGATGGAGGACGACGCATGACGCAGGCGATCAGAGTGCTGCTGGTGGATGACCAGGAGCTGATCCGTCTCGGCTTCCGCATGGTGCTGGAGTCTGAGGAGGACATCGTCGTCATCGGCGAAGCCGGCGACGGGAAAGCGGCGATCACGCAGAGCGCGCTGCTCGCTCCCGACCTGGTGCTGATGGACATCCGGATGCCGGAGCTGGACGGCATCGCCGCCACCGAGGCCATCGTCCGAGAACGTCCGCAGACCAAGGTGCTCGTTCTGACCACCTTCGATCTCGACGAATACGCGTTCGGAGCCATTCGCGCGGGCGCGAGCGGATTCCTGTTGAAGGATGCCCAGCGCCACGAGATGATCTCCGCGGTGCGCGCCGTCCACCGCGGGGATGCGGTGCTGTCCCCGCGTGTGACGAGAGCGCTGCTGGAGCACGTGACGCCTCGGCTCGGCGGAGCGCCCGCGACTCCGGCCGCAGAGGAGAGCGCTGCTCTCGAATCGCTCACGGAACGTGAGCGGGACGTCTTCCTCGCGATCGGCCGCGGACTCACCAACGCAGAGATCGCTCAGAGTCTGTACGTCGGCGAGTCCACGGTCAAGACCCACGTCGGTCGTGTGCTGGCGAAGCTCAGCGCGCGGGACAGGATCCACGCGGTCATCCTGGCGCATCGGCTCGGGCTCGTCGGCGACTAGCCCGATCTCATCAGGCTCGCGACGGCGCCCATTCCGAGACGCGGTCGAGCCGCTGCACCTCATCGTCCGAGAGCTCCAGACGCGCCCCGGCGAGCAGGTCGGGAACCTGTTCCACGGTTCGCGCGCTCGCGATCGGTGCGACCACGGTCGGTTGCGCGCGAAGCCACGCGAGCGAGGTCGCGGCGATCGAAACGCCGTGCACATCGCCGATCTCCTCGAGCGCGTCGATGATCCGCAGGCCCGCTTCGGTGGCGTATTTCGCGGCGCCCTGCGCCCGGGGCGAAGTCTGACCCGCGGCGTCCGTCGAGCGGTACTTGCCGGTGAGGAAGCCACTGGCCAGGGAGTAGTACGGGATGAGTCCGAGGTCGAACTCCTCGGCGACCGGGATGATCGTGTCCTCGACCTCGTTGCGGTGCACGAGGTTGTAGTGCGGCTGCACCGCGACCGGCAGCGCGACTCCGAGGTGACGGGCGATCTCGACCCACTCGCGGATACGCTCGGCGGAGTAGTTCGACACGGCGATGTGCCGGACCAGGCCGTCTTCGACCAGTCGCCCGAATGCGCTGACGGTCTCCTCCAGCGGAACGGTCTCGTCATCGAAATGCGCGTAGTACAGGTCGATCTCATCGATGCCCAGGCGCTTCAGCGAGGCCTCGGCGGCCTTGCGGACATTCGCGGCGGAGAGGCCGCGGAACTGCGGGTGCTGACTGACCTTGGTCGCGACGACCACACCCGCAGGTTTGCGCGAGGCCAACCACTCGCCGACGATCGTCTCACTCTCTCCTCCTTCGTTTCCCGGCACCCAGGCGCTGTACGAGTCGGCGGTGTCGATGAAGTCTCCGCCTCCGTCCACGAAGGTGTCGAGGACGGCGAAGGACGTGTCGCGGTCGGCTGTCCAGCCGAACACGTTGCCGCCGAGCGAGAGCGGAAGGACGTCAAGATCACTGGTACCGATGCGGGTCATGATGAGAGCAACCGGTGATCCCGCCTCCCGCATTCCCGGACGACGCCGTGTTGCGCTCCATGAACGTCACGGTGGCGATGCCTCCCCCCGCGTCGTGGATCTGCGAGGGGCGGCCCACGATCCGCGGATCCGGAGCGTGGGCGACCATCGGGTCCTTGCCCGGATAGTCGAACCGTGCGAGAACACATCTCATCGCTTCCAGCCGCGCGCGCCTCTTGTCGTTCGACGAGATGACGACCCACGGGAGGGCCGGGGTGTCCGTGTGGAAGAACATGGCCGCCGCTGCCTCGGTGTAGTCCTCCCATCTGTCGACGCTCGTGAGGTCGGTGGGGCTGAGCTTCCACTGCTTGAGCGGATCCTCGCCGCGACGGGTGAACCGGCGCCGTTGTTCCGCCTCGCCGATCGAGAACCACAGCTTGATGAGGCGGATGCCCGAACCGACGAGCATGCGCTCGAACTCCGGCGCGGTCTGGATGAACTCCTCGTACTCCGCCGACGAGCAGTACCCCATCACGCGTTCGACGCCCGCTCGGTTGTACCAGGAGCGATCCATCAGCACGATCTCACCGCCCGACGGCAGATGCGCGACGTAGCGCTGGAAATACCACTGCGTCCGCTCGACATCACTGGGTTTGTCGAGCGCGACGACACGAGCGCCGCGGGGGTTCAGGTGCTCCATGAAGCGTGCGATCGCACCGCCCGCGCCCGCCGCATCCCGCCCCTCGAACAAGATGAGGACCCGTCCCGACGAGCGCGTGATGTGCGCCTGGAGTTTGAGGAGTTCGATCTGCAGCAGTCGTTTCTCGCGCGCGTATGCCGCCCGTGTGAGCGCCTGCGCATGGGGGCAGCCGGGCTGCCGCTCCGACGTGACCGTCGGGAGTTCGGACGAGCTGCCCATCGCCTCCCCCTCCCCTGGCGCTTCTCGATCGCGCGACGCATGAGGCAAAGCGCAGGTGGCCGCGGCGGGGAGTCGGCCACCTGCGCCGTCATCGACCCGGCGTGATCTCGTTGAATCCACCAGGAAACTCAACGCTTAGTAACATATCACCTTGTAGCGCGATACTCCGGAATGTACTTCTCGCACCCAGCCGTCACCGGAGACGCGACGAGGTCGAAGTCGCGGCTATCGTTCACTCATGGGAACGATCCAGTACGGCAGCGGTGACGAGATCCACATCGAGGACCGCGCACTCGCACATCTCAAAGTGGTCATCGCCACGAAATTGCGGCGCAATGAGAGCTTCACCCTGTCGTGGCGGCACCCCGACGGCGACGCCCCCGGCCGTTCGACCATCTGGCTGCACCCATCGATCCCCCTGCGCTTCACCTTCGACGAGCCAGAGGCCCCTCAGCTCAACCCGAAATGGATTCAGGACCTCATGCAGTCGGCGAGCTCCACGGGCGGGATCAGCCTCATCGAGGAAGTGGTCGAAGCGCCGCCGACCGGCGACGCGGGCTCACCTCACCTGGACTGAACTCTCCGAATGAGCGACGTGCGGACGCGCGTCAGCTCGCCCGCCACACGGAGAGCAGCTGCCATCCTTCCGGCACCTGGGACTCGAGCGCGGCCATGTCGTCACCCTCGATCTCGCGGATGCCGTCGCGACGCAGGAACTTGCCCTCGACGGATCGCATCGATCCGGCCTTCTCCATCGTCGCCATGGCCGACACCAGGTCCCATCCCGCAGGCGCCTGGGCGGTGAGCTGTGCACGGACCTCGGCGAGATCTTCGCCTTTGAGGGTGACGCTGTGGGCTTCGAGCGGGCGGATCAGTCCGTGGAGCATCAGACCAGCCTACGACCCTCCACCCGCGATCCCGTCGGGGCCACGGACACGCTGCCGGCAACCGGATTCTGCAGCTGATCCGTTTCCGCGCGCAGAGCGTGGGCACTTCCGTGGGCAGTGCCCAGATCGTGCGCTCCACTCCCCTCGCCGCCGTCGTCGAGTTCCGCGCGGAAGAGAAGACGTTCCGATGCTGGGTGTGGGGTAACGCCGTGGCGCTCGCCGACGAAGTCTCCTGAAACGACAGAAGGTCCCCACCCGGCCGAAGCGGGAGGCAATCTCTCACGTTATCGAGCTCTGAGGTCGGGTGTCTGTAGACCAAAGAGGGGACAGCGCGGCGGGCGTGTTCTTCAATACGTTGTGCGTATGAGTCCTCCTCAAGAACCACATCCGCTGGGTGCGAGCTTCGCACATCGCCCCGTATCGCGTCGGACCATGCTCGCGGCCACCGGCATTACCGCAGGCGTAGCGCTCGTCGGGCACGGCATCCTGACCGGTGAATCGGCGTCCGCAGCTGTACCCGCCGCGAACGGATACATCTACCCCACTGACCCGTTCAAAGCATCCACCGAGGCAGCTGGACAGTTCAACGCGCCACGTGAGGGCACGCGACGCCATATGGGGCTGGACACCTGGGGGTACCGTGGGATGCCGATCCTCGCAATAGCAGGTGGATATGTATCCGGAGGCGACTGGGAGTCCACGCCCAGCGATCCCCACGGGTGGGGGAACCACATCGTCGTCGACCATGGCAACAGCGTTGTGAGCAGGTATGCCCACTTCGAAGGGGCCCCCATCGTCGCGCGAGGCGCGACGGTCGCACAGGGGCAGGTGCTCGGCTACATGGGCAACAGCCAACGAGGACCACGCAACTCCGCGATGGGAGTGCACCTGCACTTCGAGATTCTCGTGAACGGTGCCTTCGTCAGCCCCCTCGCATTCTTGGCGGGCAACTCATCTCCGCCCGTGACTAACCCCAACCCTGACCCCGGCTACGAACCGATTGGAATCGCTGACATGACCTTCCTGTGCATCACCCCCATCAACGGAACCAACGCCGACGCCGGCGTATACCGCTGGATCATCGACCCCGCCGCAGGAACCAAGCGGAACATCGACGGGGGCGAGTACGAGTACCTGAAAGCTGTCGGCTACCGTGAGGTGGGGGGCCTCCAGCCTCCGATCACCTCGGCGCGGTATCAGCAGATCTATCCGGCAGCAACCACTCCGTAAAGCAACAGAAGACCCCACCCTGCGTCGGGCAGGGTGGGGTCTTCTGCGTTCAGAGAGGCGATCGGTGGATCGCGGCCGCGGCCGCGGCGGTGATGACCTGCACGGCGGTGCGGATCGCTCGAGTCCGCTGCGATCACGCTCGATGTCTATGCCGACCTCTTCGACGACAATCTCAGTGCTGTCTCGGCGAACCTCGAGAGCGCCGCCCGCGCGCAGAGTGCGGGCAAATCGTGGGCAACACTCCTCGCCCAGACACGATAAAGGCCCATCCCACTGGCTCCAGGGACGCGGGCCTTCGTCTCAGAGCCGACTACGGGACTCGAACTCTCCTTCACGGCCGCGGCGCGGGGACATCCGCGAAACGACGGGCGCAATCGACCACGCTCAACCGCCTACAACCACCGTCAGACGCGGACACCCGTGGGTAGAACGTGGGCGCGCCGTGCTCCGCTCACACGAGAGTTGACGGCTCTCGTTCAGGACGTCGGATGCCTCGGCATAGAACCGAACCTCTCGGCCGGAGGAAGGAATCACCGGCGATGGGGAACCCTGCGGCGACGCTCGCTCGGCGCGACCGACGTCATGGCGCTCGCTGAGCTGTCGAAGGTTCCCGGCGTCGCATGGGACACGTTCTCGTTCCTCGCCGGCTACATCGGCGCCCCCACGTCCTGACTCCCTAGGGACGACGAGAGACCCCCACCCGGCCGAAGCCGGGTGGGGGTCTCTCAACATATCGACGTCTGAGCTCGCGCGTCTGTAGGCCGAAAAGGGGACAGCGCGGGCCGGACGGTGAACCCTAGGTTTAGTTCCATGCACAACACCCTCGAGGCGCCGCCGCCGGGAATCATTGCAGCCGATAACCCCGGCACAGCACCACCGCCCGCTAGCCGTCCACCCGTATCACGACGGATCTTCCTATCCGCAGCTGCCATCGCAGCCCTTGTGGCTGCCGCGGGCCCAGTCGTGGGGCAGGCGACTTCTGCCCGTGCCGACTGGGGGCCATATCGGAATGGTGAGATCCCACTGGATGCGCTCACCCCTATCCCATGGAAGCCGTCTCTCTACCTGCGGTCCGACGCAGTAGCAGCGCTCGTTGCTCTGAACGCCTCGTTTCGGAAACAGTTCGGACGCGACCTGCCAATGTCAGATGCCTACAGAGACCTCCCCAACCAAGTCAAAGCCCGCCAAGACTGGTGCGCCCGGGGCCATTGCGAGAACGCTGCAATACCAGGGCAATCGAACCACGGCTGGGCTGTCGCCATCGACATTGGTATCCCTATCGATGGATGGACCAATCCGATCTACCTCTGGATGAAATCGAACGCCCCCCAGTGGGGGTGGATCCATCCGAACTGGGCAGAGCCCGGTGGGCAGAAACCAGACGAAGCCTGGCACTGGGAGTACACAGGCGTCTACAAGCCGACCCCCGAGACATCAGCAACGGAGAACAACGTGGAAGCAATCGTCAAGGCCCCGAACGGAATCGTCGTGCACCTCCGGCCTGGAGGAAAGACGAACTTCGGGACACCGCAGGAGTACAACCTCTTCCGTGATCAGATCGCTTTCCTTCGCAACGCCGGTGCGACCGATGTGATGGCGCTTCCTGAGCTGTCCACAGTGCCCGGCGTGACGTGGGACACCTTCATCTACCTCTCGCGCTACATCGGCGCCCCCGAGTAGGTACGCAGCGTCAACAGCGTGACACGCTGAAACGACAGCAGATCCCCGCCAAGCTAGGCGGGGATCTTTTTGCGATCAAGTGCACTCGAGCCGTGAGGGGCTGTCCTCGGCTGGCCTGATGTTCATCGGTCTCATCTGCTCTCCTTCCGCGCTATCCGACCTGATTCCTCCGCTGAATGTCCGAACTGCCGACAGCATTCGGATCATTCGGCCTGTGAGTCTTCTGGGTGGCCGATCGCAGCCGAGAGGAACCCTCATGTCAGACGCCACGCCCGCCGCCGGTTGGTACCCGGCACCGCACGCCGACAACGAGCTGCGCTACTGGGACGGTATGCACTGGCTCGAGCCGGAGCCCGCCCCTGCCAACGTGACCAGCGATGCACTCCCGACGGCGGCAGATGTTCCCGGTGAGGCCGCAACGCCGACCGAGGCGGAACCCAGCGCGAAGGCGAAGATGCCCGCGAAGAAAAAGTGGATCATCGGCGGATCGATTGCCGCCGGGTGGAGTGTCGAGATGCTCCTCGCCTAGACAGGACAAAGGCCCGCATCCCGACTGTTTCCATGGGATGCGGGCCTTCGTGTGTGGAGCCGACTACGGGACTCGAACCCGTAACCCCCGTTTGAAAGATGGCCTGTTCCTAGGTGTACTTGCGTGCACCGTCCGCAGGTTTTCGCGGGATCGGTACAACCAGGTACACACATGTACAGATTCAAAACCACGACTAAACCATGGATCCGTCGCCTCTCCGACGTCGGAGGTTGCGACGTAGAATCGAACATCTTGGCCGGAGGAAGGAATCACCGGCTATGGGGAACCCTGGATCGACACTCTCCGCGTACCGGGACATGCAGTCGCAGGCGCGATCGATCCTTGAAGCCGCGAAGCACGGCCCACTCCAGTCGCTCAGCGACCGCGAGCTCCCGCTCCGCGATCACCCGCTCACGATCTACCCTCACGCGCTCCAACGCCGGGTGCGGGCGTGGGTGCGATTCGGCCCCGAAGCGGTGCGCGTCGATGCGAAGGTCGTGCGCTCTACGCCCCTCGCCGCTGGCGTCGAGTTCCGTGCGGAGGAGAAGACGTTCCGATGCTGGGTGTGGAGTAACGCCGTGGCCCTCGCCGATGACGAACTCTCCTAGGCTGGTCTGATGCTCATCGGACTCATCCGCCCTGTCGAAGCCCACTCTGTGACGCTCGAGGGTGAAGATCTCGCCGACGTGCGCGCGTAGCTCACCGCTCAGGCACCCGCCGGATGGGACCTGGTGTCGGCCATGGCGACGATGGAGAAAGCCGATCGATGCGCTCCGTTGAGGGAAAGTTCCAGCGACGCGACGGCCTCCGGGAGATCGAAGCGGAGAACATGGACGCGCTCATCGCGTTGGTCCCCGAGGGCTGGCAGCTGCTGTCCGTGCGCACGGCCTGAAACGACAGAAGACCCCCACCCGGCCGAAGCAAGGTGGGGGTCTCTCAACCTATCGAGGTCAGTCCTGACGTGTCTGTAGGCCAAAGAGGGGACAGCGCTTTCGTCATGAGGTTCAATACGTTGTACCCGTGAGTCCACCACTGATACGCGATTTCAGGAATCCTTCGGAACTAGAGGGAGGCGGTCGAACGATTACTCGACGCTCGCTTCTCCTCGCAGCTGGCGGCGTCGCCGCGACGGCTTTCGTCGGGGCGTCCGTCCTCGACCCCGAGCCCGCCTCCGCGTGGGGAGGGTACGCCAACGGCCAGATCCCTTTAGACCAGCTCACCTCGGTCGACGGCCATCGCTTCCGAAACGATGCTGCTGTCGCAATGGTTGCCCTTCGCGCAGCCTATCGGGGCGCATTGGGAAGGACGCTGATCCTCAACGACGGCTATCGCGATCTCGCCGGTCAATGGCGAGCATGGAACGACTACCTGAATGGCGGCAACCTCGCCGTATACCCCGGCACCTCGAACCATGGTTGGGCGATCGCAGCCGACTTCGGAGGCGAGGTGTACAGCAGCTCCGCGAGCGCTGGTCACCGATGGCTCCAAGCCAACGCGCTCGCGTTCGGCTGGTCATGGACCGGCCGGTATTTCAGCCGGATCGAGAACTGGCATTGGGAGTACAACGGCAGCTACACCGGGACAACTCCCACACCCGAAGACAACCCCGATTTTGACATCCATCGAAGGAACAACAACATGGCTTCTCTGTACTACACGACCGTCAACGGCGTCACCACCTTCGCGCTCGCTGGTGACGGAGTCGGCAACGCGGCTTGGCTCGAGACCACTGACCAGGCCCTGGCGAACCAGCTCGCCGGCCAACACGGAAACGCGGCGTTCCTCACGCAAGGATCCTTCAATCAGTGGAAGAGCTGGTACCTAGGCCAGTAACCGACCGTCCTCGAACCACAGAGACCCCACCCGGCCGAAGCCAGGTGGGGTCTCTCATTTAGAGCCCGAGGCGATCGTTGTGGTCAGAGATCGCGGAGCGGAGGTGCGCCTTATCGTCGGTGCCGTCGTGCATCGCGCGCCGCTGCCGGCGGGTTAGGCCAGTGGAGTTGCCGTCTTGGCCGCGGTACGCGACTGCGCCGGCCGGCGCGGAGCCTGCACCGAACTTGCGCAGCCACTCGTCGACAGCGGGGATCGCCATCACGCGCGCGATTGCAGCGCTGACCGCGGCGAGGGCCGCGATCGCGGCGGTCGCCCAGGCGATGGTGGGGCCGGGCACGACGTCGGCGACGGCGTCGATGATCTGTGGCGCGACGATCACGATCGTCGCGAGGACGGCTGCGGCGCCGACGATGACTTGCACCGCCGTCCTGATGGCCCGCTGCAGTGGGATCAGCTCGACCCCGATGCGAAGCGCGTCACGATCCGCCGTACGATCGCGCAGGACCGCGATGGCAAGTTCTTCGTGCAGGAGTTCACGAAGTCGGATGCCGGCTATCGCGAGCTGGAGCTGCCCGACCATGTCGTCGACATGCTGCTGCGCCGTCGCGTCGCGTCGTACTCGGCGTTCGTGTTCGCATCGAGCGTCGGCACATTCCGCCACCCGAACAACTACCGCACCTCCTGGCGCGAGGCGCTGCGCGATACGCCTTGGAAGGGCACGACGCCGAAGAGCTTCCGGAAGACCGTCGCGACGGTGATGCGTGACGAGCTCGGCATTCAGGCAGCGAAGGAGCAACTCGGCCACGAGGACGAGCGCACCACGCGCCTGCACTACGCCGACGAGGTGCACCGCGGCCCCGCGGCCGGACTTGTTCTGTCCAAGCTGTTCACCTGAAAACCATGGATAAACAACGAATCGCCCCGACTCCACGAGGGAGCCGGGGCGATTTTCTTTGTTTTGAACTGGTATTTCTTGAGCCGACTACGGGACTCGAACCCGTAACCCCCGTATTACAAGTACGGTGCGCTACCAATTGCGCCAAGTCGGCGGATGCCATCCATCAGCTTAGCGATGGCATCGACCCCGGTTCGAACTACGGGGCGGGCGTGGTGGTCGACGTGGGCGTCGGAGACGGCGTCGCACGGGAGGCATCGCTCGCGACGCTCAGCACGAACTGCGAGAACTCGGCCGGGTCGTCGAACGCACCGACGTACGCCTCGCCGTTCGCGACGATCATGGGCGCGGTGTTGAGCATCAGGTCTTTCGATCCGGCGAGCGGTCCGTCGAGCGCGCGCGTGGTCGCTTCCTTCGCCCAACCGACGAAGTCACCGTTCTCGATGCACGACCGGACGGCCTTGGTGTTGTCGGTGCCGACGGCGGCTGCCAGATTCGCCAGGTCCTCGTCTGACATCCCGTCACTGCCGACCTCGGGCTGGTCGTCGAGCAGGTCGTGATTGAAGGCGTAGAACTGCGCAGGCGAGTGCGTGGCGACGCACGCGGCGGCCGCGGCGGAACGCAACGAGTACTTGGTGCCGTTCGAGCTCGCGGTGAGCAAGGCGACCGGGTGGTAGCTGACGGTGACCGCCCCCTCCCCGATCCAACCGGCGAGCTGACGCGCATTGGCCCGCTCGAACTTTCCGGCGTCCGGCGAGAGGTAGTCGACGTAGACGTGGATGTCGACCTTGCCGGAGGAGGTCGCGCTGGGGGTCGGCTCAGTCGAAGCGCCCGCATCGGTCGGCTCTGCCGAGGGCGTCGCGGGGACCTCATCGGATCCGGCAACGGCGGTGATGTCGGTGACGACGACGCCATCCGACTCCATCCCCGTCGGGGTGAGCTTCGGCTTCGACACCTGAGCGGACACCGCAAGGGTCACGGCGGTGCCGATCGCCCCCACCGCGACGACGGCGACGGCGCCGATGATGATCCGTCGCATGAGGCGCGCCCTCGACTGCTGGGCGTGCACTTTCTGAGCCTTCTCCCGCACGGCCTCGCGAGAATTGCGAGGTGTGGGGACGTTCGGCGTTTCGTCGCTCGACATCGTTCCTCTTGTGAGTCTGCGGGGGTCCGGGTTGGCCCCGACCGCCGCTGAGCGACGATCGCCGCTGGGCGCGGCCGAGATCGATGCTAACCAGTGAGGCTGAGAAATACCCAGGTACAGCCGTTCATGTCATACTGATCTCGACCCAAAGACGGGTCACGGTGGCTCACCCCACCGCTTCATCACTACGGATCGTCCGGCACGTACCTGCCGGTGAAGGAGAAACACAATGGCATCTGTGACTTTCGACGAAGCCACCCGCCTGTACCCCGGTGGAACCCGTCCGGCCGTCGACAAGCTGAACCTCGAGGTCGGTGACGGAGAGTTCCTCGTCCTCGTCGGTCCTTCCGGTTGTGGTAAGTCCACATCTCTGCGCATGCTCGCCGGCCTCGAAGAGGTCAACGCCGGCCGCATCCTCATCGGCGACCGCGACGTGACCGACGTCCCGCCGAAGGACCGCGACATCGCGATGGTCTTCCAGAACTACGCCCTGTACCCGCACATGACCGTCGCCGAGAACATGGGCTTCGCGCTCAAGATCGCCGGCGTCGGCAAGGAAGAGCGCGCCGCACGCGTGCTTGAGGCCGCGAAACTCCTCGACCTCGAGCCCTACCTGACCCGCAAGCCGAAGGCCCTCTCCGGTGGTCAGCGTCAGCGTGTCGCCATGGGCCGTGCGATCGTGCGTCAGCCGCAGGTGTTCCTCATGGACGAGCCGCTGTCGAACCTCGACGCCAAGCTCCGCGTCCAGACCCGTACCCAGATCGCATCGCTGCAGCGTCGTCTCGGCGTCACCACGGTCTACGTCACCCACGACCAGACCGAGGCGCTGACCATGGGCGACCGCATCGCGGTCCTCAAGGATGGTCTGCTCCAGCAGGTCGGCTCGCCCCGCGACCTGTACGAGAAGCCGAACAACGTCTTCGTCGCCGGCTTCATCGGCTCGCCCGCGATGAACCTGTTCTCGGCCGACCTCGCCGAGGGCGGCATCCGCTTCGGCACCGAGGTCGTCCCGCTCGACCGCGACACCGTCGGTCGCGCCAACGGTTCGCAGGTGACGGTCGGCGTGCGTCCGGAGGACATCGTCGTCGGCCCCGCCGACGGCAAGGGCCTCTCGGTCACGGTCGACCTCGTCGAAGAGCTCGGCGCCGACGGCTACCTCTACGGTCACACCGAGATCAACGGCAAGCGCGCCGACCTCGTCGCTCGCGTCGACGGTCGCAACCACCCGAACGCCGGCGAGACCGTCACGCTCGCCGCCTCGGCCGGCCACGTGCACGCGTTCGACATCGAGTCGGGTGACCGTCTGAACGACAAGCCGGTCGTCTCCGCCTGATCGGATCCACAGACGCGGCGCAGGCTGACCTCGGTCGCCTGCGCCGCGTCTCTTTTTCCTCTTCGTACGCCACCAGGAGCATCATGCAGGATTCGCTGCGGATCACCGCCAGCAAGGTCGATCCGGGACTGCTCGCCCTCCCCTGGTCCACCACGCTCGCCAAGTGGCCGTCCGAGCACATCGTCTCGCTCCCCAAGGGGCTCTCCCGCCACCTCGTCCGGTTCGCCGACCTCTCGGGTCGCGTCGTCGCCGTCAAGGAGACCACTGCCGAGATGGCACAGCGCGAGTACGACATGCTGGGCAACCTCGCCCGGCTCGACGTACCGTGCGTCGACCGGGTCGCTGTGATCGCGGGGCGCACCGATGCCCATGGCGATCCCCTCCCCGCGGCACTGGTCACCTCGCACCTGCGCTTCTCGATGCCGTACCGTGCGCTGTTCACGCGCGTCCTGCGCCCGGACACCGCCAACCGTCTGGTCGACGCGCTCGCGCTGCTGCTCGTGCGCCTCCACAACGTGGGCTTCTACTGGGGCGACGTCTCCCTGTCGAACACCCTCTTCCGTCGTGATGCCGGGGCCTTCGCCGCCTATCTCGTCGACGCGGAGACCGGAGAGCTCCATGAGGAGGGTCTGACCGATGGGCAGCGCGCCTACGACCTCGACCTCGCTCGAACGAACATCGCCGGCGAGATCATGGACCTCGCCGCCGGCGGACGCCTCGAGCACGGGGTGGATGCGGTCGCGATCGCCGAC
>NZ_ATAO01000114.1 GCF_000455825.1 Microbacterium maritypicum MF109
TTGCCGTCGTAGGTGTAGAGGTCGATGAGGCCCTGCGGATAGTCCGCGGCGTCGATGCCACCGTCATCGAGAGGAGCGAGCTGCCCGTTCGACGCGTAGAGCTGGAAGTTCGGGCCGTTCATCCAGAAGACGTCGGCCGCCGAACCGCCGGATGCCGCCGTCTGCAGCTTCGTGAAGTACTCCTTGTACGGCGTGACCTGGATGTCGATCGTGACGTTCGGGTTCTCCTTCGTGAAGGCAGCGGCGATGTCTTCCATCGCCGGTTTCTGGTTCTCGTCCCAGATGGCATAGCTGAGGGT
>NZ_ATAO01000115.1 GCF_000455825.1 Microbacterium maritypicum MF109
GACCTTCAGCACGGCGATGCTCGACACGGTGGCCCTGTGGCGCGACGGCGAGCGCCCCGCGTCGACGTTCAATGCGATCGGGATGCTGCTGCTCGGTCTGCTCGCCGCGGGCCTCGGTCTCGCCCTCGGTTCAGCCCTGTAATCGAGGGTTGCGGGGTGCGGCCCCCTCGGGCTACTCTCCTTGCTAATCGATTAACGCTAAACGATTAACATCCGTTTCTGCACTCGTGCACCTGTC
>NZ_ATAO01000116.1 GCF_000455825.1 Microbacterium maritypicum MF109
ATCGACGCGCTCGTCGCCGAGTGACACCGTGACCGATGAGAGGCGGCCCCGCACCCGCTGGCTGGGTGCGCAACCGATCGGCGGGCTGTTCGCGCTCCCGTACTTCGTGTTCGTGATCGCGATCTTCGCGTATCCCCTTGCGTTCGCGGTCTACATCGCCTTCCACGACTACTTCTTCACGGCTCCGGGCACCGAGGTCGATCGCCCGTTCGTGGGCTTCGACAACTTCGT
>NZ_ATAO01000117.1 GCF_000455825.1 Microbacterium maritypicum MF109
ATCGTGGGGGCGTTCCAGGAGAGTCCGACGAACTCCCCGAGCGAACTGTTCCCGACGAGCGGGTGGACTGTCGACAACTTCGTCGCGATCGACTCGCGCATCGACCTGGTCGGCTCGCTGCTGAACTCGCTGATCTTCACGGCGGGCGTGCTGCTGGGAACCGTCGTGTTCGGGCTGCTCGCCGGCTACGCGATCGCCCGCCTCGACTTCCGCGGCCGAGGCGTGATCTGGGTGCTGATGCTGCTCGTGCAGATGGTGCCGTTCCAGCTGCTGATGATCCCCCTCTACGTGCAGATCACCCGCAACTACGGCCTCGGCGACTCGTAC
>NZ_ATAO01000118.1 GCF_000455825.1 Microbacterium maritypicum MF109
GACCGTGATCGTCGACGCGGCTCACAACCCGCACGGCGCCAAGGCACTCGCGCAGGCTCTGGACGACAGCTTCGACTTCGACGAATGGGGCCTGGTGCTCGGTGTGCTCGCCGACAAGGACGCCGCCGGCATCGTCGCCGAACTGGCACCGGGAGCGGCGCACGTGTTCGCCACCGCTCCGGATTCGGATCGCGCGAGCGA
>NZ_ATAO01000119.1 GCF_000455825.1 Microbacterium maritypicum MF109
GAGGCCGACATCCTCGACACCTGGGCGACCTCGTCCCTCACACCGCAGCTCGCGGGCGGCTGGCAACGTGATGAGGAGCTGTGGCAGCTCACCGCTCCGTTCGACCTGCGCCCGCAGGGCCAGGACATCATCCGCACCTGGCTGTTCTCCACCATGCTGCGTTCGACGCTCGAAGACGACAGGACGCCGTGGCGCAACGCCGCGATCTCGGGCTTCATCGTCGACCCCGACCGCAAGAAGATGTCGAAGTCGAAGGGCAACGTGGTCACCCCGGCCGACGTGCTCGACGCCCACGGCTCGGACGCGGTGCGTTACTGGGCCGCATCGAGCCGCCTCGGTATGGACGCGGCATTCGACCCGCAGAACCCCACGCAGGTCAAGATCGGCCGTCGTCTGGCCATCAAGGTGCTCAACGCCGCCAAGTTCGTGCTGTCGTTCCCCGTGCCCGACGGCGCACAGGTCACGCACGCCCTCGATGCGTCGATGCTGACAGCCCTCGACGGCGTCGTGGTCGAGGCGACCAAGGCATTCGAGCGGTATGACGCC
>NZ_ATAO01000120.1 GCF_000455825.1 Microbacterium maritypicum MF109
GTGCACGCCGGTGATCAGGGCGAGGGCGGTGAGGCCGGCGAACAGGCAGATGGCGATCGACCCCATCAGCACGAGTGTCGACTGGGCGTTGCGCACCTTCGGGGCGCGGAAGGCGGGAACGCCGTTCGACACGGCCTCGACACCGGTGAGGGCGGAGCATCCGCTCGAGAACGCGCGCAGGATCAGCAGGATCACGGCCGCCTGGCCGAGGCTTTCGGCCTGCACCGAGAACTCGGCGCTCGAGGCGACAGGGGCGTCGCCCAGGAAGGTGCGGATCAGGCCGGTCACGATCATGATGCCGACCGAGCCGATGAACACGTACGTCGGGATCGCGAA
>NZ_ATAO01000121.1 GCF_000455825.1 Microbacterium maritypicum MF109
GGCGCAGGCCCAGTGCGCCGAAGCACACGTCGATCACCGCGCGGATCGCCTCTGTCGCGTAGCCGTGCCCGGTGTGCGCGGGGTCGAGAACCCAGCCGAGCTCGGCCTCGACGCCCTTCGCCCGGGCGTCGACCTCGAGCTGCGCCCACCCGTCGCCGCGCCGCACCATGATGTCGCCGATCGGGGTCGGGGTGGTGCTTTCGGCGTCGGGCAGCAGCTCCACGATGTACAGGGAGGCGAGCCGCTCGGGGTCGAGATACCGCTCACGGAACGCGTCTTGCGTGTCGGGAGCGGCACCGAGCCACCGGTTCACCTCGGGGAGCCGACGCCACTCCCACATCGCATCGACGTCGGCGGGCGTGCACGGGCGCACCTGCAGCCGGGCCGTCCGCGCGGGCCACGGCTCGGGGGTTCGCGTGTCGGTCATCGCTCCACCCTAGGCGCGTCCGGCGACGTCGATCACGGGGTCTCCCCGCCGACCCGTCGCATCTCCTCCGCGAGCGCGCTGTTCGTCTCGGCGAACCGTGCGGTGATGTTCTCGCGCACCTCGGGCGACTTGTTCTGGCTGAGTTTGGCTCGCGCATCGAAGCGGGTCACGCGCATCCGCAGACCGACCGTGCCCTTGGCGGCGCGGCGGGTGCCCTCCTCGTCCTCCGACAGGTGTCGGCCGTGCTGCTGATGATCCTCGAAGTGGTCGGTCAGCCGCGAGAGCATGGCGTAGTTCTCCTCTTCGCTCAGGATCTC
>NZ_ATAO01000122.1 GCF_000455825.1 Microbacterium maritypicum MF109
CGCCTGACACGGTGTTGAGGCGGGCGTCGTTGCGGAGTCCGGAGACCAGAGCCCCGGCGCTGACGACACCGAGGTTCAGGGCGATCGCGCGGGGGACCGCGACGCTCACCTCGGCGCGGGGGCCGCCGGAGCCGAAGTTGCGGAACACCTCGAGGAAGTTGTCCCAGCCCAACTGCGGGTGGTCGATCTCGACCTCGCCGTCGTGGGATTCGATGCGCAGGTCCTTGGTGGTGACACC
>NZ_ATAO01000123.1 GCF_000455825.1 Microbacterium maritypicum MF109
GCCGAGACGTGGCGCATCACCGAGCGCGTGGAACGGCTCAACGCCCTCGGATTCGACATCGATGAGATGTCGATGTCGACCACCGCGGACGGCACCGTCGTCGAGATCCAGCCGAAGGTCGTGGACGCCGGGCATCATCAGCGGCGCCTCATCCGTCTCACGGGGCTCGACGTGGAGGAGAACCAGGCACGACGGCTGCTCAACGAC
>NZ_ATAO01000124.1 GCF_000455825.1 Microbacterium maritypicum MF109
GGCGGGGGGGGGGGGGAGAGAGAGTGGGCGGAGCGTGGGGGTCAGTAGCCGACGGTGAAACGCTCGCGGTGGTGGTTGCCCTGCTCGATCTCGTCGACCACGGCGACGGCGAAATCGGCCCCGGAGATGTACGACTTGCCTTCGGCATCGCGGACGATCACATCGCCCCCGTCGCGATAGCGGCCGGTACGCTCGCCCTCCGCCCAAGGACCGAACACCTCAGCCGGATGGATGAAGAACCAGTCCAGTCCCGCGTCGGTCGCCTCGAGGAGCGCGAGCGAGTCGATCCCGACCTGCGCCTCGTGCTTGTACTCCTCGGGGAAGTCCTGATCGAACAGACGCGGGCCTCCGGGCGCCACCAGGCTTCCTCCGGCACCGCCGACCACGCCGAGACGGGTCGCCGTACCGGCGATCTGCTCGACGACGTTCGACAGCGCCTCGAGCGCACGGTCTTCCATGTCGCCGCGTGGAGAGAGCGCCGACACCACGGCATCCGCACCGACGAACGCGTCCGCGAGGGGCGCCAGGTCGAGCGCGGAGCCCTGCAGGTAGGCGGCTCCGGCCACCGGATCGGTCGGTTCCGAACGCGAGATCGCGATGACGGCGTGGCCACGACTCACCGCCTCCGTGACGATGTGGCGACCGGCGTACCCGGTCCCTCCGATCACGATGATGCGAGCCATGGTCAGCCTTCCCTCGGACGTCTAGTTCTTCTTCGCGGCGCGGAGCGACGCGACCTGGTACAGGGCGACGGATGTCGCGATACCGGCGTTCAGCGACTCGGTGGCCGCGGAGATCGGAATCGAGACGATCTGGTCACAGGTCTCGGACACCAGGCGCGACAGTCCCTTGCCCTCCGAGCCGACCACGATCACGACGGGACGATCGGCGAGCTGCAGCTCGGGGAGCGACACGTCGCCGTCACCGTCGAGACCGAGCACGAACACGCCCTGCTTCTTGAACTCCTTGAGCTGCGTGGTGAGGTTGGTCGCCAGCGCCACGGGGGTTCGGGCGACGGCTCCGGCGCTGGTCTTCCAAGCCGCCGAGTTGACGCCGGCCGAGCGACGCTGGGGAAGGATGACGCCCTGCCCGCCGAACGCCGCGGTGGAACGGATGATGGCGCCCAGGTTGCGGGGGTCGGTGATGCCGTCGAGGGCGACGAACAGGGGGACCTCTCCGCGGTCGATGACCTGCTCGAGCAGATCCTGCGGGTGCGCGTACTCGTACGGCGGCACCTTGATCGCGACACCCTGGTGCACGCCGTCGAACCCGGCCATACGGTCGAGCTCCGGACGCGTGACCTCCATCACGGGGATGCCCCGATGCGTGGCGATCGAGAGCATCTCCTTCACGCGGTCGTCCATCTCGACGCGCTGCGCGATGTAGAACGCCGTCGCCGGAATCTTCGCCCGCAGTGCCTCGAGGACCGAGTTGCGACCCGTGACATTCTCGGTGTCGTCGCCCGCCTTGGCCTTCGGCGCACGGTTCCCCCCGCCACCGGAGCCCGGCCGACTGCCGCCGGGGCGTCCCTTGCCGCCCGTGGCGGCCGCGTAGCGCTCGGCTGCGGCCTTGCGCTTGCCCGCCGGGTGCCAGGCGCGGTCCTCTGCCTTCGGCGTCGGTCCCCGCCCCTCGAGCGCCTTGCGCCCGAGTCCGCCGGTGCCCTTGGTCGGGCCCTTCTTGTTTCCCTTGCTCGCGCCGGGGCGCCCTGGCTTAGCCATCGATACTCCAATGAGTTCCGGCCGGAGTGTCCTCCAGCGTGATTCCTGCGGCGGCGATCGCATCTCGGATGCGATCCGCCGCCGCCCAGTCCTTGTCAGCGCGTGCCTGAGCGCGCTGGGTGATCATCGTCTGGACGAGGGCGTCCAGAGCGGATTGCGAGGCGTCGGCCTTCGCCCCGGTTGTCCGTGTGAGGCCGAGGACGGAAGTCATCGCCAGCACGGCACGCAGCGCGTCGAGCGCGGCGGTGTCCTCCCCCGCGTCCAGCGCTGCGTTTCCCGCACGCACCGTCTCGTGCAGCACCGCGAGCGCCTGGGGCACGCCGAGGTCATCATCCATCGCCTCTGCGAACGCGGCGGGGAGGCTCTGCGACAGGAGGAACCCGATGCCCCCTCCGGCAACACGTGCGGCACGTTGCTGGAACGTGCCGATCCGGTTGAGAGCCGCCTCGGCCTCGGCCCACGACGAGTCGCCGAGGTCGAGGCTCGACCGGTAGTGGGCGGCGGCGAGTGCGTACCGCACCACCAGTGGATCGTGCGCGGCCAGCACATCGGCCGCCAACGTGAAGTTCCCCAACGACTTCGACATCTTCTGGCCGTCGACGGTCACGAGCCCGTTGTGCACCCAGTAGCGCGCGAAGCCGTCACCTGCTGCCGTCGACTGCGCGAGCTCGTTCTCGTGGTGCGGGAAGCGCAGGTCGAGCCCTCCCCCATGGATGTCGAACTCGGCGCCGAGATAGCGCTTCGACATCGCGGAGCATTCGATGTGCCATCCGGGCCGCCCGGATCCCCACGGCGACGCCCAGGTCGCATCGGCCGGCTCTTCGGGCTTGCTGCCCTTCCAGAGCGCGAAGTCCTGCGGGTTGCGCTTGCCCCGAGGGTCCGCATCCTCTGCGGCCTCCATGGCGTCGAGGGACTGATGGGTGAGCGATCCGTACTCCGCCCAGGAGCGCACGTCGAAGTACACGTCGCCGGAGCTGTCGGGCGCCGGGTAGGCGTGGCCGCGTTCGATCAGCACCGCGATGAGTTCCTGCATCTGCGGCACGGACGCCGTGGCCCGAGGCTCGTAGGTCGGCGGCAGGATGCCGACACCCGCATACGCCGCGGTGAACTCCTGCTCCATCCGGTACGCCAATGCCCACCACGGCTCGGAGTCCGTCGCGTTGGCGAGCACCTTGTCGTCGATGTCGGTGACGTTGCGCACGAACGTGACCCGACCGTGGCGGTACTCCAGCCAGCGGCGCAGCAGATCGAAGCTCAGAGCGGCCCGGACGTGCCCGATGTGGGGCCCCGACTGCACCGTGGGTCCACACACGTACATCGTGATGTTCTCGGGATCGAGAGGCACGAAGTCGCGCAGCTGCTGCGCGCGGGTGTCGTAGAGGCGGACTGTCACCGCTCAAGCCTACTCGGCGACCGCTGAGCGCCAGCCCCCGCAGCGTTATTCGCCGTCCGATATGACGTTCGGCGACCGACCGGGAGGCCTCCTCCCCTGATCGTCAGCCTTCTCTGGGACCGGTGGGGATCACCGACGCGATGGCCGTCACCGCGATGCCCTCGCCCCGCCCGGGGAATCCGAGCCCGTCCGTCGTCGTCGCGGTCACCGTCACCGGGGCGCCGAGGACAGCGGACAGAACGCCCTCGGCCTCTGCCCGTCGAGGGCTGAAACGCGGCCGATTGCCCTGGAACTGCACCGAGACGTTGCCGATGTCGAATCCGGCTCCAGCGAGGAGCTCGCGGGTGCGGGCGAGGAAGACGTCGGCGTGCGCGCCGGCGTACTCGGGGTGCGAGGTGCCGAAGTGCTCCCCGATGTCGCCGAGACCCGCGGCCCCGAGGAGCGCGTCGACCATCGCGTGAGCGACGGCGTCTCCGTCCGAATGACCGGACAGCGGCTGCTCCCCCTCCCATTCGAGCCCGGCGAGCCACAGGTTCCCTTCGCCGCCGAAAGCGTGGACATCCGTCCCGATGCCCACGCGGGGGATGCCGGATGCTGCGGCTCTCGTGCCGAGCAGATGCCGGGCACGCTCGAGGTCGGCCGGCGTGGTGATCTTGAAAGCCCGCTCGGAGCCCCCGATGTAGCGCACGGGATGACCCGCCGCAGCGAACAGCGCCGCATCGTCGGTGTACTCGGTGCCACCGTCGCGTGCCGCGGCGTACGCGGACTCGAGCAGCGTCCTCGGGAACCCCTGCGGCGTCTGCGCCGCGGCGAGTTCGGAACGGTCGACGGCGGCGACGACGACACCGTCCACGACCTTCTTGAGGGTGTCGACGACGGGCAGCGCCGGGATCACGCCGACATCTGCCGTCACCGACGCGGCGACCGCATCGATCTGCGTCGGAGGGGTGAGAGCGCGCGCCGCATCGTGCACCAGCACCGTCTCGACGTCACCCCAGAGCGCGGCGAGACCCGCCGCGACCGACTGCTGTCTGGTCGCACCGCCCACGACCACACGCCCGAGGTCGGCCCGTTCGCCGGCGGCCTCTCGAAGCTCTGTCTCGGCGTCGCCCTCCCACCCTTCCGGGGCGACCACGATGACCTGGGCCGGGGCCGCGGCGAAGACGCCGTCGAGCGCATGGCGAAGGATGGGACGGGCATCGATACCGACGAAGGCCTTCGGGGCGCGTGCGCCCAGACGCGTGCCTGAGCCGGCGGCGACGACGATGATCGCGGTACGCGGGACGGGGAGGATGGTCACAGCATCACGTTACCGGCGAAGACGACGAAAGGCGGATGCCGAAGCACCCGCCTTTCGTCGTGGAACAGCTCAGGACGCGAGGACCTCGTCGAGCAGTGCGCCCGCCTTGTCCTCGTCGGTCTTCTCGGCGAGCGCCAGCTCGGAGATGAGGATCTGACGAGCCTTCGCCAGCATCCGCTTCTCACCCGCGGAGAGTCCGCGGTCCTGGTCACGACGCCACAGGTCGCGAACGACTTCGCTCACCTTGATCACATCGCCGGAGGCGAGCTTCTCGAGGTTCGCCTTGTACCGACGCGACCAGTTCGTGGGCTCTTCTGTGAAGGGTGCTCGCAGCACCTCGAAAACATGATCGAGGCCTTCCTTGCCGATGACGTCACGAACGCCGACCAGGTCGACATTCTCCGCGGGGACCTCAATGATGAGATCGCCCTGGGTGACGTTGAGCTTCAGGTATTTCTTCGCCTCACCCTTGATGATGCGCTCTTTGACCTCGATGATGGTCGCAGCGCCATGGTGGGGATAGACGACGGTCTCGCCAACCTCAAAAAGCATAAAAACGTGTCCTTTCGGCAACCTCAAGGATACCACAGGGGTCATGCGCTAAGGTTCGCGCCTCCGGTGCCGCAGGAGCCCTCACGACTTACGCATAGAATGGATGCGGATATCCCCGCCGGACCTCAGGAGGACCCGTGAAATCGCGCCTTGTTGCGTCTGCAGCCCTCAGCGCCCTCGTTCTGCTCGGTGCGACCGGGTGCACGTTCATCACCCCGCAGTCCACCAAGACCGAGTACGCCGCGTCCGACGGAGTGAACGTGTCCGACGCCGACGGCCCGATCGACGTGCGCAACGCCCTCGTGGTTGCCACCGAAGACGGGTCGACCGGAAACTTCGTCGCCGCCATCGTGAACCCCTCCGAGGAGAAGGCGACCCTGACGATCACCGTCGAGGGCCTGGATCCGCTCGTCGTCACCGTCCCCGCAGGGGGCACGGTGAGCCTGGGCGCGGATGAGGAGCCGCTGCGCATCGTCGGCCTCGACACCAAGCCCGGCGCCACGGTGGAGATGCACTTCCAGTCCGGAGACTCCACCGGCGTCAAGACCGAGGTGCCCGTACTCGACGGCACTCTCCCGTACTACGCAGACCTGGTCCCCTCCGAGAAGGAGTCGACCCCTCGCCCGACACCCCTGCCGACCGACACGGCAGCTCCGGCGCCCGCGAACTGACGCGTCACCGCATCGAGAAGAGGCCGGCACCCCCGCAGGGTGCCGGCCTCTTCTCCGTTCCGCCTGAGGATCAGCCTTCGAAGCGATACCCCAGACCTCGCACGGTGACGAGCATGACCGGCTCGCTCGGGTTCTCCTCGATGCGCGAGCGGATGCGCTTGATGTGCACGTCGAGGGTCTTGGTGTCGCCGAAGTAGTCACTCCCCCAGACCCGGTCGATGAGCTGTCCGCGGGTCAGGACGCGTCCGGAGTTGCGCATCAGGACCTCGAGCAGCTCGAACTCCTTCAGCGGCATGTTGATCTGCGCGCCGGCGACGGAGACGGTGTGCCGGTCGATGTCGAGCGAGACCCGCCCGCCGTCGAGCACGCGCTCGTCGAGCTCACCCTCGGCCTGCACGACCCGACGCAGCACGGCACGCATGCGTGCGAGCAGCTCGCGGGACGAGTAGGGCTTCGTGATGTAGTCGTCGGCGCCGAGCTCGAGGCCCACGACGATGTCCACCTCGGAGTCCTTCGCTGTGAGCATGATGATGGGCACGGCCGAGGTGGACCGGATCTGTCGGCACACCTCGGTGCCCGGCATCCCCGGAAGCATGAGGTCGAGCAGCACGATGTCGGCACCGCGCTCCCGGAAAGCCGCGAGAGCGCCGGGGCCGTCCTCGGCGATCTCCACCTCGTAACCCTCACGCCGGAGCAGGTACGCGAGCGGGTCGGCGAGGTCGGGCTCGTCTTCGACGAGAAGGATTCGGGTCATGCTCTCTCTCCGTTTCGAACGCGCGCGGACGACGCGGCCTTGGCCGCCTTGCGCGCACGCTTCTTCTTGCTCTTCTTGCCCGCGTCGAGGTTGTCGGGGGCCTCGATCCGGGGAAGACGGATCGTGAACGTGGAGCCCCGGCCCGGACGGGACCACAGCCGCACCTCTCCGCCGTGCCGCTGCGTCGCGTGCTTGACGATGGAGAGCCCGAGACCGGTACCCCCGGTGCGCCGGGAGCGGGCTTCATCCGCACGGTAGAACCGTTCGAAGATGCGCTCGCGATCGGCTTCGGCGATACCGATGCCCTGGTCGGACACGGCGATCTCGACCACGCCCGCCTCCGCCCGCACGCCGACTCCGACGCGGGAGCCGCGGGGCGAGTACACGATCGCGTTGGCGATCAGGTTGCCGACCGCCTCGATCAGGATCTGCGCGTCGCCGCGCACGAACACGCCGCGGTCCCCGCCTCTGGCGAGCTCGACGCCGGCGGAATCCGCCTGCACGACATGGGCCTCGATCGAGGAGGCGATCACCTCGTCGATCGCGACGGGACCGACCTTCGTCAGGCCGTCCTCGGCCTGCAGCCGGGACAGGCTCATGATGCGCCCGGTGAGCTGCCCGAGTCTTCCGGCCTCGGCGGAGATGCGTGCGGCGAAGATGCGCACCTGCGCGGGATCGTCGGCCGCCGACTCGATGGCCTCGGCGAGAAGGCTCACGGCGCCCACGGGGGTCTTCAGCTCGTGACTGGTGTTCGCCACGAAGTCGCGGCGCATCTGGTCGAGTCGTTCCTGCTCGGTGACGTCGCGGATGATCAGCAGCACCAGGCGGGTGCCGATCACGCTGGCACGGGCCGAGACCAGACGGGGGTCGAGACTCAGTCCCCCACGTGTGATGCGCATCGACTCGGTGACGGAGCCGCCCGCTTCCCGGACGCCGCGCACCAGTTGGCGGAGCTCCGGGTGGTCGAGCGTCGAGCCGACCTCGATGCCGAAACGCGTCGCGGCCTGCGAGGAAGCCAGCACGAGGCCGGAGGTGTCGACGATCGCCGCGGCATCGTCCATGCTGTGCAGGACGTCGGTGATGCCGGCCGGGATCGCCAGCGACGTCTCCTCCTGCACCCGCGCCCGTGCACGGTATGCCCACACCACGAGGAGGGAGAGGCCGACGCCGATCACCAGCCCGATGGCGAGCGAAGACAGCGCGAGCTGCGGCAAGGTCATGACACAAGCGTAGAGTGCGTTCACCGTCCGTCCGGCGGGTTTCCGCGCCCTGGCGGGAACAGGAGAAGTACTATTCACGTGCTGGGCACCGTTCGTTAACCTTCGAAGCAGACAATCGCTTCGGGCTTGTGCGGGAGCACAGACCTGCTCTCGTGCGGACGACCCGCCGTCTCGCGCTGACACAGCCGAGATCCGAATGAAAGGTTGCGCCCCAACATGCGCGAAGTCTTCCACCAGTCCCTCGAGGACCTTCAGAATCGTCTCGTCGAGATCGCCGACCTCGTCACGGTCTCGATCGACAAGGCCACCAGGGCGTTCGCGACGAGCGACGTGGCCCTGGCCGAGGAGGTCATCGCCGACGACGCGAAGATCGACGAGCTGGCCGTCGCCCTCGACGAGCAGGCCATCGAGATCCTCGCCCGCCAGCAGCCGGTCGCCCGCGACCTGCGCATCGTGGTCACGGCTCTGCGCGTGAGCGCCTCGCTCGAGCGCATGGGCGACATGTCGGAGCACATCGCCCAGCTCGCCCGTCTCCGCTTCCCCGAGCGCGCCATCCCGAAGGGCCTCAAGGGCACCTTCGTGAAGATGGGCGAGCTCGACGTCGAGGTCGCCCGCACGCTCTCCGAGCTGCTGCGCACCCAGGACCTGCGCTTCGCCGACGCCATCCGCAACGCGGACGACGACGTCGACGAGCTGCACGCCACCGTCTTCGAGAAGGTTCTCAGCGACAACTGGAAGGGCGAGGCCACGGCGACCGTCGATGCCACGCTCGCCAGCCGCTACCACGAGCGCTTCGCGGACCACGCGGTGGCCGTCGCGAAGAAGGTCGTCTACCTCGCCACGGGCGATTGGGCCGTCGAGGAGGAGGACATCCCCCTCGCCGTCGAGCAGCAGGAGCTGGGCCAGCAGGAGTTCGGCCACGCCTGACCCGCACATCGAGAAACGCCGAAGCCCCCGATGCGTGCGCATCGGGGGCTTCGGCGTTCCGAGCGGAAGCTCTTACTTCTTGCCCTGCGCCGCGACGGCGGCGGCGCCGGCGGCGGCGGCCTCGGGGTCGAGGTAACGGCCGGGTCCGGTGGGGACGTTGTTCTCGTCCAGCTCGTAGACCAGCGGGATGCCGGTCGGGATGTTCAGCTCGGCGATGTCGTCGTCGCTGATGCCCTCGAGGTGCTTCACGAGACCACGCAGCGAGTTGCCGTGCGCTGTGACGAGCACGGTCTTGCCGGCTTCGAGGTCGGGGACGATCGCGCTCTCCCAGTACGGCAGCAGACGGTCGATGACGAGCTTGAGCGACTCGGTGCGCGGCACTTCGCCATCGATCCCCGCGTAGCGGACGTCGTTCACCTGGCTGAACTCGCTCTCGTCGTCGAGCACGGGCGGCGGCACGTCGAACGAGCGGCGCCACAGCTGGAACTGCTCGGGACCGAACTCCTCGAGCGTCTGCGCCTTGTCCTTGCCCTGGAGCGCACCGTAGTGGCGCTCGTTGAGGCGCCACGAGCGGGTCACCGGGATCCACAGCCGGTCGGCGGCATCGAGCGCGATGTTCGCGGTCTGGATGGCGCGGCTCAGCAGCGAGGTGTGCAGTACGTCGGGGAGGATGCCGGACTCGGCCAGCAGCTCACCACCGCGGCGGGCCTCCTTCTCGCCCTGCGCGTTGAGGCGGACGTCCACCCAACCGGTGAACAGGTTCAGTTCGTTCCACTCGCTCCGGCCGTGGCGGAGCAGGATGAGGGTGCGCGTCGCAGTCATGCCGTCAGTTTATCCGCCCGGGGCACGGCACCCGATTCGGATGCTGGGAGGATGGAGACATGGCGTCATCTCCCCTCGGTCGGCCGACCCGCGGCACCACGGGGACCAACCGACTGCGACGCAACGATCGCTGGATCGCGGCGAGCGCCGCGTTGCGGCGGGCATCCGATCCGCTGGTCGTCGACCTCGGCTACGGCGCCAGCGGCGTCACCGCCTTCGAGCTCGCGACCCGCCTGGTCCGGGCGCGCGACGACGTCGAGGTGCGCGGCCTGGAGATCGACCCCGCGCGCGTCGCGACCGCCGACTCCCAGCTCGCCGAGGTGCGTGCGGGGCGAACGCCGTTCGCTCCCGATCTGCCCGTCTCCTTCGCGCGCGGCGGCTTCGAGGTTCCGCTCCCCGAGGGACGCACGGCCGCGGTGATCCGCGCCATGAACGTGCTGCGGCAGTACGACGAGCAGGACGTCGCGGATGCCTGGTCCCTGATGGCTTCCCGCCTGGCCCCTGGCGGCCTGCTGTTCGAGGGGACCTGTGACGAGATCGGCCGGGTGTCGAGCTGGATCGACGTGGATGCGCACGCTGCGCCGCTGCGCTTCACGATCTCCCTGCGTCTCGCCGATCTGGAGCGCCCGAGCATCGTCGCCGAGCGTCTGCCGAAGGCGCTGATCCACCGCAACGTCCCGGGCGAGCGCATCCATTCCCTGCTCGTCGATCTCGATCGGGAGTGGGACCGCGCGGCTCCGCTTTCGACGTTCGGCGCCACGCAGCGCTTCCTCGCCGCCGTGGGCGCACTCCGGGACCAGGGATGGCCGGTGCTCGGCGGACGCACTCGGTGGCGCCTGGGCGAGCTCACACTGCCCTGGTCCGCGGTCGCCCCGCTCCCCGCCTGAGTTCAGCTTCCGGCGCCGGAGACGGAATCGCGCGGGTCCGGTGCCGTGGGTCGGCGAGACAGACGGGTGAGGCGCGGGATATCTGCGGTGGCCCCCGCGTCAGCCGGCACGATCACCTGCTGCGAGGCGGCGATGTCGATGCCGTCCGCACGCACCACCAGATCCCCGACCGGCGCGCGCCGCGACAGGATCGCGAGAGCGATGGGACCGTCTTCGTGGTGACGCGCGACCGAGGTCAGGTGCCCGACCTCGTCGTCGCCGGCGTACACCGGCGCGCCCGGCTCGGGAAGCACCGCATCGCTGCCATCGAGGTGGAGGGCGGCCAGACGGCGGGGCGGGTGACCGAGATTGTGCACCTTCGCGACCGTCTCCTGTCCGCGGTAGCAGCCCTTGTTCAGGTGCACCGCGCTGCGGATCCAGTCGGACTCGTGCGGCAGCGAACGCTCGTCGACCTCTGTCGTCCAGCGCGGGCGCCAGGCAGCCACGCGCAGTGCCTCGGCGGCGAGGAGACCGGCGAGCGCCTCCCGATCGAGGGACGCGGCGAGGGCCTCAGCCCCGTCCGCGGACAGGATCGCCACCCGCCACGCATAGTCGGCCGCCGGATGCTCGATGACCTCGGAGTACTGGTGTCCGCCGACGCTGATCCGCTGCCACGGGTCGGCCCAGACGAGAGCGATGCCGTGCGGCGAGGCTGCGGCGGCGGTGGCCGCCGCAGCGACGACACCGCCGTCGATGAACCCGACCGGCACGAGGTCGGCGCGGATGTCGACGGTGGCCTGGGTGCGGAACTTCATGCGCGTCAGCCAGCCGGCGAGCGCCTCGGCGTCTCCCGCATCCGCGATGAGCCATGTGGATGCACCGTCGTCGATGACGCCGGCCGCGTGTTCCACCCGGCCCTGCGGGTCGAGAACCAGAAGCTCGGTGCTTTCTCCGGGGGCGAGCCGTCCGACGGCCTGCGAGGTGATCGAATCGAGCCAGCTCAGCCGTTCGGGACCCGCGACCTCGATCACGGTGCGGTCGCCGAGGGGCGCGAGGGCCGCGCCGTCGGCGAGACGCCGCTGCTCACGGAACGCATCGCCGAAGTGCGCGATCAGATCGCCGTCGGCGACGGCACCGTCGATCCCGCCGAAGACGGACATCTCAGACCTTGGCCAGTCGAGCCGACGCATGGGAGCGCAGCGGGGTGCCGAGGGCGGCGATGTCCCAGGCCCACAGCAGGTGACCGTCGACGAGGCCGTACATGCGCGAAGACGCCGTGTGCACCTTCGCACCGGCACTGCGCACGACGGCGTCCGAGCCGATGTCGATGCGCGGACCGTTGATCTCGCCGATGTACAGCTCGAGGGCGCCGTCGGCGTGCGCGAGCGAGACCTCGATGGGGAATCCGCCGCTCGGCGCGCGCAGCTCCTCCACGTCGTCGACCGTGCGTGCGACGGCGGGCGCGGTCGGAGGCAGCAGCGCGGGACCGGGATCCGCGGCCGTGGCCGGGCGCGCCAGACGCCAGAAGCCTGTCTCGGCCAGCAACGCCGCCGCGGGGGTGCCCTCTTCCGTGAGGAAGGTGGCCGTGCCGGAGTAGTTCAGGAACGGACCCCCGTCATGGCTGAAGCTGACCCGGTGCGTGAACTCGCCCTGCAGGCGATCTTCGCCCACCGGGTAGTCGATGACACCTGTTCCCTCCCAGACGCCGATCAGCCACGCGAACGGGACGAGATCGGCCGGAAGGTCGACGGGCAGTTCGAGCATCGTCGCGTCAGCGCTGGCCGCGGAAGAGGTTGCGCAGCACCACTGCCGAGACGAAGACGATAGCGAGGCTCGCGAGGCCCAGCAGGCCGATGAAGAAGATTTCGAGCGCCATGAGGTCCATGTGCTCCACCTTACCGCGCCGCGCCGGTGTCAGGACGGGATCAGTGCCGCGAGACCGAATCCGACCGAGATGATGCCCATCAGCAGCAGACCGCCGATCACGCTCCCCGCCACCCGGAAGATGAAACCCTGCGTACGCCCGTACCAGAGCTGCACGGCGAAGGACAGGAGCACGACGCCGCCGAACCCGACCAGCAGCCAGGACACGCGCCATTCCTCCGGCACGAAGATGCCGATGGCGACGGTGGCGAGGAACGCGGTGGCCCAGACGACGAGCACACCGACGAACGCGTTGCGCGGTGCGAGTGCGGGATCCGTCATGTCTCCATTGTTGCGCATCGCTCCCGGTATCATGGCGGCACGACGTCGATCCGCGTCTGTGAGGAGTGCGCGTGGCCCAGGTGCTGGTTCTGACCAACGCTCCGCTCTCCGAGCAGGTGCTCCCCGCGCTCGAGCTGCTGAGCCACCGCGCGCGCCAGATACCCGCAGAGCCCTCGCAACTGGTCAACGCCCCCGAGTACGACGTCGTGATCGTCGATGGCCGTCACGACCTGGTCGCCGCGAAGTCGCTGTGCCGCCTGCTGCGAACCGCCGGGCAGGATGCGCCGCTGCTCCTCGTCGTCACGGAAGGCGGGATGAGCGCGCTGTCGGGAGACTGGGGCATCGACGATGTCCTGCTCTCCACGGCGGGGCCCGCGGAGATCGACGCCCGACTCCGTCTCGCCCTCGCCCGACGCGACGAGGTCGCCGAGCCCGCGCGCGTGCAGGCATCCGGCGTCACGATCGATGAGCAGTCCTACTCCGCCAAACTGCGCGGCAGGCCTCTGGATCTCACCTACAAGGAGTTCCAGCTTCTGCACTTCCTGGCGACGCACCCCGCTCGCGTGTTCACCCGCGAGCAGTTGCTCAGCGAGGTCTGGGGGTACGACTATTTCGGGGGCACCCGCACGGTCGACGTGCATGTGCGACGGCTCAGGGCGAAGCTCGGCGACCAGGAGCAGATCATCGGCACCGTGCGCAACGTCGGCTACCGCTTCAACGTCAACGAGGATGAGGGCCTCGCCAGCGCGGGCTGACGATCGACTCCGTTCACACGGGCGTCACCTCTCGGTGCTTAGATGTACCCCATGATCGATCCCGCACTCGCCGACGCCGGGCTGGGTGACGCCGAAGACGACGACTTCGACGCCATCGAGTCCTACGACTCCCAGCTCCCGGACCACCGCTACCTGGATCGCGAGCTCAGCTGGCTCGCCTTCAACCAGCGCGTGCTCGAGCTCGCCGAGGATCCCTCGCTTCCCGAACTCGAACGTGCCAACTTCCTGGCGATCTTCGCGAGCAACCTCGACGAGTTCTTCATGGTGCGCGTCGCGGGCCTCAAGCGCCGCATCATGACCGGCCTCGCGGTGCCCACGAACATCGGCCGCTCCCCCGTCGACGCGCTCGCCGACATCTCGCGCGAGGCGCATGCCCTGCAGCTGCGGCACGCGGATGCCTGGACCTCGCTCGTGCGTCCGGCTCTGGCCGAATCCGGCGTGGAGATCACCGAGTGGTCCGAGCTCACGGACGGCGAGCGCTCGGCGCTGTCGGAGTACTTCGGAGCCCAGGTCTTCCCTGTGCTGATGCCGCTCGCCGTGGATCCGGCGCATCCGTTCCCCTACATCTCGGGGCTGTCGCTGAACCTCGCGATCCGCATCCGCAACGCCCGCACCGGACGGCAGGAGTTCGCTCGGCTCAAGGTGCCGCCCATGCTCCCGCGCTTCGTCGAGGTTCCGGGAGGCGGCGAGATCAAGCGCTTCCTGCGCTTGGAGGAGCTCATCGCCAATCATCTGGGCGATCTGTTCCCCGGCATGGAGGTGCTCGACCACCACGCGTTCCGTCTGACGCGCAACGAGGACGTGGAGATCGAGGAGGACGAGAGCGAGAACCTCATCCAGGCACTCGAGGCCGAGCTGCTGCGTCGACGTTTCGGTCCGCCGATCCGTCTCGAGATCACCGACGACATGGATGATGTCACGATGGACCTGCTGGTCCGCGAACTCGACATCACCGACCTCGAGGTCTACCGGCTTCCCGGGCCGCTCGACCTGCGCGGTCTGTTCGACCTGTCCCGCATCGATCGCCCCGACCTGCGGTATCCGCCGCACCTGCCGACCACCGCCGTGGCCTTCCAGCCCGCGGGATCGAGCAACCGGGCGGACATCTTCAAGGCGATCCGCAAGTCGGACGTGCTGGTGCACCACCCGTACGAGTCGTTCACCACGAGCGTGCAGGCGTTCCTCGAGCAGGCGGCCCGTGACCCGCACGTGCTCGCCATCAAGCAGACCCTCTACCGCACCTCCGGCGACAGCCCCATCGTGCAGGCGCTCATCGACGCGGCGGAGGCGGGCAAGCAGGTGCTGGCCCTCGTCGAGGTGAAGGCCCGCTTCGACGAGGCGAACAACATCGTCTGGGCGCGCAAGCTCGAGAAGGCCGGCGTGCACGTGGTCTACGGCCTCGTCGGGCTCAAGACCCACTGCAAACTCGCGCTCGTCATCCGCGAGGAAGACGGCAAGCTGCAGCACTACTCCCATGTCGGCACCGGAAACTACAACCCGAAGACCAGCCGTATCTACGAGGACTTCGGGTTGTTCACCGCCGACGCGCAGGTCGGCAAGGACCTGACACGACTCTTCAACGAGCTCAGCGGCTACGCGATCGAGAAGAAGTTCAAGCGCCTCCTGGTCGCCCCCCTGCACCTGCGCAAGGGCCTGGTCCGCCAGATCGATGCCGAGCTGAAGAACGCCGAGGCGGGAATTCCCGCGCACATCCGCATCAAGGTGAACTCGATGGTGGACGAGGAGATCATCGACGCGCTCTACCGTGCGAGCGCGGCGGGTGTGAAGGTCGACGTCTGGGTGCGCGGTATCTGCAGTCTCCGCACCGACCTCGACGGGATCAGCGACAACATCACGGTGCGCAGCATCCTCGGTCGATACCTGGAGCACTCGCGCATCTTCGCCTTCGAGAACGGCGGCGATCCTCAGGTGTACATCGGCAGTGCCGACATGATGCACCGCAACCTCGACCGCCGGGTGGAGGCCCTGGTGCGCGTCACCGACCCCGCCCACCTCAAAGAGCTCGGAACGTTCTTCGACCTGGCGATGGATGCCGGCACGACCTCGTGGCATCTCGGTGCAGGAGGGGTCTGGGAGCGCCACGCCGTCGACGCGGAGGGCAAGCCCCTGATCGACCTGCAGGACAAGACCATGGGGTTGATCCAGCGGCGTCGTCGCGCGCGGGCGGTCCGATGAACACGCGGCAGCTACAGCTCCCGGTCGGCACCACGACGAACTCGAAGTGGACGGACAAGGCCGTGTACGCGGCGGGAGCCGTGGTGTGGCGCCTCGTCGAGGGCAAGCTGCGCATCCTGCTGATCCACCGCACCAAGTACCGCGACATCACGCTTCCCAAGGGCAAGGTCGATCCTGGGGAGATGCTCGCCGAGACAGCCGTGCGCGAGGTGCAGGAGGAGACCGGCATCCGGGTCTCGCTCGGAGTCTCGGTCGGTGTGAGCCGATATCACCTGGCGTCGCAGAAGCAGAAGGTCGTGCACTACTGGGCCGCAGAGGCGACCGACGCCGCGATCCGGGAGTCGACGTTCGTTCCCAACCGGGAGATCGCTGCGCTCGAGTGGGTGAGCGTGAAGAAGGCGAGAGCGCGCCTGAGCTACCCCGTCGACCTCGAGATCCTCGACTTCTTCTCCAACCTCGTCGACGACGGTGTGCTGCGCACCTTCCCGGTGATCGCCCTGCGGCATGCGAAGGCGACGCCCCGCTCGGAGTGGGACGGGTCGGATGCCTCACGGCCACTCACCGACCGCGGACGGAAGCAGGCGAAGTCGATCGTGGGACCGCTGCGCGCTTTCGGCGTGCGCAGGATCGTGACGAGCGACGCGGTGCGGTGCGTGGAGACGATCACTCCTCTCGCTCGCGCACTCGATCGCAAGCCCGTGAAGACGGAGAAGATCAGCCAGGACGCTTGGGAGGACGGCGAGTCCGATCTGCGCGCGGTCATCGGTCGCCGCATCCGCGCCGGCAAGCCTGCAGTGCTGTGCAGCCACGGGCCGGTGCTTCCGGGCCTGCTCTCCGAGATCGCCCTGGCCACAGGCACCATCCAGGGGTCGTATCTCAGCAGTGCCGCAGACCTCGAGCCGGCCGCGTTCTCGGTCGTGCATCTGTCGGCCACGAACCCCGGATCCGGGATCATCGCGATCGAGACGCACATCCCCAAGGTCTGACGTCCCCTGATTTCTCGCGGGAGCACCCCAGAGAGTCGCCCGTCGTTCACCTGCCGTTCACCTGCTCGGGAGAGTCTCGTTAACCGTCGCCCATAGCGTCACTGTGTGCCCTGCACCGGGCCCCACCCATTCCAGATCGAAGGATCCACAGTGAAGATCTCCCGAATCGCACGAATCGGCGCCATCGGCGCCGTCGCCGCCCTCGCACTCGCCGGCTGTGCCGCGAACGAAGCAGGCACCGGTTCCACCGACGAGCCCACCTCCAGCACCGCCGCCGTCAGCGGTTCCCTGGTCGGCGCGGGCGCCTCCTCGCAGCAGGTCGCCATCCAGGCATGGACCGCCGAGTTCCAGAAGACCAACCCCGACGCCCAGGTCGAGTACGACCCGCAGGGCTCGGGCGGTGGCCGCGAGTCCTTCCAGCAGGGCGCGGTCAACTTCGCCGGCTCGGACCGCGCGTTCAAGACCGACGAGATCTCGGCCGGCGGCTTCGGCGCGTGCGTCGACGGCTCCGACCTCATCGAGATCCCCGCATACATCTCGCCGATCGCCATCGTCTTCTCGCTCGACGGCGTGGACGAGCTGAACCTCGACCCCGAGACCATCGCGTCGATCTTCGCCGGCAAGATCACCAACTGGAACGACCCGGCGATCGCCAAGGACAACCCCGACGCCAAGCTCCCCGATCTCGCCATCACGCCCGTCCACCGCTCCGACAAGTCGGGCACCACGGGCAACTTCACCGACTACCTGGCGCAGACCGCCGGCGACGTGTGGACCGCGGGCAGCGTCGAGGAGTGGCCGGCCGACCTCGCCGGAGAGTCCGCCGAGAAGACCTCGGGCGTCGCCAACGCCGTCAAGGGTGGACAGGGCCTCATCGGCTACATCGACTCCTCGCAGGCCGCCGACTTCGCGTCGGTCAACGTCAAGGTCGGCGACAAGTTCGTGCCGCACTCGGCCGAAGGTGCCGCCGCCACGCTCGACGCCTCGAAGATCGAGGAAGGCCGCACCGACGGCGACCTCGCCTTCGCGATCGACCGCACCACCACCGCCGACGGCGCGTACCCCGTGCTCCTCGTCAGCTACCTCATCGGCTGCGCCGAGTACGAGGACGAGAACGTCGCCGCGCTGACCAAGGCGTTCTTCACCACCGCGATCAGCGCCGAGGGCCAGGACGCCGCCGCGACCAACGCCGGCAGCGCCCCGATCTCGGACGACCTGCGCACGCAGGCTCAGGCTGCGATCGACCTCATCAAGTGAGCCAGTGACGGTCTCCGGGATGCCGCGCGGCATCCCGGAGACCGTCTGCTCGCGTCAGACACCCGATCTCCACTGAGCAGGAAGCAGCTCCCATGACAGCCACGACCTCGCCGGCGTCGACGCGCATCGTCGCGAAGAAGCGCGCCGGTGACCTCTGGTTCTCCGGAACGGCGGTCGCCGCCGGATCCATGATCATGATCACGCTGGCCGCGGTCGCGATCTTCCTCATCGTGCAGTCCATTCCGGCCTTCACCGCGACAGCCGAGGATGCCTCGCTCCTCAAGACGAACTTCTGGGACTACGTCGGCCCACTCCTGTTCGGCACGGTCTGGGCCGCCTTCCTGGCCCTCCTGCTCGCCGTGCCGCTCTCGCTCGGCGTCGCCCTGTTCATCACGCACTACGCACCGCGGCGGCTCGCTCAGGGCCTGGGCTACGTGGTCGACCTGCTGGCCGCCGTCCCCTCGGTCGTGTTCGGCCTCTGGGGAATCCTCGTCCTGGCTCCCGCTGTGCAGCCCATCTACGTCTGGCTGAACACGAACGCCTCCTGGATCCCGTTCTTCGACGGCGTCGTCTCCCCCACCGGACGAACGATCCTGACCGCCGCGATGGTGCTCGCCGTCATGGTCGTCCCGATCATCACGGCCATCTGCCGCGAGATCTTCCTGCAGACCCCTCGCCTTCACGAGGAGGCCGCCCTCGCCCTCGGCGCCACCCGCTGGGAGATGGTGCGGATGGCCGTTCTTCCCTTCGGCCGTTCCGGCATCGTCTCCGCCTCCATGCTCGGCCTCGGCCGTGCGCTCGGCGAGACCATGGCCGTCGCGATGGTGCTCTCGGTGAGCAAGGCCGTCACCTTCGAACTGCTCACCTCCACGAACCCCTCCACGATCGCAGCGAACATCGCGCTGACGTTCCCCGAGGCGTACCAGGTCAACATCAACATCCTCATCGCGACCGGTCTGATCCTGTTCGTCGTGACGTTCGCGGTGAACGCTCTCGCACGCTGGTTCGTGAACCGCCGCAAGGAATTCTCGGGAGCGAACTGACATGACCGTTACCGCCCCTGAATCGTCTCGCACGGCGAGCGCGGCCCCCACCCAGCTGTCGCTCAGCTCGGGACACCTCCCCCGCTGGTCGCCGTGGGCGCTCCTCGCCCTCTCCCTCCTCATCGGCTTCACGCCCTTCGCTCTCGAGGCCCTCGCCAGCGGATCCGACCTCAACATCGCCGGCTCCGTCGTTCTCGGCGCGGTCATCTACCTGGTGCTCATCTACGTGATGTCGCGCATCATCGAAGGCTCCAGGAAGGCGCTGGACCGCCTGATCACCGGAATCGTGACCTCGGCGTTCGCCATCGCGATGGTGCCGCTGGTGTCCGTCGCGATCACCGTGGTCGCCAACGGCGTCGCCCGTTTCGACGGACTGTTCTTCTCGTCATCGATGCGGGGAGTGCTCGGTGAAGGCGGCGGCGCCCTGCACGCCGTCATCGGCACGCTCCTGGTCACCCTCGCCGCCGCGATCATCTCGATCCCGATCGGTCTGATGACGGCCGTCTACCTCGTCGAGTACGGCAAGGGCGGCCGGATGGCCCGCACCATCACCTTCCTCGTCGATGTCATGACGGGAATCCCGTCGATCGTCGCCGGCCTGTTCGCCTACGCCGTGTTCGCGCTGATCTTCGGACCCGGCGTGCGCATGGGCATCGCGGGCTCGGTCGCCCTGGCCGTGCTCATGATCCCTGTGGTCGTGCGCTCCACCGAGGAGATGCTGCGACTGGTGCCGAACGAGCTGCGCGAAGCGTCGTACGCGCTCGGGGTGCCGAAATGGCTCACGATCGTCAAGGTGGTCCTCCCGACCTCGATCGCCGGCATCACCACGGGTGTCATGCTCGCCATCTCGCGCGTGATCGGCGAGACCGCGCCCCTGCTGCTGACGGCCGGCTTCACCGACGCGATGAACTACAACCTGTTCAGCGGACGCATGCAGACGCTCCCGGTTTTCACGTACTCGCAGTACGCGTACCAGGGCATCCCCGCTGAGGCATACGTGGAGCGGGCCTGGGCCGCTGCCCTGACGCTCATCATCATCGTCATGCTGCTCAACCTGATCGCGCGCCTCGTCGCGAAGATCTTCGCACCCAAGACCGGCCGCTGAGCCTCGACCCGACAAGCAAGGAACTGCAGTGTCCAAGAGCATTGAAGTCAACGACCTGAACGTCTACTACGGCGACTTCCTCGCCGTAGAGGGCGTCTCCCTCGACATCCAGCCGCGCAGCGTCACCGCGTTCATCGGCCCCTCCGGCTGCGGCAAGTCCACCTTCCTGCGCACGCTCAACCGCATGCACGAGGTCATCCCCGGTGCCCGCGTCGAGGGCGAGGTGCTGCTCGACGGCAAGGACCTCTACGGCCCCGGCATCGACCCGGTGCTCGTCCGCCGCCAGGTGGGCATGGTCTTCCAGCGTCCAAACCCGTTCCCCACGATGTCGATCAAGGAGAACGTGCTCGCCGGTGTGAAGCTCAACAACAGCCGCATGTCGAAGAGCGATCAGGATGCCCTGGTCGAGAAGTCACTCACCGGTGCGAATCTGTGGAACGAGGTCAAGGACCGCCTCGACAAGCCCGGTTCCGGCCTCTCCGGCGGTCAGCAGCAGCGTCTGTGCATCGCCCGTGCGATCGCCGTCTCGCCGCAGGTGCTGCTGATGGACGAGCCCTGCTCGGCTCTCGACCCCATCTCGACGTACGCGATCGAGGAGCTGATCGGCGAGCTGAAGAACGAGTTCACGATCGTGATCGTGACGCACAACATGCAGCAGGCGAGCCGCGTGTCGGACAAGACCGCGTTCTTCAACATCGCGGGCACCGGCAAGCCCGGAAAGCTGATCGAATACGACGACACGACCTCGATCTTCACCACACCGTCGGTGCAGGCCACCGAGGACTACGTCTCCGGCCGCTTCGGTTGAGCGCTGGATCCCTGCTGCTGCACCCCTGCTGCTTCTTCGCCAAAACCCAGATCACTTGAGTCGCCGACGGCGTGTCACCTGTTGACACGCCGTCCGGTCGTTCGTGCGGTGCGTTCCGGCGAAGCGCTGCGACCTCGCCAGGGCGTCTATGCGCTCCCCGACACCGCGGAGGCCTGGGTGCATGCGGCCTCTCACGGAGGCACGATCCGATGTGCGCGAGCCGCAGCGGAGCATGGGCTCGAGGCGGGCGTGCGTGGGAGGGCGGGTGAGGTGGGATCAGTCGCGCGGCGAGAGCAGGTAGCGGTTCAGCGCGGCCGTGAGCGTGCGGTCGACCGGAAGGGAGACGCCATCGACGGCGGTGATCGCCGCGGCGAGGCGCACGCTCGACACGAGCCACGCGGCGTCCGCCTGCGGAAGGTCGGTTGCCGGGATGCGGTCGTACCCGACGTCGAAACCCTGGGCGGCGAGGTGCTCGTACACGCTGAGCTGCGTCGTACCGTGCAGGATGCCACCCGTCGGAGCCGGCGTCACGAAACGGTCGCCGAAGCGGAGGATCAGGGAAGCCGTCGGAGCCTCCAGCACGAAGCCGTCGCTCGAGAGGAAGATCGCATCGTCCGCACCACGCCGGTGCGCCTCGCGCAGGGCCGCCATGTTCACGGCGTACGACAGCGTCTTCGCTCCCAGCAGCAGCCACGGAGCCCGCTCCGCTGCACCCAGGTCGTACCCGCGGTCGAGCGTCACGACGCGCACACCATGCTCTCGCACGGCGGAGAAATCGGAGGCCGGAGCCGCGGTCACCCATGCCGTCGGAGTGGGCCCGTGCTCGACTCCGCGGCTGAGGATGAGCTTGATGACGGACTCGCCCGCTCCGAGCTGTGCAGCCGCCTGATCGACCGCCTGCCGCCATTGCATGAGATTCGGGACCGGAAGGTCGCACAGCCGTGCCGAGTGGGCGAGGCGTTCCAGGTGCGGGACGACCTCCTGCGCGTGCCCGTCGATCACGCCGATCGACTCGAACACCCCGTCACCGCGCTGTGTGCTCAGCTCCCCCACACTGAGCGCGGGGGCGGCGGCGTCCACCTGCGTGAAGGTCTCGGAGAAGTCGCTGCGCTGTTCGTCGGCGGCGACGGGATCGATCATGAGTGCGAAGCGCCCGGTCATGATCCGAGCCTAGAGGGCGGGAATACCGTCCGCCGCATCGCGTTACAATGGAGTGGCCGGGCCGCATAACCCCGGGCTCCAATTTTTGCCGCTGCGAGCGGCCTTCCGCCGAGAGGCGTTCTTGCGGCCCGGTCTTTTCTTGCCCGGAGCGGTTTCGCTCATCCGGATCGCCTTCCCATCGGGCCACCCGATGCTCGTCAGGCGAGCGCATCCATCCGCCACAGCACGGCGGATGCGGCCAGATCCTGTCCGTAACTGCTCAGTCGCAGCGCTCGCGTGGTCAGTTCGCTGGATCGTGCGGGCTCGGTCGGTTCGTAGTCGTCAGCCGTGTGTGTCGCCCCGGAGGCCTGCACACGGCAGAAGGCCGCGGCGCGGTCGAGCGCCACGGCGAAGTCGCCACGGAATGCCCCCCGCAGGATCGTGTCGATCAGAGCGACCAGCTCGTCCGGACTCGCCGGCACCGGCGCACCGGCGATCGCCGCATCCGCCGACGGCAATTCGACGCGCCCGCGGTCGTACAGGAGGGCCGCGGTCTGCGGGTCGCCGTGGATCGCGAGCTGCAGCACGTAGAGGCGCCACAGGGCGCCGGGGAGAGTCCGTGAGGGTGCTTTCGACCACAGCTCCGCGATCTCGTCGATTCCGTGTTCGGCGGTGAAGGCGACGAGTCTTTCGGCGCTCGCTCCGCTCTCGTCGGCGCGGACGCGGGTCAGCAGAGCGGATGCCGTGGCATGCGCGATACGCGTCTCCTCGGCGGGGTCGTGTGCGCCGACGATGTTGTCGAAGGCGCTCGTCGGGCGGCGCACGGGGCGATGATACTGCTCGGGCATCCCTCCAGGGTACGCGCGATCAGTGCGGCTCACGCCGTGGGGATGACGATCACCGGATCGGTCGTCGGCTGGCCCGACGGAGATCCGCCGGCCTGCTCCACGGTCACCGCGATCGCGTCACCCGCCTGCATATCACCGGCGAGGAGGGCGGTGGCGTCACCACCGTCGACATCGAACACTCCGGCGGAGACCGGAGCGTCACCGCGCACGAACCACAGCTCATACGTCTGGCCTTCACCCGCACTCGGGAGACCATCGGCCACGAGCACGGCCTTGCCGGTGGAAGCCGACCAGTGCGCTGTCGCGCTTCCTCCGTCGTCGAGCGTCACCGTCGCCTGCTGGGCGTCGTCGGCTGCTTCGATCTCCTGCAGCGCGATGACACTCGCGGGCGGGTTCAGCTGCTGATTGAGGGCGACCGCGCCGATGCCGACGCCCACCAGCACGGCGAGGCACGCCGCCAGGGCGAAGACGGTGCGGGTCCAGCGACGCTGCTTCTTCGGCTCGGGCTGAGGCTCGGTGTGGGACACGTCGACGACTGCGGGACGTTCCTCGTGCGATGACGAGACGTCGGTGTCGGTCCGCGATCCACCGTTCTGGGGCATGTCCGCGATCTGCGCGAGCAGCGCGGATCGGATGTGTGCGGGAGCGGCGACGGGCTCGACAGGGTCTGCGAGCGACGCGGCCGTCGCGATATCCGCATCCACCGTGTCCTCCCATTCCGGGTGCTCCGCGAGGGCTGAACGGTATCGACGCTCGTCGTCAGCGGAGAGCGAGTGCAGCGCGGCACCTGCCGCGAGTTGCTCGAAGTCCTTCTCGTTCATGCCGTCACCCCCATCGCCGTACGCAGACGGCTGAGCCCGTCTCGCATCCGTGTCTTGATTGTCCCCAGCGGCGCCCCCACGAGGGCCGCGATCTCGTTCTGACTGTAACCGCCGTAATACGCGAGGACGAGTGCTTCGCGCTGAGCTTCCGGAAGCCCCGAAAGCGCCTCGACGACCTTCCCTCCCTCGATCCCCAATTCGACCTGCTCCGCGACACTGTCGTGCGCGACGCCGATGTCCTTGAATCCTGCTCGTACGTCCCGGTCCGCGCTCGATTGCGATGCCCGCACTCGGTCGACGGCCCGGCGATGAGCGATCGTCATGACCCACGCTCGTCCCTGACCTCTGTTCGGAGCGAAGCGGGAAGCGGATTGCCAGATCTCGAGAAAAACCTCCTGGAGCACCTCTTCGCTCTGCGCGCGATTGATTAGGACGCGGAGGATGAGGCCGAACACGCGGGAGGACAGCGTGTCATAGAGCGTGGCGAAGGCAGCCTGATCACCGGAGGCGACGCGGACGAGGAGGTCGGCGACAGCATCCTGCGTCGCTCCGTCCTCGGGAACGTCGAACCCATCGATGACCATCCCCATAAGCATGCCGCATCTCCTCCCCGATCACGTGCAGACGTCACCCGAATGTGAAGGAATCGACCTCGCGAATCGTGCGCTCCGGCGCCGTCGTCGGAGCTGTTTCCAAGATTTCTGAGATTCTTCCCATCCGATCCCGAACGGGCTCCGAACAGCACTCGACGCCACGGAGAGGCCGTGGCTCAGTTTTCTGAAGGAGCTCGACATGTTCAGCACCAAGAAGAAGGTCACCGCGGCAATCACCCTCGGCCTGGCGAGCGCGTTCCTGCTCTCCGCCTGTTCCATGGGCAGCGGCAGCACCTCGGACTCGTCTTCCGAGCCGAAGGCACCGGAGACGTCGGAGTCGACGCCGATGGAGATGGACCCGGCAGCCAACCTGGTCGGCCCCGGCTGCGCGGCATACGCCGACGCTGTGCCGGACGGCGCGGGTTCCGTCGAGGGAATGTCGCAGGACCCGGTCGCGGTCGCGGCCTCGAACAACCCGCTGCTGACCACGCTGGTCTCGGCGGTGAGCGGACAGCTCAACCCCGACGTCGACCTCGTCGACACCCTGAACGGCAGCGAGTTCACGGTCTTCGCACCGGTCGACGACGCGTTCGCGAAGATCGACCCGGCCACCATCGAGGCCCTCAAGACCGACAGCGCCACGCTGAGCTCGATCCTGACGTACCACGTGGTTCCCGGCCAGATCGACCCGGCCGACATCGACGGCATGCACAAGACCGTGCAGGGCGCCGAGCTCGAGGTCACGGGCAGCGGTGACGACCTGATGGTCAACGACGCCAAGGTGATCTGCGGTGGAGTCAAGACCGCGAACGCGACCGTGTACCTCATCGACACGGTTCTGATGCCCCCGGCTTCCTGAGCCAGGGATCGCCGGGTGGGAGGACGCCCGGCACACGCCCTCTCGGAAGCAGGGGGAGGATCCCGAGAGGGAAAAGGGGCCGTCGGCGGTGCTGTGTCGCCGACGGCCCCTCGTCGTGCACACTAGACTTTGATGAGGGGCCTCTAGCTCAGTTGGCAGAGCATCGGACTTTTAATCCGCGGGTCGTGGGTTCGAGCCCCACGGGGCCCACCGCAGGTCGCCGCTCGGCGACTGTCTCAGGACTCGCCGCCGGGCGCGCCCGACAACAGCTCCGCTCGGATGTCGGCCACACCGTCCGGCAGCGACTCCCCTTCGAGAGCGAAGACCGGCGCTTCCTGGCTTCCCCCGATGCCGCACACCGCGACGCTGTCCGCACCGTTGAGCGACTTGGGGATGACCACGAACCAGAGCGACGACGACGCGAGCCATTCGGTGGTCGCCATGTCTCCGAAATACGTGGCATCCGGTGCGAGAGCTCGGGTCCTCTCGGTGCAGAGATCGACGAGCGCAGTCGTGGTGAACTCCGTTCCCGTCGCCGGCGGTTCCGTGGTCTCGATCGCCGAGGGGGTCGGGGTGGGCGTGGGTGAAGAGGTCCTCGATGCGGAGGGCGAAGGGCTCGACGCCGGCTCGGGGGCACACCCCGCGAGCAGGATGAGTACCGGGAGGAGGACGAGTGCAGGACGGACGCGCATATCTGGATCGTACTGCCGGGACTCGCGCACCTGTGACGAGCGCTCCGTGGAAGACCGTTCCCCCTTATCACCGGCTCATCACCTCGGCCACCCCCTTCCCTCCTCCCCCGATCCGGGAGATCGTCGAGTCGTCCCCGAACGGCGGACGACTCTCCAGGAAAGGACGGACGATGACTCTCAGCGGCAGCCGCGTGGCATTCCTCGCGACAGACGGATTCGAAGACAGTGAGCTCACGAGTCCCTGGGATGCCGTGACGGCAGAAGGCGCGAGCGCGACCTTGATCGCTCCGGACGGCGCTGCCATCACCGGCAAGAACGGCCATGAGCAAGCCGTCGATCTGCGCGCAACCGAGACCAGTGCGGACGATTTCGACGCGCTGGTACTCCCCGGCGGCGTCGTCAACGCCGATCACCTGCGCATGGACAAGGCTTCGATCGACCTGGCACGAGCATTCTTCGAGCAGCACAAGCCGGTAGGCGTGATCTGCCACGGTGCGTGGATCCTGATCGAAGCCGGTGTCGTCGACGGACGCACGCTCACCAGCTATCCGAGCCTGACCACCGATCTGCGCAACGCCGGAGCGACGTGGGTGGATGAGGAGGTGGTGGTCGATGAGGGCCTGGTCTCCAGCCGCACTCCCGACGACCTGCCGGCTTTCAACGCGAAGCTCGTCGAGGAGATCGGCGAAGGGAAGCACGCCGTACAGACCGCCTGACGGTCAGGCTCAGGCTCAGGCTCGCGCACGGTGCCGACGCACGGCCGCACGGTTCGCGCAGCGCACGGAGCAGAAGCGCTGGCGGCCGTTGCGGGTCACGTCCGCGACGACGTTCGTGCACGGCGTGGCCTGGCATCGGCCGAGCCGGCTCATTCCCCGGGTGACCAGGTGCAGCGACGTGCCGAGGCTGATGATCGCCCGGAGCACGTAGGGCAGGGACGGGACGTCGTCGCGGTAGTGCAGGTGCCACCCCTCGCCGTCGTGGTTCGTCAATCTCGGATAGGCGGCTGCGGCGGCGAGTTGTGCGTTGAGTAGCACCGCCCGCGCGTCGGGGTCGGGTTGATCCACGATCGCCAGCCAGTCGTCGATGACGGCTCTGACCTTCTCGTGGTCGTCGGCGGCGGGCGGGAACGTCTGCGTCATCCCGAGCTCCAGGGTGCGCTCCTCGATCCCAGCGCGGGTCTCCGGCCAGTCGTTGGCCAGCGACGCGGCGAGCAGCACCGCGTACTCACCGTAAGGGTTGAGATGCATAAGACCATTACATCACGCTGGAAGCATGACCTCGCTGAACACCCTTCCCGTCCCCCGCATCCGCCCCGCCGCCGAGGCGCACGAGCACGCCTGGCTCGTGGAGTCCCGGCATCCGACGAGCGAGGGCGTCGTGCTCTACGTGCGGTGCACCGCCTGTGACACGCGCCGGGTCGACGTGCAGGCGCATTCGCAGACGCCTCCGGCAGCGCTGAGCGGCGAACTGGGCGGCGTCACGCCGTCAGTTCGATGAGCGTGCGCGTCGTCCGCAGGTTACGCGCCGTTCCAGCCACTCCGAGCGCGCGATCGAGCACCGTCTTGGTGAGCTTCGTGGAGTGCACGCCGCCCGCACCGTAATCGATCCACAGGTCGTCGCCGATCAGCGCGATCCGCTCGGTGTCGCGGAGACGCTGCTGCAACGCCTCGATCCCGTCGCCCGAGGGCGCACCCTCCAGGAACATCGCGTGCACGGACTTCACGTCGCCTTCGGGAAACGGCTGGGCGGATTCCGAAGAGACCAGCTGCGCATGAGTGCGGTGGATGACCGGGGTGTCGACGCCGAACTCATCGTGGATGGCCATGCGGACGGCCGCACACGTGGCAGCCGGATGCTCCGGTGTTTCGCAGATGATGTTGCCGCTCGCGATGTAGGTGGAGACGTCGTTCAGCTCGGTCGCTGCCGTGAGCAGCTCGCGGAGGCGCGCCATCGGCACCCTGTTGCGGCCGCTGACGTTGACCGCCCGCAGGAGCAGGACGCTGCGGCTCACGCGTCGGCGCTCTCGACCAGCTCCGCCCCCGCGTGGACGAGTTCGGCGAGTGCGGCGTCGCTGGTCTCCGCGGCGACACCGGCGACGAGGTCGGTGAGGATGCGGACCCGCACGCCGTGCGCGATGGCGTCGAGGGCGCTCGCCCTGACGCAGTGATCTGTCGCGAGGCCCACCACGTCCGCGCTGAGCACACCTGCTGCGGTCAGGATGGCACCGACCGTCTCCCCGGCCTCTGTCTGCCCCTCGAACATCGAATACGCCGGCCTCCCCTGCCCTTTGAGGACGTGGTGCGTCACGGCATCGGTCGCGAGCAGCGGGTCGTACGCCGCCCCCGTGGTCCCCGCGACGCAATGCACAGGCCAGGAGTCGACGTAGTCGGGGGCGTCGGCGAAGTGTCCGCCGTTGTCGCCGTCGGCATCGTGCCAATCCCTCGAGGCGATGATCACCGCGTAGTCGCCCGTGTGGGCGGCGAGGAATGCCGTGACGGCTGCGGCCACCGCATCGCCGCCCGCGACGGCGAGGGCGCCGTCTTCGGTGAAGTCGTTCTGCACATCGACGATGAGAAGCGCTCTGCTCATGCTTCGAGGGTACGCGGTGCGGAACGGGAAAGGCCCCGTGATGTTCTTCGCATCACGGGGCCTTCGGAGCCGCTTGTCAGAATCGAACTGACGACCTTTTCATTACGAGTGAAATGCTCTGCCGACTGAGCTAAAGCGGCGTGCGACGCGTGAGCGGCGCGATCACCGATATTACCCTGTCTCGCGCTCACTCGCGAATCGAGACCGCGATCACTCGCAGCGGAGACCGTCTTCCGGCACGACGTCGTCGAGCAGGAACGCCTCGACCGCATCATCGACGCAGGCGTTGCCCTTGTTGTAGCCGGTGTGGCCCTCGCCGACGCGCGTGATGAGGATGCCTTCTTCGAGCTGGTTCGCGAGCGACTCCGACCACTCGTAGGGGGTGGCCGGGTCGTTCGTGGTGCCGATCACGAGGATCGGACCGGCGCCTTCGGCCTTGATCTCACCCCGCGTGCCCGTGGGCGGGTAGGGCCAGACCGCGCAGGAGTCGGGGCCCGTCCAGTACGGCGCGATCGTCGGGGCGCCCTCGGCGATCTTCGCGTTCGTCGCCGCTTCCGCGGCCGGGTCGTCTTCCACCGGGTAGTCCATGCAGTTGTAGGCACGGAACCCCTCGGCGGAGTTGTCGGTGTAGGTGCCGTTCTCTCGGCCGTTGTAGAAGTCGGCGAGGAACAGTGCCGAGGTCGGGTCGCCCTGAAGAGCCTCGTCGAGCGCCTGCGTGAGGTAGCCCCAGCTGTCCTGCGAGTAGAGCGCGGCGATGATGGCCGTCATCAGCGAGTCGGCACCCAGCATGCGGCCGTCTCCGCTTTTCAGAGGCGTGCTGTCGACGCTCGCCAGCAGTGCGCCCAGATCGGCCATCGCCTCGTCCACGGTGCCGTTGAACGGGCATTCCCCCGAGTCGAGGCAGTCCTGCATGTAGGCGCGCAACGCGGATTCGAATCCGAGCGCCTGGGTCGCCCCGACCTCGAGCCCGGGGACGGCCGGATCGATGGCGCCGTCGAGCACCAGGCGGCCTGCCTTCTCGGGGTACAGCTTCGCGTAGGTCGCACCGAGGAACGTGCCGTACGAGTAGCCGAGGTAGTTCAGCTGCTTGTCGCCCAGCACCGCCCGGATCAGATCCATGTCTCGGGCCGCGTTGACGGTCGTGATGTAGGGCAGGATGCCGTTGCTGTTCGCATCACACGCCTCGGCGAAGGCCTTGTGGGAGTCGAGCAGCTCGGCCTCCCACTCGGCCGTCCCACGGGCAGCGGAAGGAATGCCGTAGAGGTAGTCGTCCATCTGCGGGGCGTCGTAGCACTTCACCGCGGTCGAGTCACCGACTCCGCGCGGATCGAAGCCGATCACATCGAAGTTCTCGATGAGGTCGGCTCCGACCGCGAAGTCGAGGCTGTTGAGGATCAGGTCGACGCCGCTGGCCCCGGGGCCGCCCGGATTCGTCAGCAGCGAACCGACGGGAGTGCCCTCGGCACGGTGCCGGACCACCGAGAGGGTGATCTCGCCCTTGCCCGGGTCCTCCCAGTCGAGAGGGGCCGTCACGTCGGTGCAGTCGAAGCCGACGCCGCACTCGGTCCAGGTGAGATCCTGCGAGTAGAAGGGCAGCAGATCCTCCGCGACGCCCTCGGTGTCGGGTTCGCTGGACGTCGCCGGCCGCGAGGACTGTTCGGGAATCATCGCGTACAGGCACCCCGAGAGTGCGACGGATGCGGCTGCGAGCCCTGCGATGATCGCGGCGGCTCGACGCCAGCGGGAAGTCGATCGGTTGTTCACGGTTTCCTCCCGCTCGTGATCGTCACGAGCAAGCTTTCCAGGGCGAGCAGAGGAGCGACATTGCGCTCCAACGACTGCCGCGTCTCGGCAAGGTGGTCAAGTACGACAAGAGTACGGGTCTCGGACCAGGCGGAAGCGAGGTCGGACAGCTCGGTGCGCAACTCGCTGTTGATGAGGTCGTCGCCCTGTCCGAACTGCACCATCACGACATCGCGGAACAACGACTGCAGATCGGTGAGAACACGGTCGATCCCGTCGCGGAGACTCCGGGTGGCCCGCTTCTTCTGATCGTCTTCGAGCGCGGAGAGCTGCGTGCGCAGCGCCGGCGGCACCGCCTGCCCCTCGGCGATGCCGATGGTACGCAGCAGCGAAGCGCGCTCCTGAGCGTCGCGTTCGGCCGTGAGCGCCTTCGCATCCTCCGTCGCCGCCTGGATGATGCGCCCGGCGACCTCGACGGCATCGCCGACTCCCCTGACGCCGAGGACGGAGCGGAGGGTCTCGTCTCGCCGACGCCGAGCCGCATCGTCGGTGGCCAGTCGCTGAGCCATGCCGATGTGGCGCTGGGCGTGCCGTGCCGCCTGCTCTGCGACGCCCGCATCGACGCCCGTGCGAAGACCGATGAGCCGGGCGACATCGGCGACATCGGGTTCCCGCAACCGCAACGACCGCACGCGCGATCGGATCGTGGGGAGCAGATCGGCCTCGCTCGGCGCGCACAGGATCCACACCGTCTGTTCCGGCGGCTCTTCGAGCGCCTTCAGGAGCACGTTGGAGGTGCGCTCGACCATGCGGTCGGCGTCTTCGACCACGATGACCCGATAGCGCCCCGCAGAGGGCGCGAAGTACGAGCGTTCGACCAGACCGCGCGCTTCGGCGATCGTGATGATGACCTTGTCGGTACGCAGTGCCGTGACGTCGGGGTGAGTACCGGCGAGCACCTGCCGCATCGCATTCTCATCGTCAGGTCGGTCGGCGATCAACGCCGCGGCGAACGCGTACGCGAGGGTGGAGCGCCCGGACCCCGGCGGGCCCGTGATCAACCAGGCGTGCGAGAGCGCGGACGGATCGGATGCGGCGGCGCGGAGAGTGTCGACGGCGGCGTCCTGCCCCCACACATCCGCCCAGGGAAAAGGGGCGGGAACGGTCTGGGGCATGCACTCAGCCTAATCGCGACCACCGACGCCCACCGCACGAGATCGTGGTCGAGCCGACCGGCCAGGTCGGCTCAGTCGAGAAGGGCGTCGACTCCCGCACGGATCCGTTCCGCGATGATCTCCGGCGCGGAGGAGGCATCGACGACGAGGAACCGCTCCTCTTCTTCCTCTGCGAGTGCGAGGAAGGCGTCGCGCACGCGTTCGTGGAACTCCGCCTTCTCGGCTTCGAGCCGGTCGAAGGGCTTGTCGGCGGAGTCCAGACGGGTGCGCGCCGCCGCAGGGTCGAGGTCGAGCAGGATCGTGAGGTCCGGAAGCGCGCCTTCCGCCGCCCAGAGCGACAGGTCTCGGATCTCGGCCGCGTCGAGCACGCGGCCGGCACCCTGATACGCCACGGACGAATCGAGGTAGCGGTCCTGCAGCACGATGTCGCCCCGCTCGAGCGCTGGTCGCACGACGGTGGCGACATGGTGAGCCCGATCCGCGGCGTACAGCAGTGCCTCCGCTCGGGGCGCGATGTCGCCCCGATGGTGCAGCACGATGTCTCGGATCAGCTGTCCCACCTCGGAACCCCCGGGTTCACGCGTGCGGACCACCGTGCGTCCGGCGCCTTCGAGCCACTCGGCGAGCAGATTCGACTGCGTGGTCTTCCCCGAGCCGTCGCCGCCCTCGAACGTGATCCATACCCCGTGCCCTGAGGTCACGAGTCCGCCTTCTCCGCCGCCTTCGCTGCCGCATTGGCCGCACGCGTCGCCGCGGCCTTCTTGGCCGCGGCCGAACGAGCGGCGGACGCGGCAGCGGTGGTCTTCTTCGCTGCCGGCTTCTTCGCAGGGGCCTTCTTGGCGGCGGTCGTCTTGGCGGCTGGCTTGGCGGCGGTCTTCTTGGCTGCAGGCTTCTTGGCAGCTCCGCGCTTGGGGGCCGGGCCCTTGGCACGCTTGTCGGCGAGCATCTGGACCGCAACCTCGAAGGTGATGTCGTCGACGGTCTGACCGCGCGGGATCGTCACGTTCGTCTCGCCATCGGTCACATACGCGCCGAAACGGCCGTCGCGGATGCGGATCGGCTTCCCGCTGACAGGGTCGGCCTCGAATTCGGCGAGCGCGCTGGAGGCCCTGCGGCCTGCGCCGTACTTCGGCTGCGCGTAGATCTCGAGTGCCTGTTCGAGCGTCACGTCGAAGATCTGCGACTCGGACTCGAGCGAACGCGAGTCGGTGCCCTTCTTCAGGTACGGCCCGAACCTGCCGTTCTGCGCCGTGATCTCGTCGCCGGATTCCGGGTCGACGCCCACGACGCGGGGAAGGCTGAGCAGCTTCAGCGCGGTGTCGAGATCGATCTCGTCGACCGACATCGAGCGGAAGAGCGAGGCGGTGCGGGGCTTCGGGGCAGCCTCTTTCTTCGCACCGCGCTTCGGCTTCGGAGCCTCGACGACCTCGCCCGTGGTCTCGTCGACCGCCGCGTCTTCCGACACGGGGTCGTTCTCCTGCACGTACGGCCCGAACCGGCCGTCCTTCACCACGATGATCTTGCCGTTCTCGGGGTTCTCCCCCAGCACGCGGTCGCCGGCGACGGGAGCGTCGATGAGCTCCTGAGCCTTCTCAGCGGTCAGCTCGTCGGGTGCGAGGTCTTCCGGCACGTTGACGATGCGCGGCTTGGCCTCGGGGTTCGCGGGGTCGGCCACTTCGAGATACGGGCCGTACTTGCCGAAGCGAAGCGTGGCCGTGTCGGTGATGCGCGTGGAGTTCAGTGCACGAGCGTCGATCTCACCGAGGTTGTCGACGACCTGGCGCAGACCCACGTGGTTGTCGGATCCGAAGTAGAAGGACTTGAGCCACTCGACCCGGTTCTGCTCGCCGCGGGCGATCGTGTCGAGGTCGTCTTCGAGCGCAGCCGTGAAGTCGTAGTCGACGAGTTCGGCGAAGTGCTCTTCGAGCAGGCGCACGACACTGAACGCGAGCCAGGTCGGCACGAGGGCCTGCCCACGTTTGACCGCGTACCCACGATCGAGGATCGTCTCGGGGATCGAGGCGAACGTCGAGGGGCGACCGATGCCCTTCTCCTCGAGCACCTTCACGAGCGAAGCCTCGGTGTATCGCGGCTTCGGGGTGGTGCGGTGCCCCTTGGCCTCCGCATCCGACACCGCGAGCTGATCGCCGACCGCGACAGCGGGGAGCGACTGGTTCTCCGCGGCGTCCGCGTCGCCGCGCTTCTCATCGCGACCCTCTTCGTACGCCTCCAGGAAGCCCTTGAAGGTGTACACGGTCCCGGAGGCCGTGAACTCGGCCTTCTTGCCCGCGGCGTCGACGGCGATCGTGACCGTGGTGGTCTCGTACTTGGCATCGGCCATCTGGCTGGCGACGGTGCGCTTCCAGATGAGGTCGTAGAGGCGCTGCTCGTCGCGATCGAGTTCCGACGACAGCGAGGCCGGCGTGCGGAAGTTGTCACCGGACGGACGGATGGCCTCGTGGGCCTCCTGTGCGTTCTTGCTCTTGGACTTGTACACCCGCGGCTTCAGCGGCACCGCGGCGTCGCCGTAGAGGGCCACCGCCTGGCTCCGCGCCGCCTGCACCGCCTGGGTGCTCAGCGACGTGGAGTCGGTACGCATATAGGTGATGTAGCCCTTCTCGTACAGGCGCTGGGCGACACCCATCGCCTGCTTCGCGCCCATCGAGAGCTTGCGCCCGGCTTCCTGCTGCATCGTGGATGTCGTGAAGGGAGCGTAGGGGCTGCGGGTGCCGGGCTTCGCCTCGACCTTGGTGACGGTGCCGGCGCCCACGGCGTCGACGGCCTTCGCCAGGGCAGACGCTGCGGCCTCATCGAGGATGACGACGGCCTTCTTGAGCTTGCCGTCGTCATCGAAGTCGCTACCGCGAGCGAGCTGGCCACCGTCGACGCGCACCAGACGGATCTTGAACGAGGTGCCGGTCGCGGCAGCCGCCGCATCGACGTCCCAGTACTCGGCGGAGGTGAACGCCATGCGCTCGCGCTCCCGGTCGACGATCAGGCGGGTCGCAGCGGACTGCACGCGTCCGGCCGAGATGCCTGTCTTCACCTTGTACCAGAGCACGGGCGAGACGTCCCAGCCGTACAGACGGTCGAGGATGCGTCGGGTCTCCTGTGCATCGACGAGGTCGTGGTCGAGTTCGCGTGTGTTGCCGACTGCGGCCTGGATCGCATCCTTGGTGATCTCGTGGAACACCATCCGCTTCACGGGCACCTTGGGCTTGAGGGTCTCGAGCAGATGCCAGGCGATCGCCTCGCCCTCGCGGTCCTCATCAGTGGCGAGCAGGAGTTCGTCGGCGCTTTTCAGCGCGCGCTTGAGTTCGGCGACCGTCTTGGTCTTCCGATCGGAGACGACGTAGTACGGGTCGAATCCATTGTCGATGTCGATGGAGTACTTCCCGTAGGCCTGCTTGTCCGCAGCCGGGATGTCCTTCTTGTCAGCGAGGTCGCGGATGTGGCCGACGGAGCTGAGCACCTCGTAGCCGTCGCCGAGGTATCCCTGAATAGACCGCATCTTCGTCGGGGACTCGACGATGACGAGCTTCTTGCCTTCAGCCAAGGGTGCGTCCTTTCTTCGAAGCACACCATACACACCACTGTGCGGGGTCGTTCACAGTGAGCGAGGTCGCGCTGCCGTCGCTATCCCTCGGGTGGCCCGGCACGGGCTCGGGAGACGGCTGCGAGTCCAGCGTACGCCGCCTGCACCTCCACGGTCGCCACGAAGCCCCTGAGGACACAGCCGGTGAGCACGGCATCCGACGCCCGCGCGACCCTCGCTCCGAGTTCACAGGGCTGCTCGTCGGTCGGCACGGCACCGCTCGCGGCGTCCGCGACGGCGAGCGCCGCGGCATCAGCGGCACCCGCCGCCCGCTGTGCTGTCACCGCAGCCCCGCCGACAGCGGCGAGGCCGAGGGACAGCGTCGCCGCGACGGCGAGAACTCCCGCCGCGAGCGCCGAACCTGCCATCAGAGTCCCCCGTCGAGCGCGCAACTCCTGGCACGAAGAGGCAGACGGAGCACCGATCCGACGGAAACGTCGAGCGACGCGCTGACGCAGACGAGGTCGCCCGAGAGCGAGGATGTCATCCCCGCTCCCGGGACTGCGGACTGCACCACGCGTTTCGCAGTGCCCTGTTCTTCGCCGCGTCCGAGCAGGCGCGCCGCGTCGGCAGAGGCATCCTGCAGCGCCACCTGGCGGGATGCCGTGCCGAGAGCTCCCGCGCCGAGCAGGAACACCAGCACCACCGCGGGAAGAGCGAGGGCCAACTCCGCCGAGACGGATCCGCGGTCGCCCGCGTGTCGCGGCGCCGGCGACACCTCGCCGACGCCACGGGCGTTCCGGGATCGTCTCGTGATCTTCATCACGACACCGTCAGCGCCCGGCGCACGAGATCGGTGAGAATGCCACGCACTTCGTCCGATCGCATGATGACGACGAGGAGTCCTGCGAAAGCCACAGCAGCCATCGTCGTGATCGCGTACTCGGCCGTGGCGGCTCCGGTGTCGTCGCCGAACAACGCCTCGGCGCGCCGTCGATCCAGCAGGGGAATGTTCTTCATCTGTTCCTTCTTTCTGTGGGATGCAGGGCATCGGGGCGTACGGGTGTTCGGGAACGTCACAGCGGCATCGGCGCGGATACGAGGACGCTGAGCAGGAGCGGCGCCACACCGAGAAGGAGGAAAGCCGGCAGCGTGCAGACCCCGAGCGGGAACAACAGGCGTGTCGAGAGCTTCGCGGCACGGAGCCGCCCCTGCACTCTGGCGGCGTGTCGGTCCTGGGCCGCGGATGCCCTGAGCAGCTCGACTGCCGGCACCCCCGCGGCGCGAGAGAGCTCGAGCACGGAGCGAACGCGTTCATCGCCGGTCTCCGAGGGGGACGCCTGCGAGACCAGCTGATGCGCACGATCGATCGAGGCCCCGCCCGACAGTGCGACCGCGACGAGCTCTGCGTGCATCCCGGGGGTGCCGGGCGCCGGTCGTGCCCGCCGCAGCAGGCGCGTCGTCCACAGATGCGCCGCGGCGACGAGGAGCAGGCCGACGGTGACGCAGGCGGCGCCGAGCACGTTCCCGAAGATCACTCCGATGGTGTCGAACCCGAGTGCGAACCCGAGGAGCACCCCGGCGAACGGCATCCACAGCAGCAGCCGTGCGGTTCCTGCGGGTTCGGCGAGTGCGATGCGCACATCGTCAGCCGCGGCCTCGGAGTCTCGCAGCGTCTCCGCGATCATGCGGAGAACCTCGGCGAGCGGCGCCCCCACCGTCGTCGCGATCTCCCAGGCGGCGGCCAGATCGATCCATGCCCCGCCCTCAGCCTCGATGGCCTCGAGAAGCGGCACGCCACGATCGAGGCGGTCGACGACAGCCCGCGCCTGCGGATCATCGGCCTCGGCCAGGTGGCGCCACGCGATGACCGGCGCAGCCCCCGCCTGCAGCAGCACGGCCAGCGTCTGCACCGAGGTCGCGGCATCCGTCGCGCCGGCCGACCCTCGTCGCCCCACACGGCCCCACCGCATCACCACGGCTGCACTTCCTCGATATCGAGACGATCCCCGACGATCACGAGACGCCCCGCCTGCCGGATGCGACGGGTGCCCCCGGGGGCGCGGTCGAGGTGGAGGACGATCGTGAACGCGCTGACCGCCTGCCGCGCGAGAGCGATCGCGTCCATCCCGGCGAGGGCGCCGAGGGCTTCGAGCCGCGCGGGGACGTCGCGGAGCCCGCTCGCGTGCAGAGTGCCCGCACCCCCGTCGTGACCGGTGTTGAGGGCGGTGAGCAGCTCCCGGACCTCTTCACCGCGGCACTCCCCGACCACCAGCCGATCGGGACGCATCCGCAACGACTCGCGCACCAGTCGCGCCAGAGAGATGCCGCCCGCGCCCTCGAGGTTCGACTGCCGCGCTTCGAGGGCGACGTGATGCGGGTGACGCGGACGCAGCTCGGCGACGTCTTCGATCGTGACGATGCGCTCCGTCGACGACACCTCCGACAGCAGCGCCGACAGCAGCGTCGTCTTGCCCGTTCCGGTTCCCCCGGTGATGAGGATGTTCGCCCGCTCGGCCACCAGCCCGAGCAGCCAGGCATGCTGGCGCGCATCGAAGGCACCGAGAGCGGCGAGCGCGTCGAGATCCGCGACACGTACGCGGGGAATGCGTATCGAGAGGGCGGTTCCGGTGGTCGATACCGGTGCGAGGACCGCATGAACCCGGACGCCGGAATCGAGACGGACGTCGACGCAGGGCGCCTGGTCGTCGATATGGCGTCCCCCGAGACCGACCAGTGCGACGGCGAGGTCGCGGACCTCCCGCTCCGAAGCCCTCCACCCCGGTGCGGGCTCTGCTCCACTCCCGCGGTCGACGAACAGCCCGCTCGCCCCGTTCACGAACACATCGGTGACGGCATCGTCGAGGTGGGTGAGAAGCGGCCCGAACGCCGGATCCAGGCGACGGGTCTCGGGCGGGGCTTCCCCTTCGGGCGCAGCCGAACGAACTCCCCTGGGCTGGATGACGAAGGAATCAGGCATGGACGCGACGCTATGCGCGGCCGTCGTGTGGGAAAGGCGTGAGGCGCGGGTCGGCTCAGCGCCTGTGAATAAGACCACTCATCCGCCCACGGTGCAGGCGACGCCTCCGGCGGAACCCGGCACGGCAGGGAGCGCTCCCAAAGGAATGGGCGGCATCTCACGGGGGGAATGAGATGCCGCCCACGACGAACCACGATTGGGGGAATCGGGCACGCCAAGGCCGGAATGAGAATTCGGCTGTCGTCGAGTGTACGCAAGGCGACCGTCCTGACAAAACCGGCCGCACTACCGACTTTCGGCAGTATGCGACAGGAGGCCGCGGAGATAGATTCGCCATGACCTGGTCGCCACCCCCACGACCATGCTCGTAAGACCCGTATGCCGCAAAGGAGCGCCTGCCGATGAGCAGCCAGATCGATCATCTTCTCGACGAGACCCGGAAGTTCCCGCCGTCGGAGGACTTCGTCGCCCACACCATCTCCTCGCCCGAGCTGTACGAGCGTGCCGCCGCCGATCGCGAATCCTTCTGGGGTGAGCAGTCCCGAGAGCTGGTGCACTGGCACAAGCCGTTCACCCAGGTGCTCGACTGGAGCAACCCGCCCTTCGCGAAGTGGTTCGAGGACGGCGAGCTGAACGTCGCCTACAACTGCCTCGACCGTCATGTCGAAGCAGGCAACGGCGATCGCGTCGCCCTGCACTGGGAAGGCGAGCCGGGCGACTCCCGCCGCATCACGTACGCCGAGCTCACGGACGAGGTCAAGCGCGTCGCCAACGTGCTCGAAGGTCTCGGCATCGGCCAGGGCGACCGCGTCGCGATCTACCTGCCGATGATCCCCGAAGCGATCGCCTCGATGCTCGCGGTCGCTCGCCTGGGAGCGATCCACTCCGTCGTGTTCGGCGGCTTCAGCGCCGACAGCCTGCGTTCGCGCATCGACGACGCCGGCGCCAAGCTCGTCATCACCGCCGACGGCGGCTACCGCAAGGGTCGCGTCTCGGCGCTGAAGCCGGCCGTCGATCAGGCCCTTGCCGACCGCGGCGACGGCGAGCAGCAGACCGTCGAGCACGTCCTCGTCGTCCGCCGCGGCGAGAACGAGGTCGACTGGACCGACGGACGCGACATCTGGTGGCACGACGCCGTCCCTGCCGCCTCCACCGAGCACACGGCACAGGCGTTCCCCGCCGAGAATCCGCTCTTCATCCTCTATACCTCGGGCACGACGGGCAAGCCCAAGGGCATCCTGCACACCTCAGGCGGGTACCTGACCCAGGCGGCGTACTCGCACAAGTACGTCTTCGATCTGCACCCGGAGACCGATGTGTTCTGGTGCACGGCCGACATCGGCTGGATCACCGGACACAGCTACGTCACGTACGGCCCCCTCGCCAACGGCGCGACCCAGGTGCTCTACGAAGGCACACCGGATGCCCCGCACCCCGGCCGCTGGTGGGAGATCATCGAGAAGTACAAGGTGTCGATCTTCTACACCGCGCCGACCGCGATCCGCTCGTTCATGAAGATCGGCCGCAGCGTCCCCGCGAAGTTCGATCTGTCGTCGCTGCGACTGCTCGGCTCGGTGGGAGAGCCCATCAACCCCGAGGCATGGATGTGGTACCGCGAGGTCATCGGGGCGAACAAGACCCCGATCGTCGACACCTGGTGGCAGACCGAGACCGGCGCGATCATGGTGTCCGCTCTTCCGGGAGTCACCGAGACCAAGCCCGGTTCCGCGCAGGTGCCTCTGCCCGGGATCTCTATCGACGTCGTCGACGAGAGCGGCGTCGAGGTCGGCAACGGCAGCGGCGGCCTCCTCGTGATCACCGAGCCCTGGCCCAGCATGCTGCGCGGCATCTGGGGCGACCCCGAGCGCTACCGGGAGACCTATTGGGAGAAGTTCGAAGACCAGGGCTACTACTTCGCCGGGGATGGCGCGCGCCTCGACGACGACGGCGACCTGTGGCTGCTGGGTCGCGTCGACGACGTCATGAACGTCTCCGGACATCGCCTGTCGACCGCGGAGATCGAATCGTCGTTGGTCGCGCACGAAGCGACGGCCGAGGCCGCCGTGGTCGGTGCCTCGGACGAGACGACCGGTCAGGCAGTGGTGGCCTTCGTCATCATCAAGGAGAGCTATCTCGCCGCGCACGAGCCTGCCGGCCTCGCCCAGCAGCTGCGCCTCTGGGTGGGAGAGCAGATCGGCGCGATCGCCCGCCCGCGCGATGTCTACATCGTGGGTGAGCTGCCGAAGACCCGCTCCGGGAAGATCATGCGGCGCCTGCTCCGCGACGTCGCCGAGGGCCGCGAGGTGGGTGACACGACGACCCTCGCCGACACCGCGGTGATGAGCATCATCTCGGCGCAGGTCAAGTAGAGCCACCCGGACGAGACAGAAAACGCGCCTCCCCCGACGGGGAGGCGCGTTTCTGGTTCACCGGCGGCTGGATGCCGCGCCGGGTGTCAGGCCAGCAGGAAGGCGACCTCGACCTCGACCGGGCTGCCGAGCGGAAGCTCGGCGACGCCGACGGCCGCGCGGGCGTGACGCCCGGCATCGCCGAAGATCTCACCGAGTACCTCGCTCGAGCCGTTGATGACGCCGGGCTGACCGGTGAAGCCCTCCGCCGAGGCGACGAAGCCGCCGACGCGGAGCACACCGACGATGCGATCGATCCCGCCGGCCGCATCCGCTGCCGCGGCGAGGGCGTTGAGCGCGCAGGTGCGAGCGTAGGACTTGGCGTCCTCGGCGGAGACCTCGCCGCCGACCTTGCCGACGGCCGGAAGCGCACCGTCGACGAACGGAAGCTGCCCGGAGGTGTAGACGAGACCGCCGTGCACGACCGCCGGGACGTAGGCGGCGACCGGGGCAGCGACGGCCGGGAGCTCGATGCCGAGTTCGGCAAGACGGGCGGAGACGCTCATGCCTGGCCTCCCTCGAACTGACGGGCGGCCTGTTCTGCGGCTGCGAGACCGGCGTTCGTCGACGCGTCCGACGTCACGGGGCGCTTCAAGTAGGCGACGAGCCCGCCCTCGGGGCCCTGCACGACCTGGACGAGCTCCCAGCCCTGCTTGCCCCAGTTGTTGAGGATGGCTGCGGTGTTGTGGATCAGCAGCGGCGTGGTGAGGTACTCCCACGTGGTCATGGCACTCCTGTCGATCGGGGCACGACACCCGAAATCCGGGGCGGGCTCGTCAAAGGCGGTATTCAGGGAACTCCCCTACGATCAAGCGTATGCCCCAAAAGAATCGCACGGTGAGAGGCGTGCTCGGCGGTCTCGTCGGGCTCGTCGGCCTGAGCGCCGTCGCCGGTCTCCTCGTCACGGCCAGCGTCACTCCGGTCCTCGCGATGACCGGTCTCGCAGGCACCCAGGCCCTCACGCTCTTCGATCAGCTCCCCGAGAGCCTCGACCCGAGCACGCCGATGGAGCAGTCGACCATCTACGCGACCGCCCCCGACGGATCCCAGGTCGAACTCGCGTCGTTCTACGAGCAGAACCGCGTCCCCGTGACGTACGAACAGGTCTCCCCGAACCTGTACGACGCGATCCTCTCGAGTGAGGACAAGAACTTCTACAGCCACGGCGGCGTCAACATCGGCGCCACGGTGAAGGCTCTGGTGGACAACGTACGCGGCACGTCCAGCCGTGGTGCGTCGACCATCAGCCAGCAGTACGTGAAGAACGTCCTCATCCAGAAGTGCGAGCAGGAGGTCGACACCACGTCCGACACCTACTCTGAGGACCTCCAGCAGTGCTGGAAGGATGCGACCAACGCGACCGGGGCCAAGGGCATCGAGCGCAAGCTGCAGGAGATGCGCTACGCGATCCAGATCGAGAAGGACTTCTCGAAGAACGACATCCTGCTCGGCTACCTGAACATCGCCAACTTCGGTGGCACTGTGTACGGCATCGAGGCCGCCGCGAACTACTACTTCTCGACGACCGCGGCGAACCTCACGGTCGCGCAGTCGGCGACTCTCGCGGGCATCGTGCAGAACCCCAACACGTATCGCATCGACAAGGCCGAACAGGGCACGACCACCAACGCCGAGGGCGTCGCCCTGAACACTGCGGCAGACGGATACTCGCTCACGAAGGACCGCCGACACTACGTGCTCGGGCGCATGCTCACGGACGGCAAGATCACGCAGGCGCAGTACGACGAAGCCGATGCCTCGGAGATCGCCCCCGCGCTGAACCCACCGACGCAGGGATGCGCCTCCGCAGGCACGAGCGCCTACTTCTGCCAGTACGTGAAGTCGATCGTGCTGAACGACGAGGCCTTCGGCAAGACCCAGCAGGAGCGGACGGATCTGCTCCGCCGCGGTGGCCTCAAGATCTACACGACGCTGGACTACCGCATCCAGAACCCTGCCGCCGAGAAGATGGCCGAGGTTGTTCCCGCCAACGCCGACAACCAGTACTTCGGGGCGGCCGGCGTCTCGGTCGAGGTCGGCACCGGCCGAATCCTCTCCATGACGCAGAACACGACCTTCACCGAGACTCCCACCGATGATCAGGCCTACTCCTCCCTGGTGTTTGCGGGCGATAAGAACCACGGGAACTCGGGTGGCTTCCAGGTCGGCTCGACCTACAAGCTCTTCACGCTGATCGACTGGCTCGAGAAGGGCCACTCCGTCAACGAGGTTCTCAACGGAAGCGTGCAGACGAACCTGAAGATCCCCGTCTGCGGAGCCAAGCAGAACGCCAACACCAAGGAGATCGGCAACTTCGGTGGCGGTGGCGGTGGAACCGGATCCGTGCTGAGCTTCACGAAGAACTCGCTCAACAGTGGTTACTTCGCGATGGCGTCGAAGCTCGATATCTGCGACATCAACAAGGTCGCCGACCGTATGGGTGTCACGCTGGCGAACGGCGACAAGGTCACCGACGAGAACGTGCCCTTCGACGTGCTCGGCCCGAAGAACATCTCCCCCCTCGCGATGGCGAACGCCTACGCGACCGTCGCGAGCGGTGGGAAGTACTGCACACCGCGCGCGATCGATCGCGTCGTCGGCCCCGACGGTCAGGACCGCGAACTGCCGGCATCGTCGTGCACCGACGGAGTGATCTCTCCCGAGGTCGCCGCGACGGCCGCCTTCGCGTTGCAGAGCGTCATGGGTGGCGGGGGCACCGGTTCCCGGGCGAACCCCAACGACGGCACGCCGCTGATCGGCAAGACCGGAACGCACGACACCTGGTCGACGATGATGATCGAGTCCAGCACCAAGGTCGCCACGGCGGTCTGGGCCGGCCGCTGGCAGGGCCAGGAGAACATCTACCGCAAGAGGGCCAACGGCTGGAACCTCAACGACATGCGTTACCCGGTGGCGCAGGCCGCGCAGGCCGCAGCGAACGCTGCGTACGGTGGAGACGCCTTCCCGAAGCCCGATGGCAAGCTCACCCGACAGCAGCTGACGACGGTTCCGAGTGTCGTGGGCAAGTCCGTCGAGGAAGCGACCGCGATCCTGACGGACGCCGGCTTCCAGGTCTCTGTCGGAGGAGCAGTGGACAGCGACCTCGCCGTCGGCCTGGTCGCCGGCCAGGATCCGACCGGGGAGGCGGCCACTGGCGCGACGGTGACCCTCACGACCAGCAACGGACAGGGCACGACCGTCCCGGCGAATCTCGTCGGGATGTCGAGAGCCCAAGCCTCTGCCGCGCTCGGTGCCGCAGGATTCACGAATATCGAATTCGACAACTCCTGCAATCCACCGACCTCCGTCGTCGGCGGATCCGACCCTGCGCCCGGCACCGCGGCCAGCAAGTCCACCGCCGTGCGTGTGACGTGCCAGTAGCGGCCCGTCGCGGCGCGCACCCGGCCCTCATCGCGCTCGGCGCGGTGGGGGCCGTGGGTGCCGGCGCCGCCATCTGGGGGATCGGGATCGAGCGGTACCTGTTCACCGTGCGCGAGGCCTCAACAGTGGCTCTCCCGCCCGGTGCCGCACCGCTGCGTATCCTGCACATCTCCGATGCGCACATGGCGCCGTGGCAGCATCGCAAGCAGGACTGGCTCGCCTCCCTCGCCGAGCTGAAGCCCGACCTCATCGTGAACACCGGGGACAATCTCGGCCACGAGAACGGACTCGACGGCATCCGGCGCGCTTTCGCTCCGTTCACCGGCATCCCCGGCGTGTTCGTGCACGGCTCGAACGACGTCGCCGCTCCGTCACCCCGGAATCCCTTCCGCTACTTCCTCGGACCGTCCAAGAAGCACCACAAGCCGGAGCTTCTCGACACGGACGCGATGGATCGGTACTTCACGGACGAGCTCGGCTGGACCGATCTGAACAACTCGGCCGCACGTCTGAACATCGCCGGCACCGACGTCGACCTCTTCGGGGTCAACGACGCTCACCGCGATTGGGACCGTCTGGATGAGCTTCCCGATGCCATCGCGGCTCTCGGTGCCCGCGACGCAGCGACGCCCGTCCTCGGCGTCACGCACGCGCCGTATCAGCGGGTGCTCAACAGCTTCATCGATCTCGGTGCCGATGCGATCCTCGGTGGCCACACGCACGGCGGTCAGGTGTGCATTCCCGGGTACGGGGCTCTCGTGGCGAACTGCGACATCCCGCTCAAGCAGGCCAAGGGGCTCAGCACCTGGTCGCACGGCGGCCGCACTGTGCCGCTCAACGTCAGCGCGGGGTGTGGACACTCCATCTACGCGCCGGTCCGGTTCGCCTGCCGCCCCGAGGCGACGCTGCTCACTCTGACCGCACAGGTGTGATCCGGCCTCGATTCGGCGCAGGGAACATTTCCCTGTAGACTCGGAGGGTTGCAAACGGGGTGTGGCGCAGCTTGGTAGCGCGCTTCGTTCGGGACGAAGAGGTCGCAGGTTCAAATCCTGTCACCCCGACCAGTAACACCGGAAGGCCGCCCTCAGGGGCGGCCTTCTCTGTACCGGGACCGTGCACGAAAGGGAACGCATGAACTCTCTGCTCCCGCCGCCGCGCCGTTTCACCCGGGCCTGGGCGATCGCCCTCGGTGTCCCCTTCCTGATCGGCCTCGCCGCTCTCACCCTCACGCCGTCGAAGGTCGAGGAGTCGATGCCGAATCTGCTCGACCTCGTGCTCGCCACAGCTCACCGTCTCGGCTGGGAGTGGCTCGACTTCACCCGGCTCGAGATCATCGCGAACGTGCTCGTCTTCGTGCCGGTCGGCATCCTCGCCTTCCTACTCCTCCCCCGTCGTATCTGGTTCCTCGCTGTGCTGGTGGGGCCGCTGCTGTCAGCGATGATCGAGATCGCCCAACGTGTGGCTCTCCCCCACCGCGCGGCGACCGTGAACGATGTCGTCGCCAACTCGACGGGCGCCATCATCGGCGTCGCCGTCGCGGTCGCCTTCACCCTGCTGATCGCCCCGAGATCCTCCCAGCGTCCACCTTCTAGGCTGGAGACATCATGACCGCGCCCACACTCGTCGCCTTCGATCTCGATGACACGCTCGCCCCCTCCAAGGGCCTGATCGACCCGCGGATCGCCGCGCTGCTCCGCACTCTGCTGCGCACCGTCGACGTCGCCATCATCTCCGGAGGGAACGAGGCGCAGTTCCGCTCGCAGGTGATCGCACAGCTCGGAAACGCTGACCCCTCCGATCTCGCCCGGCTGCACCTCCTGCCCACCTGCGGCACCCGCTACCTCCGCCACGACGGCACGGACTTCGCCCCGGTCTACGCCCACGATCTCAGCGAGGCCGACAAGCAGGCGGCCCTCACGGCTCTGCGCGAAGAGGCCGAGCGCCTCGGACTGTGGGAGGCCGAGCCGTGGGGCGACATCCTCGAGGACCGCGGATCGCAGATCACCTTCTCGGCGCTCGGTCAGCGTGCGCCGCGCGAGGCGAAGCACGACTGGGACCCGACGGGCGCCAAGCGGGCTGCGCTGCGGGATGCGGTCGCCGCACGCCTTCCCGGTCTCGAGGTGCGCTCGGGCGGTTCGACCTCGATCGACATCACCCAAGCCGGTATCGACAAGGCCTTCGGAATGCGGCAACTCGCCGCGCACACCGGCATCGCCCTCGCCGAGATGCTGTTCTACGGCGACCGGCTCGATGAGGGGGGCAACGACTACCCCGTGCTCGCGATCGGTGTTCCCGCCATCGCCGTCGACGGCTGGGAAGACACCGCAGACAAGCTCGACGCGCTTCTGCTGACGCTCTGACCTTCGCGGTGTCGCGCTGCGCGACCCTACGCGAGAGTCCTAGCATGGCGTCATGGATGCCCTGCTGATCGTCATCGTCGTCGCCGCGGCCACCAGCGCCGTCTGCTGGGTGCTCTCCCTGATCACCCGCGACACCTCCTGGGTCGACCGCGCGTGGTCGATCGTGCCGGTGGCCTACGTCTGGATCTTCGTCGCCGGCGCTTTCGTGAACGGTGACGGGTCGGCGCGTGTGGTCGTGATGGGTGTGCTCGCCACCGCGTGGGGCGCACGCCTGACCTTCAACTTCGCCCGCAAGGGTGGCTACACCGGGATGGAGGACTACCGCTGGGCCATCCTGCGTGAGCGGATGCGGCCCTGGCAGTTCCAGATCTTCAACGCGCTGTTCATCATCTGCTATCAGATGGCGCTGCTCGTGCTCATCACGCTGCCGACGCTGGTCGCCGCACAGCACCCTTCGGCCCTCACCGGGTGGGATGCGCTGTTCATCGCCGCATTCGTCGCCTTCCTCGTCGGAGAGACGATCGCCGATCAGCAGCAGTGGGTGTTCCATCAGCGGAAGAAGCAGGCGGGTGGCACGCTCGCACCGGGATTCGCCACGACGGGCCTCTTCCGATACAGCCGGCACCCGAACTTCTTCTTCGAGCAGGCGCAGTGGTGGGCCTTCTACGCGATCGGAGCGACGGCTGCGGTCACCGGCGGAGCCGGCGTCATCGGCGGGGTGCTGAATCCGACGATCGTCGGTCCGACTCTGCTGACCGTGCTCTTCATCGGCTCGACGATCTTCACCGAGTCGATCACCGCGTCGAAGTACCCGGCGTACGCCCAGTACCGCAAGACCACGTCGATGCTGGTGCCGTGGCCCCCACGCACCAGGGCGGTGGCCACGCAGTCCTGAGACGACGTGGCCACCTCCCGGTCAGATCCGGACGAGCAGGGCTCAGTGCACGCGGGCTTCCGCGGCGGCGCTGGCCACGGGAACCAAGCGGGTCAACTGGGTCACGTGCGCGGGCTCGAGCTCGGCGAGCGAGGCGACACCCAGCAGGCGCATCGTGCGTTCGATCTCGCTGCGCAGGATCGCGATCGTGCGGTCGACACCCTGACGTCCGCCCGCCATCAGACCGTAGAGGTACGCCCGTCCGATCAGCGTGAAGTCCGCTCCAAGCGCCACCGCGGCGACGATGTCCGCACCGTTCATGATGCCGGTGTCGATCATCACCGTGAAGTCGTCGCCCACGGCCTTGCGCACCTCGGGAAGCAGGTGGAACGGGATCGGTGCACGGTCGAGCTGGCGGCCACCGTGGTTCGAGAGGACGATCCCGTCGACTCCGGCATCGCGCAGACGCACCGAGTCCTCGACGTTCTGCACGCCCTTGATCACGATCTTGCCTGGCCAGATATCGCGGATGACGGCGAGATCGTCATAGCTGATCGTGGGGTCCATCGCGGCGTCCAGCAGCTCGCCCACGGTCCCTCCGGTCGTGCTGAGCGAGGCGAACTCGAGCTTCGGGGTGGTGAGGAAGTCATACCACCACCATGGGCGCGGGATCGCGTTGATGATCGTGCCGAGGGTCAGCTGCGGCGGGATGCTGAACCCGTTGCGCTTATCGCGCAGACGCGCTCCCGCGACCGGGGTGTCCACCGTGAACTGCAGGGTGTCGAACCCCGAGGCGGCGGCGCGACGGGTGAGCTCGTAGGAGATCTCACGGTCGCGCATGACGTAGAGCTGGAACCAGTTGCGTCCGTGCGGGTTGGCGGCCTTCACGCCCTCGATCGAAGTGGTGCCGAGGGTCGAGAGCGTGAACGGGATCCCGGCCGCGGCCGCGGCGCCCGCGCCCGCCGTCTCCCCCTCGGTCTGCATCAGACGGGTGAACCCGGTCGGGGCGATTCCGAACGGCAGAGCGGACGGACCGCCGAGGATCTCGACGCTGGTGTCGACGGTCGGCGCCGGTCGCAGGATCCCGGGGTGGAACTCCACGTCCTGGAACGCCTGACGTGCGCGCGTGAGCGACAGCTCGCCCTCGGCGGCGCCGTCGGTGTAGTCGAACGCGGCCTTCGGCGTGCGGCGCTTGGCGATCAGGCGAAGATCATCGATCGTGAGAGCACCCTCCAACCGTCGCTTGCGACCGTCGAGTTCGGGCTTCTTGAACTTCATCAGCTCGAGGAGCTCGACGGGGTTGGGGAATTGGCGCTGCACCATGATGTGCCTCTCAGATCTGGGGGTGGATCTCACGGGTCAGGCCCGCGGACGTGTAGTAGCCGGTGATGTGCGTGTGGACCAGGGAACGCGCTGTCTCGACGTCGGCGGCATCGATCGCCGCGACGAGTGCGTGGTGCTCGGCGCGAAGCCGCGTCGCCATCGCCTCCCAGTCGGCGATCGCGGAGACGCCCGCCTGCACGTAGGACTCGATCGAGGAACGAAGACCCGCCATCATCGCGGCGATGACCGTGTTTCCGCTGGCCTCGGCGAGCGAGAGGTGCAGCTGCGCGTCGAGGGCGAGGAACTCCGACGGGGCGAGGCCCGGGGCGTCCATCGCGGCGAGCAGTTCATGGGCGCGGTCCGTGTCGCGCTCGGGGGCGCCTGCCATCGCGGCGACGACCGCGTCTTCGAGCACCAGACGCGTGCGCACGACGTCGTCGAGCGGGAAGCCTTGCGCCGCCACCTGGAGCCGCAGCAGCGCTGACATGCCACCGGTGGGCGTGGCGATGACGATGGCGCCCGATTGCGGGCCCGAGCCGGTCGCTGTGCGGATGAGCCCCATCACTTCGAGCACCCGGAACGCCTCGCGCACGCTCGAGCGTCCGACGCCGAGTTCGGATGCCAGATCACGCTCGGACGGGAGACGATCACCCGGGCCGAGACGGCCGTCGAGGAGGTCGCGTTCGATGTGCTCGAGCACGAGTCGCCATGCGCGCGCCGGCTGGTCGGTCATCGAACCTCCTGTGGTCTGACCACAGAGTATCGCGTGTGGTCAGACCACGCAAACAGGCACGCTCGATCCCCGCCCCGCGTGCGCACCTCAGGAAGAAGACGACGACGTGCGTCGCAGACGGCTCACCGCGGCACGGGGCCGACTGTCTTCCTGGATTGTGCACGGCTGCGCGACGGCAGCGGCCGACGGGCGCCTCGACGGATCGGGCCGGCCTCAGCCCAGGCGACCACCGGACTCTTCGAGGTAGCAGGTACCGCAGAGCGACTCATAGGTGGTCAGCTCCGGCGAGGCCGATCCGGTCGCGCCCTCGTCGATAGCGACCTGGTCGCCGTCGAACACGAACCGTCCGCCGACGACGCGACCGTTGAACACGGCCTTCCGCCCACAGCGGCAGATGGTCTTGAGTTCCTCCAGCGAGTGCGCGATCGCGAGCAGTCGCGCGGATCCGGGGAAGGCATGAGTGAGGAAGTCGTTGCGGATGCCGTAGGCGATGACCGGGATTCCGTCGACCACCGCGATGCGGAAGAGATCATCGACCTGGGTCGGCGTGAGGAACTGCGCCTCGTCGATCAGCAGGCAGGCGACGTCGCTCGGCCCTTCCGGCAGCAGCTCGTCGTCCGACGCATGCTGCATGCGCCCGCGATGTGCGGCGAAGATCGCACGCGCGTCGTCATCGGGATCGATCAGGAAGTCGACCCGACGGGTGACGCCGAGTCGACTCTCGATCTCGGATGCCCCCTTGGTGTCGATCGCCGGCTTCGCGAGAAGCACGTGCTGCCCGCGCTCCTCGTAGTTGTAGGCGGCCTGCAGCAGGGCGGTCGACTTTCCGGAGTTCATCGCGCCGTAGCGGAAGTAGAGCTTCGCCACGGTGCGACCTCAGACGTTGATGCCGAGTGCGGCTGCGGTCGCTGCGGTCGATTTCTCGGCGAGCTCCGGATTCTCGTTCAGCTTCTCGCCGAACGTGGGGATCAGCGCGCGCAGCTCGGGCTCCCAACCCGGGTACTCCGCAGGGAAGCACTTCTTGAGCAGATCGAGCATGATCGGCACGGCGGTCGAGGCGCCCGGAGAAGCACCGAGCAGACCCGCGATCGACCCGTCGGCCGCCGCGACGACCTCGGTGCCGAACTGCAGGATGCCACCCTTCTTCGGGTCCTTCTTCATGACCTGGGCGCGCTGGCCGGCGTCGATGAGCGTCCAGTCCTCGTCCTTCGCAGTCGGCATGAACGTACGCAGGCTGTCGACCTTCTTGGCGTGGTTCTTCAGCAGCTCGCTGATGAGATACGTGATGAGATCGGGGTTCTTCACCGCCACCTGCAGCATCGGCAGCAGGTTGTGCGCGCGCACCTGCGAGACGATGTCGAGCATCGACCCGTTCTTCAGGAACTTCGGGCTGAAGGTCGCGAACGGCCCGAACATGAGCGAGGCCTCGCCGTCGACGACACGCGTGTCGAGGTGCGGGACCGACATGGGCGGAGCACCCACCGACGCCTGCGAGTACACCTTCGCCTTGTGCTGGGCGACGATCGTCGGGTTGGTGGTCTTGAGGAACTGGCCGCCGATCGGGAAGACGCCGTAGCCCTTGATCTCCGGGATGCCGGAATTCTGCAGCAGCTTGAGAGCCCAGCCGCCGGCCCCGACGAACACGAAGCGCGCCTTGACCTCGCTCGGGGTGTGACCGATGCTGTTGCGGTACTTGACCAGCCAGGTGCCGTCCTTCTGCTTCTTCAGACTGCGCACCTCGTGGTTGGTGCGCAGCGTGACGCCGGAGTCGGTCAGATGGTCGAACAGCTGGTGCGTGAGGGCGCCGAAATCGACGTCGGTGCCCGCGGGGACGCGGGTCGCGGCGAACGGCTCGCCCTTCACCCGCTGCTGCATGAGGAGCGGCGCCCACTTGTTGATGACGCGGGAATCCTCGCTGTACTCGATGCCCGCGAACAGCGGCTGCTTCTTGAGTACCTCGTACCGGTTCTTGAGGTACGCGACATCCTTCTCACCGCGCACGAACGTCATGTGCGGCGTCGCGTTGATGAAGGTCGACGGCGCATCGAGCACGCCCTTCTCCACCAACGACGACCAGAACTGCCGGCTCTGCTGGAACTGCTCGTTGATCGAGACCGCCTTGGCGGGGTCGAGCGGGGCATCACCCTGCTGCGGCATGTAGTTCAGCTCGCACAGTGCGGCGTGCCCCGTGCCGGCGTTGTTCCACGGGTTCGAGCTCTCCTGAGCCACCTCGGAGAGTCGCTCGAAGGCGACGATCTTCCACTCCGGCTGCAGCTCGTGCAGGAGAGTACCCAGGGTGGCGCTCATGATGCCACCGCCGATCAGGACGACATCGACGTTTTCAGTCACCGAACCAGTCTAGTTCGCGGGCACGCCACCGCCGACCATGCGGCACGGCCCGGTCAGACCGCTTCCACATCGCGGGGATACCGTCAGGCTATGACCGCCAGGCGCTCTGCCAGGATCTCGGCGATCTGCACGGCGTTCAGCGCCGCCCCCTTGCGCAGGTTGTCGTTGCTGAGGAACAGCACGAGCCCCTTGCCCTCGGGGGCGGACTGGTCGGCGCGGATGCGACCGACGAAGCTCGGGTCCTTCCCCGCGGCCTGCAACGGGGTGGGAACCTCGTCGAGCACGACACCGGGAGCGACGCTCAGCACCTCGCGCGCACGCTCGGGCGTGATGTCGCCGGCGAACTCGACGTTGATCGACAGCGAGTGCCCCGTGAAGACCGGCACCCGCACGCAGGTGCCCGCGACACGGAGGTCCGGGAGTTCGAGGATCTTGCGGCTCTCGTTGCGGAGCTTCTTCTCCTCGTCGGTCTCGTTGTCGCCGTCGTCGACGAGGTTGCCGGCGAACGGGATCACGTCGAACGCGATCGGCGCGATGTACTTCTCGGGCTCGGGGAAGTCGACCGCCGACCCGTCGTGCACGAGGCGGAGGGTGTCGCCCTGTGCGAGCACGCCCTCGACCTGGCCGAGGAGCTCCTGGGCACCGGCGAGCCCGGAGCCGGAGACAGCCTGGTAGGTCGACACGATCAGACGCTCGAGACCGGCCTCGGCGTGCAGGGCTTTCAGCACCGGCATCGCGGCCATCGTGGTGCAGTTCGGGTTCGCGATGATGCCCTTGGGGCGCTCGTCGATCGCGTGCGGGTTGACCTCGCTGACCACGAGCGGGACCTCGGGGTCCATGCGCCAGGCGCTGGAGTTGTCGACGACCACGGCACCGGCGGCGGCGAAGCGCGGCGCATAAGCGCGGCTCGCGGTGGCTCCGGCCGAGAACAGGGCGATGTCGATACCCGCGACATCCGCCGTCTCGACGTCTTCGACGATGACCGTCGCTCCACCGAATTCGATGGCCGTGCCGGCCGAGCGCGCCGAGGAGAACAGGCGCAGGTCGCGGATCGGGAACGACCGCTCGGCGAGAATCTCGCGCATCACGGTGCCCACCTGGCCGGTGGCGCCGACGATGGCGACGGAGAGTCCTGAATCGGAGATGCGGGTCATGATGTTCCTTGGCGTCGTGCGGTACTGCGTACGAGGCTTCGGGCGCGGCGTCGGGGTGATGAAGCTGCGCCTGGCGCCGGTGTCAGGGTTTCGGCGAGTCTACCGTGGTCTCACGAACTGCCGGCGCTGCGTGCCGAGGGGGCACGGAGTCGGCAGGAAAACGGCGATGAACGGCGGAGATCAGCGGCCGGTGCCGGCGTGGACCGTGGCTTCGGCGTCACCGTCGAGTCCGTAGGCGGTGTGCACGGTGCGCGCGGCCTCGGTGAGGTCGGTGTCGCGCAGCACGACCGAGATGCGGATCTCCGAGGTCGAGATCATCTCGATGTTGATCCCCCCGGCCGACAGCGCCTCGAAGAGGGTGGCGGAGACACCCGAGTGCGTGCGCATGCCCGCGCCGACGACCGACAGCTTGCCGATCTGGTCGTCGTGGATCAGGTTCTGGAACCCGACCTCGGTCTGCTCCCCGGCGAGGGCCTTGAGGGCGGCCGCCGCATCCGCCTTGGGGACGGTGAAGGAGATATCGGTGCGCCCGGTGGCCGAGACGTTCTGCACGATCATGTCGACGTTCGCACCCGACTTCGCGACGATCTTGAAGATCTCGGCGGCCTTGCCCGGCACATCGGGCACGCCCGCGACCGTGATCTTGGCCTGGCTGAAGTCGGTGGCGACGCCGGCGACGATCGGTTCTTCCATGACTGCTCCCTCGGCTTCGCGGGGGTTCTTCATACCCTCGCCCAGAACGTATGTGCCCTCGGCCGACGAGAACGTCGACCGAGCGTGAATCAGGACGCCGTGACGGCGTGCGTACTCGACGGCGCGGATGTACAGCACCTTGGCCCCGTTGGCGGCGAGCTCCAGCATCTCCTCGCTCGAGACATGATCGAGCTTCTGTGCCTTCGGGATCACGCGCGGATCGGCGGTGAAGATGCCGTCGACGTCGCTGTAGATCTCGCAGACATCGGCGTCGAGCGCGGCGGCGAGGGCGACGGCGGTGGTATCGGACCCGCCGCGACCGAGCGTGGTGATGTCACGGGTGTCGCGGTTGAAGCCCTGGAACCCGGCGACGATCACGATCGCGCCCTCGTCCAGAGCTTCGCGCAGACGCACGGGCGTGACATCGACGATGCGGGCGGCACCGTGCTGCGAGTCGGTGATCATGCCCGCCTGGCTGCCCGTGAACGACCGCGCCTCGAAGCCCATGGAGTGGATCGCCATGGCCAGCAGCGCCATCGAGATGCGCTCTCCGCTGGAGAGGAGCATGTCGAGTTCACGGGGCGCGGGAATCGGTGCGACCTCGTTGGCGAGATCGAGCAGCTCGTCGGTGGTGTCGCCCATGGCGCTCACAGCGACGACCACGTCGTGCCCGGCACGACGCGTATCGACGATGCGCTTGGCGACGCGCTTGATGCTCTCTGCGTCGGCGACGGACGAGCCGCCGTACTTCTGCACGATGAGGGCCACGATCACTCCCTGGGATGACGGGCGGATCCGCCCACGCTCATTCTACGATCGGCGCGTATGCCCCGTTGCGCATGTGTCAGGCCGCGTGCGTCGCGACGCGGTGCGTCGCGGTGCGTCGCGACGCGGTGAGTCGAGTGCGGTGCGTCGAGTGCACGGGATGTCGCCGAGTGCACGGGATGTTCGCATGAGCAAGCCGTGCACTCGGCGGCAAGCCGTGCACTCGACGACTCGGAGTGGGAGGTGCGCGGCGCGGCGCACGGCAGGGGGTGCGGGGCGCGGCTCAGAGGGAGGGCGGGAGAGCCTGGGGAGAGACCGGGCGCAGCCGACCACCTGTGGCGGCGAACCAGCACCCCACGATGATCAGCGGGAAGCCCAGCAGCAGGCCGGGCGTCAACGGCTCGGCGAGGACGAGGGCTCCGAGGACGATCGCGACCACCGGATTCACATAGGTGAACAGTGGCGCGCGCACCGGACCGACTTCGCGGATGAGCGCGAAGAAGGCCAGGAAGGCCACCGCCGTGCAGATCACGGCGAGCGCGAGCAGCGCGACGATCGACGGCAGAGTGGGCACCTCGTGCTGAGTGAGCAGCCCGATCGGGAGGTAGAAGATCCCGATCATGAGAAGAGAGAGGGTGATGGTGCCGAGGGACGGCACATCGTTGAGCTTGCGAGCGACGATGAAGGGCGCGGTCGCATACAGCACCGCGACCAGCAGCACCTCGCCGGCCGCGAGAAGACTGACCTCACCACCGAAGAGCCCGGGGCCCGCGACCACCACCGCGACACCGACGAACCCGACGAGCAGACCGATCCCGCGGGCCGGCCGCAGCACGCCGCGGTCGCCACCGCCGAGGGCGATGAGAGCGGCGAACAGCGGCACGGTCGCCACCAGCAGGCCCGTCATGCCGGAGGGCAGCGTCATCTCGGCGTGCCCGAGCAACAGGAAGGGGCCCGCCATCTCGACGACGCCGAACGCGAGCACCCACGGCCAGTGCTTCAGAGCGGCACGCAGCGCGCCGCTGCGGAGGGCGAACGGCAGCAGCAGCAGAGCCGCGATGAGCGTGCGCCCCGCCACGATCGCCGGTGGCGAGAAGGACTCGACCGCGACGCTGATGAACAGATACGGAACTCCCCACAGCAGCGCCATAGCGCCGAAGAGGAGCCAGCCACGACGTGAGAAGCCCGTGTGGGGGCTCACAGGATGCGCCGGCCTTCGAAGGCGCGACCGAGGGTGACCTCGTCGGCGTACTCGAGGTCGCCGCCGACGGGCAGGCCCGAAGCGAGACGGGAGACCGTGATCTGCATCGTCGTCAGCAGGCGGCTGAGGTAGCTCGCGGTCGCCTCCCCCTCGAGATTGGGGTTGGTGGCGAGGATGACCTCCTGCACGGTGCCGTCGGCGAGGCGGGTCATGAGCTGGGCGATGCGCAGGTCGTCCGGTCCGATGCCGGCGATGGGGCTGATCGCTCCGCCGAGGACGTGGTAGAGGCCCCGGAACTCCCTGGTGCGCTCGATGGCGGCGACGTCTTTGGCGTCTTCGACCACACAGATCAGCGCCTGGCTGCGACGCGGGTCGCGGCAGATGGCGCAACGCTCCTGCTCGGCGACGTTGCCGCAGATCTCGCAGAACCGCACGCGGAGACGGATCTCACTGAGCAGCTCAGCGAGACGGGCGACGTCGAACGTCGGCGTCTGCAGGATATGGAACGCGATCCGCTGCGCGGACTTCGGGCCGATGCCGGGGAGCCGACCGAACTCGTCGATCAACTCCTGAACGATGCCGTCGTACATCAGGAGAACCTCGTCGGGGGCTCGTAGGGCTCTTCGCGCAGGAATGTCGCGCCGAGCACCTGGCGGATCACGGCCTCACCGTAGCGCTGCACTCCTCCGACGGAGGGCGAACGCTCGATGACGACCGGCGGAGTGGCGACGGCCGTGCGCTGCGTCTGCGGCGCCGACCGGTCGGGAGCAGCCCCGCGCGACACGGACGGGTCGGCCGGCGGCTCGTACGAGGGGTCGTACGGAGGCTCATCGTCGTAGGCCGGAGCCTCGTCGTCGCCGGGCAGCGGCGGTTCGTCGCGATCGATGACGCCGTCGGACGGGGGAACCGGTGCCGAGGCCGCTGCCTCGACCTCTTCGGGCTCATCGTCGACGGGGAGCGGAGCGGACGGTATCGGAGCGTCGCGCACCGACTCCTCGTTCGCGGTCGGAATCGACGCGACGGCCCACTCCGTCACCGACGATGCGGACGCGCCACGGACCTGCGAACGAGGGGAACGCGCTGACGCAGGCTCCGATGCGGGAGCGGAATCAGTCGGTGCCGAGGATCCGGACGACGCCGGCTGGCGCGGGGCACCCCCGGTCGGCATCGGGGCGGGGAGGTACTTCACGCGGACGCCGAGCTCGTTCTCGATCGCGGAACGCAGGTGGTCGGAAGGCCCTGAGCCCGGGGTCGTGCCCTTGAACTTGGCGACATCGTGCTGGCTGGTGAATCCGAGCGTGAGCACCTCGGTCTCGGTGACGTACGCCAGGGGCTGCACGGCCGTGGCCAGCAGCCAGGACGTGCGGCTGATGCTCTCGAGCCGCGTCAGCACGGCGGGCCACGCGGCGCGGATGCGCTCGAACGTGACCGGTCCCTGCGATGCCGCAGGAGCCGCGGGTTCCGCAGGAGCCGCGGGTTCCGGTGCGGCACCGTCGGATACCGCACCGACGCTCTCGCTCGCCGCCTGCTCGACGACCCGAGTCTGGGCAGCCGAAGCAGGAGCGGATTCGACGACGACCGGCTCCGGCGTCTGCGTGGTAGCGGCCGGGCTGACGGGAGCCGCAGACGCCGCCGGGGCCGCGGGAGCCGATGAACCGGCCGAAGCCCCGATCGTGGATGACGCGGAAGGCGCCGACGCTGCCGGGGTCGCGACCTGTCGGGCGGGAACCGCGGTACGCTCCCCCGCCGGCGCGGGCGCAGCCACGGCGGCATCCGTCGCTCCCGCGAGCACCCGTGCGACCATGAGCTCGAGATGCAGGCGCGGAGATGTGGCTCCCGACATGTCGTCGAGTGCCGCACTCACCACGTCGGCCGTGCGCGAGAGGCGTGCGGAGCCGAATTCTGCGGCCTGGGCGCGCATGCGCTCCAGGTCGTCTTCGGCGATACCGCGCAGGACGGCGGATGCGCCGGCGCCGACCGCCGCGATCACGATGAGATCGCGCAGACGCTCGAGCAGATCGTCGACGAAGCGACGGGGGTCCTGCCCGGTCTGCACGACCCGGTCGATCGCGGGGAACGCGGTCGCCGCGTCGCCCGCGGCGAGCGCGTCGACGATCTCGTCGAGGAGGGCGGCATGCGTGTACCCGAGCAGGGAGACGGCGCGCGCATAGCCGACGGTGACCGTCTCCGAACCTGCGGGGGCGTCGGAGCCGGCGATCAGCTGGTCGAGCAGCGAGAGCGTGTCACGGGGCGAGCCGCCGCCGGCGCGGACCACGAGCGGGAGGACGCCCTGCTCGACGATCACGCCCTCTTCGGCGCACAGCTTGGCGACGTACTCGAGCATCGCGGCCGGCGGGACGAGTCGGAACGGGTAGTGGTGGGTGCGCGAGCGGATCGTGCCCAGCACCTTCTCGGGCTCGGTGGTCGCGAAGATGAACTTCACGTGCTCCGGCGGCTCTTCGACGAGCTTGAGCAGCGCGTTGAAGCCCTGGGGCGTCACCATGTGCGCCTCGTCGAGGATGAAGATCTTGTACCGGTCGCGGCTGGGGGCGAATGTCGCCCGCTCGCGCAGGTCGCGCGCGTCGTCGACGCCGTTGTGGCTCGCCGCGTCGATCTCGACGACATCGAGTGATCCGCCGCCGGCCCGCGACAGCTCCACACAGCTCGGGCAGACGCCGCAGGGCACGTCGGTCGGCCCCTCGGCGCAGTTCAGGCACCGCGCCAGGATGCGCGCGGACGTGGTCTTGCCGCACCCGCGGGGGCCGGAGAACAGATAGGCATGGCCGACCCGGTCACCGCGCAACGCCGTCATGAGCGGATCGGTCACCTGGGACTGCCCGATCATCTCGCCGAACGTCTCGGGTCGGTAGCGGCGGTAGAGGGCTGTGGTCACCTCAACAGCCTACGGCGTGCCACCGACCTTCGGCGGGCCCGAGCATCAGTCGATCGTCTCGATCACCGGGATCGTCGTCGTGATCACGGGAACGGATGCCGACATGCGCGTGCCGTCCTCGCGTCGAGCGTCGGCGAACTGTCGGAGCGTCGGACGACCGGGGAGCAGGGGACCCTGATCCGCGAGCGGCACGACGACCTCGTCGTCGACGGTCGCGATGTACGCGGTCTCTCGCACGCTGAAGGGAACGGGGGGTCCGTTCCTCACCTGCACGCGCAGCTCGGCCGCGGTCACCGTCACGTGCAGCGTCGATCCCTGCCACTGCAGCGGGAACGACAGCGACGGCCAGCTCGCCGGAAGCCGCGGGTCGAAGCTCAGTTCGCCGGCATAGTCGCGCATCCCGCCGAAACCGCACACCAGAGCCGTCCACACCCCGCCGGCGGAAGCGACGTGCACGCCGTCCGCCGCGTTGTGGTGCAGGTCGTGCAGGTCGACGAACAGCGACTGCTCGAAGTACTTCTGCGCGAGGTCCTGATACCCCACCTCGGCGGCGAGGATCGACTGCACGACGGCCGAGAGAGTCGAGTCGCCGGTGGTCAGCGGGTCGTAGTAGTCGAAGTCCGCCTTCTTCTCCTCTGGCGTGAAGTGATTGCCCTGCAGGAACAGCGCCAGCACGACGTCGGCCTGCTTGAGCACCTGGAACCGGTAGATCACGAGGGGGTGGAAGTGCAGCAGGAGCGGACGCTGATCGGCGGGCGTATTGGCGAGGTCCCACACCTCACGCTCGAGGAACAGGGAGTCCTGCGGGTGGATGCCGAGGCCCTCGCTGTAGGGGATGTACATGGCCTCTGCGGCGCGATCCCAGGCTTCGGCCTCGCCGGGGCCGAGGCCGGTGCGGTCGACCAGCTTCACGTAGTCGTCGGGATAGCTCTCCCTGATCTCGCGCACGATCTTGGCCGCGTAGCGGAGGTTGTAGCGCGCCATGACGTTCGTGTAGAGATTGTCGTTCACGACCGTCGTGTACTCGTCGGGGCCGGTGACGCCGTGGATGTGGAACGTCTCGGTCCCCTCCCCCGGCATGCCTTCGATCAACCGGGAGGCACGCCAGAAGCCGAGGGTCGCCCACAACCGGGCGGTCTCGATCGCGATGTCGGCGCCTTCCCGACGCAGGAACTCCTCGTCCCCCGTCGCACGCACGTACTTGCCCAGGGCGAAGCTGATGTCGGCGTTGATGTGGTACTGCGCCGTGCCGGCCGCGTAGTAGGCCGAGGCCTCCTCGCCGTTGATCGTGCGCCAGGGGAAGAGCGCCCCCGCCTCGTTGAGCTGCGCGGCCCGACGACGTGCGGCCGGGAGCATGCGCACGCGGGCGCGCAGTGCGTTGTATGCCCAGCGTGGCGAGGTGTACGTGAGGAACGGGAGCACGTAGATCTCGGTGTCCCAGAAGTAGTGCCCGCTGTATCCCGAACCGGAGACGCCCTTGGCGGGGACTCCGGCGCCGTCGGCACGCGCCGAGGCCTGGGCGAGCTGGAACAGGCACCAGCGGGTGGCCTGCTGCAGGTCGTCGCGCCCGCCGATCTGCACGTCGCTGCGCTCCCAGAACGCGTCGAGCCATTCCCGCTGCCGACGGAACACAGTCTCGACGCCCTCGTCCGCCGCCCGGTCGAGCGAGCGACGGCAGCGGTCGACGAGCTCGCGCGGGGGTACGCCTCGCGACGTGTGGTAGCTGACGAGCTTGGTCACGGTGATCGGCACGCCGGCCTTCGCCTGCACACGGAACACGTTCTTGGCGATGTCCGGTTCCACCAGCGTGCGGGCGTTGTACTCGTTCTCGGTCTCGACGACGTGGTCGGCGACCACGGCGACGGTCATGCCCGAATCGGCGACACGATAGGAGAGCGCGGATCGCAGCCCGTCCTGCCAGTGCTCGGCGGGCTCCAGCACGCGATCGGCGATCTTCTCGGCCTTGCGGGGGTCGAACGCCGCGGCCTTCGTGCCGATCGGCGTGCCCGCGTAGACGCCGGCGCCGTCCTGCCTGTTGAGCAGCTGGCAGCTGATGGTGACGGGGGCGTCGGCGTTCTCGACCACGACCTCGAGGCGCAGCACGGCGAGATGACGCTCCTCGAAGCTGACGATGCGCTCGTCGCGCATGCGCACGCGCTTGCCGGACGGGGTCTCCCAGACCACGTGGCGCTCCAGCACGCCGGTTCGCAGGTCGAGTGTGCGCCGGTACTCGCGCACATCGGCGTCGTCCAGCGAGACCGGCTCATCGTCGACGTACACGCGCATGACCTTGGCATCCGGCGCGTTGACGATCGTCTGCCCGACCTCTGCGAAGCCGTAGGCCTGCTCGGCGTGACGGATCGGCCAGGTCTCGTGCAGACCGTTGATGAACGTGCCGTGCTCCTGCGCGCCGCGACCCTCGATGTGGTTGCCGCGCAGGCCGAGATAGCCGTTGCCGACGGAGAACAGCGTCTCTCCGACGCCCTCCTCCGAGTAGTGAGTGTCGATCAGACGCCACGGGTCGGCGGGGAAGCGGTCGCGGTCGATCATGCGGTCTCCGGGATGTCGGTGCGGGAAGAGGGAAGGAGGACGGCGAGGTCGTCGACCACGACGGTGGCGCCGGCCGCGCGCAAGGCGTCGGCACCCGTGCCACGGTCGACGCCGACCACGGTTGCGAAGCCGGCCGCCGCAGCGGAGGCGGCGCCGGACGTGGCGTCCTCCACGGCGACCGCACGGGCGGGGTCGATCCCGAGGGCGACGGCACCGGCGGCGAACATGTCGGCGGCGGGTTTGGAGGCGAGTCCGTCGCGTTCGGCCACGACGCCGTCGACGACGATCCGGAAGAAGGAGCGCAGGCCCGCGGCCCCCAGGACCTCTTCGGCGTTCTTGGAGCTCGACACCACGCCGAGCGGGACTCCGGCGGAATGCAGGCTCTCGACGAGTGCGAGCGAGCCGGGATACGGCGCGATCCCCTGGCCGCGCAGCGATGCGGCGAACGCGGCGTTCTTGCGGTTGCCGATACCGCACACGGTCTCGGCCGAGGGGTCGTCGTCGACGTCGCCCCACGGCAGCTCGACGTTGCGACTGTGCATCAGGCTCGCGACGCCGTCGTAGCGCTTCTTGCCGTCGACGTAGTCGTAGTAGTCGGCATCGGTGTACGGCGGAGTGATCCCCCATCGCGCGAACACATCGTCGAACACGGCCTTCCAGGCGCGCATGTGCACCTCGGCCGTCGGGGTGAGCACGCCGTCGAGGTCGAAGAGCACGCCGTCGGCGTGGAACAGGTCGGGCAGTGCTTCGGGCACAGAGCCTCCAGGAGAAGGGCGATCGTCGGGCCGGCACCTCTCCGTGCCACTGTGCAAGCGTAATGCGGTCGCGCACCGCGGGGTAACCCCTGCGGGAGGATCGGCGCAGCGATCAGAGCAGCTCCGCCGTCTGTCGCGCGATCTGCAGCTCCTCGTCGGTCGGCACGACGAGGACGGTCACCGGGGAGGCATCCGTGGAGATCCGGCGGATGCCGCGCTCTCGTGCCGCATTCCTGGCGGGGTCGATCTCCACACCGGCGAAGCCGAGCGTCGCCATCGCGCCGGCGCGTACCGGCGCGGCGTTCTCGCCCACGCCGGCGGTGAAGGAGATGACGTCCACTCCCCCCAGCTGTGCGATGTAGGCGCCGGCGTAGGCGCGCAGCCGGTGCACGTACACGTCGAACGCGAGCATCGCCGCGTCCTCCCCCGCCTCGACGCCCGCGAGGATGTCGCGCATGTCGCTGCGCCCGGCGAGACCGGCGAGTCCGCTGCGGGTGTTCAGCAGAGAATCGAGGTCGTCGATCGACAGCCCGGCGCGGCGCGACAGGTGCACGAGCGCGGCCGGATCGATGTCGCCCGAGCGCGTGCCCATGACGAGCCCCTCGAGAGGGGTGAGCCCCATCGAGGTCTCCACCGAGCGGCCGCCGTCGATCGCGGTCACCGAGGCCCCGTTGCCGAGGTGGAACACCAGCTGCCGGAGATCCCCGAGGTCACGACCGAGGAACGCGGCGGCGGACTCGCTGACGTACTGGTGACTCGTGCCGTGGAAGCCGTAGCGGCGCACCCGGTGCTCCGCGGCGAGCGCCGCATCGATCGCGTAGGTGTAGGCGGCGGGAGGGAGGGTCTGATGGAAGGCCGTGTCGAACACCGCGACGTGCGGAACGTCGTCGAACACGGCGCGCGCGGCGAGGATGCCGGCGAGGTTCGCGGGGTTGTGCAACGGTGCGAGCACCGCGAGCTCGTCGATCTGCCGCTCCACGTCGGCATCGATCAGAGTAGGGGCGTAGAAGCGGGCGCCGCCGTGGACCACGCGGTGCCCGACAGCGACGGGGCGATGCTCGTCGAGTGAGGGACCGTGCGTGACGAACTGCTCGCGCATCACCTCGAAGGCGGCGGCGTGATCGGCGATCGGCCTCTCACTGCGGTAGGTGGCGTCGAGCATGGTCGGCACGGCGTCGCCGTCGACCGCGGGGCGCACCGTGTGCGCGACCGGGCTGATCTCCTGACCGATGCGCTCGATCAGCCCGCTCGCGAGCAGATTCTCCTGCTCGATGTCGATCAGGCTGTACTTCAACGAGGAGGAGCCGCTGTTGATGACCAGGATGGCGCTCATGCCGCCTCTCCCGCCTGCTCGGCTCCCTGCGCCTGGATCGCCGTGATCGCCACCGTGTTGACGATGTCGTCGACGAGCGCACCGCGGGAGAGGTCGTTGATCGGCTTGTTGAGCCCCTGCAGCACCGGGCCGATCGCGACGGCGCCGGCTGAGCGCTGCACGGCCTTGTAGGTGTTGTTGCCGGTGTTCAGGTCGGGGAAGACGAACACGGTCGCCCGTCCGGCCACAGCGGAGCCGGGGAGCTTGGCCTTGGCCACCGCCGCATCCGCGGCGGCGTCGTACTGGATCGGCCCCTCGACCGGGAGCTCGGGCGCCCGTTCGCGCACGAGGGCGGTGGCGGCGCGCACCTTGTCGACGTCCGCACCGGATCCGGACTCCCCCGTCGAGTACGACAGCATCGCCACGCGCGGATCGATGCCGAACTGCCGGGCGGTCGTCGCGGAGGAGATCGCGATGTCGGCGAGCTGCTCGCTGGTCGGGTCGGGGATCACGGCGCAGTCGCCGTAGACGAGCACGCGGTCGGCGAGCGCCATCAGGAACACGCTGGAGACCACGTTCACCCCCGGCTTGGTCTTGATGATCTCGAACGACGGGCGGATCGTGTGGGCGGTGGTATGCGCGGCGCCCGACACCATGCCGTCGGCGAGGCCGAGGTGCACCATCATCGTGCCGAAGTACGACACGTCGGTCACCGTGTCCGCCGCCTGGGCGAGCGTGATGCCCTTGTGGGCCCGTAGCCGGGCGTACTCCGCGGCGAAACGCTCGACCAGCTCGGGATCGGTCGGGCTGAGCACCTGGGCCGCCGTGATGTCGATGCCGAGTTCGACGGCGCGGGCGCGGATGGTTGCCTCGTCGCCGAGGATCGTCAGGTCGGCGACCTCTCTCGCGAGCAGCGTGGCCGCGGCGTGCAGGATGCGATCGTCGTCCCCCTCCGGCAGCACGATGCGGCGGCGGTCCCCGCGTGCGCGTTCGATGAGTCCGTACTGGAACATCAGCGGAGTCACCACGTGAGCCTCGGCGAGACCGAGCTGCTCGGTGAGCTCGGCGATGTCGACATGCGCCTGGAAGAGGCCGAGCGCACGGTCATAGCGGCTGCGCGAATCGGCGGAGATGCGTCCGCGGGTGCTCATCACGCGCACCGCCGTGTCATAGGTGCCGAGATCCGTCGTGATGATCGGCACCGACGAGGCGAAGCCGTCGAGCAGTCGCACGATCGGCTCCGGCAGCGGAAACGGCCCGTTCAGGATGATGCCGGCGATGCGGGGGAAGGTGCCGGACGAATCGGCGAGCAGCGCAGCCAACAGTACCTCGGTGCGGTCGGCGGGGATCACCACGACCGCCTCCTCGGTCAGTCGGGGCAGCACGTTCACCATCGACATGCCCGCGACGACGATCGTCAGCGCCTCCCTCGTGAGACGATCGTCGTCGCCCTTGAGCAGCGTGCCGTCGACGGCCGCGAGGATGCCTCGGATCGACGGCGCGACGAGAGCACGGTCCTCGGGGATCGCCCATACCGGCGTGCTCTCCGCGGGGAGCGCGGCATGCACCGCCTCGATGATGGCGTCGAGCGCCTCCGGGTCGGCGCGGTTGACCGCGACGGCGAACAGCTCCGCCCGCTCCTCCGTCAACTCGGACAGGGCGAGCGCCGCGATCTGCGCGATCGCGGCGGCCGACCGCGCCGTGGTGGTGCCCAACTGCTCGGCCTGGCGCTGCTGGTCGCGACCGCTGAGAACGAGGAGCACCGGGGCTCCGAGGTTGGCGGCGATCCTGGCGTTGAAACCGAGCTCCGCAGGGCTGGCCACATCGGTGTAGTCGCTGCCGATGACGACGACGGCATCGCACTGGGCCTCGACCGCCTTGAACCGCGCGACGATGGTCGACAGGGCGCCCTCCGGGTCGGCCCTCACATCGTCGTAGGTGACGCCGATGCAGTCCTCGTAGTCGAGGTTCACCCCGTCGTGCGCGAGCATCAGTTCGAGGATCTCGTCGCGCGCGGTGACCGAGCGGGCGATCGGACGGAACACGCCCACCCGCGGCGAGACGCGCATCAGAGCGTCGAGCGCCCCGAGGGCGATCGTCGACTTTCCGGTATGGCCTTCGGCCGAGGTGATGTAGATGCTCTGCGCCACGACTTCAGCTTAGGCGCGGCATCCATGAACGCACCGAGCGTCTCACCGGGTCAAATGCCGCGACGTCACTCGCACGGTCCGGACATCGCATCGACGACCGCCGTGGCATCCGCCTGGAACCGCGAGTAGTAGTCGCGGTCGGTGTTGATCTGCACCCGGTGGATCGCGTGGGAGGGCTCCATCGTCTGCCAGTCCGGGAGCCGTCCGAGGCGATCGAAGAACAGCGTCGTCGCGGTCGCCGGATCCATCCGCTGCTCCACGCTTCCCCACCACTCCTGCTGCTGGAAGAGTCCGATGCTGGTCGTCCGGGTTCCATCGGGGTTGGTGAATCCGCGCGTCTCCCAGTCGCCGTAGTCGATGTTGCGCAGGCTGCTCTCCCCCATCGCCGTCATCACCCCGAGGATCTGCCCCTCACGCGCGTAGCCGAGAACCGCGGCGGTGCGGATGATGGTGGCCGCGTTCTCGAGCTGCTCACCACTCCATCCCTCGATGCCCTCCGCAGGAAACGTCTGCGGGCGGTCGATGCAGATCGGCGCGGGATCGCGCGCGAGCCCCAGGGGGATGAGCACGAACAGACCGACGGCGACGACGACGGCGCCCCCGGAGATCAGGATGCGCTGCAGGATCTTCCGCCGGCGCAGACGATTCGCCGCCTGCCGTCGCGCGCCGGGACCGCGGCGTTTCCTGGTCTTCTTGGTGTTCGTCGTGCTCTTCGTGCGCGTGCCTCTGGTTGCCGGCTTCTTCGTCGCCGGCCTGCGTCCGGCCCGCGATGCCGGTGCGGCGTTCATGGCGCGAGGGCTCCGCCGGTTCGCGGCCGGCGGCCGGCGAGGGCGGCGATGCCACCTCCGATGGCCCCGAACAGATGCCCCTGCCAGGAGATGCCGTCGGCCACACCGAAGACGCCGGCCAGCATCGAGCCGCCGTACAGCGCGATCACGACGATCGCGATCACGGCGTACAGGATGCGGTGCGCCACACGGCCGGGGGCGAACACCCGCATCACGACGTACCCGAAGTAGCCGAAGACCAGCCCGGACGCCCCGACCGTCAGAGTGCCGGGAGCGTTGAACACCCAGGTGCCGATGCCCCCGACGACGGCGACGATCGCGGTGACGGCCCAGAACCGTCGCGTGCCCTCGACCGCGACGAGACAGCCGAGCACCAGGAACGGGACGGAGTTCGCGATGAGATGCTGCCAGTTCGCGTGCAGGAGCGGCCCGAGCACGATGCCGCCGAGTCCGGAGACGTCCCAGGACCGCAGCCCGAATCCGGTGAACGAGCCGGGGAGGATCGCGTCGGCGAACTGCACGACCCACATCGCGACGAGCAGCAGCACCGGCGAGGCGAATCGGCCGAGCGGATGCTGCGTCTGCGGCGGCGGGGTGACGGTCACCGGACGATTGTCGCAGGTGCAGCCACGAGAGGGCTGTGCGCCCGGGGCGAGAAGCCCGCACACGAACGAGACGCCCGCACAAAGAAAATGACTCTCCGCGCACCCAGCAGAGCCCGGTTACCCTTGCTGCGTTTCCGCCCTGGGGGAATTGGCCTGGATGCCGCCACGCGGAGAGCCGTCAACCATCCTAACCCGACCGGCGCGATGGTCCGAACCGCGCACGTCTCCACGAGCATCCTCAGGGGAACCTGCCAGAGCGGCGCACCCCGTGCAGGGTTACGATCGAGTCACGCGCACCGCAGCGCCGACGTGAGAGGGAACGCATGCCAGAGAACGCCCCCCTGACCCCGGTATCGATGGATGCCGAGAGGTTCGCCGCACAGACGTCTGCGATCCTCGGCTCGATCGGCCAGGTCATCGACGGCAAGCCGGACGCGGTGCGCAGCGCTCTCGTATGCCTCCTCGCCGAGGGGCACCTGCTGATCGAAGACGTTCCAGGGGTCGGCAAGACCATGCTCGCCAGGGCCCTCGCCGCGAGCGTGGATGCGACGGTGCGCCGCATCCAGTTCACGCCCGATCTGCTGCCCGGCGACGTCACGGGGGTGTCCGTCTACAACCCCGTGGATCGCGAATTCGAATTCAAGCGCGGCGCGGTGTTCGCGCACATCGTGATCGCCGACGAGATCAACCGCTCCTCCCCCAAGACGCAGTCCGCTCTGCTGGAGGCGATGGAGGAGGGGCAGGTCACCGTCGACGGCTCTACGCACCTGCTGCCCCAGCCGTTCCTGGTCGTCGCGACCCAGAACCCGCTGGAGATGGAGGGGACCTACGCCCTGCCCGAAGCGCAGCGCGATCGGTTCATGATGCGGATCTCGATGGGGTATCCGGATGCCGCCGCCGAGGCTCTCATGCTGCGCCAGCGTGATGTCGTCAGCCCCCTCGCGGCCGTGTCGCCCGTCGCCGACGCGGCGTCCATCGCCCACCTCATCGCCTGGGCGCGCTCGGTGCACGTGGCCCCCGCGCTCGAGGAGTACGCTGTCGCGCTCGCCCAAGCCACCCGCTCCGACCCGAACCTGCATCTCGGTGCGAGCCCTCGGGCCACCCTGCAGCTGGTCAGGGCCGCGAAGGTGTGGGCTGCTCTCGACGGACGCGAGTACGTGATCCCCGACGACATCACCGCGCTGCTCATCCCTGTGCTGGCGCACCGCCTGCTCCCGGCCAGGGGCGCACATCGCGCCGGCGCGCAGCCGGTCGAGGCCGCCCTCACCCAGATCGTCGAGCGGGTGCGTGTCCCCGTCGCGACGCGTTCCTGACAGACCTCATCATGCGAAGACGTCGATCCCTCACCGGCCGCGGTGCCGGAGCGCTCGTCGCCGCGCTCGGCTGCATGATCGCCGCGAACCTCCTCGGCACGCGCGTCCTGCTCTACATCGGCGTGCTGCTCGCGGCCGTCACGCTCTTCTCCCTCATCGCGGTGCGATTGCCACGACGATCCGGAACGGTCACCCGCCAGATCTCGACCGATCTGCTGACCGTGTCCGAGACGTCACGAGTGACGGTGCGGTTCTCGCTGCGAGCGATCCGGGTGCCGCGGGGGCTCTGGCACGATGTGCTCCCCGACGCGGTCTCCGGAGACTCCGGCGGTGAGTATCCCCCCGAGACCGGCCAGCTGACGTACCTCATCACCGGTGTTCGACGCGGCGTCTGGCCCCTCGGGCCGCTGATGCTGCGCACAGTCGACCCGTTCGGTCTGGCGCAGCGCGAGCAGGCATTCGGCGAGACGAGGAGCGTGACGGTCGTTCCCGAGGTGTTCGCGCTCGCCCCGCTGGCCGTGCGTGTCGGTGCCGCCGGCGGCACCGCCCACACCTCCTCCACCCGGCTCGGGCAGGGAAGCGACAACCTCTCGCCCCGCGGATACATCCCGGGCGACTCGATGCGCCGTATCCACTGGCGGGCGACCGCGCATCGCGGTCAGTTGATGGTGCGTCAGGAAGAGGAGGAGTCCAGCCCCGACGCAGTGGTCGTGCTCGACCGCAGCGGGCGCCGTTGGGACGCACCGGGCACCGACGAGGATCCCGCCTTCGAAGCAGCGGTCTCCCTGTGCGCCTCCGCGGCCGTGCACCTCGCATCGGAGGGGTACAGCGTCGACGTTCTCGACAGCGCAGGAACGCTGCTCGGCGCGCTTCGCGGGCATGAAGACGATCGCGACGGTCTGCTCGCTGCGCTCGCGACGGTCACCCCGCGCGGAGAGAGCCGTGACCTGATGGCGCTCGTCGGCGGCACCCCGCCCGGTCCGCTCGTCTACATCACGGGCCGCCTCGACGAGGAGGATGCGGCCCTGCTGCGTTCAGCAGGTGCCGCTGCACCGATGCTGTTCAGCACAGAGCTGCTCCCCGGCGCCACCGAGGCCTCCGTCCGCCATGGATGGACGGTGGCCCCACTCGGGGACGACATCCCCGCGGCGTGGGAAGACGCCGTCTCGGCCCGGATCGGGGTCGGCGATGTTCCGCGCTGAGCAGGCCCCGCCGGCGCCGACCGTCGCCACGCGCAGGCCGGCCTTCTGGCACCGCGACCACGAGGAGCCGGCCGGCATCGTCGGCCCCGGCGCACTCGCGGCGATGGCGGCGCTCACGGCGATGTGGCCGTTCACCTCGGTGATCGGCCCCGGGGCGTGGTCCTTCACCGTGATCGCCGTGATCGTCGCCGTGGCGGGCACCGGGATGCTGACGCGACACCTGCTGCGGCGACGAGCGGCGTGGGCGCAGGACATCGTCACCTTCGCCGTGCAGATCGTGGTCGCCATCGCCGTCGTGACGCTGCTCGTGGCCAGCGACACCGCCATCTTCGGGATCGTCCCGACATCGGCGACGCTGACGCTGTTCGGCGTGCTCGGGGCCTCCGCCGTCGAGGCCGTGGTGTTCGGATCCGCGCCGTTGGATCCCTCCCCCGGCCTCGCGGCGGTGATGGGCATCGGCTTCGCGGTCGTCGCGATCCTCCTCGACCATCTCGTCGCGCATCGTTCGGCCGTGCTGGCCGTCCTCTTGACCGGCGTCATCGGCGCCGTGCCGATGATCGTCACGCTCGGCGACACGAACGTGGCCTGGTTCCTGCTCTTCGGCGTGGTCGCCCTGCTCCTCCTCCGCTACACCGCACGCCGGCATCCGGAATCCCCGCGCCGCTCGTCGACGTCGTTGGCCGTCGCGCTCGGAGCCGCCGCGCTGGCGACGACAGTGGCCATCGCCCCGATGATGCCCGTCACCGCGAGCCTCGCCGGCAACGGGGTCGGCGTCACGGTCGACGCCTCGCTGCGTCTCGGAGACGACCTGCGCCAGCCCAATCCGGTCGAAGTCCTCACCGTTGCCGCGAAAGGCGACACGGCACCGTACCTGCGTCTGACCACGCTCTCGCGCTTCGACGGCCGCGTCTGGCAGCCAGACGACGGCGACCTGCAGGCGCAGAACGACGGATTCGGCCCCCCGGAATGGGGCGAGGACATCGCGACGGAAGAACAGAACACCTCCATCCGCGTGCTGCGGATGTCGAGTTCCTGGCTCCCGGTGCCCTATCCCGCCACCGCTGTGCAGGGACTCAGCAATGCCTGGAGGATCGCCCCCGAGAATCGCACGCTGTACTCCCGCGGCGCGGACGCCGTCGGGAACGACTACACGGTCACGTCGTCGAGATTGATCCCCACCCTCGAGCAGATCCGCGCGATCGATGCCGCCGCCCCCGTCGTCGATCCCGATGCCGAACCGGTCGAGCTCCCCGGGATCATCGGTGAGCTCGCGGAAGACGTGACCGCGGCGGCGAGCACCGACTACGACCGGCTCATCGCGCTGCAGAACTGGTTCCGCTCGCAGTTCGCCTACTCGCTGGAGACCCCGGTGGAGGAAGGCTTCGACGGCACCGGGGCGGAAGCCGTCGCGGAGTTCCTCGAGGCGCGGTCGGGATACTGCGTCCATTTCGCGGGGGCGTTCGCGTTGATGGCGGAGAGCCTGGGCATGCAGGTGCGCATCGTCGTCGGATACCTTCCCGGTTCGCTGACCGACGAGAAGCGCGGCAGCGAGTCGGTGTTCTCCGTGACCAGCGACCGGCTGCACTCCTGGCCGGAGGTGCTGTTCCCCGGTATCGGATGGGTTCCGTTCGAGCCCACCGCGTCTCTGGGTGTGCCCACCGCCTTCCGCCCCGGAGCGACTCAGGGTGGAGGTGCCGGAAGCCCGTCCGCCCCGGCCCCGACCACGGCACCGCAGGCCGAGCAGACCTCGGGTCCCGAGATCGACCGCAACGATGCCGGCGGCGACGCGGCCAGCGGCGACGACCTGCGCCGCCTCGACCCGACGCCGGTGGTCTTCACAGCCGTCGGCATCGTCGTGCTGCTCCTGCTTCCCGCACTGATCCGGCTCGTGGAACGCCGAGCGCGGCTGAACAGGGCACGTCGAGGAGATTCCGCTGCGGCATGGGCGGAACTCCGAGACACCCTGATCGACCTGCAGATCCCGGTGTCCGACGCCGACACGCCACGCACGCGCGCGGCAGGACTGGTGCGCGAGCACGATGTCGGCGTCGAGGCGATGGGACGTCTGACGGATGCGGTCGAACGTGCGAACTACGCCCGCTCCGTCGATGCATCCGACGATCTCGCCGAGCCGTTGGGCGACGTTCTCACGAGCCTGCGGCAGAGCGCCGATCGGGCCACCAGGGTGCGGGCCGTGCTGATCCCGCGTTCCCTGTACGCCCCGAGAGCCGCCGAGCCCGGTGTGACGATCTGACCCGTCAGGCAGCGTGAGAGGTGCAGGGCACAGCGCCGCACTCCTCGCACACCACGAACTGCGATCGGCACGAGAGATCGGGGCAGTTCGCGGTGCGCTTGGTCGCTGCCCCGCATCCGACGCATTCTCCGATGACCGCGGCATGGTCGGAGAAGTCCACGGAGCCCCGGCCGTCGAAGACGTAGAGCGATCCGTCCCACAGGCCGTCGTCGCCGTACTTCTCGCCGTATCGGACGATGCCGCCCTCGAGCTGGTAGACCTCACCGAACCCGCGGGCGGTCATCAGACTCGACAGCACCTCGCAGCGGATGCCGCCGGTGCAGTACGTGACCACGGGCTTGCCCTTGAGGTCGTCGTAGACGCCCGAATCGAGAAGCTCGACGAAATCCCTGGTCGTCTCGGTGTCGGGGACGACCGCGCCACGGAAGCGTCCGATCTGCGCTTCGAGCGCGTTCCGACCGTCGAAGAACACCACATCGTCGCCGCGTTCGTCGATCAGACCGTGCAGTTCTTCGGGCGTCAGACGCGTGCCGCCGCCGACGACGCCGTTCTCGTCGACGCGGAGCTCACCCGGCGCGCCGAACGACACGATCTCGTCGCGCACCTTGACGCTGAGTTTGGGGAAGTCGAGGCTGCGTCCCTCGGCGTCCACACCGGTCCCCTCGCTCCATTTGATGTCGGCGTCGGCGAACGGACGGTACGAGCGGAACGAGCGCAGCCATTTCTTCAGCGCGCCGATGTCGCCGCCGAGGGTGCCGTTGATGCCGTCCTTCGAGATGAGCAGACGTCCGCGCAGTCCGAGCGCCTCACCGAGGTCTCGCTGCCAGACGCGGATGGCATCGGGGTCGGCGAGAGGAGTGAAGGCGTAGAAGAGGACGATCTTGGGTGTTGCCACCTAGGGATCCTACGTCGTCTCCGCGCCGACATCACGCTTCATGAAAGCCGCTCCCCCGGCGAGGAGCGCGGCGAGCACCCAGCCTGCGGTCGCCCAGAGCGCCAGGGAGCTCTCGAGAAGATCGTTCGGCGGGATGCCCATGGCTGACACGTCGAATCCGAGGGCTCGGAGCATCACGAGGGGCGGGAGATAGCCGGCGCCGGAGCTCCAGAACATCGTGAGGAGCAGCGCCCCGCTCATCGACATCGACACCACGAAGAGAGCGACGAGATGAACCTGTACGACGACTCCCAGCCCCATCCCCCAGAGCCCGGCGACCGCCCCGAGGGCGAGAGTCGATGCCACAGTCGCTCCATCGAGGGTCGCTCCATCGAGGGTCGCACCGCCCCGGGACACGTTCAGCGCGATCTGCCCGACGACGACGACGGTGAGCGCCACGATCGCCCCTCCCAGAGCGGCCGTCGGCATCCTGGCGACGAAGATCGTCCACCGGGGCAGCATCATCAGACGTTGCGCGATGACACCGTCCCGGCGGTCGATCGTGTATCGGAAGGAGCCGTAGACCGCCGCGAGGACCGCTCCGTACGTCGCGAGCACGACGGTGAAGGACTCGGCGAACGCGGATCGGACGCCCGCCGGGGCCTCCGCGAGGTCGGGCGGAATACTCGTCGCCACGGCGAGCGACATCAGCAGCGCCGCTGCCACCATCCCGAGGAGGACCACGTCACCGGCGAAGCTGCGCGCCTGCGCGCGAAGCGCCCGGCCGATCACGCGGCTCCCCGACGTCCCCTGAACCAGGCGATCACGACGAGAGCTGCGGCCCAGACGAGCCCGACACCGAGTGCGGGCGCGAACTCGAGCAGTCGCCCCTGGTAGCCGGGAACACCCAGCGCGGCGAGTGCCAATCCGGGCGAGAACTTCGCCACCTCGGGCGCCGTGCGCACGAGTGCGAGCTCCACGACCATCGGAAAGATGAGGACGATACCTGCCGTCAGGTAGTAGTTGCGGGTGATCCAGCCGACGGACACTCCGATCAGTGCACCGAGGACCGTGCCGGCCAGCGCGCCGGCATACAGCTGCCACGACTCCGGTGTGAGAGCGAGCGCCAGTCCGTTCCGGATCAGGATCACGGAGATGCCCCCTGTCCAGAGGACGAAGATGCACACCGACAGCGCGACGGCGGCCAACACCGCCGCGACGAGCTTTCCCCCGAAGGCGCGACGGAAGCCGACCCCGGTGAGCGTTCTGTCCATCGAGCCGTAGTAGTACTCCCGCGTGACGGAGTACGCACCGACGAACGCCGCGGAGACGACCGACCACGCGAGCGGCTCCAGCAGGCGCGCGGTGGCCGTGCCGGGATCGACACCGGCGAACTCGAAGCGGGAACCGTCGGAGACGAGCACGAATACCGGCATGAGCAGGGCCACGAGATAGACCGGCAGGACGGAGAGTCCGCTCAGTGCACGCAGCGCTTCGCTGCGGATCGCGTTCCTCATGCTGCCGCTTCTCCCACGAGATCGAAGTACTTGCTCTCGAGGGAGTCGCCGTCGTCCGTGACGAGGTCGTGCAACCGCCCCGCGAAGAGTGCACGGCGCTTGATCACGACGACCTCGTCCACGAATTGCTCGAGTTCCGCCAGCTGATGGCTGGCGACCAGCACGGTGCCGCCGCGTTCGGCGAAGCTCCGCAGGAACCGGCGAAGCCACCGGATGCCGTCGGGGTCGAGCCCGTTCGCCGGCTCGTCCAGGATGAGCGTCCGGGGTGAACCCACAAGAGCGGTCGCCAACCCGAGCCTCTGTGCCATCCCCGTCGAGAACGTCTTCACGCGACGGTCGGCATCCGCTGCGAGCCCCACCTCCTGGAGCACCTCGTCGACACGGCCCCGGGGTGCGCCGGCCGCGAGGCGGGAGATCTCCAGGTGCCTTCTCGCTGTGATGCCCAGCTCGAAGCCGAACCCGTCCATATGAACGCCCACGTGCGATGCAGGGTTGTCGAGCGCGGAGAACGGCGCACCGTCGATGACGCTGTCGCCACTGGTCGGAGTGATCAACCCCACCAGTGCCCGCAGCGTCGTCGACTTTCCCGCCCCGTTCGGGCCGAGGAGTCCGACGACCGTCCCCCGCGGCACGTCGAACGACAGTTCCTCGACGGCCGTTCGGCGCCCGTACCTCTTCGTGAGTCCTCGGACTTCAATCGCGTGGTCGCTCATTCTCTTCCTCTTCTTCTCTCTCACCCTGAAGCGCTGTCAGCGGCAGCATCACGCCTCTCGCCCAGAGCGCCTGCCACAGGTCCGTCTCACCGAGCTCGACCCGCGCCTGCCCCGTCGGGGGCAGGCCGTCGCTCTTCCCGGCGACGAGCACCTCGGCGACGACCACCGCAGGTATCGCCACCCCATCCGCGGTCACGGGAAACAGCGCGTCGAGTGGCACCGTCGTCGGCGTCGGAGGCAGCGGCCTGGCTGTGCCCTCTCCCACCGGCACGTTCGCGACGATGCCACTGCTCATCAACACGACCGGGGCGCCCGCCGGCACCTCCGCCTCGGTGTCGGCGCCTGCGCCTGCGCCTGCTCCTGCTCCTGCGCGAAGGAGCATCACCCGGCCCCCGTCTACGGAGAAGCCGAGCGTGTCGGTGACGGGTACGCGGATGAGGGCTCCGGCGGTCACGATGCTCGCGACCACCACCGCCCCGACGCACACGAACCGGAGCCGGGAGACACCCGAGCGGAGAACTCGCCGCAGGGCTTTCGCCAGCAGAGCCACACCGACGAGGACGACGACGGCTTCCAACGCGACCACCAGCAGGCCGAGGACCGGTCCTCCTCCGGCGAGCGCTTGAGCGGTGCGTGCGACGGCGAACACGACCATCACGACCGGGGCGGCAAGACTGGCGAGGCCGAACGGAACGCTCCACGCGGTGTCCAGGGCTCTGCCGATCCGCCGACCGCCGAACAGGAATCGGGTGAGGAAGTTCGAGGCGTCGCGGATGGCGCGTCCCCGGAGGTTCGGCTCGTCGAGCGCGCTCATGAGTGCGATGTACCCGTCGAACCGCACGAACGGGATCAGGTTGACAATGACGACGGCGATGCAGGAGAGAGCGAGCAGCAGCATCGCCCTGTCGGTCTCCGGCTGCGGAAGCGCGAGAGCGGCGAGGAGCGCGACGGCGGCGATGACCGCATGCACTGCGGGGCCGGCCAACGCGATCGCCACGCGTTGCGATCTCTTCGGGAGGCGCCAGCCGTCGGTCACGTCCACGAAGAACGCGGGGGTGAGGTAGAAGAGCATGAAGCCGGCACGACGGGGGCTCCCGCCGAAGCGGGCGAGGGTGAGTCCATGGGCGGCCTCATGGAGCAGCGTCGCGAGCGAGAGCACCGCGATCAGGATCAGCAGGCCGGTCAAGGGCATCGGCGTGGTCAGGACGCTCAGCAGGTCCCGCGCCTGAACGATGGCGGCCACGAGCCCTCCGCCGAGCAGCACCACCACCGATGCCAGGACCACCCGAGCCGGCAGTCGGACGATCACATGGTCCACGCGCCGGAAGAGGGCGGGAGCACGGAGCGTCGCGATCTGCAGGGTGAATGGCGGGCGGTAGGTCAGCCGCCCGGGCGGGAGGATCGCGTCGCCTCTCAGGAGTCCACTGGCGCGGAAGCGCTCGGCGAGGTCGAGGAAGTCCTCCAGCGATTCGGATGCGGCGAAGCGCAGGTGCAGGTCGCGGAGCGCGGTCTCGCCGTTCATCGCCGAGAGCAGGTCGGCGACCGACCGGGACACCCTCGACGACGGCACTCCGTGGATCGTCGCTATCCATGCCCTGTCGTCGGCCCCTTCCTCGAAAGCGACACCGGAGGCAAGGCTCGGGCATGCATCGGCAGAGAGCCGAACCCTCGCGCGGGAGCCGCGTCGACGCGGGGAGTCAGCCGGTGGCATCGTCGTCCACCGTTCCCAAGGATCCCGCCCACGACGTCGTGAGCAGGAGGATCTCCACCCCGCGGTCGGTGCGGACGGGCGACACGGCAGGTGCCGCGAAGCCCGCGTCGACGAGCTCCCCGGCGAGGACGTCATGGCCGAGCACCTGTAGGCGGCTCGTGAGCACCGTCGCTTCGAGGCCGGCCGCGATGTCGGCGACGCGCACCCAGTTGACCACTCGCGCCGCTCCGCCGTCTTCCATCTGCTGCGCGAAGAGGTAGGTCTCTTCGCCCTGCGGACCGGGGACGCCGATCTCCTGCGTTCTCGACACCGCCAGGCTCTGCGCCGCCGCGCCTCCCGCGACGGTGAAGGCGAACACGCCTCCGGTGGCGAGGTGACGACGCACACTTCCGTACAGGAGCGAGCGGCCCACACGATCGAGCAACGTGATGGATGTGGCACCGATGATCACGAGACCGTATCGCCGCCCCAGGGAGAAGTCGCGCATGTCCGCCACGACGCACTCCACCGTCGATCGCGCAGGAAGCGCTCGACGCAGGTGGGAGAGCATGTCGTCGGAGAGATCGATCGCGGTGACCTCTCTTCCCGTTCTCACCAGCGGAACCGTCAACCTCCCGCCGCCCGCGGCGATGTCGAGGATGGGGTCGTCGGTCTTCCTCGCGAGCGCCAGCACCTCTCGAATCTCTGCACGGTCGGTACCGACCAATCGCTCATAGAAGTCGGTGCCCTCCCCGGAGTACAGATCCAGCTCCCGGGGAACCGCGCCCGCGGTCTCGAGCCGCGCCGATACTGCTTCGGTGATCAAACCGGACATTCACACATCGCCTCTCAACGGGAGCGGTGGGGTGCGGACGGGCATGCTCCACCCGCACCCCGGGGATTAGGTTGCGATCGCTGCCGCGCCGCCGATGATGGCAATGATGTAGCTGGCGTGCTCCCACCATTCCAACGGTGCGTCGATCTGTTCGAGTTCCGTGAACTCCAGAGACGTCATCTGCAATCTGCACCTCCTTCTCGAGCTGTCGGTCGCCGCCCTATGTCAGGGCGAGAATTCCGATGATGACTCCCACGGCGAATCCTCGGATGTAGTCGTCGGTGTCGTTCAGGGCTTCCATGGCCTCGAGTTCCGTGAACTCGAGCGTCGGCGTTGTGGTGTGCATCTTCACCTCCCTTCCGTGTCGCTGCGCATGCCAGGGATCAGGTCGCCGCGGCTGCGCCGATCCCGATGAGGACCAACGCCCCTATCGCGCCCTGATAGAAGCTCTCCCAACTGGGGGCCTCCATGGTTTCCAGCTCCTGGAACCGGATACTGCTCTCGACTTTCTCGCCCATCTAATTCACCTCCTTCGCAACAGACATCGGAGGTCGGCGATCAGGGCCGACCAGCTCAGAACTCCACCGGGAGTCGTGGAGCACGTCACGGAAGTCGTCTGCGAGGAGGCCCGGCAGCATCGGGTGGCGTCTTCCCCACGCCCTCTCTGTGGCGACGGAGATGCGATCGATGTCATCCGGGCTCGGTCTCGGAGCACGCTCGATTCCCCACCGTTCGATCAGGGCCTCGATGCCCGTCGGCGGGTCCAGCGGTAACGCCATCCCGCCCACGACGTTCACCCAGAAGTCCTGGAGACTCTCCCGGTCTCCCCAGCGCACGTCCCCTGCACAGACCCGCCGCCAGACCGCCGCGATGACCGCCGCCGTGGCGACGATCTTGCGGATCCTCAGCACGAAAGCGATCTCGTTCGCCGCATACCAGTGGCGCGCACTGTAGGGGTCCGGCCCCCGCAGCGCCGCGCTGCGCTGGGTCGCCGCGCTCAGTCGAGCGAGACGCATCCTTCCCCCGCGCGAGTCCGGGTCACGGGTGGCGGAATCGAGGACGGCTCTCCCGAGCGCGACGGCGTCTCGGTTCTGCCGCGCGCTCCTCCGCGAGCTCGTCGAGGCGCCCGCTACCCGGAGGAAGGCTTCCAATGCTCCCTCCCGGACGGCGGCGTGCGTCAGCGAAGCCAGATTGCCCGGATCGATGATCGCGTGGCGAGGCCTCAGGGCAAGACCGACGATGAGCCGGTATCCGCTGTCGTTCCTGAGCACTCCGACGCTGTTGGTCTCCGACGAGGTGCCGAGCGTCGTCGGCACGGCGATGATGTCGACGGGTGGCAATGCGTGGGGAAGGAGAGTCAGCGCCGACCTCGACGCATGCCCGATGGCGAAGTCGAACACCCGCCCCCGAGCGAGAGCGAGCGCGGCGATCTTGCTGGCGTCGAGAACGGTTCCGCCGCCGACCGCGACGATGACGCTCGGCGATCGACGCACGATCTGTCGGGCCAGTTCGACGACTGCAGCGACGTCGACCGACGACGCATCGATCTGGATCGTCGTGGTCCGGCGCCCGGACGGGAGGGCAACCGGTACCGCCGAATCCACGATCATGAGGCTCTCTCGGTCGGCCGTGAGGTGCTTCGTCAACCGGCCGGTGGCCCCTTCCCCCTGCCACAGGGTGGGAAGTCGACCGAACTCCGCGGTCATCCCTGCACTCCCCGAGCCAGGCCTGCACGTATGGCCACGTCCACGGCGAGAAGCTCCTCCGCAGTGAATCCGTAGGCCGGGATCAACTCGATGGAGCTGGGGCCCGGTTGCACCAGGACGCCGTTGTCCGCGATCGCGGAGACGACGCGAAGGATGTCGGGCCCAGAGAGCGGGCTCTCGTCCGCGTGGCGGAGCCCGAGTCCCATGAAGCACCCGCGTCCGGTGATCTCCGCGACCACACCGTCCGCCTCCCACTCGGCCGCGAGGCGAAGCAGGTCGATGCCCAGTGCCTGAGCGGTCGACTCCACATCGATGCGGCGCAGTTCCTCGATCACGGCGAGGATCGCCGCCGCACAAGCCGGCGTCCCCGCCTGGGTCTCGCCATGCACGAACGTCCACCCGCCCCGCACGAACTCCGAGGCGACCCGTTCCCCCACCAGGAGCGCCGCCGCACCCATCGCCCCGTTGGTCAGCGCCTTCGAGAGGATGAGGATGTCCGGTGCCGCAGCCCACCTGTCGGTGGCGAACATCGTCCCGGTGCGGCCGAAGCCCGTCGCGACCTCATCGGCGACGATCAGGAAGCCGTACTCCTCGCGCAGTGCGAGCAGACGCTGGACGAACGCCTCAGACAGCGCGTAGGCACCGCTGCCCAGCACGGGTTCGACGACGACCGATGCCACGCGCGCCCCCTCCCGCTGCAGCAGCCGTTCGAGCTCCTCGCCGTCGTCGCGGTGGGATACATGCCGCACCGACCGGCGGTCGACGGCGTAGACGGATTGGAGGAGGTCGTCCCCACTCAGGGCGTGACTGCCGTATGCCGTGCCGTGATAGCTGCCTTTCAGGCCCACGATCAACGAGCGGGACGCGAGTCCCTTCTGCGCCCAGTACTGCCTGCCCAGCTTCATCGCCGCGTCGTTCGCCGCCCCTCCCGAGGTCGAGAAGATGACGCGGCGGTAGCGGACGGGGTCCGCGAGCTCGATCAGCGCTTCGGCCGCGCGCTGCGCGTACTCATGGGGCGCGCGGAACAGCGAGAGATAGGAGGCATCGTGATTCGCCCTGTTGACGGCCTCGACGACCGTCGGGTTGCCGAACCCGAGAGGGACGTTCCAGAGACCGCTCGTCGCGCAGAGACGTGTGGATCCGTCAGCGAACTCGATCCGGTTCCCGGCAGCGCCGACGGCGACGCGCTCCGGTGCGAAGGTCGAGTCCGCGGGGAGCATCGAGGTCCACAGCGCGTGCGGCGATGTCATCCTTCGGCCCCTTTCGTCCCGTCAGCGGATCCGGTACGCCGGCCCGTGTGGACGTTGAGAGCGGTGCGGGCTTGCAGGCACAGGTCACGCGCGTCCGGTGACGATGTGCCCCGCAGCCGGGCCACGCGCTCGGTGGCGATCTCGATCGTGCTCGACGTCTGTATCACCGCGATGACCCGGGCCGTCGATGGCGTGAGCAGCTGGCGGCGCAGGGTCCCGGTGTCTGCGAGCATGAAACCGGCGGCGGTCTCGAGCAGAAACGGATCCGCAGTCAACGGTTCGGCATCCGAGAGGTCGTCGTCGATCGGGAACCAGCCGAATCCCGAGACCCGGGCGGCGCCGTTCTCTGCGCGGAGCATCTTCATGAGGTCCGTCGCCTTGAGGTAGCGTCCGATCCACTCCCGCCTCGCGAGGTCGGCGGCGAACCCATCCCCCGTCGCGACCTCTCCCAGCGCCGCGGCCCGGGGCAGCGGGATGGCGAGAACGGACGGCAGGTCGTCGACGGTGCCGATGATCCGCCCCTGCACGCCGATGCCGACACTGCCGTCCGCACCCACTCGCAGCGCCTTCGGAGTCTTCATCTCCCTCGGGCAGTCCAGGGCGTCGCGGTCCGCGAGCAGCACCCGTGGGTCGATCAACGCCGAGGGAAAGACCCCGGTTCGGCGAGCGAGCTCCGCATCCTCGAGGAAGGCCTGCCCGCTGGATGCGTCGAAGAAGCGCACCACGGTGGGGCCGACGATCTGGACGAACGCAGCAGCGACATAGTCCTGGAGTTCGACGCCGTGTTCGCCGAGGAACAGCTCGTCACCCGCTTCTCGCAGTGCGCCTCGGTAGCGCACCACGCTGCCGAGACCGTCGTACATCCCACTCTCCACCGGCAGGAGGACCACGTCGTCGCCGCGCGCCACCTTCGCGACATCGGCTGCCGGAGCCCCGCTCTCGAGGAGGAACACTCGCGAGTGCCCCTCCCCGTGCCCGGTGATCCATGCGCGGAGTGCCCGCGCTCCGCTGACTTCCCCTGTTTCCATCCGCTCACCGTCGTGCATCACAGTCCCGCCTGCCCGCCCGCGGCGGGATCGAGGCCGACCACCGCCAATCGGCATCGGACCTCCTGCACCAGGGAGGCGACGCTGCTCGTCCCCCTGCCGAGCTCGGCCGCCAGCAATCCGACCGCCGCGGACTCGTCCGCCGTCGCGATCAGGCATTCCGCCGCGCGTGCGCTGTCGATGCCGAGCCGGATCCCGCGCCGGCTCACGGGATCGATCAGCATCCACTCCTCGCCGTCGCCCGTCAGCAGGTACGGGACGCGTGGTGAGACGACTCCCGGAAGCGCGGCGAGTTCGTCGAGAGCCCGCACGAGGTGTCCGCCGAAGCCGGAGATGGCGGGGCGACTCGGAACTCCCTCCCATCGACGCAGCAGGTCGATCGCGCCGATGTACCGTGCGAACCACGGCCGGTCGTCGAGATCGGCCTCCAGCATCCCGCGGTCGACGACGCGCGCGAACGCCCGCCCTCGGCCGGCGCCTTCTCCTGCGCGGGCCTCGATGTCTGCCCGCCCATCGCCCACCTCGCCGAGCAGGAGCCCGTCGGGCCCGTCCCTGTACTCGCCTTCCGCGGTGACGTGCACGCGGGGCAGGGCCTCTCCCTCGCGGCCGGAGCCGAGGAATGACGGCAGGGAGTCGAGCAGAACCGTGCCGCTCAGCAGCGGATCGATGAAGATCCCGGAGTCCTTCGCCGTATCGGCATCGCTCAGGAACGCGGCCACGCCCGCGGCGTTGCACTGCCGGAAGAGAGTGGGCCCGACGATCGGAAGGAAGGGAGCCGCCACGTACTCCCGGAGTTCGAACGTCTGCCCGCCGTCGAACATGATCCGATCGCCGGGCTCGCGCAGAGCACCGTCGTAGGGGATCACCCGGGAGTCGCTGCTCATGACGACACTGCCCGCGGGAGCGAACACGATGTCGTCGAGGCGGGTCTGGCTCAGCACCGCACCGACGTGGTCACCCGCCTCGACGAAGAACACGGCGCCCGTGACGAGGTTCCGTCTTCCGCTGACGCACTGTTCGAAGGCCGTCGTGGTGCGGTGGCGGTCTCGCGCCGTCGTGATCGAGCTCGCGTCCATGCTCCCCCTCTGGACACCGCACCCCCAGCGAATGCGATCCGTCCTCACATGAGGCTATACAGGTGACGTGTGACGTGCAATATTTCACATCGGTGGACGTTCAGGTCGCTGACCCCAGAGGCCTGTCACGTCGTCGTCCTCGCATCGGATAGGATGGACAGGTTGTTCCCTGGTGACGTGTCCGAGCGGCCGAAGGAGCACGCTTGGAAAGCGTGTGTTGTGCAAGCAACCGCGGGTTCGAATCCCGCCGTCACCGCCAAAAGTGAAAGAGCCTCCGCATCAGCGGGGGCTCTTTCACTTTTTATCGAGCACCGGGGATTCGGGGAGGAGCGAGCGCAGCGAGCACCGGAGTCCCGCCGTCACCGCCAAAAGTGAAAGAGCCTCCGCATCAGCGGGGGCTCTTTCGCTTCGCCCACGCGATCGTTCGGCGTTCAGTCGTCGAAGCGCACGCCGTAGATCTGTCCGCCGGGCTCGGCGGGGAGACGCGTCATCCCGAGCCGTTCGTAGAAGGCGGCGGCTCCGGTGTTGTTCGGATCGATGCCCAGGTGCAGCCCGCGCACTCCGCGTCGGGTCAGCTCGGCGAACAGCGTTTCGATGAGCTGGCGACCGAGCCCCTGACCCTGGGTCTCGGGAAGCAGGTCGATGTGCAGATGGGCCGGGTGATCCGCGACGTTCGGCTCGATGCCTTCGGCGCGGCTGTAGCCGTAGTCGATCATCCGATCCTCCCGCGTGACCACCTCCGCCGGCCGGGGGTGGCGACCCTCGAGCGTGGGCCACCACTCCTCGCGGAACCAGGTGTAGAAGGCGTCGGTGTCGTCGGTCGCGACGATGTAGCCGATCGTGCGCTCGTCATCGCTCTCGACCACCCAGGCGAGATCGGGATGACGCTCGGCATAGGGGACGGCGAAGAGGTCGCCCCACAGCGAGTCGTCGGAGAGGACGCCGGTCGCATCCGCCCCGGCGTCGGCCGTCTTCACGCAGATCTCATACAGTGCGGCACGATCGGTGGGGCGGTACGGACGGATGTGAGACACGACGACTCCTCTGGGGACGGGTCTTCTCAGCCTATCGGCGCCTCGACCGCCGACTTCTTCTGCTGCACCCACGGGAGCAACCAGGCGGCGAGCACCAGCACCACGCCGGCGCCGACCAGGGCGCCGCCGAGGGTGTCGCTGGCCCAGTGCACCGAGAGGAAGGTGCGCGAGAGCGCCATCGCGAGCACCCACGCCGCGCCGACGATCGCGACCCAGACGCGCGGGAACAGCACCCAGAGCACGAGGGCGATCGTCGCGGCGTTCGCCGTGTGCCCGGAGGGGAACGAGCCGTAGTCGCTCACCACGAGCATGTCGTCGGGCCGCGCCCGCCCGAAGAGCTGCTTGAGCAGTTGCACGCCGGCGGCACTGGCGGCGAAGCAGAGTGCCGCGAACAGCGCGCCACGCCAGCGCCGTGCGAGCACGAGCGCCAGGATCGCCAGCAGCGGCACCCCGAGGATCGCGACCCAGCCGCCGCCGATCCAGTTCAGAACGAGGGCGAAGTCGACCATCCAGTCCGCGCGGACCCCGGCGATCGTCTCGTTCCACCAGTGGTCGAAGCCCGGAGTCTGCGGGTAGGCGAACACGACCACGGCGCCCAGGACCGTTGCGAGCGCGAGGAGGCCCACTCCCCACCACAGCAGCATGCGCCTGTTCATCGTCCTATTCTGTCGGACGGCACCTGAAGACTCAGGGAGCGAGCATCCCGACGGTGCGCGGGCGCACGACGAACCACAGCGACAGGATGCCGATCGCGGCACAGCCGACCATGACGGACGCCATGGTGGTCGCGGTGATCCCGGCGTCGTGCGAGAGCCAGCCGACGACGGGCGAGATGAGCCCGGCGACGCCGAAGTTCGTCGCGCCGATGATGGATGCCGCGGTTCCCGCGGCCTTCCCGTGGCGGTCGAGCGCCAGCACCTGCACGTTCGGGAATGTGAAGCCACAAGCAGTCATGAAGACGAACAGCGGGATCACCGTGCCCCACAGGCCGAGGCCGAGCTGGTCGGTGACGATGATCGCGACGCCGGCGAGCAGCAACACTGCGGTCGAGTAGGCCATGACCCACTGCGGTCCGAAGCGTGCGGCCAAGCGGGAGGCGGTCTGCACGCCGACGACCACGCCGAGCGAGTTCACGGCGAAGAGCAGACCGTACTGCTGCGCGTCGAGCCCGTGGGTCACCTGGAACAGGAACGGCGATGCCGACAGGTACGAGAACAGACCGGAGAAGGTCATCCCGCCGATGACGAGCACGCCGAGGAACACCCGGTCCGAGAGCACGGAGCGATATCGCTGCAGCATGGTGGCGCCACCGTGACCCTGGCGCCGGGCGACGGGCAGCGTCTCCGGGATGAACAGGATCGTCGACAGCAGCATGACCACGCCGTAGGCCGCGAGCACGCCGAAGATCCCGCGCCACGGCATGAGCGTGAGCAGCCACGAGCCGATCAGGGGCGCGATGACCGGTGCCACGCCCGAGACCAGAGCGAGGCGGGAGAGCATGACGACCAGTCGACGCCCGCCGAACAGGTCGCGCACGATCGCCATGGCCACCACGCCGCCGGCCGCGGCCCCCACTCCCATCAGCACGCGGGCGACGCTGAGCAGCCCGAGGTCCGGTGCGAAGGCCGCCCCGACGCTCGCGAGCACGTGCAGCGCGGTGACGGCGATCAGCGGCACACGACGACCGACCTTGTCGCTGAGCGGTCCGACCACGAGCTGGCCGAGCGCGAACCCGATCATGGTTCCGGTCAGGGTCAGCTGGATCGCGGCGGCCGTGGTCTGGAAGTCCTGCTCCAGCACCGGGAACGCCGGGAGGTAGAGGTCGATCGTGAAGGGGCCGAGGGCGGTGAGCGCGCCGAGCAGGATGATGTACAGCGTGCGGCGGCCCAGGGAGATGGCATCGCCCGGGTGCAGCATGATCGGCGCGGTGGCAGGGTTCGCGCCGAGGGTGCGGATCGCGCCGGTCGCGGTGGGGATGCGGATGCTCCCCGTCGCGGTGCGCTCGGGCTGCGGGATCTGCGATTCGTCGGCGGCGGAATCCCCCGCCTTCACGACGGGGAGGGAATCAGTGCGGGGAGCGTCGGACACGACGTCCTTCCAGAGTTCAGGGGGTGCAAGGGTCGAATCGATTCGACCGGGGAAGCCCCCATGTTACCGCCGCCACGGCCTCGTCCGCCCGCCCACGCGCAGAGCAGAGACGCACCCCCGCGGATGCGAAGGTGCGTCTCTCACGGCCCGGTGCGACGTCAGCGCGAGATGCGGTCGAGCCCCTGCTCGAGGTCGGCGATCAGGTCGCCCACGTCTTCGATCCCGACGGAGAGGCGCACGATGTTCTCCGGGACCGCGAGCTCGGTGCCGCGCACGGAGGCGTGCGTCATGTCCGGCGGGTATCCGATGAGCGACTCGACTCCACCGAGCGACTCGGCGAGCTGGAACACCGAGGTGCTCTCGACGAAGGCCCGTGCCGCGTCGGCGCCGGCGGCGAGGCCGAACGACAGCATCCCGCCGAAACCGCTCATCTGCTTCGCGGCGATCTCGTGGCCGGGATGCGAGGAAAGTCCCGGGAAGTAGACCTGCGCGAACTCCGGCCGATCCTGCGCCCACTCGGCGATGGCCTGCGCGTTCTCGGAGTGCTGCCGCATCCGCAGCGCCAGGGTCTTGATGCCGCGGGTCGTCAGCCAGGCGTCCAGCGGGGCGGAGACCGCTCCGACCGCGAACTGCTGGAACTTGACCTGATCGAAGAACCGATCATCGCCGAACACGACCGCGCCGCCGAGCACATCCGAGTGCCCGCCCAGGTACTTGGTCGTGGAGTGCACCACCAGGTCGGCGCCGAGCGCGAGCGGCTGCTGCAGCGCCGGCGAGGCGAAGGTGTTGTCCACGACCACGATCAGGCCGGCCGCGTGCGCGATCTCGGCGATCAGAGCGATGTCGACGATCTTCAGGAGCGGATTGCTGGGCGTCTCCAGCCACACGATCTTCGTCTCGGGACGGATCGCCGCGCGGAGCGCATCCACGTCGGAGAGCTCGACCGTCGTGGTCTCGATCCCCCACGGTGCGAGGACCCGGGTGAGCAGCCGGTAGGTGCCGCCGTACACGTCGTTGCCGAGCAGGATGTGGTCGCCGGGCTTGAGGATGCCACGCAGCAGCGCATCCTCCGCGGCGAGTCCCGACGCGAACGAGAGCGCGCTCGCGCCCCCTTCGAGGGCCGCGAGCTGGGTCTCGAGCGAGGACCGCGTGGGGTTGCCCGCACGGTTGTACTCGTAGCCCGCACGCAGGCCGCCGACGCTGTCCTGCACATGCGTCGAGGACTGGTAGATCGGCGGGATGATCGCTCCCGTGACGGGGTCGGGCGCTTGTCCTGCGTGGATGGCTCGGGTGGCGAAAGCGTGATCGGACATGTGTCTCAGCCTACGTCCGCGCCTGCGGGGAGGGCCTCCCGGTTACGCCCCGGGTCGGCCGAGCTCTCGGTGTCTCTCAGCGCGACAGATACGCCAGCAGGTCCTGACGGGTGAGCACCGTGTGCGGTTTGCCGTCCTCGGTCACCAGCAGGGCGTCTGCGTCGGCGAGCGCGGCCTTGGCCTGCGCGACCGAGGTGTGGATGCCGACGAGCGGGAGCCTCTCCCCCACGTGCGCGCCCACGGCATCGGTCGCGTTCGCCTCACCGCGGAACAGCAGGTCGAGCAACCCCTTCTCATCGACCGTGCCGACCACCTCGCCCATCATGACCGGCGGTTCGGCGCTGAGCACGACCAGCTGCGAGACGTCGTACTCGGTCATCATGCCGATGGCCTCGAGCACGGTGTCGGTCGGGTGGGCGTGCACCAGGTCGGGGATGCCGGCGCCCTGCCGCGACGGACGAGCCGCGAGCACGTCGGCGACGGTCTCCCCGTCCTCCACGTCACTGAACCCGTAGGAGCGCATCCATCCGTCGTTGAAGATCTTGCCCAGGTATCCGCGCCCGCCATCGGGAAGCAGCACGACCATCACCGCGTCCGCCGGCAGGTCACGTGCGATGCGCAGCGCCCCCACGACGGCCATCCCGCTCGATCCGCCGACGAGGATGCCCTCCTCGCGGGCGAGGCGCCGGGTCATCGCGAAGGCCTCGGCATCGCCGACCGCCACGATCTCGTGCGGCACCGTGGGATCGTATGCACCGGGCCAGATGTCCTCGCCCACGCCCTCGACGAGGTACGGACGGCCGGTGCCGCCGCTGTATACGCTGCCCTCGGGGTCGACGCCGACGATCCGTACTCGACCATCCGAGACCTCCCGCAGGTACCGCCCCGTCCCCGTGATCGTGCCACCCGTGCCCACGCCCGCCACGAAATGCGTGACCTCGCCGTCGGTGTCGCGCCAGATCTCGGGACCCGTGGTCTCGTAGTGACTGCGCGGACCGTTCGGGTTCTCGTACTGGTTCGGCTTGAACGCTCCAGGGATCTCGCGGGTCAACCGGTCGCTCACGCTGTAGTACGACTCCGGGCTGTCGGGGGCGACCGATGTGGGGGTCACCACGACCTCGGCACCGTAGGCACGGAGTACGTCGATCTTGTCTTCGCCGACCTTGTCCGGCAGCACGAACACGCACTTGTAGCCCCGTTGCTGGGCGACGAGCGCGAGGCCGACCCCGGTGTTGCCGCTGGTGGGCTCGACGATCGTGCCGCCGGGTTTCAGCGCACCCGCCGCCTCGGCCGCGTCGATGATCCGCGCGGCGATGCGATCCTTCGAGGAACCGCCGGGGTTCAGGTACTCGAGCTTCACGAGCACCGTGCACGCGACGCCCTCGGTGACGTGCTGCAGCTTCACGAGGGGCGTGTCGCCGACGAGGTCGACGATCGAGTCTGCGTACTTCATGCCTTCAGGGTAGACGCGCGGATGCCGCGGACGGGGATGTGTTTCGACGCCGATCGAACCGAGGGCCGAAAGTCTAAAATGTTACATTTGCCTGATGGTGGGAAAGATCCCAGCGGCGGGCTCACGAAGGAGCAGATCACCATGTTCTCGAAACAGCATCCATTCTGGGCGCGCGCGGCGGGTATCACGACCCTCGGTCTCGTGCTCGGCATCGCGCCGATGATCGCGGCAGATCGGCCCCCGAAAGTCGGAGCCGGGACAGGCACCGAAACCGGCACCGATGCCGGCTCCGGCCCCGAAACCGGCTACGGGCAAGAGGCACCGCTGATCGTGGCTCATCGGGCGGGGACCGCCGACTATCCGGAGAACACCAGGGAGGGCATCCGAGGTTCGCTGGAGGATGGCGCTGACGCGCTCTGGATCACCGTCCAGCTCTCTCGCGACGGCGTGCCCGTGCTGTACCGGCCCATCGGCCTCGACGAGAAGACGAACGGGACGGGGACCGTGGCGGAGAAGACCGTCGCAGAACTGACCGCGCTCAACGCCGGATGGAACTTCCGCCCTCGTGGATCGGAAGAGACGCCGTATCGCGACGACCCGGCCCTTCTCCCGACACTCCGACAGGCTCTGGCGGACATCCCCGCCGACCGCCTGGTGTTCCTCGATCTCAAGCAGGCGGATCCGGTTCCTCTGGCGGACGCGGTCGTCGCCGTTCTCCGCGATGCGGAGCGCACGGAGAACACCGTCATCTACTCCACGGATGCGGCCGCGACCGGTCGAGCCCGTGACGCCGGCGACGTCCAGGTCGCAGAAGACCGCGATGTCACCCGCAAGCGACTCCTTGACATCGCTCTCGCACACGAGTGCGAGCCGCCGCCCGCGGCCGGAACCTGGATGGCCTTCGAGGATCGCCGCAAGATCACCGTCAGTGAGACCTTCACCTCGGGTACCGCGAAGAGCGAGGTGGAAGTCACCCCCTGGGATCGCGAGGCCGTGCGGTGCATCGATCCCACCGACCGTGTGAATCTCATGGCGATCGGAGTCGCGGACGCCGAACGGTATCGAGACCTCGCCCGCGTCGGCGTCGATGCGGTCCTCGTGGACTCGCCCCGCGATGCCGTGAGCTGGAAGTACGGCCACTCCCGCTGACATCGACGACGCCGCGTCGACCTCCTCAGGTCGGCGCGGCGTCGTCGATGAAGCGGATCCGTACCGCTAGCCCTTCGTCGATCCCGCCAGCAGGCCGCGGACGAAGTAGCGCTGCAGTGCGAAGAAGACGATCAGCGGCACGATGATCGACACGAAGGCGCCCGCCGTGAGCAGGTACCAGTCGTTTCCTCTCGTGCCCGTGATCTCGGCCAACAGCTTCGTGATGGGCGCCGCGGCGCCGTCGGCGAACACCAGCGCCACGAGCAGATCGTTCCACACCCACAAGAACTGGAAGATCGCGACAGAAGCGATCGCCGGCATCGTGAGAGGCAGCACCACGCGGAAGAAGATCTGCCCACGGGACGCACCGTCGACGCGCGCGGCCTCGATGATCTCTCCGGGGATCTCCGACATGAAGTTGTGCAGCAGGTAGATCGCCAGGGGGAGAGCGAACATCGAGTGAGCGATCCACACCTGGGCGTAGCCCGAGGAGGCACCGAGCGGGGTCGTGACCTGCAGCCCGAAGAGGTTGATCCCTCGGGAGAACGAGCTCAGCAGTGGCACCAGCGCCATCTGGATCGGCACGATCTGCAGCGCGAACACGAAGATGAACAGCGCGTTGCGCCCCTTGAAGTCGATCCACGCGAACGCATAGGCCGCCATGGACGCGATCATCAGCGGCACGATGGTGGCGGGGATCGTGATCGCGATCGAGTTGACGAACGACTCCAGGATCGTGAGCTGCGTCGTGCCGGACTGGAGCACGTCGACGTAGTTCTCGAGCGTCACCTGCGGGTCGGCGAAGAAGGTCCACCAGCCGGTCGTCTGGATCTGGTCCCTCGGCCGGAACGACGAGATGAACAGCCCGAGCGTCGGAATCGTCCACAAAAACGCGATGACGATGGACGCCACCGACGCCCACGGACGGGACAGGCGCTTGCGGGTGCGACCGGCGGCGCCGTCGAACCCGCCGCCGGTGGTGATCGCGCGCGTGCTGACGGCGGCGTCTGACTTCACGGTGTCGGTCATCGGATCTCCCGCTGCTTCTTGATCTGGCGCGCGTTGTAGATGACGATCGGCAACACCAGGATGAACAGGATGACGGAGAGCGCGGCACTGCGTCCCGCCTCGAACTTCGAGAACTGCGTGTACATCTCGTTCGCGAGGGTCGACGTGCCGTAGTTGCCGGCGGTCATCGTGCGCACGATGTCGAACACCTTCAGCGAGGCGATCGAGATGGTCGTGAGCACCACGATGAGCGCCGGGCGGATCGCAGGGACCGTCACCGAGATGAACCGCTGCCACGCGTTCGCGCCGTCCAGCTCGGCCGCTTCCAGCAGCTCCGCCGGTACGCCCTTGATCGATGCGGACAGCACCACCATCGCGAAACCGGTCTGCACCCAGATCAGCACGACGATCAGGAACAGGTTGTTCCATGGCTCATTGAGCAGCCACTGCTGCGGCGTGCCACCGAACCACACGAGGAGCTGGTTGAGCAGACCGATCTGCTCGTACTGCGGGCCACGGTACTCGTAGATGAATCGCCAGATGATGCTCGCCCCGACGAAGGAGATGGCCATCGGCATGAAGACCAGCACCTTGTAGATCTTCTCGCCCCGGGTGCGATCGATGAACACGGCGTACGCGAGGCCGACGATCGTGGAGACCGTCGGAACCAGGAGCACCCAGATGATCGTGTTGATGACGGCGGTGATGCCGTCGGATTGCGTGAAGATCCAGAGGTAGTTCGACAGGCCGACGAACTCCTTCCCCGAGGAGTTCATGAACGACGAGAACATCGTCTGGATCGACGGCAGGACGAGACCGACGATCAGCAACAGCAGCGCCGGAGCCATGAAGGCCACGAGCTGGATCAGATATCCCGCGCCATCGCGGGAACGGTAGTCGAGCCAGAAGAACAAGGCGCCGACGGCGACGGCGACTCCCATCGCCCAGTAATAGGAGTTGAAGAAGAACATCACCGCGAGCGGGATGAGCAGGCACATCGCCAATCGGACGAACGTGTAGACCTTCCCCCTACGGGGAGCGATGTCCACCAGGAGCAGGATGATCGCCACGACCACCGCGAAGGCGATGACCACGGTGACGGCCTGCAGGACCGGCGGGAGCGAGCCGATCCATTTGAAGAAATTAGTCGCGTTCACGGATTCCCCTTCATCACGCGGACCGGATCATCGACGCACACGTCGGAGTGCGCGCCGTGGGGTCAGAGGGGCCGCCCCGGTGCGGGGCGGCCCCTCTGCTGGATCAGCTGCTCGGCCAGCCGGTCTCGATCTGCGTGAGCACCTCATCGGTCGAGGTGCCGTTGACCCATGCGACCATGCCCTTCCAGAACGTTCCGGCACCGACGGCACCGGGCATCAGGTCGGACGCGTCGAATCGGAAGGTGGTGTCCGGGTCCTGCAGGATCTTGATGGTCTCCTGGAGGATCGGGTCCTTCGCGTTCGCGGGGTCGAGGCCGTTGTTCGCGGAGGTCACGCCGCCGAGGCTGACGCGGCTGTTCGCCCACTCGGGGCTGGACAGGTACGCGAGCACCTTCTGCGTCGCCTCGGAGTCGCTGAACCCGCCGACGATCTCACCGGCACCCGTCACAGCCGTGTCGCCCTCGGTCTCGCCCGGCAGCATGAATGCCCAGACGTCGCCGTCCTCTGCGACCTTCGTGCCGTCGGGGAAGAAGCCCGACAGGAACGAGGCCTGGTGGGTCAGCGCGCACTCGCCGCCCGCGAGCTTCGGAGCGACATCTCCGAACGCGGTGGAGTTGATGGAGCGCACGTCACCGAAGCCGGCGTTGACGTTGGCCGGGTTGAGCAGGATGCCGCCGACCGAGTCGAACGCCTGCTTGATCTGCGGGTCGGTGAACTTGACCTCGTTCGTGACCCACTGGTCGTAGACGTCCGGTCCGGACTGACGCAGCACGTAGTCCTCGATCCAGTCCGTTCCCGGCCAGCCGGTCGCGGTGCCCGATTCGAAGCCGGCGCACCATGCGGGGGTTCCGGTGGTCGCCTGGATCTTCTCGGTGAGGGCGGTCATCTCGTCGAGCGTCTTGGGAACCTCGACGCCCCACTCCTTGAACTTCGCCGGCGAGTACCAGATCCAGCCCTTGACGTTCGCCATCAGCGGGGCGCCGTAGAAGGTGCCGTCGACGGTGCCGTAGTTCACCCAGTCTTCGGTCCAGTACTCGTTGGCGTTCTTCTCGACCTCTTCGGGTGCGGGCTTCAGGTAGTCGCGGTCCGCGAAGTCCTTGAACAGTCCCGGCTGCGGGAAGATCGCGATGTCCGGCGGGTTGCCGCCCTGGGCGCGCGTGCCGAGCTGGGTCTCGAAGTCCTGGCTGCCCTCGTACTTGATCGTGATGCCGTTCTCGTCGGCCCAGTCCTTCCAGGACTCCTGGAGGAGCTTCGCCTCGTCATCGACGATCGTTCCGTAGATGGTGACGGTGGCATCGCCCCCATCGCCGCCGTCGGTGCCCGGTGCCCCTCCGGGAGCCCCGCATCCGGCGAGCGCGATGCCCGCGACCCCCAGCAGGGCGAGCGGCGCGTAACGCCGGGAACGCTGTGACAGAGCCATGTGAATTCTCCTCTTCGAGTACAGGTTCCCGACTGGTGCGACGCCACCCCGGGGCATCGTTAGGGAACCGATTCCAGGCCAACCTACTGGCCATGCGCACCCCCGCACAACACGCTAGGGTCACAAGCTCGCAACCATTCGACGTGCTCGCGCCCCCGACGTGGGAGCGCTCCCTCGCTTCCGCTCTGGAACCGGTTCCTTTTTCGTATGCCGGCGACTACGATTTGACGCGGCGCGCACCCCCGCGTCGGGGCCACGCAGCTGCGTGATCAGGTCGAGGAGGACCGATGAGCACGATCGCGGACGTCGCGTCGCGTGCCGGCGTATCGAAGGCCACCGCCAGTCGCGCCCTGAGCGGCCGCGGGTACGTGTCGGAGACCACCCGGCAGCGCGTCGAGGACGCCGCTCGCGATCTCTCCTATGTCGCCCACTCCTCCGCGACGAGCCTGGCCACCGGGCGCACGCAGACCGTGGGCGTCGTGATGCCGCCCGTGGACCGATGGTTCTTCGCCGAGCTGCTCGCCGGCGTGCAGGAATCGCTCTTCGCCCTCGACTACGACCTGTCGCTCTACGGCGTGCCGGAAGGGTCGCAGACCAGGGAGCGGTTGTTCGAGAGCGTGCTTCCCGGCCGGCGGTTCGACGGGATCATCGCGGTCGGCATCCAGCCGAGCGCCCGGGAGCTCGAGCGCCTGCAGCAGACCGGGCGGCCGCTCGTGAGCGTCGGCCCGTACAGCGAGGGTTCCAGCGCGGTGTCGATCGACGACACGGCCGCCGCGCGCATCGCGACCGAGCACCTCATCGAGCTCGGGCACACCGACATCGCCTTCGTCGGCGGATCGACGGACGCGGCCACGCTGAGCTACGGTGATGCGCAGCGGCTGGAGGGTTATCGCGGCGCATTGCAGGCGGCCGGAATCGCGGCTCATGCGCGCGTCGCCGGCGGGGCTCCGACGATGCCCGGCGGGTACACCGCGGCAGCGGGACTGCTGGGAGACCGACGGCGGAGGCCGACGGCGATCGTGGGAGTGTGCGATGAAGCCGCGATCGGGGCGATCATCGCCGCGCGGCGACTCGGCATCGCCGTGCCGACCGAGCTCAGCGTCGTCGGCATCGATGATCACGAACACGCCGACATGTTCGCGCTGACCACGATCGGACAATCACCGCGCGACCAGGGCCATGAGGCGGTGCGCCTCCTGACGCAGCGGATGGAGCACCCCGACGCACCGCTGGAGCGCATCTACGCGGCGTCGGCCCTCGTCGTGCGCAGCTCGACGGCTCCTCCGCGCTGACCTCGCAGCATGCCGGGATGCAGGCCGGGCTCGTGGTGCCACGCGACCCCGGCCCGGGCTCCTGGTGCACCGGGAGGACAGCCCCGGGAAGCGTCGGCAACGGCGGAAACCACCCGGAACGCACGAAGGCCCCGGGGCGAACCCGGGGCCTTCGACGAGAAACGCGTGAGCGTCGCGATTACTTGAGGGTAACCGTGGCGCCTGCCTCTTCGAGAGCAGCCTTGGCCTTCTCGGCGGTCTCCTTGTTGGCGCCCTCAAGGACGGCCTTCGGGGCACCGTCGACGACAGCCTTGGCCTCGCCGAGACCCAGCGAGGTGAGCTCGCGGACGGTCTTGATGACCTGGATCTTCTTGTCGCCAGCAGCCTCGAGGATGACGTCGAAGGAGTCCTTCTCTTCCTCAGCCTCAGCAGCGCCTGCGCCACCCGCGGCACCGGCGACGGCGACGGGAGCAGCAGCGGTGACCTCGAACTTCTCCTCGAACGCCTTCACGAACTCGTTGAGCTCGATGAGGGTCAGGCCGGCGAACTGCTCGAGCAGTTCCTCGGTGGAAAGCTTCGCCATGATGTATCTCCTAGATAGATGGGGTTTGTAGACGAGATCGCAGGTCGCTTACGCGGCCTCTGCGGTCTCCAGCTTTTCGCGAAGAGCATCGATGGTGGCGGCAGCCTTGCCCATCGTCGCCTTCATCATGCCCGCAGCCTTCGCCAGCAGAACCTCACGGCTCTCGAGCGCGGCGTACTTGTTGACCTCGTCCGCGGTGAGGGCGTTGCCCTCGAAGATGCCGGACTTGATCACGAGAAGCGGGTTGGCCTTGGCGAAGTCACGCAGAGCCTTGGCGGTGGCGACGAAGTCACCGTGCACGAACGCGACAGCCGACGGACCCTTGAGGTCGTCGTCCAGCGCGGAGATGCCAGCCTTGTTGGCGGCGATCTTGGTCAGCGTGTTCTTCACCACGGCGTACTCAGCGTCCTGACGGATGCTGTTGCGCAGCTCCTTGAGCTGGGCAACCGTCAGACCGCGGTACTCGGTCAGCAGAACGGCAGTCGAGTTCTCGAATGACTTCGTGAGCTCGGCGACCGATGCATCCTTCTGCGCCATGGTCACTCCTTGGTGTGTACGAGGCGCCGCACGGTGGTGAGGCGCCGACCTGGACCACCTGCAAGAGAAAAAGCTCCGGCGCAAGCGCACGGAGCTTTGAGAGTTCGTGGCCTGCGCGGGCCCCTGCTATGCAGAGCTTCGATCGCTGCATGCTTGCGCACACGACGATGACCAGCGGTCTTCGGTTCGAGATAACTGTACCCCACCCGCCCCGCTCCCCCAAATCCCGCCTCTCCTCCGCCCCTCCGCCCTCCGTCCACCCACCCCCTCGCCGAGACCCACGCTCCGCACCCAGGCCCATGGCGGGACTCGTCTCCTGGCATGGGTCTGGACGAGGGGCATGGGTGTCGGCGGCAATCGCTGGCAGAAAGCGAAGCACGATGTCAGGGGCGGAGGCCGAAGGCACCCAGGCGTGCGCCGAGAGCCTCAGGCGTCACGATGTGCTCGTATCCCCATCGGACGACGCGCCATCCCGTGACGCCACGGACAGCGTCCTCACGGCACTTCTCAGCGATCACGATGTCCTCCGCCGACCTCTCACCGCGCAGATCCGGATCGAGATACTTGCCTCTGCCGTCGAACTCGCCGAAGGCCTGCAAACCGCGGAAGGCGAAATCGAGCCAATAGTCCTCACCGCCTGGCCCGGTGACGTGCGACTGCAGCTCGATGCCCGTGAAGCCGAGCCTGTGGAGGTGCAGACGACTGACGCTCTCCCCGGGAAGCTGGGCACGACCGTCCGACAGCGCGATCATCGCGCGGGCCTGACGGATCCCACGGCCCGACACAGCCCGGGCACGCCGAGCAAGTTCTCCTCGCCACGTGGCGGCCACCTCGGAATCCTGCTCATTCCCGCGCATGGCAACTCGCCGGAGAGCAGCATCGGCCACGGAGATAGCCGCTTCCGGCCCGAGCCGGCTGGTCAGGTCGAGCACGGTTCTCTCGAGCGACGTGCATCTTATGCCCTCGATCTCTTCGAGGTCCCCCTCACCGACCTGTATGTCGTGCCGTGCCACACAGCCCTTCACCCTGCTGTGACTCGTCCGGCCGAGCAACACGTGCACGTGCGCCGGGAACGTCCGATAGAGCGGCAGACCGTGGAGCACAGCTGCCGAGTCGAAGCAGAATGCGGCGCCTCCGCCCGAGGACTCCCGGTGCACGGCGAGCACCTTCAGGAGATGCCGGCCTTCCGCCCAGAGCTGTGCCCACGCCTCCCCCTCCGCGTACCAGCCCCGACGCACCCGGATGAGCACGCCACCGTCGACCATGCCCTTGAGTTCCCGCTCGGTGATTCCTCGGGCGAGAACATCCCGTCTGGAGAGGAGGAGCTGACGCGCTTCCTCGATCGTGACAGCCCTCCGCATGCGCTCGATCTTCATGCTTGCAGCCGGCCCGCGACCCAGGATCCGCGCATTTCACCGGGAACCGATAGCAACTCGCTCAGAACCATCGCCGTGCAGTTCGCTTCCCTGCCTCTCCCTCCCGCATCCCGGCGAGACCTCGCGCCTTCCTCCCAGCGAAACCCACGCTTGTCGTCGAAACCCACGCGCCGAAGCAACTGCACACGTGGGTGTCGGCGACGCCAATGGGTCTCGGCGACGGGGAGGGGCGGGAGGGGGCGGGGGG
>NZ_ATAO01000125.1 GCF_000455825.1 Microbacterium maritypicum MF109
GAAGTTGAACTCGTCGACCTCCGGCCAGACGAATCCGTCGCGGGCCGCCGCATAGTCGGTGGCGTTCGCGAAGAGGAAGTCCCGCATCTCGCGGACGGTGTGCGTGGCGGCGGTGGCGCTGCGGCTCATGGTGCTCCCTTGCTCCTGGCGGGCATGCCTTCCATCCTCGCGCACGCACCGACGCTCCGCTCGTTCCGGTCGCACTTCGTGCCG
>NZ_ATAO01000126.1 GCF_000455825.1 Microbacterium maritypicum MF109
GTGCAGGAGACGCGCAAGAACGCCGACTTCGACGTCAGCGACCGCATCCAGCTGGTCCTCCGGTTCCAGGACGACGTGGACACCCAGGCTGTCGTGTCGGCGTTCGACCTGGCCGGCATCGCGGCAGAGACTCTCGCCGAGGAGTACTACGTGATCGACGCGCAGGGAGACTCGATCTTCGGACACGGAGCGGTCCTGGCC
>NZ_ATAO01000127.1 GCF_000455825.1 Microbacterium maritypicum MF109
ACGCGGCCGTCGGCATGGACGAGCTGCGTCAGGAGGCCGGGGTCTCGCTGCGCCGCCTCTACTCGCTGTTCCCGTCGAAGACCGACATCGTCGTGGCCGTGCTCGCACGCAAGCACGCCGAGTGGGAGTCGGGCCTGTCGGGTGCCGTGGCGGATGCGGGCGGCGACCCGCGCGCACGTCTCCTCGCCGTCTACGGCTATCTCGAGAACTGGTTCTGCGCCGACGACTTCCGCGGCTGCGCATTCATCAACGCGTTCGGTGAACTCGGCGGCACGAATCCCGAGGTTGCCGAGATCGTACGGGCGCACAAGGCCTCGTTCCAGGAGTACATGGCGGGTCTCGTCGCCCAGACGGGCGCGCCCCCCGCGCTCGCCGCGCAGCTGTCCATCCTCGCCGAGGG
>NZ_ATAO01000128.1 GCF_000455825.1 Microbacterium maritypicum MF109
TTCCCGAGGAAGTCGTCGATCGACTCCTTGTCGAAGATCACGGCGGAGGAGTACTCGTCGCGGAACGCCTGCCACGCCTCGACGGAGTTGGGGATGCTGGGCACGTCGGCGGTCTTCTCAGCCTGCTCGGCGAAGGCCACGTAGTTCGGGTTCGCAGCGAAGTAGTCGCCGTAGGTGTCGGTGAGTCCGGTGCGCATCGGCATCTGCCCCGTGGCCTCGAGCAGCTGGCCGTCGCTGTCCTCGCTGGTGGAGAACTTCAGGAACT
>NZ_ATAO01000129.1 GCF_000455825.1 Microbacterium maritypicum MF109
GTCTGGTGGAGCCCGACCGCGACCTGCTGGCCGAGCACTACGCCGAGCACGAGGGCAAGCCGTTCTACGAGCCGCTGCTCGAGTTCATGCTCTCCGGCCCCTCGGTCGCCATCCGTCTCGCGGGCAACCGCGTGATCGAGGGCTTCCGCTCGCTCGCCGGCACCACCGACCCGACGACCGCTGCGCCCGGCACGATCCGTGGCGACTTCGGTCGCGACTGGGGCCTCAAGGTGCAGCAGAACCTCGTGCACGGCTCGGACAGCCCCGAGTCCGCCGCGCGCGAGCTCGGCATCTGGTTCGACTGAGAACCCGTCCGCACGTGAAAAGCCCGCCCGCCGAGTCTCGGCGGGC
>NZ_ATAO01000130.1 GCF_000455825.1 Microbacterium maritypicum MF109
GTGAGCAGGATGATGCTCAGGATGCGGGGCAGTGAACGCTTCTTTCGCATCATCGCTCCCTGGTCGCGCGGTTGGCCGCCAGCGAGAGCATGCCGACGAGGATCACGAGGATCATGCCGATGGCCGCTGCGGTGTCGGGGTTCTGCTGCTGGATGCCCAGTTGGTAGATCAGCAGGACCGGGGTGGTCGAGGCGCCGTCAGGGCCGCCGCCGTTGGTGAGCAGGTACGGCTCGGTGAAGAGGTTCGCGCCGGTGATGATCGACAGGATCAGCACGAGGGTCGTGGCGCTTCGCACGCCGGGGATCGTGACGTGTCGGAAGCGCGAGAGCACTCCGGCACCGTCGGTCTCGG
>NZ_ATAO01000131.1 GCF_000455825.1 Microbacterium maritypicum MF109
GCGCCAGGACCTGCTGAAGGAGATCTGGGGCAGCGAGCAGGTCTCCGACTCCGGCTACCTGCGCCTGTACATGTCGCAGCTGCGCAAGAAGCTCGAGCAGGAACCCGGCGCTCCCGTGCACCTGCTCACCGAATCGGGGATGGGCTACCGCCTGGTGCTCTGAGCGTCGGCGTCCACGGCGCGCGACCGGCGCGACACCGCCACGATGCCGGTGATGACGAGCAGCACCGCCACGGTGATCGCGGCGATCGCGGTCGGCGTGCTCTGAGGTTCTCCGGTGAGCCGTCCGACGGCGAGCCATGCCAGACCCCAGGCCGTCGCGAGGGCGGGGGCGATACGTCCGGTGATCCAGGCGGCGGCGGCTCCGATCACGAGGACGACGACCAGCACGCCGATCGCCCAGGCATCGGCGGCCTGCGCCCAGCTCTGCGGTGCGATCTGCGTGAGCCAGGCGGCGGTGTTGGCGACGGTGGCGAT
>NZ_ATAO01000132.1 GCF_000455825.1 Microbacterium maritypicum MF109
ATCCTGCACAGACCCATCACACAGAAGGACCATCGTGGATCTCCAGATCGGCATCATCGGCTTCGGCGCGCGCTCGACCCTCCAGGAAGAGGTGCATCGCCCGGGACACGGCTCGCGCATCAGCGCCGTGTGCGATCTCGCACCGCGCGCTCGCGACGACGCCCGCGCTCTCGTGCCGGATGCGCTCGTCACCGACTCTCTCGACGAGCTGCTGGCCTCCGGCGTCGACGCCGTCATGGTGCTCACCCCCGACGACACGCACGCAGCCCTCAGCATCCGTGCCCTCGAAGCAGGAGTGCCGGTGTTCTGCGAGAAGCCCCTGGCGATCGACCTCGCCGACGCCGACGCGATGCTCGAGACC
>NZ_ATAO01000133.1 GCF_000455825.1 Microbacterium maritypicum MF109
GGGCATACGCTGAGTCCATGCAGCCTCTCGTCGCCCCCGCTCCCGTGCTGGAGCCGGAAGAACTCGTCCGCACGGCGCGGCACGCGGTGCTCGCCGGCATCGGCGAGGAGGGACAGCGCCGCCTCAACGCCGCTCACGTCACGATCGTCGGCGCGGGCGGACTCGGATCCCCTGTGCTCCTCGCCCTGGCCGCCGCCGGGGTCGGATCGCTCACGGTGATCGACGACGACGTGGTGGAGCTCACCAATCTGCAGCGTCAGCTCGCGCACCGGGTGGAGGACATCGGGACGCGCAAGACCGCATCGGCCGC
>NZ_ATAO01000134.1 GCF_000455825.1 Microbacterium maritypicum MF109
TGCTCTGAGTCCGGTCTGCTCCGAGTCGCCCGCTGGCGCGGGCCGCGTGTGCGGGGCCGGACCCTGTCAACCGTTCGATGGATCCCCGGAACGGCCGCGACGCCGAGGCTGGAATCAGACCGAAAGGATTCCCGATGCGCAGACTCTTCACCGCCGCGTTCGCCTCCATGATCGCGGGCGTCGCCTCCGGACTCTTCTACCGAGAGTTCACCAAGATCAACGGCTTCCCCGAGGGGGAGGCGACGCAGCTCGGGCTCGTGCACACGCACCTGCTCGTGCTGGGCTTCATCGTGCTGTTGATCGTCCTGCTCCTCGAGAAGGTGTTCGCGCTCTCCGAGAGCCGCCTGTTCGGCTGGTTCTTCTGGCTGTACAACGCGGGCCTGGTGCTCACGTCGGCCATGATGATCTGGCACGGCTGCCTCACGGTGCTCGGGCAGGAGTCGTC
>NZ_ATAO01000135.1 GCF_000455825.1 Microbacterium maritypicum MF109
TCGGCAGCGTCAGATGTGTATAAGAGACAGGGCGCGGGGCGGGCGGACGCGGGGCGGGGCGCGGTAGAGACGGCGAACGGCCCGGAGGAGCACTCCGGGCCGTTCGGGCGGTGCGTCAGCTCAGTCGGCGTCTCCGCAGCCAGAGGACGAGGCCGAGCGTGATCGCGGCCAGACCGGCGACCGCCGCCCCTGCCCAGATGGCTCCGTCTGCACCGGTCGTCGCGAGGCCACCGGCGCTAGCGGCAGCACCGGCCGTGACCGTGAGGTCCCCGCGCGCCAGCTCCACGCCCTGGGCGTCGGTCGCGACGAGAGCGTGGGCTCCAGCCGGCGTCGCCGCGGGAATCGAGACCGTGGCCACGGCGTCGCCGTCGGCGGACACCGTCACCTCGCCGATCCGCACCGGCTCGGAATGCAGCCACAGCTGCACCACCGCGTCCGGCTCGAACCCGCTCAGCTGCACGGTCAGACTCCCTCCCGCCACCACCGAGCCGATGGAGGCCGTGACGGTCGCCTTCTTCCCCGGCTTCGCCTTCTTGACCTTCAACGGAGCGCTGGCGAGTTCCGCACCGGACGCGTCCTGGACGATCACCCGGTGCTTCCCGAGCGAGGCGTCGGTGGGGATCAGCAGTCTCGTCGACAGCGCGCCCTTCTCATCGACCGTCGCATCCGTCAGCTTCGCGCCGTCGAGCCACACCGACACCGTCGAGCGCGGACCGAAGCCCGTGAGCGCGACACCCACCGTCTCCCCGGCGCGCACCGAGTCGGTGTCGAGACCGATCTTCGGATCGATAGCCGGGTTGCACGCGCTCAGGTCGTCGGCCGGACGCGTCGCGGGCGCATGGCCCGCCTGCGGAGCCGAGGAGCCGTAGACGGCCATCTCGGCCACCGAGGCGAACTGCGTCCCCGAGATCGATGAGGTCGCGGTGACGCGGATGTAGCGGGCTGTGGTCTCGGCGAAGTCCACGTCCTGCCAGTCGGCGAGGTTCTGCCACTCCCCCGACATGACCGGCGTGTACGCCTGCCCGTCCGCGGAGACCGCGACCTCATAGCCCTTGATCGGCCCGTTCTGGTTCGCGTTGCGACGCAGGTACGAGATGCCGTCGATCTTCTCGGCGGCACCGAGATCGAAGGTCATCACGTGCGGATACGAGGTCGCGTCGACGCTCCACCGGCTGTGCCAGAAGGTGCCGGCGTTGCCGTCGATCATGTTGGCGGCGGCGCCGTCTTCACCGGCTGTCTCCTCGGAGCTCGCCGACACCGTGATCTGCGAGTTGGGGATGCGTGCCCGCGAGGACACCGACACCTCCTGCGTCGTGCGGACGGTGCGCACGTCGCAATCCGCGAGGTACGTCGCAGCGATCCCGATTCCGATGCCCGTACCGGCTGCGGCTGCCGGCGCGGTGATCAGCCACGTGGTGTCCACACTGCCCCCGGGAGCGACCGTCTCGAACAGGTTCGATGAGCCGTCGGCGACCTCCACCGCGTACCCCTCCGGCAGCTCGAGCTGCACGCCGATGTTCTCGACGGCGATGGACTCGCTGTTCGTGAAGGTGGTCGTGAACGCGGTCTGCGCACCGGGGCTCAGGACGCCCGCTTCGCCGGACACGGTCGCGCACGGGGTGCCGCCGGTGGTGGGACCGAGGTCGGTGACGGTGAAGTCGTCGAGCACGAAGTCCACTTCCGGCCCTCCCACCCGCTCGAGTCCCACCCAGGTGTAGTCGCCGCATCCGACGACGACGTCCTGCGAGAACTGTGCCGTCTCCAGCGCCTGGGTGATCCCCGTGCGGCTGAGCGTGGTCGACGTGACCTTGCCACCCGCCACGGAGTCGGTCCCGGTGAGCCAGCGATATGCGCCGCTCGCCCCGGCCTGGTAGTCGAAGCCGATCCGGTAGGAGTGCCCTGCCTGCAACGGCACGAGCGTCGGGTCGGTGCGATAGATCAGACCGCTGTACTCCGAGTTCGACATCAGCGAGTGATCCCCCGACAGGGTGGAGTCGACCGCGAGCCCGGCCAGTGCCCCCGAGTCGAACGGGATGGCGGTGTTCCGCCATTCGCTCGTCGTGTAGGGCTCATTGCGGCGCGAGATGCTCGTGCGGATGCCGCCGGGGTCGCCCGCGAAGACGAACGGCCCCCAGCCAGCCTGGTTGCCCTCGAAGTCGTTCGAGTAGACGGTGCCCTCGGCACGAGGCGAAGTCGTATCGCGCATGATGCGCGCGTTGTCGACCCGCACCTTCGGCTCACCCGCCACGGCGGACACGGAGACATCCACCTGACCGGACGCCGGTGCCAGGAAGGAGACCGATCCTCGCTGGTACCCCAACCCGGCCTTCGAGTCCGACACCATGCGGTTCTCCGTCGGGGAGAGGTTCCAGGTGGCCGGAACGACCCCGTTCCCCGTGTCGACCGCCACCGTGACGTCTCTCGTCGCCGTCGGCTCGATCTGCACCTGGGCCGAGAACGAGTACCGCTCTCCCGGCTTCAGGCCGGTGACGGTCTGGGTGATGGACGATGCGGCAGCGCCGAGCACAGCGATGTTGTCGCCGCGGGACTCGGTCTTCGCCGTTCCCTGATCTGTGCGCTCGATCGTCACCTCGCCTCGCGGGTTCCAGACGTCGAGCGAACCGGAGTTGAAACCCGGGTCGTCGAGACCGGCGTCGTGGTAGTCGACGGCTGCGCGCTGCGCCCCGCCCTGCGGCACCACGACATAGGCCGTGCCCTTGTCTCCCGTGAGCGTGAGCTCACCGCCCGTCGCGTTGACCGTGCCGACCTTGACGCGTCCCTGGTCGCCGAGCTCGAAGACGTCGAAGGCCGTGTTGCCGCGGAAGGCGTCGGTGAGACCGAACGTCTTCTCGCCGCCGGATGCGGAGTAGAAGTACATCTTGTCGGCGTCGACGGGCGACCCGGCCTCCTCGTTCGACTCCAGCGACTGCCACGGCAGCAGGTACGAGTCGCCTCGCAGCACCGTCGCCCCGTCCATCGTGACGACCCTGGTGCTTCCGTCCATGCGCACGGCGACGTCATCCGTCAGCGTCGCCTCCGCACCCGCCTCGTACGTGAGCAGATCGAAGTGCTGCAGGAACTTCGTCGGCAGGCTCTGCGTCCAGATGTTGCCCATGAAGCCGTCCCAGTTGCGGTTGCCCTGCCATCCCTCGGCGTCGATCAGCCGCTGCTGGCCCAACAGGGCGTCGTCGTTCCAGATGTCGGCCTGTCCGTTCTGGATGAAGCGCACCATGGTGGAGTTGATGCCCTTGTTGTCCTTGCCGCCGTAGGCGAGGTCGTTCGGCCAGTGCGACCAGACCGTGTTGTCGACGAACTTGTCGCCCCATTCGGTCGCGACTTCGAGGTCCATGCCGTTCAGCTCGTCCGCGAGCTCTTCGGCGACCCAGCCGTTGGAGTAGTAGACGTCGATGTAGACGCCGCTGAGCCCCGGTACCTCGTCACGCAGCTGCTGGAAACGATCGAGCACACGACCGGTGCCGAGGTCTGCCTGCTGGTTGATGTAGTACGACTGGTCGAGCCATGCCCACCCCTTCTTGTACGGGGCGTCGCCGTCGAGGATCGCCGGGTCGAAGGCGTTGGCCTGGGGGTAGATCTCCGTGGCGTTGACGTGCACGCTCATGTCGGCGTTGAGCTTCGCGCCCTCGTCGACGAGGGTGTTCAGGTCGTCGAGACCACCGGCACGCTCATTGTAGTTTCCGCCGTAGTCGGTGTTCGCCGAGTCGTGGCCCTCGCTGCCATAGCCCTTGTTGAGCACCCACTGGCCGAGGCCGTCGGTCTGGTTCGCGATGCGCTTGGTGTTGTCGAGCACGAGGTCGAAGTAGTTCGTCGCACTGGACGCGAAATTGAAGGGGATGCGGCTGACGACACGCTCCGCGACCCGGTCGGCACCGAGACGCGGGGTGTCGACCTCGCGATAGCGGATCGCCGCGTCCTGCCAGTCGACGGTCGCGTCGCCGTTGCGGTCGGCGGCGAGGAGGACGGTGACCTGGGGCAGGGCGTAGGTGGTGACGCGGCTGTCGACGGCGGTGGTGGGGTGAACCAGCCAGGCGCTGGATCCGATCTCGGCCGTGCGCCCCGATGCCTCGGTCACGCGCGTGGTCAGGCGGGTGTTCCAGGAGGCGGTCCCCCCGGAGGCCTGGGTCGTCGCATTGGTGATCACGCTGCCGACCAGCGCTCCGTTGCCGAGGAACGCGAATGCCGCCCCTTTCTGGCCGGTCGCCGTGGATGCGTTCACCGCGATGTGCTCGTCGGCGTTCTTGGTGCTGTCAGGACTGATCACGGTGCGATCCAGCGTCGCCCCGCCGTCCGCAGCGCTCGCGGAGAGGAACGCGTTGTCCGGGACCCCGAGCGTGGTCACGGTCGCCGAGCCTTCGACGGCGGTGACCTCGAACCCGACGGTGCCGTTCTTCGCGACGCGGATGCTGCTGCGCACCGTGACGTCGATGCCGGTGAGCTTCGACACGTAGTCGACTCCGGTCGCGGAGGAGGTCGAGGTGGTCTCCGACGGGTAGCTCGTCCCGTTCACGGACCAGGTCTTCGCGGAGGTGCGCTGCCCGGTGATGCTGTCGTCCCCCACCCGGTACTCGGCGATGCGGGGGAACTCGGTCGAGACGACCGCAGTCGTGCCGCCGTCGGCGATCTCGACCTTCTCGTCGGTGTCGGGGACCTCCGGCTCGGTGACGATGGGAGGCAGCTCCTGGTCCGACAGGATCTCGATCTCACCCCCACCGGCACCATTGTCGGTCATGTCCTGCGCATCGATGATCAGCAGCGCGACGTACCGACCCTCGACCGCGGTGTCGAGCGAGATGCGCTGCTTCTCATTGTTCGACGTCGGCGCGTGCAGGGTCGCCGTCGCGACCGCGGCCCCCCACCCGCCGTCCGCCGGCGAGAGGGTGGCAGCCTGGGCGTCGTCGGTCACGTAGACCTCGACATTCTTCGCGTCGATCCGCTGTCCGAGCTTGCCCGAGTAGTCGAGCGCCTTGACGGAGACGGAGCGCTGGAGGTCGATGGACAGCCAGTGCGGGAACGGCGCCTTCTCCGTGTAGCGCGAGACCCACTGCGTACCGAAATCACCATCGAAGGCGGCGAGCGCCGTGCCGTCGACCGATGGCGGAGCCGGGTAGGGGTCCGATTCGCTCGACACCCCGTGCAGGCGGTAGTCGGTCTTGGGGACGGGGATCAGATCGGCAGCCTGCGCAGCCGGCGCCTGGATGAGCACGCCGCCGAACGCGAGCGCCGTCGCCAGCAGGGAGCTGAGGGCGACGGCCGCGCGGGGCGGTCGGGAAGGTTTCGACACGTCTTGCCTCTCGGTCGGAGCGACGTCCGGGAGCACAGACGCCCCGATGCGTCGCAGATGATCATCGATGACACACCTCGATGTTTGCGCTATCACAATATGCAGACGGAGTCCGGTATATCAAGGCTCCGTTGTAAGCGAGCGCAAACATTGGCCAAAAGTCATCCGCCACAGACGAGAAGAGCCGCCCCGCGCACACGGTGCGAGGCGGCTCTTCTGACGTTCCGGCTCAGGAGCCGATGAACTCCTCGGTCTCTCCGAAGGAGGGCTCCTCACGGATCTCGACCTTCGCTCCAAGGCCATCGGTATCGAGCACCACGATCTCGTTGCGGCCGACCTTCCAGAGCGGTGCCGGCGCGTAGAGCGTCTCCTGCGGCCCGACTTTCCAGTACCGCCCCAGGAGGAACCCGTTCAGCCAGACCATCCCCTTCGATCCCGCGGGGAACGCCAGCCAGGCATCGAGCGGCTCGGCGACGTCGAACGAGGCGACGGCGAGGCCGTCGGAGGCGTTCGCCGGCAAGCCGGAAGCCGCCGAGCGGGGAGTCGCCAAGTGGGTAGTCGCCGAATGCGCGGTCACGGCAGGAGCATCCTGCGGGATGAGGCGATGCGTCCACCCGTTGACGAGCCGGCGGCCGATCATCACGCCGCGCATGATGCCCTTGCCCTCACCCGTGTACGGACCGTAATTGATGCGCCCGAGACTCTCGACCACGATCGTGAGCCGCCCGGCGCCGCCGCCTACGGGCAGGGAGAGCGAGGTATCGCCATCGCGCTCGAGCACGCCGAGCCGCAGCCCGTCGAGGGACACCACGGCACGGTCATGCAGTCCGTCGATCGTGAGCACGGCCTCGGCGGGAAATGACACGTCCGCCTGATACGCGACCAGACCGTCTTCAGCACCGAGCTCTTCGAACGTGCGCGGTCGCGGCGAGACGTCGCCGGTCACGGGGAGAGTCGCGATCAGCTCCCCCAGCGAAGCCCGTGGTTCGAGCGGTGCGGTCGCGGCGCTCTGCCGCTGCGGATCGGCGGGGATCGGAGGGAGCTCACCCGCATGGAACGGCGCGAACATCGACCGCAGCGCATGGAACTTCTCGTTCAGCGTGCCGTCTTCGCCGATCGGTGCATCCGAGTCGTAACTGGTGACCGTCGGCTGCAGCACCTGGTCATGGTTCGCCCCGTTCCAGAGGCCGAAGTTCGTGCCGCCGTGCGCCATGTAGAGGCTCACGGATCCGCCCGCAGCCAGCAACTCCGCGATCGTGCCGCCGGTGCTCGCGGCGGAGCGCACGTGGTGCCGTTCGCCCCAGTGGTCGAACCAGCCGCCCCACAGCTCGCTGCACATGAGCGCATCGCCCTCGCGACGCAGCTCGACCGCCCGCGCGACGCCGGTACCGAAGGTGAAGGTCGCCATCGCACCCGGAACACTGCCGTGCTCGATCATGTCGCCGGTGATGCCGTCGGCGGTCGTGAGCATCTCGACCATCCCGCGGCGACGGAGCCCATCGCGCAGGTGTGCGAGGTAGGCGGAATCGCTGCCGAACGAGCCGTACTCGTTCTCGATCTGGATCGCGACGATCGGTCCGCCGTGCGCCGCCTGCAGAGGGGCGAGGCGGGGGATCAGCGCGTCGTACCACGCGTCGACCGCCGCGAGGAAGTCGGCGTCGCTGGTGCGCAGTGCCGTGACCCGCCCCGACAGCCAGAACGGGATGCCGCCGTTGGACCACTCGGCGCAGATGTAGGGACTGGGCCGGAGGAAGACATCGAGTCCGACGTCTCCGGCGAGGCGGATGAAGCGCTCGATGTCGCGCCACCCGTCGAAGTGCGCATCGCCCTCGACGCGCTCATGGAAGTTCCAGGCGACATACGTGTCGACCGTGTTCGCGCCCATCGCGGCGAGCCGACGGAGGCGGTCCTCCCACTGGTCGGGATGGACGCGGAAGTAGTGGATCGAGCCCGCCAGGATGCGGTGGGCGACGCCGTCGCGGAGAATCTCCCCGTCACGCCAGGTCAAGGTGGGCGCGCCGATCGGCGACGCGGCGGCCGGGGCGTCGACGGCGACGGAAGAGTCGTCGAGAGCCGAGGCGAGAAGGTCAGGCATAGCGCTCCAAGCACGAGTGTTTGCGTTCACATTATCGCATCACACGACTCGCCGCCTCCTGGATTCACGCCGATTGATCGCTACCATTGAGCACATGTCACCTCGTCGCCCGAGAGACGACCGCGCCCCCAGCCAGGTCGATGTCGCCCAGCTCGCCGGAGTCTCCACGCAGACCGTCTCGCGCGTCATGTCCGGGCAGGACAACGTGCGCCCCGACACCGCCAGGCGCGTGCTCGCAGCGGTCGAAGAGCTCGGCTATCGCGTGCACGCCGCCGCCGCATCCCTCGCCTCCGGCCGCACCCGTGTGCTCGGTGTGATCGTCGTCTCGACCGACCGATACTCGTCAGCGGCCCTCGGTGTCGGCATCCAGCAGGCGGCTGCGGCGAACGGATACACCGTCTCGACGGCGGCCGTCGCCGACCATGCGTCGGCCGAGGCGTTCCTGGAGGCCTTCGACCGGCTGGAGCGTCAGGGCGCGGAAGGCATCATCCTCGGGGTGCCGGTCGAGCTCGAGAGTCCGGCCATGCGGGCGCGCACCGAACGCACCCCCGCAACCCGCAGCGAGCGCACCTCTCTCGACGAAGACGCCCCTCTCGCCGTCGACCAGCGCGCGATCGCGCGTCTCGCCGTCGAGCACCTGCTCGATCTCGGGCACAAGACCGTCTGGCACGTCTCCGGCGACGACTACTGGACCGAGACGCAGCAGCGCAGCGAGGCGTGGGAACAGACGCTCCGCGACCGCGGAATCGTTCCCCCGCCGCTGATCCCCGCCGACTGGACGCCCGAGTCGGGCTACCGCGCCGGTCGCACGATCGCGGCCATCCCCGAGGCCACGGCCGTGTTCGTCAGCAGCGACGAGATGGCGTTCGGACTGATCCGCGCGCTGCACGAGGCCGGTCGCAGCGTTCCCGACGACGTCTCGGTGGTGAGCGTCGACGACATCGCCCTCGCCGCCTACGCCTCCCCCGCGCTCACCACGGTCCGCCAACCCTTCGAGGCGATGGGCCGCGCGGCCGCGCTCCGGGTGATCGCTCAGATCGAGGGACACGATGCGGTCGGCGAGATGCCCTCCACCGACCCTCAGCTCATCGTGCGCTCGTCCACCGCGCCGCCGCGCTCCGCGTAGTACCTGGCGCATCCGCGACCTCCTCCCACCCGCCTCATCGCGAGACAGAACTCATCGCGAGACCGAAAGCGAATTGATGCAACTGGCACCGAAGGCCGTGGTCGTCGCCGTTCTGCGGAGCGCAATACCCTGGGCGATACTCCTCATCGCTGCAGTCGGGCTCGTGCTCGGCATCCCTGCGATGCGGATCCCCATCGTCTTCGCGGTCCTCGGACTCGCCGTAGTCGTCGCGCTCATCGAGCTCACCTGGCTGACGCCGGCTGCTGTACGGAGCTTTCGATACTCCGTCTCATCTGACGGGATCCATACCTCGGAGGGCGTCGTCTTCCAGCGAGAGAACTTCTTGCCGATGCAGCAGATCCTGATCGTCGAGCGGCGCCAGGGACCGATCATGCGGTCCGTCGGGCTCGTGAAGGTCCGATTGCGGGTTCCCGGGTCGTACGTCGACATCGACGGTGTCACCGACGACGCCTTCATCGATCTGCAACGCGAAGTCCGATCGGCCCATGCTCCCGATGCTCATGGTTAGAAGGAACAGCCGCGTCATGATCGCGATCGTCGGTGTTCGCGCCCTCCTCGGCGGCATCGTCGGCACCGCAGTCTCCCTTCTCATCAGCGCACTGGTCGGCAAGCCCGTGCCACTCGTGGTGTATCTGATCCTGCTCGTCGGGTTCGTCGTGCGACTCGTCTTCGCGGTTGCCGAGTGGCGGAGCACGACGTATCAGCCCCTCGAATCCGAGCTCACGTACCGGTCAGGTTATGTCAGCTCGAGTTCGCTGCAGGTGCCCTGGTCGAGTGTGCGGGGCGTCTATGTCGAAACCCCCTGGCTTCTGCGCCTGTTCGGGCGATCCGAACTCCGAGTCGCCCACGGTACGGGGCAGGCGAACGACATCCATTTCAGAGCACTCACCCCTGCGGCGATCGCAGAACTCCGCACCCATATCGAAAGCTCCCGCGAGGCGGGCGCCCGCGATGTCGACTTCTTCGACGACACGGAGGAGTTCACGGGCGCCGAGATCTGGCTGTACGCCTTCACGCATTCGCGGTGGTACGTCATCTTCCCCCTCGCCATCGCCGCGATCGGATTGCTCTCGCAGTTCTTGGAACGCGACATCATTCAGACTTCCCTCTTTCTCTGGGAACGACTGATCCGGTTGCCGGTCGCGATGATGGTGGTCGCCCTGGCAGGCACGTGTGCGCTGGCGATCGCGACAGGGGTCATCTCCAGGATGGTGGAGATGTCGAACTTCCGGATCCGGCGGACGGCGGAACTGATCGAGACCCGACAGGGACTGCTGTCGACCAGGACGCGCACGATCGATTGCGCTGACATCACCCTGCTCGATCTGCAGCAGCCCGTTCTGTTTCGTCTGGCTCATCGCAGCATCGTGCGCGTGTCGGGCGGATCGGGTGAGGGAGACCCACAGAACTTCTTGTCTCCTCATGCCACGGCCCGAGAAGCGACTTCAGCGATTCAGAGTGTCTTCCCGAATCATCGGCAGGGCACACTCATCGCGCGGTCGAGGCTCTTCGGCGTGATCGCCATCGGTGCGATCTGGATCGGGGCGATCATCATCGTCCAGTCGTTGATCGGAGCGGCGTGGTCGGTGGTAGCAGGCACAGCTCTGATCATCGTCATCGCGTTGTGGAGCGTGCGCGCACCGTCCCGGTTCTTCCTCTCACCCGACGGGGTCGTGGAGATCCATCGAGGAATCCTGTTCCGTAGGCGGCTTCTCTTCCGAGCTTCTTCGATCCTTCACTACGAATCCGTCGTCAGCCCCGTGGGCCGATGGCTCCCTGCGAACACGATGAAGGTCACCGTTGCCGACAGAGGCACACGAGAGATCTCGATGAGGGCTGTCCCACTGAGAGAGCTACGCGCGTTGGTCCAGGCGCTGACCCAGCTGAAGAGCGTGGGGACATATCGATACAGCCGGATTCCCGACGTGACCGAAGACACGACAGACGACGTCACCGCCGCCCCTCCGACGTCGACAGAAGCTGTTCTCACCCGCCCCACACCGCCCGGGCGCCGGCCTCGCCGATGAGCACGACCATGACCGTGCTCCCTGCGCCGCTCACCACGGCCAATGCGGCCAGAATCATGCGCGCTGTCCTGCGAGGCCCCTCGGTGAAGCGGTACCAGCACCACTGCACCGCGGCGACGACGAACATCGCCAGCGCCCATGGCCACAGGAGCCCGCCGAGAGCCGCATGATGGACGACGGCCGGCACCGGTCCCACCTGCTGCGCCAACGCCTCACCCGCGAGCATCGTGATGGGCACGAGCACCAGCACGGCCAGCGCGGCGATCGGTGTGACGACGCCGAGCCTCTTGCGCGCGGCGGGCAGGAAGGCGCCGAGGATCAGTGCCAGCGCCGTGAGCGGCACGAGGATGACCACCGCGTGGACGATGAGCGGATGCAGCGGGAGGCCGTCGATCTCGAAGAGGTCCATACTCAGGACACGGGATGACATCGCGCGAGGTTCAGATGAACTTCTCGCCCGGCTGTCTCGTGTCTTCGGAGAGGACCGAAGGAGGTGGCGGATGCCGAAGGATGATGCGGCGCGTCTCGGCGCGCTCTACGACGCGCATGCGGCACCGATCTGGCGCTATGTCGTGCACCTCACCGGGGATCGAGCGGGTGCCGACGACGTGGTCCAGGAGACGCTGCTGCGCGCCTGGCGCACTCCGCGGATCCTCGCCGACGATCCGGAATCGACACGATCCTGGATGTACACGGTCGCCCGACACCTGGTCGTGGACGAGGTGCGCAGCGCCCACCACCGCCGGGAGATCACGACGGATGAACCCCCGGACTCCGCCATGCGAGACGCGACAGACGCCATCTTCGATGCGATCCTCATCGAAGAGGCGCTCTCGGCCCTCTCCGAGGCGCATCGCGAGGTCGTGATCCGCGCGTACTACCGAGGGCTCACCGTGTCGGAGATCTCCGACGAGCTGACGATCCCGGAGGGAACCGTGAAGTCGAGGCTGCACTACGGCCTGCGCGCGCTGCGTCTCGGGCTGCAGGAGAAGGGAGTGACGCGATGAACGCCGACCACGGGCGCTATGCCGACGGGGATGCCGCCTACGTACTCGGAGCTCTCAGCGCCGCCGATCGCGCCGAATACGAGGCGCACCTCTCGCAGTGCGCCGAGTGCCGCGCGGCCATCGCCGAGATCACGCCGATCCCCGGCCTGCTCTCCCGGGTACCCCCCGAGCGGGCGGAATCGCTGCTGCAGGCAGCGGGTGTCGAGACTCCGGCCCCGGAGCACCGCGCGCGCGTGCTGTCCCTGGCCACCGAGCGCGCCCGACGCCGTCGCCGTGCGCGGATCGTCGGCATCGCCGCAGCCGCCGCGATCGTGGTGGCCACCGTGGCGGTGCCCGTGATCTCTACTCTGCGTCCACCGTCGACCACGATCGCGCTCGAGCAGCTTCGAGACGCGCCGCTGACCGCATCCGTCAGCCTCACCGATGTCGCCTGGGGAACCCGACTCGACATGATCTGCGACTATGGCAGCGAAGGCGACGCGCCCGCGGATGGATGGGCCTACGCGCTGGTGGTGGTGAGCGACGACGGCACCGAGAGCGTGCTGTCGACCTGGCGCGCGCACCCCGGAACCACGGCGCGCCTGAGCGCCGGCACCGAACTCCCGGCGTCCGACATCGCCGCCGTCGAGATCCGTGCCGTCGACTCCGGAACCGTGCTGATGCGATCGGCGCTCGACGGACCCTGAACCTTTCCCCGTCGCCTCTCGTGTACCCCATGACCGCACCCGCGGTCCTGCACAGGAGGTTCACCATGCTCTCGAGAGTCTCGAAGACCGCGGCCGTCGCCGCGCTGCTCATGACGTTCGTCGTCGCCGGCTGCACGTCGACCGGCGGAAGCTCCGGCGGTGGGGCGCAGGACACGGGCGGCGCCTACGGCCAGTCCTCCGGATCGAGCGCCCCCACCTCGGGATCGTCGTCCGGCTCAGGCACTCTGATGACCGCGGACTCGGATCTCGGCGAGATCGTCGTCGACGCCGACGGGAAGACGCTCTACATGTTCGACAACGACACGCAGGGCTCGGGGAAGAGCTCGTGCACCGGCGAGTGCCTGACGAACTGGCCGCCGCTGACCGTCGAGAGCGACGCGCCGGCCGTCGAAGGCGTGACCGGCGAAGTCGGCACCATCACCACGGCCGACGGCTCCACTCAGGTGACCCTCAACGGCTGGCCGCTTTACTACTTCGCCGGTGATGCCGCCGCAGGAGACGTCAACGGTCAGGGCGTCGGCGGCATCTGGTGGGTGCTCTCCCCCGCCGGGGAACGCATGGCCGAGTGACGTCGCGCAGGCGCCGGCCCACGGTGTCACCAGCGACCGTGCCGGTGCTCCCACTCGTCCTCGACGGTGCGCCGCCGCCCCGCGACGATGCCGGCGGGGATCGCGACGATCAGCACACCCGCGATGACGAGCAGCGGAATCCGCCAGCCCGCGGTCGTCTCGTGCAGCAGTCCGACCAGCAGGGGGAAAGTCGCCGCGATGGCGTAGCCGATGCTCTGCACGAAGCCGCTCAGCGCCACTGCGCTCTCCGGAGTGCGGGCGCGGATGCTGAGCAGCACCAGACTCAGAGGGAACATGATGGCTGTGAGGCCGAAGATGCTCACCCACAGCGGCAGGGCCACGGTCGGCGCGAACAGGAAGCCGGCGAGCCCCACCAGCCCTCCGCCGACCGCGACGAAGAAGAGCGGGCGCGTCGCCTGGAAGCGCACGACGAGGATCGGCACGAGCAGCGAGCACGGGAGACCGATCAGCGCGAAGAGGGAGAGCAGGAAGCCCGCGGTCGCCGGAGTGACGTCACCGATGTCCACGAGCATGGTCGGCATCCATGCGAACGAGACGTACGCCATGGTCGACGACGCCCCGAAGACGATCGCGAGCGCCCAGGCGAGCGGAAGCCGCCACAGCCGGGCGAAGTACCGGCGGTTCGCAGGGGTGGTCGAGATCGGACCGGTCGCGACGGCCACCGCATCCTGCACGTCGTCAACGCCGTCGGTCGGGTCGGGGGCCAGGAGCTCGTTCTTCACCGGATCGCGATTCACCGGCTCGACCGCCCGCGAGCCGTTCTTCAGCAGCAGTGCCACCCAGGGCACCAGCGCGATACCCGCGACGATGCCCCACATCCCCAGCGACACCCGCCAGCCGAGAGAGTCGGCCACCGGCACGGCGACCAGCGGAGGCAGGAACGTCGACACCGCCATCGTGGTCGAGTAGATGGTCATCATCACCCCGAGCCGATCCGGGAAGTACTTCTTCACCAGCGGCGGGAGGAGCACGTTGCCCGAGCCGACGCCCGCGAACACGACCGCGGTGGCCGCGAGCAGAGTCGTCGAATCGAACGCGAGGCCGCGCAGCAGCAGGCCCAGAGCCATGAGCGTGATCGCGGCGACCGCCATCCGCTCCAGGCCGAATCGACGCTCGAACAGCGGCGTGAGCAGACCGAAGATCGCGAAGCAGACCGGCGGTGCGGCACCGATGAGGCCGACGACGACCGGCGAGACCGGGAAGTCCTCGGCGACGTGGTCGATGACCGGAGACAGGGAGGCGACCGCCGAGCGCAGCGAGAACGCCACCAGGACGATCCCCACGAGTGCGAGAGCCCGACCCTGCCAGAGCGGTCGCGCACTCGGCATCGTCATGAGGTCTGTGACCCCTCCACCCAGGCCAGGTATTCATCCGAGACGGTGCCGGTCACGTACCGGCCGTCGAAGCAGCTCATGTCGAGATCGGTGAGCGCCGAGCCCTCGATGATCGCGGCCTTGAGGTCTTCGACCTCCTGGTAGACCAGGTGATCGCACCCGAGCTCCTCGGCGATCTCGGGGATCGTGCGCCCGTGCGCGATGAGCTCGTGGCGTGACGGCATGTTGATGCCGTACACGTGCGGGTGCCGCACGGGAGGCGCAGCAGAAGCGAAGGTCACCGAGGCGGCGCCGGCATCGCGCGCCATCTGGATGATCTCCTTGGAGGTGGTGCCCCGCACGATCGAGTCGTCGATCAGGAGCACGTTCTTGCCCTGGAACTCGGTCGACATGGCGTTGAGCTTCTGGCGCACGCTCTTCTTGCGCACCGCCTGTCCCGGCATGATGAAGGTGCGGCCGACGTAGCGGTTCTTGTAGAAGCCCTCGCGGTACTCGATGCCGAGCTTGCGGGCGACCTCCATCGCCGCAGGGCGCGACGAGTCGGGGATCGGCATGACCACGTCGATCTTGTCCATCGGCACGTGCTTGGCGATCGTGTCGGCGAGCCGGTCGCCCATGCGCAGACGAGACTCGTACACCGAGATGCCGTTCATGACGGAGTCGGGACGGGCGAGGTAGACGTACTCGAAGGCGCACGGTGCGAGAGTGGCGGCCGTGGCGCACTGCTTCGAGAACAGCTCTCCGTCGTTGGTGATGAAGATCGCCTCGCCCGGCTCGACCTCGCGCACGACGTCGTAGTCGCCGTTCTCGAGCACGAGCGACTCGCTCGCGACGACCCACTCGTCCTTGCCCTCGGCGCCGGGGACGGTCGAGGGACGACGACCCAGGATCAGCGGACGGATGCCGAACGGGTCACGGAAGGCGAGCAGACCGTAGCCGGCGATGACGGCGATCACGGCGTAGGCGCCTTCGATGCGCTCGTGCGTGCGCGCCACGGCCTCGAACACCCGCTCGGGGTCGAGGTCGACGGTCGAGGTCGTGTTCTGCAGCTCGCCGGCGAGCACGTTGAGCAGCAGCTCGGTGTCGCTGGAGGAGTTGAGGTGGCGGCGATCGCGCTTGGCCATGTCGGCCGTGAGCTCACGCGTGTTGGTGAGGTTCCCGTTGTGGATGAGGATGATGCCGTACGGCGCGTTCACGTAGAACGGCTGCATCTCCTCTTCGTTCGAGGCCGTGCCCTTGGTGGCGTAGCGCACGTGGCCGAGACCCACGTTGCCGAGCAGGGCTCGCATGTCGCGGGTGCGGAACGCCTCGCGGACCATTCCCTGCGCCTTGGCGTTGTGCATCACGCCGTTCGCCTCGGCGGTGGCGATTCCCGTCGCATCCTGGCCGCGGTGCTGCAGCAGCAGGAGTGCGTCGTAGATGTCCTGATTGACCGGGGCAGAGCCCACCATTCCGACGATGCCGCACATGGGCTCTTACTTCGCTCCGTCCGCGTAGGCGCCGACCAGGCGCACTGCTCCACCGTCGACGCCCTTGGCGCCCTGTTCGAACTCGCCGGCCGGACGCGGCCCGAAGCCGACGGTCCCGACCTGCCACGAGGGCATGCCCTCGGCGTTCAGCGCCGCGATCGCGGCATCCTTCTTCTCCGCGGCGACCACGGCGAGGAAGCCGATGCCGAGGTTCCAGGTGCCCTCCGCCGACTCCAGCGTGGACCCGGCGATATCGCTGAGCACGCGGAAGACCGGGCTCGGCGACCAGCTGCTGCGGTCGACCTCGACCCAACTGCCCTGCGGGAGCACGCGCGCGAGGTTCGCCGCGATGCCTCCGCCGGTGACGTGGCTGAGGGCGTGCACGCCGCCGGTGCCGGTCGAGGACCCGAGCTGCTCGATCAGGCGCAGCAGGGGAAGCGTGTAGAGGCGGGTCGGCTCGAGGAGCGCTTCACCCCAGGTCGTGCCGAAGTCGGCGGCGTTGTCACCGTAGCCGATGCCCGCGCGGGTCACGATGTGACGAACCAGGGAGTAGCCGTTGGAGTGCAGTCCGCTGGAGGCGACCGCGATCACCGCGTCGCCGTCCTGCACGAGTTCCGCGCCGAGGATCGCATCGGCCTCGACCACTCCGGTCGCCGCTCCCGCCACGTCGTAGTCGCGGGGGCCGAGCAGGCCCGGGTGCTCCGCGGTCTCTCCGCCGACCAGCGCGGTGCCGGTGGCCGAGCATGCCTGGGCGATGCCGCGGACGATGTCGGCGATCCGCTCCGGGACGACCTTGCCGCACGCGATGTAGTCGGTCATGAAGAGCGGCTTGGCGCCCACCACGACGATGTCGTCGACGACCATGCCGACCAGGTCCTGCCCGATCGTGTCGTGCTTGTCGATCGCCTGCGCGATCGCGACCTTCGTGCCGACGCCGTCGGTGCTGGTCGCGAGCAGCGGGCGACGGAAGTCGCGCAGCGCGCTGGCATCGAACAGGCCGGCGAAACCGCCGACACCGCCGAGCACTTCGGGACCGTGCGTCGCGCGCACGGAAGACTTCATCAGCTCGACGGCGAGATCACCTGCAGCGGTGTCGACGCCGGCTTCGGAATAGGGATTGGTGGGGGAGGCAGCCACGTCTCCAGCCTACCGCCCACGGCCGGTCCGACTCTCCGCGAAGTCGGACCTCGGATCCGGAGCCCCGAGCCGCCTACGATGGGGCCATGGCCGACAAGCCGCAGTGGCTCATCCGCGAAGACGCGAGCGTACCCGTGCTCGTCGCGCTCGCGCTGCGGCAGCGCCTCGGCATCCGGGTTCCGGAAGACCTGCCGAGCCTCCGCGAACTCGCCGTCCGCGCGCCGGATGCCGTCGACGCCTCCCCCACGATCGAGGCCCAGTGGCGCGACTACTGGGACATGACGGTCGAGCCGCGCGCGCATCCTTCCGACGTGCCACTCGAGCTCATCGACGGGTTCGACACCCTGGTCGCCCTGCCCGCCCACGGTGCGGAGGAGCTCACAGCGGCCATCGCCCCGCAGGCGACGTCGGCTCTGCTCTACGCGCGCGCCGCGCACGACCGCTACGTGAGTTCGATGAAGAGCCACACCGGAGGCGACGCATACCGCGCCTATGCGAGTGCGATCGCGGAGTTCGAGCGCGAAGTCGGCCGACGCGCGCACTCGTTCGAGCTCAACGTGCAGGTGCTGCCGTTCTCGCAGCGCGGCATCTGGTGGATCGGGGCGCTCACGGTGGCGGTGACCGACGGTCTGCGCCGCGACGTCGTGGCGTTCGACGCCGCGATCCGTCCGGTGATCGCCGAGCTGGCCTAGCCCCCGCAGCTTCCGGGATCCACCGTCCCCGCGAGTGCACGGATTGCTTGCGAGTGCACGGGATAGCTGCGCGAAGAAGCCGTGCACTCGGCGGTACGCCGTGCACTCGGCGGCAGGTGAAGGGGTCAGTCCTCGTCGACGACGGTTTCGCGGTCGACCCGGACGACGCGGTCGTGACGGCGGGCGATGCGCTCCAGGATCAGACCGGTGACGCCGCCGAGCGCGATGCCGATCGGCACCGTCCACAGCAGCAGGAAGCCGAACACCTGACCGGGCGGGTAGACGACGTCGAGGGCCTGCGACTCGTCGAAGCTGCCGGTCCAGGTGAGGATGCCGGCGGCGATCACGCCGACCACGACGCCGATGCCCATGAGCACGCCGTACCGCGGCACACGGCGCACGGTCGCTTCGACGGTCTGGTGGGAATCGGTGGGGGCCATGCATCCATTGTCCCACCGCCGACGCGTGTCGCGTACCCGGGGCGTCGCGGAAGGACGGCCCTCCCCGCGTCCGCTGCGGGGAGGGCCGTCCGTATCGCGTCTCGACTAGACCTCGGTCGTCGTCTGCGCGGTCTCTTCCGTGCGGTTGCGGCGGGCGATGAGCACACCACCGGTCGCCGCGAGGGCGACGACGATCAGGCCGCCCACGATCCACGGCCACACGGGGGCGCCGTCTGATGCCGCGGGCTCGGTCGCGGTGGTCACCGCGGCGGTGGCCTCGGAGTCGGAGGCGGGCTTCTCCTCCGCGACGCCGCAGGCCGCGCCCACCGGGATCACGGCGGTGACCGGGTCGAGCTGCTCGCCTGCGGCGTAGGTGCCGAATGCGGATGCTCCGGCGTCGGTCAGCGTGGTCGGGACTGCGTCGAGCGTCAGCACGCCGTCGACGACCGCCGCGTCGCCGAGCGCGAACTCCGCGAGGCGAACGCCCTTCTGGTCGATGCTCTCGCCGCCCTGCGTGGTGCCGGTCACGTCGAAGACCAGGTAGCCCTTGTCTCCGGCGAGCTCGACGGCGGCGTTAGCGAGCGTCGTGTTCAGCGCACCGTCGTGACCCGTGAAGGTGATGCTGCCGCCGTAGGTCACGAGGCCCGCGAGGGTCTTGTCGTCGAACGATCCGGTGCCGTTCTCCCACACGTAGTCGGGGTACTGGTAGGCCACGTCGGTCAGCGTCCACCCGCCCTTCGCGATGCCCTCGATGTAGGTGCGGAACGACTCCTTGTATCCCCACTTGAGAGTTGCGCCCTCGACGGTGCACACGCCGATCGCGGCGGTCGCCCTGTTCAGGGTGAACACGAGACCGCGGCTCACGGATCCCTGGAACGTGAGCGTGTGCTCGCCGTCCTCGAGACTCGCAGGGAGGGCACCCGACCAGGTCGCGACGCCGTTCGCGTCGGCCGTCACCGTCTCGAGCAGCACGGGCGTCGAGTACACGACGACCTTGATGCCCTGCTCGTTCGCGCGGAACCCGGATGCCGACACCGTGGCCGGCTGGCCCGCTCCGAGGGCTGCGAGGTTCTCGTCGTCTGCCTGGATGCCCTCGGTCGCCGGCGGGGCAGCAGGGAGGGTGGTCTTCGGCTTCACGACAGCGGCAGCAACCGTTCCGCTCGAACCGGCCGGCGCCGCCGCGACGGAGCCGATCGTGAATGTCACCGGGTTCAGCGCGGTGCCGTAGCCGGCGAGCACGCGGTCTCGACCGGCATCCGTCAGCGCCGCGGGCGCCGCCGTGTAGGTCACGGCGCCGTTGGCCGCGATGCGCGCCGCGTTGGAGAGATCGAGCGTCGCGAACGGCACCTGTGCGCCGCCGCTCGTGACGTACAGCGTCGCCGCCGATGCCGAGGTGATGCGGATCTGCGGGTTCGACACGGTCACATCGAGCACGCCCTGGTGACCGGTGAAGCGCACCGAGCCGCGATAGACGACGCTGCCGAGGCCGGTGTTCACGTCGAAGTCGCCGCCGACGGTCTGACCGAACTGGAACTGCCCGCCCGAACGGGTCGCGCCGTCGGAGACCGCGATGGAGCCCTTCGCGATGTCACCCGTGATGTAGTTCGTGAACGACGACGAGATCGCCCAGCGGAGTGATCCGCCAGGGACGTTCGTGGGCGGAGTCGTCGGGGTGACGGGCTTCTCCGGCACCGTCACACCGAACAGGTCGTCCCACTGCTGCGGGGTGATCGTCACGGTCGAGCGGGCGTAGATCGTGCTCGCGTCGGGCATCGAATGCTGCTTCCACACGATGACCTCATACGACTTCGTGCGGTCGAGGTTCTTCGCCGCGGTCGTGAGATCGACCGCGAAGGCGCCGAACGTGACCTTCTGCACGTACTGCATCGCGAGGAACCCACCATCGGCACTCACGTTGCCCTCGGTGCCGGCTTCGATCAGGGCGACATAGGCTCCAGGGATCTCGCCGAGATTGGTGGCCGCTGCTGCGACGGTCAGGCCGTCCTTCGCGGTCGCAACCTTGACCGTCGTGCCCACAGTCGGCCCCGCCGGGAAGAGCGCGTCCCACTGCTCGTCACTGACTGTGATGGCGCCGCGAGCGTAGATCGTGTTCGCATCGGGCATCGAGTGCTGCTTCCAGACGATCACCTCATACGCCTTCGTGCGGTCGAGCTTGTCGGCCGCGGCCGTCAGGTCCACCGTGAACGCGCCGCCCGTGACCTTCTGCACGTACTGCATCGCGACGAACCCGCCGCCTGCGGTGACGCTCCCTTCGGCGCCCTTCTCGATCACAGCGACGTAGGCACCGGTGATCGCACCGAGCTTCGAAGCCGCAGCGGTGATGGTCAGGCCGTCCTTCAGGCTCGCCGACTTCACCGTGGAGGTGATGACCGAGGTGTCGCCGTAGTTCAGGGCGACGCTGCGCTCCTGGTCGGCGTTGACCACGCCACCGGCGGCATACGTGTAGATCCCGTAGGTGCCAGGAGATGCCGCGGCATCCTTCAGGGTCAGCGTCGCCTGGAACGTGCCGTCGGCGGCGATGTCGACCCACTGCGCACGGATCGCGCTCTGGTACTGCTCGGGAACCTGGTTCAGCACCCCCTCGGCCAGAGCCCAGGCCTGCGCGCCCACCGATCGGGTCGACGATGCCGCACCCGTCGAAGGTTGCCATGTCGAGCCGAAGTTACCGAAGACCACGTAGGTGCCCTGCGGAAGGTGCTGGGGGATCGGCATCCCGCGTCCACCGACATTCGCGGTCGGGTCATAGCCCGAGCCCTTCACGACGACCTTGTCACCGGCTTTGAGAGCCACACCTGCGGCCGGAGTCGTGCCGTCGGCGAGGAACACCTCGATCGCCGCCGAGACCGGAGCCGGCTGCAGGCTCTCCCACTGTGCGTCGGTGACGGCGATGGTCGAGCGTGCATAGATCGTGCTCGCATCGGGGTTCGAGTGCTGCTTCCACGCGATGACCTCGTAGGACTTCGTGCGGTCGAGCTTGTCGGCGGCGGCGGTCAGGTCGACCGTGAAGACACCGCCCGAGATCGGGCGCACGTACTGCATCGCCAGGAACCCGCCGCTGCCGGTGACGTTCGCCTCGGTGCCCTTCTCGATCAACGCGACGTACGCACCCGGGATCGCTCCGAGCTTGGTGCCGGAGGCCGTGACGGTGAGGCCATCCGTCGCCGTCGCCGTCTTCACGGCTGTGGAGACCGTCGGAGTCTCGGTGTAGTTCAGGGCGACACTGCGCTCCTGGTCGGCGTTGATCACGCCACCAGCCGCATACGTGTAGATCCCGTAAGACCCCGGCGTCGCCGCGGCATCCTTCAGGGTCACGGTCGCCTGGAACGTGCCGTCGGCCGCGATGTCGACCCACTGCGCGCGGATCGCGCTCTGGTACTGCGCGGGAACCTGGTTCAGCACGCCCTCGGCCAGAGCCCACGTCTGCGCACCGACGGAACGGCTCGAAGATACCGCACCCGTCGAGGGCTGCCATGCCGAAGCGAAATTGCCGAACACCACGTATGTGCCCTGCGGAAGGTGCTTCGGGATCGGCACACCACGGCCCTCGGTCCCGAGGTTCGCCGCCGGGTCGTAACCCGAGCCCTTCACGACGACCTTGTCGCCGGCTTTGAGCGCCACACCGGCGGCCGGAGTCGTGCCGTCGGCGAGGAACACCTCGATCGTCGCCGACTTCGGGGTCTCGCCCGGGTCCGTACCGGGATCGGTCCCCGGATCCGTACCGGGATCGGTCCCCGGATCCGTGCCAGGATCGGTCCCCGGATCCGTGCCAGGATCGGTCCCCGGATCCGTGCCAGGATCGGTCCCCGGATCGGTTCCGGGGTCGGTTCCCGGATCGGTTCCCGGATCGGTTCCCGGATCGGTGGGGGCGGCACCGAACACCGCGTCCCACTGCCCGGCCGAGATGCCGACGTCGCCGCGGCCGTAGATCGTGGTCTCGTTCGGGTTCGAGTGCTTCTGCCAGACGAGAACCTCATAGGTCTTCGTGCGGTCCAGCGAGCCGGCCGGTGCGTCGAGCGTGAACGTGCTCGCCCCTCCGGCGACGGTCGGCATCACGAAGGCGGCGTACCCGCCACCACCGGAGAGGCCCGCCTCCGTCCCCTTCACGATGAGCGCCGCGTATGCGCCCTCGACTTCGGGGAGACCGCTCGCCTGCACCTGCACGCTCACTCCGGAGGTGCCTGCGGAGGCGACCGTGGCAGTGACCGTCGCGCCGGCGGCGTGCGCGGGTGGCCCGATCACGGCGCCGGCGGCGATGAGAAGGAAGGAGACGAAGGCGGCGAGCAGCACGCGTATGCGTGCGCTCCCCGGGGATGCTGTGGCTGTGGCGTTCACGGTTCTCCACGGCTCCGGGCGCGCAGAAGCACACGCGCGCCGGCGGTGCCGCAATGCAGTCGGGCGAAGGTTGGGTTTTGGTTAGGCTTAGCTAAGTAAGCCGCCGAACCCGAGCGTAGAGGGGGGAATCAGCGCGCGTCAAGTTTTAGGATAGCCTTGCCTAATGCGTCGCGCTTCCGCCCTTCTCCTCGTCGCCGCGTTGGCCGTCGGACTCACGGCCTGCGCCGAGCCGGGAGGCACGGCCGCACCGGCCGCCGTCGCCGACGATGACTGCCCCCAGGCATCCGTCCCGCTCGCCGCACTCGATCTGATCGACGACGTCCGCGCGCACACCGGCCCATCCACTGCCTGCCTCTCGACCCATGCGATCGAGCCCGTCGACGACGACAGCGCTCCGACGCTGCCTGTGACGGTGATCGACAGCGAAGGCCACGAGATCGAGATCACCGATATCGACCGGATCCTCCCGATCGACATCTCGGGCACGATCGCGTCGACCGTGTTCGCGCTCGGGCTCGGCGATCAGGTCGTCGGTCGCGACGCCTCCACCGTCTTCGCCGGCACCGAAGACCTTCCCGTCGTGACCAAGACCGGCCACACGCTCAACGCCGAGGCGATCCTCGAGCTGGCCCCGACCGTCGTCCTCACCGACACCACGATCGGCCCGAAGGAGGTGCGTCAGCAGTTGCGCGACGCGGGCATCGCCGTCGTCGTGATCTCCAGCGACCGCCGGCTCGACACCACCGACGCACTCGTGACCGAGATCGCCACCGCCCTCGGCGTGCCTCGCCGCGGGGAAGCGCTCATCGATCGACTGGACGCCTCGGTCGACGAGACGCTCGCGGAGATCGCCGAGGTCGTTCCCGCCGACGAAGCCGATCGCGCCCGGATGCTGTTCCTCTACGTCCGCGGAAGCGCGAACGTCTACTACATCTTCGGAGAGGACTCCGGGGCCGACTCGCTGATCGACGCGGTGGGCGGGGTCGATGTGGCGGCCGAGATCGGGTGGGAGGGCATGAAGCCGATGACCGCCGAGGCCCTCGTCGCCGCGCAGCCCGACGTGCTGGTGATGATGACCGACGGGCTCGAATCCGTGGGCGGCATCGACGGGCTGATCGAGCGGATCCCCGCCGTGGCGCAGACCCCCGCCGGTGCGAACCGTCGCGTGATCGACATGGCCGACAGCGAGATCCTGAGCTTCGGTCCGCGCACCGCCGACGTGATCGGCGCCCTGGCCCGCGCCCTGTACGCCCCCGAGCCCGCGAAGTGACCGGGGAGGTCGTCACCCCGACTCCGACGAGGCACCGGGGCCTGCGCTTCGCCCTGGTGACGGTCGGCCTGGTCATCGCGCTCACGATCACGTGCATCGTGTCGATCACGAGCGGGCAGTACGACCTCTCCCCCGCCTCCCTCATCGGCGTGCTGCTGCGCGGTATCGGGGTCGACACCGCGTGGGCTCCGTCGGCTTCCAGCGACTACGGCGTGATCTTCACCCTGCGCATGCCGCGCATCGTGCTCGGCCTCCTCGTCGGTGCCGCCCTCGCGGTCTCGGGAGTGCTCATGCAGGCGATCTTCGGCAACCCGCTCGCGGACGCCGGTGTGGTCGGCGTCTCCTCGGGCGCAGCGCTCGGCGCCGCAGCGAGCATCACGTTCGGGCTCGCGACCTTCGGCATGTGGACCACGCCTGCCTTCGCGTTCCTCGGCGGCCTGATAGCGGTGTTCTCGGTGTACTTCATCAGCCGCTCCGGAGGGCGCACCGAAGTCGTGACGCTCCTGCTCACCGGTATCGCCATCAACGCGATTGCCGGCGCCGGCATGGCCTTCTTCACGTTCCTCGGCACCACATCGACCCGCGAGCAGATCGTGTTCTGGCAGCTCGGTTCGCTGAACGGCGCGCTGTGGTCGAACATCCAGCTCGTCGCGCCGCTCGTGCTGATCGGCGTGGTGGTCGCGCTGATCGTCGCACCGAGCCTGGACCTCTTCGCCCTCGGCGAGCGCACCGCGCGACACCTCGGCGTCAATGTCGAGCTGCTGCGGATCGTGGTGATCGTGACGGTCGCGCTGCTGGTGTGCGCGGCGGTCGCCTTCGCCGGGATCATCGGATTCGCCGGTCTCGTCGTGCCACATCTGATGCGGATGATGATCGGCCCCGCCCACGTGCCGCTCGTGATCGCCTCGGCGCTCGGCGGCGCACTGCTCATCGCGGTCGCCGACCTCGTGGCCCGCACGGCCGTGCCGCTCGCCGACCTGCCGATCGGCATGATCACCTCGCTCGTGGGCGGCCCGTTCTTCCTGTGGTTGCTCGTGCGCACCCGTCGTCGCTCGGGAGGGTGGGCATGACCGTCAGGCTCCGCGGGTCGGGACTCACCGTGCGCGTCGGCGAAGGGCGGACGATCCTCGACGACGCGTCCATCGCGATCCGCTCCGGAGAGGTCCACGCCCTCGTCGGGCCGAACGGGGCGGGCAAATCCACCCTGTTCGGAGTGCTCGCCGGAGATATCACAGCCCAGGCCGGCGCGGTCGAGCTCGACGGCCAGCCGATCGAGCGCGTCAAGCCGCGCACGCTCGCCCAGCAGCGGGCTGTGCTCCTGCAGGAGAACACCGTCACGTTTCCGTTCAGTGCAGAGCAGGTCGTGCGGATGGGAAGGACTCCCTGGGCCCGCACACCGGCGGCCGACGACGACGATGAACGGGTGTCCGCAGCGATGGCGCAGACCGAGGTCACGGCACTCCGGGCCCGTGCGGTGCCGTCGCTGTCCGGCGGCGAGCGCGCCAGGGTCGCCCTCGCCCGCGTGCTCGCCCAGAGCACCGGCCTCCTGCTGCTCGACGAACCGACCGCGGCTCTCGACCTGAAGCACCACGAAGACGTCATGCGGCTGATCCGCGGACGCGCGGATGCCGGGATCGCGGTCGCCATCGTGCTGCACGACCTCAATGCCGCCCTCGCGCATGCCGACCGCGTCACGCTGCTCGCCGAGGGCAGGGTCGCGGCGACGGGCACTCCGGCCGAGGTGCTGACCGCCGAGCGGATCGAGCAGGTCTACGGCCAGGCGGTCGACGTGTTCCCGCATCCGGTGACCGGGGTTCCGTTGGTGGTCGCTCGGCGCTGATCCGCTCGGGGCTAGGACTCCTCCCGCAGCGAGCGGATCATGCTCCGGAGGATCTTCAGCGCACCCGCCTGCTCGTCCTCGGTCATGCCGGAGAGCATCCGGACCTCGACCGAGCGGACGGCGGCAGTCGCCGTCGCGAGACTCTCACGACCGCGGTCGGTGAGGCGGGCGGGGAGAGCCTTGCCGACCGGGGCCTCCGCCGGCCTGGTCACGAACCCGTCCCGCTCCAGCGCCTGCAGCAGCACGTTCATCGACTGTCGCGTGACGAATGCGCCGCGCGCGAGCTCGGAGTTCGACAGCCCGGGTCGTTGCGCCAGCAGTTCGAGGCAGGAGTAGTGGGTGATGGTCATCCCGAGCGGGCGCAGCACCTCTTCCATCGCGGCACGCAGGGCGCTGGACGCTTCTTTCAGCAGGTAGCCCAGTGAGGTGTCGAGGTCGATCCCATCGCGGTCTTGACTCATGTCAGTATTCTGACATACGCTGACCCGTGTCAGAAAACTGACACAAATGGAAGGACTTGCCTCATGCCCGTCACCGGCCCCGACTTCATCTCCCTTCAGGCACGCGACCTCGACGCCTCGCAGGCGTTCTACGAGCAGTACCTCGGCCTCGTCCGCTCCCCGGCAGGACCGCCTCACGCCGTCGTCTTCGAGACGGCTCCGATCGCGTTCGCCCTCCGGGACATCGCCCCGGGCACCGACCTGACCGGTGTCGCCCAGCCCGGCATCGGCACCGCGATCTGGCTTCACGCCACTGATGTCCAGTCCATCCACGATGCACTCCTCGCCGACGGCCACACGATCGTCGCGGACCCGATCGACGGACCGTTCGGCCGCACCTTCACGTTCGCCGACCCGGACGGATACCGGATCACCCTCCACGACCGCGCCTGACCCCCTCCGCGTGAGCCGGCCGGCGCTATGCTGGAGGGTCGCCCACCGGAGGACCGATATCGCCATGCCGTCTGCATCCGACCTGCTCGACATCGCCCTCTCCGCGGCCTCAGCCGGAGCCGCCGTGCTCGCCGAGGCGGCGAGGGATCGCGACGCCTCCTCCGATGGACTGGGACTCCGCACCAAGGGCGCATCCGGCGACGTGGTCACCGAGATCGATCTGCGGGCCGAACGTGCCATCCGCGCCGTCATCGCCGAGCATCGCCCCGACGACGAGGTGTCGGGCGAGGAGTACGCGACCACCGGCTCCGGCTCCGCGCTCCGCTGGTCGATCGACCCGCTCGACGGCACCTCGAACTTCGTCCGAGGACTCCCGCACTACGGGTCGTCCGTCGCTGTGCAGGACGTGGACTCCGGTGCCTGGCTCGCCGGCGTCGTGCATGCGCCCGAGCTCGATCACGTCTACTCCGCGGGGTCAGGACTCGGCGCGTACCGCGAGTCTGGCGGCATCCGGAGACGGCTGCGCGGACCGGCGACCGACGCCACTCCCGTGCTGCTCGCCGTCGGGTTCTCCTACGACCCCGAGCAGCGGGCGCGGCAGCTCGCGGAGCTCCCGACGCGCATGTCGGCGTTCACGGATCTGCGCAGCATCGGGTCTGCCGCGCTCGGACTGTGCCTGGTCGCAGAGGGCAGCGTCGACGCCTTCATCGAAACCGACCTGTACGAGTTCGACTGGGCAGCGGGCGCGCTCATCGCCGAAGAGGCAGGGCTCATCGTGAAGCGTCCGGCGACGATGCGGGGCGGCATCGTCGCCCATCCACCGCACCTGCCGGTCGCGTAGACCGATCCGAAAGCCCGCGATCTCTCACCCGAACGGGGCTGGACGGGGACCCGCGCCCCTACAATCGCGGTGAGGCGAAGCGCCAGGCCGAGATCCGGGCACCGGCGCGAGGGAGGGCTCTGGTGTTCGGTTCGAAGAAGAGGAAGCAGAAGCTCGACGACCTGATGGAGCAGCTCCGTCCCGACCTGAGTCGGAAATCGCTCGGCGTCGGACCCGACTTCCCCGGCGTCGCCCCGAACCCGCTCCTGAGCGGTGAGGCACGCAGGCGCAATGCGGAACTGCGCACAGGCACGCTCGCGCTCGGCGTTCTCGTCGACTGGCGGGAGGTCAGCAGCGACGGCAGTCCCCGCGTGGTCCTGATGCTCGATGTGGAGACCGCCGACGGCATCTCGTTCCGCGGCATCGCGGACGAAGACCTCACGATCACCGCGCTCACCCGACTCGCCGCCGGGCAGACGATGCCGGTGCGCTACCGTCCGGCGGTCATGGACCACTACGTCGCCCTCGCCGAAGACGCCGACCCCGTCCGTGTTCAGGAGCTCGCCGACGAGATCGCGAGTCGCCGGCGGGGCTGACCCGCACCGCGCCCTAGACGCCGGTCTGACCTGTGCCCTGCTGCTCTCTCACGACCTCCTCGAGGAACCGTGCCACGGCGACCGAGCCGGGATCCGCGTGACCGACCGAGCGCTCCTGCTGCCAGCCCGCGCGACCACGCCGAGACTGCCATCCGCTGCTCTCGGTGACCGCGGCGAGCGCCGCCTCCGATGCTCCGGCCGCATCCGCTCCGGCCTCCAGCGCTTCCGCGACGGGGAGCAGCACGTCGATGACGGTCTTGTCGCCGCGCACGGCCCCGCCCTGCGCGCCGATCCTCGCCGCCACCGTCTGCACGACGTCGACGAGGCCAGCGCGATCGAGGTGGATCCCCTGCGGCACCTGCTCCGCAGCGGCGAGCAGGCCGCTTCCGAGCAGAGCCGCGAAGGTCGAGGGGTTCGCTGCGGCGAACGCATCACCCGCCGCGCGCAGGATGCTGCGGGCGTCGAGGTCATCCGGAAGTTGTCGCAGTGCATCGGCGACCGCCGCGCTGCCGACCGCGACCGTGACACCGAGGTCGCCGTCGCCGAGCGCGGCATCCAGGGTGCGGAGCTCTTCGCGGTGCCGCTCCATCTGCGGCAGCACGGTCAGGAGCAGGTCGCGCAGGTCGCTGCGGGATCCGGCCAGGGTCACCTCGACCGTGGCCGCGTCTTCGTCAACGGCGGTCTCGGCCATGAGCACGCGCCCCACCGGAGCCGCCCCCTGACGGAAGAACGGTGATCCCGCCGGGTCGTGCAGCAGCTCCTCCAACTCGTCGTCGAGCTGCATGATCGACAGCGAGGCTCCGGCCATCTCCAGGCTTGTTACGTACTCCCCGATGAGCCGGTAGCCGATGGTCACCCCGGCGTCCGCGAGCGTGTGATGCACCCGCCGATACATCACGTAGAGCTCTTCGAGCGGCGTCGAGCCCAACCCGTTCACGAGCACGGCCACTCGGCGCCCCTCGGTCAGGTCGAGCTCCGTCCCGATCTCAGCCAGGAACCGGTCGGTGATCGCATCTGCCGTCTCCAACGGGCCGCGGTGGGTGCCGCGCTCTCCGTGGATGCCGACACCGATCTCCATCTCGCCCTCATCGAGCGTGAAGGTCTCCTCCCCCGCTGACGGGAGCACGGTCGGCGACAGGCCGACACCCATGGTGCGGGTCGACTCCGACGCCTTGCGGGTCACCCGCTCGACCTCGTCGAGGGAGGCCCCGCGGTCGGCCATCGCCCCCGCGACCTTGTAGACGAGCACGAGCCCTGCCACACCACGGCGGGAGTCCGCGCGATCGGTCGGCGCGGACTGGATGTCGTCGGCACCGAGCACCGTGCGCACCTCGATGCCCTCGGCACGGCAGCGCTCGGCGGCGATGTCGAAGTTCAGCACGTCGCCGCCGTAGTTTCCGTAGAGGTAGAGGAGTCCGGCGTCGGAGTGCACGGCGACGGACGCGGCATGGATCTGGGCGGAGCTCGGCGAGGAGAAGACGTTCCCCACGGCGACCGCCGAGCACAGGCCGCGACCGACGTAGCCGAGGAAGAACGGCAGGTGCCCCGAACCGCCACCCGTGACGATGCCGACGCGCCCCGGTGCCGGAGCATCCGTCCGCGCCAGCGCACGTCGGTCCGCCGTGACCGCCCGCAGCTCGTCGGGGTGCGCGAGGAGGATGCCTTCGAGCGTCTCGTCTACGAACGTCTGAGGGTCGTTGATGATCTTGCGCATGTCAGTGCTCCTGCCCGGAGAGGATCGGATCGTAGGTCGTGCGGTCGATGAGCACCCGCCCGTCGGCCTCGAGCCTGCCAGAGGACCGCAGGTCCTTCACGATGTCCCAGTGGATGGCCGACTCGTTCTTGCCCCCGCACTGCGGGTAGGAGCGGCCGAGCGCGATGTGCACCGTGCCGAGGATCTTCTCGTCGATCAGCAGGTCGCCGGTCATCGTCTGCACATGCGGGTTGGTGCCGATGCCGAGCTCGCCCACGCGGCGGGCGCCGTCGGCCTCGAGGATGCGCTCCACGAGGGCGAGGCCGCGGGTGGCCGACACCTTCTCCACCCGCCCTGCCACGAATTCGAGCCGGAGGTCGGAGATGGTCGCCCCGCCGAACCAGAACGAACCGGGGAACGTGATGTGCCCGTCGACGCCGTCTTCCACCGGAGCGGTGGCGACCTCGCCGTCGGGCAGATTCGCCTCCCCCGCGAACGGCACCCAGGTGCGGCCGGCGCAGTTCAGGCGCAGATCGGTGTCGTCGTCGAGGATGCGGACCATCGAGGTGCGGTTCAGCTCGGAGCAGAGCTGTTCGAGGTGCGCGCGGTGCGCTGTCCAATCGGCGAGCGTGCCGGCGAAGAACTCCTGCTCCAACTGCTCTCGGGACACACCGATGAGTGCCGCCCACTCGGGGGTGGGAATACGCACGAGAGTCCACCTGGTGCCCTGCCAGCGTGCGGTCGACACGAGGCCCTTGCCCTCGCGCTGCAGGCTGAGCCTGGCGCCGTCGATCTCCTCCGCCGGCGGTTCCATACCTCGGAACGAGACGTGCACATCGGCCCACTCCATCGAAGCCAGCTCGAGCGGTGCGGCCTCACGCAGCAGCGACTCGCTCGCGTGTTCGAGCGCGAACCGGTCGTACTTCTCCTCGACGAGCAGCACCTGGGGCATCCCGCCCCGGCGATACACCTCCTCCACGAAGGCGTCCACGGCATCGAGCACCGAGGAGGTCGTCGCGAACACCGAGACCTTCGTGCCCTCGCCGACCTCGTTCACCTCGGCGAGATGCTCCGCCAGTTCCTGCCACCTGCTCATCAGTCCACCTCTCTCAGCGCGCGCAGGGCGCGGTACGTCTTCGGGAAACTCTCGTAGGCGGCCTGCAACTGCGGGGCGGGATTCTCCTGGGGTACGACCTCGCCCGAGAAGGCGACCCAGCTTGCGGCCTGCTTCTCCGTCACGGCACCCAGGCCGATCGCCGCGAGCATCGCATCCCCGTAGGCCGCCCCGAGCGTCGCGGCGGTCTGCTGACGAAGACCCGTCAGGTCACTGACCGTCTGCACCATCACCTCGTTGTGCGTTCCGCCGCCGATCGCGACCACGCGCGGCTCGGCAGCACCGGCATCGAGCAATGCGGAGACCGCGAGCGCGATCGACTCCCCGACCCCTTCGACCACCGCACGGGCGAGATCGGCACGACCGGTCGCGAGCGTGAGACCGCTGAACAAGGCCCTGGCATCGGGGTCGTGCAGGGGTGTGCGCTCCCCGCTGAAATGCGGCAGGTGCAGCACGCCGTTCGCGCCCGGCGGCGCTGAGCGCACGAGTTCCATCAGGCGCCCGAACATCGCCGTGTCGCCGTCGCCGTCGTCGAGTCCGAGCATGTCGGCGATCCATCGCGTCGCCGTGCCCGCCGTCGAGGTTCCGGCAGCGAGGACATAACGCCCGGGCAAAGCGAACGGCGCCGCCCACAGCCGCGGATCCGCATGCGGCTCGTCGGTCACGCGGATGAAGTACCCGCTCGATCCGTACATGAGCATCAGGTCGTCGGTGGCCACGACCGATGCGCCGACCGCCTCGGCGACGGCATCCGTCGTGCCCACCAGCACCGGAGTGCCCTCGGGGATGCCGGTCGCCATGGCCGCCGCGGCTGTGACCGTGCCCGCGACATCCGTCGACCACCCGAGCCGGGGCAGAGTCTCCGGGCGGATCAGGTCGTCGATCCCATCGAGGCCCCAGTCGAGCCGAGCGAGGTCATAGCCGGGGTGGAAGTACCCCGCCGTCGCGTGGTCGATCACGACTTCGCCGGTAAGGCGCGCGACCAGGTAGCTCTGACTGGTGAGATACCACCGGGTGCGTGCGGCGACTGCTGGTTCGTTGCGCTCGATCCACAGGATCTTCGGGCCCGCGGACTGACTCGTCAGCGCATTGCCCGCCCGCCGGAAGATCTCCTCGCGCCCGAGGCGCGTCTCGAGGATGTCGATCTCCGCAGTGGCCCTGGTGTCGACCCCATAGAGGATGGCCGGGCGCAGCGGACGCAGCTCGGCATCGACCGGCAGCACGCACGGACCGATCGCGCTGCAGGCGACCGCGGCGATCACGGCATCCGGCATCGCCTTCCGTAGCGTCGAGGCGACCTCGACGACATCGTGCCACCACACTGCATCGGCATCCTGCTCGACCATGCCAGGCGCGGGAGTGCTGATCCCGTGCCGGACGCGCGCCTCGGCGTGCACGTGACCTGTGGCATCGATCAGCACGCCCTTGGTCTCATAGGTTCCGACATCGATGCCGAGGAACAGTTCCATCAGGATGCCTTTCGGATGCGCGGGTCAGGCCCGGGGGATCTCTGCGAGCGCGATCGTCTCGGTCTGACTGCTGGGTGCCCGGCGCGGCCTTCGTTTGACCCTCACCTGATCGAACACCATCACCGCGATCAGGATCACCCCCTGCGCGATCGCGTACTCGTAGGCCGAGAGCCGGATCGCCGTGAAGCCGGACTGCACGACCTGCAGCACGAGCGTCGCGAGGACCACTCCGGTGATGGTCGCGAACCCGCCGGTGGGGTTCGTGCCGCCGAGCACCGCGATCACGATCACGAGCAGCACGTACGACGTGCCGTAGTCGGCGCTCGCCGTCGGGTTGCGGGAGAGGAACACCAGACCCGCGATGCCGCCGAGCACACCCGTCGTCACGTACGTGCCGTAGAGCACGCTCGTGCTGCGGATGCCGGAGTACATCGCGGCCGTCGAGTTCGCCCCCTGCAGCTGTGTGCGTCGTCCGAACGGCGTACGCGTGATCAGCACCCCGATCAGAACAGCGACCACGAGGAATTCGAGGAACAGAAGAGGGATGCCGCCGACCGTCGCCTGCCCGACCGTGGAGAGCACCGCCGGGGTGCCGTAGAGCGTGGTGCCCCCGGTCCAGACGATCGCGATGCCGTTGAAGATCTGCATCGTGGCCAGCGTCGCGAGGATAGGCGTGATGCCTACCGTCGCGATCAGGAAGCCGTTGACGGCTCCCGCGAGCGCGCCGACCAGGACGCCGACCAGGGCGATGAGGCCGCCCATCGACTCGGCGGTCGCCGGATCGCTGCTGGCGATCGCCGTGAACATCGTGCTGACGGTGATCGCCGAGAGGTTCGCGATCGCCACCAGTGACAGATCGATCCCTCCGGTGAGCATGGCGAGCGCCATGGCGATGGCGAGGATGCCGACCTCGGGCGAGGCGACCATCATGTTCTGCAGGTTGATCGGATTGAGGAAGACCCTCGGGTTCAGGATCGCGAACAGTCCGAACGCGAGTGCGAACAGCACCAGCATCCGGCCGACGCCACGATTCACGTGGATACGGCCGAGCAATGACCGCACCGACCGATCGACCTGGTCGTTCATCCGGGCGAACTGCCCGGGAGGGGTCGTCTGAGGCATGGTCACTCCTTCACCGTGTCGAGGACGAACGTCCGACGAGAGGCGCGGCGGGCCATGACGGCCTGGATCCCCACGCCGATCACCAGCAGGAACCCGACGGCGGCACGCTGCCAGGCCGTGGGCACGCCCATCAGGATGAGACTGTTGTTGATGATCTGCACCAGCAGCACGCCGAGCACGGTGCCGGTGACGGTGCCGCGTCCGCCGAAGATCGAGGCCCCGCCGAGCACGACCGCGGCGATCACGTCGAGCTCGGTGCCGACCAGGTCTTGCGGGTTGGCGCTGCGCCCGAGCACGACGTGGATGAGTCCGCCGATCGCGGCGACCGCCCCGACGAGCACGTAGAGCATGATCTGCAGGCGCACGACCGGGAAGCCGGCCCGTCGCGCCCCCTCCAGGTCGCCGCCCATGGCGTAGATGCCGCGGCCGAACATCGTGCGGCGCAGAACGAACGCGGCACCGATCACGAGCAGCACGACCGGCACGATCAGCATCGGCAGATAGGCGCGGGTCGACTCGATCGAGATGAGGTTCGCCGTCGACAGCCAGGAGATGCCATCCGGCAGCTCGGCGATGTACTTGGAGCCGATGTAAGCGAGCAGCACGCCCTTGAAGATGCCCTGCGTCGCGAGAGTCACGATCAGGGTGGGGAGCCGGAACCGGGCGATCACGATGCCGTTGACGAACCCGAGGGCGCCACCGATCACGATCGCGAACGAGAGGATGCCGATCAGTCCGAAGTCGAGGGTTCCGCCCTGGGCGAGTGACACGGTCGTGTAGGCGGCGAAGATGCCGATGGCAGCGAACGACACATCGATGCCGCCGGAGATGATCACGAAGAGCACCGCGAGCGCGAAGACCATCGGCACCAGAGTGGAGCGCAGGATGGAGAACAGCGTGTGCACGCTGAAGAAGGCGGGGTTCACGGCGCACATCACGATCACCAGGACGAGGATGATGCTCGCGAGCACGAGCTCGTTCGACATGCGTCCGATGCGGGGAAGGCGGATGCGGGCGTCGGTGGCGCTCACGCGGCCATCACCTCCTGGATTCGAGGCGCGGCGATCTCGTCGCCGGCCAGTCGTGAGACGATCTCGCCGCGGCGCACCACGAGCACGCGGTTGCAGAGCGAGACGAGTTCGGGCACGTCGTCGGAGATCATGATCACGCCCATCCCGTCGTTCGCTGCCTCGCGGAGGATCTGCAGGATCTCTTCCTTCGACCCCACGTCGACACCGACCGTCGGTCCGTTCAGGATCAGCACCCGCGGCTTGGTCGCGAGCCACTTGGCCAGTACGACGCGCTGCGCATTGCCGCCGGACAGCGATCGCACGGGCGCCTCGACGCTCGGCGCCTTGATGCGCAGGCGCGAGAACAGTCGGGAGATGGTCTCGGCGGTGCGCTTTCGACTCAGCAGCACCTTGCCGACCGCGTGCTCGCTCAGGGAGCCCGCGATGATGTTGTCGGAGATCGACTTGTCGAGGAACAGGCCCTGGGTGAGCCGGTCCTCCGGCACGTATCCGATGCCCGCGTCGACGGATGCCCGGATGCTGCCTGGTCGCACGGCGCGGCCGCCGACGGTGACGGTTCCGGACTGTGGAGTGAGCAGGCCGAACAGCGCATCGGCGATCTCACCACGGCCCGAGCCGAGCAATCCGGTGAGGCCGAGGATCTCGCCCGGCTGCAGGTCGAAGGAGACATCCGTGAAGGCGCCAGGCAGATCGAGGTGCTCCACACGCAGCAGCGGCTCAGCCTCCTCGTCGACCTCGACGACGACGCGCGAGTCATCCACCGCACGGCCGGTCATGGCATGGGTGAGGGAGGCCACGTCGAACTCGTCGGCCGGACCGTTCGCGACCAGGCGCCCTGAACGCAGCACCGTGATGTCCTGCGACACCTGCAATACCTCGTCGAGCTTGTGGCTGACGAACACCAGGGCGACGCCGCGTTGCTGCAGTCGGCGCACGAGAGTGAAGAGTCGCTCGACCTCGGAGTGGGTGAGAGCCGTGGTCGGCTCATCCATGAAAATGACCCTGGCATCCTGCACGAGCGCCCGGCAGATCGCGGTGAGCTGCCGGTCGGCGACCGAGAGCCGTTCGACATCGGTGTCGAGGTCGAGGGTGAGCCCCAGCTCCTCGACGATGCGCTGCGCCTCGGGACGACGCTTCTTCGAGCTGTAGAGCTTGCGCCGCGCGGCGATCGCGGCCGGGAGCACGATGTTCTCGGCCACGGTCAGGTTGGGGAAGAGCGAGAAGTCTTGGTAGATGACCTGGATGCCGGCGCGCAGGGCCTGCGTCGGCGAGAGATGGGTGAGCGGTTCGCCATCGAGCAGGATCTCCCCCGCCTCCGGCTTCTCGACCCCGCTGATGATCTTGATGAGCGTGGATTTGCCGCATCCGTTCTCGCCGGCCAGGCAGTGCACCCGCCCGGGGTAGAGGGTGATCGCGACGTCGTCGAGTGCGACGACCCCACCGAACACCTTCCGCACCCCTGTGACCTCGAGAACGGGCCTGGGCTCGGGTGCGTGCCCCGCCTCGGGCGCCGGCTGCGCCTGTTCTGCGTTCATGTTCTTCCTCCGGGGCGGGGCCGCACGCTGGCGACCCCGCCCTGAGTCGTGGTGGACGTCGGGTCAGAAGTCGTAGTCGTCGACGTTGTCCTTGTCGACGATGACGGCGGCGTCACCCACGTAGACGTTGTCGAAGCCGTCGAGCTTCTTCAGCGAGTTGTAGCCTTCGATGCCGAGGTCGGTGCCGTCGGTGATCTTCTCGCCGTCGACGAGCAGCTGCGCGATCTTGAGCTGCGCCTTGCCGGCCATCGCCGGGTCCCAGAAGAAGATCTTGTCGATCGAGCCGTCGACGATGTACTTCTTCGCCACGGACGGGATGCTGGTGCCCATCACGCAGACCTGATCCTCCAGACCGGCCTCCTGCACGGCGCGGGCGATACCGGCGACGTCGGTGCCGGCCGACCCCTGGAAGCCCTTGATGTCGGGGTACTTCGCGAGCAGCTCCTTCGCCCGCTGATAGGCGACGTTCTCGTCTTCCTTGCTCTCGACCGGCTCCTCGACACGTGTCAGGTCGGGGTACTCCGCCTGCTGCTGGTCGTAGGCGCCGCCCACCCAGTCCATGTGGGTCTTGGCCGTGAGGCCTCCGACGAAGGAGACGTACTGTCCCGAGTCGCCCATGCACTCGGCGAGGTTGTCCATGATCTTCGCGCCATAGGCCCGGTTGTCGAACGCCTCGATGTCGATGTCGGCGTTCTTGATGCCTGCAGCCTCGTGGGCGACGACGATGATCCCCTGGTCCCTGGCCTGCTTGAGCACGGACTCCAGCGCCTCTGGCGAGTTGGGGACGACCGTGATCGCGGCGGGCGACTGGGCGATCAGGTCCTGGATGATCTGGATCTGCTTCTCGGGGCTGGCGTCGTCCGCACCCTCCTGGCGGGCGTCGATCCCGGTTTCCTCGGCGAACTCCTTGACGCCGACCTCCATACGGTCGAACCAGCCGACACCCGAGATCTTGACTACGGTGACCATCGCGCCGTCTTCCGCGCTTCCGCCGGTATCGCCACCACCGGTGGTGCCGCCGACCTGACCGCAGCCGGCGAGGGCGAGCATCGCCACGGCACCGAATCCGACACCTGCAAGCAACTTCGTCTTACGCATGTTCCACTCCTTCGTGTGTGAACCAGTGTTAGTTTCCACCACCCCCACGGAGGAATGGGAAGAAATCTCATCGCTGTGGAACAGTAAAACGTGATCCCGCCGGTTGTCAATGCGAAATCTCACACCCGTTGCGCAACCGTTGCGCAACGGCGAGACCGAAGGAACGACGCAGCTAGAGCGCGGGAACGGCTTCGATCTGCACACCGGCCGCACGCAGGCCGACGAGCGCGGGATGGTCCACCGCTCCGTCGGTGACCAGCAGGTCGACCTCGCCGGGACCCGCGACATTCGTCAGGTGCACCCGGCCGAGCTTCGACGCGTCGGCGACGACGATGACGCGGTCACAGGCTTCGATCGCCGCGCGCTTCACCGCTCCCTCCTCGTTGCTGTAGTCGGAGAGACCGCGCTTGCCATCGACGCCGGAGACGCCCATGACGTAGACGTCGCAGTTGTAGCGCTTGAAGGCCTCGATCGACTCGGCTCCGACCAGGCTGAGTTCGCCGGGACGCACCCTCCCGCCGGTGACGAGGATCGTGGTGTTCGGCTCGTCATGGAGCTCGAGCGCGACGAGGATGCTCGGCGTGACGACCGTGAGTCCGAGGCCTTTGCCGACGATGGCCCTGGCCACCGCGAGGGCGGTGCTGCCACTGTCGAGGACGACGGTCTCGCCGTGATTGAGATGGGCGACGGCCGCTGCCGCGATATTGATCTTCTCGCGTGCGCCCATCAACGCCCGAGAGTTGAATCCGGGCTCCACCGCCGTCCCGTGGGCGGCGATCACACCACCGGTAACCCGGCGCACGCTGCCGCGCTCCTCGAGGAGTTCCAGGTCGCGCCGAATGGTCATCTCGGAGACGTCGAACTCCAGCGCGAGGGCCTTGAACTCGGCCTCCCCATCAGAGAGGACCCGCTGTTCGATCAGCGCGCGGCGCTCATGGGCTTCCATCCCGACCTCCTCGTGTGGCAGATCCCACCTTAGGCGACACGCTTGTGTGAATGAGTAACTTGTGCTTTGCTCATCGTGAATCTTTCACAGAGTTTGTGATCCATTCCGAAGAAACGAGGAAAGACATGCCCAACTGGCTCCCCGAGGTGTTCGGCACGCAGAAGCCGATCGTGGCGATGCTGCATCTGGCCCCGCTCCCCGGCGACCCCGGCTACGACACCGCGGCCGGAATGGCCGCGATCGTGAATCGCGCCAAGGGCGAGCTCGACGCGCTGCAGAGCGGCGGCGTCGATGCCGTGCTCATCTCCAACGAATTCAGCCTCCCGTACCTCACGAAGACCGAGCCGATCACCGCGATCAGCATGGCTCGCATCATCGGCGCGCTGCAGGGCGACCTCGCCGTGCCTTTCGGCGTGAACGTGCTCTGGGACGGCCGCGCCTCCATCGATCTCGCCACCGCCACCGATGCGGCGTTCGTTCGTGAGATCTTCACCGGCGTCTACGCCAGCGACTTCGGCCTCTGGAACACGAACGTCGGTGAGGTCGCGCGCCACCGACACCGCATCGGCGCATCGAACGTGAAGCTGCTGTTCAACATCGTGCCGGAGTCGGCGGCCTACCTCGCCGAGCGCGACCTCGGGTCCATCGCCCGCTCCACGGTGTTCGCGACCAACCCCGATGCCCTCTGCGTCTCCGGGCTCACCGCCGGCGCCCCCACTGACACGCAGTCGCTGGCCATCGTGAAGGAGAACGCCGGAGACGTGCCGGTATTCGTCAACACCGGAGTGCGCGCCTCCAACGTCGCCGACCAGCTGGCAGTGGCCGACGGGGCCGTCGTGGGCACCTATTTCAAGCACGACGGCAGGTTCGAGAACCGCGCCGACCGCGCACGGGTGGAAGAGCTCATGGGTGCTGCGAAGGCGTTCCGGTCGCAGCTGGCCTGACACGCGACCGCCGGCCACACGGAGCCGCCCCGCGATCCTGGTGACCGCGGGGCGGCTCCGTGTGCCTCAGGCGCGTCCCGTGCGGCTGCGCTAGGGACGCACCGGCAGCACGTCGCTCAAGTCGGCGCGCGTGCCCGAAGCATGGATGCGTCCGCCGTCTGCGGCATCCGCCCATCGCTCCGTGCCGGTGGACACGGCGATCCAGGTCGCCGCATCCATCTCCACCACGTTCGGCGGCGTGCCACGGGTGTGTCGAGGACCCTGGATGACCTGCACCGCACCGAAGGGAGGCACTCGCACTTCCACGCTGTTGCCCGGCGCCTTCTCGTCGAGCAGCTGCAGCAGATAGCGCACGGCGGTGGCGAGATCGGTGCGCTGCGGCTTCACGCCCGAGGCATCCGCGGAGCGGACGGCATCGAGAGCCGCGCGTCCGTCGACGATGTCGATCTTCCTGGCCATCTCTCCAGACTACGACCGACCGCGTGCGACGAGTCCTATGCTCGGACGCATGAGCATGCATCCCCAGGGCGCCCGCGCCGAGCTGCTCGCGGCAGTCGCCGACCATTCGTGGGGCGTGCGGATCCCGCCACTCGCCGACCCGCAGAGCGCGCACGATGCGGCTGTGCTCATCCTGTTCGGCGTACTCGATCGCATCCCCGCCCCCACGACCGACGCGGCCGTCGCCCGTGACCTCGACGTGCTGCTGCAGCGACGCGCGCCCACCCTCTCGTCCCACCCCGGTCAGGTCTCATTCCCCGGTGGACGCGTGGAGCCGGACGATGCCGACGTCGTCGCCACGGCGCTGCGCGAAGCCGAGGAGGAGACCGGGCTCGATCCGGCGGGAGTCGAGATCCTGGCCACGCTGCCGGAGATCCCGCTCGCCGCGAGCAACCATCTCGTCACGCCCGTCCTGGCATGGTGGCAGTCGCCGTCGCGGGTCGTGGCGGTCGATCACGCCGAGACGGTCGAGGTGTTCCGGGTTCCCGTCGCGCAACTGCTCGCCCCCGAGACCCGGTTCACCTCGACGATCACCCGCATGGGGCACACGTTCCGGGGCCCGGCGTTCGACGTCGACGGCACGATCGTCTGGGGCTTCACCGCGATGGTGCTCGATGCGCTCTTCGACGCGGCCGGCTGGACCGTGACCTGGGATGCTGCCGTCGAACGGACCGTCGACCTCTGAGCCCCACCGAAACCCGGAGCGCGACCCTCGGTAGTCTGGACGGGTGAAGATTCTCGTCCTCGGTTCCGGTGCCCGTGAGCACGCGATCATCCTCGCCCTGCGGGCCGAGCAGACGGAGCACGAGATCTTCGTGGCTCCCGGCAACGCCGGCATGGCACAGGATGCGAGCCCCGTCTCGCTCGATCCGCTCGACGGCGGCGCAGTCACCGCGTTCGCGCACGAGCACGCGATCGACCTCGTCGTGGTGGGCCCCGAAGCTCCGCTCGTCGCCGGAGTCGCGGATGCCCTGCGCGTCCGCGGCATCCCGGTATTCGGACCGGGCAAGGCCGCAGCGCAGCTGGAGGGCTCGAAGTCGTTCGCGAAGCGGGTCATGGATGCCGCCGGCGTGCCCACCGGCCGTGCCGTGCGCGCCGCCACCACGGCAGAGGTCGAGAACGCGTTCGACGATCTCGGCGCTCCCTACGTCGTGAAGGCCGACGGTCTGGCTGCGGGCAAGGGCGTCATCGTCACGTCCGACCGCGCCGAGGCGCTCGCGCACGCCGAGCAGTATCTTCCCGCCGGCCCGGTGCTGATCGAGGAGTTCCTGTCCGGCCCCGAGGTCTCCCTGTTCTTCCTGAGCGACGGCGACACCGTGCGCGCGCTCAGCCCCGCCCAAGACTTCAAGCGCGCACTCGACGGCGACGCCGGCCCCAACACCGGTGGCATGGGCGCCTACTCGCCGCTGCCCTGGCTCACCGAGCAGTTCGGCAGCGAGCAGGCTTTCGTCGACGAGGTCACGCGCGACGTGGCACTTCCCGTGGTGCGCCAGCTCGACGCAGAGGGCACGCCGTTCATCGGACTCCTCTACGCGGGCCTGATCCTCACTCCCGCCGGCGTGCGCGTGATCGAGTTCAACGCGCGCTTCGGAGATCCGGAGACGCAGATCGTGCTGCCGCGACTGGTCACCCCACTGTCGGACCTGCTGTTCGCCGCGGCCTCGGGAACCCTCGAGGACCAGCCGGATCCCGTGTTCAGCGACGATGTCGCCATCACGGTCGTGCTGGCCAGCGAGGGATACCCCGAGGCACCGCAGACCGGCCGCCCGATCGAGGGCCTCGCGGAAGCCGCGGCCGTCGAGGGCGTCCGCATCGTGCACGCCGCGACCGCGAGCCCGGATGCTCCCGGCGGATCGCTCATCGCGACGGGAGGCCGTGTACTGAACGTGGTGGCGGTGGCTTCCGACTTCCGCACCGCGCGCGACCGCGCGTACGAGGCGATCGCCCGCATTCATCTCGACGGCTCCCACTACCGCACCGACATCGCCGCTCGCGTCGCCGAGTAGCCCTCCGCGCCCCGCCCCTGCCCCGCCGGCCCGTCCCGCCCCCTCTGTGTGCCCCCCTCCGCCGAGCGCACGGGGTCTCGACGAGTGCACGGCTTCCCGACGCGGATACCCCGTTCGCTCGGCGAGTTCCCGTGCACTCGGGAGCACCACGAGCGGGGGTACGTGAGGTGCGGTCGCGCGAATTCGGGCGAATGCGGGCAGGAATCCTGCCAACGTGCGGATCCGCGATTGACACGGGGGACTTTCTTCAAGAAAGTTAGCGGATGCCGCTCCGCTCCGACTGGTCCTCTGCGACCTGCCCCATCGCCCGCACCGCCGACGTGCTCGCCGACCCCTGGGTGCTGCTCATCCTGCGCGAGCTCTTCTCCGGCCGCACGCGTTTCGATCAGCTTCGTGACGCCACCGGCGCCGCCGACTCGGTGCTCTCCCGTCGCCTGACCGCGATGGGCGAGGCCGACCTCATCGCCCGCGAAGACCCCGACGATGCGCGCAGCGGCTATCGACTCACGACCGCCGGACGCGAGACGCTTCCGATCCTGCACGCCTACGCGCGGTTCGCTCGCATCACCGACCCCGACGGGCCGTGGGGACTGACCGTGAGCTGCGGCCGCTGCGGCGATGTCTCGGACTCCGTCGACTGGTGCGCGACATGCGCGGCACCGCTCGACGCCGGCAGCACCCGGTGGGCACGGCGCAGCATGGGCGGGGAGCCCTTCGCCCTTCTCGCCGGAGACGCGGCATGACCGCCGAATCGCTCGACGGTCCGATCGAAGAGCCCCTGACCGGACGGCAGCGCCGCTTCCACCCTGCCTGGACCGTGGCCCTGGTGGCCCTCATCGCGCTCATCGGCGCCGCCGGGTTCCGCGCCGCGCCCGGTGTGCTCATGGTGCCGCTCGAGGAGGAGTTCGGATGGAGCACGGCGGAGCTCTCGCTCGCGGTCTCGATCAACCTGCTGCTGTACGGCCTCATCGCCCCGTTCGCGGCCGCCCTCATGCAGCGCTTCGGCATCCGCGCGGTCACGGTGGTCGCACTCTTCGTCATCGGAGCGGGCGCGGCGCTGAGCGTCTTCGTGGCGACTCCCGGCCAGCTCATCCTGACCTGGGGTGTGCTGATCGGGCTCGGCACCGGATCGATGGCCCTGGTGTTCGCCGCGACCATCACCGACACCTGGTTCGCGACCCGGCGCGGGCTCGTCTCCGGCGTGCTCACCGCCGGCAGTGCGACCGGGCAGCTGATCTTCCTCCCCGTGATCGCGGCTACCGCGGAAGACGTCGGATGGCGCGGGGCGTCGCTCATCATCGCAGGCGGCGCCCTCGCCGTCGCGCCCCTCGTCTGGATCTTCCTGCGCAACAGACCGAGCGACCTCGGGGTCGCCCGGTACGGCGAGACCACGCCCGTCATGGCGGCGGACCCCGTTCCTCGGGGCACGGCGTGGGGTGCGGCGAAACTCGCGATCTCCACCCTGAGGGAGGCCGCTCGCACCAAGACCTTCTGGGCACTGGCGATCGGCTTCGCGATCTGCGGAGCGACGACCAACGGACTGATCGGCACGCACTTCATCCCGAGCGCGCACGACCATGGGATGGCGACGACGACCGCGGCCGGGCTGCTGGCCGTGGTGGGCGTCTTCGACATCGTCGGCACCGTGTTCTCCGGCTGGCTCACCGACCGGGTGAACCCGCGCATCCTGCTCGCCGCCTACTACGCGCTGCGCGGAGTGAGCCTGCTGTTCCTGCCGAGCCTGCTCTCGGCCGAGGTGCAACCCAGCATCATCGTGTTCATCGTGATCTACGGGCTCGACTGGGTCGCGACCGTGCCACCGACGATCGCGCTCTGCCGTGAGGTCTTCGGAGACAAGGGCCCGCTCGTGTTCGGCTGGGTGTTCGCGGCCCACCAGATCGGCGCCGGCATCGCCTCGGTCCTCGCCGGGATCGTGCGCGACCACACCGGCCAGTACACGTTCGCATGGTTCGCCGCCGCCGGACTGTGCGCGGTCGCCGCCCTCGTCAGCGCGACCATCCGCCGCCACCCCGTATCCGATCGCGAGTAGCTCACCCCATCCCGCACCGCACCGCACCGCACCGCACCGCACCGAGTGCACGGGAAGCTGCCGAATGCACGGCTTCTCAACGCAAACTTCCCGTGCACTCGGCGAGTACACGGGAAGTCGACGCGGATGTGCGCGACGCGGATGTGCGCCGCGCTCAGAGCACCTTGGAGAGGAAGTCCTTCAGGCGTTCGTTCTTGGGCGAGCCGAAGAGCTCGGCGGGCGGGGCCTCCTCGACCACGACACCGCCGTCCATGAAGACCGTGCGGCCGGAGACCTCGCGCGCGAAGCCCATCTCGTGCGTCACCAGCACCATGGTCATGCCGCCGGACGCCAGGTCGCGGATGACCTGCAGCACCTCACCGACCATCTCGGGATCGAGCGCGCTCGTGGCCTCATCGAACAGCATGATCTCGGGGTCCATCGCGAGCGCACGCGCGATCGCGACGCGCTGCTTCTGACCACCGGACAGGGATGCGGGCTTCGCATCGGCCTTCTCCGAGAGACCGACCCGCTCCAGGAGCGACAGCGCCCGCTCACGGGCCTCGGCCTTCGTCATCTTCCCGCACTCCACCGGCGCGAGGGTGATGTTCTCGAGCACCGTCATGTGCGGGAACAGGTTGAAGTGCTGGAACACCATGCCGATGCGCTGGCGCACCTCGTCGAGCTTCACGCTCTTGTCGGTCAGGTCGACGCCGTCGATGATGACGTGTCCCGACGAGGGCTCCTCGAGCTTGTTGAGGCAGCGCAGCAGCGTGGACTTGCCCGACCCCGACGGACCGATGACCGCGACGACCTCGCCGTCTTCCACCGAGAGGTTGATGCCCTTGAGCACCTCGTTGTCTCCGAACGACTTGTGCAGGTCCTGCACCACGATCTTGCTCATGCGTTGAACGTCCTCTCCAGGCGGTTCGCGAGCAGCGTCAGCAGCGTGATCACGACGAAGTAGATGATGGCAACGATCGTCAGCACCTGTGCCGACAGGTACGTCGAGGCGATGATCTGGCGAGAGACGAACGTCAGTTCCGCCAGGCCGATCACACTGATCAGCGAGGTGTCCTTCAGCGTGATGATGCCCTGGTTGACGAACGACGGGATCATGATGCGGAACGCCTGCGGGAGCACGACCTTCTGCATGGTCTTCCAGTGGCCGAGACCCAGCGAGCGCGAGGCCTCGTTCTGTCCGGGATCGACCGCCTGGATGCCTCCGCGGATGATCTCGGTCATGTACGCGCCCGTGTTGAGCGAGAGCGTGATCGCTCCGGCGACGAACGGGTTGAACGTGAGGCCAGGGAACAGCTGCGGGATCGCGAAGAACACGAAGAACGCCTGGATGAGGATCGGCGTCCCGCGGAACACGTAGACGTAGGCCGTCGCGATCCAGCGGAACGGTGCGAACTTCGAGACCCGGCCGAAGCCGAAGATGAGCCCGAGGATGAAGGCGGCCACGATGGCGACGATCGTCGCGAGGATCGTGAGCCACAGGCCTTCCATGAGCGCGGGCCAGTACTGCACCGCGACCGAGATGATGTCGGTCGGCTGCGACGATTCCTCGCCGCCCGCCAGGTACGTGTCGACGATCTTGTCGTACTCGCCCGAAGACTTGAGGTTCGCGAGTCCGGCGTTGAACATCTCGATCAGTTCGGGGTTCTGCCCCTTGTTCACCGCGAAGCCGTACTCGCCGCCGAGCTCGGGCTCACCGATCAGGCGGAAGCCGGAACCCTGCTGGATGCCGTAGGCCAGCACCGGGAAGTCCTCGAAGTAGCCGACCGCCTGGCCGGCCTTCACAGCGTCGACCATGTCGGTCGTGTCCTGGTACGGGGTGACCTTGAAGCCGTACTCGTCCTTGTTCTCGTCGGCGAAGGTCTGCCCCTGCGTGCCGGTCTTCACGGCCACGGCCTTGCCGTCGAGGTCGTCGAGCGACTGGATGTCGCTCGACTCGAGAACGCCCAGCTGGATGCCGCTGGTGAAGTAGGGCTCACTGAAGTCGAAGGTCTTCTGTCGCTCCTCGGTGATCGACATGCCGGCCATGACCGCATCGACCTGGTTCGACTGCAGCGCCTGCACCGCGGCGTCGAATCCGAGCTGGCGGATCTCGACCTCGAAGCCCTGATCCTTCGCGATCGCGCGGAGCAGGTCCATGTCGATGCCGACGAGGTTGCCGTCCTTGTCGGTGAACTCGAACGGCGCGAAGGTCGTGTCGGTGCCGATGACGTACTTGTCGCCGTCGCTCGCGGCGGTGGCGGGGGCGGCTCCGGCGAGGAGCGCTCCGACGGCGACGAAGGCGACGAGCGCGGCCGCACCGGCGGTGCGCATCGATCGGCGCAGGCGGCCCGCCGCGGCGGATGGATTTCGGATCACGACGTGTGCTCCTCGGGTCGACAGCAGCGACCGGACGACCGCCGAGGATCTACCCTAGCTCGCGGCGAGTCGGGTCCCCGAAATATCGATCCAGTACCGCCGCACGCGGGGCCGCCCTGCCTCCGGCGCATCGATCACCTCTTCGAGCTCGCCACCGGCCCCCTCGATGGTGCGGATGGACCCGATGTTGTCGTCATCGCAGGTGAGCATCACGCGTTCGTACCCCTCCACCTTCGCCTGGCGGAGAATCTGCCGCATCGCCTCGCGCACGATCCCTTCGCGGCGACGGGAAGGGATCACCGAATAGCCGATGTGGCCACCGAAGCGACGCAGGTAGTCGTTGAGCTCGCGGCGGAAGGAGAGGAAGCCGACCACCTGGTCCCCCTCGGTGATCCAGTAGTAATCGCAGGGCACGTGGCCCTCCGGGAGAACCGCACCGGGTGTGGCGTACAGCTCTGCGCGCTCGACGAACTCCTCGAAAGCGGTCCGGTCGGGCACGAAACCCTTCTCGAGACCGCCCCCGTCGACGTGTCCGCCCTCGAACTCGCCCACTGCGGCGGCCCAGGATTCGAAGAGGTCGGTGGTCGGTCGAGAGAGTGCGATCGTCATCGCCCGATGACACCAGAAAGGGGCCGTGTCCGCAAACCGACGGACACGACCCCTTCCCGGGTTCGACTACTCGGCCCGCACGGCCGCGGGTGCCGCCGCCTCCGTTTTGTCGTAACGACCGAGGAACAGCGAGGCGATCAGGGCGACCGCCATGACGCACGCCGGCAGCAGGATCGACTGCGACATCCCCGCCGCAAACCCTTCGGCCACCTGGGGCGGCAGCGATCCGCCGGTCGAGATGCCCGCCGGGGCGTCGGCGAGGCCCGGGAGGTTCGCCTCGAGACGCGACTGCATGAACGCGGCGATGGATGCCGAGCCGATCACCGACCCGATGGTCCTGGTCGTGTTGTAGATGCCGGCGCCCGCCCCCGCCTGACGCGGCGGCAGCTTGCGCGTCGCCGTGGTGGCGAGCGGACCCCACATGCCGGCGTTGCCGATGCCCATCAGCGCAGAGGGAAGCAGGAACATCCAGATCGGGGTGTCCATGTTGATCAGTGCCGAGTACCAGACCAGCGCTCCGGCGACGCAGAGCAGGCCGGGGATGAGGATGATGCGCGGATCGACCCGGTCGAGGAGCTTGCCCGCGGCCGGGGCGAGCACCCCCGAGAGCACCGCCATCGGGATCAGGAGCAGTGCCGCTTCGGTGGGCGTGAGTCCGCGTGCGGTCTGCAGGAAGAACATCATCGGCAGCGACATGCTCGTCACCGTGAAGCCGACGGCGGCGATCGCCACGTTCGCGCCCGAGAAGTTGCGGTCGCGGAACAGGTCGAGCGGCACCAGCGGCTCGCTGCGGGTCTTGGCCTGCTGGAAGATGAACAGCCCGAGCACCACGAGGCCGACGATGATCAGGCTCCATACCGAGATCGGCCCCCAGATCACACCCCAGTCGTACTTCTCGCCCTCCTGGAGTCCGAACACGATGAGGAACAGCGCCACGGCGCTCAGCACCACACCCACGATGTCGAACCGGTGCGGATGCGTCGCGAGCTTGGGCACCAGACGCCAGGCGAGCACGAAGGCGACGATGCCGACCGGGATGTTCACGAAGAAGATCCACTCCCAGCCGAAGCCGTCGACGAGCAGACCGCCCACGAGGGGGCCGACGAGAGTCGCGACGCCAGCGGTCGCCCCCCAGAGACCCATCGCGGCGCCGCGGCGCTCGGGCGGGAAGGTGCGGGTGATCACGGCCATGGTCTGCGGCGTCATGAACGCCGCTCCGAGACCCTGCACCGCGCGGGCGACGATCAGGCCCTCGAGTGTGGTCGACAGTCCGCACCACAGCGACGCGAGGGTGAAGACCGCGAGGCCGATCAGGTAGATGTTCTTCGGGCCGAAGCGGTCACCGAGACGTCCGGTGATCAGCAGCGGCACCGCATAGGCGAGCAGGTAGGCGCTCGTGACCCACACGACGTTGTCGAGATTGTTCGTGTTCGGGTCGAGCGCCGCCTTGATGGCCGGGTTCGCGACCGACACGATCGTGGTGTCGACGAGGATCATGAAGAAGCCGATGACCAGCGCCCAGAGGGCGGGCCAGGGGCTCGTGGGCTTGTGCCCCACGGAATAGGTGCCGGTCGACGGACCGGAGGTCGAGGGCGCGGACACCGGGGGGCGGTCTCCGTCGCGAGGGGTATCTGTCATTGCTGTGCGGCCTTTCGCTGAGCGCGGTAGCGGTCTGAGTTCTGGAATGCCGTGGGACCCCACGGCAGGACTTCGGTCTGGAGGCGGTCCAGGAGGGTGTCGAGCCAGCGCAGCTCGGCGTCCAGCAGTGCCTCCTGACGCTCGATCTCGACGAGCACCTGCTCGGGCACGCTCTTCTCCCTGGCCGTCCGCAGGCCGTCGCGGTGCCGCGCGTGATCGCCGACGAGCGCCACCCGCCGCTCCTGCAGGAGGTCGATCACCTCCGGCCTCTCGAGGTTGTGGGCCTCGGCGAGCGCGATGCGGAAGTCGGCGGGTCGGTCGATGCGGGGCAGCTCGCGCCGCACCCACGTGACGACCGCGTCACGTCCGGCATCCGTCAGGGAGTAGGTCGTGCGCTCCGGACGATTGCCCTCGCGGTCGATGCCGAGCTCATCGATCAGCCCGGCACGATGCAGCCGGGACACCGTGTGGTAGAGCGTCCCGTTGGTGATCGTGATCAGGCGATCATCGTGGCGGGCCCGCATGAGCCGCACCATCTCGTAGGGGTGCATGTCGCCCTCGCGCAGCAGCGCGAGCACCATCACCCCCATGGGGGTGAGTCGGTCGACGGCATCCTTCTTCATGTCCCCACCTCGAATAGTCCATGTGGACTATACGCCCCCCAACGGACACCGACAAGACCGACATCCGCGGTCCCTCAGCTGATCAGCCCAGAGCGGCCGCGAGCTGCGTCGCGGTGAGGGGTCGGTCCGCGTAGACGAGCCGCATCACCGCGGGATCGGGGTTGCCGACATCCGGCGCGCGATGCACGCGCTGGAGGCCCAGCTTCTCCGCGACGTGCGCCGACGCCCGGTTGTGCTCCACGAGATAGGCGATGACCGGTCGATCGGGGTCGACGAGCCGCGCCTGCTCGATGCCGGCGCGCGCCAGCTCGGTCGCATAGCCGTGCCCGTGCTGGTCGGCCGCGATGCGGTAGCCGACGTTCCACACCTCGCCGCGAAGCAGCGTGCAGCCGCCGTTCCCGATGATCTCGCCCGTGTCGCGCAGACGTGCCACCCATGATCCGAGTCCCGCCTGCTCCCAGCTGCGGTCCCAACGCCTCATCATGTCGAGAGTCGCGGCAGGGTCGGTGTGTCGAAGGCTCGGGAAGTGCGTCCACACCCGCGGATCGTTCTGGATCGCGAAGATCGCATCGAGGTCGGCGGCCACCGCCCGCGACAGACGGAGCCGGTCGGTGAAGATGTCGTCAGCCACGCCTCCACGCTAGACACCGGCTCCGACACCCGTCGGCGCGACCCACGGACGCAGGCGATCGCGGTCGCACGGAACCGGGATAATAGGCGGGTGAGCACACCTTCAGAAGGCACGGCACAGAGCATTCCCGGCTGGCGGCACATCTACTCGGGCAAGGTCCGCGACCTGTATGCCTCGGAAGACCCGGCGGACACCCGCATCCTCGTCGTGGCCTCCGACCGCGTGAGCGCCTTCGACTTCGTGCTCTCCCCCGGCATCACCGACAAGGGCGCCCTGCTGACACAGCTGAGCCGCTGGTGGTTCGCCCAGCTCTCCGACTTCCCCAACCACATCGCCGCGGGCGAGCTGCCCGAGGCCGTCGCCGATCGCGCCATGCTCGCGCAGTCGCTCGAGATGCTGCCGATCGAGTGCGTCGTGCGCGGCTACATCACCGGTTCCGGCTGGGTCGAGTACCAGGAGAGCGGCACCGTGTGCGGCATTCCGCTCCCGGCCGGCCTGCAGAACGGCGATCGGCTGCCCGAGCCGCTGTTCACCCCGGCGTACAAGGCGCCGATGGGCGAGCACGACGAGAACATCACGTTCGAGCGCGCCGTCGAGCTCGTCGGCGCCGAGCGGGCGGCCGAACTACGCGACACCTCCCTGGCGATCTACACGGCTGCGGCCGCCATCGCTGAGGAGAAGGGCCTGATCCTCGCCGACACCAAGTTCGAGTTCGGGACGGATGCCGACGGCACCCTGCGCCTGGCCGACGAGGTGCTCACGAGCGACTCCTCCCGGTACTGGGACGCCGAGGCCTGGCGCACCGGCACGACGCCGAGCGCGCGCATGGCCAGCTTCGACAAGCAGATCGTGCGCGACTGGCTGGCCGCGAACTGGGACCAGCAGGGCGAGCCGCCGCTGCTTCCGGACGACGTGGTCGCGCGCACCGCCGACCGCTACCGCGAGCTGATCGAGCGCCTCGGCGCCTGACTCGCGACCGTCGAGGCCACTCGTCACGCAGGTCCACGGACCGGTCCGCGGACGGATGCATGACGACCGGACAGATGCATGACCATCGGCTGCGCGCCCCTCATGCATCCTTCATCCGCTCCTGCACCTGAGCGCAGGTCGGCGCCAGCGCTCAGGAAAAACTCAGGAATCGGTAGTGTTGCTCCAGCACTCCTGCCATCCCCCGAACCTTGAGGAGCCCGCATGGCCCTGTGGAAGCTGCACGGAAACGGCCGCACGGTCGAGCCCGGTGCCGTCGTCCGTCCCGACGAGCGCCTGAACTGGCCCGCGACGATCGCGATCGGTCTCCAGCACGTCGTGGCGATGTTCGGCGCGACGTTCCTGGTGCCGATCATCACCGGGTTCCCGGTCGCCACCACGTTGCTCTTCAGCGGTGTGGGCACGATCCTGTTCCTGCTGGTCACCCGCAACAAGCTGCCCAGCTACCTCGGTTCGTCGTTCGCGTTCATCGCGCCGGTGACCGCAGCGACCGCGTCCGCGAACATGGGCACCGCCCTGGCCGGGATCGTCGCCGTCGGCGTGCTGCTGGCGATCATCGGCGTCGTGGTGCACACGGTCGGGGTGAAGTGGGTGGACCGCTTCCTGCCGCCGGTACTCGCCGGAACGATCGTCGCCCTCATCGGTTTCAACCTCGCGGGCGCAGCGCACAACAACTACGCCGCAGCGCCGGTGACCGCGACCTTCACCCTCGCCATCACAATTCTCTTCGCCGTCGTCTTCCGCGGCTTCCTCGGCCGCATCTCGATCTTCCTCGGCGTCATCGCGGGGTACATCTTCGCGGCGTTCCGCGGTGAGCTCGACTTCGCAGCAGTCGAGAAGGCGGACTGGGTCGGCCTTCCGACCTTCACCTTCCCGAACTTCACCGAGCCCGGCACGCTCACGGCGCTTGCGATGTTCCTCCCGGTCGTTCTCGTTCTGATCGCCGAGAACGTCGGCCACGTCCGCGGCGTCGCGACCATGACCGGAGACGCGACGGTGAACCAGCAGACAGGCAAGGCGCTGATCGCGGACGGCGTCTCGACGACCCTCGCCGGCTTCTTCGGCGGTTCCGGCACGACGACCTACGGCGAGAACATCGGCGTGATGGCGTCCACCCGCGTCTACTCCACCGCCGCCTACTGGGTGGCGGGCACGGCCGCGATCCTGCTCAGCCTCTCCCCGAAGTTCGGCGAAGTCATCAACTCGGTGCCCGCCGGTGTGCTCGGCGGCGTGACGACGGCGCTCTACGGTCTGATCGGGGTCATCGGCATCAAGATCTGGGTCGACAACCGCGTCGACTTCTCGCGCCCGGTCAACCAGTACACGGCGGCCGTCGCGCTGATCATGGCGGTCGGCGGCTTCATGATCAAGGACGAGGCTTCCGGCTTCGAACTCGGCGGCATCGTCATCGCCACGGTGGCTGCGATCCTCATCTACCACCTCGGCAACCTGATCGCGCGCCTGCGCAAGACCGGTGCCGACGACCCGAAGCCGCTCGAGGCGGTCGGTCCGCTCGGCGGCGACCCCGAGTAGGCCGCGCCGCGCACAGACGGAGATCCCGGATGCCTCTCGTGAGGCATCCGGGATCTCTGCGTTTCGGGTGGTGCACCAGAACGCTCAGTCGATGACCGCGAGCACCCCATCGGCGGCGACCATCGCGGACAGCTCGACCCGCTGAGACAGCGATCCGGATCTGTGGGCGGTCACCGTGGTCTCCATCTTCATGGCGTCGAGGACCGCGACCGGCTCTCCCTCCGCGACCTCGGTGCCGTCGTCGACGAGCCAGCGCACCAGAGTGCCCGGCACCGGTGCACGCAGTTCGGTCGGGTCGGACGTGGGCGCTGCGGGCGCGGGGGCAGCCGGACGACCGAGGCCCGACAGCAGCCCGGCCGGGAGACCCAGCATCACGCGTCGGCCGTCGATCTCGACAGGGAAGCGCTGCAGTGCGGAGTCCGACACGGCCGCCGGCCGCGACTGCGTCTCCAGCTTCGGCAGCAGGGAGCTCTCGATCCACTGCGTGTGCACCGCGAAGGTCGCCGTGCCGAACGCCTCCTCGTCGAGCGCCATCACGTCGAACGGGATCACCGTCGCCGGCCCCTCGACGGTCAGCTCACGCAGAGCCCGCCGCGCCCGCACGATGGCCGCATCGCGGGACTCGGCGTGCACGATCAGCTTGGCGATCATCGAGTCGAAGGCCGGCTGCACGACGTCGCCCTCTTCGATGCCACTGTCCCAGCGCACGCCGGGTCCGCCGGGGATCCGCAGTCTCTCGACACGACCGGGGCTCGGCAGGAAGCCCCGCCCGGGGTCCTCGGCATTGATGCGGAACTCGAACGCGTGCCCGATGGGTGCCGGCGTCTCGACGAAGGACGGACCTTCCCCGAACGCGATGCGGAACTGCTCGCGCACCAGGTCGGTTCCGGTGACCTCCTCGGTGACCGGATGCTCCACCTGGAGCCTTGTGTTCACCTCGAGGAACGAGATGGTGCCGTCGGCCGCGAGCAGGAACTCCACGGTGCCGGCCCCGCGGTACTCCACCTCGCCGCAGATCGACCGTGCCGCGTCGTGGAAACGCGTCCGCTGTTCGACGGAGAGTCCCGGAGCCGGCGCCTCCTCGATGAGCTTCTGGTTCCGACGCTGCATCGAGCAGTCGCGGTCGCCGACCACCACGACACCGCCGCGCCCGTCGCCGAGCACCTGCACCTCGATGTGCCGCGGGCTCTCGAGGAAGCGCTCCACGAAGCACTCTCCGCGACCGAATGCCGCGATCGCCTCGCGAGTGGCCGCGTCGAAAGCCGCCGCGACCTCGGACAGCTCGCGCACCACCTTGAGCCCGCGGCCGCCACCGCCGAACGCCGCCTTGATCGCGATGGGGAGTCCGTGCTCCTCGGCGAACGCCACCGCCTCCTCAGACCCGGCCAGCGGCTGGTCGGTACCGGCGGCGAGCGGCGCTCCGACCCGCTGCGCGATACGGCGAGCGGTCATCTTGTCGCCGAGTGCGTCGATGCTCTCGGGCGACGGCCCGATCCAGACCAGCCCCGCCTCCTCGACGGCCCGTGCGAATGCGGCGCTCTCCGAGAGGAAGCCGTATCCGGGGTGCACGGCGGTCGCGTCCGCCCGGCGCGCGGCGGCGAGCAGCGCCTCGACGGAAAGATACGTGTCGGCCCCCGTTGCTCCCCCCAGGCCCACGGCCTCATCGGCCAGGCGCACGTGCAGGGCGTCGGCATCCTGATCCGCATAGACCGCGACCGAGGTGTATCCGGCCTCGGCGCAGGCGCGGACGACGCGCACCGCGATCTCCCCGCGGTTGGCGATCAGGACCCTCTGCGTGGTCGGCGCGGTCGACACGGTGGTCATGAGGACTCCTTGACGGTGAAACGAAGACGCACTCCCGGAGCCAGTTGACCGGCGAGGTCGAGGCTGCGGTCCGTGAGGGCGCCGATGATGGGGTATCCCCCGGTGAGCGGATGATCCGGCAGGAACAGGACGGGCTGCCCATCGGGCGGCACCTGGACGGCCCCCGTGACAGCACCCTCGCTCGGCAGTTCGCCACCGACCGCGCGCTCCAGGGGCACCTCCCCCTGGAGCCTGATGCCGACGCGATCCGAACGCGGCGTGACGGTCCACTCCTGTCCGGTGAGGGTCGCGAGCGCGTGCCCCGTGAACCAGTCGTCCCGAGGGCCGAGCGTGATCTCGAGGTCGACGAGCTCTCCCGCGGCAGGGAGCTCGCGCGGCAGCGCATCGGGCTCGACGGGATGCGGCGCCGCGCCGCCCACCGGGACGACGGCACCCGCCACGAGCGCTTCCGGGCCGAGCCCGGCGAGGGTGTCCGCCGCACGGCTGCCCAGCGCGGGCACCGCATCCAGGCCTCCTCGCACGGCGACGACGTAGCGCAGCCCGCGCTCGGGGTGACCGAGGGTCAGTTCGTCGCCGTCGACGGTGGCGAAGGGCTCACCGTGCGCCACGGAACGAACGGTGCCGCCGACCTCGGTCAGGCGGAGCGCGCCGATCGCGCCGGCGACCGCGGCGACGCCGGCTCCCCGGAATCGCAGGACGGCTCCGCCGACGCTCTCGAGCACCGCGGCGTCGCGTGCATTGCCCACGGCACGGTTCGCGTCGTGCATGGCCCGGCGGTCCGCAGCCCCGGATGCCGAGACGCCGAGTGCCGCATAGCTCGGGCGCCCGGCGTCCTGCACGAGCAGCTGCAGCGACGGGCGGACCACCTCGACGGCAGCTCCCGCGCCGAAACCCAGACCATCCGCATCCGTCGCGGAGTGTTGCGCCGCGACGCGCGGTGCGTGCGTCGGGTCGTCTCCGTTTCGGCCCGGGTGACCGCCCTCCAGCCGAGCGGCCTCCCGCACCTGCGCGAACCGCACCGCCGTCCCGGGCGACAGCAGCGCGGGCGGGTTCCGCTCGATGTCCCACATCACGGCATCCGTGCGTCCGATGAGCTGCCATCCCCCCGGGCTCTCGCGCGGGTAGACGCCGGTGAACTGCCCGGCGAGCGCGACCGAGCCGGCGGGCACGCGTGTGCGCGGCGACGATCGGCGCGGCACGTCGAACAGGGGATCGCTGCTCACGACGTATCCGAAGCCGGGGGCGAAACCGGAGAACGCCACCCGCCAGTCCGCGGCGAGGTGCCTGTTGACGAGTTCCTCCGCCGAGACGCCCAACAGCGATGCCGCCTCGTCGAGGTCTTCGCCGTCGTATCGCACCGGTACGGTGACCTCGCCGGTGCCCGGCGGATGCGCGGTGTCGATCTCGGTCGCGGCCAGCACCGCTGAGAGATCGGCGGCCGAGACCCGGACCGGATCGAAGCGCACGAGCACGGTGCGGGCGCCGGGGATGCGCTCGACGATGCCGGGCACGCCCTCCCACGCGAGGTTCAGGCGCATCGCCTCGTCGAGGTCGGATGCCTCGACGAGGAGAGCGTGATCGGATGCCGTGAGGATGCGCATCAGACGAGGTACTCCGCATCCGGAACATCGGTGATGAACATGTACCCGGGCGCGTGCGTGATCGCGAACGGCGGCCTCGAGGCCATGATCGCGGCCTGCGGGGTGACACCGCAGGCCCAGAAGACGGGCACTTCGCCGTCGCGCACCTCGGGAGCATCCCCGAAGTCGGGATGCGCCAGGTCGTGGATGCCGAGCGATGCCGGGTCGCCGATGTGCACCGGAGCACCGTGCACCGCGGGAGTGCGGCCGGAGATCTGCACGGCATCCGCGACGCGAGCCGCGGGGATCGGACGCATCGAGACGACCATCTCTCCGCGCAGTCGTCCGGCGGGCGCGCACGACACGGAGGTGCGGTACATGGGCACGTTCCGGCCGAGCTCCTGATGGCGGATCGGGATCCCTGCCTGTACGAGTCCGGATTCGAAGGTGAAGCTGCATCCGATGAGGAAAGCCACGAGGTCGGGATGCTCCGCCCAGGCCGCGGTCGCGTCGGCGACCTCCTCGACCAGTTCCCCGTCGCGCCAGATGCGGTACCGGCCGATGTCAGTGCGGATGTCGCTGCCGGGCGCGAGCCGTGACTCCACCGCGCCCTGCTCGATCACCTCGAGCACCGGGCACGGCTTCGGGTTCCGCTGCGCGAAGAGCAGCGTCTCGAAGGCCCAGTCGGCCGGCACCGCGATGAGGTTCGCCTGGGTCAGCCCGACCGCGACTCCGCTGGTCGGCTCGGCGTGACCGGCCCGGATCGCGGCGCGAGCAGCGCGTGCGTCGGCGAGTTGGTCGGCGGTGGCGAGAACGGTCATGTCAGGCGCCCGCGAACGGGGCGATCGTGATTCCCGCCTCCTGCAGCATCCGCTTGGTCTCCGCGGCCATGGCCACCGAGCCGGGACTGTCGCCGTGCACGCAGATCGACTGCGCGACCACGGGCACATCGGTGCCGTCGATCGCACGGATCACGCCGTCGGCGGCGAGGCGCACCATGCGCTCGGCGACCGCTGCCGGGTCGTGCAGCACCGCGCCCTCCTCGGTGCGCGAGACGAGCTGCCCGTCGGGCTGATACGCGCGGTCCGCGAACGCCTCGGCGGCGACGGCGAGCCCTGCCCGCTCGGCCACGTCGAGCACGACGCCTCCGGAGAGCCCGAGCAGCACCAGACCAGGGTCGATCGCGCGGATCGCGGCCACGACGTCCTTCGACTGCCGCTCGTCGCGGGCGATCGTGTTGTAGAGAGCGCCGTGCGGCTTGACGTACGAGACCCGGCCGCCGACCGCGGAGGCGAGCCCGATGAGCGCACCGAGCTGGTACTCGACGTGCGCCTGCAGCGTGGCCGAGTCGATGTCGACCTTCGTGCGTCCGAAGTTCTCGTAGTCGCGGTAACCGGGGTGCGCGCCGATCACCACGCCGTCCGCCACGGCAGCCGCGAGCGTCTCGCGGATCCCCTCGGGGCTGCCGGCATGGAAACCGCACGACACGTTCGCGCTCGTGACGAGGCGGAGCATGCTCGCGTCGTCGCTGACGATCCGGTCGGCGACGTTCTCGCCGAGGTCCGAGTTCAGGTCGATCGATGTCATGCGATCACGCTCCGATTCCGAGGAAGGCGAAGATGGGGCCGACCGAGACGATACCCATGTACCAGGTGAGCAGCGTCACGAGCGTACCGGCGACGAGCAGCCACATCGGGTACTTCTTCGAGCCGAGCAGGTCGCGACGGAACCAGCCGATGTACATGAACACCGTGAGTCCGATCGGCAGGATCAGGCCGTTGAAGCCGCCGACGAACACGAGGATCGCCGCAGGAGCGGTACCGATCGAGAGGTACACCGCCAGCGACACCACGATGAACGCGACGGTCGCGAGCTGCAGCGGCCACCCGCCCTTGAGCTTCGTGGTGAAGGTGGAGAGGAAGGTGGCGGAGGTGTAGGCCGCACCGATGACCGAGCTGATCGCCGCGGCCCAGAAGATCGCACCGAAGATGCGGAGGCCGGCGTCGCCGAGCACCGCGCCGAACGCCTGACCCGCGGGGTTCGCGCCCTGCCCGGAGAGGTCGAGCGTGACGCCGGAGGCCACGACGCCGAGGATCGCGAGGAACAGGACGTAGCGCATCACGCCGGTGACGAGGATGCCGTTGGTCGCCGCACGCATGACGGGGCCGGCGTGCTCCGGTCCGGTGTGTCCCGAGTCGAGGTAGCGGTGGGCGCCGGAGTACGTGATGTATCCGCCGACGGTGCCGCCGACGATGGTGGTGATGGTGGCGAAGTTCAGCTCGTCGGGCACGAAGGTCTGGCGCAGCGCCTCGCCGATCGGCGGCTGGGCGATCACGGCCACGACCACGGTCATGACGATCATGGCGATTCCCAGCACGACCAGCACGATGTCCATCACGGGGCCCGCCTTCTTCACCAGGAAGATGATGATCGCGAGGGCCGCGGTGACCATGCCGCCGAGCTTGGGGTCGATGCCGAGCAGGGCGTTGAGTCCCAGTCCGCCACCGGCGATGTTCCCGATGTTGAAGGCCAGCCCGCCGATCACGACGAGCACGGCGATCAGGTGTCCGGAGAAGGGGATGGCGCTGTTCGCGAGTTCGCCGGCGCGCTTGCCGGACGAGGTGATCATGCGCCAGACGTTCAGCTGCACCGCGATGTCGACGAGGATCGAGATGAGGATCGCGAACGCGAAGGCGGCCCCCATCGTCGCTGTGAACGTGGCGGTCTGCGTGATGAAGCCGGGGCCGATGGCGCTGGTGGCCATGAGGAAGATCGCGCCGATGACGGCACTGCGGCCCGCGCGCTTCTTGGCGGACGAGAGGCGGGCTTCGTCCTCCGGGGAGAGGGAGGCGGTGGTCTGCTCTGACATGCGGGGGGTTCCCATCGTCGTTGGTGGGTGTCGGGTGACCCCCAGTGTAGAACGGATAGGCATTGATTGTTCAACAATCGTGTTACGGCCGTGCTACAGAACGGTTGCTTTCGTGTGATTTCCCTCCTGCGACCGCAGACGATGCCGCGGCTCCGCCGCCTACGATGAAGGCATGAACCAGCAGGGCCCGCTCGCCGACGTCCTCCGTCAGCGCATCATCGACGGCGACTTCGCGCCGGGGTCACGACTCTCGGAATCAGCCCTCGCCGAGCAGTTCGACGTCTCGCGCAACACGCTTCGCGAAGCCTTCCGTGTGCTCGCCGAGCAGGGCCTCGTCGAGCACATCCCCCACCGCGGGGTCTCGGTGGCGTCACCGACCATCGCCGACGTGATCGACATCTATCGGGCCCGCCGCGTGATCGAATGCACCGCACTGCGCCAGTCCGAGCCCGAGCACCCCGCCGTGCAGCTCATGCGCGAAGCCCTGGCCGAGGCCGAGGAGCAGCTGCCGCACGAGGATTGGCGACGTATCGGCAGCGCGAACATGGCCTTCCACGACGCGATCGTCGCCCTCGCCGACAGCGCACGGCTCGCCCGCACCTACCGCGATGTCGCCGCCGAGCTGCGTCTCGTCTTCCTCGAGATCGACGAGCCGAGGTCGCTGCACGAGCCGTACGTCCGTCGAAACCGCGCGGTGCTCACGGCTCTGCTGGAACAGGGACCCGAAGCCGCTGCGGAAGAACTCGAGCGCTACCTCACCGCATCGGAGCGCAGTGTCCTGGGGGCTTTCGCCCGCATGGGCCACGCCTGACCCCCGACGTCTCGCCGGGACGCACACCACCTTCGACCAGAACGACGTTCGGTATTTTTGACCTGAGTGCATAAATCTGTGAACGTGCCGGGAGATGCCTTGCCATCGCGTGAGAGCCATGCTTACCGTGAGCGCACTTCGACAGGATCGGCTGCGCAGAGTTGCTCACCTTTCCGCCGGGGGCCGCGTGCCGAGGGGGCGCGCGGAATCGTTCAGATCGAAAAGGACTACTACTTTGCGACTCACGAGAAAACTGGCGTTCGCCGCTACCGCGGCTGCTGCGCTCTGCCTCGGCACGGTCATCCCCGCTGCCGCGAATTCCGCACCCGACGCCGATGACATCCCCACCTTCCAGGAGTTCGAGGCGTCGACTTACCGAGACGTCGACGGTGCCTACGTCGTCAACGGAGACGAGGTGATCTCCAACCAGGGCGAACTGCGTTCGTTCTACGAGCAGCTCCTCGGCGCCGACCCCGTGACCAACGGTCTCATCGTCAACACCGTCAACAGCATCGACGACAAGTGGTCCGACGCGCAGGTGGCCAACCTCACCTATTGCGTCAGCACCGCCTTCGGTGCACGTCACGCCGACGTCGTGAACGCGATGGAAAGCGGTGCTGCCCTCTGGGAAGCCGCATCCTCGAAGATCGACTTCATCTACGACAGCAGCGCCGATGCCAACTGCACGACGCGCAACAACGCCGTCCTGTTCTCGGTGGAGCCGGTGCAGACGACGCAGTACATCGCCAGGGCCTTCTTCCCGAGCACCGCACCGCGTCTGCAGAACGTCCTCATCGATGACTCGATCTGGACCCCCGGCTCGTCCTGGACCCCGACGAACGTGCTCGGCCATGAACTGGGCCACGTGCTCGGCTTCCGCCACGAGCACACCCGCCCGGAGGCCGGCACCTGCTTCGAGGACAACAACTGGCGTCCTCTGACGCCGTACGACTCCTCGTCGATCATGCACTACCCGCAGTGCAACGGATCGTCCGACGACCTGTCGATGACGAGCGTCGACACCGCCGGAGTCGTCTCCCTCTACGGGAACTGACACCGGTCAGCACGTCGGAATCAGCGGGGCCCGGTCGTTCGCGACCGGGCCCCGCGTTCGTCCGTCGTTCAGGCGGAGTCACCCGGCAGTTGCTCGCGCCCTCGCAGAGCCGCCGTGGCCCGCGGCCGCGGCTCACCGTCACGCAGGGGAGCCGGTGGCGCGATGGACGCCGTGGGCTCGGGGAGTCCGTACCGTCGGAACATCCAGCGGCGGGCCTCCTCGAGCGGATACGTATCGCCGAAGACGGCGGATTTCACGAAGACACCCTCGATCGTGCTGCGCAGCATCACCTCTTCGAGCGCCGGGTCCTCGGCCCCCCGCGCGCGGAAGAGGTCACGGACCGCGTCCTCCGCCGCGGTGGCGCCCGCCTCGTGCCGGGCCTCCGACTCCGCGAAGAGTCGATGCGTGGCCGGCTGCTGCTGCATCGCGAGCACCGCGCGCTGCAGCGGTATCGCATAGGCGGTGGCCGTGAGAGCACCGTCGATCACCGCGGCGAGCATCTCGTCGGGCGTGCCCTCGACGCGGGCGAAGCCGAGCACGGTCTCGAACCAGCGATCGATCACGGCGGCGACGAGTTGCTCCTTGCCACCGAAGTGATAGTTCACGAGCCCCTGGGCGACGCCGGCACGCTTCGTGATCTCGGCGATGCTCGCCCCTGCGACGCCCCGTTCGCTGAACGTCTCGATCGCCGCCTGCAGGATGTTCTCCCTGGCACGCTCGCGGGCCAACCGGTTCTGCTCGTCGGAGCGCGCCACGTGGCATCCACCTCCTGAGTCCCGCCGGTCCGTCTTTCGAAGTCGCCCCCCTGCCGTATAGATTACTCACTGAATGTTCGTTCAATCTATGAACCGACACGGATTCACCCTTCCCAGGAGCACCCATGCACTCTTTCGCGAGCGTCGACTTCAACAGCGTCACCTCGATCTTCGAATGGCTCGTGAGCCAGTGGTGGGCGTGGACGATCGTCGGGGTCGTCGTGCTGTTCTTCCTCGTGATCTGGATCCTCCCGGCCGCCAAGGTCAAGGCCTCGCCCGAGCACCCCACCACCGGGGTCGAGGCCGATGAGATCGCGCTCGGCTTTCTGCAGATCGTGAACCTGCCCTCAGGCGCCTGGAACGATCCGACCGCTTCGCTCCTCGACGACCGCGAGAAGAAGGTCCTCGTCGACCAGTGGGGCGTGCACACACGAGACGAATGGCTCGCCAACATCGAGCGCCTGAGCACCGTCCGCCGCCGTCGCGAGGTATGGATGCTGTACCTCGCCGTGCGCACCGAACTCGCCCAGCGCCTCGGTCGCACGCCGAAGGCCAAGGAATGGCTCGCCGCCATCGTGCAGGAAGGCGGCGACAAGCGCGATGCACGCGCTTTCGTCACCTCGATCGAGTACGCCGAGACCGAGGTGCGCAAGCGCGTGGGCAAGGACATCGTCACCCCCGGGCTCTTCGTGAAGACCCTCGACGGCTACGGCCTGGGTCAGGCCGTGGCCATGACGACCTGGGGTGTCGCGCTCGGACACGGCGACGTGGCTGAGGCGCGCGCGATCATCCACCGCATCAACGTCGAAGGGCGCCCGGCGTTCGAATCATGGGCCGACTTCGGCCTGAGCTACATCGTGGGACGTGTCATGCACTGGACGGACGGCAACGTCGATGAGAAGTCGTTCGAGAAGTTCGGCGACGGCTGGTCCGATTTCCAGGCCGCAGCGTCCGAGAAGCGCAACGGCCCGTGGGCGACGCTGTCATGGAGCCTGTGACCGTAGACCTGGAACCGCTGCGACGGAGCGCGGGCCTGCGCGACATCCGCACCTACGAGCGCATCTGCGGGATCCCGCCGCATCGCCGGTTCCTGGTGATCCTGGTGGTCGTGCTGCTGTTCGCCGCCGCGATGCTCACCGGGCTCTGGTTCCTCGGCCGCAGCGACATCCTCACGGTCGCCCCGATCCTCGGGGTGTTCGTGATCGGGTACACCGTGCTCGCCGCCGTCGGCTTCGTCTGGTGGGCGGTCGGCCTGAGTCGCCGGGTGAAGGTCGCCGCCTTCGCCTGGGCGAACGGATGGGCGTACGCCGACACCCTCGAGCGCACCCGCCGTCCCGGGGCCGCGTTCACGCGGGTCGCGCACGGACGCGAACGTGCGGTCATCGCCTGCGACGACGACCGGATGCCGTTCGAGCTGGGCATGCATCACTCTGTCGCCCACGGACAGGAGCGCGCCACGATCCAGCGCCCCTTCGCCTTCATCGAACTGCCGCTGCCGGCATCCGTCCCGCACATCGTGCTCGCCAACCGGAAGCGCAGCATCGTCCCCACGCTCGGCCTCGGGCGTGGCGCCGCGCGCATGGATCTGGAAGGCGAGTTCGCGAAGACGTTCCGCCTCATCGTGCCGGAGGGCTATCAGCAGGACGCTCTCTACATCTTCACGCCGGATCTGATGGCCCGCGTGCTGGACCTCGGCTCCGGCGCCGAGATCGAGCTCGTGTCCGACCGTCTCTACGTGTACCTGCCGTCCGGCACACGGTTCGACCATGCCGAGACCATGACGGCGGTGCTCACCTTGGCCGAGGAGTTCCATCGGCGCTTCGCGGTGCGCACCGAGCTGTACCGCGATGACGAGGCGGGAGGCCTCGCCGCCAGAGCAGGCGTGTCGGTCGGCCTGCGCGGCCAACGGCTGGGCGGTCGCGGGATCTCGGTGTTCGCGGTCGCCGGCACGGCCGCGGTGCTCCTGCTCTCCGCCGGCCTCACCGCCTTCTCGCTCTTCGGCGGTGACATCCTCAGCTCGCTCGTCGGCTGAGCCTCAAGACCCACGGCTGTGGGCCTGGCCCGGAGGGGGCGCCAGGGCCACAGCCGTGTTCATCCCCTCCGCGGACGCTCGCGCACCCCGACGCGGTTCGTCAGGACCGGACGTGGTCGGTCAGGCCGAGGCCCGGATCACCAGCTCGGTCGGCAGGATCGTCGTGGTCGGCGGGTCCTCCCCCGCGAGCCGCGACAACAGGATCCGGGCCATGGCCTCACCCTGCGCGTACATCGGCTGGCGCATCGTGGTCAGCTGCGGATCGGTCGTGAGCGCGACCGAGGAGTCGTCGAAGCCGACCAGCGCGATGTCCTCCGGCACGCGCACACCCGCCGAGCGGAGGGCGGTCAGGGCGCCACGGGCCATCAGGTCGCTCGCGACGAAGATCGCATCCGGACGCCCGCCGTCGAGCAGACGCCTGGCGGCCTCCGCACCGCTCGCCTCGCTGTAGTCGCCCTCCTCCTCGGCGTACGGGGCGAGGCCGGCATCCGCCAGAGCGGCGCGGAACCCCTGCACACGATCTTCCGAGGCGACCATCGTGAGCGGACCGGAGATCGTCGCGATGCGTGTGCGGCCGATGTCGATCAACCGCTGAGTGGCGTGCTTCGCTCCGGCCACGTTGTCGACGTCGACGACGTAGTCCCCATCGTGACGGCGCACGGGGCGGCCGCCGAAGACGACCGGTACGGCATCCGCGATCCGGTCGATGAACGCGTCGCTCGTGTGGTGCGAGACGATCAGCGCACCGTCCACGCCGCCGTTGCGCACGAAGCTGGTCATCTTGTCGCCGGGGTCATCGCTCGCGATGAGCAGGTTGAGCAGGTAGTCCGATCCGCCGAGCGCCCCGGTGATGCCCGCGACGATGGCTGCGAAGAACGGGTCGCCGAAGAAACGGGTGGTGTCCTCCGGCACGATCAGGGCGATGGCATGCGTCTGCCGTGAGGCGAGCGAGCGTGCGGCCCGATTGGGCACGTAGTTCAGCTCGTCGATCGCCGCGCGCACCGCGGCGAGGGCCTCCGGGCTCACGGCCGTCGACCCGTTCACGACCCTCGACACTGTCGACCGGGAGACACCCGCAGCGGATGCCACTTCTTCGATGGTCGCTCGGGGCGACATCAGCGTACGCACTCTTCCATCGCCCTATTCTCACCGGTTCACGGGTGCGACGACGACCGTCCCGCTTCGAGTCGCGCAAATGGTCGCTTCTCGGCCGCAGATACGACCCTTCGCGCGACTCGAGGGGCGGGCAGCGGGGTCAGAGCGCCCGGGCCGCGATGATGCGGGCGTACTCCCGACCCGAGTCCTTGAGCGTGCGCTCCTGGGTGTCGTAGTCGACGCGTACGATGCCGAACCGCTTGTCGTATCCCCACGCCCATTCGAAGTTGTCGAACAGCGACCAGTAGAAGTAGCCGCGCACATCGACACCCGCCTCGGCGGCATCGAGCACCGCGCCCAGGTGCAGGCGAAGGAACTCGGTGCGCTCGGCGTCGTGCACGCGCGTCTCGCCGTCTTCGACCGCCACGGCATCGTCGTAGGCCGCCCCGTTCTCGGTCATGTAGAGCACGGTGCCCGCGGGCTCGGCGTACTCGTTCCAGATCCGCTGCAGCACACGGGTGAGACCCTCGGGCTGCACCTCCCAGTTCTGCGCGGTGCGGGGCAACCCCCGCTCGACCGCGTGGATGCCGTCGCTCGACGGGTAGGGGCTGCGCCGCACGCGCTCGGTCTCGGGCTCCGCGGAGACCGGCCCCTCAGCCGGAGCAGTGCCCGATACGAGGTCGCCGTGGTAGTAGTTCACCCCCTGCGTGTCGATGTGCTGCGAGATCAGCTGGAGGTCGCCGTCCTGCACGGCCGCCTCGAACTGCGCGACCGCGTCGGCATCGACCGCGCGGATGTCTTCGACGATGTCGGCGGGGTAGCTGCCGCAGTAGATCGGGTCGAGGAACCAGCGGTTGAACTGTCCGTCCACGCGACGAGCCGCATCGACATCGGCCGGATTCTGCGGGTCTGCGGGGTCGGCGACCGTGTGGTTCAGGGTGATGCCGAGGTTGAGCGAGGCGTCGCGTCTGCGGAACTCCTGCACGGTCGTGCCGTGTGCGAGAAGCAGGTGGTGCGAGGCGAGCAGCCCCTCCGCGATGCTGGTGTGCCCGGGCGCATGCTCGCCGGCAGTGTACGAGAGGAACGACGAGCACCACGGCTCATTCAACGTGGTCCACACGTTCACCCGGTCGCCGAGCGCGTCGTGCATGGTGCCGGCGTACTCCAGGAAGCGATCGACCGTGTCGCGGTTCGTCCAGCCACCGGCCTCCTGCAGGGCCTGCGGCATGTCCCAGTGGTACAGCGTCAACCAGGGCAGGATGTCGGCGGCGAGCAGCTCGTCGACCAGGCGCTCGTAGAAGTCCACTCCCGCCGCGTTGACGGCTCCACCGTCCGGACGCACCCGTGACCACGAGGTCGAGAAGCGGTACGTCTGCAGCCCGAGCCGCGTCATGAGCGCGACGTCCTGCGGGTAGCGGTGGTAGTGGTCGCAGGCGACGTCGCCGTTCTCGGCACCGATCACCGCGCCCGGCTCGCGCGAGAACGCGTCCCAGATCGAGGCCGTGCGCCCGTCCTCGAACGCCGCCCCCTCGATCTGGTACGCCGCGGTCGCGGCGCCGAACAGGAAGTTCTCGGGGAAGGAGCGGGTCATAGGGGTCATCCTTTCACCGCGCCAGCCATGATGCCACTGACCAGCTGCCGACCGGCGACCACGAAGAGCACGAGCAGCGGGAGGGTCGCGAGCACCGCGCCGGCGAGCACGATCGAGTAGTCGATGTAGTAGCCCGACTGCAGCTGGCTGAGCGCCGTCTGCAGGGTCGGGTTCTGCGGGGAGAGCACGATCAGCGGCCACAGGTAGTCGGTCCACGCCGTCATGAAGGTGAAGAGTCCGAGGATAGCCATGGCGGGGCGGGCTGCGGGGAGTCCGACGGTCAGGAAGGTCCGGAACTGGTTGGCGCCGTCCATACGGGCGGCCTCGATCAGCTCGTCCGGGATCACATCGACCAGGTACTGCCGCATGAAGAAGACGCCGAACGCGGTGACGAGTGTCGGCACGATGACCGCACCGATCGAACCGGTCCAGCCGAGCTCGCGCATCAGCATGAACAGCGGGATGATGCCCAGCTGCGTCGGGATCGCCATCGTCGCGATCACGAAGATCATCAGCCCGTCGCGTCCCTGGAACCGGAGCTTGGCGAAGGCGTAGCCCGCGAGCGTGGAGAAGGTGACGACCGAGAGCGTGATGATGCCGGAGATCAGGAACGAGTTGCCCAGCGCCAACCAGAACGGGATCGCGTCGAAGACCTTGGCCGCGTTCGTGAAGAAGTTGCCCCCGGGGATCATCGGCAGCGTCTCACCGCGGGTGGCGTTCGTGCCGCTCGCGACGACGACCGACCACCACAGCGGATACACGCTGCCGATGATGAACGCGGCCAGGAGCCCGTATGTGAGGAAGCCGGGGCGGCTGCCGATCCCGGCGGTGCCGGACGATGCACTCCGGCGACGGCGGATCTTCTCGGGGACGCTCAGCGCCTGCGTGGCGGTCATCGCGCGTTCTCCTCGGTCGTGGTGGCGATCGTCGTTCCGGCGGCCGCCGCGGTCGCGGCCGCGTCGGTGGTGTGCGCGCGGCGGCGGGCCGCACGATTCTTCGGGGCGTCTCCGGTGGAGATCCGTCGGGAGATGAGGAAGTTGATCACGCCGATCCCGACGATCAGCAGGAACAGCAGGATGGCGACGGCCGATGCCTCTCCGAGGTTGCGACGGAAGAACGCCAGTTCCCAGAGGAACAGCACGGTGGTCTGGAACTGCCGGTCGCTGCCGCCGATGCCGCCGGCGGTCGACACGTCGAACAGGCGCGGCTCGGCGAAGATCTGCAACCCGCCGATCGTCGCCGTGATGATGACGAAGATCAGGGTGGGACGGATCGTGGGGATGGTGATCGAGAAGAAGCGGCGCGCGGCGCCGGCCCCGTCGAGGGCCGCCGACTCGTAGAGGTCACGCGGCACGGCCTGCATCGCGGCCAGCAGGATGAGGGCGTTGTAGCCCGTCCAGCGGAAGTTCACCATGACGGCGATCGCGATGTGCGACAGCGCGGTGTTGTGCTTCCACTCCTGGTCCGCAATGCCGATGAGGTTGAGCAGGTTGTTGGCCAGACCGTCGGCCTCGTTGAAGATGCTCGAGAAGATGATGGCGACCGCGACCGGGGTGACCACGAACGGGATCAGCACGCTCATGCGCCAGAACGTCGGGGCGCGCAGGCCCCGGTCGAGGAGGTAGGCGATCACGAGGGCCACGGCCAGCTGCGGGATCGCGGAGAGCAGGAAGATGCTCAGGGTGTTGCCGATCGAGTTCCAGAACATCGCGTCGCCGAGGATCTCGACGAAGTTGCCGACCCCGACGAACTCGCCTTCGCCCTTGAGCAGGTCCCACTCGTGCACCGCCACCCAGACCGTGTAGAGCAGCGGGAACAGGCCGACCAGCCCGAACAGCAGGAAGAACGGCGAGATGTAGAAGTACGGCGAGGCGTTCTGGTCGAACCGTGAGACGCGGTGGCGCCAGGAGCGTTTCGGTGCGGCATCCTTCGCGGGGGATGCCGCGCGCTGCTGTTCCGCGGGCGGGGCGGTGAGTGTCATGGGGTGTCCTTGTCCCGGGGTTCCGAGGAGTTCCGGTCGCAGTTCCTGCCGCCGGCCGCGGGGTGGCGACGGCGGGAACTGCGACCGGAAGGGGGAGGTCAGCCGACGAGGTCGTTCAGCAGACCGATGGCCTGGTCCCAGGCGCCCTGGGTGTCGGTGTCACCGCGGTCGAGGCTGCTCAGCGCCGGACCGAAGACGTTCTCCTGGATCACCGAGTCATCGGCACCCTTGAACTGGGCGACGACGCCCTTGGCACGCTCGGCGAGGATCGCCCCGGTCGGCGCGTCGTTGAAGAACGCGTTCGGCGTCGCATCCGCGGCGAGCGTCTCCTGCGCCTTGATCGTCGAGGGGAAGTTGCCCGCGGCGGCGGACTGCTTGACCTGCTGCTCGGGCTGCGTCAGCCAGTCGGCCAGCTCGGCGGCCGCCTTCTTGTGCTGCGAGGTCTCGGGGATCGACAGGAACGCGCCGCCCCAGTTCGCCGCTCCTCCGGGGAACACGTCGGCGAAGTCCCATCCGGTCGACGCATCGCCGCCACCGGCTTCGACCTGACCCTGCACGACACCGAGCATCCAGCCCGGGCACACGAAGGTCGCGAAGGTGCCGTCGACGAACGACTTGCCGCCGTTCCAGTCCCACGCGGTCTGCGCGGCGGACTGGCCGCCCTCGGTCGCGGCACCCAGCAGCTCGAAGCGCTCCTTGAGCTCGGCGTTGTCTTCGACGTTCAGCTTGCCGTCGGTCGTGTAGTAGCCCTCGTCGAGCTGGTTCACCATGGCGTTCCAGACGAAGCCGGAGTGGTCGTACCAGGCCTTGCCGGTCTTCGCGGTGTAGTCGGCACCGACCTGGAAGTAGTTCTCCCAGTCGCCGTTGAGGAGCTCGGCCACCGACTCGCGGTCGCTCGGGAGCCCGGCCGCCTCGAATGCGGCGCCGTTGTAGCAGATGCCGCTCGGGCCGATGTCGGTGCCGTAGCCGATGACGCGGCCTTCGGCGTCGGTCGCCTGGCCGTACTTCCAGTCGACCCAGTCGTCCTTGCGGTCTTCGATGCCGTAGTCGCGCAGGTCGACGAAGGTGTCGGAGACGTCCATGATCGCGCCGAGCCAGCCCTCTTCGACTGCGACGATGTCGCTGAGGCCGGAGCCGGCGGCGATCTTGGTGAACGCATCCGTGCGGGCGTTGCCGCCGGTGTCGATGTTGGTCGCCTCGATCGTGACGTTCGGGTGGGCCTTCTCGTACTCCTTGTAGAGATCTTCGTAGCCGAAGGTGCCGAACGTGGTGACGGTCAATGTGACCTCTTCATCGGCGCTCCCCTCCGTGGAATCGCCGGTGCTGCCGGAGCAGCCGGCGAGGGCGAGAGCGGAGACGGATGCCACGGCGGCAGTCACGAGGATCCGGTTGCGGGCACGTGTGTTCACAGTTCACTCCTTTGTGGTGGTCGTGCGGTGTGTGGTGCGTCGGGACGTCGTGGGAGCGCTCCCACGAACTGAGCAGTCACTCTATGGGAGCGCTCCCACGGTGTCAACCCAGCCGCCGCGGGGTACCCTTGGGCAGTGCCCGAAGCCACGCTCTCCCCTGCCCTCGTCCGCGCCGAAGCCCTGATCCGCAACGTGCCGGACTACCCGCAACCGGGCATCATCTTCCGCGACATCACGCCACTCCTCGCCGACGCCGAGGCCCTCCGCGTGACGACCGAGGCGATCATCGAACCCTTCGCCGGCCAGTTCGACGTGATCGCGGGCATCGAGGCGCGCGGCTTCATCCTCGCCAGCGCTGCCGCCATCGCCGCAGGCGTCGGACTCATCCCGATCCGCAAGGCCGGCAAGCTGCCGCGCCCCGCGGCATCCGTCGACTACGCCCTCGAGTACGGCACCGCCACGATCGAGATGCACGACGACCTGCCCGCCGGATCCCGCGTGCTGCTGATCGACGATGTGCTCGCCACCGGAGGAACCCTCGCGGCCGGACGCGAGCTCGTCGAGCGCCTCGGCAGCCATGTCATCGGCATCTCGGTGCTGTTCGAGATCGACGGTCTCGGCGGCCGCGAGGCGGTCGGCGACCTCCACACCGTCTTCCACTCCGCATAGCCCCCTCTCCCTCACGCCCCCACGCCCCCACACCCACGCACACGCACCGCTCGTCGAGCGCACGGGTACTCGGCGAGCGCACGGCATCCCCCCGCACACCGGCCGTGCACTCGGCGAGATGTCGTGCACTCGACGTCGAGTGGGCGGGGCGAGGGCGGGTGAGCCGAGGGCAGTAGACTGGATGCGCCCGTCCGCCCGCGACTCTTGGAGCCGTCATGCCCACCATCGTCGTCGACGTCATGCCCAAGCCCGAACTGCTCGACCCGCAGGGGAAGGCCGTCTCCGGCGCCTTCGCCCGCCTCGGCGTCGAGGGCTTCACCGACGTCCGCATCGGCAAGCGCTTCGAGCTCACCGTCGAAGGCGAGGTCACCGACGAGGTTCTCGCCGAGGCCCGGCGCATCGCCGACGAGGTGCTCTCCAACTCCGTGATCGAGGACGTCGTCGGCATCGAGGTCGCGGAGTGACCGTCCGCATCGGCGTCATCACCTTCCCCGGCTCGCTCGACGACCGCGACGCCCAGCGCGCCGTGCGCATCGCCGGCGCAGAGCCGGTCGCCCTGTGGCACGGCTCGCACGACCTCGAGGGCGTCGACGCGCTCGTCCTCCCCGGTGGCTTCAGCTACGGCGATTACCTGCGCGCCGGCGCGATCGCCGCGCTCTCGCCGATCATGAGCGAGGTCAAGGATGCCGCCGCGAAGGGAATGCCCGTGCTCGGCATCTGCAACGGTTTCCAGATGCTCGTCGAGGCTCACCTGCTGCCCGGCGGCCTGATCCGCAACAACCACCAGCACTTCGTGCGTCGCGACCAGAAGCTCACGGTCGAGAACTCCGACACCGCGTGGACCAATGCGTTCCGCACCGGCCAGGAGATCGTGATCCCGCTCAAGAACGCCGACGGCGGCTACATCGCCGACGAGCAGACCCTCGACCGCATCGAGGGCGAGGGGCTCGTGGCCTTCCGCTACGCCGGAGTCAACCCGAACGGATCGCTCCGCGACATCGCCGGTCTCACCAACAAGGCGGGTAACGTGGTCGGACTCATGCCGCACCCCGAGCACGCCACCGAGGCGGGCTTCGGCCCCGACACCGCTGTCGCCATGCGCAGCGGCATCGACGGACTCGACTTCTTCACGAGCGCCATCGCCGCGGTCGCCCGCGTCGCCGCATAACCTCAGGCCGGTCCGCCGTCAGGCCGGTCCGCCGTCAGGTCAGTCGGCATGTCAGTCGGCAGGCAGGGTGAACGGATTGTCCCCCGCCGCCGCGAGCAGGTACCAGGCCGTCGCGCCCGTGTGCAGGCTGGCGTAGTAGAGGTCGCCGAAACCCGAGTCGAGACCGTCGTTCGAGGTCGCGACGATCCCCTTGCCGTCACCGTTCGGAGCATCGCGCTGCGCCAGACGGATGCTGCTCAGCAACGTCTCGGCCCGGTCGGCGTCTCCCGGGCCGTCGCGGAGCGTGAGAGCGAGCGCGAGGTGTCCGCTCCCCTCGAACCAGGCCTTCGACACATCGACCTCGCTGATCGAGGGGCCCGTGTACGGGCCGTCGGTGGCGATCAGGTTCGCGAGCGTCCAGTCCAGCGCGGCGCCGTAGCGCGGGTCGCCGGTGGCGAGTGAACTCCACGTCTGCGCATCCAGCGGAATGGGACGGGTGTTGATGGTCGAACCGTCGAGGCCCGTGCCGGTGTCGACGTGGCCGTCCGCACTCTGCATGGCCGCGACGAAGTCGGCGGCGACCGCTGCCCGATCGGACCACAGGGGGTCGCCGGTGAGCTGAGCCAATTGCGTGAAGAACCCCGAGACGTCGCTGTTGTGCTCGGTGGACTTCCAGGTCAGCGACGTGCCGTCCTCGAGCTGACCCCCGGTGTACCCGTACGGGGCTCGGAGCATGTCGGCCGTGTTGTCCTGGATCCACTGGCCCACACGCAGCGCGCCGTCGAGGTACCGCGAATCTCCGGTGGCGTGCGCGAGACGCGCGAGAGCCAATCCGACCCACGCCTGGTTCCCGGTGAAGCTGCCGGGGCCGGTGATCTCCACCCGCCCCTCGCGGATGCCGTGCGGTTCGTACGACGCCCGTGTGCGGCCGTCGCCGATCGGGTCGTTCTCCTGCACGAAGAGCAGGGTGTCGCCGATCGCCCGCGCGCGACGGAGGTCGTCCGGAAGCCCCCTGGCGGTGTACGCGATGATCACGAGCGCATCGTCGTAGACGAACGAGGGGGTGAAGTCCCAGCTCGGAGTGGTGAAGAATCCGCCCTCGTAGCTGCGCGGCAGACAGTGTCCGGCTCCATCGCAGAACTGGTCGACGCGCGTATCCAGGAACTCGTAGGCCAGCGCGACGGACTGCGAGGGATCCAGGCCACTCGCACCGGATGCCTGGTCATCCGACGGGCGCATGGCTCCCCCCGCGGCAGGAGCCGCGCCCACCAGCACAACTGCGGCGACGAGCGCGGCGGCGACCGCCCACGGCGCCGATCGGCGCGAAGATCCGGACATCGAGACCCCTCGGTCTGAACCGCGCGCGGGTCCGCAGCACGCGGGTGACCGGCAGGTCACCCAGCGAGCCTCGCACCCCGCATGCGCTCGCAGAAGCGGCGAAGGTCTAGAGATGGCTCTCCGATCGGCGAGTCCTCCGAACCGACCCGGCTACCGGTTCGCCGGTCCCCCCGGGAGGCGGAGCGGTACCTCAGGCGAGCGCCGGCGGCCAGACGCCGATGATGATCGCCATGACGACGACCGTGACCAGCTCGTGCGCGATGTTCAGCGTGGTGAGTCGGGTCGAGCGCCCCTCGAACGCGTCGTGCGTGATGAAACGGGCGGCCGTGAACCCCGCCCACAGCGTGACAGCGGTGACGACGGCGCCCCAGAAGTACGATCCGCCGTAGAAGTGCCACGCGATCGACGAGGCGCCGGCGAGCACCCAGGCCGTGATGAAGCTCACGATGACCGTGGTGATGATCGGCCAGGCCGCTGTGGCCGCAGGACGATCCATGTCGACGTTCGCGAGCTTCGACCAGCGCGTGCCGAACACCTTCGGGGCGTACCATACCGAGCCGACGAGCATGCTCGACGCGGTGGCCAGCAGGACCGCCCAGTAGTTGATCTCGGGAACCATGACAGCCTCCACTCATCGGATGCCTCACCCTACTCCCCGCCTGCGATCGCACCGCCGGCGACACCGGCAGGAGACCGCGACGGATGCATGACCACGGACGCTCGACGATCATGCAAATGGCCGACCGTCATGCAAGTGGCGCGGCCTCGGCCGGCGGAATCCGCGGCACCGAACCGATTCGATCCCCGCTCTGGCATGAATGTAAGCGTTTGCACTAGCCTGTTCCCATGGCACAGCTTGAGCAGATCGCAGCCCCCGGTTCCGAGTGGTGGCGCAGCGCCGTCATCTACCAGATCTACCCCCGATCCTTCGCGGACGCCTCGGGTGACGGCATCGGCGACCTGCCGGGCATCACCAGCCGACTCGATGCGCTGCAGGAGCTCGGCGTCGACGCGATCTGGCTGAGCCCGTTCATGACCAGCCCGCAGCGCGACGCGGGTTACGACGTGGCCGACTACCGCGACGTCGACCCGCTGTTCGGCACGCTGGCCGACTTCGACGACATGCTCGAGGCCGCCCATGCCCGCAACATCCGCGTGGTGGTCGACCTGGTGCCGAACCACTCGTCCGACCAGCACGTCTGGTTCCAGCAGGCGTTGAAGGCCGGCCCGGGCAGCCCCGAGCGCGCGCGCTACATCTTCCGCGACGGCAAGGGCGAGAACGGCGAGCTCCCGCCGAACAACTGGGAATCCGTGTTCGGCGGCGGCATGTGGGAGCGCGTCGTCGAGGCCGACGGCACGCCGGGCCAGTGGTACCTGCACATCTTCGACGCCACCCAGCCCGACTTCGACTGGACCAACGAAGAGGTGCGCGAGGAGTTCCGCTCCATCCTGCGCTTCTGGCTCGACCGCGGTGTCGACGGGTTCCGCGTCGACGTGGCCCACGGCATGATCAAGGCCGAAGGCCTGCCCGACTACACGCCCCCGAGCGATGCCGACTCCATGGGCGGCGGCGAGTCGAACGTGCCGTACTGGGGCCAGGACGGCGTGCACGACATCTACCGCGACTGGCACAAGGTGCTCGCCGAGTACGACGGCGACCGCGCCCTGTGCGGCGAGGCCTGGATGCCGACGCTCAAGCAGACGGCCCTGTGGGTGCGTCCGGACGAGATGCACCAGACGTTCAACTTCCCGTACCTGATGACGCCGTGGAACGCGAAGGCCCTCGGCGACGTCATCCGGGAGTCGCTCGACGACTTCGGCGCGGTCGGCGCCCCGAGCACCTGGGTGCTCTCGAACCACGATGTGGTGCGCCACGCCTCGCGCCTGGCGCTGACGGCGGACAACCCCCAGGGCGAGGGTATCGGCCCGAACACCCCGAGCAAGCCTGACACCGCGATCGGCCTGGCCCGCGCCCGCGCCGCGACCACGCTGATGCTGGCACTGCCCGGTTCGTCGTACCTGTACCAGGGCGAAGAGCTCGGCCTGCCCGAGGCCATGGAGATCCCGGACGAGTACCGTCAGGACCCGACCTGGTTCCGCACGAACGGCGAGCGCTACGGTCGTGACGGATGCCGCGTGCCCCTGCCCTGGGAGGCCGAGGCTCCGGCCTTCGGATTCAACGACACCGGTCTCTCGTGGCTCCCGCAGCCCGCAGACTGGGCGGCCTACGCCCGCGACGTCGAAGAGGTCGATCCCGCATCGACGCTCGCGCTGTACAAGCGTCTGCTGGCCGCGCGCCGCGAGCACGGCTTCGGCAGCGGCTCGCTGGTCTGGGAAGACGCCGGTCCCGACGCGGTCGCCTTCCGACGTGGTGACGTGCACGTCGTCGCGAACCTCGGCACGGCGCCGATCGAGCTGCCGGCCGACGCCTTCGTGATGCTGCAGAGCCAGCCGTTCGAAGGCGCGTCGATCCCGGTCGACACCGCCGTCTGGTACACCACAGCGACGCAGGCCTGATATGCCCTTCCGGTCGCGATTCCTGTCGCTCACGCCCGCGTGAACCGGCAGGAATCGCGACCGGAGCACTTTCGACAGAGGAACACATGGCCAGCATCGATGAGGTCGCCCGGCTCGCCGGAGTCTCCACCGCGACCGTCTCCCGCGCACTGAGCGGACGCGGTCACGTATCGGAGTCCGCGAAGGAGAGGGTGCAGGCCGCGGCGCAGTCGCTCGGCTATGTCGTCTCGTCGCGGGCGTCGAGCCTGGCCTCGGGTCGCACCCGCAACGTCGGGGTGATCGTGCCCTTCCTCGACCGGTGGTTCTTCAGCACGGTGCTCTCCGGCGTCTCCGCCGCCCTCATGCGCGAGGGCTATGACATCACGCTGTACAACATCACTGCCGACAAGGACGTACGTCGGCACGTGTTCGACACCTTCCTGCGCCGACAGCGCGTCGACGCCGTGATCGCGGTGTCGATCGAGCTCGACGAGGACGAGACGCAGTATCTGCTCGACCTCGGACTTCCTGTGATCGCGATCGGCGGTCCGAACCCGAAGCTCGACACCCTCACCGTCGACGACGTCGCGGTCGCGCAACTGGCCACCGAGCATCTGATCAGCCTGGGCCACACCGATATCGCGCACATCGGGGCGAACCCGGAGTTCGACATCGACTTCCACATCCCGACCAACCGCCGCCTGGGGTTCGAGAAGGCGCTGGCGAAGGCGGGCATCCCCCTCAACCATGCCTTCCTCGAGCCCGCCGACTTCACGGTCGAGGGCGGCTACCGGGCGGCGAAGCAGCTGCTCGGCCGCCCGGGCCCCCGCCCGACCGCCGTGTTCGCGGCCTCGGACGAGATGGCCATCGGCGCACTTCTCGCGGCCCGAGACCTGGGCTTCAGCGTTCCCGAGGAGCTGTCGATCGTCGGCATCGACGGGCATGAACTCGGCGAGTTCTTCCGCCTGACCACGGTCGATCAGTTCCCGCTCGGACAGGGCGAGCGGGCAGCCGATGCCGTGCTGGCGAAGCTCGCCACCCCCGACGCCGTGCACATCCCGTCGGCGCTGCCCTACGAGCTGAACGTGCGCGGGACCACCTCCCGCCTGCTCTAGCGTTCACACAGGGTGGCGTCGCGCCAGGTGCGATAGCCGCCGTCGAGGTTGCGCGCGTCCACGCCTCGCTGCCGGAGGATCCGCGTGGCGATGTGCCCACGCAATCCGACCTGGCAGTGCACGATGACGGGTCCATCTGACACCTCGTCGAGCCGTTCTCTGAGCTCGTCGAGCGGCACGTTGACGGCGCCGGGAATCGCGTCGGCAGCATGCTCGACCGTCGAGCGCACGTCGATCAGTGTCGCTCCCCCACGCTGCTCCTCAGCGAGTTCATGCCATTGGATGGTCGGAGTCGTGCCGGAGCGGGTGTTCTCGGCGACGTAGCCGAGGATGTTGACCGCGTCCTTCGCCGAGCCGAACTGCGGGGCGTAGGCGAGTTCGAGATTCGCGAGCCCGGCGGCCGTGATGCCGGCCTGCATGGCGGTCGCCACCACATCGATCCGCTTGTCGACACCGTCTCGCCCCACCACCTGCACACCGAGGATCACGTCGGAGGCAGGGTCGGCGAGCATCTTCATGGACAGCGTCTCGGCGCCGGGGTAGTAGCCGGCGTGGGATCCGGGATGCACATGCACGACGTAGAAGTCACGTCCTGCGGCCCGGAGCTGCCGTTCACTCCAGCCCACCTTCGCTGCGTCGACCCCGAACACGCGGACGATCCCGGTGCCGAGCGCGGGGCGCGCCGTCTCCGTCCTCCCCGCGATGAGGTCGGCCACCATGCGTCCATGTCGGTTCGCGAGGCCGGCCATCGTGATGAGAGCCGTGTCGCCGCCCACGAGGTCGAGCTTCTCGACGCCGTCGCCCACCGCGAACACGTCGGGGGCGCTCGTGCGGCACATCGAATCGACCGCGATGCCGCCGGTCTCACCGAGCCGGATGCCGGCACCTTCGGCCAGCGCCGTCTCCGGTACGACTCCGGAGGCATCGATCACGAGTTCGGCGGGGACGGATGCCCCATCACTCAGCGTGACCCGCCCGGATACGGCACGCACGACCTCGACGCCGAGGCGCACATCGACGCCGTGCGCGCGGACCTCGGCGGTGATCGGTGCGGCCATCTCCGCATCGAGCGGGGAGAGGAGGTGGGATCCCCGCTGCACCAGCGTCACGGATGCGCCGCGAGCGACGAGGTTCTCGACCGCTTCCAGGCCCGTGTAGCCTCCGCCGACCACCACCACCGGAACGCCCGCCCGCGAGAGCGCGGCGTCGATCGCATCCGCGTCTTCGACCGTCCGCAGACTGCGCGTGCGGATGCCCGAGGAGGGCTCGTTCAGACGGGGGCGCGCGCCGGTGGCGAGGATCAGCCTGTCGTAGCTCTGTGTGAAGCGGCGCCCGGAGTCGATGTCCATGACCTCGACGAGCTTCTGCGCAGTGTCGATTCGCGTGACATCGTGACGCACACGCACATCGAGTCGGAAGCGGCTGCGCAGAGATTCCGGCGTCTGCAAGAGCAGCGATTCGCGTTCTGCGATCACCCCTCCGACGTAATAGGGCAAGCCGCAGTTCGCGTACGAGACCTCGGGCCCTCGTTCGAACACCATGATCTGCGCGTGCTCGTCGAGGCGGCGCAGGCGCGCGGCGGCGGACATGCCCCCGGCGACCCCACCGACGATGACCACGGTGAGCGGTTGCACGGTGGTCATCGCCGGAACATCCGCGAGAAGAAGCCGCCCTGCGCCTGCTCCTTCGGGTGTCCGGAACACCACTGCGCGGCAGGCACCGTTCGCCGCACGGTGTCGACGTGCTGACCGCACCCCGCCCAGGTCGTCTTGCCGCAGGTCTTGCAACGGACCGCTCGGCACATTTTCATCGTCTCCTCACCGATACCCCCGTGGGTATCGGTCCCCACTATACCCCCGGGGGTATAGTGGGGAGTCCAGCCGACACCCAGGGAGCGACCATGTCATCCGCAGACGCCGACACCCAGCGCAGGATCGCCAACCGTCTCAAGCGAGCCCGAGGACAGCTCGGCGCCGTCATCGCCGCGGTCGAAGAGGGTGGCGACTGCCGGGCGGTGGTCACACAGCTCGCCGCCGTCACCTCGGCTCTCGACAAGGCGGGTTTCCAGATCATCGCCTCCGCCATGAAGGACTGCATGACCGAGCCCGAGGCGGAGACGCAAGCGGCCACCGACACCCGTGGAGTGTCGATGGCCGAACTGGAGAAGCTGTTCCTCTCCCTCGCGTGACCGGCGGCGCGGGTCAGCTCGCGACGATGAGACCCTTCGTCGCCGTGCGGGCGGCCTCGAAGCGGCGCTGCACATCGGGCCAGTTCACGAGGTTCCAGAACGCCTTGACGTAGTCGGCGCGCACGTTGAGGTAGTCGAGGTAGTAGGCGTGCTCCCAGACGTCGAGCTGCAGCAGCGGGGTGACGCCGAGCGGCGCGTTGCCCTGCTGGTCGAACAGCTGGAAGATCACGGGACGCGCGCCCACGCTGTCCCAGGCGAGCACGGCCCAACCGGATCCCTGCACACCGAGTGCGGTCGCGGTGAAGTGGGCGCGGAAGGCGTCGATCGATCCGAAGGCGTCGACCAGTGCGGCCTCGAGCTCACCCTCGGGTGCTCCGCCGCCCTCGGGCGAGAGGTTCTGCCAGAACACCGAGTGGTTGATGTGGCCGCCGAGGTTGAAGGCGAGGTCCTTCTCGAGCTTGTTCACGTTCGCGAGGTCACCCGCGCTGCGGGCGGCGGTGAGCTGCTCGAGTGCGGTGTTCGCCCCCGTGACGTAGGCCTGGTGGTGCTTGGAGTGGTGCAGCTCCATGATCTTGCCCGAGATGTGCGGCTCGAGGGCCGAGTAGTCGTACGGCAGCTCGGGGAGTGTGTAGAGCGTGGTCATGACGTCTTCCTTTCAGTGGTTGTTGTCGTGTGGAAGTGCGTGGAAACGGCGATCGATGTACACCAGAGGGCGCCCGGAGAGACCAGGCAGCACCTCGATGACCTCGGCGATGACCACGGTCGACGAACCGACGGCGACCGTCTGGATCGGACGACAGCGCAGGGCCACCCTGGCCTCGGGGAGGTGCGGTTCGCCGGTCGGCAGCGTGGCCCATCCCTGCTCGGGCGTGAACCGCTCGGACCCGCTGACCGCGAAGCTCTGGGCGAGATCGGAGTGCTCGTCGTCGATGAGGTGCACCACGAAGGTGTCGGCACCGAGGATCGCTCCTGCAGAACCGGTGGCACGGGTCACCGAGAACACGATCGCCGCGGGATCGACCGCCACCGAGGCGACGCTGGACGCGGTGAGACCGACCGGCCCTTCCGGGGTGCTCGCGGTGATGATCGCGACTCCCGCCGGGTGGGTGCGGAAGGCGGCTTTGAGCGCCTCGCCGATCGGCGTGGGTACGGGTGTCGCGGTCATCGACCTGCCTCCATCATCTGCTGCTGCTTCGCATGTGCCAGCATCTCATCACGTTCGACGAGCTTCGTCCGCTCGCGACCGCGCTCCGCTCCGGCCCCGCGCTCGGCGGCGTCGATGCGCAGCCAGCCGTCGAGGTCGACCGCCTGCGAGAGATGGGCGATCGGATCGATGTCGCGCGCCTCGCGCTCGATCGCATCGAGGTCGTCGACGACGTGGCCGATCGTCTGCGCGGCATCCGACTTGGTCGACCCGATCAGCCCGACCGGGCCGCGCTTGATCCAACCGGTCGCGTACAGTCGCGGGATCGGCGCTCCGTCCGCATCGACGACGCGACCCTCGACGTGCGGCACGACGCCGCGAGCGGCGTCGAACGGCACCCCGGGAACAGGTGTCGAGCGGTAGCCCACTGCGCGGTAGACGGCTCCGACGTCATAGCGCAGCAGCTCCCCCGTGCCGACCATGCGGCCCAGCTCGTCGGATGCGGTGCGTTCCATCTCGATACCGGTGACCGCGTCCGTGCCGAGCACGCGCACCGGACGCTGCCGCAGGTGCAGGTGGATGCGGCGCGAGGCGGTGCGGCTCGCGGGATCGAGGGCTGCCCATTCGGTCATGGTGCGCACGACGATACGGCGCTGCGAGAACTGCGCCACCATCCGCTCGGCGTGCTCGTCGAGGGCGAGCTCGTGCGGGTCGACGATCACATCGACGTCGTCCTGCTCGGCGAGCTCGCGCAGCTCCATGGCCGAGAAACGCACGTCGGCCGGGCCCCGACGGGCGAACAGATGCACGTCCCGCAGCGGGCTGGCAGCGAGCTGGTCGAGCACGGCATCCGGGGTGTCGGTGTGGGTCAGCGCCGACGCATGCTTGGCGAGGATCCTCGTCACGTCGAGCGCCACATTGCCGGCGCCGAGCACCGCGACCGCCTCGGCGGCGAGCGGCCAGGTGCGCGGCGCATCGGGGTGCCCGTCGTACCAGGCGACGAAGTCGGCCGCGCCGAACGAGCCGGGCAGGTCGATGCCCGGGATGTCGAGAGCGACATCGAGGTCGGCCCCCGTGGCCACGATCACTCCGTCGTACGCGGCACGCAGCTCGTCGATCTCGATGTCCACGCCGACCTCGACGTTGCACCGCAGCCGGATGCGCGGGTTCACGAGCACCTCGTGCAGGGCATCCGTGATCTTGCGGATACGGGGATGGTCGGGCGCGACGCCGTAGCGGACGAGACCATACGGTGCCGGAAGCTTCTCGAACAGGTCGATCGATGCGGTCGGCACCCGGTCGAGCAGGATGTCGGCCGCGTAGATGCCCGCGGGCCCCGCGCCGACGACGGCGATGTGCGGTTCGGCGTTGGTCATGCGTGTTCCCCCTGTGGTGCGAGCGCGGCGATGATCGGGTGATCGAAGGCGAGCATCCCCGTCTTCGCGGCGCCTCCCGGCGACCCGAGCTCGTCGAAGAACTCGACGTTGGCCTTGTAGTAGTCCTGCCACTCGTCGGGCAGGTCGTCTTCGTAGAAGATCGCCTCGACCGGGCACACCGGCTCGCAGGCACCGCAGTCCACGCATTCGTCCGGGTGGATGTAGAGCGAGCGTTCGCCTTCGTAGATGCAGTCGACGGGGCATTCGTCGATGCAGGCCTTGTCCTTCACATCGACGCACGGCAGGGCGATCACATAGGTCATCGCGGGGTCTTCGTCCGGGTCACGCTGTCCTCATTCGTTCGTTCGGCCCGCCTCCGAGCCACCCCTCAACCGTAAAACCTCAAGTACACTTGAGGTCAAATCGAGGGACGGCAGACGGAGGGAGAGCACACCGGATGAGTCCGCACGCACCAGACGAGCCGCTGACCATCGGCGAGATGACCCGACGCACCGGGGTCGCCGCCTCCGCCCTGCACTTCTACGAGACGCTCGGCCTGATCGCCTCGACGCGCACGCCCGGCAACCAGCGCCGCTACGCCCGGCACATGCTGCGTCGTGTCTCGCTCATCACGGTCGCGAAGCGCCTCGGCATCCCGCTGTCGGACGTGCAGACCGCGTTCGCCGACGTGCCCCTGACCGAGACTCCGAGCCACGCCGATTGGCAACGGGCGTCGAGACGCTGGAAGCGCGAGCTCGAGAAGCGTCGCGAGGGCATCGAGCGCCTCGAGCGCGAACTGACCGGATGCATCGGCTGCGGGTGCCTGTCGATGAAGGCGTGCGGCCTGCTCAACCCCGACGACGCCCTGGGCACCCAGGGCGCCGGCCCCCAGCGCCTGCGGGACTGACGCCTCTTTCCCGCGCGGACGGTCTCTGACATGATCGCGGAAACGCCATGAAGGGACACCGCCGATGAAGAAGCTCCCCACCACCGAAGAGATCGTCAGGATCCGCCGCGACGCGCTGCTCAACCGCGCTGTCGAGGCGTACAAGTTCTTCTATCCGACGGTGTCGATGGTGCTGAACTTCGAGTCCATCGAAGAGCTCGGGGCGCCCGCCAACCGCGGTCTCCTCATCCAGCTCACCACGCCGGACCTCGTCACCCTCACCCAGAACTCGGACACCCCCTACGGACTCGGGTTGGGCGACACGACCGACGGCCCCGTCGTCGTCGAGCTCCCCGCCGGTCCGCTGATCGGCGTGATCGATGACACGAACTTCCAGTTCGTCACCAACATGGGCGTCGTCGGCGAGGACGAGGGCAAGGGCGCCAAGTACCTGTTCGTCCCCCCGGGGTACGACGGACCCCTGCCCGAGTCGGGTTACATCGTCAAGCACCCCCCGACGAACAGGTTCCTGATCTGCGCGCGCGCACCGTTCCCCGACCCGGAGAAGGGGAAGGCCCTGCTGCGCACGCTGAAGGTCTACCCCTGGGCCGACGCGGAGAACCCGGCACCGAACGTGTTCGTGGACATGTCCGACCGCAAGGCCGTCGCGAACCCCTGCGTGGTCGACGGAACCATCGACTATTGGCATGCCCTCAAGCGCGCACTCGACATGGATGTGCCGTCCCCCGCGCTCTACAACCAGTACGGCATGCTCGCCGACCTCGGCCTGCGGGCAGACCGCCCCTTCGCGCCCGACGCGGAACTCGTCTCGATCCTGTCCGAGGCAGCCGAGAAGGCGAACGAGCAGCTCGTGGTGGCGGCGTTCGCCGACGACGCACCGGAACGGCTCGTCTGGCCTGACCGCAATTGGGAGTGGGTGGTCTACTCCGAGGGAGATTTCGGGTACTACGAGAAGAACTTCCTCAACCTCTCGGTGCGGGAGCGCTGGTTCTACCAGGCCACCCTCGAAACCGACAAGATGTTCATGCACAAGGAGGGCGCCGGCTCGCTCTATTGGCTCGCCGCGGTCGATGCGGACGGGGCCGCACTGGATGGGGCCACGTCGTACACGTTGACCGTTCCCGCACCCGTGCCCGCCACTCAGTTCTGGTCTGTCACCCTCTATGACCTCGACACCCGCTCGGAGATCAACACCCCGCAGTTCAAGCCCGTGCTGACAAGCCTGCGCGACGACCTCGCGCCCGACGGATCCGGCGGGATCACCCTTCATTTCGGTCCCGATCGACCCCGGGATGAGGTGCCATGGCTGCAGACCACCCCCGGTTCGCAGTGGTTCGCCTACTTCCGGATCTACGGCCCAGGCGCCCCCGCGTTCGACGGCACCTGGAAGCCCTCCGACTTCCAGAAGGCCTGAACCGAGCACACCGGGTCGATCGCGAGGTGCGCTCGCCCGCCGCGGCGGGTCAGCGCACCTCGAAGTCGGCGGAGAGGAGCACCTCTTCGCGGGAGCTCGGGCCGACCAGCAGCTCGAACGCGCCGGCCTCGACGATGCGGTTGCCCGCGGCGTCGACGATGGTGCAGTCGGCGACCGGCAGCTCCAGGCGTACCCGCACGGATGCGCCGGGGGTGACGTCGACCTGGCGGAAGGTCTTCAGCTCCTTGTCGGTCCAGCTCACGCTCGTCACGGAGTCGCGCACGTACACCTGCACGGTCTCGCGCACCGGCCGAGTGCCCGTGTTCGACACCGTGACGTGACCGACGATCGTGTCGGACTCCCCCAGCGTCGTCGCCTCGAGCGTCAGGGCGGAGTACTCGACCGTCGTGTACGACAGCCCCTCGCCGAACGCCCAGGCCGGTGACTGCGTGAGGTCGGCGTAGCGGTCACCGTGCTGTCCGCGGATCTGGTTGTAATACGTCGGCTGCTGACCGACGTGGCGCGCGAACGAGATCGGCAGGCGCCCGGACGGCTCGGCCGCGCCGGAGATGATGTCGGCGAGCGCACGGCCACCCTGCATGCCGGGGTTCGCCGCCCAGATCACGGCGGCAGCCTTCGAGGCCGATGCCGGGAGCACGAGCGGCTTCGAGGCCAGCAGCACGATGACCACGGGCGTGCCGGTCGCGATGAGCGCATCGATCAGGGCGTTCTGCCCGCCGATGAGCTCGAGCGTCGCCGTGGAGCGCCCCTCGCCGACCAGCTCGATCCGGTCGCCGACGACCGCGACGACGACGTCGGACTCGGAGGCCGCGGCGACGGCCTCCGCGATCATCGCGGCGTCCGGCTCGCAGGCCCTCACGACCGGAGGACGCGGCTGCTTGTCGGGGAAGAACGGCCCCTGCGGGTCTTCTTCGAGAGTGAGGATGTCGGTGCCGCGGGCGTGCGTGACGGTCCAACCGTCGATCGCCTGCAGCCCGTCGAGCACGGTGGTGATCATCTCGCGCGGCTGACCGTCGAGCCAGCCCGCCTGCCCGGAGCCGCCGGCCCAGTCGCCGAGCTGCGTCTGCGCGTCGTCGGCGAGCGGACCGGTGACCGCGACCTTCAGCGCGGAGGTGGGATCGAGCGGCAGCACGCCGTCGTTCTCGAGCAGCACGAGCGAACGGCGGGCGACCTCGAGGTTCAGCTCGGCGTGCGCGGCACTGCCCACCACGGCGTCGAGTTCCGTGCCCGGCAGGCGCGGGTTCTCGAACAGGCCCAGCTCGAACTTCAGGGTCAGGATGCGGGCGGCCGCAGCGTCGAAGGCGTCCTCGGCGAGCATGCCCCGAGCGACGGCGTCGAGCGCACCCTCGAAGAAGGCCGGCGTGGTCATGATCATGTCGTTGCCCGCCCGCACGGCCGCAGCAGCCGCGTGCGTGATGTCGGGCTGGATCCGCTGCTCCCACACCATGCGCCCGACGTTGTCCCAGTCGGTGATGAGCGTGCCGGTGTAGCCCCACTCGCCGCGCAGCACATCGCTGAGCAGCCAATCGTTGGTCGTGATCGGCACTCCGTCGGTGGTCTGGTAGCCGAGCATGAACGTGCGGCACCCCTCGCGGGCGACGCGCTCGAACGGCGGCAGGAACCAGGAGATCAGCTTGCGCCGTGAGATGTCGGCCTCACTCGCGTCGCGCCCGCCCTGGGTCTCGGAGTACCCGGCGAAGTGCTTGGCGGTCGCGAGGATCGCGGTCGGGTCGTCGAGTCCGTCGCCCTGGTAGCCGCGCACCATCGCCGAGGCCAGCTCGCCGATCAGGAACGGGTCTTCGCCGAAGGTCTCGTCGATGCGGCCCCAGCGCAGATCGCGGGCGATGCACAGCACCGGCGAGAAGGTCCAGTGGATGCCGGTCACCGCGACCTCTTCGGCCGTCGCGCGGGCGACGCGTTCGACGAGGTCGGAATCCCACGATGCGGCCATGCCGAGCTGAGTCGGGTAGATCGTCGCACCGGGCCAGAACGAGTGCCCGTGGATGCAGTCCTCTCCCACCAGCAGCGGGATGCGGAGCCGGGTCTGCGCGGTGAGCTCGTTCGCCCGCAGGATGCGCTCGGGCGAGGTGTGCAGGATCGATCCGGCGTGACGGCGGGCGATGTGGTCGTCGATGTCGTCGCGGGCATCGAGCTGGAGCATCTGCCCGACCTTCTCCTCCAGCGTCATGCGGCTGAGGAGGTCGGCCACCCGCTCGGGGATCGAGAGTGCGGGGTCCTGGTACGGGAGCTGGGTGGTCAGGGTCTGAGAGGTCATCACTTCGTGTTCTGGGTCGAGTTCGGGGTCGAGTTCGGAGTCGAGGTCTTCGAGGAATCGGAGGTGTCCGGCGAGGTCGCCGACGTTACGGGATCGGAGGTCGTCTTCGGCAGGGGCACGCTGCGGACGGCCGTGACGGCGTCGTTCACGTTCAGCCCCTTCTTCTTCATCGCCCTGGCCCGCTCGCCGGCCGAGCGCAGGCGCGGGTTGACGTATTCGTCGATGCCGAAGTTGATGAGAGAGAGGGCCACACCGATGATCGCGATGCAGAGCCCTGCGGGCACGTACCACCACCACAGACGCGGGAAGGCGCCGTTCTGCTGCGCCCAGAACAGGATCGTGCCCCAGTTCAGATTGCTCACCGGGATCACCCCGATGAACGCCAGCGTGGTGAGGCCGAGGATCGCGGCGGTCACCGTGCCGACGAAGCTCGATGCGATGAGCGCCATGAGGTTCGGCAGCATCTCGACCGTGATGATGCGGCGCAGCGGTTCGCCGTTCGCGCGTGCTGCCTGGATGAAGTCGCGGTTGCGCAGCGACATGGTCTGCGCGCGCAGCACGCGAGCGCCCCAGGCCCACCCGGTGATGCCGAGCACCGCGGCGATCACGATCAGCGGCGGGTTCTCGAACTGCGAAGCGATGATGATGATGAGCGGGATGCCCGGGATCACCAGGAACACGTTCGTCAGCGCCGAGAGCGACTCGCTCTTCCAGCCGCGTACGTAGCCGGCGATCACACCGATGGTGATCGCGATGATCGTGGCGATGAAGGCGGCGAGGAAGCCGACGACGATCACACCGCGGGTGCCGTAGATGATCTGACTCAGCACGTCCTCCCCCATGTGGGTCGTCCCCAGCCAGTGCTCCCAGGAGGGCGGTTGCCGCAACGCCGTGCGATCCTTCTGCGTCGGCCCGTAGGGTGAGATCCACGGCGCGAGGATCGCGATGAGCACGAACACTCCGAGGATGATGAGCCCGGCGATCGACTTGGGGTTGCGGAACATCGCGAACGCCTGGGCGAGCTGCGTCCAGAACGTCTTGCGAGGCGGAGCGCCCGCCGGTGGGGTGCGCAGGGTCGCGGTCTCCGGCATGCCGGAGACGACGGCCGACCCGTCGGGCGCGGTGCTCGCGGCGGTGGTGGGAACGGTCATGTCAGGACTCCATCTGGCGCGTGCGCGGGTCGAGGTAGGCGTAGACGACATCCGCGAGGATGTTGGCCACGAGCACCGACAGCGTGATCACGAGGAACACGCCCTGCATGAGAGCGAAGTCCTTGGCGTTGGTCGCGTCGAGCAGCAGCTTGCCGACGCCCGGATAGCTGAACACCATCTCCATAACGATCGTGCCGCCGACGATGAAGCCGATCGACAGCGCGAAGCTCTGGATCTGCGGCAGCACGGCGTTGCGAGCGGCATAGCCCCAGAGGACGCGCTTGTTGGGCATGCCCTTGGCCTGAGCCACGGTGATGTAGTCGTCGTCGAGCACGGTCAGCATCATGTTGCGCATGCCGAGCACCCATCCGCCCAGCGAGGCGACCACGATCGTCAGCGCCGGCAGCGTGCCGTGCATGATCACCTGGCCGATGAAGTCGAAGCTCCACTCCGGGGATTGACCCTTGTCGTACGCGTGCGATGAGGGGAACCACTTCAGGGTCGAGGAGAAGATCGCGATCGCGATGAGTCCGAGCCAGAAGTACGGGATGGTGTTGAAGAACGTGGTCACCGGGATGATCGCGTCGAGCTTGCTGCCGCGCTTCCAGCCGACGACGGCCCCGGCGATCGTGCCGATCGTGAAGGAGATGATGGTCGCGATGCCGACGAGACCCAGCGTCCACGGGAGGGCGGCGGCGAGGACCTCCGCCACGGGCCGCAGACCGTGCAGGGTCGAGATGCCGAGGTCTCCGCGCAGCAGCATCCCCCAGTACTCGAGGTACTGCTGCCAGATCGACTTGTCGGTGTCGATGCCGAGCAGGATGCGCAGGGCATCGGCGGCCTCGGGGCTCACGTTGCGGTTGCGCGCGAGGTAGGAGCTGACCGCGTCGCCCTTCATGAGGCGCGGAAGGAAGAAGTTGATGGTGATGGCCGCCCACAGGGTGAACAGGTAGAAGGCGGCTCGGCCGGCGAAGAAGCGCCACGGCACACGTCGGCGTCCGCGTTCTGCCGCGGTGGCGGTGGTGCCGACCTCGAGGGCGTCGCGGGCGACCAGGTCGTTGTCGTCGAGCTGGGGGAATGCGGTGCTCACAGGGTGCCTCCGTTCGATGCGGCCTGCGCGAAGAAGGTGTCCGGGTCGGGGGAAGCGGAGCGCAGTTCCCGCGTGTACGGGTCCTGCGGATGGAGGATCACGTCGTCGGCGGCGCCGTACTCCACGACGCGGCCCTGGTTGAGGACCATGATCTCGTCGCTGAAGTGGCGGGCGGTCGCGAGGTCGTGGGTGATGTAGAGCACGCCGAGCCCCTCTTCGCGCTGCAGATCGGCGAGCAGGTTCAGCACGCCGAGGCGGATCGACACGTCGAGCATCGACACGGGCTCGTCGGCGACGAGGAGCGAGGGGCGCGAGGCCAGGGCACGGGCGATGGCCACGCGCTGCCGCTGGCCACCCGACAGCTCGTGCGGGCGTCGATCGATCACCGCGTCCGCGTCCAGGCGCACGCGCGCGAGGAGCCGGCGCACCTCGTCCTCCGTCTGCTTCTTCGGCACGACGTCGTCGAGACGGATCGGCCGCTCCAGGTGATAGCGGATCGAGTGGTACGGGTTGAGCGAGGCGAACGGGTCCTGGAACACCATGCGCAGCTGCTGCCGGTACTTCCGGAGCCCCTTGCCACGACGAGGGATGGGCGTGCCGTCGAGCAGCACCTCTCCGCTGGTCGGGGTCTCAAGCTGGGTGAGGATCTTCGCGATCGTCGACTTGCCGCTCCCGGACTGGCCGACCAGCCCGATCGTGCGCCCGGAGGTCAGGGTGAAGCTCACGTCGTCGAGGGCCTTGATCTGGCCCGCCCCGCGCACGTTGTAGGCCTTGGTGACACCGCGGAATTCGAGGGTGGTCATCGCACCAGCACCCCTCTCTCCCCGGTGAGCCGGGGGAACGACGACAGCAGTGTCTTCGTGTACTCGTGCTCGGGCTGCGTCCAGATGCGTTCCGCGGTCGCGAGCTCGATGATCTCGCCCTCCCGCATGATCGCGATCCGGTCGCTGATCTCCAGGAGCAGCGGAAGGTCGTGGGTGATGAAGATCACCGAGAAGCCGAATTCGTGCCGCAGCTGCGAGATCTGCTTGAGGATCTCCCGCTGGACCAGCACATCGAGGGCGGTCGTCGGCTCGTCCATGACCATCAGCTGCGGACGCAGCGCGAGGGCCATCGCGATCATCACGCGCTGGCGCATGCCGCCGGACAGTTCGTGCGGGAAGGAGCGCACGCGCTGGCGTCCGACCTTCACGATCTCCAGCAGCTCCTCGGCTTCGGCGCGCCGCTGCTTGCGGTTCATGTCCGGGCGGTGGATCTCGAAGACGTCCTCCAGCTGCGAACCGATCGTCGCCACCGGGTTGAGGGCGTTCATCGCCCCCTGGAACACCATCGAGACCTTGTCCCAGCGGAACCGCTGCATGGCATCCACGCCGAGGGCGTTGATGTCGATGTCGACCCCGGTCACATCGTGGAAGGTCACACTGCCGCCGGTGATGACCGCGGGTGCCCGCAGCAGGCGCTGCACACCGTAGGCGAGCGTGGTCTTGCCGCATCCGCTCTCACCGGCGAGACCGAGGATCTCGCCGCGCTGCAGTTCGAGGGTGACGTTCTTCACCGCCTCGACGGGCGGATCGACGTCGTACACGACCGAGAAGTCGCGCACGCTGAGCAGGGGGTCTGGCATGAGGGTGTCCTTCGTCGACCTGATCAGGGGAGCCCGCACCGTCGTCGAGGCGGGCTCCCCGGCAGGATGCTGCTTACTCGGCGGGCTTCAGCTTCGTGAGGATCTGCACGATGTTCTGCTGAGTCGGGTCGGCAGACGCGTACGGGTCCTCTTCCGAAGGCCATCCGACGTAGTTGCGGGTGTTGAACTCGCCCAGCAGCGGGTGCGCGCCCAGCGGGATGGCCGGCACCTGCTCGGAGAAGATCGTCTGCAGCGTGTCGACCGCGGCGGTGCGCTCCTCGTCCGACGAGGCGTTGGCGTAGGAGTTCAGCGCGGCCGTCGCCGTCGGGTCGTCGAAGCGACCGAAGTTGAAGCCGGCCTTCCCGTCCGAGATCCATCGCGGGTCCATGGTCGAGGTGTACAGGCCGTAGGCCGTGCCACTGTCCTCGAGCCAGTGGATGATCGCGGAGAACGTGCCGTTGTCTCGGGGATCGGCCCAGCCGCCCCAGTCGGGCATGTCGATCTTGACCTCGGCGCCGATGGCCTCCGTGACGTCTTCGGCGATCAGCTCCTGCGCGGTGTTCCAGTCGCTCCAGCCGGAGGGGACGGAGAGCGTGAACGAGACGGGTGCGCCGTCGGGGTCGATCAGCGCGTCGTCCTTCCAGGTGTACCCGGCGGTGGTGAGCAGTTCGCGGGCCTTCTCGGCGTCGACCGCGTACTCCTTGCCCTGGAACTCGGGCTGGATCTCGTCGTCGAGGATCGAGGAGAGTCCCGTCACCGACCAGACGGCCTCGCTGGCGCCTTCGCGGGCGATGTCGACGTAGGCGTCGCGGTCGATCACCCAGGCGAGCGCCTGACGGAAGGCCGGGTCGTCGAACGGCTTCTGCTGCAGGTTCATGAACAGCGTCGCGGAACCGGTGGTGGGAGCCGCCCAGAACTTGTTGTGCTCGGGATCGGCCGAGAGGAACTGCTCCTCGATCTGCGGGATGAACGCCTGCGCCCAGTCGGCGTCGCCGTTCGCGAGGGCCGTGGTGAGCGCGGTGTTGTCGCCGTACGAGACGTAGTGCAGCTCGGGCACGGCCAGGTCGCCGCCCCAGTAGTCGTCGCGGGCGTCGAGCGTGACCGACTCGGTCGACCAGTTCGAGAGGACGTAGGGTCCGGTACCCACCAGGTCGTCGCCCTTGACGGGGTCGGTGGCCGGGTCGTCGAGGTTCTCCCAGATGTGCTTCGGGACGATCGGCACGTGCAGGGCGCGGGCCTGGTTGACGTACTTCGACGCGGCGAAGGTCAGCACGACCTTGTCGCCGTCGACGGCAGCGCTGTCGAGCTGGAGGCCCGCGGTGTCGAGGGCGGGGGTGGAGGCGAGCTCGTAGGAGTAGACGATGTCTTCGGCGGTGAAGGGCTCGCCGTCGCTCCAGGTGACGTCGGCGCGAGGAACGACAGTGAGCACCGTGTAGTCGTCGTTCCATTCCAGGCTGTCGGCGAGCCACGGGGTGACACCACGGTCGCCGGTCTGGTTTACGAGGGCGAGGGTCTCGAAGATCACCTTGCCGTAGCCGTACTTCGAGGCGGACGAGTCGCCGACGAAGGGGTTGTTGGATTCGGTGGTGATCGCGCCATCGGGCTTCGCGATGGTGAGGGATGCGGAGCCGGCGCCATCGTCGGATCCACCGCCAGCCGAGCATCCGGCGAGGGCCGATACGCCGAGGGCGGTGATCGCGGTCGCGGCGATCAGAGACTTTCTGAGCTTCATTGCTTCTCCTAGGGCACGGGTCTTTGTGCTGCGTCGCCGGAGGACGGGAGTCCACCGACTGTCGTGATTTGCTTACTGTCGAGAAAGTAAGCTCTCGTGAGGTTACCGAGTAGTAAGTTTGATCGCAAGCACAGCCCGACGATGGAGAGGAGGCCGCGGTGGTAGACAGCGACCAGACAGTGCGCGTGCGCCCGGCGACCCTCGCGAAACGCGAGCAGATCCTCAAAGCAGCCGTCGAGATCTTCGGCAACAAGGGCTCGACCAACGGCACTCTGGCCGACGTGGCCGAGCAGGTCGGCATCACCCACGCCGGCGTCCTGCACCACTTCGGCTCGAAGCAGAAGCTGCTGCTCGAGGTTCTCGCCTATCGCGACCAGGCCGACGTCGCCGAGCTCGCCGAGAAGCACATCCCGGACGGACCTGAGCTGTTCCTGCATCTGGTGCGCACGGCGTTCGCGAACGAGAAGCGGCCCGGCATCGTGCAGGCCTATACGGTGCTGTCCGCCGAGTCGGTGACCGACGACCACCCGGCGCGGCACTTCTTCGAGGACCGCTACACGACCCTGCGTCGCGAGGTCACGGCGGCGTTCCACGAGCTGTGCGCCCAGGAGGGTGTGCGCGATCCCGACACGATCGCCGCAGCCGCCGCCGCGATCCTCGCGGTGATGGACGGTCTGCAGCTGCAGTGGCTCCTGCACCCCGACGTCGTCGAGCTCGGCGGAGCCAGCGAATTCGCGATCCAGGCGATCGTGAACGCCGTGCTGCACCCCGGGCCGGCGCTGCCGACGTACGTGCACCCCGCCTGATCCGTCGATCGCGGGCCCTCGGCAACGACCGCCGGCCGGGCTAGGCTCGGGCCATGACGATCGATCTCGAAGCGCTCTACATCGACCTGCACCAGCATCCTGAGCTCTCGTTCCAGGAGACGCGCACCGCCGGCATCGCCGCCCAGCACCTGCGCGATCTGGGGCTCGAGGTCGAGGAGGGCGTCGGGGTGACCGGCGTGGTCGGAGTGCTGCGCAACGGCGAAGGCCCGGTCGTCTGGGTGCGAGCCGACATGGACGCACTGCCCGTCGAGGAGCAGACCGGTCTGTCCTACGCGAGCACGGCGAAGGGCGTCGACCCCGCGGGCACCACCGTTCCCGTCATGCACGCCTGCGGTCACGACATGCACGTCACCGCCATGATCGGTGCGGTCGAGAAGCTCGTCGCCGAGCGATCCGACTGGTCGGGCACCCTCGTCGTGCTGATCCAGCCTGCCGAGGAGTACGGCGCCGGAGCGCGAGCGATGCTCGACGACGGGATCCTCGACCGCTACCCGAAGCCCGACGTGGTGCTCGGCCAGCACGTGACCCCGTTGCCCGCCGGCGTGATCGGCGTGCGCAGCGGCACGCAGATGGCCGCCTCCGACGGACTCACCGTCACCCTGCACGGCCGCGGCGGACACGGCTCGCGCCCGCATGCCACGATCGACCCCGTCGTCATGGCCGCCGCCACCGTGATGCGCCTGCAGACCATCGCCTCGCGCGAGATCGACCCGCAGGGCGTCGCCGTCGTGACCGTGGGATCGATCCACGCGGGCCTCAAGAACAACATCATCCCCGCCGAGGCGAAGCTCGAGCTCAGCCTGCGCTATCCGAACGAGGAGACGCGCGACAAGGTGCTCGCGAGCGTCGAGCGCATCGTGCGGGCAGAGGCCACCGCCTCGGGCGCCGAGCGGGAGCCCGAGATCCGCACCGACCACACGCTCCCCGCCACCATCAACGACGAGGACGCCACCGTCCGGGTGACCGCGGCCCTGCAGCGCGCCCTGGGCGAGGCGGCCGTCATCGACCCCGGAATGTTCACCGGCAGCGAAGACGTCTCGTGGTTCGCCCGCGACGCCGGGGCACCCCTCGTGTTCTGGTTCTGGGGCGGCATCGACCCCGCCCGGTTCGCCGAAGCAGTCGCCGCGGGCCGCCTGGGCGAGGACATCCCCACCAACCACTCGCCGTTCTTCGCACCGGAGATCCACCCGACGATCGAGGTCGGCGTCACCGCGCTGTCGGCCGCGGCCCGGGAGTTCCTCGCGTAGAGGGCCGGGGCGATGCGCTCACCCCGGACATGACGATGGCGGGGACGACTTGGAGTTCGTCGAGTTGGTCACGTCGGTAGTGCTTGCGGGCTGATCCGTGCAGTTCAGGCAACGTGTGCCCACTCGCGCACCGCGGCGCGAATCGCCTCAGAGCGCGTGGCGATGCCCTCGGCCTCAGCGCGCGCCGTCAGGGCAGCGATGGTGGTTGCGTCGAGCCGGACCGGAATTACCACGCCGGGCCCATCGCCCACGGTCGGTCGACCTCGACGCGGCTTGGGAAGTGTCGACAGGTCATAGCCGGCCTCGGCCTCATCTGCCCACGCCTGGATCTGCTCGTCGGTCACGGGCCTGCCGTTCAACAGGTGCTCGCTCATGCCATTGGCGTATACGAAAATCACCGATTTGTGTATACGAATAAGAAGCCGTCGCGGCCCCGCACCGCGGATCAGCCTCCGAAGTCCCGAAAGCCGTCGGTCGATAGGCTTCGGCCATGTTGGTTCGAAGAGCGACAACAGCAGACATCGATCGGCTCAGCGCCCTCAACGCCGGGGTCCAACTGCTACACGCGGAGGGGAGACCCGATCTTTTCAGAGAGCCAGAACCGGAGGCGCTGCGTGCGTTCCTCGCCGAGCAGCTAGCTGAGGGTGCGATCGTCCTCATCGCGGACGTGGACGGCGCGGTCGGCGGCTACATACTCGCCGAGGTCAACGCGCGACCTGCGAATCCGTTCCGTCACGCGTCCAAGAGCCTGTATGTGCACCACATCGCTGTCGACCCCGGCCAACGGCGACAAGGCGTCGGTCAGCAACTGATGGACGCTGCCGTCGCCATCGGGCGCGCAGAGGACGTAGATGCGGTGAGACTCGATTCGTGGTCGTTCAACCACGACGCGCACACGTTCTTCGAGGCAATGGGGTTCACTCCGATCAACGTGGTCTTCGAGCGGCGTCTTCGCTAGTCGGCCGAAGCCGAAGGATCCCCGTTCCGCCGCACTGTCGGCCGGTCGAGGACCGTGTTGTCCCAGACCCAGGTCGCCCGCTCCTGCGGTCGGGCCTCCGCGACGTACAGACGCTGCCCACCGACGTACCGGCGGTTGGACGGCGCCTCCGGATCGGGGTCGTGGCTCCCCGGGAATCGGGCGTTGCCCCGGGGGACGCTGACCTCGAACGGCGCATGGACCCAGACCGTGGCATCCCACACGGCGGCGATTTCGGGGCGCTGGAGAAAGATCCCGTCGACGAGGACGACCCCCGTCGGAGGGACGGCGATCGGTGCAGGGTCGACGGGTTCGTCACGACCGACGTCCCAGACAGCCGGCGTGATCGCCCCGTGCGCGCGCAGGGAATCGACGACACAGGCGCGGAACGCGTCGTATCGGTAGGAACCGGAGTAGAAGCCCTCCGGTCCTGTGCCCGCTGCGATGCGCTCGGCCTTCGGGCGATGGAATCCGTCGATGCTCACGCCGACGACCGGCCGGCCTTCGCGTCGTCGAGCCTGTGCTGAGAGTTCGTGAGAGAGATGCGTCTTCCCTGCGCCGTCGAAGCCGTCGAGCGCCACCAGGATCCGATCGTCTGGACGGAGACTCTCGATCTCGTCCCAGAGCTGCGACAGCACTGCCGAGCGTGATTGCGTGGTGCGCACGGGCCCGGTCAGCCGCCGATCGCGTTCATCCCGCGGGCCGGCTGCAGGAAGGAGGGGTCGTCGATCGCGTGCCCCGGCAGCTTGCCGTGCACGCACGAGCGCAGCAGTGCGGCGATCTCATCGGCGCGCTCGCCCGGGGCGGAGGCCGACTCTCCGCGCAGCAGCCCGGTCAGGTCGTACTCGGCGAGCGAGAAGAGGCAGTTGCGCAGCTGGCCGTCTGCCGTCAGCCGCAGGCGGTCGCAGGCGCCGCAGAACGGGGCCGTGACCGAGGCGATCACACCGACCTCATGCGGGCCGCCGTCGATCCGCCACTTCTCGGCGGGTGCGCCTCCCCGACCCTCGACCGGATCGAGACGCCAGCGTTCCCCGAGCGACGCGAGGATCTCCTCGCGCGTGACCATCGAGGCCCGGTCCCAGGTGTGTCCGGCGTCGAGCGGCATCTGCTCGATGAATCGCAGTTGCGCGCCGACGCTCATCGCGAACTCCACCAGGTCGACCAGCTCGTCGTCGTTGACGCCGCGCATCGCGACCGCGTTGAGCTTGAGCGGGCGGAGCTCGGATGCCGCAGCCGCCGCGATGCCCTCGAACACATCGTCGAGGCGGTCGCGCCTGGTCAGGTCGGCGAAGCGCTGACGATCGACCGTGTCGATGCTGATGTTGAGGCGAGTGAGCCCGGCATCGATCAGGGCCGGGAGCTTCTGGGCGAGGCTGATGCCGTTGGTGGTCATCGCGACCTCGACGGGGCCCCCCTCCCCCTCGATGCGGGAGATTCGCCTCACCACCTCGACGATGTCGGTCCGCAGCAGCGGCTCGCCGCCGGTGAGCCGGAAGGTGCGGATGCCGAGGGCCGCGGCCACTTCGGCCACCTCGACGATCTCGTCGGTGGAGAGGATGCTCGTGCGGGCGAGCCACTCGTTGCCCTGCTCGGGCATGCAGTACGTGCAGCGCAGGGAGCAGCGATCGGTGAGCGAGATGCGCAGATCGCGATGCACCCGGCCGTGCGTGTCGACGAGACCTCCGCCGATTCCTGCGAGAGAGGCGGCCTGCGGAGACGGATCGACGCGCGGCGCGCGCACACCGATCACGACCGGTACGGCCGCCATGGCGCTTCCCCACTCCCCGTCATCTCTTGAGAGTAACCCGCGACGACCGGGGCAGGGCCGGTTTCGTGGCGACGACCGGCAGATTGCCAGTGTCCGGAAGCGTCGGCGGCGACTTCGTCAGAGCACGGGCACGAAGCTCACGTGCGCGGGGTCTACCCGCAGGTGGACCGCATCTCCCGGCGCGAGCCCGGCAGCGTCGGCGAGGGAGACATCGACCGCGCATCCCGCGGTCTGCACGCGCACACCGGCGAGGGTGGGCTCGAGTCGCGTGACCTCGGTGCGCCAGGCATCCGGATCCGCGGCGTCGACGACGCGCACGTGCTCGGGGCGGAAGACCGCAGCGAGAGGGGTGCCGTCGACTGCGGCGAGCGCGAGCGAGCCGGCATCCGCGGTCGTGAGGTGCAGATCTCCGTTCCGCCAGGCGCCGCCCGCGGCGACCCCCGCCACGCGATTGACCCCCGCGATCGACGCGACGAACCCGGAAGCCGGAGCCGACAGGACGGCGCGCACCGGTCCGCTCTGTGTGACCCGACCGGCCTCGATGATCACGAGCCGCTCCGCCAGCGCGACGGCATCCGCGGCATCGTGCGTGACCGCGATCGTGGTGATCCCGGCCAGCTGATCACGCAACATCTGTCGGATGTCGCCGGCCGTCGCCGGGTCGAGCGCCACCAGCGGCTCGTCGAGCAGCACCGCGCGCGGGGACGCGGCGAGAGCCCGGGCGACCGCGACGCGTTGCCCCTCCCCGCCGGAGAGCTCGCGAGGCATCCGTCCGCCGGCACCGCGGAGTCCGACGCGTGCGAGCCATTCGTCCGCAAGGTCGCGTGCCGAGCCGGCATCCGCCCCTGCAGCTCGGGGGCCGAAAGCCACGTTCTCGCGCACCGAGAGATGCGGGAACAGCCGTGCATCCTGTCCCAGCAGCACGATGCCCCGATTCATCGGCGTGGTCCGCACGCGGGGCGCGGACACGCGGTCGACCACGCGTCCCGCGACGTCGATCTGCCCGGCGGTCAGTGGCTCGAGTCCCGCGAGGGCCTGCAGCAGTGTCGACTTTCCCGCGCCGCTCGGTCCCATGACGGCGACCGTCTCACCGACCGCGGCCTGCACGGCGACCTCGACGGCGAAGTGCTCGCGCTCGACCACGATGTCGGCGCGCAGTCCCGGTTCGACGGCGGCGCGGCGCTCGGCCGGCAGACCGTTCGCCAGGGTCATCGCGCCGCCCCCGGTCGCCAGCCGCGCACGAGCAGCAGCACGATGATCGCGGTGGCGAGCAGCAGCAGGGCGAGGGCGACCGCCGTGCCCTGCGACACTCCGGCACCGTTGAACGCGGTGTAGATCGCGAGCGGCATCGTCTGGGTGACTCCCGGCCGGTTCCCGGCGAACAGCGCCGTCGCGCCGAACTCGCCGATGGCCCGCGCGAAGCACAGCACGACGCCGGCGACGATGCCCGGCGCGGCGAGCGGCAGGGTGATGCGGCGCAGGATCGTCCATCGTCCGGCTCCGAGCGCTGCCGCCGTGCGCTCGTAGTCCACGCCCGAGGTGCGCACCGCGCCTTCGACGGCCAGCACCAGGAAGGGCAGGGCGACGAATGTCTGTGCCAGCACGACAGCCGGGGTGCTGAACGACAGGCCGAGCCCGCCGAGCCACCCCGCGCGCCCGAACAGGTAGAGCAGCGCGACGCCGCCCACCATGGGGGGCAGCACCAGCGGCACCGTGACGACGGCACGCAGCACCGCGGCCAGGCGGGGCCCGGAGCGGGCGATGTAGAGCGCGAGCGGCACCCCGACGACGATGCACAGCACGGTGGCCAGCAGGCCGGTGCCCAGCGAAAGCAAAAGCGCCGAGAGCGCAGCCTCCGACGTCACATCGGCGAGAAAGGTCGACCACTGCACCCGCGCCACGAGTGCGGTCAGCGGCAGGATGAGGAACGACAGTCCGATGAGGGCCGGAACAGCGAGCGCGCGCGGAGCGTATCCGCGTGCGCCGGTCACGCTCATGGAGCCCCGAAGCCGAAGTCCGCCAGGATCTTCTGACCCGCGTCCGACAGCACGAACGTCACGAACGCATCGGCCGCCTCGGCGTTCGGCGCATCGGCCAGCGCGGCGATCGGGTAGTGGTTGACGACGTCGTCGGCACCGTCGGGCACGATCACCTCGACGTCGTCACGTCCGATCACATCGGTGGCGTACACGAGCCCGGCATCCGCTTCGGAAGCGGCAACCTTCGTGAGCACGGCCGTGACGTTCTGCTCGAGACTGGCGGCGTCGACCGTCACGCCCGCCGTCGAGAGCAGTTTCGCGGCGGCCGCACCGCACGGCACCTCGGGCGCACACAGCACCGTGGTCACGTCGGCGAGATCGGAGAGGGTCTCCACCTCGCCCGGGTTGCCCGCCGGCACCGCGATCACGAGGGTGTTGGAGGCGAACAGCGTCGGATCGACCGCCACATCCGCCGCCTTGTCCATGTTCGCCTCGTCGGCGGACGCGAATACGTCGGCCGGTGCTCCTTCGAGGATCTGTGTGACGAGGGTCGACGAGCCGTCGTAGACGGGTGTGAACCGCACGTCGGGGTTCTCGGCGGTGAACGCCTCGCCGATCGCATCGAAAGCCCCGCTGAGCGATGCGGCGGCATAGACCGTGAGCTCTCCGCTCACACCGCTCTTCTCCGCCGACGGCGAGGGCGAGGCGGTGCTCTCGGTGGCGCCCGCACAGCCGGTGAGGGCGAGCGCGGCGGCGGCGAGGACGGCGGCGGCGCGGAGCGTGCGGTTCATGTCAGCCTTTCGGTACTTCGACCACGACCTGGGTCGCCTTGACGGAGGCGGTGGCGAGCGCGCCGACCCCGAGGTGCAGTTCGCGCGCGGCCTCGGCAGACATCAGCGAGACCACGCGGTGAGGACCGGATTGGATGTCGACCTGCGCCATCAGCCCGTCGATCTGCACCCGGGTGACGATTCCCACGAAGCGGTTGCGCGCGCTGGAGAGCACATCTCCGGCACTCTTCGCCTCCTCCGCGAGCGCGACGGCCCGTTCCGCGACGGCATCGCCGGGGATCTCGGCGGGCACGGCATCGGTGACCGGAAGCAGCCCCTGTTCGATCCAACGCCGGACGGTGTCGTCGCTCACGCCGAGCAGCTGCGCTGCGCGAGCGATCCGATACGTCTGCATGGAGAGAATCTACCGCAGAAGCGGAGATTTTCCTCGAAAATCTCCGAGTCTGCAATGATCCATACCCCTTCCGCTCCGCACTTCGACAGACCGTTCCCGTGTCCCCCGAATGGCCGATAGCGCGTGCGGCAGGGGTCGGCCAAGATGAGTGTCACCATGACGGCACCGAATCCACCGGCGGACGACCTCTCCGATTTCGCTGAACTGATGTCCCACGAGCAGGAGTTCCTCTCCCCCCGTGATCGGATCGATCCGGAGGTGCGCCGAAAGCGCAGGCGGCGGGGGCTCATCATCACCGGCGCCTGCATCTTCGTGCTGCTGGCTGCCGCCGGTGTCTACATCGGGTGGGCGCTCACCGCGCCCGTGGATCCGCCGGCGGTGACCACGCAGACACCGCAGGTCCCGGCCGTCGATGCGGCGTCGATCGCCACGCCACCGGCGGGTGCGTCAGCGATCAGCATCGCCGGCGCGGACGCCTATCTGGGCGAGGGGGCGAGTGGCATCTGGTCGTCGAGCGGGACCGGCGAACCCCTGCCCATCGCGAGCATCACCAAGCTCATCACCGCACTCGTCATCCTCGACGCGTCGCCGCTCGCCTCCGTCGATGACCCCGGTCCCACCATCACGTTCGGCAAGGCCGACCACGACCTCTACGACCGGTACTACGTGCAGGGCGCCACGATCGCGCCGATGCCCACCGGCACGTCGATGTCGCTGCGCGATGCCCTGGCGGCCATGCTGATCCCCTCGGCGAGCAACTATGCCGAGGCGCTGTCGTCGCACGTCTTCGGGTCGCAGAGCGCGTTCCTGGGCGCGACGCGGGATTGGCTCGCCGCCCAGGGGCTGACCGGCACGACCATCACCGAACCCACCGGCATCAGCCCGCGCAACACGAGCACGCCTGTCGATCTCGTGGCCATCGGAAAGCTCGCCGCCGCGAACCCGGTGATCGCCCAGATCGTCGCCACCCCCTCGATCACGCTCCCCGGAGCGGGCCTGCTCTACAACACCAACGGCCTTCTCGGCACCAGCGGGATCACGGGACTGAAGACCGGCACCCTCGGCGAAGGCACCTACAGCCTGCTGTACACGGCCACCCTCGTCGTGGGCACCACCGATCCGCTGGCCGTGACCGGCGTGATCCTCGGTGGGTCGTCACGCGATTCGGTGAACGCCGGTGTGCTCGCCGCCCTGGACGGTGTCCGCTCCGGCTTCCACGAGGTGCCCGTCGCCACCCCCGACCAGGAGGTCGGGACGATCTCGACGCCGTGGGGCTCCTCCGCCCGCCTGGTCATCGGCG